>NZ_JAJOLR010000001.1:0-1802406 GCF_021129245.1 Pontibacillus sp. HN14 | reverse complement strand
AAGGTTGATAGGTCGGAGGTGGAAGCGTGGTGACACGTGCAGCTGACCGATACTAATAAATCGAGGACTTAACTAACAAAAGCGCAAGCGACCGCCTAGACCCGTACGGATAAGACAGATTTTCGAAAAAGGCTTTAGCCTTTGTAGAAAAGATGACTTATACGCTAGGGTCTGGGAGCTGGAGCTAGACGTAAAAACGTAAAAGGCACGATGTCATAATTCTTATCTAGTTTTGAAGGTACTCCTTCAACAAAACAATAGTATGGCGGTTTTGGCGAAGAGGTCACACCTGTTCCCATGCCGAACACAGAAGTTAAGCTCTTCAGCGCCGATGGTAGTCGGGGTTTCACCCCCGCAAGAGTAGGACGCCGCCATGCAACGTAACCTCAAAGGATATAATCCTTTGAGGTTTTTTGTATGTTTAGAAATCGTATAAAGTTTTTTATTAAAGGGTCTTTTTAAGCATGATCATATCAAAGGCACGAATCCCATCTTCTACGATTGGCTCTTCATAGGAAGAAAAAAAGTCTCTTTTGATGTGATCAAAACGAAACCCAGCTTTCTGATAAAAGGCTAAATTTCCAATACTAGAATTAGCTGTTCCTACAATCATATAGGAGTAGCCTGATTTTTTATAATGTTCGGAAAAACGCTTAATCACTTCTCGCCCCATCCCTTTCCTTCTCATGCTGTTAACTAGCGCCATGTTTTTTATTTCAACTATATCTCTAGCCGTAAAAGTAAAAAGGATAATACCTACAGTCTGATCATCTACCACAATCTCATAAAGCTCACCCTCTTGGATATAGTCTCGAATCATATTCTCGCTATCATCAGCTAATTTAAGAAATGGTAACATACGCTCTCGATCATTTGCTTTTGTGAACTGAACCTTATCATTATTCAACGTAATACCTCCTGATTTTTATTTTATCCAAGGCTTTACAAGTAAGGATAGGCATAGGAAGACTTTAGCATATAGTGAGCTTTGCTACTATGGTTTTTAAGATTTAGTGGATGATTAGTTGCTAATATCAGATCTACTAGCATTTAAATCGTCCTTTATAAAAATAATCGACAAATTTATTAAAAATATGAAACGCAGGAACGTGTTAAACCGTAATACATGATAGTAACGGAAAAAAGCCTTCAATAAGGGCGCTTATTTGACAAAATTATCAATAAACTGTATGGTCGAGATGTGGATCACGCAAGCGTGACATATGGTTGTATATTATTAAGGAGTGTGAGAATTTGGCTATTTCATTACAGAAAGGTCAACGTGTCGATTTAACAAAAAGCAATCCAGGACTTAAAAAGGTTATGGTAGGTTTAGGTTGGGACCCAGTGCAAAACTCTGGCAAAAAGGGCGGCCTGCTAGGCGCGCTGTTTGGTGGAGGCGGTGGCGGTCCTGAAATCGACTGTGACGCGTCCGTTATTATGCTTAAAGATGATAAATTTGTACATAAAGGTGACCTTGTGTACTTCGGAAATCTGAAAAGTTCAGATAAAAGCATTACTCACACTGGAGATAATCTAACTGGAGCAGGTGAAGGCGATGACGAGCAAGTGTTTGTTAACTTGGATCAAGTGTCACCTGAATATAATAAACTTGTATTTATCGTCAATATTTATGATGCGAAAAGACGTAATCAAGATTTTGGAATGATTCAAAATGCGTTTATTCGCATACAGAATGACCAAAATAATGAAGAGTTAATTCGCTTTAACTTAACAGATAACCATACTGGTAAGACAACACTTATTCCAGGGGAGCTATACCGTGATGGAACAGAGTGGAAGTTTGCCGCAGTAGGTGAAGCGACCTCAGATGTTTCTTTAAGTGAGATCGTTCAGAAATATTCATAAACTACTAATCTATAAAAGGAGAGATTAAACATGGCAGTAAGTTTGCAAAAAGGACAAAAAGTTGATTTAACAAAAGGGAATCCAGGGCTGAAAAAGATCACTGTAGGACTTGGATGGGACGTTAATAAATTTGATACAGGTAAAGATTTCGACTTAGACGCTTCTGTATTTCTATTAAATGATTCTGGTAAAGTCCGCTCCGATCAGGATTTTGTATTCTATAATAACAACACTGGTGCTGATGGAGCAGTTGAGCATACAGGTGATAACCTTACAGGTGCTGGTGAAGGCGATGATGAGCAGGTTCAAATTGACCTTAGTACTGTTCCTCAAGATGTACAGAAAATTGCGTTCACGATTACGATTCATGATGCTGAGTCACGTGGCCAAAACTTCGGACAAGTTTCTAATGCCTTTGTACGCGTTGTGAATTCTGATAATCAAGAAGAACTGATCCGCTACGATTTAGCAGAAGATTTCTCTATTGAAACAGCTGTTGTTGTTGGAGAATTATATCGCCACAATGGTGAGTGGAAGTTTAGTGCGATTGGCAGCGGTTATGAAGGTGGACTAGCTGCGCTAGCGACAGACTTTGGATTAACTGTAGCATAAGCACTAATTGATACGGGGCTACTCCTTCCGACGAGCAAGCATGAGCTTGTTTCAGATGGGGGAGGCCCCTTTTATATGAAAGAGCAGTGAATGATGAATCACAGAGAACGAAGGGAGACTTACCTATGTCTATTTCACTTTCAAAAGGACAACGCATTGATCTAACAAAAACAAATCCTGGTTTAACGAAAGCCGTTATTGGCCTGGGGTGGGATATTAACCAATATGATAGTGGAGCTAGTTTCGACTTAGATGCTTCAGCGTTCTTAACAGATGCTAATGGGAACGTTCAAAACGATGCTGAATTTGTATTTTACAACAACTTGCAAGATCCAAGTGGAGCTGTTGCCCATACAGGAGACAATCGAACAGGTGAAGGAGAAGGTGATGATGAGCAACTCACAATCGACTTCTCTAAAGTTCCTTCTTCAGTTGAAAAAGTAGCCATTACAGTCACAATTCATGATGCAGATGCACGGAGTCAAAACTTTGGCCAGGTCCATAATGCTTTTGTACGCGTCGCAAATGAAGAAGATGGTCAAGAGTTGATCCGTTATGATTTGGGTGAGGATTTCTCTATCGAAACAGCTGTTGTTGTTTGTGAGTTGTACCGTCATAATGGAGAATGGAAGTTTAGTGCTGTAGGAAGTGGCTTCTCCGGAGGTCTTGCTGCATTATGCCGAAATTATGGCTTAGAGGTTTAATCATCTAGGAGGAGAATTATGGAGATATTACAAGGCATATTAGACACATATGCTCAGTTTTTTAATTGGTCCATGTGGGCTGAGGTGTTAACCGATCCAGTCAGCTGGGGTTATATCGGGACGTTAATTGTTCTTGAAGGTTTGTTATCTGCTGATAACGCCTTGGTACTTGCTGTTATGGTTAAGCACTTGCCAAAGGAAAAGCAGAAGAAGGCTTTATTCTATGGTTTATTAGGGGCTTACGCATTTAGGTTTATTGCTATCGGTTTAGGTATGTTCTTAATTAAACTATGGTGGGTCAAGATCCTTGGTGCAGGTTACCTTGCATGGTTAAGTATTAAATTCTTTATTGATCATTATAAACACAAGCAATCTGATGAGGACGCTGAAGGAAACGGAATGAATAAGAACGGAATCCTCATTCGTACGTTCGGTTTATTCTGGGGTACCGTGATTGGCGTCGAAATCATGGACGTGGCTTTTTCAGTCGATAGTATCTTGGCAGCCTTTGCAGTTAGTGAACAGGTATGGGTACTACTTGTCGGAGGAATGCTAGGTGTCCTAATGATGCGTGGTATAGCAGGCGTTTTCTTAAAGCTGTTGGATAATGTACCAGAGTTAGAAGTAACGGCCCACGTCCTAATTGGATTTATTGCCGTTAAGATGGGTCTAAGTATTGTGCATGTTGAAATAGGACATTGGTGGTTCTTTGGCTTCATCGTTGGAGCATTTGCGATTACCTTTATCATTCACTATATGAGAAAAGATCAATCCTCTGCTCAGACAGCAGCAACGGAAGATCAACAATAAAAAGGGGGAGTTATTCCTCCTTTTTTTGTATCATTTATTATGATTTTTGAGAGGAACTTAAACTATGAAGCATTTTAATAGGTTAACCTCTTCTGATTGTGAAGAGCTTTTTTACATGCCTCCTCAACAGATTGGTTCTCATTCTCCTAAGAAAGAGATTGCGCGAGCATTAGGAGCTACGCTATATATTCCAGCCATTAAGGATCGGATTGGTTATAGGCTTATGCATCAATTACCTGGTTTATCCTCTGCGGTACTGTGCTTGGAAGATTCTATTCATGACGAAGAAGTACAGGAAGCAGAAGAACATATGATTCAAGAAGTACAATTACTCTTATCAGCAGAAATGGATCCGGAGCAGTTTCCTTTCTTGTTTATTCGTGTTCGGAATGTTGAACAAATGAAACGAATTGCTGATCGCTTACAAAGCGCTTTACATGTGATTACCGGTTTTGTGTTTCCTAAGTTCAATCGTCAAAATGGCAGAGAGTATTTAGAACAACTTCAGCAAATTGTAGAAGATACGGGAATCTCACTATTTGCAATGCCGATTATCGAAACAGAAGAATTCTTGTATAAAGACACACGGGTGCAGGAAATGAATGAGATTCGAAAGTTATTTGATGAATTTCGGCACCTTATATTAAACATCCGGATAGGCGGCACAGATCTAAGTGGACTTTATGGTATGAGAAGAAAGTTTGACAGTACGATCTATGATATCTCCTTGTTACATGATTTTATTGGAGATGTCGTTAATTTCTTTGGTAGAAATAGTGAGGAGTACATGATTTCAGGTCCCGTATGGGAGTTCTTCGAAAGAAAGTACGAGAATACTTATCTAGCATTAAAGGAAGGCTCTCCTTATGTGTATGGATTTATTCGCGAGATCGAAAAAGATCAACTTAACGGACTGTGCGGGAAGACTATTATTCACCCTTCTCATATCCAACTGGTTAACGCCATGCATGTCGTATCGAAAGAAGATTACGAAGACGCTCTTGAGATTGTACATAAAAATGAAGTAGGGCGAGGAAACGGTGCCTCGATTAGTCCATATGCCAACAAAATGAACGAAGCTAAACCACACCAGCGTTGGGCTATCGAAGTACTTATGAAATCAAAAGTTTATGGGGTGTTTCATGATGACAAATCATACGTTAACTTACTCGAAAAAGAAAGTGTTCCATTATCCTATCACAGATAGACTTCAAGTAACCGTTCATGAGGAATCAAATCCTTTTGGAATCGACTTGAATCAATTGTTTAATATGGCAGCTCGGATAAATAAGAATAGAAGCTTTCTCTTTGTGAGTAAAGTTTTAGGCAAGCATATTCCTGTAGAACCTCAAAGAGCGCTTGATACAGGAGCTTTACTTGCTGCTTTATACCAGGAACATCTGCTAGGGATAAAGCACCCATCTTATTCGGATTGGGTTCAGTCAGTCGCCCAACACCTTCCTACTCAGGCGACAACGGGCGCTTCTCAAACGGTTCTTCCCCAATCCCATCTATTTATAGGATTTGCCGAAACGGCTACGGCATTAGGTCATGCCGTATTTGAGAACTTTCAAAACGCCCATTATATACATTCGACCAGAGAAGTGTTAGAAAGTGTTCGTCCTACTTTTGAATTTCAGGAAGAGCATTCCCACGCAACTGATCAGATTTGTTATGGAAAGCGTGAATTGTTCGAGAATAACGATCCAATCGTGTTGGTAGATGATGAAATTACAACAGGAAAAACCGCTCTAAATATCATAGAGGCTTTACAAGAGGCCTACCCCCGAACAGAATATACGGTTCTTTCTATTTTAGATTGGCGTACAAAAAAACATAGGCAACAATTCAAAGAACTAGAGCAGCGTTTAGGAATTCGAGTGCGGGTTTTAAGCTTAGTCAGTGGGACGATCGAAGTAAATGGCGATCCAGACCTTACCCCTGTAAAAGAAGAAGTTCCCTCTATTCAACCAGAAGCGGATGTTAGAACGCTAAAAGTTAAGCCGATTTTTCCTTATCAGTCAACGGAATATACACAATCTATAACAACCTCAGGAGATGTGAAAGAGCGCTCATATTTAAGTTATTCTGGCCGCTTTGGTTTAAGTAGCGATGAACAATTCTTATTAGAAGGGGCCATTAAGAGATTGGGAACCTACTTATCTATGGTCCGTAAAGGGAAGTCTACATTGTGTCTTGGAACAGGGGAGTTTATGTATATTCCTATGAAAGCTGCTTCTCATATGGGAAATGATGTTTGTTATCAATCAACGACAAGAAGCCCAATTCATGCTATCACTCGGGAAGGATATGCGGTTCAGAATGCTTATCAGTACCCTAGTCCAGAAGATGCTAGTATCTCGCATTATGTGTATAACATTCCATATAAGCAATATGATGAGATTTTTGTGTTTTTAGAGCATGGATCTAGAGGAGAATGTTATGAACCCCTAATTGATGAATTGAAAAAGACAGGAGCATCTGTTATTTATCTTGTTGATTTCAGTTCATAGGAGGAAGGAAATTGTCACGAATCAATCACGAAATCATTGAAGAAATGGGAAGTTATGCACGTGAAGATGTCTTGTTTCTTCTGAAAAATTTAAACGGTCAAGTCGAAGAGGATGGATTAGAGGTTAGGGAGAAGGCTATTCAATCTGGGGTTCATTATTCTGAAATGCTCCCTATTGAGTATAGTCCAACAGCTACCTATATGAATTTATATGAAAAGGCGCTAGATTATTATAAAGAGAAAGTGGCTAAAGCAGCTGGTCTTGTTTCTGAACAGATCCTAAAACGAAGCGGAAAACAGCTCGTACTTGTTTCCTTGGCTCGAGCTGGCACTCCGATAGGCATCTTAATTAAACGATATTTGAAGCTGGCTTATGGGCTAGATGTTCCTCATTATAGTGTTTCTATTATTCGAGGTCGCGGAATTGACGAGAATGCACTTCATTATATTCGCCGTTGTCACCCGGATCATCTCATCCAATTCATAGATGGGTGGACTGGAAAGGGAGCTATTACGAAAGAGTTACAAGAGTCATGTAAACATCTGAACCTAGAAGGTCTGTCCCTTGATCCAACATTAGCCGTTCTAGCTGACCCAGGTCATTGTTCTGCATTATATGGTACTAGAGAAGATTTCCTTATTCCAAATGCATGTTTAAACTCTACGGTTTCTGGACTTGTAAGTAGAACAGTATTGAACAGGGAATATATCGGGGAAGATGACTTTCATGGTGCCAAGTATTATACACATTTAGCAGATGCGGATCGGTCAAACGAATATATAGATGTTATAACGAAAGAATTAGAGAAGGTCATGCCTTGCGTCAAGCGTGAGGCACAAAGTTTTAAAGTGTTGGATGAAGAACCGTCCTGGCAAGGTTTGCAGGAAGTAAAAAATATTCAGCGCGAACAAGGTATTGAACAGATCCATCATATTAAACCTGGGGTAGGAGAAACAACGAGAGTGTTACTCCGGAGAGTACCGTGGAAGGTGCTTGTAAAGGACCGGAATGACCCGGCACTAAGTCATATTTTTCAACTTGCCAGAGAGAACGATGTGCCAATTGAAGAATATGATGGGATGTCTTATGCCTGCTGTGGCTTAATTAAGAAAGTATGAGGGGATCAAGATGTTATTTGCAAGTGATTTAGATCGTACGATTATCTTTTCTAAACGTTTTATACAACCTGTAAAGGAAGATCGGAGCTATAGAGCAATTGAAGAAGTGAACGGAAAAGAACAATCATTTATGACAGAAACAGCCATACACCTTCTGAACAAAGTCCGTTCTTCTGTGATGTTTGTTCCAGTAACAACTAGAACAAAAGCACAATATGAACGAATCGAATTATTCCAAAGCAATCAAACACCTCCCTATGCGGTAGTTAGTAACGGAGCTGTCATTCTCATAAATGGTAAAGTAGACGAGGAGTGGCATGAACACATCGTAAATAGATGTAATCAGGAGTGTGTTAGCAGGGAGGAGATTCGTGCTAAACTAAAAGAAAGCTTTTCAAAAGAATGGTTAATAGAAGAACGTGATGCGGATGGTTGGTTCTTCTATTATATAGTGGATCCTGAAAAGACGAATGAGGAGGCTATTCATAACTTTCAGGAGTGGTGTGACGTGAAGGGGTGGGAAGCGACCTTGCATGGGAGAAAGTTTTATTTAATCCCAAAGCCTATTAACAAAGGGGATGCGGTCACCTTTATTAAAGATAGAGAAAATCAGGCGTTCTCCATTTCTGCAGGGGATTCCTTATTAGATGTTCCCATGCTTTCGTCCACTACCATAGCCTTTACAGCAAAAGGAAGTGAGCTTGATTCTGATCATTCACCAGTAACTTCGCTTCGAGTAACCGATAAGGAGGGGATCCTTTCCCCGGAAAGTTTGCTTTTAGAGGTTTTATTACTTAGTTCGTCGAATTTAGATCAACCTGAAATTCTTAGTTCAAAGACAGCGTGTATGTTATGGGGAATTGATTCCTCTACGTTGCGTAAACGAAAAGATGATTTTCCTGCAGGAACCATTCGGAAATTTGGTTCTTCCTATGCTGTAACGGTAAGTGGTATGAAAGCTGTCTTTGGTTCACCTTTACCATCCGCATCTCCAATTGAAAGGGGGGTTACCCTGTAATGCAATTTCAAGCGGTTTGCTCCACACTAGTAGAAGGTGTGAAGGAGTATAAATGGAAAGAAGTATTGAAACAACGAAACGAAGAGCGCTCTGGATATGGCGTTGAAGAGAAAACGCTATACGTGCCCCAATATATAGCGCACGTACTTGGAATGGCTGAGGATGAGGATGAATATTACAATGAAATCTATGACCTAGCTCATGATGATGAATATGTTTCTCTATATCCTTTAAACAGTGAGCTCAATAAACAAATTGATTCTGAAACATTGAAATCATTACAAGAGTTAATAAAAATGCACCAGCAAGACCCATTAACGCCAAATCGTTTTGTTGCTTTTCTTGATGGAAAGAAAATTCTACCCAGATTGACCAATGGGGTTTATAACAAACACCTCCGTAAAATTCTTATGGACGTATTATCTCTTTACGGGGAAAAACATGCTGGAAATTTAAAGGACCCTGACTTCCAGCGTGTCATTGTTGACCTTATTAAATGGACGAACAATCACGTTCATCCTTGGATGGAAGCACAAGAAGGAGAGGGGAACTTCCCTAAAGTGCTCTGGTACGGGGACGCCACAAAAAGTCAAACCTACTTTCTGTACTACATGTATAGACTCGGCTTTGATTTAGTGATTTATCATCCGAATAAATTGAATATATTTGAACGCTTTGATCTGGATGTCTCAAGGTCGATCGTCGTTGAGAATGCCTACTCGGCAGAACCAAAGCCTTTCCCAACCGAGAGAAAGAAACGGAGTTCGACGGTTGCTTACAAGGCATCTAAACAAATTGAGAGGGCTATTAATCATGATAACTCTCAAATTTATAAGCCATGGCAATTTAGAGATTATATTCCTGCGTCTGTGACCATGAAGACAACGTATGATGAGATCTTCATACTCTCTAAAGAGAAAGCTTTCGTGAGGCCTGATTTTTATATAGAGAATCAGACCGTTTATATTCCTTCCATCTTTGCGAAAGTAGTCGGTGTAACCGAGAATCGCAACGAGTATTGGTCAAGAGTACAACAATTATTAGAGGAAGAGAACGCACATCTTGTAAAACAATTCCCATTTACAGAAGAGATAAAAGGGAACTACCTGTATCACTACAGACATTCATTAGACGGAAGAGGACAGTTAGATGCTTCTAAAATGATGGGCGGGAATTTCTGGCAGTACAAGCACTTGCCGGATGGTTTACAAAGAGGAATTGCCGAAGCGATTATTCGATTGTGTGAACAGAATAAATTGTACCCTGAAAGCGGAGAAAGCTCTGAAGATGTGGCGCTCTATCTATTTAAACAAAGTACACAAATGCCTGATGTATTTATGCGTCTTCTTCAAAAATTTGACTACTCGCAAGATGTGCCAAAAGTTATTCTCTATAACAACGAATATAACGGTGGCTTAACACGAAGCGATGCTGTTTTGCTTCTTTTGTTGCATGAACTTGGCGTAGATCTAGTTCTGTACAGTCCTACAGGAAACAAGGATTTAGAACAGTTCATTGAGAAAGAGGTATTTGACCTTCATATGCTTGATGATATGGTCTTTGATTTAGAGTTTAAACAAAGTTTTGGGATTAAAGATAAATTGAAATCTAGATTATTAAAATTACTAGGAGAGTGATTGTATGGCACAAGGAACACAAACTGAACAAGACCTGCAGCCAGTAGAAGAGAAGCTGACAGAAGATAAGGCAAATGAAATTAAACAAGAACTGTCGAATGATCCTCAAGTTCTTCAATTAAAGGAATCCATTGATGAGCGTCAGCAAACCGAATTGTTAGCTTTTGGTAAAGAACCTGCGGATGAAATCTCAAAGTTCTCTGATCAAATTTTAGGTACGATGAAGAACTCAAGTATGGAAGACTCTTCCCAAATGCTAAAGCAACTTGGTAAAGTAATGGACAAGTTCGACAAGAAAGATTTTGAAGAGTCAAAAGGTGGATTTATTGGGAAGTTCTTCAATCGAAGTAAGAAAATGATTGAAAAGATTTTTGATAAATATCAAACGCTTGGCGGGGAAATTGAAAAGATCAATATTGAAATCTCAAAGTATCGTGATGAAATGGTCGACAACACTCATACACTTGAAGACATGTATGAGAAGAACTATGAGTTTTATCTTGAACTAGACAAATATATTGTTGCCGGTCAATTGAAGGCAGAAGAACTGAAGAATGAAGTGATGCCGAAGCTTGAACAACAAGCGGCTGAAGGGAACCAGCGAGCTTCAATGGAACTTGAAACGGTCCGAAACGGCGTCGAGCTTCTGGATCAAAGAGTTTATGACTTACAGATGGCTCAAATGGTAGCTTTCCAACAGGCGCCTCAGATTCGTCTGTTGCAACGAGGCAACACAAAGCTAGTCAATAAAATTAATTCAGCGTTCGTTACAACGATCCCAATCTTCAAGACGAGTGTAATTCAAGCTGTGGCAGCTAAGAGACAGAAACTAGTGGCAGACGGGATGAGTGAACTAGACCGTCGAACGAATGAGATGTTGCAGCGTAATGCTCAAAACGTTGCTCAGCAAAGTACAGAGATTGCTAAGCTTGCGGGTGCACCGAGTATTAAGATTGAAACGATTGAAGAATCCTTTAACACGATTCTAAAAGGAATGGAAGACACGAAAGCGATAGAAGATGAGAATAAACAGCTTCGTGATCAAGGCCGTCAGCGTATTCAGGAATTACAAGATACGTATAAGCAGAAGAACAATCAACTTAATTCTCCTTCCTAAGTTTCGCCTTCTATTACTGGGGAATAGTATAATGATCTAAGAAAGATCGTCTCATACCGGGACGATCTTTCTTTATGGGATGAAGAGCGTAATGTTTTCATAATTCTGATTGGTTTAGTATGATTTAACTAGATCACATCTTGGAGGGATCCTAGTGTTTAAAATCTATGAACCGTTTATAAAAAATGATCGACATCAATATATATATCAAAAAGCTACAGAGGTTGCGGATCTCGCTAAATCACGGAGAAAAAAAGCGGACGAAGAAGCCGACTTTCAAAAAGAGACGTTACATGATTTAAAAGAGCATAATTATGTGACTTTGACTCTCTCAAAAGAGTTTGGAGGAGAGGAAGTGTCTTTATATGAGCTGCTTTTAGCTCAAGAGCGTTTAGCTATAGGAGACGGCGCTACGGCTCTTTCTATAGGGTGGCATTTAGGGGTTATGATGGAATTGAATGATGAACCTCTGTGGGATGAGGACGTTTATAAGAAGTTTGCGCAGGAAGTAGCTGATCAAAAGAAAGTTGTAAACCGAGCAGCCTCTGAGCCTGCTACAGGAAGCCCTACAAGAGGAGGGGTCCCTGAAACTACTGCCGTCTCTATAAAAGATGGCTACTCCATTACAGGCCGGAAGACGTTCACTTCTATGGCCAGTCTATTAGATTACTATATCGTTTCGGCTTATATAGAAGACAAAGATGCCGTAGGGTGGTTTTTAATTGACTCTTCTAAAGAAGGGATCGATATAGATTATACGTGGGACACAGTAGGCATGAGGGGTACGGGAAGTCATGATCTGGTGCTTCAGGATGTGAATGTAAAGGCAGAAGATTTAGTTGAACTGCAAGGGGATAAAAAAGGAGGTCCTAAGGGGTGGCTTCTACACATTCCTGCTGTATATTTAGGGATTGCCATTGCAGCTAGGAATGACGCAATTGAATTTGCGAAAGGTTTTCAGCCGAACAGCCTGGATCGTCCAATCTCAGAAGTTTCTCATATACAGGATAAAATTGGAGAAATGGAGATGAAATTACTTCATGCCAGGAGTTTCATGTATTCAGTTGCTGAACAATGGGATCAGTATCCTGAAAGAAGAGAAGTGTTAGCGCCTTCCCTTGGAGCGGTTAAAACGGTCGCAACGAATGCTGCAAATGAAGTAGTCGATTTAGCGATGCGTATTGCAGGAGGGAGAGGTTTATCAAAGAGTTATCCTTTTGAGCAATACTACAGAGATGTTCGAGCAGGGTTGCATAACCCGCCTATGGATGACATGGTCATTCAAAACATGGCCCAAGCTGCTATCAAAGAATTGTAAAATCACGAACATCTCCAAATACTTTACAAGAACGGCTAAGCTTGAATAATATGTTAGTAGAAACAATCACACGAAACTGTAAAACGAAAAGAGGGTGTCTCGCTCGTTGCGGGACACCCTCTTCCTTTATGATGATATCACTGATAAGAATCATAGGCGGCGTATGTGCCGGCAATTCGACCTGTTACGAGCGCGGAAGTAATGTTATATCCACCTGTATAGCCATGGATATCTAAAATTTCACCACTAAAATAAAGGCGTTCTGTTTTCTTCGACGCCATGGTATTTGGCACCACTTCTTTGACCGAAACGCCTCCTCCAGTCACAAAGGCTTTCTCAATCGACTGTGAATCCTGTACGTGGAATGTAAATTGTTTAAGATTCTTCACGAATCCCTCAA
Source organism: Pontibacillus sp. HN14 (assembly GCF_021129245.1). NCBI lineage: Bacteria > Bacillati > Bacillota > Bacilli > Caryophanales > Bacillaceae > Pontibacillus > Pontibacillus sp. HN14. Next base: position 1,789,290 of record NZ_JAJOLR010000001.1, on the reverse strand, counting down.
GCTTCTCATTCGACGTATTCGTAGCCCGGTCTTCTAGGCCGATTTCATTTTGGGTTAATAAGAGCTCCAAGTACCGTTCAGGGACCCACCCTTTAAAGATATTCTTCACACTTTTCTTTGGATTCTCATCCATTAGCGCTCGTGCTTCTTCAAATAAGACGTGCTCCTTCTTATCAGGAAAGCAATCAATTAGCATAGGAACAGGGCGGTGGCCTTTTTTAAATTCTTTCACCACATACTGAGAACAACGTAAAACAGCTGGGCCGCTAATCCCAAAGTGGGTAAACAGCATGTCCATTTTGTGTGTTACAATGGTTTTTCCTTTTTGGTTTAAGACAGAGAGCGCTACATCACGTAAAGCTAACCCTTGTAGTTCCTTGCTTTGAATGAATGGTTCCTGGCTTAGGAGTGGCACCTCTGTTGGATAAAGGTCCGTAATCGTGTGCCCGGCTTTCTCTGCCCATGCGTAGCCATCTCCTGTTGAGCCTGTATGTGGAACAGATTTTCCGCCCACCGCAATGACAAGTGCTTTTGTCTCGATCTCTTCTTTAGAAGCTAAGTGGATGGTATGGTGACTTTCCCCGTAATCCACGGTTTCTACGGGAGTATTCTTCATAATTGTTATGTTCAGTTCATCCATACGGGATAGGAGCGCATTTACCACATCTTTTGCTTTATTACTGGCTGGGAACATGCGACCGTGGTCTTCTTCTTTTAATTCTACTCCTAGATTCTCGAAGAACTCGATGATATCGTAGTTATTAAATGTTGAAAAGGCGCTGTAAAGGAATCGTCCATTCCCTGGAATGTGTTTAATCACTTCATCCTGTGGTAAACGATTGGTTACGTTACAACGTCCTCCGCCAGAGATAGCGAGTTTTTTTCCGAGCTTTTTCCCTTTATCAATTAGAAGGGTATTGGCTCCATTTTCAGCAGCGGCAATGGCTGCCATTAAACCAGAGGGGCCACCCCCTAGTACGGTTACATCATACATTTAGGTTCGTCCTTTCTATAGCAATCTGATTTTGTAATCAGAATGAAATCGATGTTCACTCTATCTATGATAAAATAGATCCGTTGCAAACTACAATAAATGCAGGTGAAATTATGTCAGGATCGACGTTATTACGAGGAACAATGTTGCTCACGGCAGCAACTTTCTTATCGAAACTTCTTGGAATGATCTATGTTATTCCATTTGAGGCCCTAGTAGGAAATACTGGTGGTACACTTTTAGGTTTTGCTTATATTCCTTATACCATCTTTATAAGTGTTTCTACTGTGGGAGTCCCGCTAGCTGTCTCAAAATTTGTTTCAAAATATAATGCACTTGGTGATTATTATACAGGTCGCAGAGTATTTAAAATAGGTATGGGATTAATGGCAGTTACCGGAATCCTTGCTTTTCTTATTATGTACTTTAGCGCAGGCTTTTTAGCAGACTTATCGATTTCCGATAATCCTAATGGAATTACAAAAGAAGATGTTACGGAAGTTATACAAATGATTAGCTTTGCGTTGCTTATTATACCTGGTATGAGTATTGTTCGTGGCTTCTTCCAAGGGTATGAGTACATGGAACCGACCGCGGTTTCACAAGTAATCGAACAAATTGTACGTATTGCTTTTCTTCTTATTTCTGTTTACATTGTGATGGAAATGGGGTCTGGTGATATTCCAACAGCAGTAAACTTTGCTTCATTTGCTGCCTTTATTGGGGCGATTGCTTCTGCTGTTGTACTTTGGTACTTCTGGCGAAAGCAAAAGCCAATGCTTGATGGTCGTATGGAGCAACAGATTGAACAGACAGATATCTCCATTCAAAAACTGCTAAAAGAACTTTTAACCTATGCTGGACCATTCGTTCTAGTAGGGATTGCAACGCCACTCTATCAGCAAGTGGATAGCTTGACCTTTAACAGGGCTATGGCAGCTGCAGGTAATGGAGATATTGCTGAACAGTTATTCGGGGTTGTTAATTTATATAGTCATAAATTAGTCATCATTCCGGTTACATTAGCAACAGGTCTCTCTCTTGCGTTATTGCCAACAATTACAAAATCCTTTACGGAAGGGAAAGAGCAACAGTTAAAGCATCAGTTGAATCAGGCCTTGCAGATTATTGTTGTTCTTATTCTTCCCGCCGTAGTGGGAATTGCCACCCTATCTCATGAAGCATACGGAACATTTTTCGGTGTGACGTTAAGCGAAGGTGGAACAATAGGGATTAGTGAACAAGGAAACCTCCTTCGTTGGTATGCTCCTGTTGCATTGTTCTATGCCTTATTTACGGTCACATCTTCTATTCTGCAAGGATTAAACAAACAGCGATTTGCAGTGATCAGCCTTGGAGCAGGTTTTTTGTTGAAAGTGATCTTAAATGTTCCCTTTATTACTTGGTTCGGAGCAAAGGGAATTATCTTAACCACAGGAATTGCTGTGTTGACAGCTGTGGTATTAAATTTATGGAAGATCCATTCAGCTGCAGATTTCTCCTATAAACAAATTTATAAGAGAACCTTGTTTGTACTCATACTAACCATCTTGATGACAATCATTGTACTTGTCGTGAAATGGTTGTTAAGTTTAACAGGGTTACATTACGAAAATGGCCGCTTTGCAGCCCTTGGTGTATTACTAATTAGTGCGGGCATTGGTGGGACATTCTATCTATGGGTGGCCTATCAAACGACGTTATTGGAAAGAGTGTTAGGGAACCGTGTGAAGGTTCTTGATCGCTTCTTGAAACGGAAGTAAGGAGGAAATAATGTGAGAATTGATAAATTGTTAGCGAATATGGGGTACGGAACGCGTAAAGAGGTGAAAAAAATCCTTAAATCAGGTGTGGTGCGAGTAGACGCCCAACCTGTTAAGGATGCTAAAACGCACGTAGACCCGGAGAAGCAAGAAGTAACAGTATACGGGGAAACTGTGGAGTACAAGGAGTTCATTTACTTAATGATGAACAAGCCTCAAGGTTTGATTTCCGCTACAGAAGATCAAAATGACATGACGGTAGTTGATATATTACAGCCAGAGGATGCTGTGTTTGAGCCATTCCCAGTTGGCCGCTTAGATAAGGATACAGAAGGTTTTCTCCTACTCACAAATGATGGAAAACTCACGCATCAGCTTCTGTCGCCCAAGAAAGAAGTTGGGAAGCGATACTATGCGCTAATTGATGGTGTCGTTACTGAGGAGGATGTGAAGGCCTTCGAACGTGGTGTAACACTTGATGATGGCTATAAGACAAAGCCAGGAGACTTAACCATTTTGCAATCAGGTGAGGAATCTGAGATTGAACTTGTCATTACAGAGGGGAAATTTCACCAGGTGAAGCGCATGTTTGAGAGTGTCGAGAAGAAGGTAACTTACCTTAAACGTTTAAGTATGGCTGGCCTTGAATTAGATGAAGATTTAGAGCCAGGTGAATATAGAGAATTAAATGATGAAGAAATAGAATTTCTATATCAACAAACTGGTCAAAAGAGTGAATAAGATATAAAAGAGACCCGGATTTAATTCATCCGGGTCTTCCTTTAGGACATTATGTTTCAAAGTCTTCATTATGATATTTTGACTCTTTTTCTTGTAATAGTCCACTTTCCTCGATTCGGACTTTCAACCAATCCATTGTATTGCAAAACGTGCAGGTCGCGTTGGACCGTTCTGTGCGTAATACCAAACTCCTCTGATAAGTCTGTTGTTGATACCGTCCCGTGCTCTCTAATAAATAAATAGACAGCCTTTACTCTACTTAGCATACGGGTAGTTGAACGATTCAAAAAACCACTCCTTAAGAGATTGTTTTAGATGTGGTGCCTGTGAATCTTGGAAGTTGACTTAATTTTACTATATTTCGTTGTATAATAGCTAGTGAATCAACTTAAATTTACAGAACCTTCACTTTATTAGGCAAAGTGTAAATGGGATGTAAAAAAGGGAGGTTTCCATGATTTTATTAAGAAGGATTATATTGAAAATGATTAAGATTAATAACCAGCTATTATTTCTCAGTAGTATTGCACTTGTTCTCATCTCATCCCTTCTAATCAGGTGGGTCGAACCTGAAACGTTTCCTACGTTGTTCGATGGGTTTTGGTGGGTCATGACTACGGTTACTACAGTAGGATATGGTGACTTATCACCTGCCACTGTAGGAGGAAGACTCATTGCAATCTTTTTATATCTAGTTGGTATTGGTCTAATTGGTGTAGTCATTGGGAAAGTAGTAGATGGCTTAACAATGTACAGAAAGATGAGGGAGGATGGAACCATCGTGTTTAAGGAAAAAGGGCATTACATTATTATAGGCTGGTCTCAAAAAGCTGCTTTTGCGGTTAAGGAAATTTTGGCAACGAAGCCTGACACGGAGATTGTGATCATTGATACAATGGAAAAAGCTCCTTTATTAGCGGAGAATATTCATTATGTTCGTGGAGATGCGGCTGCTCCGAGCACTCTTCATCAAGCAAACATTATGGAAGCGAAAGCTGTTCTGATATTTGCTGATGATGAAATACATAATTCACAGCTTAAAGATGGGAAGACTTTACTGATCTCATCCACGATTGAGTCGTTGAATTCAGAAGTTCACACCGTAGTGGAAGTTATGGAAGAGCATCATATCCGCAATTTCGAACATGTGAATGTGAACGAATTTATATTCTCTCACGAAACCATATCATCTCTTGCAGTGCGTTCTGCGTTTATTAAAGGGATATCAGGCGTATTTAGTCAGTTACTAAATCGTGATCAAGGAGATGACCTATACCATATTCCTACTAAATCTAGTTGGAATACGTACCGAGATGCTTTCCAAGAATTATTGAACTATGGAGCTACATTAATTGCAGACCGTCAAAACCTTAGCATTAATCGTATGCTTGATGAACAAATCCCTAACGAAGCAGAACTCTATATCATCTGTGATAAAGAGACGTATCAAGACATTTTAAAGGAGGTTACACAATGAACATTCAATTTCATAAAGACCAACTTCAGACCCTTCAACCCTATTTCCTTGAACATCTGCAAGAATTACTGAGATTCCCTAGTATGTATGATCCAAGTACGATTCAAGCAGGGGCACCATTTGGAACATCTATACAAGATGCATTACAGTATATGCTTCAACTAGGCGAATCAGAAGGTTTTGTCACAAAAGATGTAGATGGATATGCCGCCCATATTGAATGGGGGGAAGGTGAGGAGTTAATTGGTGTGCTTGGACATCTTGATGTGGTTCCTCCAGGCGAAGGTTGGTCCCATGATCCATTTGACCCTTATGTGTCGAATGGTAAGTTGTTCGCTCGGGGTACACAAGACGATAAAGGGCCTGTGATGGCAGCCTTTTTAGCAATGAAATGGCTAAAGGATATGGGTGTAAAGCCAAAGAGACGGGTTCGGCTTATTTTGGGGACAGATGAAGAGCGAGGTTGGGCGTGTATGGAGCATTACTTCAAACAAGAAGAAATGCCATTTATAGGTTTCTCACCTGACGCTGCCTTCCCGGTTATTCATGCCGAAAAAGGGTTGCTGGATATGGAAGTGACCAAAAAGATTGAAGTAGAAGAGGGAAATTCGCTTACTCTTACGAGGTTTGATGGTGGAGAACGATTGAATATGGTTCCTTATAAAGCAACAGCACGCGTCGAGGGGAGTTCAGACGAAGAGATTGAAAGTCTGTTTGATGAATTCCTTTTACAAACAGATTATAAAGGTTCCCTTATTGAAGAAGATGGGGAATATGTCATAACCGTTACTGGGAAATCAGCTCATGCAATGGAACCCCGTAATGGAATTAACGCGATTGTCGGTATGGCTAAGTTTTTAGAGACGTTACCATTCTCTCCATCTGTAAGAGAACTCATGAAGTGGATTGGGGATAAGTTTGAGGATGGTCGAGGAACAGCTTTCTCTATCGAATGTGCTGATGTGATTTCAGGCCCATTGACGATGAACCTCGGAACCCTATCTTACCAGGGTGGCGTATGCATTATGGGCTTAAACACCCGTTATCCTGTAGCGGTCCCTTTTGAAGAATGGTTTAATGCTTTCACTGGTTCTTTACAGGAAAGTGACGCATCAGTCGAAATTCAAGAGCATTTAGAGCCCATTTATTTACCTAAAGACCACCCGTTTGTCCAAAAGCTTCTTTCGATTTATGAAAAGCATACAGGTGATACGACAGAACCGATGGCGATCGGTGGAGCTACTTACGCAAGAGCTTTAACGCAGGGTGTTGCTTATGGCGCGATGTTTGCCCACAGTCCTGATACGGCTCATAATGCAGATGAACATGTGATGGTAGAGGACTTACTTCAAGCGGCTCTTATTTATGCAGAAGCCTTGTATGAACTTGCCGTTAGTGATGAAGATTAGAGAAAGGGCTTGAAACAACTATGAACATTACTTCACCAAATCGAACCTATCGATTTTTTCAATTATTTTATGTGCTCGCCTTTTTCGGGTTTGGATCCCTGTTTCCATTGCTTTCTGTATACTTGGAAAAAGAGCAAGGGTTGGATCATACCCAAATTGGCCTTATTGTAGCTACCATCCCAATTGTCACGATTTTTATCCAGCCGATTTGGGGAATGATTAGTGATATCAGCAGACGACCAAGATTACTTCTGTTTATAGCGGTACTTATGGCAAGCGCTATGTCGCTCTTGTATACACAAATGGATACGTTTTTAACTTTATTCTTGGGGATTATAGCTGTTGCAATCTTTCAATCAGCTGTCGTTCCTTTATCTGATAGCTTGTCTCTTCACTTCGTGCAACAGTTCAATAAAGAATATGGCAATATACGCTTGTGGGGAGCGGTTGGTTTCGCGATTGCTGTTTTTATAGTTGGCCGGATTACAGATGTAACTCAAGATTTAACCTGGGTATTTTACGCGTTTAGTTTTGGACTGGTTTTATCGGCTATTGCTCTTACGGCCTTTCCAAAAAGGGGTCAACATGTTGGTGTGAGCTTCCGTGAGGGCTTTAGAACATTGGTGAAACAAAAAACGTTCCTTTTGTTTTTGTTGTCGAATTTCTTAATATTTGGTCCGGTGCTTGCTAACAACTATTACTTTGGCACGTTTATTCTCACTGTAGGAGGCACTTTATCTGGAGTGGGAATTGCTTTTCTCTTAGCAGCCGGTAGTGAAGCCCCGTTTATGAATATCTCTCAAAAGGTTATTAATAAGATGGGAGTTATTCCGGTTATGATGCTTTGTGCTTCGGTGTCGGGTGCGAGGTGGTTGTTTTACTTCTTTGAACCTTCAGCCATGCTTGTCTACAGTACTACGATTGTACAAGGTATTTCCGTAGGCCTTTATATACCAGCTGCGTTATTATTCGTGCGTCAAACTGCGCCGAAAGATGTTCAAGCAACAGCCGTTGGACTATACTCTGCAGTTGGTAATGGGGTCGGGAACGCGTTCTTTACGTTTACTGGTGGGGTATTGCTAGACCGCTTTGACGTGTATGGGATGTATGGCTTCTTTGCTCTGATGACACTTCTTGGATTACTCATCATTATACTGGTACGTTCTGAAGTTAGCCAAACTTCTTACGCCGCTCAGGCAGAAACATAAGGAGATGATCGATCGTGGCTGAGACCCATTATTTTATAGGGATTTCTTTATCAGTCCCTGCTCAACAGACATTAGCTCAACTACAAAATAATTTGTCGCAAGATGTCTCATATAAGCAGTGGACAAACCCGAAAGACCTTCATATTACATTGACTTTTTTAGGTGGAGTAAAGCCAGGGAAAGTAGAAGAAATACAACAAAGAATGAGGAAAGTCGCTAGATCTCATTCTCCATTCCCCATCCTATTAAAAGGAATCGGAACCTTTGGGAAAGAGAATCAACCTAGAGTGTTATGGGTTGGGGCTGAAAAAACAAACTCTCTTACAGCCCTACATCGAGAAGTGCAGGATCAGTGTGCGGAAGCGGGTTTTAAAAAGGACAATCGTTCCTACACCCCGCATATTACCTTAGCTAAGAAATGGAATAATCCTCAAAAATTTCTCTCATCTATTCCAGAAGCAATGATTGGTGAGGAAGAGTTTGTTCATTCCTTTTCTTTGTTTCGTATTCACCCGGATCAGCAACCAAAGTATGAAAGAGTTGAACACTTTAAATTAGGAGAGGAGGCATAACTTTTATTATGGCACAGTTAGTAAAATTACAAGATTATGTATCGAGGTATACAGCAGATCCTTATCGATATCCAGGTCAATTCATTCGCCTAAAACAAGGGAACTGGAAAAAACTGAAATCCTTATGGAACCGTCGCTTTGAATTAGAAGAAAGCGAATACAATGAGGCACTAAGTTCTTTTATTTATAAAGGGGCCGCTCCGAAAAATGAGCAAGAATTAAAGCAGTACTTCCTTGATGGATTACTTCCCTTTCAACTGAAGTGGGCTTCTCGTACGTTAACAGAGATGTCTTTCCTAGATAAGACATATGAATATGATGAAACACTTCGATACTTATTACAAAGGTTTCCCGATACCTTCCTGCTTCTTTATGATCCGATCTTTCAAATTAAGAAAGCACCAATGGAAGCCGATTCTATTATTGTTCATCCCCAGGGAATTTATTGTGTGAAGCATCTTCAAGAGTCAGAAGATGTCACCTATATTCCTGGGGATGAACGTTCATGGTATAAAGAGGAGAAAAACGTACGTACTCGCTTTTTAAGCCCATTGATTTCATTGAAACGTACAGCGAGAATCATTCAAAGTATCCTGAAAGCTCATGGAATCGAGTATCCTGTCAAACAGCTGGTTCTGTCTTCAACGAATAGGATCGAATATAATCTAGAACCCTATCAGACCGAATATGTTGGTCTTGAAGAATATGAAGAATGGTTTGAACGAATGAGAGGGTTCAAGTCTCCTTTAAAATATCAGCAGATGAAAGTAATGGCTTCTCTCCTCAAACACACTCAAGTCACATCAGTTAAGCGGACAGAATGGGGCCGAGAAGAATCCTTTATGGAAGAATAAAAGATTCTATAGGCTGTGGAGAAGGCTTTCCAATGAAGTACCCTTGCCCGAGGTGAATACCAGATTCTCTTAACCATTGATATTCTTCTGTGGTTTCTATGCCTTCTGCTAACAGCGTTATGTTCAATTCAGATGCTGTTTGTTGCACGGATTCAAGAAATGATTGCTTGGATTGGTCTTTCTGGCAATCTTGAATATAGTCACGGTCAATCTTTACGAAATCGGGTTTTAATAAACTAAGTACTTCTAACGTACTATAGCCACTCCCAACGTCATCCAAGGCAACGTGCATGCCTGATGCTTTGTAAGTTGAAAATATATTATGTAAGTGATCGATGCTGTGTATTTTTTCTGTTTCGACGACTTCAAATATGAGATCACTAGGATCAACATTATATTTCTTTACAATGTTGAAGGTATGACTTAGGCAATGTTCTGGAACATAGATGGTTGAAGGTAGAAAATTGATGAAACATTTTTGCCCATATGGAATAAGTTCAGCTTTTGCTTTTACAGCTTCTTCGCGAGCTTTCTGGTCGAGCATGGAATGAAGACCAGCACGTTTGGCAAACGAAAATAATTCACCGGGAGAAACACTTCCATCCCTTGAGCGTAAAAGGGCTTCGTACCCATATACTTCACCTGTATCCATGTGTACGATGGGTTGAAGATAAGAGGTGAAGTGGCCTTCTTCTATGATCGTAACGAGTTCAGGATGTGATAAACGCTCATACAAATGTTCGATTTGCAAAGGGACCGATTGATCTTGCTTAGTGTCACTGAAATGAACCCATTCCTGGTGCATATTGTGTTCTAATAAAATTTGTAGGTTGTGTAGTAACTCATGATGGGAATGAAATTGATACATAAGGAAACTTTCTCCTTGCTGGCTTATGGGCAGTTGGATTGATTGTTCCCAGTTTTGATACTTGTTTGTCGTCCGTACGGTCATGTACCCACTTGAAGGCAAGGATACTGAAGTGCCGCACCATTGACAGTCGATAGACAATATCATCACTCCTTTTTATACTAGTATAATAGAAATAGGACTATTTTCAGAAGTAATAAGGTTTGGAAAAGGGGATTTTTTTATATGTATATCGTCATTCTTAATCCAGCTGCAGGAAATGGCAGGGCCAAACGCTTACATGAACAAATTTGTACAATCCCTCTTTATAAGGAGAAGGATTGCAGAACATTTACTACAGAGTACGCAGGGCATGGAGAATCTCTCACTCGCCAATTGGTAGAAATATACAAGCATAAGATTGAATGTGTAATTGTAATTGGAGGGGATGGTACAGTTCATGAAGTATTGAATGGATTGAAGAAATTTCCTGATATCCCTTTAGCTTTTATTCCAGGGGGATCTGGTAATGATTTCGGTAAGGCGACACTTCATAAGAATCGACCTGATTCAATCTTTCAGTCAATCTTAAATGCTCCGCATTATTCTCCCTATCGTGCAGGAATGTACAGAATGAATCGGCGCAATCAGAAAGATGCAAGGTTATTTGCAAACAGCATTGGGTTTGGTTTCGACGGTGAGATTGTTCAAGCAGCAAACAAATCTGCTATGAAGAAATGGCTTAATCACTATCATGCAGGCTTTCTCATATACTGTCTGGCGCTTTTAAGGACGTTGCGAACATATAAACCAAAAACGATTGAGGTAACGGTAGATGGGGACACACATATCTATCAAAACATATGGATGGTGACAATCGGCGTTCATGGTTATTACGGGGGCGGTATGAAAATCTTGCCGGGAGCTTCGGAAGACTCTGAGCGTTTGTCGCTTCTCATACTTCAAAACATACCAAAGTGGAAAGTCCTTTTGATGTTTGCGACCGTATTCTGGGGTGGACATACTCGTCTTAAAGAAGTAGAAATTCTAACGGGTTATCATGTGGAGGTAAAAAGCAATGAAGCCTTGGCCTATCATGTGGATGGTGAGGGTGGATATTGCAAATCAAGTCATATTTATAAAGAAAAAATACCGAGGGCGGTATTTAAAGGAAAGAAATAACGGAATAAGACTTGAATTCAACAGTTAAAATGCGTTAATCTATTGTTGTCGTGTCTTTAAAAAATCACCCTAAGTGATAGCTTCTGAATAAGAGGACACGAGTTGATCCAGTACGATATTCATAACTATTATACATGCTTACGATCATAAAGAAAACAAACCTGTACAGATTTGAGGAATTGAAGGTGAATTGGTTGGAACAAATACTCGGTAATGATTGGACAATTACCCCAGCAGGCGGCTCTACAGGAGAAGCTTACTATGCACACCACGAAGGAAAGCGCCTATTTCTTAAACGAAATTCCTCACCTTTTTTAGCTGTGCTGTCAGCAGAAGGGATCGTCCCTAAGCTTGTGTGGACGAAACGAATGGAAAATGGTGATGTTATTACTGCTCAGCAGTGGTTAGAAGGTAGAGAGCTAAAGCCTGAAGAAATTAAGCATCCTCGAGTAGCCCAGCTGTTAAGTAAAATTCACCATTCATCTGAATTGTTAGATCTGCTCATGCGATTAGGGAAACAACCTTTAGATCCTATCGATTATTTAAATGACTTAAAGAAACAAGAACAATGTTCAAGTTTCATTAATACTCAAATAGAGATTCATCAAGCATTACGCTATCTTGAACAACAGCTTCCCCACGTTCAAAACCAGAAGAAAGTCGTTTGTCATAGTGATATGAATCATAATAACTGGCTTTTGACAGATGCAGATCAACTGTATTTAATTGACTGGGACAATGCGATGGTTGCTGATCCTGCAATGGATTTAGGTATGATCTTACATTGGTATATCCCAGAAGAGGAATGGGATGTTTGGCTGGACACTTACGGAATTGAATTAGATGAGCCATTGTTGGTACGGATGCATTGGTACATTGTAGCTCAAACGGTTTCCTTCATCCAATGGCATAAAAATCGCCGTGAAGAATCAGAAGCCGCTCGTTGGCTTGAAGACCTTAAGCGGCTCATGGTGAAATTGGGGATTATTAATATTTAACATTTCCAATAGATGAAACCCATTCTTCTAACTGCGATTGGTTGGATGTGATATGGGTTGTTAAGTCCCCTGAATCTTCCCCGGCTTTACCGTAATCATAAATAGCCGGTAAGGAACGCAGGACATGTTCGTCCTGTAATTCTTTCTTCGAAAGAATGGAACGGACTAGCCGTTGGATTTGCTGACATTCAGAAACGCTTCCGCAGCAGTCTTCTGAATGTTCACTAAGCAAGTCATAAAGAATGTTAACTTGATCTTTCACTGTTAATGGCATACATCTATCCCCTTTCTATCTATAGTTTCTACGGTTTTAAAGGGAATATGTACACCATTATTACAAATTAAATACTCACCCTCCTTTATTAGGGTAAAAAAAGAACTTTGGGATAGGATACATCCCAAAGTTCTTTTTTGTGGTTTTATAAGGCGCTGGCTGTAATGTTTGTTGTTTAAGAAGGGTTTGATTTATGCGTTTGATGCATTCGGTGCATATTTAAGTTGGTTCGCTTTAACTTCTGAATTTGTCTTTTCATGAAGCTTTTCAAATGGGTATACAAAAGCCGCGTAACCTACAAAGGATATGCCTAACATTAAAAGAACCAATGCTTCTGTAAATTTAGATAAGAGAGTTAACATGAAATCACTCCAGTTTCCGTATTTGAACACTTTCTATATCTTAAAATAGAAAGCGCTTCCAACCCAACAGCATTTTTCCCTTTTTTAGGAGGAAATTTAATCGTATATCAAGATCTCGCTTCTTTAAGGTGACAGTGGGGGAAAAAAGCGCTTGTTTCCTTTAAGATAGAAGGTTTAGCTTCGTATCGACAAAAACTTTCACTTTTTATTTGTTCGTGATAAGGTAAACATTGATTATGGTAAGGAGGAAGGCAAGATGCGACTTCGGAATAAACCGTGGGCCGATGACTTCATGAGAGAAAATAATCATGTTGTCGTAGAAGAGCCCTTTTCAAAAAAAGATAAATGGAACGATGAATTTAAAGAGGACCAGCCACTTCATCTAGAGATTGGTTCAGGTAAAGGTGCATTTATATCTGGGATGGGTAAACAGCATCCTGAGGTTAATTTTATAGGTATAGAACGTGTAAAAAGTGTCATTGTAGGGGCGCTTCGAAAGGTGTTAGATGCAGATGTATCAAACGTACGCCTCTTGAATGTAGACGCAAGTGACCTTAGAGATTTGTTTGGTGATAATGAAGTCGACCAGATTTATTTGAACTTTTCAGATCCATGGCCTAAATCTCGACACGAAAAGCGTCGTTTAACTTTCCATACTTTTTTAGAACAGTATGAAGCTGTTTTAAAACCAAATGGCCAAATTGTTATGAAAACAGACAACCAGCACTTGTTTGAATACTCTCTTATGAGTTTCTCGCAGTATGGCTGTAAAATTGAAGAAGTCAACCTCGATCTTCATGGTTTAGAAGATCCTTATAATGTCATGACGGAGTACGAAGAGAAGTTCTCCAATAAAGGTCAGCCGATTTATCGGTGCCGCGTACGCTTTCCGGATAGGTTGACTGATTGATAACGCTTACACCCTGATATTCGTCTGTGTTAAACTGATGAAAGACGGGAGGAAGATGTTATGGAAACGTTACATGTAGGTCGTGCAAAGTTAACGTGGTTAAGTGGAGGGGTCACCCATTTGGATGGAGGAGCGATGTTTGGTGTTGTCCCAAAACCCTTGTGGAGTCGTAAATATCCACATAACGACAAGAACCAAATTGAGCTTCGAACAGATCCTATCCTGCTAGAGTTAGATGGGAAGAAATTCTTAATTGACGCTGGGATCGGCAATGAAAAGATGACAGACAAACAGCTCCGAAATTTTGGTGTGGATGAGGAGTCTTCTGTGGAGGATTCTCTCCAACAACTAGGGTATCATTCTAGAGAAATTGATGGTATCTTAATGACTCACCTCCATTTTGATCATGCTTGCGGATTGACTAAATGGGAAGATGAAAATCTTGTTCCGGCTTTTGAAAATGCAGTAATCTATACTTCTTCTGTAGAATGGAACGAAATGAAAAACCCAAACCTTCGTTCTAGGAATACATATTGGGAAGAGAACTGGAAGCCTATTCAGGATAAGGTTCGCCCTTTTGAGGAATCCATGGAGATTCATGAAGGTTTGCATATGATTCATACTGGTGGGCATAGTGCTGGTCATAGTGTTATTAAGTTTGGTGATGGAGAAGACCTCTTTATTCATATGGCTGATATTATGCCAACTCATGCTCATCAGAATGTGTTGTGGGTATTAGCCTATGACGATTACCCAGTTACTTCTGTCCATCAAAAAGAAGATTGGATGAAATACGGGTACAATCGAAAAGCTTGGTACACGTTCTATCATGATGCTTATTACAGAGCCTTACAGTTTAATCAAGATGGTGACGTAGTCAATCAGGTGAAAAGACAACGGTAGACATGGAAAAAAGGTATCTCCTAAATGGAGATACCTTTTGTGTCATTAAGCAACTACGCTTACGTCTAGGATGGTTCCTGTAGCAGCATCCATATAGAATTCATATTGCTTTGTTTGACCATCCATAGATCTGGATACGCCTCCACGGTAAACCGTGTACGGCAGGTCATCATTTGAGAATTCTTCTGTTTTCATGTGAATCCAAGAACCGCTTATAGGACCTTGTCGTTTGAAAGATTCCTTAGCGATCTTCAAAGCTTTCTCAGGAGATAGTTGCTGTTTGTCGTTAATTTGTTTCCATGCTACTACACCAACTAATGTACCAACACCTAAAGCTACCAATGAACGTTTCAATTTCATTCCTAACACCTCACTACTAACGATTTATACTTAATAGTATAGACGAAAATGAGCAAAATAGAAAATAATAGGGTGGATAGGTGGAAACAATTCTGAACATTCGTTAAAATAATGAAGAGATCAAGTGATAATAAATTGGAGATGAATACATATGAATCAAGAAACGATGAGTTTATTTAAAACCTTAACAGAGCTCCAGGGAGCACCAGGTAATGAACATGCAGTTCGTTCTTTTATGAAAGGTGAATTAGAGAAGTACTCTGACGAAATCATTCAAGATCGTTTAGGTGGCGTATTTGGAGTGAAAAAAGGTGACGGGCCGAAAGTTATGGTGGCGGGTCACATGGATGAAGTTGGATTTATGGTTTCTCAAATTACTCCAAACGGTATGATCCGTTTCCAAACGCTCGGTGGCTGGTGGAGTCAGGTGCTTTTAGCTCAACGGGTTCAAATTATGACAGATAATGGCCCAGTTACAGGGGTAATTGGCTCCATTCCTCCTCATAATCTGACGCCTGAGCAACGGAAGAAACCAATGGAAATTAAAAATATGATGATTGATATTGGAGCAGATGATGCAGACGATGCTAAGAAAATCGGTATTAAACCAGGTCAGCAAATTGTTCCAATATGCCCATTCACACCAATGGCGAATGAAAAGAAAATTCTAGCTAAAGCATGGGACAACCGTTACGGCTGTGGCCTTGCTGTAGAGCTTATGAAAGAGCTTCAAGGCGAAACGCTTCCAAACCAATTGTATTCTGGTGCCACGGTTCAAGAAGAAGTAGGGTTGCGTGGTGCACAGGTAGCTGCTAATATGATTCAACCAGATATTTTCTATGCTCTTGATGCCTCTCCAGCGAATGATATGAATGGAGATAAGAAGGAATTTGGTCAACTGGGCAAAGGAGCTTTACTTCGTATCTTTGATAGAACGATGGTAACACACCGTGGGATTCGGGACTTTATTCTTGATACTGCCGAATCAAATGATATACCATATCAATACTTCATTTCACAAGGAGGAACAGATGCGGGGCGTGTTCATACTTCTAATGAAGGAGTTCCATCCGCTGTAGTTGGAATTTGTTCACGCTATATTCACACCGCTGCTTCTATGATTCATGTGGATGATTATGCGGCTGCTAAAGAACTGATTACGAAGTTAGTTCGGACTACTGATCAAAATACTCTTGAACAAATTAAACAAAACGGGTAACATGTTCAAAGGTTGTCCTCTTTGAAGAAAGGACAACCTTTGATGCGTTAAAATGTAGGTTTTTGATCCAAGAAAGGATGTAACGATGAAAATAATCGTTGGCTCTACCAACCCTGCAAAACTTGAAGCTGTCCAACAGATCTTTAGTCAAGATCAAGTGGATGGGATTGAAGTTTCCTCAAAGGTTTCTTCTCAGCCTTTTTGTGACGAAGAGACACTTGAAGGGGCGATTAATCGAGCTAGAGAATGCGCCAAGACTGAGAAAGGTGTTGTAGGAATCGGCCTTGAAGGCGGCGTTATGGAATTAGAGAATGACTTGTACCTATGTAATTGGGGTGCATTGGTAGATTCTGAAGAGAATACGTTTGTGGCCAGCGGTGCACGAATTCCTCTTCCTGATTCAATTGCGAATGAACTGAACAAAGGAAAAGAACTTGGCGATGTTATAGATGATTATGCAAAAGGCGAAAATATTCGTCATCATGAAGGGGCCATTGGGGTGTTTACAAATGAACTTGTAAATCGCTCAGGAATGTTTGCTCACATTGTACAGTTGTTAAAAGGTCAATACGAGTTTTATTATAATAAAAAGGGCGATGAGTAATCGCCCTTTTTTATATGTGTTTATTCAAAAATATACCCGATCACGTCTAATGCTTGCTCAATGGTTTCAACAGTGACGTTAGCTTTATTCGATAATTCCTTTAGAGGATGATGAAGGGATTCCGGTCTGACAAGTATGGTCGGTATACCTTGATTGATTGCAGTCGCAGCATCCATGGCTGTATTCCATTGCTTATACTTTTCTCCAAAAAGAGCAATGACAAGATCGGATTTGTTCATCAATACAGTGGTACGCAAATTGTTTATACTTGATGCAGCATCATCACGGTATACGTTCCCTGGCTGTTCTCCTAGAATGTCTTCACCAACGGAATCGGAACGTTCATGATTCGTCTGAGGACTTACAAACTGCAGAGGCAAACCTTTTTCTTTGGCTTTCTTCTCTAAATCATTTCTCCAGTCATCGTGGATTTGTCCGGCTAAATAAACGGTTAAATTCAACGTACATCTTCCTTTCCTATTCGCAAAGCTAATTTATTATGTACCACTAAAAAGTGTAGCACAAACGCTTTCATCTTACAGGTAACTAGTGTAAAATCTTTACTTGTCAAATTTATATTCCATAGTATGATAGGTATAGGAAAGATACTTAAGGACGTTACGAGATTTTTCAAGGAGAGAGTATGTGTGAAAGCTTTCAATCCCAGGTGGCTATTACTTACATTAACTGGAATAGCCGTTGTCATTCTATTAGCTCTATTTGTTTCAGGTTTCTTTAAGTCTGAAGAAGCTGTCATCCAAGAGGCGAAGCAAGCTGCTGAATCCTCTTTACATGAAAACGACTTGCCGTTAAATACGGAACTTGAACATGTTTCAATGTATTTGCCGGATTCTATGGAAGTGCTATCTGATTCTCCAAACAACATACTTCTGGAGTCTGATGAGAAGAAGTACATCTTGTTTTATAACCCATATGAGAAGAAGACAAGTCAAACGTTCTATAAATCGGCAAAAGAAGACGAAAATGTTTTGAAGGTTGAGGCGTTTGAACATAAAGAGGTCTTCGGTTACATGAAAGTGGCTGCGATTGAAGAAGATACGTATGAGCTACAAGTCGGAGCTGGCGGTGTGAAGATGACGACAGAAACGGACCTGAGTAACATGGAAGATGACGCTCAAAAAATGATGAAGGTCGTTCATTCGATCGTCCTTTCAACTTCTAACTAACAAACGAATCGGGAAGCTGGCCAAGAAAGTTTGGTCAGCTTTTTTGTTGTTTTGGTTACATTTTTTCGGTACGATGAAAGCGATTGAGAATTAAGAGAGGCGGATGTTGAGTGGGGAAACTCAAAGCATTTTTGCGTAAGAAAGGTGTAACGCTTTCTTGGAGGGAGTATGTTATTACTGCCCTTAGTTATATGGCGCTTGGTCTTTTTTCATCATTAATCATTGGACTTATTATTAAAACAATCGGTGAACAAGTTACGCTTCCGGGAGCTGAAATGCTTGTGGAAATGGGGACGTTTGCCATGGATACGAAGGTGTGGGGAGGGGCCATTGGTGTTGCTATTGCTTATGGTTTAAAAGCCCCACCGCTTGTCATGTTTACGGCTCTCTTTAGTGGAGCATTTGGGGCGAGTCTAGGTGGACCAGCAGGGGCTTATGTCGCCACCCTACTATCAGTAGAGTTTGGAAAGTTGATTCATAAGGAGACTCGATTAGATATTATCTTAACGCCTCTTGTCACCATCTTTGTGGGTTACGGAATAGCCTCTGTGATTGGTCCTCCCGTTAATACTTTTATGGTAAGCTTTGGTGAGGTTATTCAGTGGTCAACCGATCAACGTCCTTTTATTATGGGGATCATCGTAGCCGTATTAATGGGATGGGCATTGACAGCTCCGATTTCTAGCCTCGCGATTGCGCTTATGTTAGACATTAGCGGAATTGCCGCAGGTGCGGCTACTGTAGGGTGCGCAGCTCAGATGATTGGCTTTGCTACAATGAGTTATAGGGAGAACGGAATGGGCGGGTGGTTAGCTCAAGGCATAGGAACATCGATGCTCCAAGTCGGTAATGTCTTGAAGAAGCCAATCCTTATTTTACCTCCTACAATTGCTGGAGCCATTTTAGCTCCTATTGCTACGGTGTGGCTTGAGCTTGAGAACAATGCTCCTGGCGCTGGAATGGGGACAAGTGGATTTGTAGGCCAAATTATGACGTTTCAGGTCTACGGCTTTTCCTGGGAAATTCTCATTCAAATCATTTTGTTGCATATTGTTGGTCCAGCCCTTATCACTTTGTTATTATCAGAGTGGTTTAGAAAAAAAGGTTGGATCCAACATGGGGATCTTACAATAGAGTATGAATAAGGAGCGTTTGTGAAATGAAAACATTAGAATCCATTGAACAATACCAAGACATTATTAAAGGAGACAAGCAAACGATCTTGTTGTTCTCTGCTACGTGGTGTCCAGACTGTCGAGTAATAGAGCCGTTCTTGCCAGAGTTAGAAGAAGCTTATAATGAAGTGCAGTTCTATTATGTGGACCGTGATGAATTTATTGATTTATGCGCTGACCTTTCTGTGTTTGGTATTCCTAGTTTTGTGGCGTTTAAGAATGGAGAGGAAACAGGTCGGTTTGTAAGTAAGGATCGTAAATCACGCGAGGAGATTGAAACCTTTATTCAAGGGTTGTCTAAATAATAGAAGTAAAGAGCTGTTCTGATAGCAATTCAGAACAGCTTTTCTTTCGAATAGAGCGGGGCTAATGAGGGAAAGGGAGCTTTTTTCCCTATCCATTTCATGCTAAAATAGCAAACGTATATGTTTCCTTCACCCTATAAAGGAGGAAGAAGTATGAAGATGACGAGTATTAAAATGAAGAAGTTGCTAGAGTCCAGGTTGCAAAATCCTAACTGGAAGACTCGATTCAACCGTGATAAAGATACATTCCGTGTAGAATGGGCAGATACGAAACAAGGGATTGAAATTTCATTACCAGGCATAATTGCGAAATATGAACAAAAGAAAGATCAGGCTCTTGATGAATTAGAAGACCATATTCAAGAAGCTTTACGTATCATGAATGAGAAACAGCAGTTATCTGGTAAAGAAAAGAGTATTTACCCTGTAATACGTGCTGCTTCTTTCCCCACGGAGTCCAATGAGGGAAAAGCGCTTGTTACCGATGAGCATACGGCAGAAACGCGTATCTATTACGCACTAGATCTTGGTAAGTCCTATCGTTTAATTGATCATGCGATGCTAGAAGAAGAAGGGTTGGACCAAGATCGAATCCGAGAAATAGCACGATTTAATTTACGTTCGCTAGATACGGAAGTAAAGCAAGATGAGGTGGCCGGGAACACATTTTATTTCTTATCCTCTAATGATGGATATGATGCGTCTCGCATCTTGAACGAAGCTTTACTTGAACAAATGAAGGCTCAAAGTGTGGGGGAACTAGCTGTAGCTGTCCCTCATGGCGATGTGTGTATTTTTGCAGATATTCAGAATGCATCTGGTTATGATGTCTTAGCTCAGATGAATATGAAGTTCTTCGCTGAAGGTCGTGTTCCGATCACATCGTTACCATTTCTCTATGAAGATAAGAGTCTTGAACCAATTTTCATTTTAGCTCAAAATAAACCGAAATCTGAACAGTAGGAAAGAAAGGGAGTCAAGTGAATGCAAGTATTTTATAACCGTGATGGAATTGGAGATGTACTAATCATCCCAGTAGCGCAAGGAGACCGTAATGAATTGAAGCAAGAACGTTTCGGTGACATTGTGAAAATTACTGAACAATCAAATGGAAAATTATTAGGTTACAACATCTTTAATGCGTCCACGTACGTGAATATTAATGAGAAGGGGGCTATTCAGCTTACAGAAGAATGGCTCACTTCTATTCATGATGTATTTCAAAAGAACGGCTTAAATGAAGAACTGCATGTCGATCTATCCCCTAAATTTGTAGTAGGATATGTGAAAGAAAAAGAACAACATGAAAATGCTGACAAATTGAGCGTCTGCCAAGTCGACTTAGGTGAAGAAACGGTACAGATCGTATGTGGAGCTCCAAATGTGGACGCAGGACAAAAAGTCGTTGTCGCTAAAGTTGGTGCCGTGATGCCAGGCGGAATGGAAATTAAAGATGCTGAGCTACGTGGTGTTCCATCAAGCGGTATGATTTGCTCTGCAAAAGAACTTGGACTGCCAGATGCACCGAAGGAAAAAGGAATCCTCGTACTTGAGGATACGTATGAAGTAGGACAACCTTTCGAGTTAGCGTAAACGTTTCTGAAATGAATAGCACACAAACAAAACGACCAGAGACAACCTCTGGTCGTTTTGTACTATAACCAATAGGCTCATTTGCTAGGGAGTGCTGCTGTAAGGACTCAAGTGTGGAATCTTTATAAGTAGGTAACCATTCTCTGAAAAAAATGGATTCTTTTGAAAAGGAAGGCATTTTGCCCCCTTGAATAGTGTTTCTGATCCGAATAGTGTAAGGATCACTGCGCCTAAAGTAAGAATTTTAGAATCAGGCATTATGGCGCACTCAAATAGAGAAAAAACTGTTAAAATAGGATTAATTCTAAAATTGAAAGAAAGAGTGAGGCTTCATGTGGAATAGAATGAAAAATTGGTTGCATCAAATGCGACAAGAAGAGCAATCTCCAGAAGATCGACAGCCCCCATTTCCGCAAGAGGATGAAACGAAACATCAAAAGCAACAAAATCAGCAGCAATTTCAAACAAAGATGATGTATCAGTATCCAAAACAGGGGAATTTTCGCTTTCCAATGATTCCTGATCGTCAACAAGAACGAGAACCACGGAAAAACTATCAAAGAAACACAGAGCAGAAGAATGAAGAGAAAAACCGAAAGCAAAATCAACGCTCGAGTTATGAGTCATATAAATATTCATCATCGAATGAGGAGAAAGAATGGAGCAAAAAAGATACATACAAACCATCCTCCTTCGATCAAGGATCCCCCTTCACCCCAAGCAATGTACCATCTCCGATTTATGGGTATGGTAAAAGAGAAGGGCATTTCAGCGAAACGGTTCTTGATGAACTGCCATCCTTTATGAAGAAAACAGATGAAGATGACCGACTCTATGAATCTACTTTAGCTAAAGTATTACCCGAAACACACCCTTCCTCATTTATACCTGAACCTGTTTCAGAGGAAGAGCCCACTTCTTCTCAGGAAAAAGACGAACCAGAAATAGTTGAAGAACCTGAAAAAGACAACGTCGTTAATTTCCATATGGATGAAGAACAAGAACAAGAATACCCCCCTGAAGAAGAGCTTTCAGTGGTTTATGATGAAGATGAAGATGAAGATGAAGATGTTCCTCCAACCATTATCATGTATGGATCAAGAAATTCAGAAGATGAAGCGTTAGAAGAAGATGATGTAGAAGAAATAGATGAAGAGCCAACAAGTGTGAAAGAACAAGAATCCGAAGCACAAGGACAAGAACTTCCTCCTTCTACATTAGAAATGGATGCACAAGAAGAAGTATCACATAGTGAAGACGAATCTGTATCAGAAGACGAATATACAGCATATGGGATGGAAGACCATCAACAGGAGAGCAAATCTGAGGATATGCTTGTGGAACAAGAAGAATCATTATTAGAAATGGAGACTGATGAGAACGACTCGGAGTGGTTGGATGAAGAGGATGATCATCCTTCTGATACAATGGCGTTCGACAACATTGATGAAACATTTGATGCTGGTGTAGTGGAACAGCTAGACACCGATGGCGAGAATGAATCATCAGTGGAGCAGCCAGAAACCAATCGTGAGAATGAATCATCAGTGGAGCATGATAGAAGCGAGCTAGAAGATGAACTTGAAGCTGAAGAAGTTTCAGAGGTTAATCAAGAAAGTCAGGAAGAGGTTCATCCTTCAGAAGAAGAGGATGCTGTTGCTCTCCCTCACTCCGCTCAACAGGAAAGCGAGGAGGAGGTTGCGGCAACTCAAGCTACAGCAGAAGAACAGCGTCCAAAGCGCAGAAGCCGTCCATTCAATGTCATTATGACGCCTAGGGACAAGCGTAACCGTGACCAGCAGAAACAAGCCCCTTCAAAGACGTCTGCTCAAGAAGAAATGAAAGAAGAAGTGAAAGTAGATGAGGAAGAGAAAGAAGAACATAAGGTGGAGGAACAGATAGAAAAACAACTCCCTGTTCAGTCAACCATTCCTCCCTATCACTTATTGAATGATCCACCTGCACGTGTAGAGAGTGAAGATGAGTGGATTGAAGAACAAATGCAATTGCTCGAAACAACGCTTCACAATTTCCATGTAAAAGCAAAAGTCGTAAATGCAATGAAAGGCCCTGCAGTAACCAGATTTGAAGTACAGCCAGAACCTGGGGTGAAAGTAAGTAAGATTACCAACCTTTCTGATGACATTAAAATGAGCTTAGCTGCAAAGGATATAAGAATGGAAGCGCCGATCCCTGGTAAAAATGCAATTGGAATTGAAGTTCCGAATCAGAAGTCAGAAGCAGTCGGGCTGCAGGAAATCCTTGAAAGTGATGCTTTCCAGGGCGAATCCTCTCCGCTGTCTGTAGGGTTAGGTCTAGATATTGAAGGCTCTCCGATTGTAACAGACCTAAAGAAAATGCCTCATGGCCTAATTGCGGGTGCAACGGGGTCTGGTAAAAGTGTATGTATCAATACAATCTTGGTGAGTCTGTTGTATAAGGCAAGTCATGAAGACGTGAAATTTCTATTAATCGATCCTAAGATGGTGGAACTAGCCCCATACAATGAGCTTCCGCACCTGGTAGCACCTGTTATTACAGATGTAAAAGCTGCTACCTCAGCATTGAAGTGGGCCGTTAAAGAGATGGAGCAACGCTATGAGCGATTTGTAGAAGAAGGCGTACGCGATATTGATCGGTATAATGATAAAATGAAAGCCAAAGGCAGATTAAATGATAAAATGCCTTACCTGGTCATTGTCATTGATGAGCTAGCGGACCTAATGATGATGTCCCCTCAGGATGTTGAAGATGCGATTTGCCGAATTGCACAAAAAGCCAGAGCTTGTGGCATTCATTTATTACTTGCGACACAACGCCCATCAGTGGACGTTATTACGGGACTGATTAAAGCGAACATCCCAACCCGTGTAGCCTTTAGTGTCTCCTCACAAGTGGATTCAAGAACGATTGTAGACGCTGCCGGAGCAGAGAAGTTACTTGGTCGGGGAGATATGCTGTTCTTAGAAAATGGAGCAGGAAAGACAAAACGCATTCAAGGAGCGTTTGTATCCGATGATGAAATTGAGCGGATTACAAATTACGTGAAAAAAATCGCTTCACCAAATTACCTGTTTGAGCAAGAAGAGCTCATGCAACAACCTAATTTTGAAGAAGCAGAAGACGATTTATTTGAAGAAGCAGTTCAGTTTGTTATTGATCAGAATGGCGCCAGTGCATCACTCCTGCAAAGACGCTTTAAAGTAGGTTATAATCGTGCTGCACGCTTAATTGATACGATGGAAGAGAAAGGCATTATCTCTGAATCGAAAGGAAGTAAACCTCGTGATGTTTATATCGACCATGCTGGATTTGAAGAGTTGAGACGAGAGCATGAATAAATTACCATCACCATATAAAACTTGTCGAATTCCGTGGAATTTTATACTATAAGAAGATGGATGCTTTACGAGTAGAATGACCATAAGAGGGGTTACAAAGTTATGAAAGAAATCGAAAAAAAGATGAACGGCGAAATCAAGCGCCTCACGAACCAAACGTTTAAGTTTGATGAACGTATTCGGGAAGGTTGGTTCTCGGCCGTTTACTTTTTAAAAACACGTGATATTGTGGAAAGTACACTTCCGGATAACTATATCACTATGCAGTTTTTCCAAAAAGATGACGCAGTACTATGCGGAACAGATGAAGCCATTGCGCTGATTCATACATTTGCTGATCACCCTGAGGAGTTAGAGATTCATTCCTTGAAGGATGGGGACCGGGTTAAGCCGTATGAGACGGTTCTGACGATCACTGGGCCTTATCAGTATTTTGGATATTTAGAAGGGATTATTGACGGAATCCTTTCACGTCGAACCTCTGTCTCCACAAACGTATATAACGTTGTAAAAGCAGCACGCGCTTCTGGAAAGCAAAAGCCTGTTATCTTTATGGGAGACCGTGACGATCATTATACTCAACAAGCTGGAGATGGCTATGCGGCTTATATCGGCGGATCAACGGCACAAGCGACTCATGCCATGAATGAATGGTGGGGGAAAGAAGGCATGGGAACTATGCCTCACGCATTAATTCAAATGTTTCAAGGTGACATTGTCGCTGCAGCTAAGGCCTATCATAAGCAGTTTCCTGATGATGAACTGACTGCACTCGTGGATTATAACAACGATGTCATTACGGATTCGTTGAAGGTAGCGCGAGAGTTTGGCAATGAACTTAAAGGTGTACGTGTCGATACGTCCCGTGCACTTGTCGACAAATATTTCCTGAGAAATCAACATCTAATGGGTACATTTGATCCAAGAGGTGTAAATCCTGAACTCATCTTTGCCCTTCGTAAAGCTTTAGATGCAGAAGGATTCCAACACGTCAAAATTGTGGTTAGCGGTGGATTTACAGAAGAACGTATCCGTGATTTTGAGAAATTAAAGGTTCCTGTAGACATTTATGGAGTAGGCAGTAGCTTACTTAAAATGAATACATCTTTCACCGGTGATAATGTCATGATCAATGGCAAACCTGAGGCGAAAGAAGGAAGACGTTATAGACCTAATCCACGCTTAGAGAGAGTAGAATATTTTAATCCTGAAGACTGACATTTCATTGTCAGTCTTTTCTTTTAGTGAATCTTTAACGTTTTTCTCCATCTTCTTTTACTGCTCACCGAACGCATCGGTCCTATCTCGAAGTGTAATAAGGGAATTTCAGGTTTGGGGACATTCAATTGTGGGAAAGGAGGAGAGCGGTTCAATTTCGCTGTGAGAGAACTTGGAAACGTTGTGGGGTTTCGTAACGGTTTTTGTCGAATTGATTCACGTCTACAAGCTGTTTTGTTATAATAGGTAAGGACGTAAAAGTTAAAGTAAATTAGGCGCAAGTTGAGCTTGAATACATATACTAAGAAACAGAAATGACTGTATAATTGTGGAGGTTCTATCAATATGACAACTTACCATTTTGTTGGTATTAAAGGTACCGGGATGAGTGCACTTGCACAAATCCTTCATGATGCAGGAGAGACTGTACAGGGATCTGATTACGATAAACGATTTTTTACACAAGAAGCGCTTGAAGCGAAGAATATAACCATCCTGCCTTTCTCAAAAGAAAACATTACTGAAAACTTAACCGTTATTGCGGGGAATGCGTTTAGTGATGACCATGAAGAAATTCAGGCAGCTAAGGATTTAGGAGTGCCGTTATTCCGTTACCATGAGTTTCTTGGGGAATGGCTTCAGAATTACACAAGTATTGCTGTAACGGGGGCACACGGAAAAACCTCGACAACAGGCTTGCTTGCTCACGTATTGAGTAATATTAAGCCTACATCTTTCTTAATTGGCGATGGTACCGGAGTAGGACATGAGGCAGGGGAGTATTTTGTGTTTGAAGCTTGTGAATATCGCAGACACTTCCTCGCTTACGAGCCGGATTATGCAATTATGACAAACATTGATTTTGATCACCCGGATTACTTTACAAGTCTTGAGGACGTAGTAGACGCTTTCCAAGAGATGGCTTATAAAGTGAAGAAAGGGATTATTGCGTGCGGAGATGATGATCAGTTACAAGAGATTCAGGCAAAAGTACCTGTTGTTTATTATGGCTTAGGTGATGGGAACGACTTTCAGGCATCGAATATCTACGAAGATGAGAACGGTACAACGTTTGATGTTTTTGTTCGCAATACGTACTACAACACGTACACGATTCCAGGGTATGGAAACCATCATGTGTTAAACGCTCTTTCTGTCATTGCACTATGCCAGTATGAAGGAATTCCATCAGAAGATATTAAACACATTTCAAACTTTAAAGGTGTTAAGCGCCGCTTCACTGAGAAGAAGCACAATGATCAAGTCATTATTGATGATTATGCTCACCATCCTCGTGAAATTTTGGCTACGATTGAATCCGCTAAGAAGAAGTATCCGAAAAAGGACGTTGTGGCGATCTTCCAGCCTCACACGTACACAAGAACACGTATGTTCTTGCAGGAGTTTGCTGACAGCCTGAAAGAAGCTGATTTTGTATATCTTTGTGATATTTTTGGGTCGGCTCGGGAAGAGTCAGGGAATTTATCCATTAACGACCTTCAAGAGAAGATAGAAGCTTCACGTCTTTTAGAGTTAAACGAGACGTCTGTTCTTAAAGAGCATGGAGATAGTGTACTGATCTTTATGGGAGCAGGGGATATTCAGAAGTTCCAAGAGGCTTATGAGGAAGAGTAAATTTATTTTTATTTATAAAACAAAGGCGCAGGAAGTCTTTAGACTTCCTGCGCCTTTGTTGGTTTGGTGAACTTTCAGTAGTGCTTCGTTATCATTTAAGACTTTAAATGTTCTGGGTTCAAAGCTTCTAAATCTTGAACAACAAATCGTCCATCTTTCCTTATTAAAACATCATCAAAATAGATCTCTCCACCACCGTATTCAGGGCGTTGAATCATGACCATATCCCAGTGAATTGCAGAATCATTACCGTTTGGTGCTTCGTCATAGCACTGCCCAGGTGTGAAATGGAAGCTGCCATCGATTTTCTCATCAAAGAGAATATCTTTCATGGGATGAAGAATATAAGGGTTCACACCAATGGCAAACTCTCCGATATAGCGAGCTCCTTCGTCTGTATCGAAAATCTCATTAACCCGTTCTGAGTCATTGGCTTTCGCCTCAACAATCTTACCATCTTTAAATGTTAGGAACACGTCTTCAAACGTGAATCCATTATAAGGGGATGGTGTGTTATAGTGGAGGGTCCCGTTAACCGAGTCTTTCACAGGGGCTGTATATACCTCTCCATCTGGGATATTTAAATGGCCAGCACATTTAACATTCGGGATGCCTTTTATAGAGAATTCCAAATCTGTATCTGGACCAGTAATTCGAACGCGATCTGTTTCTTCCATGCGTTTTACAAGTGCGTCCATCGCCTGATCCATTTTTTTGTAATCAAGGGTGCAGACATTAAAGTAGAAGTCTTCGAACTTCTCTGTACTCATGTTTGCAAGCTGAGCCATTGATGCATTAGGGTAACGAAGAACGCACCATTTCGTCTTCGGTACACGGATCTCTCTATGTACTTTTTGTCCCACTGTTTGATTGTATAATTTCATATTTTCAGCAGGAACATCGGAAAGTTCAGAGATATTTTCGCCAGAGCGAATAGCCACATAAGCATCCATTTGGTTCATCAACGAAGCTTCTTGTTCCGCTTGTATATGTAGCTGTTCATCTGTTGCGTTCTGTAGTAGGGAACGCTGGATTTTAGGGTCTTTAAGAGTTACAAATGGATGTCCTTCTGCTTTATATGCTTCTTCAATTAAACAAGAGATAAGTTCTTGCTGAAGGCCAGTATTTTCTATAAGAACCTTTTCACCTTTTTGTAAATCAATAGAGTAGTGTATAATTTGTTGGGCTAGCTGTTGCAATCTTGGATCGCGCATAACAATTCCTCCTTCTCTATTTATATGATACAGAAATTTCTAGCTAAAAAAAAGAAATGAGTTGCAGGAGTTTTCTTAAAAAAAGAGAATACTATAAAGTAATCCCAATTCTAAAATCGACACGTTTATGCGCACTAGCAAACGGGAAAACGATCAACTATACTACATTTTAAAGGGGTGAATCAGGGGATTATGATCATCATACTATATATCGCGGCACTGATCTTTGCTGTTGCCTTCGCTGTTTTAGTTATTTACATATCCAAAACTCTAAAATCAGCTCGAAAAACGCTTGAAAACGTAGCTTCTACGATGGGCGGCTTAGAAAAGCAAATGGAGGGCATTACAACAGAAACGACTTCCTTATTACAGAAAACGAATCACCTGGCAGAAGATATTGGTGAAAAGACTCAGAAGTTAAACACTTTAGTAGACGGTGTGAAGGGAATTGGGGATTCGGTTCATGAGTTCAACCAATCGCTCCATACAATGTCGAACAACTTGAAACATACAGCTGACCAGAATAAAGACAATGCTGCTCAGGCCATGAAGTGGGGGCAGGTCGGTATTGATCTCTATAAAAAGTGGAAGAAAGAAAAGCCGAAAGATGAACATGTAGTACAATAATTTCAATATATTAGGAGGAATAGAGTATGGCACAAAATCAGAACCAAACCAAGGATCAAAACGAAAACATTAACAGTAAAGACTTTTTGATAGGCACACTAATTGGTGGCATTGTGGGAGCTTCTGCAGCCCTTTTATTTGCTCCTAAATCTGGACGAGAAGTACGAGGCGATTTAAACCAAAGCGCTGGATACGTTCGTGAACGTGCTGGTGAATGGAAAGACGTTGCTTACCAAAAAGGAACAGAATGGAAAGACCGTGCTGTTGAAACATCTTCACAGTGGTCCCAAAATGTTTCTGAAAAGTCACAGGATCTAAGTTCTCGTGTGAAAACAAAAGTAGGCGAATTCCGTAATACAAATGATGAAGCTGAACAAGCTGCAGAGGAAGTCGCTGAAGCGATTGAAGAAGCAGCAGAAGAACTTGAAAGACAACAAGAAACAACAACGACAACTACTTATTAATTAAGGTAGTTTAATCGAATGGTTTTGGGAAAAGTTGCTGGTATGCTACATTGATACTAGCAACTTTTTTGTTGTTATAAAGATATTCTGTAAAGGCATATCCTTAGGAGGATGATCGAAGTTGGCTGTTACATTACTTGAGAACTACGAAGAATTACAAGAGAAGTTAAATCAGCATGAACGTTTTATGTTATTAAAGCATAGTTTGACCTGTCCAATTAGTTCAGGAGCTAAACAAGAATATGAAAGCTACGCGTCTCAAACGGATACTCCGTTGTATATGCTGAATATTCAAGAGTCAAGATCCTTTTCAAATCAAGTAGCGGAGTCCTTTGGGGTTAAACATGAATCGCCGCAGGTACTGCTTTTTAAAGGTGATCAAGTCATCTGGAATACATCCCATTGGCATATAAAAGAAGAGGCGCTCAAAGAAGCTGATCAATAAAAGTTTAATTTCAACTTAAAAGGGGATGAAACGGATATTCGTTTCATCCCCTTTTAGGTTTTGGATACGATGGACAGATCTGTTTCGTTTATAGCCTGATGGTTACCTTGTTGAATTCGTTAGCCACTGTAAGGTAAGGTGATCCCCGTGATGAATGGGTTCAAAAAAGGTGGCTTCCTCATCATTTCTAAAAATTTTAAAGCTCTGGCCCGCTACATTTGTAAGGTCAATATCTGCATAACGAAATACATCTTGAAAAATAAAGGGATCCGCATTGGTTTCTTTCGACTCAATCGTTTGCCCAGGGTAGATCAAATCTGTCGGTTTAAGAGGCGCACCTTTTCTTGTGAATGTACGCAATGATTTCTTGAGCGTTAATTCTTTGTTATTAAAAAAGACGTTTATCTCCTGCTCAGATGGGGATGAACCGTTTTCTTTCATCAGCAGTTGTGCTTCAACTGGGTAATGGACAACCGTTGTGAGATGATCACCATCTTGTAATGGCGTTTCTGGATTACTCTCTTTTCCATTTTTTAAAATCGATATTTTGTGTGCTGCAACTCTATGCTTTTGTTTATTTATGAAAACATCAAAGGGGTCTATTTCTTTAAGTACTTCCTCTTGTTGTATAAAACGAAGGAAAGATAGAACTGTTTGATTGGTTTCAATTTCGACTTTGTCACGGTCTTGCACAATGTAAGACAGGCTTTGTTTATCTCCGTTTACGTGTATAAATGGGTGGAGTTGATAACTCTTTCCGTTCAATGTAATCGTTGAGCGAGGGAGTTCGCCTAAAAGATCTTCTAAAGTCGCATCAGGCGCCTTCCCGTCTTCCCCTTTCTCCACTTTGAAGACATCTCCATTTTGAATGGGGTCATTAAGAGAACAAGGGTGGTTATTCTTTAGTAAGTTTGGTGCTGTTCCATGCTCCCCTTTAAGGGTAAGTTGGTTTCCGTTTAAATAGATTACTTTTCCTATACCTGGACGCCCAAATAGCTTCTTGATCTCAATTCCTGCTGCAAGGAGACAATCGCCAACTGTAAGCGTTTTGATATCGAACAAGCGGATGGTCCTTTCGTTTACCGTTACGCTAATATATTGAACAGGATTTTGGTTAGCGGCAATCGCAATACCGATTGGAGTAACAAAAGCAGGGCCTATTGGAAGGTTGTCTGTTTTCTTTAAGGATTGAATGGCATCTATACCTCTGATGGCTACTCGGTTAGCAGGTAGATCCAGTAGCTGGGCAAGTCTTTCAGATAAGGTTGGTGTTAAGCTTCCTCCTCCAACAAGCATAACCGCTTTAGGAGCTTTATGGTTTAGCTGGATGATTTCATCCCTAATGGTATGACTTAGCTTTTCAATAGCAGGCTCAATAGCCTTCGTTACTTCATCATAGCTTACGGTAGTTTCGAACCCGAGTATATCTGATATGGTAGCTTCTTGGTTGTGGCTGATATCCCTTTTTGCTTGTTCAGCTAAAGGGAAATCCAACAGGTAATGGTCGCTGATGGCTTCTGTAATTTCATCCCCTGCAACTGGCACCATCCCGTATGCGGTTACCGTTCCTTCGTCTGTAATGGCTATATCACTGGTTCCCGCCCCAATGTCTACTAAGGCAACGTTTAAGCGCCTCATGGAAGGGGGGATGAGTACGTTAATAGCGGCGATCGGTTCTAATGTGAGAGCTTCCATTTCAAGGTCAGCTCGATGTAATGCAGCAATTAAAGATTCAACCACAACTTTAGGCAAGAATGTAGCAATTACCTCGACTGTGACTTCATCTCCTTGCTGGTCAATCAATGAACCTAATTCTTGACCGTCAAGATGATAATGTAAAACGGAATAGCCAACGCAGTAGTAGTGGGTTGTTTCGAGCTCAGCTTCTTCTCGGGCTAATTCATATTGAGCTTGCTGAACACCGGTTAATTCTAAATGAGTGACATCCTCATCATTCATAAGCGGATGTCCGCTTACAGATTGCTTGATGCGTGTTCTCTTTGTTTTTAGGGCTCTACCTGCTGCGGCGACACATACTTTATGTAAGGGGCCATGTTTTTCTTCTAGTATTTGCTTCACAGATGAAATGGTCTCTGAGACAGATCGTACATCATGGATTTGACCATCCACCATTGTTCGCTCATTATGTTCAATGGAAACA
The DNA here is from genome assembly GCF_021129245.1 of Pontibacillus sp. HN14. NCBI lineage: Bacteria > Bacillati > Bacillota > Bacilli > Caryophanales > Bacillaceae > Pontibacillus > Pontibacillus sp. HN14. The sequence continues at coordinate 1,757,248 of NZ_JAJOLR010000001.1, read as the reverse complement.
AGATCAATAACTTCGTAAGAATCTGTCGCTTTCATCAGGATTAACCCCACAACAGATCTCGTCCCGATATCAAGCGCAAAGATGCGTTCTTTCAATTTTCTCGACCCCTTTATTAAATTTCTTCGATAAAAATATTAAAAATCCCCGTGACAATTAAAATAATATTAGCTATAATGATGTCTAATTATTATGAATTTATCATAATTTCATCTTTCTAAACAAATTGGAGGCGTATGAGTTGAGTAATGAAGAATTAGACCAGTTAAGACAAGAGTTAGACAAGTTAAATCTAGACATTTTAGATTTAATTAACAAAAGAGCAGAGATCGCGCATCAAATTGGACAGGTGAAGAAGAAACAGGGCATGAATCGTTTCGATCCCGTGCGTGAACGCGCGATGTTAGATACGATTACAGACCATAATGAAGGTCCTTTCGAACATTCTACAGTTGAAAACCTATTTAAAGAAATCTTCAAAGCAAGCCTTGAACTACAAGAAGATGACCACCGTAAAGCGCTTCTTGTTTCTCGTAAAAAGAAACCAGAAGATACAGTTGTTACCGTAAGAGGAGAAGAGATTGGAAGTGGTGATCCTTCTTTCATTATGGGACCATGTGCGGTTGAGAGCTACGAGCAAGTTGCTAAAGTAGCAGAAGCTGTGAAGGCTCAAGGGCTTAAGCTACTCCGTGGAGGAGCTTTCAAACCACGTTCATCTCCTTATGATTTCCAAGGTCTTGGACTTGAAGGATTAAAAATATTAAAGCAAGTGGCTGATGAATACGATCTCGGAGTTGTAAGTGAAATCGTTAACCCGGCAGATATTGAAACCGCAGTTGATTACATCGATGTAATTCAAATCGGTGCTCGCAACATGCAAAACTTTGAGTTGCTTAAAGCGGCAGGTTCTGTGGACAAGCCAGTTCTATTAAAACGTGGCTTATCCGCAACGATTTCCGAATTTGTAAATGCTGCTGAGTACATCATATCACGAGGGAATGAAAACATCATTCTTTGTGAACGAGGCATTCGCACATACGAAAAAGCAACCCGGAACACGCTCGATATCTCAGCTGTACCGATCTTGAAGCAAGAGACACACCTGCCTGTATTTGTAGATGTTACCCACTCTACAGGTCGTCGTGATCTTCTTCTTCCTACAGCGAAAGCAGCAATAGCCGTTGGAGCAGACGGGGTAATGGCAGAGGTTCACCCGGACCCGGCGGTAGCATTATCCGATGCAGCTCAGCAAATGGATATTGAAACATTTAATCAATTCATGAAAGAATTGAAATAGGTTCTTGCATAAATAGACAATTTAATCTATATTTTAAAGAGGAAAAGTACGCCAACGTCACGTTGGCGTACTCTTTTTCTTCAAGAAAATATTTCTACGTATATACACTTCCATGCAACTCTTTCTTACATAGATGTGTTGTTTCAAATGGAATGGTGAATACTGCATATAAAAGCATTGGAATGGCCGATTTATTGCGCTCTCATTAGCAGTGTCGTATGATTATATAGAGATAGAATGAGGGAAAATAAAGATAGAGGCGTAACTTTGAGGAGGTTATAAAGTATGAATGTAACAATATACGACGTGGCACGTGAAGCCAATGTTTCCATGGCAACGGTTTCCCGTGTAGTCAATGGAAATCCAAATGTGAAACCTGCCACAAGAAAGAAAGTATTAGACGCTATTGAGCGTTTAGGGTATCGCCCAAATGCTGTGGCTCGCGGTTTAGCAAGTAAGAAGACTACTACAGTAGGTGTCATTATTCCAGATATCTCAAGTATCTTCTTTGCTGAATTAGCTCGTGGTATTGAAGATATTGCGACAATGTATAACTACAACATTATCTTAAGTAACTCTGATCAGAATAAAGAGAAAGAGCTTCATCTTATTAATTCCATGCTAGGGAAGCAAGTGGACGGGCTTGTCTTTATGGGTGGTAAGATTACCGAAGACCACGTAAGAGAATTCCAAAATGCATCTGTTCCAGTTGTATTAGCAGCGACTGTAGATGAAACAAATAAAGTTCCATCCGTTAATATTAATTATGAAGAAGCGGCTTATGAAGCAACGAAAACGTTATTCGGTCATGGTAATGAGCATGTAGCCTTCATTTCAGGCCCTCTTGAAACAAATATTAACGACCAAAAGCTAGCAGGTTATTACCGTGCGATTGAAGAAGAAGGAAAATCTTATGGAGATCGTTATGTAATCCGTGGTGATTACACTTACGATAGTGGGATTGAAGCACTAGAGCAATTAATTAACATGGAAGAACGTCCTAGTGCGGTATTTGTAGCTTCAGATGAAATGGCGCTTGGTGTCATTCACGGCGCACAAGATAAAGGACTACGCGTACCTGAAGATGTAGAAGTATTTGGCTTTGATAATACACGTTTAGCAACGATGGTTCGCCCAACCCTTTCAACGGTAGTTCAACCGATGTATGACATTGGCGCTGTATCCATGCGCTTATTAACCAAATATATGAATAACGAAAAAGTCGAAGAACAAAATGTAATTCTTCCACACCGAAATGTCGAAAGAAACTCAACAAAATCATAAATATGTCGATATAAAAAAATAGATCATTAGGGTTTTATATTAGGGAGAGAGACAATGAAACGAAATGATTTATTAACTCCAATCGGCATATTTATAGGGATTACGATGATCTTCGTAGGGATCTTTACTACAGGGGGAGCAAGCGATGTAGTATCTTTCATTCAAATTTCCTCGATGATCATTGTGCTTGGTGGCCTTGCAGCTGCGCTCTTAATTAACTTCACGTTGGACGAGATCAAACTGACCGGAAAGGTACTGAAAGAATCTTTTCAGACAAATGATCAGAACTTATCAGGACTGATTGATCTGTTTGTACGTCTTTCTGAACGGGCGCGTCGCGAAGGCCTTTTGGCATTAGAATCAGAGTTAGAAGAAGTGGAAGATCCTTTTATCAAAAAAGGTATTCTTCTAGCGGTAGATGGAATTGAACCAGAGGTTATCAATGATATTATGAATGCTGAAATATCAGCTATTGAAGAAAGGCACCGCAGGGGTCGTGCGATTATTGAGAAGGCGGCAGAATATGCTCCGGCTTGGGGTATGATCGGGACTTTAATTGGTCTTGTTCTGATGCTTAAGAACCTAACAGACCCAACTACACTTGGACCAAACATGGCGATTGCTTTGTTAACGACATTTTATGGGTCTGTCCTTGCCAATCTAGTGTTTTCTCCAATGGCTGGGAAGCTTGCTAACAAGACAGACCAAGAAATCTTTATTAAGCAAGTTACAATAGAAGGTGTAATTGGAGTCCAATCAGGCCAGAACCCTAAAATTTTAGAAGAAAAGCTGAGTGCTTTCCTTTCTGGAAATGAACGTCAACGTCAGGAGGAACAACCGACTGAGGATTTGATGGGGGAAACGCCGAATGAAGCTTAGACGTCGTGACCGTGAACAAGAAAAAGGTGCTCCGAAGTGGATGGTGACATTTTCAGATCTAATGACATTGATTCTTGTGTTCTTTATCCTTCTATTCTCTATGTCACAGATTGATAAAGAGAAATTTGAAGCTGTGGCAGAATCGTTTCGTAGTCGAGCTATATTTGATTTCAATCCTTCGGTTGTAGATCACAATTATCCTGCAGATCAAAGGAATAAGGAACAAGACCAAAAAGATATGAGCGAATTCGAATCAGAGAAAAACGATGATGTGAACAAAGATCAGGAAACAGGTGCTAAAGATACTCAAGATTCCTTAAACAATCTTGTGACTGAAGTCGAAACGTTTCTTAAAAATAATGATCTGACTGAAAAGATCACAGCCAACCGTACAGACCGAGGTGTTGTGCTTACGCTACAAGAGCAAGTACTCTTTAATACAGCTGAGGCTGAAATTATACCCAATGGTCAACCGTTCTTAAAGAAGGTGGGGCAATTGTTAAACAACATTCCAAACCATGTGAAAGTAGAAGGGCATACGGATAATCGTCCAATCTCAACTTATCGTTTCCCATCCAATTGGGAGCTTTCAGCAGCACGGGCAAGTGGTGTGATTCGATACTTAGCAGAGGAAACAGCTGTAGATGCAGCGCGCTTCACAGCGGTAGGGTATGGAGATACAAGACCCATCGTGCCAAATAATTCAGAAGAAAATTGGCAAAAGAATCGTCGGGTGGAAATTGTGATATTAGATCCAAATTACGAAGAAAAAGAAAATACAGCGTCTCCTCAATAAGAAGAGTGTTCCCTTGAACTTTCAAGTCATCATGGGAACACTCTTTTTTTATGATTTCATATAAACTCTTGTCTTCTATAACCATTCCATACTTTATCGAGACATACTTCTCTTATTTAGGGAGGTTATGTTTTAGTTGAATAAACTGCATGGCTTTTTCTAAGACTTTTTCGTTTTTTTCAGTAATTTCAAGCTTTCTCGGAATTTCTTTGTATAGTCCTGAAGCGTCATGCCAGGAAGAAGGAAGCTGAACAGGAGCTTCTTGTTGCCATTTGGCCAGCCACTCTTTAGGCAAAGGGCCTTCTGCTGGTTCGTTATGAGCCATGACGTTCCAAATTTGCGCCCATGCACGGGGTACAACTCTCCAAATATCATATCCGCCCCCACCTAAAGCAATCCATTTCCCTCCACAATATTCGTGGGCTAGTTTATGAGCGATTTGTGGAATGAATTCATATAATTGGGATGTACAGCATAAATGGGTTAAAGGATCTAATACGTGAGCATCTGCTCCATTTTGGGTTACAATAACGTCTGGTTTAAAATACTCAATCACTTCCCTGAATGCGGTTTCATAAACGTGCATAAAAGACTCATCCTCTGTAAACGCATCGACAGGGATGTTGAAGCTGTATCCATAGCCTTCTTTAATTCCTCGCTCGTTGACATTCCCTGTACCCGGGAAAAGGTACCTGCCTGTTTCATGAACGGATAATGTGCAAACGTTAGGATCATCATAAAAGGCCCATTGAACCCCATCGCCATGGTGAGCATCCGTATCAATATAAAGAACTTTCGCCTGATAATGTTCTCGAATGTATTGAATAGCCACCGCACCATCATTATAAATACAAAAACCAGAAGCTTTCCGTTGAAAACCGTGGTGAAGCCCTCCGCCTAAGTTTAAGGCATGATCTACCTTGTCTTGCATGACTGCATCGACAGCTGATAAAGTCCCGCCGACAAGGAGAGAAGAAGCTTCATGCATCCCTTCAAACATGGGTGTATCTTCTGTACCGACCCCAAATTCAAATCCTTCTTCTTCGCTAAGTTTTCCTGAACTTGCTTTTTTTATCGCTTCTACATAGGGTTTCTCGTGTACGAGAAGAAGTTCTTCCTCTGTAGCCATCCTTGGAGAAATGAGTTCCTTCTCTGTAATGGCTCCTATACTTTGAAGTAATTCATAAGCTAAGGTCACTCTTAATTGATTAAAGGGATGATCATCTCGAAATCGATACGTTCTAAAGTCTTCTGAATAGACAAAACCGGCTCTGCAGGTCATTGTTCCATCCCCGGCATATTAGGCCATAACACTTCATATCCTTCAGCTTTTAAATCTTCAATAACAGGCATCGGGTTCATGGTTTGCAAACGGAACACGAGTACTTTATAAGTAGAGTCAGGCTGATAAGGATAGATGAGTACAGATGTAATATTCGTCTTGCGCCTTCCGAGGACAGCTGTCACCTCTGGGAGGATACCGGGCTTATCAATTACTTTAATCTCAATTTGAGAGCTTTGGACCGTTACGCCTGTAAGTTGAATCATTGTATAAAGCATGTCTTTTTCAGTAATAATTCCGACTAATTTGTTTGCTTTAGTGACGGGTACACATGCTATTTCATGTTCATAAAAAATACTAGCGATTTCTTCAACGAAATCTAGTGGGTGAGCTGTAATAACGGGGGAACTCATAATAGATTCTAATGTATTTTGGAGCGCTTCTTTATCTTGCTCGATTTGGAAGACAGAAGGACTCGCATCTCGGACATCTCGGTCGGAGACGATCCCAATCACGTGGTGATGCTCATCAACAATGGGGATATGTCGAATATGATGATCATTTAATAATTTTAAAGCGGTTTCAATAGTTTCGTTTGCTCTTAAAGAAATAACCTCTGTTTTCATAACTTCTTCGACTAACATTTACAGACCTCCTCGATTCGCGCGATAATTTCGTCTTGTTAAAAATCTCAATTCTTCAAATCGATCAATAGATGATTGAGGTACTCGGCTTCCAATCCGTGCCATTAAGCAGTTTGCTGGATGCGACACAATTTCAGGATCATCAGTAGGGTAAGGGGTTAAACCGCCTGCCCCCATCATTCTCTCCATAACGTTTCGGTAATTCCAGATGTTTAACCCTGTTCCTGAAAGGTCCCAGTGCCAATAATATTCAGTAGAAATGACTATAAAATCTTCCATCTCGTCATCCATCATCGACACTTTTAATAACCATGAACCTATTCCGTAACCTCTGTAATCTTGAATAACTTCAATAGCTCCAAGCTCAAGAAGGTCTTCCATCTCGAATTTAGACCATCTTTCTAATGGATCAGGATAAAGGTAAGTGACATAGCCTACAATGGTATCTGATGTTCTTGCAATTAAAATTCTGCCTTCGTCAAAATCAGCAATCTTTTGAACGGCTTCAAACTGCTTCGGAGCCGGTCTGAACGCTTTCAGACCCTCGTGGAAATGATAGTTTGCTAGTTCTTCTGAAGGGAGAGGGCCTTCAACAGTAATTGTTCCGCTTTCTGTTACAATCTCTTTAGAATGATATTCTTTCGTATGCTTCATGTCTCCACCACCTAACGTTACCTATATTTGTTATCTATTATACAGTAAATCTGCCTGAAAAAAATACCTTCCCTTTAATATGGTGCTCTCCTAATCGGTTCGAGGAAGAAGTGGTTACACGTAGCTTCGATTGAAACACCAGGGAACATTATCAGAGATAAAAAACAATCCCGGTAGCTAAATGCTACCGGGATTGTTGTAATGTTTATCCTTCGGAAGATGAATCATCATCTGTAGAGGTATCTCCGCCTGTATCGCCGGATTCTCCAGATCCTCCGGAGTCATTGTTTGACCCGGAATTATCGTCATTTGATGAACCATCATTATTCGTTTCGCCAGAAGAATCGTCATTATTGGAATCATTATCTGTATTATCATTACCTGAATTGTTGTCGTTGTTAGAATTGTCATTATTGTTGCCGCCATTGCCATTATTGTTATTGTTATTGTTATTGTTATTGTTACCAGAACCTTGTCCAGGATCAGTTGGAGGAGGGTCTGGTGTGAAATCTCCGTATTTATAAGCTGGAGATGCGGCTGACTGCATTCCAAAGTAATCAACAGCTCTTACGACATATACACCGCGACCAGAAACACCTAAGCTAGAGCTAGCGGAGCTTCCGACTAATTGGAAACCAGCGCCAGGGACTGGGGCTCGGTAAACGCGATAGCCTACTACATCTCTGCTTCCGGATGGTGCCCAGTTCAGAACGCCACCACTTACGGATAAGGAAGATGGAGCGGCAGGGGCTTGACCATCGTTAGGAACTGCATCTGTCGATGGCACTCGTACATTAGCCCATTGGCTGTTATTTGGTACAAGCTTATCTAAGCTATCAAGTCGATCATAATCGTTTCGCTTAATATAATCGGGATTAAAGAAAACGCCTTGATTTGTAAACTCAGTTGGAGTTGAATCTCCCGCTACATAAGCTTTACCACCAATTTCTACATAGTTTGTAGCAATTAGGCTGTCATCCCTTTTGGTTGGTGCATATTTAGCATAATAAAGGTCGCTCTTCACAAGCCCCATATCTGCACACAATTCTGAAGGAAGTAGTCCAGAAGCTGCGCAGTAGGATTGTCGTACAATCCCTGAAGGACGTTTGAAACTTTCTTTTGGAATCATTAACTCTGGATCAATGTCCGATACTGCATTGACGACGTCAGTCCATAAGTTAACGTTCCGGTTACTATACCCTAATGAGCAGTTATAGCATTGATTGACAGGTTTTGGAGTGTCATATCCCATCCACATACCCATTGTTACGTTAGGGTTTGTTGCGACAAACCAGGTGTCATGGAAATTCTGGGATGTTCCTGTTTTTCCTGCCCAATCTACGCCAGGATATTTAAGGTGATTCTTTGCGTAAGTAGCTGTACCGTAATCTAGTACATCTCTCATCATATCAATGGTTAAATAAGACGATTGTTCAGCAAAGACATCAACAGGCTCTGATTTGTGCTCATAAAGCACGTCACCATCTTTTGTTTCGATCTTATCAATCATAAAGGCATCTACGAATTTACCCATGTTACCAAACGTCGCATAAGCATTCGTGTTCTCTTCTACTGTTACCCCGTAGTCAAGACCGCCAATGGATGCTGATAAGTGGTGTTTGTCACCCTCAGTTAATGTAGTGAAGCCCATTTTATCAAGGTAAGAAGCTGGGTTCTGATTAATTATATCTACGTATGTCTTCGCGGCAGGGACGTTAAAGGATTTAGCTAATGCATAGCGCATTGATGTAAGTCCATGATATCTTCCTGTATAGTTCCCAGGGTTCCACATGTCTGTACCGGCATCGAATTTAGTGCTGATATCAGCAATCACGCTACCCGGATGTCCTGCTCCTAAATCTATAGCAGGTCCATATACAAGAAGTGGTTTCATTGTACTACCATTGGAACGTTTGGAATACGTAGCGTGATTTACTGTGGATATTTCGTAATCACGTCCACCGATAAAGCCGATAATTTTTCCGGTTTTATTCTCGATGAGCATTCCACCTACCTGAGTAGGTTCCATAATGGTTTTCTCTTCACCGGTTTCAGAATCAACCTCTTTTTCAGGAAGATCTGGACCATAATGATTGTAGTTAATACGTAATTCTTGCATTTTATCGTAAATCTCTTTGTTAATCGTGGTATGAACTTTTAATCCATCCTGCGTAAGAGTACGGTCTGCAAGGTTAGAGTACTGTTGTTGCAAGGAGTCATTATTGGCTAGGTCTTCTGCTGTGTAGCCATCTTGTTTAGCAAGAATTCCTTGCAAAACTTTGGTGGCGCGCTTTTCAATTTCAACTGTAAGATAAGGATACTCTTGAATAGGAGAAGGTTCTGGTTTGGCAAAGTTTGCAGCCAGGTTGTAATCAATAGCCTTCTCGTACTCAGCCTTTGAGATCATCTCGGCTTCAAGCATACGCTCAAGAACGGTTTGCATACGTTCAACACCGGGTGCGACCCCTTCTTCTGATTTAATTTCTCCACTATTTGTAAAAGGAGTATAAAGATAAGGACTTTGTGGCATTCCTGCAATATAAGCTGCTTGAGGAAGATTTAAATCTTTGGCGCTCACTCCAAATACCCCTTGAGCAGCGGTTTCGATTCCTGCTATGTTCCTGCCGGATGAATTACGACCAAATGGAACAACGTTGAGATAGGCTTCTAATATTTCATCTTTCTCAAAGAAGCGCTCTAAACGTAAGGCAAGTAAAATTTCTTTTGCTTTACGTTCAAATGAAACTGTATCTGTTAGAATCTGGTTCTTGATTAATTGTTGGGTAAGTGTACTACCACCCGTTTTTACGCTTGCGTTTGTGACTTCTTGGAAAATGGCACGAAGGATTGCTTTTGGAACAACCCCATTATGTGTATCGAAATATTCATCTTCTGTCGCTTTAATGGCGTTGACCACATGATTAGAGACTTGATCAAGCGACACTTCTTCACGATACAAATCGGACTGAATCTTTCCTAAGTACGTATCACCGGCAAAATACAGTTTCGACGTTTCTTCATAATTGTAAATGTCTTTTTCCATTTCGGCTTTAGCTCGAATGGGCTCGTCTTTAACGAGTGAGGCGAAGTAACCGGCACCTAACCCACCAGCAAAGAATACGCCGATAACACCTACAATGAGGAAGAATAACACAATGTTCCAGATCACATCATAGGAAATCCGGAAGTACTTTTGAAGTTTTCCGTCTTCCCACCATTGACGAAGCTTTGATCTATCTGGACCATTGGAATGGTTCTGGCTCATATAACGACCTCCTATTCATACACGCAATATTATACCATATTGCACCATAAGGAGACATGGTTCAACAGGAAATGTGTGTTGCTTTTTAAAAAAATATATGCTATAAATTATGTCACAGTCACGAACGATAATGAATAGTAAACATAGAAGGGTTGAAGTAGTAAGAAGTTCCCTGTTTCAGAGAGCTGACGGTCGCTGTGAGTCAGTACAGAGCAACTTACGAATTACGTCCTGGAGTTTTCTTCTGATGAATCAGAAGACGGGTGAAACCGTTAGAATTTCCTTGAGTGGCAACCATTAATTTGGTTGCAACAAGGGTGGTACCGCGAGAGAACCTCGTCCCTTTTTTAGGGGCGGGGTTTTTTGTGCTCTGGGATAAATGTTGTCCGTAGTATAACCTGAAGTGGGCGCCTTCAGTACTATCATTTCGTTTATGTCGTTAACTTTTTTTGGATTAGGAGTGTTGAAATTTGGATATTTTACAAGATCTACAAGCAAGAGGCTTAATTAATCAAATGACAGATGAAGAAGGTTTAAAAAAACACCTTGCTTCTGAACAAGTAACACTCTACTGTGGATTTGATCCAACAGGAGATAGTCTTCATATAGGGCATTTGCTTCCTGTGCTCATTCTTAAACGATTCCAGCAAGCAGGTCACCGCCCGATCGCCTTAGTCGGTGGGGGCACTGGTATGATCGGTGATCCAAGCGGACGTTCAACAGAACGTCAATTGAATGATGAGGACACAGTTCGTTATTACAGCGAACAACTAGCAGGCCAGCTTGCTAAGATTTTGGATTTTGATAAGGGTGAGAATGCAGCTGTAGCTCGTAACAATCTGGACTGGTTGAACCAAATGACAATGATTGAATTCTTACGAGATGTAGGGAAACACTTTGGTATTAACTACATGTTAGCGAAGGATTCAGTAGAGTCTCGTATTGAAAATGGAATCTCGTTTACAGAATTCAGTTACATGATCCTTCAATCTTATGATTTCCTGAACTTATTCCGTAAAGAGAACTGTACATTACAAATCGGCGGAAGTGATCAGTGGGGGAATATTACTGCTGGGCTAGAGCTTATTCGTAAAAACTCTACAGAAGGAGAAGAAGCGAAGGCGTTTGGTTTAACTGTTCCACTTATTACTAAAGCAGATGGTAGTAAATTTGGTAAAACAGCCGGTGGGGCTATTTGGTTAGACCCTGAAAAGACTACGCCATATGAGTTTTATCAGTTCTGGATTAATACAGATGACCGTGATGTTGTAAACTTCCTTCACTACTTTACATTCTTAAGCCTGGAGGAAATTGCGGAGCTTTCTAAGGAAGTAGAAGAGCAGCCTGAGAAACGTGTTGCTCAGCGCCGATTAGCTGAAGAAATGACGAAGTTGGTCCACGATGAGCTGGCTTTAGAACAGGCTGAAAAGATTTCAGCAGCACTCTTTAGTGGGGATCTAAAGCAGTTAACTGGAGACGAAATCGAGCAAGGCTTTAAAGACGTTCCTACTTATCGTTTAGAAGAAGAGGAAAAAGGATTGATTGATTTGCTCGTGGAAGCTAAGATCTCCTCATCAAAGCGTCAGGCTCGTGAAGACATTCAAAATGGTGCCATTTACATTAATGGTGAGCGTGAACAGGATATGAAATACACAGTGAGCGCTGAAGACCGTATAGATGGCAAGTTTACAATCATTCGCCGTGGTAAGAAGAAATATTTCTTAATTCGTTTCGAAGGGTAATGATTGAATCGAGAAAAAGGCCGGTTAGAGATCACTCTGATCGGCCTTTTAATTTTATTCTATTCGTCTCTTTTGATGCGGTAATGTTGAAGGTGGTAAGGGAGCAAGGTTGTGTATCGTTTTTGAAGAAACCGATCATCTATAAGAACGATGGTACCGGAATCTTCTTCAGTACGAATGAGTCTGCCTGCTGCTTGCAATACTTTATTCATACCGGGATACATATAAGCATAATCGAACCCGTTTTTGCCACGATTATTGAAAAATTGCTTCATCAGATCTTGTTCATCATTTAATTTAGGTAAACCGACGCTTACGACTAGAACCCCGTTTAACCGATTCCCTCTCAAATCGACTCCTTCTGAGAAAATCCCTCCTAATACAGCAAACCCGATTAATGAATCCTCTCTGTCTATACGAAATTCAGACAAATAGTGTTCCCGGTCTTCCTCTGTCATGTGCGGGGTCTGGAGTAAAACGGAGGACTGATGATCTCGTTCTTGGAATCTCTCATACACCTGTTCCATATATACGTAAGAAGGGAAGAAGATCAGGTAGTTGCCGGGTCTTTCTCTTATTAGATCCTCTATTGTGTGTGCGATGGTTTCTGCTGACTCCTCACGGTCATAGTAACGGGTGGATGTCGGTTGAATAAATAAGTCCACTTTGTCTCTGTCGAACGGTGAAGGGATGGAAAATGTATAATCGCCTTCAGTCCATCCGAGCATATCTTTATAATAATCAAAAGGAGCGAATGTGGCCGAGAAGAAAATGGTCGCTCCGTACCCCTTCGTCGTTTTATGAAGAAGTGATGAGGGGTCAATACAGAATAGCTTCAACTCGACTTCGCTTTTGTAACGCCTGATGTAAGAAAGGTAGGATTCATCGTAGAACTTTGAAATGCGTATGAAACTTAACGCCATAAAGTAGGTTTCAAGTAATAGAGATTCTGTATCCTCAACAAAAGGAATTTCGAGTTCTGCTAGTTCAGTAAACTGTTCTACTTGTTCCACGATCCCTTCAGGAATCTCTGCACTTGTCAGCATATAGTCATCGCCCATAGATTTCTTTAGAGAAAGAAAGGATTGGTCGATTGTGTGTAATGCTTGATATAGATGGGGATTCTTTGTTTTATATTCCCGCTTTAGCTGTAAGAAGGATGACTTTGTTAGAAGAGAAGAGTACATAGCCTGCGAGCGGTCAACAAGGTTATGCGCTTCGTCTATAAGAAGGGTTGTCTTCTTCTTGGTGTCGTTCCACAAGCGTTTGAAAGATACTCTTGGATCAAATACATAATTGTAATCGCAAATGATAGAGTCAGCATGATAGGCGACATCTATTGAATACTCGAAAGGACAAACCTGATGCTTCCTAGCGTAATATTCAATAACTTCTCTTGTCATAAGTGTTTCACTAGACAATATATCGAGAAGGGCGTGATTAATACGATCGTAATAACCGTCAGCAAACGGGCAATATTCTGCTTGGCACCCTTCGCTTGTAAAGCACATTTTATCTTTGGCAGTCACTGTGACGGTATGAAAGTGCAGACCACTCTCCTCCATTAAATGAAGTGCTTCTTCAGCAGCTTGCCTTGTGATCGTTTTTGCAGTTAAGTAGAATAACTTTTCTGACCTACCTTCACCAATGGCTTTTATGGCAGGGAAAAGGGTTGAAATGGTTTTCCCGGTTCCGGTAGGCGCATGGGCAAACATGGTCTTATGATCGCTAATGGTTTTATAGACAGCTCCAGCAAATTTTCGTTGACCGGGCCTGAATTCTGGATAGGGGAAAGGGAGTTGTTGTATACTCTGTTGCCGCTTGTCCCTGTGCTGGCTCATTTGTTCCGCATATGGAATATACGCCTTGATGACATGCTCGAACCACTCTTTTAATTCATTGGCCGTAAAAGATTCCGCAAATTGCTTCCGCTCAGAAGATGGTAAGTGTACATATGTAAGCTGTACATCAATTTCATCCAAACCTTGCTGCGTCGCGTAAATAAACGCGTAGCACTTCGCCTGAGCCCAGTGCACAGGGTGGGAGTCCTTCTTTATATCAAAAATAGAAGAGGAGGTTGATTTAATTTCATCAATCGTAATGGTATTGGTTGATTGAAGCAAGCCATCACAGCGTCCTTCTATCTGGATTTCGAGGGAGTCCTCTATATGAGTATAGGCAAGGTGCATTTCTTTGAAATCTTCTTCTCCGTATTCTTTTTGTACCATTTGATGTGCTTTTGTTCCTTCTGTTAGGGATGTGGTCGATTTAAAACGCCGATCCAGGCTTCCGGATCGGTAAACGTATTCAACCAATGCTCGTATGGATGTTTTAATCTGTGTCATATAATCACCAAGTTCTTTTGTGTAGTCTAAGTTTAAAAAGTGAGGTGATGTTAAGGAATATACGGGAAAAACATCTTTTTGTATAAGGCGATTGGCTTTTTACAAAAAGATGCCTTGTCCGTACGATCCTAAGCACCACGCTTACACTTTTCAATCTAGAGTAGTCTAGAAAATAAAGATCGCAGAAACGATGGCAGTCAGAAGAAACGTGATTGCATAGATAATGGATAGAATTTTAATACTTGAGTTCTTCTCATATTTATGGGATCTCTGTAGCTCTGCTGCGGGGGATTCTCCTTCAATTTCTCTTCGTTCTATGGACTTATTTACATCTTTACCAACTAAAAGCGTTCCAATAAAGGCCAGTACGCAAATCCCAATCACAATACTGATATATAAGGTATACACGTGACCCCTCCTTTATATTTATACTCTTAGTGTATCAGGAAATGGAAATAGATGATAATGAAAGGAGAAAAGAGCATAAAAAAACACCCATCCAAAAGGATGGGTGTTTGCGGAAGCTATTAACGAGAGTAGAACTCAACGATAAGTGCTTCGTTAATTTCAGAAGGCATTTCAGAACGCTCAGGGAAGCGAACGTAAGAACCTTCAAGCTTTTCTGCATCGAAAGATACGTACTCAGGTACGAAGTTGTTAGCTTCGATTGCGTCCTTGATCACGTCAAGGTTAGCAGATTTTTCGCGAACTGCGATTGTTTGACCAGGCTTCACACGGTAAGATGGAATGTTTACGCGTCCACCATCTACAAGAATGTGACCATGGTTAACTAGTTGGCGAGCTTGCGCGCGAGTGCGAGCAAGACCTAAGCGGTAAACGATGTTGTCCAGGCGAGACTCTAGAAGTGTTAAGAAGTTTTCACCGTGGATACCTTTCATGTTACCTGCTTCTTCGAATAAACGACGGAATTGACGTTCGTTAACTCCGAAGATGAAACGAAGCTTCTGCTTTTCTTGAAGCTGTGTACCATATTCTGAAAGCTTTTTACGCTGGTTAGGACCATGTTGGCCAGGAGCGTAAGGGCGTTTTTCTAGCTCTTTACCAGTACCGGATAAAGAAATACCTAAACGACGAGATTTTTTCCAAGTGGAATCTGTGTAACGTGCCATTGGATGATCTCTCCTTTACTATTTTTATTTTGTATAAAATAAAAACAGAAGTGTTCCGTTCTCGATGCTCATTTTGTTTTCATGTACCATCGCTCCAGCAGCCGAGAGTTACGCGATACACCTCTTAGTAGAGAGGAACAAAATGATGACAACAGTGGTTCACCAAAGCTGCCTTTTATTTTACACAAACGCTATTATAGAGTTTATTTGATTAGAAGTCAAGGAGTATCAAGAAGAATATCATCTAATTCGGTCTTTGGGTAAGGAGGCTGTGTTATAATGAGGCAAAAAATTTCGAAAGGTTATTTTATATGAAGTTTAATAGCGATCATACACCACCCACGAAACGTTCTCAACTTCTACGCTATGTGCTCATTAGCCTATTTATAGTGGCGGTCCTAGTTGCAATAATGGTACAAAATAATCAAGCAAAACAAATTATGAAGCCAACTCTAGAGCAACAACCTCTGTTAGCTATTCGGCACAACGTGGAAGAAGTAGAGGTTAGTTTAATACAACTACAGGAAGAAGTTCCTTATTTGGTGACGTTTGACATAGACCCTTTTACCTATTCTTTTTCAGCCAAAGCCTATAAGAGACTAAATCAGCCGATTCAAGAGATTAACTATTCTAAGGACGGGGAACTATGGGTAAAACGTAATAACGAATGGTTTTTATTGGATGAGGACCTCGTTGAACGCCCCTCTTCTGCTCGTTCGCCTATGTTTGAAGAACGTGTCTCTTTCATTAAAAAGGTGATTAAAAAGGGGGATGTTTTTCAGATGACAGTACGTTTACATGACCATAATGAATGGTCAGAAGTCTTCCAAAAGCGTCCTATAGATATAGAGAAGTTATATGTTAATGAAGAGGTTTGGGTTGTTCTTTTAGATGATTTCACAGTTGAAATTGTAAAAAAGTGAAAAATTAATGAAAAGTAATAGGAAAAAAAGACTATAAGAAGTATAATGATAAAAAGAAAAGCTTGTAGAGAACTCCACTGAAATAAGGTGATGGATGTATGATTTCTAATAAACCCAATAGTCAATTTCATAATCAATTAAAGGCACGTTTCTTTGACTTGGTCACCCATAATGGAGCGACGGATTGGATGAACTTCTTAGAAGAAATGGAAGTTGTCATAAAAGAAACCCTTGGAGCAGCTAACGCCCATGTATACATATATAATGCATCTGAAAATACATTTAGGATGATTTCTTCTGAGGGGGACGACACACTAGCGCGTGAGATAAACGCACAGTATTGGAGCGGGTTACGTCAGCATCATGGGATGGTTGGTTCACCCATAAAAGAGAGTAGCTTTCAAGAGGATACATATCGTTACTTCATCCCATTAACCCACGAAGGAGAAGTCTTTGGTTTAGTAGGGGTGACTTTTCATACACCTGAGCACCTTACCTTTCATCATTTAGAAACTGTTGGTGAAGAAGTTTCTGCTCTTTATTTAAAGATGAGAAATTACTATCAATCTTTAGATGAGGAAAAACGACATGAGCGCTTGTTCAGGGTTACAGCCAAGTTCCACTCTTCTATGAACATGGATGATGTGCTTGGGGAGATCATTGATACACTACGTCAGCTATATCCGGAGTTTGAATATTATCTGTTGCTCTCCCATGATTATTCTAGTTCTCATGACTTGCCGATTCGTGAGCTAGTCTATGATAGTGATGGAGCGAACAGATCTAGTGCACAAGCCTATTTAACCGGGGAAATGCAGTTCGAAGAATCCTGGAATGAGCGGCAGTCTTGTTTCTACGCTCCGCTTAAAGGGAAGCAAGGTGTTTACGGCGTTTTACAAGTCGTGGCACCAAAGAGTATCCATTTTCTTGAGGAAGATATTAATTTTATTACTTTATTAGCTAATACTGCGGGCAACGCTTTAGAGAACGCCAGGTTGTACCAACAGTCCAAACGTTTAATTTCAGATTTGCAGCTAATAAATGAAACATCACACAAACTTAATTCAAACTTGAGATTATCTGATACCATTTCGTTCTTATCTAACCAGATTCGACAATCCTTTGATGCTGAGCAAGTGGGCGTGCTTCTTTTTAAAGACGGGGAAGCTAGGGATTATGAAGTATTAAAGGAAAGTTCATCGTTCTTTTACCAGGACAAGAGTGAGGAGCTTCTCCGTTATATTACGGATTCGATTGGTGCGCAGAGGGATGCGTTATTCATAGGTGATTTCTCTGTAAAGAATCCTAGCTTCTATAGTCCATATCAATCGGTAATGGCGATTCCTATGATCCAGACTGAATCGTTAAAAGGCGTCGTCATCGTCATGCATACAGATCCGTACTTCTTTAGTTTCGAAACGTTTAAGCTCTTGCAATCGCTTGTCCACCATTCAACGCTTGCATTTGCGAATTCCATGCTAAGAGAAGAACTAGAGCAACTAGTCAGTACAGATTATCTAACAAAGCTTTATTCAAGGAAGCACTTAGATGAAACCATTCATAAACATTTTGTGAAAGATCGTGATGGATCCTTTATTATAGTCGACATTGATAATTTCAAAAAAGTAAATGACACGTACGGTCACCAAGAAGGAGACCGGGTCATTATTGAAGTGTCGAACCTGCTGAAACGCGAAATAGAGAATATCGGAATTACCGCAAGATGGGGCGGGGAAGAATTGGCCATCTATCTTCCGGAAATTGACTTAGATGAGGCCTATGAAATTGGTGAGAAATTGGTGAATAGAGTGAGAGGCTATACGACCCCGCGTGTCACTATATCGTGTGGCGTTTCTTATTGGAATAAGTCAGGTGATGGGAGAGTTGTTGATTTATTCAGAAGGGCAGATAGGGCGCTTTATGAAGCAAAAGAGTCAGGAAAAGATTGCATTAAACGTGAGACGAATAATGGGCAAAGCATTCATAGAAACTAGTGAAGACCCTATACATGTAAAAAGAGCTTGGAGATCCAAGCTCTTTTTTTAATCTTTATATATACTGTTCGACAAGTCTTGCGAATTGCTCAATAAACATTTCATCAATCTCATCAAAACGGTCTTTAACAGGACTATCGATATCTAAAACGCCAAATACGTTTCCGTCCTTATACATAGGGACCACGATTTCGGATTGACTTGCAGCGTCGCAGGCAATGTGACCAGGGAACTGATGGACATCAGCTACGCGCTGTGTTTTCCCTTCTGAAATAGCTGTACCGCATACACCTTTTCCGCTAGGGATACGAACACATGCTGGAAGTCCTTGGAATGGCCCTAAAACAAGCTGGTCCTGTTTCCAAATATAAAATCCTACCCAATTTACCTCACTAAGAAACTGGTTTAATAGGGAAGAGGCGTTGGATAGATTTGCGATTTGATCCGGCTCATCTTCAATTAAAGCCTTTAACTGCTTTAACAATAATTCGTAATTTTGTTCTTTTGTTCCATTATAATGTTCGACATTAAACATCATGCATTCCTCCTAATTTGGCAAAAAACCTAATAGTGCGGGGCGAAAGTTGACGAGCGATTCATGCAGGATTCTTACCTTATTCAACGAATATTTTCGAATAAGGAGGTCATGTGCTATGACAAAATCGTCAACAAGACAAAAAGTGATGGATGCAGCGTGTTTGTTGTTTTATACGAAAGGCTACACTGGAACCTCTGTTCGTGATATCGCCGCAAAAGCCAAAGTTAATGTTTCGCTGATTAGTTACCATTTTACAAATAAACAAGGGTTACTTGAACACCTTATGGTCCAATATTTTGAACCTTATATAGAAGCTATTGAGCAACAGAAAGATGTAGACCCACGCCTTTCTTCACAGGAAAAACTACGTAAAATGATAGAGGTTATTATACAGTATAAGAAACAGCATCATCAATTTACTTGCTTTATTCACCGTGAGTTGACGCTTGATAATGTTCTAGTACGAGAAATGATGGTTACGTATTTAGCCAAAGAAAAATTTATTCTATTTAAGCTGTTTAAGGAATCGTTACAGCATACTAAGATTAAACAAATGCAGGTTCAATACTTGTTTCTGCAATTTAAGGGAATGCTTATGATGCCCTTTTTAATGCCTTACGAAATGAGAGAACATGTCCTGTGGGATCAGTCCCCTGAGTTTTTTGTGAAGCAGTATACAGACACCATTATGCACTGGCTCGATCATGTGTACCAAACAGGCGGTCTTCCGCCAAAGAAAGAAAGCATCATGTAATAGAAAGATAGTCGCGCTCGTGGGATTTCTCCCTCGGGCGCGTTATGATTTATAATCAATCTTATTAGGTGTGTTAACTGTTAGTCTTGTAGGTGTAGATTTACCTGATCATACCCCGCACCGAGGTCTTCCGCTTTGTGTGCATCAGATCCGTAAATAAGTTTGATCCCTTTTTGCGAAGCTTTCTTTACAATTGGTAGGGGAGGGTAGGTTGTTTGGCAGTATGGTTTCCTTAAACCAGCAGTGTTTACATCCAACGAGTATTCTTTTTCCTTAACCTTCTCTAATACTGCATCTGTCTCTTGTGCAAAAGACGTGGATGTGGGGAACAAACTCTGAAATTTATTTGATAGAGTCATATGGCCAATACGAGTAGGTTTATAAGGTCCTAAATCTGCCTCTATTGAACGAAGGAGTGTCTTGTAATAAAGTCGATGCACTTCGTCAACACCACCTGTTTCATTTACAAGTGTTTGGAAAGAAGCTGGATTATAGTCAAGACAGACATATTCGTTCCCAGAAAGAAGAAAATGGACAGATAGTATAGAATCTGTTAAATAAGGTCCGTATTGATTAAGGAAATTTGTAATTTCTTTCTGATACCCCTCAATGTAATCGACTTCTAATCCGATATGAATTGTGATGTCTTTTTCGTAAGTCCTTTTTAAATCTCCTAAGGTGGTAATATAATCATCGATTCGTTTGATATCCATCCCACTATCCTTTGTAGGTACAGGGTCTTTGAAGGATGGCGGTAACGGAGCGTGTTCCGTAAAACTGATAGATGAATAAGTTTTTGAAATGGCGTTTTCAATGTAGTGTTTTAGGGTATCCCTTGTTCCATGGGGGCAGAAGGGCGTGTGTACATGTCCATCTACGATCAAAATGAAACCTCCTCCAAATAAGATGTAGAAAAAATTGTAAAAAGGTTAATAAATTTGAAAATATTTAGCCAAAATGACCGTTTACATGGTATCATAAAAACATTACTATATACATATTTTTACCTGGTATGACATAGATGAATTATTGACAGTTAGGAGGCTTTATATGGCGTATGGCATCGGTGCGATACTAGCAGTGATTGTTGGAATTATTGTGGGGTTAATTTTTAGAAAGCGGGTATATGATGAAGTCGATCGGCTAGAAAGCTGGAAGATGGATGTTATGAACCGTGAAGTGACAGAAGAACTTTCAAAGGTGAAGTCCCTTAATTTATCAGGGGAAACACAGGAAAGGTTTGAATCATGGCGTTCTGAGTGGGATGACATTTTATCAAAGCAGTTACCGGACCTTGAAGAGTATTTATTTGATGCAGAGGAATATGCAGATAAATACCGATTCGGCTCTGCTAGGAAAGTGTTAGCTTCCATTGAAGAGAAGTTAACAGCCATTGAAGCTTCAATTGATAAGATGTTTGAAGAGTTAGATACGCTGCTTCATTCAGAAGAAAATAGCCGCAAAGACATTGAAACACTCCATCCACAAACGAAACAACTTCGCAAAAAACTATTACAACAACGCCATCGATACGGGAGTGCTGAAGTCCGTTTTGAAGTTCTAATCGATACAGCTGATGAGAAACTCCAACATTATTATCAGCTTGTAGAGCAAGGGAATTACTTCGAAGCGAATGAACTTGTTCAGACCATGAAAGACGAAATCGATCAACTAACTGTCCAGATTGAAGAATTTCCATCTCTTTATAAGATGTGTAAGCAAGAGCTTCCATCTCAAATTGAAGATTTACTTAACGGCTTACAACAAATGAGTGAGGACGGATACCGTGTTGAAGCTTATCATTTCAATGACGAGCTTGCAGCTTTTCAAGAGAAACTCAGTAGCTACACCGAGCAATTAGAAAATGCTGAGATGGAAGAAGCGCGCACGGGAGCCCTTGAAATTGAAGAACGTGTAAATGAAATGTTTGCTCAACTAGAGAAAGAGGCAATTGCCAAAAGTTATGTTGAAAAACATCAGCCAACACTGTTATCTCAATTACAATCGATTCGAGAAGATATTCGCATAAGCAAGGAAGAGATCGAAGTATTGCAGCATACATACCAATTTGAAGATAAGGATTTAGAGATCCATGCAAGTCTTGAAAAATGGGTAAACCTGCTAGTGAAACAATATAACGATATTTCTGATGAGCTTGAAGAGGGACTGTCCCATTTGTCGATTCGAGAAGATCTCGAACGCTTTGAAGTTCAACTTCAAGAACTTATGGAACAGCATCAACAATTTAAAGACCGCTTACACGAGGTTCGAGCTGGTGAGCGTGAAGCGCAAGAACAAATTACCGCTATGAAGCAAAAGCTTATTGCTGTTAACCGGAAGCTTCAAAAGAGCAATATTCCTGGTGTCCCTCTTTATTTACAAAATGCCATTGAAGCTGCTGCTCATTCTCTCCATCGAGTTCATGATCTGTTAGATGAGCAACCTCTTGATATGGTGAAAGTACGTGAAGCACTTACTAATGCTACGAAAGAGACAGAAAGTGCTTCTGAACAAACGGAATTACTCTTGGACCAGGCTGCTCTGGTTGAAACCATGATTCAGTACGGAAATCGTTATCGAAGTCAATATCCTTTCACGGCGGCAAAGCTTTCAGAAGCGGAACGCTCTTTTAGAAATTATGAGTATGATCATGCCTTGGAATTGGCAACAGATGCACTTGAAGAAGTAGAACCAGGTGCACGTGCACGCTTAGGTGAATACGTCGGAGTGAGCACAACGGTAGGTTAGGAGGCATTCATGAATAAACGCTTAGTAATGAGTCTCTCCGTCCTATCTATAGGAGTTTGGATGATTACCATTATTCTGCTAATGGTACCTTCTGAAGAGACTCTCGCAGAAGATCATAGTCAACGTTCAAATCCTTCTATTGAAATGAAATCTTCAGATCGATTGGCTCAAGTTGCTTCCCGTTTTGAGTCCTCTAGAAGCAATCAAGTCATAGAAAAGGATAAAGGAACGTGGCAAGAAGTAGGATTGACTCGCTCCTGGGCAAATGAATGGAGTCAGGATGGTACATTTTCTATTGATGATCTATTAACTAAATTAGAGATTAAGAAAGAGCCCTTTCCCTTTTAGGAAAGGGCTTTTTCTATGATGAACAATCTGAAATGTCTTCTAGATCATGTTATAGTTATATTGAATTACAAGAGCGATTGACAGATGCCTCAGGTGAAACGTATGATAATAGAATTGATTGCAATAAGAGAAAAGGGGATCGGTGCCATGATTTACTTCGACAATAGTGCCACGACAAAACCATATCCCGAAGTGTTAAATAGTTTCCAGCAAGTATCTGAACGATATTATGGAAATCCTTCTTCTATACATGCATTTGGAAGCGAGGCTGAAAGACTTCTTCAACAGTCGAAAAAGCAAGCTTCAGGGTTGCTTGGTATTCATGCTGATGAAGTTGTATTTACTTCCGGAGGAACAGAAGGCAACAACATGGCTATAAAGGGAATTGCTTTACAACACCAAAATCGTGGGAAGCATATTATTACTACGACGATTGAACACCCTTCCGTGTTGGAAGCTTGTCGTTCATTAGAGTCGCTTGGATTTGAGGTCACTTATCTTCCTGTTAACGGTGCTGGCCGTATTAGTGTTGAAGATGTTCAAGCAGCTATTCGAGAGGATACGATTTTAATTAGCGTTATGCACGTCAATAATGAGTTAGGGACGATTCAACCTATAGAAGAAATCGCAAATGTAGCTCGTCAACATCCGAAGCTTTACTTCCATGTAGATTATGTACAAGGACTAGGGAAAATTGACTTGGATCTATCGCGTATTGATTTATGCACCATGTCGAGCCATAAAGTCCATGGGTTAAAAGGAACGGGTATTCTTTATGTGAAGCGAAACACTTCTCTATTTCCATTGTTACATGGAGGAAGTCAAGAGGCCTCTTACCGGGCTGGGACAGAGAATCTTCCTGGCATTGTATCTATGGTTAAAGCACTCCGGATGACGAAGGAGAATCAAAAGCAAAAAGGGAAACACCTAAGAGAATTACACCAGCAGTTGTATGAAGAAATCTCTAAATTTGATGAAGTTGTTATGAATACACCTTCAGAAAGTGCTCCTCATATTGTGAATTTTTCCGTTCCCGGGTTTAAACCAGAGGTCGTTATTCATGCTTTGGGAGAACGGGGGATCTACATTTCTACTAAGTCAGCTTGTTCTTCTAAGCATGCAGATGAAAGTGCTGTTCTAACTGCATGCGGGCATTCACATGAACGGTCTTCGGCCGGTCTTCGTGTAAGTATCACGTATGATAATACCATGGAAGAAGGAGCTCGTTTTATACGAGTGCTTCGTGAAGTATTAACCGAATTAAAAGAAGTAATGGGGTAGATAACATGCATTATGATCATATATTAATCCGCTACGGGGAAATGTCCCTGAAAGGGAAGAACTTAAAACACTTCGTAGCCAAGTTGTATGAAAATGTAAAAGCGAAGTTGCACGACTATGACGCAATTACAATTAAACGAAATCGGAATCGTATGTACATCTTGCTAAATGGGGAAGATCCTGAGCCTATCTTAGAAAGATGTAAAGATGTTTTCGGTATTCAGTCGTTTAGCTTAGCAATTAAAGTGGACAATGAAGAAGAACAGATGAAAGAAGCTGCGATTTATGCCTTGACGCATGCGGAAAACGCCAAGACGTTCAAGATTACTGTACGCCGCGTAGACAAAGATTTCCCTATAGATTCCCAAGCTATGAATCGGGTTCTTGGCGGTTATGTGCTTTCAAATACAGAAGGATATACTGTAGATGTGCATAATCCTGATGTGGAAATTAATGTAGAGATCCGTAAAGACGGAACCTATATTACCTCAGAGAAAATACTTGGGGCAGGAGGACTTCCGGTAGGTACAACGGGAAAAAGCCTTCTTCTTCTATCAGGTGGTATTGACAGTCCTGTAGCAGGATATCTGTCAATGAAACGTGGTGTTGAAATTGAGGCGATTCACTTCCATTCTCCTCCTTATACAAGTGAGCGTGCGAAGCAGAAGGTACTTGATTTAGCTAAGCAATTGACTCGTTATGGCCATAAAATTAAAGTCCATATTGTTCCATTTACTAAGTTGCAGCAAACCATTCACCGTGAAATACCAGAAGGATATGGCATGACCGTTATGCGTCGTGTCATGCTTCAAGTGAGTGAACGCGTTGCAGAGGAAAGGGGAATTCTTTCCTTTACGACGGGTGAAAGTCTTGGTCAGGTTGCCAGTCAAACGATGGAAAGCATGAACACGATTAACGAGGTCACCAATTACCCGATTATTCGTCCGCTTGTTTCAATGGATAAACTAGAAATTATTGATATTTCTAAGCGAATTGATATGTATGATATCTCGATTCGTCCTTTTGAAGATTGCTGTACAGTATTCGTGCCGAGTGCACCTAAAACGAGACCAACTCGTGAGAAAGTGCTGCAATATGAAGAGCGTGTTGATTTCACCGATGAAATTGAAGAAACGCTTGCAGGAATTGAAACAGTTGAATTTGAAGAGAGTCAAACAGAAGAAGAGGACGAATTTTCTGATTTGCTCTAAAAGATAAACTTAGCTGAATTTCCAAAAACTGTTCAGAATGAGATCCTCCTTGTGAAGCCATGCTAGTAGTAACAAGGAGGTGAGAATCACATGGCATATAACAACTCAAACGAACTTGTAGTACCTGGTGTACAACAAGCTCTAGACCAAATGAAATATGAAATCGCTCAAGAATTTGGCGTACAGCTTGGTCCTGACTCTACATCCCGTCAAAACGGATCTGTAGGTGGAGAGATCACAAAACGTCTAGTTCAAATGGCTGAACAGCAGTACAACGGTGGCCAACAATAATTGAATATGATGGTATGAAAGGGCAGTGGCGACACTGTCCTTTTCTTATGGGGCGGGAGTCGGAAAGTTGTGACTTTATCAAAGAATATGATATGGTACAAAAAAACGAGGGAGTAGGTACAAATGGCAGAGTTATGGTATGGTGGAACGATTTATACAATGGAGCAAGAAGGGGAACAAGTAGAAGCGGTTGTCACCAAGAATGGTCGTATCCAAATGGCCGGTTCTCTTGAAGAGGTGATGGCTGTGTGGAAAGGTGCAATTGATCAAGAGCATCATCTTCAAGGCCAGGTAATGTATCCAGGATTTGTGGATAGCCATTTGCATATTATCGGTCACGGCGAGCGTTTACTTCGCTTAGATTTATCCTTTATGACATCTCCTGAAGAAGTGAAAGAAGCGTTATCTTCCCATGCTTCGCAGTTGCCACATGGTCAGTGGCTAATTGGAGAAGGATGGAACGAGAATCAGTGGGCAGACCCCCGTATTATACATAAATCAGAATTAGACGAAATTTCAACAGAACATCCGATCATGTTAACACGTGTCTGCCGCCATGCTCTTTTGGCTAACTCAAAAGCCATGGAACTAGCAGGTGTCACTGAAGATACGGAAGATCCACAAGGTGGAAAAATTGTTAGGGATGAGCATGGTTTGACAACGGGTTATTTTCTTGATGCAGCTCAGGACCCAATTAAAGATGCTATGCCTGAATACACCCAAAGTTATTTAGAAAAAGCTATTTCGGTGTCGATAGAAGATTTAACACGTAATGGTATTGTAGGCGGTCATAGTGAAGATCTAAATTACTACGGTGGTTTCAGAAAAACATATGATGCTTTTTTGAATAGTATCGGGCCAAAACATACTAAATTTAGAGCACACCTTCTCGTCCATCATGAAGTCTTAGATGATATGTTGGCAGATGGTTTGACTTATAAGAGTGGAACGGAGTTCGTCGAGCTTGGAGCTGTGAAGATCTTCTCAGATGGAGCGATAGGGGGGCGAACCGCTTTGTTGTCAGAAAGCTATGAAGATGATAAAGGGAATAGGGGAATGGCGATTCATGAAGAAAAGCAGTTAGCCCAGATCGTGAAAAAAGCTCGGAAGCATGATCTTCCTGTAGCGGTCCACGCTATTGGAGATGAGGCGGTAGCTATGATAACACGAATTTTAAATGGCGTACCGGATGCTCCCCATCGAGACCGCATTATTCATGCTCAATTCATGAGAGATGAACTTTATGATCAAGTGAGCTCGACGAATGCCATTGTGGATATTCAACCTACTTTTGTTTCGTCAGACTTTCCATGGGTGCTTGATCGTATTGGAGAACACCGCCTACAAAACGCTTATCCATGGAAGAAGTTGCTCCAAAGTGGCATTCCTTGTGCTGGGGGTTCAGATGCGCCTATAGAAGAGATTAACCCCCTTCTTGCGATTCAGGCAGCGGTTACGCGTAAATCAATCCATGACCAAAAAGCATACGGTATTGAGCAGTGTCTTACTATGTTTGAAGCTATTTCTCTTTATACAAAGGGGAGTGCTTATACGATTCATGAGGAAGGGAAGCGTGGGTTGATAAAAGAAGGTTATGATGCGGATTTCACCATTTTTGATCGCGATCTCTTTGCTCTCCATCCTGATCGTCTCCTAGAAGCAAATGTAACAAGAACAGTGGTTGATGGTACAGTTGTATATCAACGGTAACCGAATGAAAAACGTCTGGGAAGTTCACCTTCCCAGACGTTTTTTTATAAGAATGTTCGCTTTACGCGTTCCCAATAGGAATTATTCTTTAATTTAATCGTTTTAATGACCTTGTCGCTTAGATTAACTTTTACACTCCGTATATTTCGAATCGGAAGAGCTTCGTTATCAATTCCTAAGATCGGGTAGTCATTCCCGTCTTGGACAAGTTGAAGATCTAGTGTGCGATCACCACTGAGAATGAAAGAAGATCCGAGTGTACGGTAACGGTTGCTATTAATAGAAGCTAATTCAGAAACTTGGAAGCATGGTAGTTTAGGATCAACGACTGCCCCCTTTGTCGATTTGTTGTACCCTGTGCTCCCTGTTGGAGTAGCGACGATTAGTCCATCTCCTCTAAATGATTCAAATGGGATATCATCGATGAATACATCAATTTCAATCGTCTTAATAAGAGTTGAGCGCATGCTCAGTTCATTTAAGCAATAAAATGAAGATTCATTATTGATGTTTGCTTCAATAACGGGAAAGCGTCGAACTTCTAAAGCTTCATGCATCATAGAATGAACCATTTCATCAAAATGATCCAAGTTAAAGTCGCAGTATAAACCTGATTCATTTTTAGAAGTTGTAATCCCTGAATAAAGGCAATCTTCACGGAAACCCGTTTTCCTTACCGACTGAAGAAACATTCCGTCTCCTCCAACGCTAATAATGATATTAGCATCTTGATGATTTTGAACAATTTCAAAACCATTTTCTCTTGCTAAATCAAATAAAGGTGTGAGCTTTTCTATAAGCTCGTCCTCATGTTGATAATAAAAAAATAGTTTATTCCGATTCAGCATCATCATTTTTAACACTCCTCTTTAAATGGCGATCTCTTATATACATTTCATGTAACCCTACGTTCCCATCATACCAAAAACGTAAGCGTTTTCTAAATAAAATAATGTCAGATTGTTTAAATTTTATGAAAGGGGATGAAACTAATTAGAAAAGGAGGGATGGAAGAATGGTTTGGGTTTTAGCAGTCGTTTTATTTTTTTTAGTTAATATCATTATTGTTTGGTTTTCTAGATTATACATCACGCTGACCTATTTGCACTCTTCCGATCGTGACTTTCTAAAACTGGAATTACGAATATGGAAATGGGTACGAATCAAAAAGGAAGTTCCTATGATGGCTCTAGATAAAGAGGATCTCTCGTTGAAGACAAAGGAAAAGACAGAGGTCGGTAATAAAAACGAAGGAGAACAGGAGAAGTCGTACACACCAGAAGAAATATTGAACCGTTTTCAAAGTATTCAAGACCTTGTTGGAAGTGTGATTGGATTACATAAGATAGTAAGACGTTTTCTAAGAAAAGTACGTGTGCATACGCTCCTTTGGGATACACAAGTTGGGACTTCTAATGCGAGCATGACTGGGATGATATGCGGGGGCATCTGGTCTGTTAAAGGGGCACTCATTGGTATGGTTTCAAACTATATGGTGTTAAAAGCCTCCCCTGAAATCTATGTGACGCCATATTTTCAACAAAAGCATTCCCAAACTCGGTTGGAGTGTATGATCTCATTTCGTTTTGGGCAAGCTATATTCGCAGTATTACAAGTCGTTCGGTACTCACGTGGAAACATACCGAAGTGGCGGAAGAAACCAGCGTAATTCTTAATTAGGAGGTACAATCATGTCAGAACATCCAATTCAAGGTTTAATGACCACTGCTATGGAAAGTTTAAAAGATATGATCGATGTCAATACGATCATTGGAGATCCAGTTGAAACACCAGATGGAAGTACGTTAATCCTCACCGTATCCAAAGTTGGGTTTGGCTTTGCGGCAGGAGGAAGTCAATTTAAACAAGAGAGTGGTAACAAAAACCAACAGCAACAAGGGAATGGATCAGGCTCAAATGGAGAGGAACTTCCATTCGGAGGAGGTAGCGGTGGAGGTGTTTCTATTACGCCAATTGCTTTCCTGATCGTGAATAAAACATCAGGTGTCAAGATGATCCACTTAGATGAAAGTACACATCTATATGAGCGTATGATTGATCTGGCACCACAAGCAGTACAAAAAATTCAAGACATACTTAGTAAAAACGGCGATAAACAAAATGGTCAATCCTCAGGAGGTAGAGGCCAAAACCAAGGGCAAAATGGTGGTCAAAGCCAAGGTCAAGGACCCGGCCAAAACCAAGGTAGTTCAGACGGACAGAATTACTCCTGGTAGGAAATGATTAGACAAGGAAAGAAACTGCCTTCATAATAGGGAGAGTCGGGCTCTTTCCTTGTTTCATACATACTTAAGGATTCTAGAAGAGCTTTCCTAAAGAAAATCAGAGGAGGAATGCATCATGGCATCTATTACATTTAAAGAAAATCCCGTTACGCTTGTTGGGGATGAAGTAAAAGTTGGCGACAAAGCTCCTAACTTTACTGTACTTGCTAACGACCTTTCAGAAGTTTCTCTGGAGCAATATGATGGAGTGAAGTTAATCAGTGTGATCCCATCAATCGACACAGGGGTATGTGACGCTCAAACACGCCGTTTCAACGAGGAAGCTGCTCAGTTAGATAACGTCAGTGTCCTAACCATTAGCATGGATTTACCATTCGCACAGCGTCGCTGGTGTGGTTCAAATGGTATTGAAAACGTAGATACACTTTCTGACCACCGCGATGCTTACTTTGGTGAAGCATTTGGTGTGCTTATTAAGGAAATGCGACTTCTTGCACGCGCTGTATTCGTTGTAAACAGCCAAAATGAAGTTGTACATGCTGAATACGTATCAGAAGCAACAAACCATCCTGATTACGAAGCAGCCATCTCAGCAGCAAAAGACGCTCAATAAACGTTTAACCCACAAAGGCTAGGCATCTTGGTTTCTTCCTTCTTTGTATACATCTTTGTATGCAACTTAGAGGTTAACAAGACGCCTGGCCTTTTTTGATAGGGTGCCGTTACGTTTAATAGTGCTTGGGGTTGCTCGGGGACAACTCGCTTTCCGCGGCGAGCTGGGAAGCCTCCTCGTTCGCTAGCGCTCTCTGTGGGGTCTCCCCTAAGCTCCTCTTGCCGCAGGAGTCTCGCAGTCCCCGAGCAACCCCTGGCGTAAAGGAACTTAACGCCCTCAAGCTCTAATGATGGCATGTTTCCGTTCTTCTTTACATGGCAAAGGTGGGCCTGGAAACTGCGAGACTCCCGTGGGCAGAAGAGCCTAGGTGAGACCCCGGAAGCCGACGTAGTCGGCTGAGGAGGCTCACCAGCTCCCCACAGGAAAGCGAGTAGTTTCCAGGCCCACCTTACGCTCACGTTACAGCGAACGGAAACCGCGAAACTTTAGCGGAGATTTGTGTTATATAGAATTTCTAAGCTTCGCTCTTTACATAACCCGAAATAAGATGTAGCCTCTAATTTGGTAATCATACGATGCATTTGCTAAACTAGTAAAGTTGAACGTGATAATAGGAGGAATTAACATGGATCAGTCACATGTTGAGTTATTATATACATGGCTCGATGAAACGGCCGAATTAATTGGCCAGGAGATCGACCTTTCATATTTAGAATTGTTGCCTTTAGCAGGGGAGATCCTCATTGAAGGAGCACCGTCTACAGATTATAGCGAAAACCTGCAGGAACAGTTATCCGAAAAGCTTAAAACGATAAAGATTGAAGAATTTAAGAAAGAAGAAATTCGTAAAGGTCTTCAACTTGCCATTTTAAAAGGAATGAAGGGATCAACTCAGCAACAGCACCTTATTACTCCTGACTCCGTGGCGATCTTTATGGGGTATTTAATTCAGAAGGTCCTTGGAGATGGTCAGCAAGAAACTATTCGACTGTTTGACCCTGCCACAGGAACAGCTAATCTGTTAACGGCCATCATAAATCAGATGGAGCAATCAGTAGAAGCCTACGGAAGTGAAGTAGACCCTACATTGATTCAGTTAGGTCTGTTGAATGCTAATCTGCAGAAAGCTGAAGTAGAGTTCTTCCATCAGGATAGTTTGCGCCCATTGCTACTTGAGCCTGTAGATATTGCCGTAGCTGATTTGCCAGTTGGTTATTATCCGGATGATGTACAAGCTGCTAATTATACGTTAAAAGCTGAAGAAGGTCATTCTTATTCACACCACCTCTTTATTGAACAAACGCTTCATTATGTAAAAGAGGGTGGGTACTCATTATTCCTAATTCCAAACTTCTTATTTGACAGTGACCAGTCAGAACAACTGCATGCCTTCTTGCAAGAACATGTTCATGTTGTGGGTGTGCTGCAACTTCCGGAATCGATGTTCAAAAATGAGAAATTTGGTAAGAGCATTTTCATTGTGCAGAAGAAAGGGCAAGAAACAAAGGCTCCAAAACAAGCTTTAATGGCCAAGCTACCTTCCTTCCAAAATGCGAAAGCGATGAATGATATGGTGAACCAAATTAATGACTGGTTTAAGTCGGAACGTATGTCATAATTTTTAGAAAATAAAGATTTTACCCAGAAACCGTTTCCAATTGCTGAATTGTCTTGAAATGCATGATGGCGGGTGGTTAAATGGGAAATGGTAATCATGAACCTAGAGTATTAAGGGGATGAAATTAATGTCAAAGATTTTATCAATTAATGCAGGTAGTTCTTCTCTAAAGTTCCAACTAATTGAGATGCCTGCTGAGGAAGTTGTAACAAAAGGTCTTGTTGAACGTATTGGTTTAGATGACGCTGTTTTCAAAATTGAATTTAATGGCGAGAAAGATAAAACCGTTACAGATATTCCAAATCACGAAGTTGCTGTACAGCTGTTAGTAGACAAGCTTACATCAACAGGGGTTATTCAATCTCTTGATGAGATTGATGGAATTGGTCACCGCGTTGTACACGGCGGAGAGCGCTTCGCAGATTCAGCTGTTGTGACGGAAGAAGTGATTCAAGAAATTGAGGCAGTTTCTGAATTAGCTCCTCTTCATAATCCAGCGAATCTTACAGGAATTCGTGCATTCCAAGAAGTGCTTCCAAACGTACCAGCGGTTGTTGTATTTGATACGGCATTCCACCAAACCATGCCGGAACAATCTTATCTTTACAGCCTTCCGTATGAGTATTATGAAGAGTATGGAATTCGTAAGTATGGTTTCCATGGTACTTCACACAAATTCGTTTCAGAACGTGCGGCTGAAAAGTTAAATCGTCCAATTGAGCAACTTCGTATCCTTTCTTGCCACATTGGTAACGGTGCTTCCATTGCTGCAATTGAAGGCGGCAAGTCTGTCGACACTTCAATGGGCTTCACACCACTTGCTGGTGTAACGATGGGTACTCGTTCAGGTAACATTGACCCTGCACTTATTCCATATATCATGGATAAAACAGGGAAAACGGCTGAAGAAGTTATCCGTGTTCTAAACAAAGAAAGTGGTATGCTGGCTCTTTCTGGTTCTTCTAGTGATATCCGCGACATCATTGAGAAAGCAGACCAGGGTGATGAGCGTGCGGAATTAGCACTTGAAGTATTCGCTGCGCGTATCCACAAATATATTGGTTCTTACGCAGCTCGTATGCATGGCGTAGACGCTATCGTATTCACAGCTGGCGTAGGCGAAAACTCTGCACCTGTTCGTGAACGTGTTCTTAAAGGATTAGAGTTCATGGGCGTCTATTGGGATCCAACTCTTAACAAAGGGATTCAGGGTGATGAAGCATTCATTAGCTACCCTCACTCTCCAGTTAAAGTAATGGTTATCCCAACGAACGAAGAAGTTGTCATCGCGCGTGACACTGTTCGTTTAACTCAATAGAGTTTATCCAACCTTCCCTGACTTGTCGTCAGGGAAGGTTTTTTTATGTCGGATTGTTATGAGGTTTAAAAATACTGAAATGCTTGGTGGCACAAGGGGAGAAATTCATTTTTGAGAAGAAAAAAGGGGTGGTGAGAGTTGCTGGAGAATAGTTAGGCAATGAAAGGAGTTGAGTTTATGATGCAGAAGAAACGATTATTACCTTTAGAGTTAAAACAGCTCGAAGCCTTAAGGAGACGGATTGACCCGTGTCATTCCCAATTAGGGGCTATTACGGAAGAAATCGAAAAGGTGAAAGGAAACTACCGGAGGAATGTAGACATAGACAACGTCTTACACTTGTTAAACGACGAAGGATTGAATTTGTTTCATGACCTTCAGCTTGAAGACGATTGGGGCGTCCTGTCTCTTAATACTCTGATTGTAGCAAAGTCGTTTATTGCCATTGTTGATGTTCTACAAGTCGAAGGAGAAGTTACATGGAAATGGAATCAGTTTATTGCTCATAGAAGAAGCTTCCCCGAAAGGATTCCTAATCCTTCTAGTCATGTAGCTACACTAAAAATTCGTTTGGAACGATGGTTGGCTCAACATTCCATTACGGCTGTTCCAATCAATGCTTTTGTAACATATACAGAAGCAGAAACTTTTCTAATAACAGAAGATTCCGATGTTCCAGTTTGTGATTTTGATCAACTTCTTGCTCAACTAAGAGATCTCCACTATTTTTCCCCTCCTACTCTTCCTGAAGCTTCTTTGATTTCCCTCTGTGATTTATTCAAGAATAGTCATGTTTCTTCAAAACTAAATGTACTTGAGGTCTTTAACATCTCTGAAAGCGAAGTGTTGAAAGGTGTTCATTGCCCAGATTGCAGGGCTTTGCCTATGAAGCGCTATCCTCAGATATGGCAGTGTCCCTGGTGCTTGTTTCGTTCAAATAATGCACATCAAACAGCCTTGTATGAATATCAGCTATTATATAAGGATACGATTTCTAATAAGGAGTGTCAGGAGTTTTTAATGATTGATTCTCCTCGTAACTCGTATAATTTATTAACGTCAGTAAAAGTAAAGAGCCAACGCGAGCACAAAGGTAGAGAGTATTATCTTTCTCCCATATTATAAACATTCGCAATTTTCTTAAAGTAAAGCTAAAATAAGAGAGAAGGAATGCTACGGATAAGGGGTGGGATGATGAGCGATGAACGGGTAATGAGGGATATTCGGAATTGGGAGAAGCAATGGGAAGATTATCAAGCTACTGACTTCACAGCGATTTATGACCAGTGGATGAAACGATCGTTTCGCAATGTGAATCCTAAGGCCAAAAAGACTTTTTTTCATCAGTTTGATCAATGGTTATTTCATACACATGCTTATATTCAAGGATCAGCTTTTCAAACGGAGGCTAGACAACGAATTCTTACGAGTGGCCGGATTTTTCGTTCTGATATTGAATACTTAGAAGATATGAGGAAGCTCCCCATTGATCAGTTAACGTATTTAGCTCACCAACAGATTGCCAAAGGCAAGCTTTATTCTTTTGCTCAAGGAGGATTAACGGGTGCTGGGGGATGGTTGTTGTTGGGCATTGATTTTCCGCTCATGATGGTTATGAATGTGCGTGCTGTCCAATTAATTGGCTTGACATTCGGATATGAGATCAACCACCCATATGAAATGATGCTGTCATTGAAGGTGTTTCACGCTGCAACACTTCCAAAGAGACTACAGAAAGAGGCATGGGAAGAGCTTAAGATGGAGCTATCTCATGACACTTCTCCGTTTATTTATGAAGGGGATGAAAAACTCACGAATGAGAGATGGTTAGAACAACCTATGAAGCAGGGTATGAAGTCATTGTTTATCCTTATGTTCAGGAAGAAAATGATCCAGGGACTTCCGCTTGTAAGTATGGCCATTGGTGCGAATGCAAATTACCAGTTGACCAAACAAGTTACAGCTTTCGCGCTCCGCTTTTATCAATACCGCCATATTACACAACAAACGATCCCATCATAAAAGCCCAGACTTAAGTCTGGGCTTTTTTTATTAATCCTTTTTGTGATCTTATGGGTAGTATTTAGAGGAAAATTCAGTCCTTTTGCGGACGAACAACAAGAACATCACAGCTTGCATAGCGCGTAATATGCTCAGAAACACTTCCGATAAAAAAGCGTTCGACCGTATTTAATCCTGTGGCCCCGCAAATAATTAAATCCGCATTAAATTTTGGAGCGACTTCCTTAGCGATTTTTACTTTGGGAGATCCGTATTCAACGTCTACGATGACAGATTGTACACCTTGTTCTTTAGCGTGATTTTCGTATTTAGTCAGGATTTCTGTTGCGTACTCTTCAGCTCGGATGGCAAGTGAACGGTCATAAGCTTCAACCGTAGCGAAAGCGCGCGTATCCACGACGTGAGAAAGAAATAACGTTGCGTTATTACGCTTAGCAATCTCAACAGCTTTCTCAAAAGCAAACTCAGATGCATCAGAACCATCAACGGCAACGACAATTCGTTGGTATTCGAAAGACATAACACATCTCTCCCTTCTTTCCTTAATTATAACACGAAAGCGCCTTCAATTGGTAAAAGGTGTAGGGAGGAATGAGGCGAAACTGTGACATACTACAAGTGTGGAGGTGTTTTCATGAAAAGCAAAGACAAGAAGAATAAATTAGGTTTAACTTACGATGCTGAAGGGGAAAACATGGTAGCAAGTCAACTTCGTGACAGCTATCAAAGTGGCTATATCGATGAAAATGCTCAACGTGAGCGCGAACAACTAAAAGGGATTAAACCTCGATAAAAAAAGCTACCCTCATCCTGAGTCTTACACGAACTCAGGATGAGGGTTTCTTATGCTTGCTATAATTCCGTAACCAATCCCGACTACTACAAACGTAATAAATCCTGGAGAGAAAGAGTCTGGAAGAAGGAAATACAGAATACTTCCAAATACCACAAATAAAAAGGGAAGCTTTAAAAAACGCTGCTCTTTTTGGATCGTCTGTAAGGATTGAGGGCTTAGGACTCCCTTTTTAATAACTAAGAAATCCACCACTATAACAGCCGAAATCGGAATGATCAGTCCGCCGAGAATGGAGATGAATTGCTCGGCTTCACTAACTAAAGTGGGAAAAGAACTTAACGCTACTCCGAGCAACCCGAAGATCACAGCACTTGTTATCCTTGATAGTCTAGAGAATGTATTTAGGAGGCTGTACCCTCCTGTATAGGCGTTGCTAATATTAATGGAGACCATCGAGATCATGGCTGTTAGCGTAATAATCCCGAGCAATAAAGGAGAGCTCGTAGCATTGCTTGCTGATACATAAGGATTTAGCTCATTAAATAACACAGCTGAGCTACAACCGATTGTAGCTGTAATCAGAAATCCTATACTGTTTCCGATCCATAATCCAAGTGCTCCTTGCTTTGGACTTTTAGCGTATCGTGTCATATCCGCTGAAGCGCTAACCCCGGATACATACTGAACGAAAGCTAAACTGGCGAAAAAGATCATCATGCTAAGGCTACCGTGTCCCTCGTGTGGGGAGAGCGTAACAAGTGAACTGGATGCTTGATTTGTAGTAAAGTATAAGTAAACCATTACCCCTTCTCCAACCAACAATAAGGGCAGAAAGTAAGAAGTTGCTTTCTTAACAGCTCCAAACCCAACAATAGCCAAGATCACCATGATGATGGACAAGGGAAGAGAGAACATTAAAAATGGATATTCTTTTCCCGTCATTCGTACAATGAGTTGTTGGAGTACATAAGTTCCTCCAATGGTCTGGACGCTGAACCAGTAGAGCGATGTGAGACTTCGAATAGGAGAAGAGATGTATCTAGCACCTTTTCCCCCAAGCATTGTCCGGATTGCGTATTGAGATGGGATTCCATAAAGAGAACCAGGATATGATAATAAGGACACAAATATAAAACCTGCAATTGCACCGATACTCGTAGCGATTACAGCTGCAAGAAATGATAAGTTTCCCTTCATAACCGCTAGAGCAGGAATAAGAAAATTCCCGGCATTAGCCGATATGGCAATTTGAATGATGGCATATTGATACCAGGGTGTTGTTCGTTCGGAAACGGGCACCGCATCTAACCCAATTTTCTCTACGAAAGATTGCTTTGCTGACGTAGCAGCTTGATTCATACCGTCACTTCCTCTCTTAGCACATCAATTGTACATATATACGGAACAAATTGTAAATACAAAAGGAGGTACCAGTATATGCGGCACGCCATTATTACAGCAGGAGCAAAAGGATTAGGAAGAAAAGTTACAGAAGAATTTTTAGAGGCTGGTTTTTCCGTGACGATTACGTATCGAAAGGATCGTCAGAAAGTAGAGGAGCTAGTGGAGAAGTATCCTTCTAAAAAAGATCGAATTCATTTCGTTCAGGTCGATGTTACAAATCAAGGGGATATTAAGAAGCTTGTAAATGAAGCAGTTGAAAAGTATGGGCGTGTTGATGTGTTAGTAAATAATGCAGGTCCATATATATTCGAACGTAAGAAGTTAATGGATTATACCGATGATGAATGGAATACCATGATCCGTGGAAATTTAGACGCAGTCTTCTATTTATTGAAAGCTGTTATTCCGATTATGAGAAAACAACGGTATGGACGAATTATTAACTACGGCTTCCAAGATGCAAGTCAATCACCAGGCTGGGTTTACCGTGCTGCATTTGCAGCGGCGAAAACCGGACTAGTATCTTTGACAAAGTCGATTGCATATGAAGAAGCTGAATATGGAATCACTTCCAATATGGTGTGTCCTGGTAAGATTGAAGGGGACTTAAAAGAAGCTTCGATTGAAACAGGGAAAGATACACCAGATCCAAAAACTCCTGTAGGTAGATCGGGCACGGGTGGAGATATTGCTAGGTCTATTTTGTTTTTAAGTGACGAAAACGCAGACATGATTACAGGAACCATTATGGAAGTAACCGGCGGGGTCGACGTTATTCATAAAAATCGGCAATTCAAATAATCTACACGTTCCTGTTCCTATACGAATAGGAATAGGGACGATTTAATATTCGCTCAGTAAAACGCTAGAGCTTACCTGAATAATTTTGTTACAATGAAAGGGCTTACAAAAATATGTTAGTAGTTTCGATTATGGCCTCATACAAGATCAAGGAGGGAAAAGAATGAGAATTGGCATACCTAAGGAAATTAAGAATAACGAAAATCGAGTGGCGATGACGCCTGCTGGAGTTATGTCATTAAAAAATGCAGGGCATGAAATTGTAGTTGAAATGGGAGCGGGGATCGGTTCTGGCTTTCAGGATGAGGAGTACGTTGAGGCTGGAGCAGAGCTTGTGCAAACAGCTTCTGAAGCTTGGTCGCAAGAGATGGTGATGAAAGTAAAAGAGCCTCTTAAAGAAGAGTTCAATCATTTCCACGAAGGATTAATCCTCTTTACATATTTACATTTAGCTCCTGAACCTGAATTAACTGAAGCCTTAATCAATCAGAAAGTGGTTGCGATCGCCTATGAAACCGTACAAGCTCAAAATGGAACGTTACCTCTCTTGACGCCTATGAGTGAAGTAGCGGGTCGGATGGCATCCCAAATTGGGGCTCAATTCCTTGAAAAGTCTAAGGGAGGAATGGGCATTCTTCTTGGAGGTATTCCCGGCGTCAGAAGAGGGAAAGTCACCATTATTGGAGGAGGCGTAGTCGGGACAAATGCTGCCAAGATTGCTATGGGGCTTGGAGCAGATGTTACGATTATTGATCTTAGTCCTGAGAGATTGAGGGAACTTGATGACATTTTCGGCTCTTCCATTAACACCATTATGTCTAACCCTTTAAACATAGCCAGAGAGTTGCGCACGACTGATTTGGTGATTGGGGCTGTGCTCATACCGGGAGCAAAAGCGCCGAAGCTTGTGACTGAGGATATGGTCAAAGATATGATGGATGGGTCTGTAATCGTTGATGTAGCGATTGATCAGGGAGGGATTTTTGAGACTACTGATCGAATTACAACGCATGACAATCCAACCTACGAAAAACACGGTGTCTTACATTATGCTGTGGCCAATATGCCTGGAGCCGTTCCACGTACTTCTACAATCGGTTTAACGAATGTTACGGTCCCATATGCTCTACAGCTGGCGAATAAAGGGTATAAAAAGGCTTGCCTTGATAATGAAGCCTTATTAAAGGGGATTAATACGCTCGAAGGTTTTGTTACCTATAAAGCTGTAGCAGAAGCACACAATCTAGAGTATTGCGATGCACATTCCTTATTAGACGAATAGAATATAACGAGCAAAGGACAGGCTTAGTAAGCCTGTCCTATCGTATACCAAAGCTAAAGTGGCAGTGAGTGTGACGATTTTTTTGCGTTATAAGGCCCTTAGGGGTTTGCAATCGGAACAAAAAGCGTATGTTAAGTTATATGGATAAAAAACGAAACCTATTTCTGTTACATCCGTAGAAAGGATATACAGGGTTCAATCTAAGAGGCGAGGTGATAAAGTTTTGGGGATATTTTCAAAATGGTTTTCAAAATCAAAACCTAATGAGAATGAAGTAAAAGCAAGGACCCCCCTGACAATTAAGGTGGGGGACATTGTCACTTATGACTTAGCGGACTACGAGGTAGTAGGTAAAATCACTTATAAGGATGGCTCCTATGAATGGTATGCCTATCAATTGCTTGAAGGAAGGAACACGATATGGCTTTCTGCAGAGATGGACGATGAACTAGAGTTAGGTGTGTATAAAACCATCTCGTTACCTGTTGAAGAACCTTTCCCTTCTGAACTTAACTATGAAGGTCAGACGTATCATCTAGAGGAAGAAGGAAAAGCAAAGGTAACGGGTGAAGGTAGAAGCAAGAACATCGATGGTCGTGTCACTCATTACGCTGATTATGCTGATTCTGAAGATGAGCAATTTATAAGTGTTGAAACATGGGGAACAGAAACAGAAGTCAGTCTTGGGGAATCGGTTGAAGAATATGAGATCAAAATACTTGCAGGTTCATAATGAGAAGGAGGATATTCTTGTATGTTTAAATTATTTAAGCGTGTAGGCACAGTCGTTAACTCTGAATTAAATGCGATGCTTGATAAAGCAGAAGATCCGGTGAAGATGTTAGATCAATTCATGAGAGATATGGAGAAGGACATTCGTGAGGCTGAAAGTGCAGTTGCAAAACAAATTGCAAATGAAAAAATGCTTAAGCGAAAGTATGATGATGCACAAGCATTAGTAGATAAACGTCAGGAACAAGCCGAGAAAGCCATTGAAGCTGGAAATGAAGATTTAGCGAAGCGAGCTTTACAAGATAAGAAAAATCAACAAGAGCAATCGGAATCCCTTAAAGAATCATGGGAAAGAGCGCGAACAGATTCAGAATCATTACGCCAGAAGTTAGATGAAATGAAGAAAGAATACCAGGAAATGAAGCTGAAGAAAGACTCTTTAAAAGCGCGGGCAGAGTCTGCTAAAACACGAACAAAAATGAACCGTACAATGTCTGGTATCTCAAGTGATGAATCAAAACGTGGGTTTGAGCGTATGGAAGAAAAGGTTCTAAAATATGAAGCTGAAGCTGAAACAAGCGAAGACCTTTCAAGTGAATCGCGTTCTTTAGATGATGAATTTGAAGAGTTGGAAAAAGATAGTGTGGACGATGAGTTGGCGGAGTTAAAGAAAAAGTTAGGGAAAGAATAAGGAGTTGCTTTACGGCCAGCTTCTACACGAAGCTGGCCTTTCCTTTGCAGTAAAAGTTTAGATAAGGAGGTGAGTAAAGAATGAGGGGCGTTTTTATAGTAGTCATTCTTTCCGTCTTAACCTTAACTGGATGTAGTCAAGGGCTTCAGGAGTTTCAATCTTCCTCATTTGATGAAGGGATGGGCGATTCAAAAAGTGGGATGTCCGGATCGCGAACCTATACATTTCCGGAAGAACCTCCTAAAGACGAAATGGTTGAGCAATTGAATAACAAGAAAAATACCTCACCTGAGGAACTTATTCGCTCGGTCTTTCCCCTCCTGGATGTTGTTGAAGGGTCAAACGCAAATCAGGAAGCTCGTATCTATGTGACACAGCGTTTTTCTATTCAAGAATTGTCGGAAACGTTAACGGATGCATTTCCTCCTAAAAGAGAAAGCGAACTGAAAGAGGGGAAGAAAATTGTAGTCTATCCAAATCTGTTCGTCACATTCAAAGAAAGTGAACAAGACAAGGATGCTGTGTTCATAGAAGTAGCAAGCGATAAATTTGTTCGGGATAATTATAGTCCTAACTTTTTCAATGGATACTTAGCGTTATGGTTTTTAGACGAAGTTCTAGATGTGGATGATTGGGGCAAAAAACGTAAGAAGATCTGTGCTAGTAGTGGTTGCTATGGTGGGTACTCGAATAGTAAATATCGCTCAGGTTCAACTGGAAGCTTAAGGGGTTCTAGCGGCCGAGGTGGAGGACCAGGTACAGGGAAATAAAAAAGGAAAGAAAGGTGATTATAGATGGAGCCATTCTTATGGACGTTTTACTATTTTGTAGTGGCGATTGTAGTTGTTTTTATTGGACTCATTATATTTGAGAACTTAACAAGTCGTTATAAGGACTGGGAAGAAATTAAGAAAGGAAATACGGCAATAGCCCTTTCAATCGCAGGGAAAATCATTGGGATCTGTATTATTTTATCCTTTGCCATTTATCACTCTTTACAATTGATGGACACGTTAATATGGGGAGCTTATGGTGTGGTGTTACAAATGATTGCGTATTTACTTTTTGAAGTGATGACGCGCCGCTTCTCCGTTGAAAAACAGCTTCAAGAAAATAATGTAGCTGTAGGGATTGTAACAATGGGCGTTTCTATAGGGCTTGCATTTGTAATTGGCGCCTCTATAACGTAAATATTAAACCCTTTGCTCTCTTGTAGGGTGAAGGGTTTTTATACGGTCGTCTTTGGAGAATTTCCGGTACAGGTGATACAGGAAATAACTAAAATTTATGAAAGTGAAAGGAGGGAGAGATATGAAAGCTGAAGCGGTAAGACAAAGTAAACTCATTTATTGGGCATCGGGCATTGTATCGATCTGTGGAATCATATTTGAAGTTCTATTCGGTGCCCTTGGTTCATACATAC
This sequence comes from Pontibacillus sp. HN14, assembly GCF_021129245.1. Taxonomy (NCBI): domain Bacteria; kingdom Bacillati; phylum Bacillota; class Bacilli; order Caryophanales; family Bacillaceae; genus Pontibacillus; species Pontibacillus sp. HN14. The sequence goes on along the minus strand of NZ_JAJOLR010000001.1, from coordinate 1,715,189 downwards.
TCGGGGATGGCGTGAAACAATATACGTTAACCATTTCGCTCTTTTTGACAGGAATGGGAATTGGGGCTTCTGTTAGTGAGCGAATCATGAAAGATTTAATCTCTGCTTTTATTAGAGTGGAATTCGCAGTAGCTTTAATTGGCGGCTTTTCAAGTTTCCTTATGTTCGGGATCACGGCGTTTGCTCCATCAGGTTCTGAAGCGTTATTTTTATATACCGTCACCTTTAGTATCGGTGCTTTAACAGGAGTAGAGCTCCCTATATTAATCCGAAAGGCGAACGATTTAGGGGTAGAACTTAACCGGTCCACCGCGCGAGTGTTGTTCTCTGATTATGCCGGCGGCCTAATTGGAGGCCTCTTATTTGCCTTTTATTTAAGGCCGCAAATGGGAATGGTGAAGAGTGCATTTATTGTGGGAGTCATTAATCTTTCTGTAGCCCTTTTTATTCTGTGGTTATTTCGAAACGAGGTCGCCCATTTAAAAACCCATCTATCAGCAGGCATATTGATTGGGCTGCTCTTGATTAGTGGTGTGTTGTTTGGCGAAGAAATGGCTTTTTCATTTGAACAAAAGCTTTATAAGGACCCTATCATACATATGGAAGAAACGGCTTATCAACGGATTGTCATCACAAAAGAACAAGGTGATACAAGATTATACCTAAACGGCGCCTTGCAATTTAGTGCAGCGGACGAACATCGTTATCATGAAACGCTCGTTCATCCTGTGATGGCGAAAGCTTCTTCCCATCAGAATATCTTACTCTTAGGGGGAGGAGATGGACTAGCGGTTCGGGAAATACTTAAATACGAGGATATACAGAGCATTACAGTCGTAGACCTTGACCCCAGAATGACAGAGCTTGCCCAAACGAATTTCCACTTACTGCAATTAAATGAAAATGCCTTAAGTGATGAACGGGTAAGCATATTAAACCGAGATGCTTTTGAGTATTTAGAACATACATCTGAAACATATGATGTCGTCATTGCGGATCTTCCTGACCCTAATAATGAGAGCTTGAATAAACTATATACATGGGAGTTTTATTCTCTTATTCGAAATCATCTCAACCCAGATGGGGCTTTAATGGTGCAAGCAACTAGTCCCGTTTTCGCTACGGACGTGTATTGGACGATCTCTGAGACAATCGCTTCAACTGGTTTACATATAAAGAACCTGCATACGGATGTTCCGAGCTTTGGGAATTGGGGATTCGTACTAGCAAGCCGCTCACCGATAAAGATGGATGAGCTCACTATTGACGTCCCTACAAGGTATTTAAATCAAGAGATGCTTCCGGCTCTTGCTGCATTCGGTAAAGATGAAGATCGAGATATAGATGGTGCGGAGATCAAACCGAATACGTTAATCGATCCTCATTTAATTGAAAAGTATGAACAAGCATGGAAAAACTATTAAACGGGTAAAGACAATAGTGAAGCTAATTTTAATCGATAAAAAGGAGAGATTTCTGTGAAAGTATCGTATCATGGACATTCAGTTGTTAAAATCGAAACCAATGAAAACACGATTCTAATTGATCCTTATATTTCTGAGAATGGAAACTGTGATCTTGACGCTAGTACGGTTAAGGCAGATGTAATCTTATTAACTCATGGTCATAATGACCACGTTGGAGATACGGTTGATATTGCGAAGAGAAATGACTCGTTTGTAGTGGCTCCATTTGAACTTGCTACGTATTTAGGAAATAAAGGATTAAACACTCATCCAATGTACATTGGAGGGGAGCACACGTTTGATTTTGGAACCGTTAAGTTTACACAAGCTTTTCATGGTTCTTCTTACACGGAGGAAGATGGCACGATCGTTTACACGGGCATGCCAACTGGAATCTTGTTTACTTATGAAGGAAAAACCATTTTCCATGCAGGGGATACCGGGTTATTCAGTGACATGAAACTAATCGGTGAACGAAACTCCATTGATTTAGCATTCTTGCCAATAGGAGACAACTTTACGATGGGGCCAGAAGATGCAACGCTAGCTGCTGAATGGTTACAAGCTAAACACGTTGTGCCTGTTCACTACAATACGTTCCCGCTCATAGAACAAGACGGTGAAGCTTTCGCTGAAGGAATAAAAGGTGGAGCTGGAAAAGTGATGCAAGTGGGTGAGTCCCTCACTCTTTAGATTGTAATAGGTGAGAAGATAAGAGCTTACGTCCTCATGAGGACGTAAGCTCTTTTTGTTTTCAAGTTCTGCCCACCGTTACATCTTCCTCCCATTCGTTTCATATAATGAGGACAAGAACAATAGAGGAGGAGAATGTATTGCGTCAACATGCATTATTAAGGTTACTATTAGCGTGCTTTCTGTTTTATGTAGCATGGCCTTCCGTACAGGTACAGAATCATACGATCGGCTCTTTCTTTTGGATGACTTGGCTTGTTTTTTTATTTATGGTGATGGGAGCAAACCTGGCTATCTTATTGAAATTGCCGGTTCAAGTCGAATATGAAGAAGAGGAATCTACAAAAGAAAAAGAGTTTTCTCTTGGTAAAAATTGAAGCCGACTTTGTTCATCTGTATAATAACACTAAGAAGGAAAAAGACTAGTACAGTTTGTATAGTTCGGAAAGCATGGTGAATAAGAGTGGCAACGAAGCATGAACAAATATTGAACCATATCGATTCTTTATCGATCGGAACCAAGATCTCTGTCAGAGGAATTGCTAAAGCCTTAGAAGTAAGTGAAGGAACGGCTTACAGGGCCATTAAAGAAGCTGAGAATCAGGGTCTTGTGAGCACAATTGAACGTGTGGGGACGATTCGAATTGAACGGAAGAAGAAAGAAAATATCGAGCGACTTACATTTGCTGAGATTATCAACATCGTAGATGGCCAAGTGCTTGGGGGAAGAGAAGGTTTATATAAGACACTAAGCAAGTTCGTCATTGGAGCAATGAAATTAGAAGCCATGATGCGTTATACCGAAGCTGGATCTTTACTGATAGTAGGTAACCGGACAAATGCACATGAGTTAGCGCTAAAAGAAGGGGCTGCTGTTCTGATCACAGGGGGCTTTGATACAGAGGAACATGTGAAGCGTCTTGCCGATGAGAAACAACTCCCAATCATTTCGACGAGTTATGACTCGTTTACAGTGGCAACGATGATTAATCGTGCGATATATGACCAGTTGATCAAGAAGGAAATTGTGTTGGTCGATGATATCTACACACCGTTTGAGAGCTCTTATTACCTCCATCCGGATGATCCAGTTAGCAGATGGCATGATTTCAATGAAAAGACCATGCACAGTCGCTACCCTGTCATTGACGGCCAGTTGCGTGTAGTCGGTATGGTGACTTCAAAAGACGTAATTGGAAAAGAACCAAGCCTTTTAATTGAAAGGGTTATGACGAAACAACCGATGACGGTGCAAACGAAAACGTCACTTGCGAATGCCGCTCATATGATGGTTTGGGAAGGCATTGAGATTATGCCTGTTGTGGATGCTTATCATAAGTTCAAAGGAATCATTTCGCGCCAGGATGTATTGAAGGCGCTCCAACAATTGCAACGACAACCACAAGTCGGGGAGACGATTGATGACCTAGTCACAAGTCAGTTGCAAGAAACGGCAGATGCCTTTGATCAAACGGTCTATGAAACACGTGTTACACCACAAATGACCAACCAATTAGGGACACTCTCATATGGCGTGTTTACTTCTCTTGTTGTTGATGCAGGAAGCCGACTGCTTCACCACTACAAAAAGGGAGATCTTGTTGTAGAAAATTTATCGATTTACTTTATTAAGCCCGTACAACTAGATAGTACGCTTGGGATCAAGCCTCGTGTGTTAGAGGTTGGAAGGAAGTTTGCTAAGGTGGACGTAGAAGTGTTTAATGAGAAAGTCTTAGTTGGCAAAGCGATGCTCATGGCTCAATTAATTGATCGCTAAAAAAAGTACCCGAACTCTTTCGTGTGAAAAGGGTGGCGGGTACTTCAGGTTATGCGCTTCGTTCTTTAAGTTGCTTCCCGTAAAAACGGGTGGTTTTGTAGCCATAGACAAGTTGGGCACCACCTAAAGCAATAAACAGAATGGTAATGTAAAGAGCTAGTCGCGTCTGATAGACGAGATAGACGTTAATTGAAATGGAAAGCATAAATAATCCTAGAGCCATCCGTGCTTTTGAATTGGTGTACACTTGTTTTAATGGATCTTCGCCCAAACGAAGGATTTGTACTTTGTAGAATAAGTACATTGCTAAAGAAAGCACGATAATAATCGGGATAATGACCATTTGAATCGACCTTTCACCAAAAATGTAAGACTATTCTTATTGTAACGATATTGATCGTGTTATGCTACCCGTTTTTGGACTGGTATGATTAAATAGTACATAAGAGAAATTAAAAAAGGAGTTCTGTTTATGAGCAAAGCCGAAGTATTTCAATTGATTCAACAATATCAAACAATCATTCTGCATCGCCACGTACGCCCTGATCCGGATGCCCTTGGTTCGCAAGGGGGTCTTGGGGAAATTATTCGTGCTACTTTCCCTGAGAAGAATGTGTATCTTGTAGGGGACGAGGATCCATCTCTTACGTTTCTCACTTCAATGGACGCTATTGAGGATGATGTGTTTGAGGGTGCGCTTGTTATCGTATGCGATACAGCGAACCAAGCCAGAGTAGACGATCAGCGTTATACAAATGCAGAGAAAATTATTAAAATTGACCATCATCCAAACGTGGATCCGTATGGAGACGTTCGTTGGGTGGATACTGAGGCTAGCTCTACCTCTGAATTAATTTATGAGTTTTATGTTTCCTTTAAAGAAAATGGCTTGGAAATGACGGATGAAGCGGCTCGCTTAATATACGCAGGGATTGTTGGAGATACCGGACGATTCTTGTTCCCAAGCGCGACAGGAAAAACGTTTAGCTATGCAGCTGAACTTGTTACGTATAACTTTAACCGCCCTGCTTTATATGATCAGCTTTATAACACTGAACATGAAATTGCCAGGCTGAAAGGGTATATTCTGCAAAACTTTACGGTTGAAGAGTCAGGACTTAGCACGGTTAAAATCACTCAGGATATCCTGAATGAATACAACGTAACACCCCTTCAAACATCAGCTGTCGTAGGAACATTAGGGGATGTTGAAGGAGTCTTAGCCTGGGCGATCTTTGTGGAGGAAGAAGACCAGATTCGAGTTCGGTTACGCTCGAAAGGACCGGTTGTGAATGAAATTGCAGCGAAATATAACGGGGGCGGCCACCCAATGGCCTCTGGTGCTTCTGTGAAAACGTGGGCTGATACAGAAAAGGTAGCTGCTGACTTGAATACAGTTTGCATCCAGTATAAGAATAATTAGCATTCTATGAAACGGAAAAGGTCTAGAGGAATAACCTCCGGGCCTTTTTTGTGTTTAACCCGCTGTTAGGTAGGGACGGGGGACATTCCGTTACCTTTAAGAGAAAACAAAAAAGCACGCCCATTTCTTTTGGGGTGCTGATTGCTCAGTTATGGGCTTTCTTTAAGTGTGGCATAATAGCTTGAGATCTAGATGGGTCAGGGCTACATTTGTGCTAGTTGTTCATCGGAGGGTGCTGGCGAATTTTTCTGAGGGATAAACCAACAACCACTTTCTGTTTCATCTGTAAAAACAGGAATTTGTTGGTTTTCGATCTCGCGCTTCACTAAACGAATGAGTTCTCTTGACTCGGCATAGGCTGTTTGACCTTTATTCAATTGTTCCAGCTTATCTTCCACCATACGCTTTCGGTTCATGATAAACATGTTCCTCACCCCTTTATTTAGTCATGATGTGTTTCTATCTTTATTGTATAAAATTTCGGGCAGTAGGACTATAGATTTCAGAATTTTTCACAAATTGTTCATTACTTTTTGACGAAGTCGATCGTTAAACTCACTTTAAAATTAGGAGCGATAACCAGACGTTCCACTTTAACTTCATAGGTGAAATCATCTACCTTATAACTTCTGTTTTCTATGGATGAGTAAATTAAACTCGTATTCTCTGATAAAGATTCAATATTTTGCCCGATAATGTCAGGGAGCTGCTTTCTTACCATATCCCTTAATTTGTATACGCTAAGACGGTCTAATTTGTGCTCAGAAAGTAGTTTTTTTTCATTTAAAAAAGCAATTTCGATACTTTGAACAGAAATGGATTTCTTTTGCTGTTCATTCAGTTCTTCCTTATCTTTATTCAAGATCTCATAATTGTCTTCTAGAGTCGTAAGTTCACTTTGTAATCGTACATTTTCTTCTATTCGTTGCTCTATAAGGGTCCCATACATAAATAAAAATACTGCAAAAGCTAATATGGCTCCTATGAACACTCCTGCAAAAAATCGTTGCCAGCTTGTCTTCTTATAAAGAGGAGGAATGTGCATTAGGATACCTCCTCTTGTATAAGCCATTCAATAATGAGCAAAGCCGTTTGTACACCGCCCATAGCTGAAAGAATTAAAATAATTTGCTTAAATATATCAATGGTAGACCCATCATAAAATCCCTTTTCAAAGTTTGTTATCGCATCAAACGTACCTCCAATAGCCGCTACGATGGCCCAAATCCGAAGACTTTTGGCTAAACGATTCATATACGTAAAAGGGGCTTCCCCTGTAGCGAATGCTCCAATGGTGCCGATTAAGGTTCCCCCGATCATCACCCCGAGTGCAATGAAGTAATACTGAAAAATCGCTGCAAAGAAACGTTCTTCCATACAATCCTCCCCTTCAGGATGGTACAACCTGCCTTATAGTAAATGTATGGGATAGAATGTCTTAGTATGCCATCGTTTCGTTTCACTAGGAGGATGCGCTATAATGAATAGAAGAATTTGACCATGAGGCGGTAGTTAATATGGATTTTGTTCATCTACAGGTTCGTAGTGGATATAGTCTGATGAGAAGTACAAATACAATTGAAAAATTAGTGGCCACCGCAAAAGAACGAGGGTTCACCTCCCTGGCGCTCACCGATGAGGGTGTCATGTACGGGGCGGTATCCTTTTATCAAACATGCCATAAATATGGCATCAAGCCGATTATGGGGATCACCGTCCGTGTATTTAACGGAGATCTCTCAGAAGAGCTGGTGTTGCTTGCTAAATCGAACCACGGTTATGAGAAGTTAGTGGAGTTAAGTAGTTATCTTCAGTTACGGGAACAAGCTGGTATAGATAGAGAAGATCTACGAGGATATACTCAAGATTGCATCGGTATTTTGCCTTTATATAATTCCTCCCTCCACCCGTTCATTCTACGAAATGAAGACCAGCAACTGTTAGAAGGGTTACAAGATTGGAAAGGATATTTTGGTGAGAGTGATTTCTATATAGGTATAGAGGATCATGGTTTAGAGGAAGAGCGACATCTTCATGTAGCTCTCGATGAAGTGATGCCTGATGGGACTCCCATGGTTGCCTTGCAGGACGTATGGTATTTAAATGAAGAAGATGTCTATGCGTATGATTGCCTGCAATCCATCCGTTCAAACACCAAATGGGATGGACAGCCTGATACAAATCAGAAGCATCACCATTTTAGGTCTTCTTTGGACATGTTTAACTTGTTTGGGGAATGGAGGCCTGAACTTCTAAGCCAAACGGTTGATATAGCCAATCAGTGCGATGTGACTTTAAACTTTGATCGAAGAATGCTACCAAGCTATCCCGTTCCGATAGAGGGAACGTCTGATCAATATTTGCGATCTCTATGTGAAGAAGGGTTGCAGCGTCGCTATGGAAATCCTTCAGAAGAAGTTAGAGAACGCCTTGATTATGAACTTAAGGTTATTGAAGCGATGCAGTTTAGCGATTACTTCTTAATCGTATGGGATTTCATGGCGTATGCGCGAAAAGAGAGGATTATGACAGGACCTGGGAGGGGTTCAGCTGCCGGGTCTCTTGTAGCTTATTTGTTGTACATCACGGACGTAGATCCGATTGAGTATGAATTGCTATTTGAGCGCTTCTTAAATCCTGATCGTGTAACAATGCCAGATATCGATATTGATTTCTCTGATGTTCGTCGCGATGAAGTCATTCAATATGTAGCAGAGAAGTATGGTACGGAGCATGTTGCCCAAATTATTACCTTCGGGACATTCGGACCGCGGTCTGCCATTCGAGAGCTTATTAAAGCAATGGGGATTGACCAACAAGAAGCAGCCTATTTAATGAAGTTTATTCCTCAGCAATCACCAGGGTCTATTGTAGAAATCGTGCAGGAAACGCCAGAGTTAAAGGAATATATACAAGGGTCGGACCAAATGAAGCGGTTATTCAGGATTGCTACAAGGCTTGAAGGGTTGCCTCGTCATGCATCTACTCACGCAGCCGGAGTTGTCATTAGTCAAGAGCCACTTATGAAGAATGTACCGTTAACAAGTGGTCATAATGGCGTTCCCCTTACGCAGTTTGCTATGAATGAGCTAGAAGCTATCGGATTGTTGAAAATGGATTTCTTGGGGCTTCGTAATTTAAGTCTTATCGAACGGATGACCGATACAATTAAGAAGAAGGAATCGAGTCAGATTACGTTTGATACATATTCGGACCCAGCAACATTTTCTCTCCTTCGAAACGGGAAGACAACGGGAGTTTTCCAGTTAGAATCAAAAGGTATGCGTGATGTGTTAGAGCGCCTTGAGCCAACTCATTTTGAAGATATTGTAGCAGTTAACGCCCTGTATCGACCTGGACCAATGGAGTTTATTCAGACCTATATTAATAGAAAGAATGGAAGTGAGGAAGTGAACTATCCTCACCCTGACTTGCATCCGATCTTGCATAAGACCTATGGAGTACTCATTTATCAGGAGCAGATTATGCAAATTGCGCATAAGATGGCTGGGTTCTCTTTAGGACAAGCAGATATTCTTCGAAGGGCAGTCAGTAAGAAGAAAGAACAAGCTATAGTAGAACAAAAAGATGCGTTCATCAATGGATGCCGTTCAAACGGCTATTCAAAGGATGTAGCAGAAGAAATGTTTCAATGGATTGTTCGCTTCTCGAACTACGGTTTCAACCGAAGCCATGCTGTGGCTTATAGCATCATTTCCTACCAGTTAGCTTATTTGAAAGCCCATTATCCGGCGTATTTCATGGCAGAGTTAATGAGTTCTGTTTCAACCGATCGGATTCAATCATATATAAACGAAGCAAGGGATTTGTCTGTAAAGGTTTTGCCTCCTTCGATTAACCGTAGTTTTGGAAGGTATACTGTTGAACGAGGGGCTATCCGGATAGGGCTTGGAAGTATTAAAGGGGTAGGGAAGAATGCATTAAGAGAGATTCTACAGACCCGTAAAGCTAAACTGTTCAATCATTTATTCGATTTTTGCAGGCGTGTTTCCCTTTCCGTTGTAAACCGGCCTGTAATGGAGTCTCTTATATTGGCTGGGTGTTTCGATGAATCAAACCCTAACAGAGCATCCTTATTAGCAAGCCTTGATCATGCGATGGAACAAGGGGAGCTGTTTAGTGAAACAAATGAGCAGGAATCCTTTTTCATGGAAGAGATTGAACTAGGAGCTAACTATGTTGAGGTGGAACCTTTTTCAAAAATGAAACAACTCAGCATGGAACGTGAGGTTCTCGGAGTCTATATCTCTTCACACCCTCTTGCTTCCTACCGTGAGCAATTAAGAGAGAATGGTTTTTTATCTCTACGTGAAGCGAGCCAGGCTGCTCGGAAGAAAAGCTTGAAATCAAGTGTAGTTGTTCAACAGCTTAAGACAATTCGCACGAAAAGAGGAGATCCAATGGCTTTCCTCACTCTAGGTGATGAGCAAACAGAAATGGAAGCGGTCGTTTTCCCTGATCTGTTTCGCGAGGTGCGGCAATGGATTGACGAAGAACTCCTTATTTTTATAGAGGGAAGAATGGAAGAGCGCAATGGAAAGCTTCAGTGGATTCTTGAGAAGATTGGTCCCTTTCAAGAAGAAGAACTGCAGTCTTCCTCTACGGAATCTCGCAGATTGTTTTTAAAAATACAAGATGATCAGGATTCAACCCTTAAAAAGGTGAAGGAGATTACGACTCAATATCCAGGGAAAGTACCTGTTATTGTGCACTACCCCATTCGAAAAGAAACGTATCAATTAGGAATCTCGTATGCCATTGATCCGAAACATGAAGCCATTAAACTGTTAGAAGGCGAACTGGGGAAAGAGAATGTGGTGTTGAAATAGGGGCTGATTTTGTTCCCCTTGCGCTTTTCGTGTCTAGCTCCAGGGGCTAGGGGCTAGCGTGATAAGCAAACTACCTGCAGTGACTAGCGTCACTTTCGGCAGTTTGCTTATCCGTACGCCCCTGACCAAGCCCCTTGCGCTTTTCGTGTCTAGCTCCGGCTCCTAGCCCCTAGCGTCATAAGCAAGCTGATTCCAGTCCGCTACGCGAACTTGCATCATCTTGCTTATGCGGCCCCACAGGAGGTGGGGTCGTTCGACGTTGCCACACGACGTGGCGGTCTTAGTCGAACTTCCTCTTTGGGCTGCCTGCGCTTTTCGTGTCTAGCCCCTGACCAAGCCCCTTGCGCTTTTCTACTTTACACAGATTGGTCATTTGTTATAATGAAGTAGGTTAGTGGTCAGACCACTTTGTGAAGGTTTTTACAATACGTTTTTTACAAAAAAGGAGCGGGTTTTGGTGACGAATTTACGTGAAGAGGCACTTCATATGCACCGTGTTCATAAAGGGAAACTTGCGACGCATTCAAAGGTTCCTGTTAAAAATAAAAATGATTTAAGTTTAGCTTATTCTCCAGGGGTAGCTGAGCCTTGTAAGGAAATCTATGATCATAAAGAAGCTGTCTATGATTATACGATGAAAGGGAACATGGTAGCTGTTGTGAGTGATGGTTCTGCTGTTCTTGGTTTAGGGAACATTGGTGCAGAAGCGTCTTTACCAGTTATGGAAGGAAAGGCGGCTTTATTTAAGAGTTTCGCAGGTGTTGATGCATTCCCAATTTGCCTAGGCACGAATGATGTGGATCAAATTGTGCAGACTGTTAAATTAATGGAGCCTACGTTCGGTGGAGTGAATCTTGAGGATATCGCTGCTCCAAACTGTTTCCTTATAGAAGAACGTCTTAAGAAAGAAACGAATATCCCGATTTTCCATGATGATCAACATGGTACAGCCATTGTAACGGTCGCTGGTTTAATGAACGCATTAAAGCTATCTGGCAAGAAGTGGTCCGACATTAAGGTTGTGGCTAATGGGGCTGGTGCAGCCGGTATTGCGATTATTAAGCTACTTTATCATTTCGGTGTTCGTGACATTATCATGTGTGACTCAAAAGGGGCTATCTTTGAAGGTCGCAGCTATGGAATGAACGACGTGAAAGATGAGATTGCGAAGATGACAAATAAAGACCGTATTGAAGGCGAGCTTTCTGATGTCATGGAGGGCGCAGATGTTTTCGTTGGGGTATCTGTTGGAGGATTACTTTCCAAGGAAATGGTTGAGAATATGAATGATGATCCAATTATCTTTGCCATGGCTAACCCAGAACCGGAGATTATGCCAGAAGATGCGAAGAATGCAGGGGCAAGTGTAATTGGAACAGGTCGTTCTGATTTCCCAAACCAGGTGAACAACGTGTTAGCCTTCCCTGGAATCTTCCGTGGTGCTCTAGATGTACGAGCTACTAGAATTAATGAAAAAATGAAGATTGCTGCGGCAGAAGCGATTGCTTCTCTGGTTAGTGAAGAAGAGCTACACGCCGATTATGTTATCCCTGCCCCGTTCGACTCACGTGTCGCCCCTGCTGTTGCGGCTGCTGTCGCCAAAGCCGCTATGGAATCCGGCGTGGCCCGTCATCAAGTTGATCCGGAAGAGGTTGCAGAGAAAACCCGTCAACTAGCGTTAATTGATGAAGATAACGAATAGGTTTGGTAGTAAACGTAATCTGATATAGGATTATGACCAAAGGAGTGAGCCTGATCCGTGACAATACCATCTAAATCTAAAGTATACGAAGAGGTATTGAAGGAAATCAGACGCTTAATCGATTTAAATAAACTCTCTCCAGGAGATAAGCTTCCATCAGAGCGTGAGCTTTCTGAACAATTGAGTGCTGGTCGCTCTTCAGTTCGAGAAGCTCTACGCGCGATGGAACTTTTAGGTTTAATTGAAACGAGGAGGGGAGAAGGAACTTTTTTAAGTTCTTATCGCCCTTACCATATGGTTGAGATCTTGTCTGCTTTTATACTTCAAGAAGCGAAAACGAAAGAGAATTTAAAGTCTACGAAACAGCTTATTGAGAAGGAAGCTTCTAAAATCGCTATGCATCATTTACAAGAGCAAGATTATCAAACATTAGAAGAGCATATACGGTTATTTGAAAGCGGCTCTGATACGTTTCATTATGACTTTTTTTACACAATCTTTGATGTTGGGGAAAACCAGCTATTGCTAAAAATATGGCGCTTAATGGAAGAGTTTTCACGTACATTCCACAAACCCGTTTACGATATAGAGTTATATAAAGCACTTATTGATGCCCTTCAAACCAAGGACGACAAACGGATAGAAACGCTCTGTGCTCAACTCTATCAGGAGAAATTGTCGAAATGATCAAGACAAAATTCTACAACACTTTTTAAAAACATTCGTTAAAGTGAAAAGGTAGACAGGCTTTATATGTCCTAAAGGAGGAATCACCTTGCTTAAAGATTTTTTTAGCAAGAAGAAAAAATACGCATCCATACCTCGGGAAGAAGCAAAGCAAGAGATTCCCGAAGGATTAATGCAAAAATGTCCTAATTGTCATAAAATCTTTTACCGTAAAGAATTAAAAAAGAACTTAAATGTCTGCCCAAACTGTTCTTTCCATCACCAAATGACAGCGAGAGAACGTATTGATAGTCTATTTGATGAACATACTTTCGAAGAATGGGATCAAAATATTGTTACGGAGAACCCGCTAGGCTTTCCAGGCTATCTTGAGAAAGTTGAAAAAGACCGCGAGAAGACAGGTTTAAATGAAGCGGTTGTAACTGGTAAAGGAAAAATGGATGGCTTAGAAACGGCCTTCGCTGTTATGGACTCTCGTTTTCGTATGGGGAGTATGGGGTCTGTTGTCGGCGAGAAAATTGCTCGCGCTGTAGAAAAGGCACGAGAACAACAAATTCCGTTTATTATATTCACAGCCAGTGGTGGAGCTCGTATGCAAGAGGGTGTTCTTAGCCTTATGCAAATGACAAAAACTTCTGTAGCTATCCAACGCTTTAGTGATGCAGGTGGGCTTATGATTTCAGTTATGACCCATCCTACTACAGGTGGTGTTTCGGCAAGTTTTGCTTCCATTGGAGATTATAATTTTGCAGAACCAGGAGCTTTGATTGGCTTCGCGGGACGAAGAATTATAGAACAAACCATTCGCGAAGAATTGCCAGAAGACTTCCAAACAGCTGAGTTCCTATTAAAGCATGGTCATTTGGACCAAGTGATCCCACGTCACGATATGAAAGAAATCTTAACAACTCTACTAGATATCCATGAAGGAGGTGCACAATCATCGTGAAACAGGTATTAGAATTTGAGAAGCCCGTTATGGAACTGAGAGAAAAGATTGCAGAATTGAAGACATTCACTGCTGAGAGTGATATGGATTTAACTTCTGAGATCGAAACCTTAGAGCAACGTTTAGTAAAACTTGAAGAAGACGTCTACGGAAATATGAAACCATGGGACCGTGTGCAGATGGCTCGCCACGCTGAACGTCCTACAACGCTTGACTATGTACATGAATTGTTTACTCATTTCTTAGAGTTTCATGGAGATCGTTTATACGGAGATGATGAAGCGATCGTCGCAGGCGTTGCGAAATATAAAGGTCAGCCTGTCACGGTTATTGGGCACCAGCGTGGTAAAGATACGAAAGAAAACATTCGACGAAATTTCGGTATGCCTCATCCAGAAGGATATCGGAAAGCTTTACGTCATATGAAGCAAGCGGAGAAATTTAATCGTCCTATTATTTGCTTCATTGATACGAAAGGGGCTTATCCAGGGAAAGCTGCTGAAGAGCGAGGTCAGAGTGAAGCGATTGCCCGTAACCTGATGGAAATGGCTGGTTTGACTGTACCTGTTATATGTATTGTAATCGGTGAAGGAGGAAGTGGAGGGGCTCTTGCACTCGGTGTAGGAGATCGCATTCATATGCTTGAAAACTCTACTTACTCTGTTATTTCACCTGAAGGTGCAGCCGCTCTTCTTTGGAAGGATTCAGGCTTAGCACAAAAAGCTGCTGAGACGATGATGATTACATCTTACGACTTGAAGAAGCTAAATGTAATTGATGATATCATTCCTGAATTAAAAGGTGGAGCACACCGTGATGTGGCGGCTCAAGCTGCTGAAATCGACCAAGTGTTAAGTCAGTCCCTGGAAGAATTAACTCTCTTATCTAATGAAGAATTACTTGAGAAGAGATGGGAAAAATATAAGCAGATAGGAGATTATACGACATTGTAATCTCTCTGTGCTTGATGAGGGTGTCTGAAAAGGCGTAACGGTCTTACGATCTTGCTTGAATAGACACCCCTTTTCATATTCCAAAAAGTTCTCATTAGCTAATATCGACAAAATTCGCGAAGAATGGTAAAGTAAGTTCTTGCCTACTCACTTCTCATTTGTCCGAAAGAACATTGGCTGTTGTGAGTGACAACGTGGAGCAATCATTAGTCCGCCCTAATTTAATCTAATCTAAAAAAGGGTTTTAGATATATGATACATATGGGAATACTGTTTTCAGAAGATTCCTGTTGTTGAAACTTTTAATCAAGATAGGTTTATGGTTGTCAAACGATAGGTTTAGCAGTATCTTTGAATAGGGAGAAAGCTACACACGTTTCGACAATATATGAATCATACTTACTACATTCAATGATTTAAAAAAACATTGATCGTTTAACGAGGTGATCGCAATGAAAAAAATAGGTGTGTTAACTAGTGGAGGAGATGCGCCAGGAATGAACGCTGCGATTCGTTCAGTCGTTCGTAAAAGCATCTACCACGGTATCGAAGTTTATGGAATTTACTATGGATACCAAGGTTTAATTGACGGTAACATCGAGAAAATGGAACTAGGTTCTGTAGGTGATATTATTCAACGTGGGGGTACGATGCTTTATACCGCTCGCTGTGATGATTTCAAAACACCAGAAGGCCGTCAAAAGGGAATTGATCAGTTAAAGAAACACGGCATCGAAGGTTTAGTTGTAATCGGTGGCGATGGTTCATTTATGGGAGCTAAGAAGCTGACAGAAGCTGGTTACCCATGTATTGGTGTACCTGGAACCATTGATAATGATATTCCTGCTACTGATTTTACGATTGGTTTTGATACAGCCTTGAACACTGTAATTGAGGCGATTGATAAAATTCGTGATACAGCAACCTCACATGAGCGTACTTATGTGATTGAAGTAATGGGAAGAGATGCTGGAGACATCGCCCTTTGGGCTGGATTAGCAGATGGAGCTGAAAGTATCATTATCCCAGAGGTGAATGATAACTTTGAGGATATTGTCGAGCGTTTAAAACGTGGCCATGAACGTGGCAAGAAACATAGTATTATCCTGGTAGCAGAAGGTGTTGGTTCAGGATTTGATTATGGACAGCGCATTAAAGATGCAACAGACCTTGAAACAAGAGTAACAGTTCTTGGGCACACACAACGTGGTGGTTCTCCAACTGCTTACGATCGTGTATTAGCTAGTCGTTTAGGTGCTAAAGCTGTGGACCTTCTTATCGAAGGAAAAGCTGGACGTATGGTTGGGATCCAGAACAATAAACTAGTTGATCATGACATTATTGAAGCTTTAAATACGAAGCATGAACTTGACTTAGACATGTATAAGCTATCTCAGGAATTATCTATATAAACTATCCTCAGGACTGTGGGAACGATCTCAGTTTGAATGATAAAATGAAGACTTTTGAGGAGGATCATTACAATGAAAAAGAAAACAAAGATTGTATGTACGATTGGACCAGCGTCTGAGAACGTTGAGCAATTAACGGAACTAATGGAATCGGGCATGAACGTTGCTCGCCTGAACTTCTCTCACGGAGATTTTGACGAGCACGGTGCACGCATCCAAAATATTCGCCAAGCTGCCAAACAAACAGGTAATACGGTAGCCATCCTTTTAGATACAAAAGGACCAGAAATCCGTACTGGTAAACTTAAAGAAGGCGAGATCTACCTTGAAAAGGGTTCTGAAATTAATGTATCTATGGATGAAGAACTTGAAGGTGACGAGAATCGCTTCGCTGTAACGTATCCGGGACTAATCAACGATGTTCACGTTGGAGGAAAAATTCTTCTAGACGACGGATTAGTTGAATTAGAAGTAATTGAAGTACTAAAAGAACAAAACGAAATCCGTACTCGTGTCCTAAACTCAGGACCGCTTAAAAACAAAAAAGGTGTTAACGTTCCGAACGTGAGCGTAAACCTACCTGGAATCACGGATAAAGATGCTGCTGACATCATCTTCGGTATTGAGCAAGGTGTAGACTTCATCGCTGCTTCCTTCGTTCGTCGCGCTTCTGATGTCCTTGAAATTCGTGAATTGTTAGAGAAACATGACGCTACTCACATTCAAATCATTCCAAAGATTGAAAACCAAGAGGGCGTTGACAATATTAAAGAAATTTTAGAAGTAAGTGACGGCCTAATGGTGGCACGTGGTGACCTTGGTGTAGAAATCCCGGCTGAAGAGGTACCTCTTGTACAGAAGGAATTAATCCGTCAATGTAATCAAGCTGGTAAACCAGTTATTACAGCAACACAAATGCTTGATTCTATGCAGCGTAACCCACGTCCTACACGTGCCGAAGCAAGTGACGTTGCAAACGCCATTTTTGATGGAACGGATGCCATCATGCTTAGTGGTGAAACGGCTGCAGGTAGCTACCCTGTAGAAGCTGTAACAACTATGAACAACATTGCATTGCGTGCAGAGTCTGCCCTTGATCATCAAATGATCCTAAGCAACCTTTCTCGTACGAGTGATATGACGATTACAGATGCTATTAGCCAATCTGTTACTCATACAGCGATGAACCTAGACGTAGCTTCTATCTTAACTCCAACAGAAAGCGGCTATACAGCTAAGATGATTTCAAAATACCGTCCGAAGGCTCCACTTGTAGCTGTTACTTCTGATGAGCGCGTACAACGCATGCTATCCCTTGTATGGGGTGTTCATGCTGTATTAGGAGAACGCTCTGAGTCTACAGACGATATGCTTACAAAAGCAATTGAAAATGGACTTAAGACTGGCGCATTCAACCGCGGTGACCGCGTAATCATTACTGCTGGTGTTCCTGTAGGTGAAAGTGGTACAACAAACCTTATGAAAGTACACGTAGTAGGGGACGTTGTAGCAAAAGGACAAGGCATTGGTAAGAAATCTGCTTTCGGTAAAGCAGTTATTGCCAAAACGGCTGAAGAAGCAAACAGTAAAGTAGAAGAAGGAGACATCCTTGTTACAATCGGTACGGATAAAGAAATGATGCCTGCGATTGAAAAAGCAAGCGGTCTTGTTACACAAGAAGGTGGACTAACTTCTCATGCTGCTGTAGTAGGTCTTAGCCTTGGAATCCCGGTTATTGTCGGCGTTTCTGAAGCAACTACAATTGTTAACGATGGTGATGAAATTACGATTGATTCAGCTCGTGGTGACATCTATCAAGGTCATGCAAGCGTCCTATAAGACTCTTTACAAGAGACCAGGGGTTATTCCCTTGGTCTTTTTTTATAGGCACACAAGCCTCCTGACAATTGGAAAGGGCCGATGCCACATACCTCTGAGGAGACGTTAGGATTACGAATCGTTTTCATGTATAATGGACGTAAAGTTTATGTGAAAGGGAGATTCTTGTGTTTCGTTGGTTATTAATTTTTATTTTAGTTGTCCCGGCACTTGAGATCGGAGTGCTTGTTTGGGCCGGAAACCTTGTAGGTCCTTGGTGGGTTATCCTGCTCATTATTGCTACAGGGATCCTTGGAGCGTTTTTAGCTAAGAAGCAAGGAATGGAGACGCTCAATCGCGCAAGAGATCATGTACAGCGCGGTATGGTTCCACAAGAGGAGATCTTTGACGGGGTTTGTATCCTAATTGGGGCCGTGGTGTTGTTTACACCTGGTTTTATTACCGACGCAATTGGTTTCATTCTGCTCCTCCCGATCACTCGAATGCCATTAAAACGTTCGCTCCAAAAGGCGGTCAAGCGCATGATGGAGAATGGAACGATTACGATATTTAGAAGATAGAAGAGAAGTTTATGTAAAAAGTCCAGAATTCGATTCTGGACTTTTTTTATTACTTTGTTTTTATAAAGAACTTGTTTTCCCTATAATGTATCCCCATATCTCTTTAAAGACTCCGCTTTGATGAAGAGTATTTATAATGACGAGCGAAACTGGACCAATGATAAGCCCGAGGAATCCAAAGAGTTGAAAGCCTACAAATAAAGCCATTAACGTCGCAAGAGGGTCTAATCCAATGTTTGATGAAAGCACTTTAGGCTCCATCATCTGTCGTTGAATGATTACGATGGTATATAAAATAGAGAGTCCAATAGTGAGAAAATAGTTTCCGGTAAAGAACATGTATACAATCCATGGAACAAATACAAACCCGGTCCCCAAATAAGGAAGGAGGTCCACTGCTCCTGTTAGAATGGCTATGGTTACAGCGTATTCAACCCGTAAGATAAGTAATCCAAGGAGAACAATGAAGGCTGTTATGGAAATCAGTGTGAATTGAGCTTTAACAAAACCAAGAAGTGCTTTTTGCAGCCCGTCAAAAACATTCACACCCGATTCGGCTACTTTAGAAGGAGTGAATTGCTTAATTCTCCTACCAAGCTTATACCAGTCTTTGCTGATAAAGAAGGTGCCAAGCAATGAAAAAATTAACACAGTCGCGAAGTTCGGAAGTTTCTTAAGATAAGAAGGGATGGCGTTTAGAATTTCCCCAAGTAATTCAGCCCCACTTTGGGCAATATTGGCCCCGACATTTTGGATCTGAGTGATGATTTCTTGTTGTTGAGAGGCGTCTAAGGTATTCATAAAGGAAGTCAGTCGTTCATACAGCGGGACAATTTGGTACGTTAATAGGTTTTCAAGGTAAGAGATTAACGTTTTAAAATGATCGGGTAGCTGCATTCCTAGATACGTAAAGCCGTCAATGAGTTCCACTACTAAGAGAGTAATGATCCCGATAATGGCTCCTAGTAAGAGTAAGATCGCAATAAAGACAGCCAGGCTTCTTGGGGTGTGGAGACGCTTTTCTAATACCGTTACTAGAGGGTTAATTAAATAAGCAATGCATAGAGCAATAATAAAAGGATAAAGGTATGTCCATAATAAAAAGGTCGCATAAATAGCTGAGATCAGAATGATTCCAACCAATAGACTTCTTATTACACGAGCTAAAATTAGCCAGACTTGGTCTTGATCCATCTCTTTAACTTTCCTCCTCTATAGAATGGTGAAAGGAACTGCAAATAGAACGCTTTGTTTAAATGAATAGGGGTGTGATAAGATTACATATGGTTTTTGCTTAAAGTAAAGTTGGAGGGGAACAAATGGTTATATCACAGTCTACTATTTTCTTACTTATATTATTCTTATTAGGACTCATTGGAAAAAATCAATCTATTATGATTGCTGTGTACGTGTTAGCTGGATTAAAGCTTTTTAAATTAGATGAGAAGGTGTTCCCGTTCTTTGAATCAAAAGGAATGAGTATTGGTGTGACGATAATCACGATCTCAGTCTTAATTCCTATTGCTACAGGAGAAATTGGTTTTAAAGAACTCGCCGGAAGTGTGAAGTCTTATTATGCTTGGATTTGTTTAGGAGCAGGAATGTTTGTCGCTTTTGTTGCACGGGATGGACTAAGCTTGCTAGCAAGCGACCCACAATTAACAACTGCTTTGATCATTGGAACCATTCTTGCTGTTGTTTTCTTTAATGGTGTTGCCGTTGGCCCCCTTATTGGGGCGGGGATAGCTTATATGGCGATGAAGTTGGTTGATAGTATTGTTAAATTATTCTAATAAAGAAAAAGGGTTAGGGAAGTTCTCATAAGCAGAGAACTTCCTTTTTTATAGATTCAGAAAAAGATAAAATGTTATTAGGATTTTTTGTTTTGTTGGTGAACAGTTAAAGAAATTTAAGGAAAATAGATGTTTTAATCACCTGATTTAAAGGAATAATTCCCATATCCGTTGTAGATTTTTTCAGAAAATTAAACGGTTTCATTTCACAAAAATCTGATATTTGTTTATAATTGTTTATGGGGATGATATCCTGAAAATTTTTTAATAAATATGTTAAGCGTTTTCTTTGATTTTACATAGGGAACGTATACGGGGAAAAAACAGGGAAAAAAGGAGAGAGTATCAATGGCAGCTACAAAAGGTTTAGAAGGGATTATTGCAACGGAATCCTCTATCAGTTCTATTATTGATGACCAACTCACCTATGTGGGGTACAACATTGATGATTTAGCTCAAAATTCTAGTTTTGAAGAAGTGATCTACCTTCTTTGGAATAAGAAGTTACCTACAAAGGATGAGCTTGATCACTTTAAGGGTGAGTTAAATAGAGAGATGGCGATTCCTCAATCAGTGGTCGACCATCTGAAATCATATGATCTGGAATCGGTTCACCCTATGGCAGCGTTGCGCACCGCCGTTTCCATTCTAGGGTTAAACGATGAAGAGGCCGACGTGATGGAAGCAAGCGCAAATAAGCGTAAAGCGATCCGCATTCAGGCAAAAATGCCAGCAATCGTTACAGCTTTTGCTCGTATTCGTAGAGGACAAGAACCCGTTCAACCAAAAGAAGGTTTAAGCTTTGCAGCGAACTTCTTGTACATGCTTAATGATGAAGAACCAAAAGATCTTGAAGTGGAAGCTGTCAATAAAGCACTTGTGCTTCATGCTGACCATGAGTTAAACGCTTCTACCTTTACAGCGCGTGTTTGCGTGGCGACCTTATCAGATATTTATAGTGGTATTACTTCCGCGATCGGGGCGTTAAAAGGACCACTACATGGTGGGGCGAATGAGCGCGTTATGAAAATGTTGACAGAGATTGGCGATGAAGATCGCGCGATCGATGCGATTAAAGAAAAGCTTGAAAACAAAGAAAAGATTATGGGTATGGGGCACCGTGTCTATCAGAACGGGGATCCTCGTGCGAAGCACTTGAAAGAAATGTCTCGTGAACTTACTGAGCTTACCGGAAATTCGAAGTGGTATAACATGTCAGTGAAAATTGAAGATTATATCAAAGAGCACAAAGGGCTTCCTGCCAACGTCGATTTCTATTCCGCGTCTGTTTACCATAGCCTTGGTATCGACCATGACTTGTTCACACCACTATTTGCTGTGAGTCGTGCTTCTGGTTGGTTAGCGCATATTTTAGAACAGTATGACAATAACCGTCTGATCCGTCCACGTGCTGAGTATACAGGGCCAACAGGCCAAACGTATACACCAATTGAAAATCGTTAATCTATGAAACTAGCATAAGGGAGGCTTTTGAGAACGGTATGGCCGACTTAAGTCTACCCTTTTGAACTTTTTTATTATTTGATTTTAGTATTCGTATGATATGATTATAGTGAGAATATTTGCAATGATTTAGGAGGGGTTATCAGTGACACAAGCTGAAAAAATTACAGTAGAAAATGGCGAAATGAACGTACCAAATAATGCTATCATTCCATATATTGAAGGGGATGGAATCGGACCAGATATTTGGGCTGCGGCGAGTAAAGTAATTGAAGCAGCTGTTCAGAAAGCATATGGCGACACTAAATCAATCGAATGGAAAGAAGTTTACGCAGGTCAAAAAGCTTACGATAAGACTGGCGAATGGCTTCCTAAAGAAACACTTGATACAATCCGTGATTACAAAATTGCGATCAAAGGGCCTCTTACAACACCAATTGGCGGAGGTATTCGTTCATTAAACGTTGCTTTACGTCAGGAGTTAGACCTTTTCACTTGTCTACGCCCTGTACGTTGGTTTGAAGGTGTACCGTCACCTGTTAAGCGTCCACAAGATACGGATATGGCGATTTTCCGTGAGAACACAGAAGACATTTACGCAGGTATTGAGTGGCAAAAAGGAACACCTGAAGCGAAAAAGGTAATCGACTTCTTACAAAACGAAATGGGCGTACATAATATTCGTTTCCCTGAAACGTCTGGAATTGGCGTAAAACCGATTTCTGAAGAAGGAACTAAGCGTCTTGTACGTTCTGCAATTGAATATGCGCTTCGTGAAGGTCGCCGCAATGTAACACTTGTTCACAAAGGAAACATCATGAAATTTACTGAAGGTGCCTTCAAAGCATGGGGCTATGAAGTAGCTGAACAAGAATTCGGTGATAAAGTCTTCACATGGAGACAGTATGACGAAATCGTTGAAAAAGAAGGAAAAGAAGCTGCGAACAAAGCACAAGATGCTGCTGAAGCTGAAGGCAAGATGATTGTGAAAGATGCGATTGCAGATATCTTCTTACAACAAATCTTAACTCGTCCAAAAGAATTTGATGTCGTTGCGACAATGAACCTTAACGGAGATTACGTTTCTGATGCACTTGCTGCACAAGTAGGTGGAATTGGTATTGCTCCTGGTGCTAATATTAACTTTGAAACAGGCCATGCTATTTTTGAAGCAACTCACGGAACTGCACCTAAGTACGCGGGTATGGATAAAGTGAATCCATCTTCTGT
The DNA here is from genome assembly GCF_021129245.1 of Pontibacillus sp. HN14. Lineage (NCBI taxonomy): Bacteria > Bacillati > Bacillota > Bacilli > Caryophanales > Bacillaceae > Pontibacillus > Pontibacillus sp. HN14. The sequence goes on along the minus strand of NZ_JAJOLR010000001.1, from coordinate 1,692,391 downwards.
TATTCTTTCTGGTGTACTTATGCTTGAACACCTTGAGTGGAGAGAAGCAGCAGACCTTATTACTAAAGCTATGGATAAAACAATTGGTAATAAGACCGTAACGTACGACTTTGCTCGTATGATGGATGGTGCTACTGAAGTGAAGTGTTCCGAATTCGGTGATGCACTTATCAAAAACATGGACTAATCTTAGGATTGGAAGGGGATTAATATGGCCATTCAAAGAAGAAAAGTATCCGTTATTGGCGCTGGCTTCACTGGAGCAACAACAGCACTTATGATTGCGCAAAAAGAGCTTGCGGATGTAGTGCTTGTTGATGTGCCCGATATGGAAAAACCAACTCAAGGAAAAGCGCTGGATATGCTTGAGGCTAGCCCTGTGCAAGGTTTTGATGCAGACATTAAAGGGACATCGAACTATGAAGATACAGCTGGCTCTGATCTTGTGATCATTACCGCTGGAATCGCTCGTAAACCAGGAATGAGTCGTGACGACTTAGTCGCTACGAACTCAAAAATCATGAAGACTGTTACAAAGGAAATCGTTCGCCATTCTCCGGAAACGACGATTCTTGTGTTAACAAACCCTGTTGATGCTATGACCTATTCAGTCTTTAAAGAATCTGGTTTCCCGAAACATCGTGTCATCGGCCAAAGTGGCGTGTTAGACACAGCTCGTTTCCGTACTTTCATTGCTCAAGAACTAAACTTATCTGTTAAAGATATTACAGGTTTTGTACTTGGTGGGCACGGAGATGATATGGTACCACTTATTCGCTATTCCTATGCAGGTGGAATTCCACTTGAGAAGCTTATATCTTCAGAACGTCTAGAAGAAATTGTGGAACGTACTCGTAAAGGCGGCGGCGAAATCGTAGGCTTACTTGGTAATGGTAGTGCTTACTATGCTCCTGCTGCTTCCTTAACGGAAATGGCTGAGGCGATCTTGAAAGATCAGCGTCGTGTTTTACCTGCCATTGCTTATTTAGAAGGAGAGTACGGATACAAAGATATTTATCTTGGCGTACCAACCATCCTAGGTGGAAATGGTATTGAAGAAATTATTGAGCTTGACCTAACAGAGGATGAAAGAACTCAGTTAGATAAATCTGCTGACTCTGTTAAAAAAGTTATGGAAGTAGTACAATAAATGTAATCCAAGAAAAGCTGTCCTCGAATTAGGACAGCTTTTCTAATCAAACATAAGAAAACGCTTACATTTTTGGAGGTGGAGAATATGCTTGGCAAGAGAAGAAAGCTTGGCAAAAAAATAAAAGAAGTTACGGTTGGAGAAGTGTACACAGAAACGATGTCCATTGAAGATAAAGATATCTTACTTTATCTCGGATTAACAAGTGATGCCAATCCGTTATACATTCAACATGACTATGCTTCACAGACTCCTTATAAGCGTCCTTTAGTGCCATCGGTAATGCTATACGGAATGGTGTCTTCCCTGGTTTCCTCACACTTGCCTGGCCCAGGATGCCATATTACAGAACAACTGCTTCGTTACCCAACCCCCTTACACCACTATTCAGAAGTAACCATCACGGTCAAAGTAACCGAAGTCAATGAACACGAACATAACGTAAAGCTTCAGGTGCACGGAGAAAACGAAGACAGCGAAGAGGTCATCGCAGGTACCTTAACCGTTACCCCAGCCTTTGAACCAGAATCCATGACAGCTCGCTCACTGGAAAATTTCTATTAAGAAGAATGCTTAAGTAAATCCCTCTATGAAAAATAGAGGGATTTTTATATACATTAAAAATGGGGATTATTGTTAAAAAGTATGTTTATGGGGGGAGGCAGGTTAGATAGAGGGTCGCAGCTAAACGTTTTAACGAATGCAATTCCACATAATGGGGGGAGGATATCTGGGGAATTCCCCCGTTAAATAATTGTAAAGTTATTGTAAAGAAAAGTATGAACTCCCTAAATGTGCTTTTATTAAAACTGTGATTCATTGTATGATGAAGGTAGAAAAAGAAATAGAGGTGGATGCGAGATGGCTCAAAACATTTTAATCGTAGACGACGAAGAATCGATTGTAACGTTGTTAAAATATAATATAGAACAATCAGGCTTTGAAACGGAAGTAGCCTATACAGGTGCTGAGGCCTTAGAGAAAGCTAATGAACAATTCTTTGATCTTATTGTATTAGATGTTATGCTCCCCGAAATGGATGGGATGGAAGTATGTAAGCAACTTAGACAGAAGCAAGTTCAGACGCCTATTCTAATGCTAACCGCTAAGGATGATGAATTTGATAAAGTGTTAGGGCTAGAACTCGGAGCAGACGACTACCTAACAAAACCGTTTAGTCCTCGTGAAGTTGTAGCGCGTATTAAGGCGATCTTAAGACGGTCTGGTATGCGTGAAACAACTACCGAAGAAGATGACAACATTCACATTGCTGACTTAAAAGTCTTTCCTGAACAATATGAGGCGACGGTTAAAGGCGAGTCTCTCATACTGACTCCTAAGGAATTCGAACTTCTTCTCTATCTAACTAAAAATAAAGGTAGGGTATTATCCAGGGATCAATTACTAAGCGCTGTTTGGAATTACGATTTTGTTGGAGATACCCGAATTGTGGATGTTCATATTAGTCACTTAAGAGAGAAGATTGAACCAGACACAAAGAAACCCGTCTATATTAAAACAATTAGAGGCTTAGGTTACAAGATGGAGGATCCTTCTAAAGATGCGTAACAAGTATGATTCAAGACCTTTTTTAACGTATTCCATTTTAGCAATTCTCCTCATGTTAGGTCTTGGTTTGGTCCTGGCTCAACTCACGAAGAATTTCTTTGTTGATGTTATTGAAGAGCGGGTTGAGAATGAAGCTGTTTATCTTTCTGAATTTGTGGAAGATGCCTCAGATTTAAGTACGCTTGAAGAACTTAGTACGCAGCTTGATATCGGCCTTGTTTTTATTTCTGAGAATCGACAAGTTCTTTTAAATACAACGAAGCAAGTATTATCGTTAACTACCGGGGAAGTCGACACGGTAGATTCGTATATGAATACTCAGCAAGCAGGCTTTAGTCCTTTGCATGAGGGATATTTGAAAGACCATATGTTTTTCTATCCTTTCGAAGCGGAAAATAGTGCGTTGAATGGGCAACTTGTACTTGTGCTAAAGATTGATTCTTTAACCCATATCACCAGTAACATTTGGGTAATTATTGGGATTACTCTCCTGGTTGGTATTTTGGTTATGGCAACGCTCGGACGAAATATATTTGAGAAATATATTAAACCGATCCGTTCTGCGTCTAATGTAGCCGATGAGCTTGCAAGAGGGAATTACAGAGCCAGAACCTATGAAGGGAATTATGGAGAGGCAGCTGTACTTACGTCTTCGATCAATGTGTTAGCGCGCAATCTTCAAGAGATGACGATGCAGCAGGAGATGCAGAAGGATCGTTTAGAAGCCGTTATTAATAACATGGGGAATGGGCTTATGTTAATTGATGAGAAAGGGTACATCAATCTTGTGAACCGTGCTTTTTTAGAGCATTTTGGCGATAACGAACAAAAGTACTTAGGGCACTTATATTACGAAGCAGTGGAAGAAGCGGAGATTCATAAAGCTGTTAAAGAAGTATTTATGACAGAAGATAAAGTACGCCATTCCTTCATACTTCCCCTCCAGATCGAACGAAGATTTCTTGAAGTATTAGGGGCTCCAATCTTTAATGAGGCCAATCAGTGGAAGGGTGTTGTTCTAGTTTTCCATGACATCACTGAATTAAAGAATCTCGAACAAATGCGTAAAGACTTCGTTGCGAATGTCTCACATGAGTTAAAGACGCCAATTACGTCTATTAGAGGTTTTTCAGAAACGCTACTTGATGGAGCAATGTCAGATGAAGGCCTAAGGGAACAGTTTATTACGATCATATTGAAAGAGAGTGAACGATTGCAGTCGCTTATTCATGATCTTTTAGAGCTCTCGAAGTTAGAGAAGGAAGAATTCTCATTAAATATAGAGCATATCTCTGTACAATCATTAGTAAAAGATGTTATTCCAATAGTTGAACAACAAGCCAATCATAAAGGCATCGAAATCGAGCAATATGTGGACACTGAAGGGTATATCGACGGGGATTCAGCCCGTTTAAAGCAAGTGGTTATTAATCTTGTGACGAATGCGATTAACTATACGCCAAGTGGAGGAACCATTAAACTCGAATTAAAGAACCAGAAGAATTCTTTCCTTATTTCCGTTACGGATAGTGGGATTGGAATTCCAAAAGAAGATGTACCGCGTATTTTTGAACGATTCTATCGAGTAGATAAAGCCAGAAGTCGAAATTCAGGTGGCACAGGTTTAGGGCTGGCGATTGTGAAGCATATTGTGGAAGCGCATCATGGTACGATTGATGTGGAAAGTGAATATCAAAAAGGAACAGCCTTTCATATTACGTTACCTAAAAAGTTTACAAAACGTTAACATTGAATTAATTATATGTAAATAATTCCTTGATATAGTATCTTTATGAAACCCTTTCATCCAAGGTGTTTTCTTAACTGACGGAGGTCAACCCGCCTCCGTCTTTTTTTTATGTCTTTTTTTAAGAAAGCACCAATTTTCTTCACATAGAATTTTCGGAACCTTTTTCCTCCTTAATTCGTAAATGAATGGAAATAAAAAGAATAGGGGGGATACGGGTGACGTTAAAACAAATCTATACTTGGATCGCTATGGGGGTAGCGGCAATTGTTCTTATTATAGTGGGGATCACAAGTTGGTATACGGTTGATGAATCTGAGCAAGCTGTTATTCTAACGTTCGGAAACGCAGAAGAAAGCATAACTGAACCAGGGCTTCATTTTAAAATGCCTTGGCCCATTCAAGAAGTGGAAAAGCTGTCGAAGGAAACATTTAGTTTGAACTTTGGCTATTCACAGGATGATAAAAGCAATAAGAAGCAGGTCCAAATGATAACAGGTGATGAGAATATTGTACTTGCTGACCTCGTCGTGCAATGGAAGATTGTGGACCCAGCGAAATATTTATATCAATCACAAGATCCTGAACTTGCTTTAAATAACGCTACTTCCGCTTCTCTAAGAAGTATCATTGGTACTTCTGAGATTGATGAGGCCTTAACTTCCGGTAAAGCTGAAATCGAAAATGAAGTCCGTGAAATGTTAATCCGTTTAGTTGAAGATTATAATATTGGAATCTCGGTTAGTGATGTAAAGTTACAAGAGGTGGATCTTCCGGATGAAGAAGTACGCACAGCTTTCACAAAGGTTACGGATGCCCGTGAGACGAGTAACACCAAAAGAAATGAAGCAGAGAAATACCGTAACGAAAAGTACGAAGAAGCATTAGGGGAGAAAGATGCGATTATTTCACGTGCAGAAGGCGACAAGGTAGCTCGCATTGAAGAGGCAAAGGGAGATGTAGCTAAGTTCAATGCTCTTTATGAAGCTTATAAGAAGTCTCCTGCAATAACGAGAGAACGACTCGTTATTGAAACCCTTGAAGATGTGCTCCCGAATGCAAACTTATATATTATGAATGATGATGGGAATACGCTCAAGTACCTACCGATCGGAAAGCCTTCCTCCGTTCAACCAACACCGAAAGAGGGAGGGTCAGATAATGAGTGATGAGAATGTGATGGAAATGGAGAATGAGTCGAATTCAAACTATGGGAAGCGGATGATTAAGATTGGATTAAGTCTTATCATTTTGATCTTATTACTCGTAGCGCTTATCAGTAGTGTCATGATTGTGAAAGAAGGAGAATATAAAGTGGTTCGTCAATTTGGTGAAATTGTAAGAATTGAAGATGAGCCTGGTCTTAAATTTAAACTCCCTCTTATTCAGACGGTTAGTACTCTACCGAAGAAAAAAATGGTCTATGACGTAAATGAGAAAGAAATCAATACCCTTGATAAGAAACGAATGATTATTGATAATTACGCCATTTGGCATATTGTTGATCCTGATAAGATGATTAACAATGCCAGAACCATGATCGGAGCAGAAGCTCGTATGGGGGAATTTATCTTCTCTGTTATCCGTACCGAGTTAGGGCAGATGAACTATGAAGAAATTATAAATGATGAAGAGTCCTCGCGAGGAGACTTGCACAAGCGTATTACTGAACGAGTAAATCAATTACTCGCTCGAGATGAGTTTGGGATTCGGGTGGATGATGTTCGAATTAAACGAACCGATTTGCCCGATGAGAATGAACAAACCGTATTTCGGAATATGATTTCTGAGCGTGAATCAAAAGCTCAAGAGTACCTTTCAAAAGGGGAAGCAGCTAAAAATCGTATTATCGCTCAGACTGATCGAGAAGTTACAGAAATGCTCTCAAAAGCTAATGCTGAAGCTGCAGCTATTCGAGCTGAAGGAGAACAGGAAGCGGCTAAAATTTATAATGAATCGTTCTCTAAAGATGAAGACTTTTACCAATTATACCGGACCCTTGAATCCTACAAGAAAACGATTAATGGGGAAACGACGATCATCCTTCCGCAAGACTCACCATATGCAAGGAACTTAACGGGATATTTTGAATAGACAAAGGGCGACTTTTTCCTTCTATTATGGAACATGATAGAATAAAGGAAACAAGTCGCCTTTTTTTTGTGGAAAAGGTATGCAAACGAACGAAGGAGTGTAGACATGACAAATAAACTGGTTCTTATTGATGGAAACAGTATAGCCTACCGAGCTTTTTTTGCTCTGCCGCTATTAAACAATGATAAAGGTGTACATACAAACGCCGTTTACGGGTTCACAACGATGCTGTTAAAAATACTAGAAGAAGAAAATCCGACACATATGCTTGTAGCATTTGACGCAGGAAAGACGACGTTTCGTCACAAAACTTATGAAGAATATAAGGGAGGTCGTCAAAAGACTCCACCAGAGCTTTCTGAGCAATTCTCTCTTTTACGTGAGTTATTGGATAACTTCCAAATAAAGCACTACGAACTAAACCAGTATGAAGCGGATGATATTATTGGAACGTTTGCGAAGAGGGGAGAAGAGGAGAAGTGGGAAGTCAAGGTCATTAGTGGTGACCGTGATTTATTGCAACTCGTATCGGATCAAGTTTCTGTAGCGCTAACGAAAAAAGGGATCACCAATGTTGAAACATACACTCCTTCTTACTTAGAAGAGAAAATGGAAGTTCGTGCAGATCAGATCATCGACTTGAAAGCCCTGATGGGGGATAGTTCTGATAACATTCCAGGTGTTCCAGGTGTTGGGGAAAAGACGGCTGTAAAACTGCTTAAACAATTTGAGACCTTATCAAACGTATATGAAGGTCTTGAAGAGGTTAGCGGGAAGAAACTAAAAGAAAAGCTTGAATCAAATAAAGAAAATGCTTTTATGAGTAAACAGCTGGTGACGATTAACGTAGATACACCTGTAGAGATTGGATTAGAAGATGTTACGTATACAGGGTATGAATATCAGAAAGTGAGTGCTTTCTTTAGAGATCTTGGTTTCCAATCTCTAATTAGCCGAATCGGCGGAGAAGAGGAAGCGGAGAAAGTCCAGGAGTCTCTCCCTGAATTAAAGGTCACCGTACTCGATGAGGTGAAGGAAGAGCACCTGAGTTCCTCCACAGCTCTTGTAGTCGAAATGCTAGGGGACAACTATCATACCGCGAACATAGAAGGTATCGGCCTTGTTCATGAAAAGGGAGCTTATTTTATTCCTGCCGATGTTGCGGTCGAGTCCGAACTATTTAAAGATTGGGCAGAGAACAGTCAGAATAAAAAAGCTGTTTTTGACGCAAAGAAAACCTCTGTGGCCCTAACGCGTCATGGAATAGAGATCCGTGGTATAGATTTCGATATGTTACTCGCTTCTTATCTAACTAACCCAAGCGAGAACCATCACGACATTCCATCAATTAGTCATCGTATGGGATATAAAGAGATTCAATTTGATGAAGAAGTGTATGGTAAAGGCGCTAAAATGAAAGTGCCTGAAATCTCTTCCTTGTCTAGTCATGTTGCTCGTAAAGCGAATATGCTCTTTGAGCTAAAGTCGGTTATGGAAGAACAATTACAATCGAATGAACAATGGGAACTCTATGATGAGCTAGAGATGCCACTTGCATTAATACTTGGGGAAATGGAACATACGGGTGTAAAGGTAGATGTCGATCGTCTGAAAGAAATGGGAGCAGAGCTTGAGGAGCGCCTCAACCAATTAGAAGCTGAGATCCATGATTTGGCCGGTGAGACGTTTAATTTAAATTCACCGAAACAGCTAGGGCCTATTTTATTCGAAAAGCTTGAACTGCCTGTTATCAAAAAGACGAAGACAGGCTATTCTACATCCGCAGACGTATTAGAGCAGCTAAGTGATCAGCACGAAATCATTCCAAAGCTTCTCCTTTATCGTCAGTTAGGGAAGCTGAAGTCTACGTACATCGAAGGATTGTTGAAAGTAGTCCATGATGATGCGATGATCCATACACGCTTTAATCAAGCGTTAACACAAACAGGACGATTAAGTTCCACAGAACCGAACTTGCAAAATATCCCAATACGTCTTGAAGAAGGTAAGAAAATCAGGCAAGCCTTTATCCCTTCAAAAGAGGGGTGGTACATCTTCGCTGCAGACTATTCTCAAATTGAGCTTCGAGTATTAGCGCATATTGCTGAGGATGAGAAACTGATTAAAGCCTTTAATGATAATGAGGATATCCACACACAAACGGCTATGGATGTATTCCATGTTGATAAAGATGATGTAACCGATCAAATGAGAAGACAAGCTAAGGCAGTTAACTTTGGAATTGTATACGGAATAAGTGAGTATGGACTTTCTCAAAGTCTAGGAATTAGTCGTAAAGAAGCGAAGCAATTTATTGAACGGTATTTAGATAGTTATCCAGGTGTAAAAAACTACATGGACGAAATTGTGCTTGATGCAAAACAGAAAGGGTATGTAACCACCCTCATGAACAGAAGAAGGTACCTGCCTGATATTACAAGTCGTAACTTTAATAGTAGAAGTTTCGCAGAACGTACAGCGATGAACACACCTATACAAGGTTCCGCTGCTGATATCATCAAGAAGGCGATGGTCGATCTCCATCATCGTTTGGAAGAGGAACAATTAAAAGCAACCCTTCTTCTTCAAGTACACGATGAATTGATTCTTGAAGCTCCAGAAGAAGAACTTGGAAAGCTTGAAGAGATCGTCTCTGAAGTCATGCAAAATACAGTTGACTTAGATGTGCCACTGCTTGTTGATTCTGCTAAAGGAACAACATGGTACGATGCTAAATAAAGGAGTGAAAGGCGTTGCCTGAGTTACCAGAAGTCGAAACCATCAAGAAAACGTTACAACATCTTGTAACTGAGAAAACGATTGAAGATGTTGAGGTGTTTTGGGCAAATATAATTCAACGTCCTAAAGACCCTCAAGCTTTTAAAGAACGATTACAGGGGCAAACCATTCACAATTTGAAGCGACGTGGCAAGTTTTTGTTGTTTTATCTTGATACGGACGTGTTGATCTCTCATCTTCGAATGGAAGGAAAGTATGGTGTTTTTCAGGGGAATGAAGAGAGGGCTAAGCATACTCATGTCGTTTTCCGTTTTACAGATGGAACAGAACTCCGTTACCAGGATGTAAGGAAGTTTGGGACTATGCATATCTACCCGATTGGAGAAGAATTTAATAGTCCCCCTTTGGATCAATTAGGACCAGAACCGTTTGACCCGCTGTTTACACCTGACCACTTATATACAAAGCTTAAGAAGACATCAAGACATGTGAAAACGGCTTTATTGGATCAAGTGATCGTAACCGGCCTAGGGAATATATATGTAGATGAGGCTCTCCATCGTTCCTCTATCCACCCAGAGCGGAAGGGGAAAGATGTCACTAAAGCAGAAGCTGTTCGTTTACATGGTGAAATTGTTGCTACCCTTCAAGAAGCTGTTGAGCAAGGGGGGACAACCATTCGCACTTATGTGAATACACAAGGACAGATTGGGATGTTCCAACAGCGATTAAAAGTATATGGTCGTGAGGATGAACCATGCGAACGATGTGGAACTGTGATCACAAAGACCAAAGTTGGGGGCAGAGGTACTCATTTCTGCCTTCAGTGCCAACCAGAGTAAACCCTTGTTAAGACAGTAACAGCGGGTAGGCTCCTTTCATATACTATGCGTAAATATGAGAGAAGGAGCTTACCGGCTATGGCACCATTCACTACCCTCATTCTACTTGCTTTTGCAGTAAGTTTAGATAGCTTTACAGTTGGATTTACGTATGGATTACGGAAAGTAGGGCTTTCGCTACGGGCCATTGGAGTAATTGCTTTGGTTTCAGCGGTTTCATTCTTTTTATCTATGATGATTGGAAAAGTCATTGCCCATTTTCTTTCTCCGCACATTACTGAAATGTTTGGAGGAGGAATCTTAATTGCAATCGGAATTTGGGTGCTTTATCAGTTTTTTCGTACTGATCAACCTACTGAGACCAAAGATCCCAGTTCCTATATATTCAACTTGGAGATTAAATCGCTTGGGATCGTGATTCAAATATTAAGGAAGCCAATGAGTGCTGATATAGATCGTTCAGGATCCATTAATGGAATTGAAGCTTTTCTTTTAGGGATTGCTCTTTCCCTTGATGCGTTTGGTGCCGGTATCGGCGCAGCGATGTTTGGCTTTTCTCCCATTACGACAGCGTTATTAATTGCATTTATGAGTAGTTCCTTTCTTTGGATTGGGTTGAAGTGTGGCTACTGGTTATCTTATTTTAAGTGGGTTCAGCGGTTAACTTTTTTACCAGGGTTGTTACTTATTATTATTGGGATGTTGAAGTTTACGTAAAGGAGGCATTGGATGGGTATTGTTATTGGATTGACAGGAAGTATTGCCACAGGAAAGAGTACAGTTTCTCTTATGTTTGAGGAGTATAATATTCCTGTCGTTGATGCTGATAAGTTATCACGCAAGGTGGTTGAACCGGGGCGTGAGGCTTATAACCAAGTGGTAAGTGTGTTTGGAGAAGGGATTTTAAGAGACGATCGGACGCTTGATCGGAAGGCGCTTGGAGAAATCGTCTTTAATGACGAAGGTAAAAGAAAGCAGCTCAATGACATTGTTCATCCGGCTGTTAGGCAGGAAATGGTTAGAGAGCGAGACCGCTATTTAGACCGTGGGGACAAGGCGGTTGTTTTAGATATTCCTCTATTGTTTGAGAGCAACTTAACAGGCTATGTCGACAAAACTCTTGTCGTAGCGGTAGATGAGGAAGTTCAATTGCAGCGCTTAATGGAGCGTGATGAGAGTTCTAAAGAAGAAGCCCTGAGCCGCATACGCTCGCAATTATCCATAACCGAAAAGGTGCGTATGGCGGATGAAGTTATTGACAATAACGGCTCTAAAAGAGAGACCTATGATCAACTAGAAGCCATACTACGACAGTGGAATATATTATCCTGACCGAAAGAGGTTGTTCTTTTAACAAGAATGACCTCTTTTCTTGTCAGCACAGCTTTTGCTAATCTTATAAAATTCTATAGGTAACCGCTGTAACACCCATTCCTTCTCATTGAATGAGAGAGATGTGCATATAGTTTAATAAAGTTTGGAAAAAAACGCACAATTCACTCCCTAGGAAATCTTTATTGTGTTATACTATTCATGCGAAATAACAATAAAGTGTATCATAAATGAGAGGGGTATGCAGAATGAAGTCACGCGTTGCTATTAATGGTTTTGGTCGAATTGGTCGAATGGTGTTTCGCCAGGCGATTTTAGATAAGCAGGTAGAGGTTGTTGCCATCAATGCCAGCTACCCTCCAGAAACGTTAGCTCATTTAATTAAATATGATAGCGTACATGGTCATTTTCAAGGAGAAGTGAAAGCGCTTGAAGATGGTCTTGAAATAGACGGAAAGAAAGTTCACCTTTTCGCATCACGCGACCCACTTAAGCTTCCTTGGAAAGAGTATGAAGTGGATATTGTTATAGAAGCTACCGGGAAGTTTAAAACGAAAGAAACGGCTGGGCAGCATATTGAAGCGGGGGCTAAGAAAGTTGTGATTACGGCACCTGGCAAAGAAGTCGATGCTACGATTGTTATGGGCGTAAATGAGAGCGTTTACAATGATAAGGAGCACGATGTGTTATCAAATGCTTCTTGCACAACGAACTGCTTAGCTCCGGTTGTGAAGGTGTTAGATGAGCAATTCGGGATCGAGAATGGCCTGATGACAACGGTTCATGCGTTTACAAATGATCAGAAGAACTTAGATAACCCTCATAAAGACTTAAGGCGTGCCAGAGGATGTACACAGTCGATCATTCCAACTTCTACAGGAGCAGCTAAGGCTCTTGGTGAAGTAATTCCCCATTTAAATGGGAAAATGCATGGCATGGCTTTACGTGTTCCAACACCTAATGTTTCCCTTGTCGACTTAGTAGTTGACGTTAAGCGTGACGTGTCTGCAGACCAAATCAATCAAGCGTTCCTACACGCTTCTAAAAATGATTTAAAAGGCATTCTTCATTATTCAGATGAGCCACTTGTGTCGGTTGATTACACAACATCTGAATACTCTTCTATTATAGATGGGCTATCCACAATCGTAATGGATGACCGGAAAGTAAAAGTTTTGGCTTGGTATGATAATGAATGGGGCTACTCTAAGCGAGTGCTAGACCTTGTGAAGTTTGTTGGTACTCATTTAGCTGCACGGAAGGAAGCGCGTGTTTCCTGAAATTCTAACGTGTGAAATCATTTGGATATTCCCCCTTTAGTGTTTTATACTACTAACAAAGCTTACAGCACCACGTTTCTAATTTGGGTGAGTAAAAAAACTTATTGCAAATTACAGGGAAACACTATATACTAACTTTTGAACTTCTGAAATACCGGCGAACCTATGACTGCTTAAAGGGTTAGGACCTCTTAGGACTAACTTGCCCCCGTGGTAGTGCATAAGCTTGACGTTTAGAAGTAAACTTTTTTGGTTTTAAAGGGGGACTACCGATGGACACAATGGGTAGACATGTAATTGCAGAACTTTGGGATTGTAATACGGAAAAGCTGAACGATATGACGATGATAGAACAAATCTTCGTAGATGCTGCACTGAAAGCTGGAGCGGAAGTTCGTGAAGTTGCTTTCCACAAATTTGCACCACACGGCGTAAGTGGCGTCGTTATTATTTCTGAATCTCACTTAACCATTCACAGTTTTCCAGAACATGGCTATGCAAGTATTGACGTATACACGTGCGGGGATCGCATTGATCCTAATGTAGCAGCTCAATATATTGCGCAATCATTAGAAGCTAAAACACAAGAAACCGTAGAGGTCCCGAGAGGAATGGGACCAGTCGAAGTGAAGAAATTCAACGTACTCTAATATATAATTGTTCGAAAGAAAGTACTCTCCTAAAGAGTACTTTCTTTTTTTTGCAAGAATTTAAAATCGTCACCGAACTACGCATTCCGACATTTGAACCGAAAAAAGTGAAATTCTTGACAGAAGTCTGTATTTAACCTTTTCGATTTTTTGATATAATAGGTTAGAGGTGGACGTTTATGAATATAAAACAATGGTTTTCAACATATTTTACAAATCATGCAGAAACAAGTGAAGAACACTGGAATGAAATGATTCGCACACACTATTTTAAGACTACTAAAGATAAGGCATTTCCCCTTTTGGAGGATTATTATAGAAATTCGAATAAATATAAGGTAATGTCATCCTCAAAGGAGCATGGAGAGATGAGCCTTCAAACAGTAAAGGGAAAGAAAGCGTTTATTGTCGTTAGTGTCGTTATGGTTCAACCCTTGCGTACGGCTGTCGATTTTTCAGTGACGACTGAGTCTACTTTGCCTTTTGATTTTGGGTACAGCCATAAATTGATTCGAGAACAGCAGGAAGAAATGAAAAAATTACTTCCGTTTTTAGAAACGAGTATGGCTCATAAAATGTAGAGAAATGTGGAGTTGATTTTTCTGTGAAATGTCCTAATTGTAATTATAAGAGCACTAGGGTGTTAGATTCACGCCCCGTTGAAGAGGGGAAGTCGATTCGGCGCAGACGCGAATGTGAAGAATGTCATTTTCGCTTTACTACCTTTGAGCGAATCGAAGAAGTTCCTCTAATTGTGGTGAAGAAAGAAGGAACACGAGAAGAATTTAGTCGTGAGAAATTAATGAGAGGCTTAATTCGAGCTTGTGAGAAGCGCCCTGTTGCTGTTGATGAACTTGAAACGATCGCCATGGAAATTGAACGGGAATTAAGAAACCGTGGTGTTTCCGAAGTAAACAGTAAGGAAATCGGCGAGATGGTTATGGACCGACTAGCTCATATAGACGAGGTAGCTTATGTTCGTTTTGCTTCGGTATATAGACAGTTTAAAGATATTAATGTATTCCTTGATGAATTAAAAGATTTGATTAAACAAGATCCAGAAGGGTAATAAGATTTAGGGCCGCTTGGCTCTTTTCTTTTTTTAGGGGTCAAATAAAGACGTCGTTGAATGATTTACCATTCATGACGTAATAGAATAGAATGAATACACCAAGAATATGAGGAAGGAGGGAGTTTTATGGAACATACATCAATTGGGAAGCTTTTGCCTGTAGACGGATTTCGTTTAAAGGTAGCCCGTAGCATGCCCATGGATTTCACAACATCCCTGACTCATTTATATCAGCCATTGATTGGGAACGAGTCCATTAGTTTATACCAGACGTTACTGTCTGAATATGATCTTCAAGAACAGGCCGGAGACGTTCGTACTCACCATTTATTGATGAGCTATCTCAACCTCCCGTTAAATCATATTTATGAAGCGAGGAAACGATTAGAAGCCATTGGGCTTCTTCGAACTTTTGTTGATCAATCTGAGGAGCACAATCTATACACGTATATCCTTCTTCGCCCATTCACACCGAGTGAATTCTTTGCGGACGAGATGTTATCCTTGTTACTATATCATCATCTTGGTCAACAAAAGTACGAACGATTACAACGTACGTTTTCTGGCCAATCTTCTTCGTATGAAAAAGGGGAAGAGGTGACGTCGTCTTTTGAATATGTATTTTCAATGGGGGCGGTTGCTACTGAAGTACCCCCTTCCCAGTTTGAAGAACAAGATCAGGACCTGGTGGAGAGCCAGGGTGCTAATATCAAGGAAAGTCAAATTGATTTTTCCTACGTAAAGCAATCTCTTGATCAACGGATGCTCCCGGTTCAAAGTATTCTTACTAATCGGAATCAAAAAGTGATTTCTCAGCTATCTTTGTTGTATAATCTAACTACTAATGACGTTGAGAAAGCCATACTATGGGCTCTGAATGATGAAAACCAATTGGACTTATCTGAGTTAAAAGAAGCTTGTCATGATCTTTACCAAAGTAAGGGTGGTCAAAGTGAGGATCTGCAAGTGACTCACAAGCGTGATTCGTTAGCGGTTACGGATCATAATCAAGAGCCACAGAAAGAGCAGCAAGCAGACAATAAAGAGGAAGCGTTAATACAACGTCTTGAACATATTTCCCCGCGAGAATTATTGCAAGATCTGTCCGGTGGCGCGGAGCCTCCTGAGAAGGATTTAAGAATGATCCGTGATATTATGACTCAACAGGGATTAACACCTGGGGTCATGAATGTGTTAATTTATTATGTATTACTTAAAACAGATATGAAATTATCAAAAAACTATATGGAAACCATCGCAGGGCATTGGACCAGACTTCAGGTGAAAACCGTGCGCCATGCGATGCGTGTTGCAAAAACGGAGAATAAAAAGTATCAACAATGGGCAAACAACCGTAAAAGCGGAGGGAAGCGTTCCTATAACAAGAACCAAAAGCAAGACGTCCTTCCTGATTGGTTTAAAGATCAAAAAGGTCAGTCAAGTGACAACCAAGACCCTAAACGTCAAAGCGGGAAATCTGCCTCTGAAATTGAGCGTGAAAAACAAGAGCTGGCAGAAGCTTTGAAAAACATGGATGATTAATGGTTTACGAATAATTTGATTTAAGGATGAGTGAAATGGAACCGATCCAAACAGCTTTGAAAAAATGGATGAGGGAAAGTAAGAACTTTCAAGAGCATTACCAAAGTATGCGCGAGGCAATCTTGAAAGATCCTGATATTCAGCAAATTTTGCAGGAACATCCGAACCTCTCTCATCAAGACGTAGAACGACATTTAATGAAACTATATGAGTATCAATCCCAATCCAAGCGCTGTGAAGGATGTCCTTCTCTGGAGAATTGTCAAAATTTAGTCTCAGGTTATTCTCCGAATCTCCATGTTCAGGGGAAAGAGATTCGTTTAACCTATGAGATGTGTCCTCGTAAACGACAATCTCAGCAGCAAGAGGAGAAACGTTCTTTCATCAATAGTCTCTACATGCCTAAAGACATCGTGGAAGCTAAGTTTAAAGACCTGGATCCCGATGATCGGTATGAAGCCATTCGTCAAGCTATGAACTATACAGAGAATGCAGAGACAGAAAAAGGGCAAAAAGGACTTTACTTCCACGGTCCATTTGGTGTTGGAAAGACGCACCTTCTAGGTGCCATTGCGAATAAGTTGGCTAATAAACGAATTGCCTCTTATCTTATTTATATGCCTGAACTTGTTCGTGAGATGAAATCCTCATTAGGGGATAATACGTTAAAAGAGAAGGTAGAAAAGTTTAAAACAATTCCGGTTCTTATGTTAGATGATATTGGGGCCGAATCCATGTCTTCATGGTTCCGTGACGAGATTTTAGGTTCAATCCTACAGTATCGGATGATGGAACGTTTACCTGTGTTCTTTACATCCAATTACAACTTAGAAGAACTCGAAAAGCACCTGATGACGAACAACCGTGGAGATGTTGAGCAACTAAAAGCAGGCCGCATCATTGAACGTATTAAGCAAGTGAGTAACCCGGTAGAAGTGATTGGACAAAATAGACGTAACTAAAAAAGCAGCTCAAGCAGAAGGCCCCGGCCTCTCTCCTTGAGCTGCTTTTTAATGTTCCGCGGTAGTGATAAATACTTTAAGCTGAGACATTCAAGTATGAAAGTGGCCGTTACGTTTATATGTGCTCGGGCTTTCCCGGGGACAACTCGCTTTCCTGCGGGGAGCTGGGAAGCCTCCTCGCTCGCTTCGCTCTCTGTGGGGTCTCCCCTAGGCTCCTTACCCCGCGGGAGTCTCGCAGTCCCCGGGAAAGCCCTGATTTAATTTGAATAACGGCCTCTAGCCTAAGAAGAGGGAGGAGATTACTTACCACCGTCGGTAAGTTCGCGTCATTTTTGTGTTCCAATAGTGTCGTAAAGAATCCACGGAGAGTTTTTTTTATACAGAATAATCATTTTTCTTGTTTCCTTCCCATATACTGTAACAGTTTCGTGTACCACTGTAGGAGGGAGGGAAGACGTTGGCCGAGATCTATTTTTCTTACAAAGAAGAAGCCTTATCATTCTGTGATTTTCTATTCGCGCAGAATGAAGAAATGAGCGTGCAATGGCATTATCATAAAAAATGGGGTCATGTTGTTCTTGTTGATGAAAATGAGGGGAAAGAAGCTCGTATTGTTCAAGGGCTAATCCACGTCTATGTCATACATAGAGAACGATCATGGCTGACAGACATCATACGGAATTGCTACTACTTCACTGACGATGATGAAGTAGCTCACATATATGAATTGTGTTGTTCTTTTATGGACGAGCCAGATGCATGGGGGGAAGATCATCCTTCTTCTCATCGTCATAGACAAGCGTTGGATCGACTAACTAAGGCATTTGAAGAGGCATTGGGGCAAGGGAAGGGTTTTGCGTTTGATTCAATCATAAAGTTTCGACTACAACGTTTTTACGATGAATTAATTGAGGTTGTGGGGGAAGCGATTGATGAGTATAAAAGGGAACAGGATTACCAGTCCTATATCCAACATTTAAGAGAGTATTTACAGGTGACACCTTCAAAAGTAGAGGCGTTAACAATCGTTCAAAGTCAACCGTTTATATTTTACTCCCAGAAAGGTCATAGGTACGCTTTGGAAGAAATTGAGCGACTAACAGCCGATCACCCTTTATATTTATTTGGGCTTGGTAAAGACGAGCTTGATCTTACGCCGATTATGGCACTTGCGCCAGACAAACTTTCCATTTATGGGAATGACCCAAGTGATGCGAAGACACTGACCGTGATGAACATCTTTCAAGAAAGAGCTGAATTTCTCCCGCTGACAAAATTTCCATTTAAAAGATTATCTCCGTTTTAAAAATGGGCTTGCTTTTCGGATTTATTCCCATTATACTAACTTCTATAAAGTTTAAATTTCATTTATGATCAGTGATGATGAGGATAAGAACGAGATGACACGGCTTATACAGAGAGGGAAGTCTAAGGCTGGAAGCTTCCTAAGTACGACACTTGTTTACCACCTCGGAACTCTGTTTGCGAACCCCTTAGTAGTAAGCAGCGATTCGTCCTCGTTACGGATGTGTGAATCAAGCCACAGTGTAGACTGTGGGAATTTGGGTGGAACCACGGGTATAACGCTCGTCCCTTTGCGATTGTGCAAGGGACGGGCGTTTTTTATGTTCGCTTTGTTACCCATTCCATGTTCTTCGAGATGAGAGAGGTAGCAGAGTTAATGTATAAATAATATAAAAGGAGTGACATAAACATGTCGGAAGCTATTCAATTAACATTTCCAGATGGTGCGGTTAAGGAGTTCCCTCAAGGAACGACGACAGAGGATGTAGCTGCTTCCATTAGCTCAGGCTTAAAGAAACAAGCATTGGCAGGGAAGCACAATGGTCAATTGATTGATCTTCGCCGTGCAATTCCTGGTGATGGTTCTATAGAGATTGTAACGATTCGTGATGAGGAAGGTATTGAGGTTCTTCGTCACTCCACAGCTCACCTAATGGCTCAAGCTGTGAAACGCATTTACGGAAATGTCAATCTGGGAGTAGGTCCGGTTATTGAAAATGGGTTCTACTACGATATGGACCTGGATACTTCTATTACACCAGAGGATCTTAAGAAGATTGAAAAGGAAATGCAAAAAATCACAAGTGAAAACTTAGAAGTGGAGCGCCTTGAAGTTTCACGTGAAGAAGCGAAGGAAATGTATCGGGAAATCGGCGATGAGTTAAAACTCGAACTGATTGATGCGATTCCAGAAGGCGATTCTGTTACGATTTATAAGCAAGGTGAATTCTTTGACCTATGCCGTGGACCTCACGTACCTTCTACGAACAAGATTAAAGTCTTTAAATTGTTAAGTGTATCTGGTGCTTACTGGCGTGGAGATAGCGATAACAAGATGCTTCAACGTATTTATGGTACTGCGTTTGAGAAGAAAGACCATCTTGAAGAATACTTGAAAATGCGTGAAGAGGCAAAAGAGCGTGATCATCGTAAACTTGGTAAAGAATTAGACATCTTTACAGTTTCTCAAAAAGTTGGGCAGGGTCTTCCGCTATGGCTTCCTAAGGGTGCGACTATCAGACGTACAATTGAACGCTATATTGTTGATCTAGAAGAACGTCTCGGTTATGACCACGTTTATACGCCTGTATTAGGATCAGTGGATCTTTACAAAACAAGTGGCCACTGGGATCACTATCAAGACGATATGTTCCCAACGATGGAGATGGATAACGAAGATCTTGTTCTTCGTCCCATGAACTGTCCGCACCACATGATGGTTTATAAAAATCAGCTTCACAGCTACCGAAATCTTCCGGTTCGTATTGCTGAGTTAGGAACCATGCACCGTTATGAAATGTCTGGTGCTCTTGCGGGACTTCAACGTGTTCGTGCCATGACGTTAAATGATGCGCATATCTTTGCTCGTCCGGATCAGCTGAAAGAAGAATTTATCCGTGTAGTTCGCATGATTCAAGAGGTATATAAAGACTTTGGTTTAGAGAATTACTACTTCCGTCTCTCTTATCGTGATAAAGAAGACAAAGAGAAGTATGTGGATAATGATGAGATGTGGGATAAAGCACAGGCTCTTCTTAAGGAAACAATGGAAGACCTTGAAGTGGATTATGTAGAGGCAGAAGGAGAAGCTGCATTCTACGGTCCGAAACTAGACGTTCAGGTGAAAACGGCGTTAGGAAAAGACGAAACGTTATCAACGGTGCAGCTTGACTTCCACTTACCAGAGCGTTTTGATCTAACGTACATTGGAGAAGATGGCGCTCACCATCGTCCTGTGGTGATCCACCGTGGTGTTGTATCTACAATGGAACGCTTTGTAGCCTTCTTAATTGAAGAATACAAAGGAGCCTTCCCAACATGGTTAGCTCCTGTTCAAGCGAAAATTATTCCGGTATCCGCGGATGTTCATTTAGACTATGCGAAAAAAGTAGAGGATGAACTGAAGTACGCTGGAGTTCGTGTTGAAGTAGATGAGCGTGACGAGAAAATCGGTTATAAGATCCGTGAAGCTCAAATGCAAAAGGTACCATACCAGCTTGTGGTTGGAGATAACGAAATGGAAGTAGATGGTGTAAACATTCGCCGTTACGGAGAGAAAGAATCTGAAACAAAATCTCTCCAAGAATTCGTTTCTCAAATCAAACAAGAAATTAGCGGTAAACAATAAAGGTAAACTTACCCCAAAGCTTGTCAAAGCTTTGGGGTTTTTGTGATCTTTTGGCCTAAATAAAAAACCAGGTCATATTTATGGTATGATATGGTGGAAAAAAGAGGGGCGCTCATCCTTCTTTATTCTTAAGGCAAGCCAGTGATAGGTTATTGTTCCTTCCCCTCAGTATAGTTAAGCTCTACTCTTGTTCTGGTTTCTAAAATAGAAAGAACGCTAAAGGAGAGGACTTCTATGTCTCAGAATCGAAAGGTTATGATCGCTGCAGTCGCTTTGCTTTCGACCATTACGATGTGTGTCGCATTGACGGTGATATTTAATCATTTTATTCATGCCAGAGGGATAGAGGAAGAGGCAGATAGAAGCGCCGGTGAAGAGGTTATTTTAGTGAATGAACCTCATTTAATAGAAATAGGGGAGGGTGTTGGAGAAATACACAAAGAGTTTAACACTCTTCTTGGCTGGAAACGGTACAAACATTTGAATGCAAAAGATGCTAAGGTACTCAAGACACAAGCTGAACCACTAAAAGACTTACTTAACAAAGCAGAAGACCAATCCCTGAAGGCAGATTTAGAGAATGCACTCCACCATTTAGGTAACGCAAATAGTAAAGAAGATATTCAAGAGTTCCTTACCACTCATCGTATTATGCACGATCTGGACCATTACATTAACGGCGCATCAAACGACGGTAAAGTATGGGGGTATACCCACATTGGTTTTGGCGAACACGCCCCGACACTTGCTTTTAAAAACCGCGATTAAATTGACCCTATGACTTCAATTCGCTCTATATAGTTACGTTTTATCTTCCTCAAAGCTCGCTGTATAGCATGTTTCCGTTACTCTACATAGGGCAAGGTGATTTCCGGAACCACCTTACGTTAAACTAAAGCTAACGGAAACATTCTCTGAGCTTCGGGCCCTCAAATTAAAAATAGTGGTTGCAAATATAAGCTATATCATATATCCTTAAAAAGTCATGCACAGAAGATGTGCATAAAAAAAGATTGGTTTACGTTTGACATTGTTTTTTAAACGTGCTATTCTCAATAAGGTAAACTTAAATATTGTCTGAGACAAGTAGAAGCACCCGCTTCTCACCTGTATTGACGCTCTATGTGAGTAGTTGTCAGGTATGATTTTCTAAACGTAATTGGGAAACGTGTGGGTGCAGTGTGTACCGACACTTTTTTTGATTGTCTGAAATAACAACCATGATTGAGATAGACTTGTCTATAAACAGACGTATATAAACCTTTTTAATAAACCTTGGAGGTGGCTGGTTATTAGCAAAGATATGATCGTCAATGAAAAGATTCGTGCTCGCGAAGTTCGTCTCATTGATTCAAACGGAGACCAATTAGGCGTTAAATCCAAAAACGAGGCTTTAGACATTGCAGCTAATGCAAATCTTGATCTTGTGATGGTTGCTCCAAATGCGAAACCGCCAGTATGTCGTATCATGGACTATGGTAAATATCGCTTTGAGCAACAGAAGAAAGATAAAGAAGCGCGTAAGAAGCAAAAAGTCATCAACGTGAAGGAAGTTCGCCTGAGCCCTGGTATCGAAGAACATGACTTCAATACGAAGCTACGCAATGCGCGTAAGTTCTTATCTAAGGGTGATAAAGTGAAAGCAGCTGTTCGTTTCCGCGGACGTGCAATCACTCACAAAGAATTAGGCCAAAAAGTTCTTGATCGCTTGGCTGAAGAATGTAAAGATCTATCCACGGTTGAAACGAAACCGAAAATGGAAGGTCGTAACATGTTTATGATGCTTGCTCCAGTAAACGAGAAGCAGTAAACATACTCACATATTTCTAAAGGGAGGAATTACTCATGCCAAAAATGAAGACTCACAAAGGTTCTCAGAAACGCTTTCGTCGTACAGGTAGTGGAAAAGTTAAACGTTCTCACGCGTTCACAAGCCACTTGTTCGCTAACAAATCTCAAAAGCAAAAGCGTAAATTACGTAAAGACGCACTAGTATCTAGTGGCGACTTAAAGCGTATCGATGCTATGCTTCCTAAGAAATAATTAAATTTTACTATTAACTTGAAATACAGGAGGGAACTATTATGGCACGTGTTAAAGGTGGAACAGTCACTCGCCAACGTCGTAAGCGCGTCTTAAAGCTTGCTAAAGGTTATTATGGTTCAAAACATGCTTTATTCAAAACAGCAAAACAACAGGTAATGAAATCAGGTCAGTATGCATACCGTGACCGTCGTCAGAAAAAACGTGATTTCCGTAAATTATGGATCGCACGTATTAACGCTGCGGCACGTATGAACGACATTTCTTACAGCCGTCTAATGCACGGACTTAAATTAGCTGGTGTTGAAGTTAACCGCAAAATGCTAGCTGATCTTGCTGTAACTGACGAAAAAGGGTTCGCTGCATTAGCTAACCAAGCTAAAGCTGCTCTTAAATAAGCAGAGACAGATAAAAGCCATTTTCCTACCGCTTAGGAAAATGGCTTTTTTATGTCTGAAGATTGAGAAGAAAAGGAAAAGAGGGATCAATATGTGGTCAATGCTGTTGTGGTATGTGATTGCTGTAAACGTTATTGCTCTCATTCAAATGCAACAAGATAAATCGAGGGCGATTAAAGAAGAATGGAGAATCTCTGAAAAACAATTATGGGTTGTAACGCTAATAGGAGGCTCTCTTGGAACATTTTTAGGGATGAAATGGTTTCGGCATAAGACCAAACATCGCGCTTTTGTAATAGGAGTTCCTGCTGCATTGATTGTGCACGTTCTTTTGGCTTTATATGTATGGCTTAGATAGCTCTTTGAGAGCGAAAGTGTTCTTGTCATAACAGCTCATCTTCTGTCATAAGTATGTACTATACCGCTTTAGCGGAAGGGTGTGTTCATCATGAATCAGTTTGGGGCAACCGTTATGATGGTCTTAGAGACAAGTGGCTTTTTTGCACCTCTACTCTTCATCAGTTTTCACCTTTTGCGTCCGCTTCTGTTTTTGCCTGTTGCTTTCATTTGTATATCCGGCGGTATTTTGTTTGGGGCGGTGACAGGTTCGATTTACAGTGTGATTGGTGTGACCTTATCTAGTTTATTATTTTATAAAGTGAGTCAGTGGATGCCTAAGACGTTACAAAAACTGGTGAAGCTAAAACACAAGTTTTTTGGGAAGCACTCTAGCTTTTCCACCTCTCAAATTGCATTACTACGTCTGGTCCCGTTTATTCATTTTCATTTAATTTCACTATGTATTATTGAAATGTCTCAAGGGTTTAAAGATTATATGAAGACCTCCTTCTACTCAAACATCCCGCTAGCAGTAGTTTATACTTCTGTAGGGCAGTGGATCTCAAAGATGTCCCCTTTCATCATGGCCGGTTTTTTGGTGATGTTACTAACCTTAATTTATCTTTTAAGAAGGAAAGAGATCGTAATCAAGTGGGATGACTTTTTTCAAACAGGAACATAAGAAATGCCCCCTCATTAAGAGAGTGGGCATTTTTTGTTGCGCGGGTTTAGTCACCTGAATGACTCAGAACTAATTTATTTATAGGGTTTTTCCATTCGACTCTGGCATGGGGGTAGTGAATGTAAATTTCTTTCTCAACGAAATAAAGATCATTACGCTCAAAGCCTTTTAACTTATCAGGTTGCCTTGTCCATACGGATATAGACACCACATCAAAGGAATTCTCCGTAGTACCTAAGTATTTTTCTCCCTCAAATAAAACGCCCTTATACGTGAGTAAAAAATTCTTCTTAACGTTCTCTGCATCATCTAAGAAATAAAACTGCTTTTTCTCCTGAGCAAGCTCAAGCTTTCGCTTTGGATTGATAACGTATTTATAAGCTGTATAGATCAGGAGGATGGCAGCAACCAAAATTAACAACCTAAATAAATAAATGATCATATTGATCGACTCCCTTACCGAATCTATCTACCTCTCCTTACGATTGAAATTACAAAACGTTTCAACTTTTTCATAAAATCCTAAACCCGTGCTATAATCGTACCAAAACAGCTAAAAGGAGATACAGCACATGAACTGGGAAACACTTTTTAAAATGCAGCAAGAATTAGACCAACGTATTGAAGTGGAGCATGGATTGGAGAATGAGGATCTGTTTCGGAGAAAAGTTATGGCCTTGCTCGTTGAGTTAGGGGAGCTTGCGAATGAAACAAGATGCTTTAAGTTTTGGAGCACTAAACCTCCTAAAGAAGATGAGGTAATATTGGAGGAATACGTGGATGGACTTCATTTTATTCTTTCACTGGGACTTGAGAAAGACTACCGTTATTCACCGCAAGAAGACGGTCATAACTCAGTAGATGTAGATCTAACTGAACAATTTCATAAAGTGTATGGAGAGGTGCACCTCTTTCAAGAATCGCCGAATGATCTTCACTACCAGCAACTTTTTAAGACGTTTTTGAATTTAGGAGTAAAGCTTGGATTTTCTGAGCAATCTATCCAGGACGCCTATTATCACAAGAATGAAGTCAATCATGAACGGCAGGAAAATGGGTATTAGGTTCTTTGAATTTTGTGAATTTTTCTTTAAAGCGTTATAATGAAGAGAATGAGTACATAGAAGGAGGAATTAAAATGGCTAAATGGGATGATACTCTCACGATGCTTAAAGACTTAACAGATGCGAAAGGGGTCCCAGGTAACGAGAAAGAACCACGGGACGTTATGAAGAAATACATAACTCCATTTGCAGATGAAGTGTATACAGATAATTTAGGGAGTCTGATTGCTAAAAAAGTAGGTAAAGAAAACGGGCCTAAGATTATGGTTGCTGGACACTTAGATGAAGTTGGATTTATGGTTACTCGTATTGATGACAACGGGTTCATCTACTTCCAAACAGTCGGTGGCTGGTGGAGTCAGGTAATGCTGGCACAACGTGTGACCATTATGACTAAAAACGGTGACCTGACAGGAGTGATCGGTTCTAAACCACCACATATCCTTCCTGCTGATCAGCGTAAGAAAGCAATCGATATTAAAGAAATGTTCATTGATATTGGAGCATCTTCTAAAGAAGAAGCACAAGAATTTGGTGTTCGACCTGGTGATTCAGTAGTGCCGTATTTTGAATTTACTCAGATGCCAAATGAAAAAATGCTACTTGCAAAAGCTTGGGATAACCGCATTGGATGTGCCATTGCGATTGAAGTATTACGACAATTAAAAGGTCAGGAACATCCGAACGTCGTGTATGGTGTTGGAACCGTACAAGAAGAGGTAGGTCTTCGTGGAGCTAAGACTTCCACAAATGCCATTAAACCTGATATCGGCTTTGCAGTAGATGTTGGGATCGCTGGTGATACACCTGGGGTTTCTGATAAAGAAGCAGCCAGTAAAATGGGAGAAGGGCCTCAAATTATTCTTTATGATGCATCCATGATCTCCCATAAAGGGCTTCGTGACCATGTGATTGATACAGCAGATAAGAACGAAATCCCTTATCAATATGATGTGATTGCCGGTGGAGGAACAGATGCTGGTTCAATTCATCTTACAGCAGACGGCGTACCTGCTCTTTCTATTACCGTCGCTACACGTTATATCCATTCCCACGCAGCAATGCTACACCGTGATGACTTTGAAAATGCGGTGAAATTAATTGTAGAAGTGATTAAAGGTATGGACGAAGAAACGGTCAAGCAAATTACATTTAACTAAAGATGAGTTCAAAACGTCCAGGGGCGATCTCCTGGACGTTTTTTTAATGGAAGCGGGTTTTGAGGGTTTGATTCCTCTCTTCTCCTGCTTATTACTGCGTAAATAAATTTAGTGGATATGTTCAGAATAGGTGTGGGAAGCTAGGTTTAATAGAAGTGAAAGGTGGGGTCACTAATGAGTGTGTTTAATGGAAATATTTTTGAAGGTGAGTTTGCTCATGACTTGGATTCTTTTTATGTGAAGTCAGTAAAAAGTGTCGAGACGGGTTCCTCCTTATCCGAGGAACAGGTTGAGGAATTATTAAAGTATTTAGAGGAACACAAAGGACAAACGACAGCCATTACGATCAATGATCAACTGCCTATGATGCTAGAAGCGGATGAAGTGCAGTGTCTGATTGGAGAGCTCCGTTTTATAAAGAGTCACTTAGACTAAAAAGAGGCTGTCTCGTCGAGCAGCCTCTCTTTACTATTGCTTCATGTTTTGGACGTGGTTTTCAAGTGTTTCAAGAACTTCCTTCTTATCTTGCTCATTTGCATTTTCCCAGTATAGTTCGAAAAGAACACCAAGACCTGGGAGCATTTTTTCTTCACCGCTTTGAATGGCATCTTGAATCGTTGCTTCAAGTTGTTCTTGGTTGTTCCCAGAAATATTATCTAAAATAGCGTTTCTTAGGTTAAGGTTCAATTCTTCCACCTCTTTTCTTAAGGATACGATCTAATTATAGTTTGACCCCGGTGAATAGAAATATGTATGATAAGATAGGAAATCAAGTGCGAAACAAAGGATGAACATACTTATGATTGAATCTACTCAAAACCCATCCGTTAAGCGGTGGAAGAAGTTACAACGAAAAAGAACCCGCGACCAGGAACAAGCCTTTTTGGTGGAAGGTTTTCATCTTGTGGAAGAAGCGTTAAAAAGTCAGTGGAAGGTTCTTGAACTAATTGTTAGGGAGGATGTAGAGCTTCAAAGCGAATGGAGCAACTATCCATATTCCTATGTGTCTTCCCAGGTATTTAATGAAATAACAGAAACGGAGCAGCCCCAGGGGATCGCCGCGGTTGTAAGAATGGATGCACCGGAATGGCAACCATTTGAACGTATATTGATATTAGATGCTGTACAAGACCCGGGCAACTTAGGGACATTAATACGTACAGCAGATGCAGCTGGCTTTGATGCGATTATTTGCGGAAAAGGAACGGTCGATCCATTTAATGATAAAGTGCTACGCGCTACTCAAGGATCTGTCTTTCACATTCCTTTCTTTAAAGGAGAGTTATTAGAATGGGTGCCCGAACTTCAGAATCAAGGGGTTTCTGTCTGGGCTACGTCATTGAAAGAAGCGAAAGATTATACGGCTTGTACCCCATCTGCCCCTGTAGCCTTGATTGTAGGAAATGAGGGTGCAGGAGTTAATGAAACCTACGTCGATCAGGCTGATGAAAGAGTCATGATTCCCATTTATGGGAGAGCTGAATCGTTAAATGTAGGCATTGCAGCCGGAATTTTAATGTATTATTTAAGGAACTAAGGTTGCAAAGAGCGTATAGCTTTTCTATAATAGCTATTAGTTGAATAAAGTAAAGCGTTGAAAGAGCCAGTAAATGGTTGCCACCTATCCGATCTTCAGGGAGGGGATGTCTTAGACTGAGAGCATTTCCAGATCGACCAATCATTGAAGTTTCACTCTTGAGCTGACACTGGGACCTCTAGCTATGAGTAAAAGTGTTTCCGGATGAAGAATCCGTTATCAATGATGAAGTGGACATTTCCTCAGGCAGGATGTGTCAACAAGGGTGGTACCGCGAAACCATATCGAACAAGTCTCGTCCCTTTTATAGGGAGGAGACTTTTTTATGTTCTTAAAATGACGATAGATTTAAGAGGAGGATTAAGATGAAAGAGCGTTTAGTAGAACTGAAAACAGAAGCCCTCGAGAAGGTTGCACAAGCTGAAGACACAAAAGCTCTTCAAGATGTGAAAGTTCAATACTTAGGAAAGAAAGGTCCTATTACCGAAGTTCTTCGTGGGATGGGGAAGCTTCCTAAAGAAGAACGTCCTGTTATTGGACAAATGGCTAACGATGTTCGTGAAGAGATCCAAGTAGCGATCGATGAGAAACAAACGAAAATGGAAGAAGCGGCTCTTGAAAAGCAGCTACAAGAAGAAACGATTGACGTGACACTACCTGGCCGTCCAGTACAAACAGGTGGTCCTCATCTTCTGACGAATTTAATCGAAGAAATTGAAGATCTGTTTATCGGAATGGGCTTTGAAATTGCTGAGGGCCCTGAAGTAGAAGCAGACTACTATAACTTTGAAGCCTTGAACTTACCAAAAGGTCACCCTGCTCGTGACATGCAAGATTCTTTCTATATTACTGAAGAGATCTTAATGCGCACTCATACCTCTCCTGTCCAAGCACGTACAATGGAGCAGCATAAAGGAAAAGGCCCTGTAAAAGTAATCTGTCCTGGTAAAGTTTATCGCCGTGACACAGATGATGCGACTCACTCTCACCAATTTACACAAATTGAAGGGTTACTTGTCGATAAGCACGTTCGAATGAGTGATTTAAAAGGTGTCTTAAATGCTTTTGCTAAGCAAATGTTTGGTGAAGAGCGCGAAATTCGACTTCGCCCAAGTTTCTTCCCATTTACAGAGCCATCTGTTGAGATGGATATTTCTTGTAAAATGTGCGGTGGTGAAGGATGTTCTGTATGTAAAGGAACTGGATGGATTGAGATTCTAGGTGCAGGAATGGTTCACCCGAATGTACTTGAAATGGCTGGCTATGATCCAAACGAATACACAGGTTTCGCCTTCGGTATGGGGCCTGAACGAATTGCGATGTTGAAATATGGTATCGATGATATTCGCCATTTCTACACGGACGATGTACGATTCTTGAATCAATTCCATAAGGCGTAAGGAGGAGAAAAGCATGTTTGTATCATTAAATTGGTTAAAGCAATACGTAGATCTTCAAGGGTTAACACCTGAAGACTTAGCTGAAAAGATAACAAAAACAGGTATCGAAGTTGAAGGGGTGGAACCTTTCGGTGAGCCAATCGAAAACCTTGTTGTAGGATATGTGAAAGAATGCGATCAACACCCGAACGCAGACAAGTTAAACGTTTGTCAAGTGGACGTAGGTGACGAGGTATTGCAAATTGTGTGTGGCGCACCAAATGTAGCCAAAGGACAAAAAGTTGCCGTCGCTAAACCAGGCGCTGTATTACCAGGAGATTTTAAAATTAAAAAAGCTAAATTACGCGGTGAAGAGTCTTCAGGTATGATTTGTTCCCTTCAGGAATTAGGCATTGATGAAAAGTACGTGCCGGCTGAATTTGCAGAGGGAATTTTCGTCTTTGATGGCGATCCTGAAATTGGGGCAGATGCTTCTTCCTTATTAAATCTGGACGATCTCATTATTGAGCTAGGACTTACCCCTAACCGTTCTGATGCCCTAAGTATGATGGGTGTTGCGTACGAAGTAGCAGCAATCCTAGACACGCCAATCCACTTCCCGGATGAAGAAGTGCAAATTATAAATGAAAAAGCTGAAGATGCTATTTCTGTATCCGTTAAAGACGGGGACCTTAATCCATATTATGGAGCGATGGTGGTTAAAAATATTCAAGTTGGACCTGCTCCTCTATGGATGCGTAATCGCTTAATTTCAGCTGGAATTCGTCCTATTAACAACGTTGTTGATATTACGAATTATGTTCTCCTTGAATATGGACAGCCACTTCATGCCTTTGACTATGATCGATTTGGAAGTAAAGAAGTAGTGGTTCGCCGTGCTACAGATGGCGAAACGATTAAGACGTTAGACGATGAAGAGCGCACGCTGTCTTCTAACCACCTTGTAATTACAAACGGCCAAGAGCCTGTTGCCATTGCAGGGGTTATGGGAGGAGCTGACTCTGAGGTTCATGAAGGAACGACTACTGTTCTTTTAGAAGCAGCTTACTTTGATCCTCAAGCTGTTCGTTCAGCGGCTAAAGACCATGGTTTACGAAGTGAGGCTTCCGTTCGATTTGAGAAAGGTGTCGATCCTGACCGTGTTCAACGTGCGGGTCTTCGAGCAGCTCAACTTCTTTCTGAGTATGCTGGAGGAGAAGTACTAGAAGGCGTAGTTGCTTACGATGAATTGACTTATGAAGAGAAAACCGTAACCTTCACAACTTCTCGAATGAACCATGTATTAGGAACAGATATGAATGACGCGCATATTCAGGATATTTTGCGTAAACTTCAGTTCTCCTATGAACAAGACGGAGAAACCTTTACCGTAAACATCCCTACCCGTCGTGGGGACATTTCTCTTGTGGAAGATATGGTAGAAGAAATTGGACGTATGTTTGGATATGACAACATTCCATTTACGATGCCACAAGGGGCTGGAAATGCTGGTGGTTTAACAACTTATCAAGCATTGCGCCGAAAAGTGCGTCGCTACCTGGAAGGCGCAGGTTTATCTGAAGCTCTAACATATTCCCTTACGACAGAAGAACGAGCGAACATGTTAGTAAGTCCTGATGTGAAAGGTGAAAATGTTCGCCCTGTGCACTTAGCAATGCCAATGAGTGAAGAGCATAGTCATCTTCGACTTAGCGCTTTACCTGAGATGTTAGCATCCGCTTCTTACAATGTCGCTCGTAAACAAAAAGACGTTGCTTTCTATGAAGTAGGCTCCATCTATGTAACAGAAGAAGCCGTCTTAACCAAACAACCGGAAGAAAAAGAACGCTTAGCTGGTGTGCTGACAGGTAGCTGGTTAACGCATCCTTGGCAACAAGAGAAGAAAAATGTTGATTTCTATGTTGTAAAAGGAATCCTAGACGGATTGTTCGGATATTTAGACGTAGAAAACCAAATCTCTTATCAGCAAGGTCAAGTAGACGGAATGCACCCAGGCCGTACAGCTCTTGTTCAGTTGAATGGAGAAACTATTGGACACGTTGGCCAGGTTCATCCAACGCTTCAAAAAAGCTTTGATTTAAAAGAAGCCTATGCCTTTGATGTGGATCTTGAAAAAGTGTTTGAAGCGATTTCGTCAGAAGAGACGTATACACCAATCCCTCGCTACCCATCCATTAGCCGGGACATCGCCCTTGTAGTAGATGAAAGTGTAGCGGCAGGAGATCTTCGTCAGACCATTCTTGAAACAGGTGCTCCTCTTGTGAAGAATTGTTTAGTCTTTGACGTTTATCAAGGAGAACACCTCGAAGCTGGAAAGAAATCACTAGCCTTCTCGCTCCTTTACCTTGACCCATCTCGTACCCTTAAGGACGAAGAGGTAGAAGAAACGCACCAAGCCATTCTTACTAAAGTAAAAGAACAATACAACGCAGAACTACGTGCCTAAGCCTAAACCAAAAACTCCCTCTTTATCTAAAGAGGGAGTTTTTTATGTTCACCTTAATTCTTGATAATAAGTAGATAAAGAGAACGCTCGCATCCATTTTTGTAGTAAGTAATCTCAAATATGGAAAGCGAGTGGTTTCCACCCCCTCCTTACTCTCGGAAGATGGAAACAGAATCACCCTCTCGGTTGCCTATTCTTTCACCTAAAAGTTGGTACGGTTGCTATTCCGGTGGGGCATCCCCCATAATACAAATAAAAAGGGGAGAGGCGGTGATCAAGTGCAACATGTAAAAAACGTAGCACTCATACTAATCGGTTCCTTTATCTTCTCACTAGGAATCAACTACTTTGCCATACCAAATGGTTTATCAGAAGGTGGAATCATCGGGATATCAATTGTTCTATATTATGTCTTTGATTGGTCTACCGGTCTATCAACCTTTATTCTAAACACGATTCTCATCATAATCGGTTTTAAGTATCTGGATAAGAGAATGATGCTCTACACCTTCATTGGTATCTTTACAACGTCGTTCTTTTTATGGCTTACAGAACACGTAGGCACACCCATTGAATCGGATTCGTTATTAGCACCTATTTATGCTGGGCTCTTCGCAGGTGGAGGGATTGGATTAATCTTTCGTGCTGGCGGTACTTCTGGTGGGACCCAAATCATTTCTCAAATGATGAAGAAAAATTGGGGATGGAGCATGGCGAATGCAACTTTGTTAATTGACATGATTGTCATCGGAGGATCTGTCTTTGTAATTGGGCAGAAAAAAGCCCTATTAACCGTTATTGCGGTTTATGTAGGAGCACGTGCAATTGAGTTCATAGTGGATGGACTGAATATGCGGAAAGCTGTAACCATTATATCTGAAACTCCTGAGGAGGTATTAGAAGCTATTAATTCTAACGTACCAAGAGGGGTTACTGTATTAGAGGGATATGGAGGATATTCAAAAAAAGATAAAAAGGTCTTGTATGTGGTTGTGCATAAACAAGAAACGTTTAAGCTTCAAAGAATTATCAACGGAGTGGACGAGGAAGCTTTTGTTGTCATACACGATGTACGAAATGCGTTTGGTGGTGGATTCAAATAAGTAGAACAAAAAAGGCGAAAGACCTAGCGCTTTCGCCTTTTTCTGTTAACGATCATTTTATATCGATCGACATTCTATTTGGATCTACATACTTGGAGGGTCCTGATCTTGGAAAAGAGTAATTTTTGGCTTCGTATCTTTTCCTTTGTAGACCCTATTAAAGTAATCGTCCGTTAAGTCAATAATTTCTTTCCTCATAAAGAAGAGAGGGATCACGTTAAAGATCACGACAGCAGCTAACATTAAATCAAGGAATTGCCAGATGAACTCCAACCCTCCAATACCTCCTACAAAGACAGAAATGATATAGACGAAACGCATAATCCAAGACGCTTTTAACCCGAATAAATATTCTGCCTGTTTTTCCCCGAAAAATACAAGCACCCCTACAGTCGTTAATACGAAGAAAAGAAGGAAAAGGGAAATGAAGCCTCCTCCAAAGGTGTCCCCGTATACAGTTGATAATGCAATATCAATCATATTGGATGCTTCGTCTGAGGATTCCACTTGTGTCCATGCCCCTGATACCAATACAGTTAAACCTGAGACGGTACAGATGATGATGGTATCGATAAATACGCTGAACACACCCCAGAAAGCCTGCTTAGAGGGGTGATCTGTTTGAGCAGCTGCGTGTGTGATAGGGGCTGTTCCTAGACCCGCCTCATTGGAGTATAACCCTCGTGCAATTCCCCATCGAAGGGCGAGAGCAAATCCGGCACCTGCAAACCCTCCTGTTGCAGATATTGGTGTGAATGCATGCGTTATGATTAGATTAAAGACCGCAGGAATTTCTGAAACGTTCGCACCTATTACAATTAAACAAATCGTTAAGTAAGTAAGAACCATAAATGGGACAACTTTATCGGTTACGTTAGCGATCCGTTTGATTCCTCCAAATACAATAATCCCTACAACTCCCGTTATAATTAATCCTGTAATCCAACGATCCCATCCGAATGCTCCCTGCACTTGCGTCGTGATGGAATTTGATTGAACCATAATACTTGGTATGAGTTCTAGCATAAGTATAAAAGCGAATAAAAAGGCGACTACTTTCCAACCGAGAGCTTTTCGAATGTAATATTGAGGGCCCCCGACCCATATTCCTTCTTTATTTTTTTCCCGGTATTTCAACCCCATAGCGATTTCTCCGTATTTTGTAGCCATTCCAATTAATGCAATAATCCACATCCAAAATAAGGCACCAGGTCCACCTAAGTAAATACCGACTGGAACACCTACGATGTTTGTAGCTCCAGCAGTTGAGGCAAGTGAAGAAGTGAAAGCTTGGAAGGGAGTAATTGACCCCTTTTGTTTGTCTTTTTTGAAGATTTGTCCTGCAGTTTGATTGAGGATATGTCCGAAATGTCGAATCTGGAAAAACTTCAATCGAATCGTGAAAAAGAGGCCAACAAAAATGAGAAGCGCAGATAAAACATATTTCCATAAGAAGTTAGACAGCATAGGTAACCATTCCATTACATAATCTCCTCCAAAATAAATTTAATATGTTATATAATGGATTTATACCCTAATAATGTATATTGAATCTTTACCCAATAAAAAACTGCACCCTATAGGGTGCAGTTTTAATGTGCTGGACTATTTTATCCATTTATAGGCCTTCTCCGTATTAGCAAAGTGAACTTTAGCGAATTGTTCTAACACATCGGCTCCTTTTGTTTCAATAAGCTTAGCTGCTGCTTGGTCGACGCGCTTTGAAGCCCCTTTAGGTAAAGGCATACCAGCACGCTCAGACAGCTTATCCATTTGATGGACAAATGCTGTTCGAGCGATGATCGAAGCAGCTGCAACAGCGATGGAATAGGATTCGGCTTTTTTTAAGAAATACACATTGTCCTGAAGGGTTGCTTTCTCTGTGCGTAAGTGTTTTTCATAGACTGAGCGTTCAGCAAATTGGTCAATGACCCAGCCTTCAGGTTGATCGGGATTCATTTTCTGCAAGAGTTTGTTATAAGCATGGTGGTGGAGCATTGTTTTCATTTTCCCCTGTGACCATCCTTTTCTCTGCCACTGGTTATATTTATCATTGTGCAGGGTAACGAGAGAATAAGGGATATTCATTTTTACGATTTTACGAGCGATTTGCTCAATTTGAGGGTCTTTTAAACTTTTAGAGTCGCGAACGCCTGCAGCCTTTAATTGTGCGATTTGGTCTTCCCGAACATAAGCGCAGGCAACTGTAATAGGGCCGAAGTAATCCCCTGTCCCTGCCTCATCAGATCCCGCATGACTAGATGTGTAGAGGGAAGATGGTGGTGCGAATTGAGACTCAGTAGGAGAGGATTTGCTTGGCTTTTTTTGAGAGGGACTAGCTGTTCCCCACTTCCCTGCTTCTTGTTCATGATTAGGGCCCTGAAATAGCACTTTACCTGATTTATAAGCTGTAATCGAGCAGCCGTTTACTTTTGCGGCAAAGACAGCACCGGGCGGCGGGTTTCCCTTTAATGTTTTTTGATAATAGCTTTGCATTTTATATAATTGATTAGTTGGTAATTTAAGGACTGTTTGAGACAATCTGTACCATCTCCTTTTAAGAACGAATAGTCTCAGTATATCAAATTGGCGTCTAAAGCTGAATAATAGAGGGAATGAGAGGACAACGCTTTCCTTATTGAACAGCTTCATGTTAATATTAAGTTTAGGATTCTAATGTGGGTGAGGGGGCATATCTCTGTGTCGAATTCAGACAAAAAAAGAACAACGGTCGATATACATAATCGAACATACAAGATCGTAGGAGAGGAGCCATCGCACCATATACGCATGGTGGCTAGTCTGGTGGATCAAAAGATGAAAGAGATCCAGGAGTCAAACCCCAAATTGGATACTGCGCAACTTGCTGTACTAACAGCAGTTAACACCATGAATGATTACTTAAAGCTAAAAGAAGATTATACAAATATAGTTGAATCAAAAAGGAAAGAAGAGGATCGTTCAGACCATGATTGATTTATTATTATTAGGAATATTAGTTTTAGGAGTATTAATCGGTTTACGCAGGGGTTTTGTATTACAGCTCTTTCATATGACTGGATTTATTGTAGCTTTCATACTAGCTGTCGTCTACTATGATGATCTATCTCCGAAGTTACAGCTGTGGATTCCCTATCCGGAATTACCGGAAGGATCGAATTGGGCAGTCTTTGTAGAATCTCTTCCCTTGGAAAATGCATTTTACCATGCCATCGCATTTGCAGCGATTTTCTTTGCCGTAAAAGTAGTCATGCAAATCATCGCATCAATGCTAGACTTCTTAGCAGACCTTCCCATTGTTCATACAGCGAACGGATTGCTTGGAGGAGTACTTGGATTCATAGAAATGTATTTTATATTGTTTATCTTTTTATACATAGCGGCCCTTGTGCCAATGAATATGGTCCAAAATGCGGTGGAAGATTCATTTATCGCACAAACCATTGTAGAACACACACCTTTATTCTCTGGCCAGATCAAAGCGTTGTGGTTTGAGCATGTATCACCGCACCTCTAAAACTTCTCTAACTGGAGAAGTTTTTTCTTTACGTAACAGGGCGTATGGTTTCGATTAACTCATAAAAGACTGTTGTGATGAAATTATAAGAAGCAGGTGAAATGATGAAAGTAGATAAGAAGGAACTCGTTAAAAAATTGGAACAGATTGCTGTATACATGGAGCTTAAAGGGGAAAACCCTTTTAAGATTTCAGCTTACCGTAAAGCTGCGCAAGCATTAGAAAGTGATGATCGTTCTTTATCAGAAATTGATGATTTCACTAAAATGAACGGCATTGGTAAAGGGACAGCGGCAGTCATTGATGAATTTATAGAAAAAGGCGAGTCTGATACGTTAAATCAGCTGCAGGAAGAAGTGCCTGCTGGTCTTGTTCCTTTGTTGCAACTTCAAGGGCTAGGGGGTAAAAAGCTTGCGAAACTGTACCAGGAACTTGGGGTAACCGATGCAACGTCGTTAAAGACTGCTTGTGAGGAAGGGAAAGTGCAGGAACTCAGTGGTTTCGGAAAGAAAACGGAAGAAAAAATCCTTCAAGCTTTAGAAGATATTACAAAGCGCCCTGAACGACTTCCGATTGCAGTTATGCTACCATTGGCAAAGAAGATTGAAAGCTATCTTGATGAGATGAATGCCATTGAACAATATTCAAGGGCTGGAAGTTTAAGAAGAATGAGAGAAACCATTAAAGACTTAGACTTTATTATAGCTACAAAAGATTATGAGGCAGTAAGAGAGCAACTGCTTGAAATTGAAAATGTGAAAGAAATTATTGCTAAAGGGGATACGAAGGTATCGCTTTTATTAGCTGAGGGCTATGATATAGCTGTAGATTTCCGTCTTGTCGCACCTGATGAATTTGCGACTACCCTCCATCATTTTACGGGATCAAAGGATCATAATGTAGCTATGCGTCAGCTTGCTAAAGAACAAGGAGAGAAGATTAGCGAGTATGGTGTTGAGAATACGGAAACAGGAGAAGTTAAAACGTTTCAATCGGAACAAGAATTCTTTGCTCATTTTAACCTGAACTTTATTCCACCAGAGGTAAGGGAACAAACAGGAGAAGTGGAATCGTTCAAAGAGCCGATTCAATTGCTTGAACACAAGGATATACGTGGAGATCTGCATATGCACTCGGCTTGGAGTGACGGAGCGCAGTCCATTCGTGAAATGGCAGAAAGAGCAAAAGAAAAAGGATATGAGTACATCGCAATCACAGATCACTCTAAGTACTTACGCGTTGCTAATGGATTAAACGAAGATCGACTCAGAAAGCAACGTGAAGAAATTGAGAAAGTAAACGAAACCATGAAAGATTTCCATATCTTTGCCGGAATTGAAATGGACATCTTACCGGATGGATCGTTGGATTTTTCAAACGAGTTCTTGAAGGAAATGGATTTTGTCATTGCGTCGATTCATTCTAACTTCTCACAGCCAAAAGAAACCATTATGAAGCGTCTAAGAACAGCTCTTGAGTGTCCTCACGTCCATTTAATTGCTCATCCTACAGGTCGGCTGATCGGTAGAAGGGATGGGTATGAAATCGATATGGAAGAACTCATTCAAGGTGCTAAAGAAACGAACACAGCGCTTGAATTGAACGCTAACCCCAATCGTTTAGACCTTGCTGCTTCTTATATAAGACAAGCTCAGGAAGAAGGAGTGCGTATTGCCATTAATACAGACGCCCATAATTATTCAATGCTCGAAGATATGGAAGTAGGGGTTGGCATTGGTCGTAAAGGCTGGCTTAGGAAAGATACAGTATTAAACACGTGGACGGTTGATCAATTAAAAGCGTTTATGAAAGAAAACAGGTAATGAATAAAAGGGGTTCACAACGATGAATGAACGAATCTATCATGTTTTAGAATATAATAAAATGATTGAACAATTAGCAGAACAGGCTTCGTCCTCCCTTGGTAAAGAACAAATCTTAAAACTAAAACCATCTATTGAGGTTGAAGAGGTTCAGAAATGGCAAGCAGAAACGGATGAAGCAGCACATGTACTACGTTTAAAAGGGCACGCGCCACTTGGTGGGGTTTTCGATATTCGTCCTCACGTAAAGCGTGCGGCTATCGGGGGCATGCTGCAACCTGAAGAGTGTTTGGATATTGCGAGTACTCTATATGGAAGTAAGCAAATGAAAACGTTCATTGAAGACATGGACGTGGAAGAAGACTTAATGATACCGATCTTGCAAGAAATGGCTGAACAAATTGTGCCACTAAATGATTTAGAACGCTCGATTCGAAATCGTATTGACGATCACGGTAAAGTAATGGATGGAGCTAGTGATAAATTACGCACACTCCGTTCAAAAATTAGAACGACAGAAAATAAAGTACGTGACAAGCTGGACGGGTGGACTAGGTCAAAAAGTAAAATGCTTTCTGATGCCATTATCACCATCCGAAATGATCGTTATGTATTACCTGTGAAGCAGGAATACAGAGGTTCTTTTGGAGGGATCGTACACGACCAATCTTCCTCTGGAGCTACGTTATTTATTGAGCCTCAAGCAGTAGTAGAATTGAATAATCAACTGCAAGAAGCCCGCGTTCAGGAAAAGCATGAGATTGAACGGATTCTAATTGAATTGTCAGAACGTATTGCAGCCGATGAAGATTACCTGTATCAGAATGTAAAGGTACTGGCAAAACTGGACTTTATGTTTGCGAAGGCTCGCTTTGGTAAGACAATGAGAGCAGCTAAGCCAACCATTAATGACCAAGGGATCATTAAAATGAAGCAAGCACGCCACCCTTTAATTCCAGAAGATGAAGTAGTGCCAAATGACGTGGAGCTTGGCGAGGATTTTACATCAATTGTGATCACAGGTCCCAATACGGGTGGTAAGACCGTCACATTGAAAATGGTCGGATTATGCCAGCTGATGGCTCAAGCTGGGTTACAAATACCTGCACAAGATGGCTGTCAACTTACTGTCTTTGAAAATATCTTTGCTGATATTGGAGATGAACAGTCCATTGAGCAATCCTTAAGTACATTTTCTTCTCACATGACGAATATCGTGGACATCTTACAAAAAGTCGACCATAAAGGCTTGGTGCTATTTGATGAATTAGGCGCAGGAACAGACCCGCAAGAAGGTGCCGCTTTAGCCATGTCCATTTTAGATGATGTAGTCGGAAGAGGGGCAAGAGTCATAGCAACCACCCACTATCCTGAGCTAAAAGCCTATGGATTTAACAGAGATGGTGTTGTCAATGCTTCTGTTGAATTTGATGTAGAAACATTAAGACCGACATATCGTTTACTTATTGGCGTACCTGGGCGGAGTAATGCTTTTGAAATCTCTAGAAGATTGGGGCTAGAAGAAAGCATTATAACCACAGCTAAAGGCCATATGGGAGCCGATTCAGAAAGTGTCGAAAACATGATCGCTTCCCTTGAAGAGTCTAGACGTGGAGCCGATCGTGATTATGAAGAAGCTGAGGAATTGCTCCAAGAAGCTCAAAACCTGCGTAATGAGTTAGAGCAAAAATGGGCAGAGTTTGAAAGTAAACGAGAAGACCTATATCAAAAAGCCGAAGAAAAGGCGAAAAAAGCTGTCGATAAAGCGAAACAAGAAGCAGAAGATATTGTCTCAGAAATGCGTAATATGAAGAATCAGGCAGAGCTTAAGGAGCATGAGTGGATTGAAGCTCGTAAAATGCTTGATGAGGCACAGCCGGAACTAGCTAAGAAAAAACAAAAGCAGCCTGTGAAGAAGAAGGCTACTCAACCTACTTTGCAACCTGGTGATGAAGTAAATGTCCTCTCCTTAAATCAGCAAGGTCATATTATTGAAAAAGTAAATGATAAAGAGTTTCAGGTGCAGTTAGGTATTATGAAGATGAAGGTAAAAGCCAAAGACTTGGAGTTCGTGAAACGCGAAGAGCCTTTAAAACAAAAGCCGATGGCAACTGTGAAAGGGTCAAGTCACCATGTGAAACCGGAACTTGATCTTCGAGGAGAGCGTTATGAGGAGGCTTTACATCGTTTGGAGAAGTATGTGGATGATGCCATTTTAGCTGGGTATAAAACGGTTCATATTATTCACGGAAAAGGAACAGGTGCTCTCCGCAAAGGTGTAGAAGAATTCGCAAAGCGCCACAGATCGATTGCAGGTGCACGATCTGGAGGTATGAACGAAGGAGGCGGCGGCGTTACCGTCTTTGAATTACGCTAATAAGGGGAGAGAAATAAATGGACTTTTGGGAGCATGCCCTTGTAGAGACAGCAGCACGTTATAGCGTTGCTGTTCTCTGCGCTGTTTTATTTCTTGCTATCTTTGAAGTGGTGACGAAATATAACAACTGGGAACATATAAAGAAAGGGAATTTTTCAGTAGCAATGGCTACAGGAGGTAAGATCTTTGGGATCTCAAACATTTTCCGCTATTCGATTCAGCACAATGATTCTCTGTTAGAAATGATCGGCTGGGGGTTCTTTGGGTTTGTACTGCTATTATTTGGTTATTTTATATTTGAATTCCTTACCCCAAGCTTTCGAATTGATGATGAGATTGAACAGGACAACCGGGCTGTAGGGTTTATCTCCATGGTCATTTCAGTTGGATTATCCTTTGTCATAGGAGCAAACATTAACTAAGGGAGAGAATCAGATGGAAACTTTAGCGAAAGTTTTAGGCGTCGTTTCCGCTGCCTTTATCATCGTAGGAATTATATATATCGTGTTTTTCGTTTAATATTGAACTCCCACTGGCTATTCAGCGTCAAGTGGGAGTTCTTTTTATGAACAGTCAGGTCAATTCATTACTGAGTCAATCTTTAGCTACAGCACATTGAATGTAGGTCTTTCAATTAAATTTTCTAAATTATCTTTCAATTTAAGCAGGACTATCGTTATAATATAGGTAAGAAGTCTAATTTTATTCGAGGGGGTTAGGTATGAGCGAATTACATGCAGTAGATCAGCGCCCATGGTTAAAACATTATCCAGAGGAGATCCCAACATCGATCGAGTACGATGAAAAGCCTATCCATCAATTCTTGAAGGAAAGTGCTCTTCAATACCCAAAAAAGAAAGCGCTTCATTTTATGGGCAAAGAGATATCGTATGATTCTTTATACTCAGAGGTTCAGCAATTTGCCAGTTACCTTCAGTATTTAGGGTTGAGAAAAGGGGACCGTGTTTCCATCATGCTCCCGAACTGTCCGCAGTCTGTAATTGCTTATTATGGTATTTTACAAGCTGGCGGTGTGGTGGTTCAGACAAATCCGCTTTATGTGGAGCGTGAGCTTGAGTATCAGATGAAAGACTCAGGTGCGAAGATGATCGTTTGTTTAGATGTCTTGTACCCGAGAGTCACTAACATAAAAGGGAAAACGGATCTCGAACACGTGATTGTAACTGGGATTAAAGATTATTTACCATTTCCTAAAAACGTGGTGTACCCGTATATTCAGAAGAAGCAGTATGGTTTAATTGTGCGTCCTGAACACGGAGGAGACACCCATGTGTGGGAAGATCTAATGTTAGATGCATCTGGAATCGTTCATGAAGTAGATATAGATCCTAAAGAGGATGTAGCCATCCTTCAGTATACAGGGGGGACAACAGGATTCCCTAAAGGGGTCATGCTTACCCACTATAATTTAGTTTCGAATACTCAAATGTCTGATGCCTGGTTGTATAAGGCGAAAAAAGGCGAAGAAATCATATTAGGTATTCTTCCGTTCTTCCATGTATATGGGATGACCTCCGTTATGAATTTATCAATTATGCTGGGTAATAAAATGATTTTACTTCCAAAATTCGAAGTAGAGGACGTGTTAAAAACGATTCAGAAACAGCGTCCAACTTTATTCCCAGGTGCCCCGACAATTTATATTGCTTTACTAAATCATCCTTCTTTACAAAAGTATGATTTATCTTCCATTGAGGCATGTATTAGCGGGTCGGCTCCTCTTCCTGCAGAGGTGCAGGAACAATTTGAGCGTGTGACAGGTGGGAAGTTAGTTGAAGGATATGGTCTTTCGGAGTCTTCGCCAGTTACACATTCCAACTTTGTTTGGGAGAAGCGGGTAAGTGGAAGTGTTGGTGTCCCTTGGCCTGATACTGATGCCAAAATCTTTAAGCCTGAAACGACAGAAGAAGCAGAACCTGGTGAAATTGGAGAAATAGCTGTCTTTGGCCCGCAGATCATGAAAGGGTATTGGAATAAGCCTGAAGAAACAGCTCAGGTGCTCCGTGAGGGATGGTTGTTGACGGGTGATTTAGGCTACATGGACGAAGAAGGGTATTTTTACATTGTAGATCGAAAAAAAGATATGATTATTGCTGGGGGATACAATATATATCCTCGTGAAATAGAAGAAGTCCTATATGAACACGAGGCTATTCAGGAAGTAGTCGTAGCAGGTGTGCCCGATCCTTATAGAGGCGAAACGGTTAAAGCCTATGTGGTCTTAAAAGAGAATAAAACCTTGACTGAGGAAGAACTTGACGCCTACAGCCGTAAGCATATTGCCGCTTATAAAGTACCACGAATCTATGAATTCAGAACAGAATTGCCTAAGACAGCTGTCGGGAAGATCTTACGTCGTTCCCTCGTAGATGAAGAGAGAGAAAAGCTTGCCCAATCAAACAAAACGACTAGTTGAGCCCCTGGCTCTTTTTTCTTTGGGATGAGTTTGGATAAGCCCTTTATATTAAGATTGACAGAAGTCAAATCGTTTTGTAGAATGAAGATGAATGAATAGTCATTCATTTTACAAAGCATAGTTAGGGGATCCACATGAACAAAAATCGACCAAAGTACAAACAGATTATTGATGCAGCAGTAGAGGTCATCGCCGAAAATGGCTATCATTCCTCGCAAGTTTCTAAAATCGCCAAAAAAGCCGGAGTGGCTGATGGTACGATTTATCTTTACTTTAAGAATAAAGAAGACATCCTCGTTTCATTGTTCCAAGAAAAAATGGGGCAATTTATCGAAAAAATAGAGGAAGATATAAAAACAAAGTCGAATGCTAAAGAGAAGCTACTTGCAATGATTAAAACTCATTACGGGTTGCTATCCGAAGATCACCATTTAGCAATCGTTACGCAGTTAGAGTTAAGACAATCAAATAAAGATTTACGTTTAAAGATTAACGATGTGCTAAAGAGATACCTCTTAGTCATTGATCACATCGTAGAGGATGGAAAGGCAGAAGGACTTTTTCATGAATCCCTTGATTTGCGTCTCGTTCGTCAAATGGTCTTTGGTACATTAGATGAGACGGTGACGAATTGGGTTATGAATGATCAGAAGTACAGCCTGACCGATCAAGCTGAAGAAGTGCATGAACTATTAATTCATGGACTTACTATACATGCTAAGTAAGATTAGGAGGGAGCGTTATATGGATTATTTACAGTTAGAATCCACAGATGGTGTGGCCGTCATTACGATTCAAAGCCCACCAGCTAATGCATTAGCAAGTTATATTTTAAAAGATCTTGCCTCAGCTTTTGATGAGATTGAGGCAGATCCTTCCTTAAAAGCTGTAGTGATAAAAGGGGAAGGGAAATTCTTCTCAGCTGGAGCGGACATTAAGGAATTTACGTCCTTTCAGAGCCAGGAAGATTTAAGCAATCTGGGTCGTGAAGGACAACTGCTCTTTCAGCGTATAGAACATTTCAGGGCGCCAGTCATTGCAGCCATCCATGGAGCAGCCCTCGGAGGCGGATTAGAACTTGCTATGTCTTGCCATATGCGAATTGTGACAGAAGATGCAAAGCTTGGTTTACCTGAACTCTCATTAGGGATCATACCTGGATTTGCAGGAACGCAGCGTCTCCCTCGTTATGTAGGAAGTGCCAAAGCCTATGAAATGATTCTTACAGGGGAACCGATTACTGGTAAAGAAGCTTATTCAATTGGGCTTGCTAATAAAGCGGTTACATTTGATGCTTTAGAAGAGGAATCTATGAAACTAGCAAAGAAAATGGCTGCTAAGAGTGGCCCATCTATTGAAGCTGTTATGCGATTAATCCCGCATACATTTACTTCTACTTACGAGCAAGGCCAACAAGAAGAAGCAAAGGAATTTGGAAAGGTATTCGGAAATGAGGATGCCAAGGAAGGCGTAAAAGCCTTTATTGAAAAGCGTCAACCAAACTTTAAAGATCAATAGTCTTAGGAGGTTATATCATGAACATTTATGTATTAATGAAGCGAACATTTGATACGGAAGAGAAGATTCAGATTGACGGAGGACGTATTGAAGAAGAAGGAGCAGAATTTATTATTAACCCTTATGATGAATATGCGATTGAAGAAGCCATTCAATTGAGGGATGAACACGGCGGGGAAGTTACAGTCGTTACGATTGGTGAAGAAGAGTCTGAAAAGCAACTTCGCACAGCACTAGCGATGGGAGCAGACCAAGCCGTCCTTATTAATACAGAAGAAGATCTTGAAGAAGGAGACCAATATACAACGGTGAAGATTCTGGAAGCTTTCTTTAAAGATAAAGAAGCAGATCTTATTCTAGCAGGAAACGTTGCGATTGATGAAGCAAGTGGTCAGGTAGGCCCACGTTTGGCTGAGCGTTTGAATTTCTCTTGTGCCACAACGATTACAGGAATTACTGTGGATGGCGACAAAGCTCAAATCGAGCGAGATGTAGAAGGGGATGTT
Organism: Pontibacillus sp. HN14; assembly: GCF_021129245.1. Taxonomy (NCBI): domain Bacteria; kingdom Bacillati; phylum Bacillota; class Bacilli; order Caryophanales; family Bacillaceae; genus Pontibacillus; species Pontibacillus sp. HN14. The sequence goes on along the minus strand of NZ_JAJOLR010000001.1, from coordinate 1,647,410 downwards.
GAAAAGCTAGAAACATCTCTACCGTTACTTGTAACTTGTCAACAAGGCTTAAATGAACCAAGGTATCCTTCTTTACCTGGTATTATGAAGGCGAAGAAAAAGCCTTTAGAAGAGTTAGAATTAGATGATTTAGATCTTGAAGAAGATGATGTAGAAGCAAAAACAAAAACGATCGAAATTTATCTTCCACCTGAAAAAGAAGCTGGTAAAGTATTAGAAGGTGAGATCGACGATCAAGTGAAAGAACTTGTTTCATTATTACAAAACGAAGCGAAAGTACTATAAATCGATTGTCAACGAAAGGGGAATCTTTATGAGTCGCAAAGTACTAGTAATTGGAGAAGTTCGTGAAGGGGCATTACGTAACGTTTCATTTGAAGCCATTGCAGCGGCTAAAACGATGAGTGATGGCGGAGAAATTGTAGGGGTATTATGTGGTTCAGATGACTTAACAGAAATGGGGAAAGAACTGGTTTATTACGGAGCAGATCGAGTTGTAACTGTTCAAAGTGACCAGCTAAAATCTTATACGTCAGAAGGATATAGCCAAGCACTTATGGCTGTTATTGATGACGAGAAACCTGAAGGAATCGTGATGGGGCATACGGCGATTGGGAAAGACGTAACTCCAAAACTTGCAAGCAAAATTGAAACCGGTCTCATTTCAGATGCGGTAGATATCGAAGAGACCGGAGAGAACATTGTATTTACTCGTCCAATATACTCTGGTAAAGCTTTTGAGAAAAAGATTATCACAGATGGTTTAATCTTTGCTACGATTCGTCCTAACAATATTAAAGCCCTTGATCGTGATGAAAGTCGTTCAGGAGAGGTTACGGCTAAAGAGGTCGATATTAAAGATTTACGAACGGTCATTAAAGACATTATTCGTAAGACTTCTGAAGGGGTCGATCTTTCAGAGGCAAATGTTATTATTGCAGGTGGCCGTGGCGTGAAAAGCGAGGACGGCTTCAAACCTTTAGAAGAACTTGCAGAAGTGTTAGGTGGGGCTGTTGGAGCTTCCCGCGGAGCATGTGATGCAGAATACTGTGATTACTCGCTACAAATTGGTCAAACAGGTAAGGTCGTTACCCCAGACTTATATATTGCCTGCGGTATATCAGGAGCTATACAGCACCTAGCGGGTATGTCAAATTCAAAAGTCATTGTGGCGATTAATAAGGATCCTGAGGCAAATATCTTTAACGTAGCTGATTACGGAATCGTTGGAGATCTATTTGATGTAGTGCCTAAATTGACAGAAGAGATTAAACAAATTAAAGTAAATGCATAAACAATTCTTGAGGTGCTGCTTGTAAGTGGCACCTCTTCCCTTTCGTAGCATTCATTTACGCATAAATGGATGAGAGAAGGAGAAGCTAATTACAAACAGATGATTAGCCAGAGAATTGTTGAAGTGGTATACTTTAACCATATTCGATTTAGATGCAATTGAGGAGGAATACATGTATGGCTATAACACATGCAACTGATCAAAACTTCGCACAAGAAACAGGCGAAGGTTTAGTATTAGCAGACTTCTGGGCTCCGTGGTGCGGACCTTGTAAAATGATCGCTCCAGTTCTTGAAGAAATGGATGCTGAAATGAACGACCAAGTAAAAATCGTTAAACTAGACGTTGACGAAAACCAAGAAACAGCTGGGAAATTCGGTGTTATGAGTATCCCAACGCTACTTCTTTTCAAAGACGGTAAAGTCGTTGACCAAGTTGTTGGTTTCCAACCAAAAGAGCAACTTGTAGAATTAGTAAACAAACACGCATAAGCGTAACTTAAAAACAGCCTGAGCGATCAGGCTGTTTTTTTCAATAATAGATACCTATTGGATGATTTCTCGCGGCACATTCATGGTGTTAAGTGGGAGGCATAATAGGGAAGAAGGGTTGTAACTATCGTTTTGTAGTTTGGGAGAGTGATGAAACGTGTCTGATAACATCAAAGAAAAACTCGCTGTCCTTCCAGATCAGCCTGGATGTTATTTAATGAAAGACAAGCATGGGACCGTTATTTATGTAGGAAAATCAAAGGTGTTAAAGAATCGTGTTCGCTCCTATTTTACAGGAGCCAATGACGCTAAAACTCAGCGCCTCGTAACAGAAATTGTGGACTTCGAGTATATCGTGACTTCTTCTGAGATTGAAGCACTTATTCTTGAAATGAATTTAATTAAGAAGTATGACCCTAAATACAATGTTTTATTGAAGGATGATAAGACATATCCCTACTTAAAAATTACTGCAGAAAGACATCCCCGCTTAATTGTTACCAGAAAAGTAAAAAAAGATAAAGGCAAATACTTTGGTCCATACCCAAATGTAATTGCAGCGCGAGAAACGAAACGTCTGCTTGATCGTTTGTATCCATTAAGGAAATGCAATACGATGCCTGATCGGGTTTGTCTTTACTATCATATGCACCAATGTCTCGGACCTTGTGAGTATACGGTGACGAAACAACAGAATCAAGATATTGTAAATGAGATTGCCCGTTTTCTCAGTGGAGGTTTTAAAGAGATCAAACAAGATCTTCAATCAAAAATGTACAAAGCTTCTGAAGACTTAGATTTTGAGCGGGCTCAAGAGCTACGCGATCAAATTCAACATATTGAATCTGTTATGGAACAGCAGAAGATGACGTTAAATGATCAAGTTGATCGTGACATATTCGGATATTCCTATGATAAAGGATGGATGTGCGTTCAGGTGTTCTTTGTACGTCAAGGTAAACTTATTGAGAGAGACGTTTCGATTTTCCCGTTTTTTGATGATGCAGAAGAGACATTCCTAAGCTTCATCGGTCGATTCTACCTTCACCAGAATCATCCGAAACCAAAGCAAGTGCTCGTTCCGGTAGGAGCTGATCGAGAGGCTCTTAAGGAATTACTAGAGGTCGACGTTACCATTCCAATGAGAGGCCGGAAAAAAGAACTTGTAGAATTGGCGATGAAAAATGCTGAAATCGCCCTGCAAGAAAAGTTCTCTCTCATTGAACGGAATGAAGAAAGAACCATTAAGGCTGTAGAAGAACTTGGAGAAAAGCTCAATATTGAAACGCCTCATCGCATAGAAGCGTTTGATAACTCAAACATACAAGGGGCAGATCCAGTTTCTGCTATGGTGGTCTTTATTGATGGAAGACCGGAAAAGAAAGAGTATCGAAAATATAAGATACGGGACGTCGAAGGTCCAGATGATTACGATACGATGCGTGAAGTCATAAGAAGAAGATATAAACGGGTTATCCGAGATGGTTTACCTTTGCCCGATCTAATTGTCGTTGATGGTGGGAAAGGTCAAATGTCTGCTGCAACAGAAGTGCTCGAAAATGAGTTAGGTCTTGATATCCCGCTATGTGGCTTAGCCAAAGATGATAAGCACAGAACGAGTGAACTGCTATACGGTGACCCACCTGCAGTTGTAGAGATGGACCGTCAGTCGCAAGAGTTTTATCTCATCCAGCGTGTGCAAGATGAGGTGCACCGATTCGCTATTTCCTTCCATCGTCAATTACGTGGAAAAGGCGCTATCCAATCTGAACTTGATAAGATACCAGGAGTCGGAGAAAAGCGGCGTAAGCTTCTGTTACGCCATTTCCAATCTGTTAGACATATCAAAGAATCAGAAATAGAGGATCTAACCAAACTAGGAGTCCCGAAACCATTAGCTCAAACCATTCTCGAGCACCTCAACCAACCAGAGGATGAAGAAGTTGAAGAGGAAACATTAGAATAGATCAATAAGTGACAAGGCTCTTCCTCTGTTTGGGGAAGAGCCATTTTTATATAATGGCATTGTTAAAGTTGTTAATTGGCTAAGTGGAAAGCGTTCATTTCTAAAACCATCTTGTGATCAAACCAAAGCTAACGGAAACATTATCTCAATTTTGCACCTTCATGGTTTCGACACTTTAATTTTAATAATTGAAATAAATTCTCATTGACATTGAGAATCGTTCTCTATAGAATAAAACATGACATAATACTGAAAATCATTTTCATTTGGGAGGACTACATATGCCATTTAGCTTTAAGAAAACACTATTGTTCACAGGGTTATCGTTTTCACTAGTATTAGCGGGGTGTGCTGGTGATAGCGAAGGGGAAGATGAAACAGAAGGTACGAATTCTGATCAACAAGAAGAGGCCCAAGATACAGAGCAAGAAGATCAGGAACAAGAACAGAATCAAGAAGCCGAAACTGCATCAATTGAAGATCAGGTTCAGGCTTATAAAGATATTACAGCTGAGTTAGATAAGATGAAAGAAGACCAAGAAGTAAACTGGGACATGATTAAGGAAACGTATACTTCAGATCTTCAGCCTGTTTTAACAAGCGTAAATGGTGAGTTTGACCAGGCGATCACAGCTGCTATTGCAGCAGGAAAAGATGGGTCTTTAGAACAAAATGCAGCCCGACAAATCATTGATAAAACGACGCAGTCTTATTTCTATCAGAAACAAAAGAGTATGCATGGCGACATTGCTAAAGAGTTAGAAGAAGGCACGAAAGAAAAAGCCCAACAACAGTTTGATCAACTAAAATTCCTTGCTAATGAAGTATTTATCCCAACTGCAGTTAAGCGTGACAGCTACTATGAACTAGAAGGGGACTCTAGTCTTGAACAGAATATTAATGCCGGCTTAACGACTCAACAAGAAGCAATTCAAGAAGGAAATGTTGATGATTATGGAGTTTATAAGCAAATCACAGACAAATCCATTTACCGCAGTTACTTCTTAGCGGCTCAATCCTATGCGGAAAAGATTGAGAAAGCAGCGAGTGAAGGTGCGTCGGATGATGAACTAACAGCTGAGCAAGCAGAAGCATGGGGATTCTATCAGGCTATAAAAGGATCACTATCTTCAGGCGACAAAGAAGCTGCTGAACAGATCAATACGTTATTCAGCTTGGATCAAACAGAACCAAGCACAATTAAAGCTAGTGAGGTCAATGACTTATTTGTTCAAGCTTTTGTAGGAAAAATCAAAGGTTATCATAGTGAAGCAGTTGAAGAAACTAAAGAAGGAAATATTACAAAAGCTCGTACGGAAGCACTTGAAGCGAATATGTTTACGAAAGCCATTGAAATGTCCATGAATGAAAGACTCGGAGAAGAGCAAACGAAAGAAACACTTCAAAAAGCAGAATCGTGGTTAGAGGCTATAAGCAACGAGAATGCTGAAGAAGCAGAAAAAATTGGTCAAGAGATTGTCTCTACTTTAGACAAACTCGTACAATAATCTTCTCAGATTTACCATCACACGGGAAAAAACCTGTAACTTGGATATAAGTTACAGGTTTTTTATTTGGACACTTCTATGAATGAAGACCCTATTCGAAACCTAGTCCAATTGTGATAAAATGAACAAGATGTCTTGATGAGGTGAGAATATGAACGTACTACTAACGGGTGGGGCAGGATTTATTGGTTCCCACTTAGCTGAGTCTTTACTGCAGGATGGACACAAAGTAACCATCATCGACAAATTTCATCCCTATTATGATTATAAACGTAAAAAAGAACAATTAGATCGCATATTTAGTTACGCAAATCTCACATTTTGCGAAAATGATCTTTTAGATAAAGAAAGTTGTGCACCGATTTTTCATCAATCCTTTGATGCTGTATTTCACTTAGCAGCTCTTCCTGGAGTCCCGTACTCATTTGAACAACCATTAGAATATGTAGATGAGGATATTAAGGCAACGATTAATGTCTTAACAATGGCTGGAGAAGCTGGCATTCCTCATGTTTTATTTGGTTCTTCTTCTTCGGTCTATGGAAACAGGGACGGAGAGATGAGTGAAGATTTACCGATCCAAACGGTTATGTCCCCATATGCAGCAGCAAAGGTAAGTGGGGAAGCATATGCGCATATGTATCAGCACGTCTATGGTTTCCAGTTGACCGTGTTTCGTTATTTCACCGTTTATGGGCCTTGGGGGCGACCTGATATGGCTATTCCAAAGTTTATTCAGGCGAACCTTAAAGGAGAATCTATAGACGTATTTGGAAGTGGGACAGCCAGGGATTACACCTATATCGATGATATTGTAGACGGAATGCGGTTAGCACTAGCACATAGTAAGGGGAATCAGATTTATAACATTGGATCTGGAAATCCCATTACGATCGAAGAACTTGTCCAAACCCTAAAAGAAATCTTTCCTGATATGAAAGTAAACCATGCCCCTTTTCGATTAGGTGATGTGAAACAAACGTGGGCTGATCTCACGAAAGCTAAAAGATTGTTAGGGTATGAGCCTAAACATAGCTTTGAAGAAGGGCTGAGAAAAACAGTCCAATGGTTTATTCGTCATGAAAGGTAAGCGAATTCTTAAATGGATGATTCGAATAGCTGGTGTTTTATTAGCAGGACTATTTGTGTACCTAACCATTCATTATTTTTCATTTGATACGGTTCTACAAGTAGCGGAAGAACTGTTAGCCTCTCCTGTTTGGTTAATGGTAATGGTGCTAACCTATGCATTTTCATTTTGGATTAAAGCATTTGTATGGCGAGAATATGTGAATGAAAAGGGGAGTCTCCTTCCATATTGGTCAGGAATTCATTACGCTCTTTTCATGAACCATATTTTACCTTTTAAAACAGGGGATGCAGTGAGAGCGGGTGTCTTAAAAGGGACGAAGTCGTTTAGTTGGGAGAAGAGTGTGAGTAGTGTAGTGGCCATGAGAGTCCTTGATCTTGGGGGTCTATTTCTTCTTGCGGCCATCGGCACATATCTATATATGAATACGCTGTTCTATATAGGGATTACAACGGTAGGAATCCTATTTGTTCTTGCTTTGCTGCTCCCCTTTCGTTTGAAGAAAATTTTAAATAAACGTTTTCTAACATCCTTCAGTCACTTTTCCTCAACACTACTTTCCAAAAAAGGTGTTCTTTTGTTTGGACTTATAGTGATGAGTTGGATTCTTGAAGGATTCATTATTTATAGTGTGGGACGGATTACTGTAGAGGATCTTGGTTTTTTTGAGTCCGTTTGGGCAACGTCTGTTGCAGTTGTAAGTGGTGTATTTCAAATTACTCCTGGTCATATAGCAGGCTATGAAAGTGTACAGAGCTATGCGCTGACATTTGTAGGTCTTCCGATTGAGACAGGGTATGCTATTGCAGTTGTTACACACGTATTTAAATTTATTTATGCTTACGTTACAGGTCTGATCAGTTTTTATCTGACACCTGTATCGTTCTCCGTAGTAAAAACATGGTTTAAAGGGAGGGAATAAACTAGTGAAACAAGCATCATCTTTTGAAAAAATCGCAGCTAGAGGATGGAATTTATTAAATGAAGGTAAACCGTTCACTCCTATTTTTGTTATAGGCACAATGTTTTTGTATCATCTCTTTGATCTAAATACTTCCGCAGGGGCATTAGCCATTAGCATTATGTATGTTTTACCGTTACTAGCCTTATTCTATTATTTTGATTTCCCGTTGCTTTTACGATCTTATTTATGGATACCGGTTGTGGGATTTTTAATGATTTTTGAGAGCAGTTATTTGTCACTATGGTTATTAGCCTTAGGGATTTATTTCTTCTTTACGGTTTTCTTTTGGGGAACCTTTTATTATCATATGCGAATCGGAACAACATGGTGGAATTTCACACGATTTTGGAAGCTTGTATTAAAGAATAGTGATTCTACAAGCGGAAATGCACAAGAGCAAATCCCTAAATTTATTCTTCTGCTAGGAATTTGGGAGTACACGTTTCAACACTTGGACACAGGCGGGTTGAGCATTACTGATCTATATCAATTGATCTTATTTTATGCTGGAACAGCCCTCTTTACTTGGATATTGCATCATTACTTATTTGATTGGAAACCAAAACCCTATGAAACGTATACGCAAGAACATTATGAACAACCCATGGAGTCACCGAATGATCGCGTCATTGTCATAGTCATAGATGGAATGAGGAAAGACCGATTCGAGGCGGCTCATACACCATTTCTTGATTCATTGAAACAACAAGGGACGGAATACACCCAAATGGAAACCGTTTATCCTGCTCGGACGGTGGTTTGTTTTACCTCCATGTTTACAGGTACCTATCCTTTTGAGCATAAAATCCAAAGCAATATGGTGTGGAAGCTCGGGGCTCAAACAGAAAGTATTTTTGATTCTTTACGTAAAGTCGATAAGAAGGGGCGTTTATTAGGAATTGCACATCTCGTAGATACTTTCGGGGATGATGTAGATACAGTGACGGCCGTTATGCATAATGACGTTGCAGATAAGAATATTGTCCAAAAAGGGAAGCACATTATGGAGACAGAAAACCCTGAATTGTTTATCATGCAACTGATTAGTACAGACCAAACCGGTCACAGTCGTGGTGTGTTGTATGATGATTATATTGAAAAAATCGAAGAAACCGATAAGCTTGTCCAAGATTATGTGGAGTGGTTAACAGAACAAGGGTATATGGAAAATACAACGTTAATGGTTTGTGCTGATCATGGCCAAGCCGATGGAATTGGTGGACACGGCCACTTAGATGAAGGGGAGCGATTTGTTCCTTTCTTTATGACTGGTCCGACCATTGAAAAGGGAAAACGAGTAGAGAAAAAACACAGTCTTGTGTCGATGGCACCGACTATTGCCCATTTACTTGGAGCACCATATCCAGACCATTCCAGGGGAGAAGTATTGACTCAAAGTAAGAAGGAGGATCTGTCTTCATGAAGAAAGTCGTGGTATTTTTACCTGCTCACAACGAAGAAGACTGCATTAAAGAAATGATTCATACCATTCCACGACAAATGGGAGAGAACATAGAAGTGAAGATCATCCTCATTGATGATGGTTCAAAAGATAACACGATTGAATTGGCTAAAGAAGCAGGCGTGGATGCCATTTACCGGAATGAAACCAATCAAGGTTTGGGGGCTGCTGTCAGACAAGGGCTAAAACGTTCTTTAGAGCTAGGAGCAGATATTGGGGTTATGATTGATGCAGACCTAGAGTATCCTGGTCGACAAATACCTGATCTCATCCAACCGATCTTAAATAATCAAGCAGACTATGTGATGGGTTCTCGCTTTCTCGGCAACATCGAAGGAATGAAATTACACCGCCGCTTAGGCAATTATGCTTTCACGTTCCTCCAATCCTTGTTATTAAAGAGATGGATTTATGATGGCCAATCTGGAATGAGGGCATTCTCTAAAGAGGTCATGCAAGAAGCTGAAATTATTCATGATTACAACTATGCCCAGGTGGTCACGCTTAATATTGTCCGAAAAGGATTCCGCATGAAAGAAATTCCGATTGAATATCAAGTACGGAAAAAGGGTGAATCTTTCATTAAATTCAAAGCTTATATGAGCTCTGTATTACCGGCGATTTATCGTGAAATGAAGCGACACCCTTCTCCGGTGAAAAAGCCTGGGACAAATGAAGAGTGGACGTAACATAGTAAGAAAAGGATACCAAAAGGTGGCTTTGGATAATAACATTCCGAGCCACCTTTTGTATGTTCTTTGAAAAAGGAATGGTCGACTTAAAAAATGAAAGAGATCGATTAGTCAAAAAAATTGCTTATCTCTGCTTGACTATAGCGTTGATAATCATTATCATTATCGTAGGAGGTCTCAAATGAAAAAGATTATCATTTCCATCATAACGCTTACACTGAGTTTCATCATTATGGATCCAACTAATACAGCTGCTTACTCTTATGGGGACCCCGGTGAAGAGAAATTTGCCGAAGCTTATAAAGAAGTAAAACAATACGTGGATGCTGATAAGTGGGATCAAGCCGAGCAAGTCATAGATACGTATAATAAAGAATTTGATTTATATTTTAAACAAACCGTTCCTTACATAGAAGAAGCGCTCGACAATAAAGATAAAGAATTGTTGTTAAAAAGTTATCGAACAGCATTACGTTTAAACGTGGAGCGCCGTCTTCATTTTGCACAAGAACAATTTGAGGATTATGGTCAGGCCAAATTGCTGCTCGCTAAAGCGCGAGGGACGTTTGATGTGTTAAAGCCTACCTATAAGGAAGATGAAGGGGAAGAAGCGGTTCAATCCATTTATGAATCTTTCGACGAGGCCTTGCAATCATTAGGGAATCCCGGATTGTTTGGTATCGGAGATCAACAAAGTGATCAGGAAACATTTGATCGTGAAATTAACGAAATCAATACGTCTTTAACGGAAGCATTTCCAGTTCCGGCCCAAGAAGATGATGATGCGAACCTAACAGAAGAAAACTTAGGGATCTTCGGTGGTGAAGACGGGGAATCCAATCCAATTTGGAAGTGGTTATCCATAGGACTTGTTGGATTATTTATCCTATTAATTGTCTTTAATCGCACGAAAAACCGCAAGAAGGAGTAGGCATAGAGGGGGAAACAATAATGGATTTTCAAGCCTTTCTGATTACACTGAGAGAAGCGTTAGAAGCCATATTGATCGTCGGGCTCATTTTAAGTTATTTAACACGTTTGGATGCTAAGAAATATCATCCTTGGGTATTTGCTGGTGTATTCTTTGCTTTACTAAGCAGCTTCGGAGTAGCTTTATTATTCCAAGTTATCTTTACTGGCTTTGCTAGCTTTGGGTCTGAAGTTTATTTAAAAATAGGGATTATGTTTGCTTCTGTCATCTTACTTAGCCACATGGTTATGTGGATGAAGAAAGAATCAAAGAATGTAAACGGAGATATGCAGAAAAAGATTAACGCTGCTGTCACAGCTGGTAGTGTAACGGCCCTTGTATTGCATACGTATTTAATTGTTCTTCGTGAAGGTGTAGAAACAGTCTTCTTCTTTGCGGCCATAAGCGGGGGAGAAATTCAAGATGTATTCACTAGCTACGGAGCTCTTAGCGGCTTAATGCTTGCGTTAATATTAGGTTATCTATTCTTCACAGGCACAATGAAGTTCTCTTTAAAAACCTTTTTCCGAGTTACAGGAGTCCTAATCATGTTTATTGCCGCTGGACTATTGGTTCAAGGAATTGGCATGTTACAAGACCTTGGGAAGATGGGATCTGTGTACGAAACGGTTCAAGGAACGCCCAAAGCTGTTTATAATATCGTAGAATTCATGCCTGAACACTATCAAGATGAGGTTCATTTTGAGAGAGACACCGGCGGTGACGTGATGATCAGTGGTCAGATCGGTTTATTTATGGCTGCTATGTTTGGTTATAGCCATAATCCAACTGTCGAACAAATTGCAGCCTATTGGTTATACTTTGTCTTTATCATTGGCGCCAATATCTGGCATGCAAAGGAAATCACGCTATTTAGAAAGAAAAAAACGAAAACAGTGGATCAAACAGTAGCTTGACCCTCTCTATAACGTACTTGTAAAACCCGCCATACGAGCGGGTTTTTTCGTATCTAACGTAGGAAGTGAACCATGTGCAAAATAAACAATTATGCCTTAGTGAAAAATTTTATATCGGTTTTGCCCTTTTATCCTTAATAGCCATATTATCGTTTCGTATTCTATATAGCAGTGCATTCGCTAGAAGCTGGGACGCGGTTGATTTTGCTTTAGGGGTGCAAAGCTATAATCTCTTAGATATGCAACCCCATTTTCCTGGATACCCTTATTTTATATTGGGTGGAATGCTTGTGAATCTCTGGGTAGAAGACCCTGCGCGTTCCTTAGCTCTTTGGAACAGTCTGTTTTCCTTATCCTCATTACTTCCCATGTGGTTCATTTATAGAAGGTATTTGACTATTTCTAAAGCGCTTATTGCTGTCGCTTTCTCTCAATCCATTCCATTTTTAACGATTATCATTGCCTCTCCTATGTCTGAAGGGACTGCTTTTACGATTTTGTGGTGGTACATATGGGGGCTTATGGTTGCTCTTGAGAGGGGGCGGTATCGATATGATCTTCTTCCCCTTGCTCTTTTCAGTCTCTTGATGGGGGTGCGTCTCTCTTATTTACCTTTTTGTGTAGGAATCCTTTTATTGTGGTACAAAAGGCTGAGAGAAAAAGGACTCGGACATGTACTAGAACAGGCTGGGATAGCGTTCTTGTTTCAATTCTTATGGGTTTATCCTTTAATCCTTTCGGTGGGTGGGATAGACAGTTTTCAGTTTATAGCTACAAAGTTTGTTGAAGGGCATTTTACAGGTTGGGGTGGTTCTATTGCTACAGAACAAGCCCCCTTTATAACTCGAGTATGGACGTTTATTTGGACGAATATCTTATGGACTGGTCTTTCGGTTCACTCGGTTTTAATCCTGATATTATATGGGGTGCTAGTCCTTTCCTTATTCCGTGGGCCATCCTCTGTGCTCTATGAAAAGTTGTGGTGGAGTTTGGGAACAGCTTATACGTTCTGGGCTTTCTTCGCGCAAAATGTAGACAAGCCAAGACATATCTTACCGACGGTAGTGATCCTCGTGATTTTATTGTTGGTACACCTCTTAAAAGGGGGAGGGAAACGCAAAATAGGGGTGGTTTCGCTTCTTCTATTGATGAATACAGGGATAGGTGGATATTACGTACATAAGCAGGCAACGGAGTTACCTGCTACGTATCAACTGGCGAACTATGTAGAACAGCAATCTGAGCCTTTAAAAATATATACGTGGGAAGAAGAGCGTGTCCTTCAATATGTAGGAGTTTCTAAATCGTTTCAAAAGATTCAAACGTATGCTTTATTTAAAGAAGATGCCAGTAATCAACTGAAACAAGGAAAAACGGTCTACGTTACAGACCGGGTAGTTCAAGGCTTTATCCAACAGGGGATGGATACCACTGATTTCACGGCTGTAAAAAAGTTTACGTCTGATCCTTTGTTTGATCCCGTTTATAGTGATATTACTCTGTACAAATGGGTTACGTCGTCATCACCGTAAAGGTAACGGACTTCTTTTTATGGAGACATTCATAGGCACATTCGGCGGATACTCCTTGTAATAATGTTACTTGTTCAGCTATGAAGCCGGCTTCTAAGCGAAAGTTGTAAGGCGTTTTGTACTTTAATCTTTTTTGAGTTAAGTCACCTGAAAGAGTAAATTTATACTCTTTCTTTTTTTCTTTCTCTAAAGAAAGCACTCCCCAGGACATTGCCCCGAAAAAGGTTCCGACCTCATCAATCGTGTGACAAGGATATTTTCGGGCTAAACTTTTTCCCATGAAATATAAAATTGTGTCTTTCTCTTTCCCCAGTAAATCTGGTAAAAGTTGATTTCTCAGTACCTCATGGCCGATCAGGGAAGAGGGTACATCGCTGTATTCATCGAATAAGTTGGCAATTTGTTCATTCATTTAGGTTCATCCTCTCTCTTTTTATATTATTGCAGGGGGCAAGATTCTCTGCAATATGTTCTTTTCAAAATCGGGCAAAGTCTAAAAAATAGAGAGAAGAGAGAAAAGGAACACACCATAATTCACCATTTTATGAACATGTTTTCTTGACGCTCACCATGGATAGAAGTACAATAAACGTGACATAAATTGTGCATTTTTTTCAGATAAATCAAGGAAGACTCGAATTTGTTTCCTTTTTTTAAGGGTTTAGTAAAGCGCTTTATTGTCTGAAAAGTTTGTGCAACTATAAGTTACATACTATTCGAGGGGGGTAAACGTCACACATGGCAGGCAATCGAGAGTTTTTTTATCGCAGGTTACATTCATTACTAGGGGTTATTCCAGTTGGAGTTTTCTTGCTCCAACACTTAGTTGTGAACCATTTCGCAACAAGAGGGGAACAGGCGTTTAACGATGCGGCTCATTTTATGGAAAGTCTTCCGTTCCGTATTGTATTAGAGTTATTTATCATTTTCATTCCTCTTTACTTCCATGCCATTTACGGAGTTTATATTGCTTTTACGTCTAAGAATAACGTAAACCAATATGGTTATTTCCGTAACTGGATGTTCTATCTACAGCGTATTTCAGGAATCATTACGCTTATCTTTGTAACATGGCACGTATGGGAGACGCGAATTCAAGCTGCATTTGGAGAAGAAGTAAACTTTTCCTTAATGGCAGATATTTTATCTAATCCGTTTATGGTTGCGTTCTACATAATCGGTGTTGTTTCGACAACATTCCACTTCGCCAATGGTTTATGGTCATTCTTAGTAAGCTGGGGAATTACAATGTCCCCTCGTTCACAGCGTATTTCTACGTATGTAACGTTGGCGATTTTTGTCGCATTAAGTTATGTAGGGGTAGCAGCTATTTTAGCATTTGTTTAAACGTATGTACGAAATAGATTGTTTGGAAAGAAATTAAGGGAGTGAGCATTAAAAATGAGTAATCAAAACATCGTAGTCGTAGGCGGGGGACTCGCTGGACTAATGGCAACAATTAAAGCCGCTGAAGCCGGTGTACACGTGGACTTACTTTCCCTTGTACCTGTTAAGCGTTCTCACTCTGTTTGTGCGCAAGGCGGAATTAATGGTGCTGTAAATACGAAAGGGGAAGGGGATTCTCCTTGGGAGCACTTTGACGATACAGTATATGGCGGGGACTTCCTTGCCAATCAACCTCCTGTAAAAGCAATGTGTGACGCGGCACCAAGCATTATTCATATGCTGGATCGTATGGGTGTTATGTTTAACCGTACGCCTGAAGGATTATTGGACTTCAGACGTTTCGGGGGTACGCAACACCACCGTACAGCCTATGCCGGAGCAACAACAGGACAACAGTTACTATATGCACTAGATGAACAAGTTCGACGCCATGAAGTCGCAGGTCTTGTTACCAAATATGAAGGATGGGAATTCCTTTCCTCCATCATTGATGAATCAGGTGTGAGTCGTGGGGTTATGGCACAGAACCTAAATTCCCACGAGATTAAAGCCTTCAGAGCGGACGCGACGATCGTCGCAACAGGTGGACCTGGAATTATCTTTGGTAAGTCTACAAACTCTGTAATTAATACAGGCTCAGCAGCATCAGCTCTATACCAACAAGGAGCTGTGTATGCGAATGGTGAATTCATCCAAATTCACCCAACAGCCATTCCTGGGGACGATAAATTGCGCCTCATGAGTGAATCTGCTCGTGGTGAAGGTGGTCGTGTATGGACCTATAAAGATGGTGAGCCATGGTATTTCCTAGAGGAAAAGTATCCAGCTTACGGAAACCTTGTGCCTCGTGATATTGCAACACGTGAAATCTTTGATGTTTGTGTAAACCAAAAACTAGGTATCAATGGTGAGAACATGGTTTACCTGGATCTGTCTCATAAGGATCCAAAAGAATTAGATGTTAAACTTGGCGGAATCATTGAGATCTACGAGAAATTTGTCGGTGACGATCCTCGTAAAGTACCGATGAAGATCTTCCCTGCCGTTCACTACTCTATGGGTGGACTGTATGTGGATTATGATCAAATGACGACCATTCCTGGCGTATTTGCAGCTGGTGAATGTGACTTTACTCAACATGGTGGGAACCGTCTTGGGGCTAATTCATTGCTATCTTCCATCTTTGGTGGAATGGAAGCAGGACCGAAAGCTGTTCAATACATTAATGGCTTAGACAAAGTTGCTGAAGACGTTTCTTCTAAACTATTTGATGATAAGTTAAAAGAAGAAGAAGAGAAGTTTGAGGCTATTCTGAATATGAAAGGTACAGAAAACGCGTACCAAATTCATAAAGAACTAGGCGAGTGGATGACAGATAATGTAACGGTTGTACGTGAAAATGAAAAACTTCGTAAAACCGATGAGAAAATTCAAGAACTTCAAGAGCGTTTTAAAGATATCAACATTAATGATACGACGCGCTGGAGTAATCAGGGTGCTATGTTTACCCGTCAGCTTCAAAACATGCTTCAGTTGGCGCGTGTTATTACCATCGGAGCCCTAAATCGTAATGAAAGCCGCGGAGCTCATTATAAACCTGAGTTCCCAGAGCGTAACGATGAAGAATGGCTTAAAACGACGAAGGCAAGTTATGATCAAGAGAAGAACGCCCCAGTATTTAGCTATGAAGACGTGGATATCTCTCACATTCAACCACGTAAGAGAGACTACTCTAAAAGTAAAGGGGGTAAATAAACATGAGTGAAACAAAACAAATCACCTTTATTATTAAAAGGCAGAATGATCCGGAATCTTCTTCTTATGATGAAACATTTAAGGTTCCGTATCGTCAGAATATGAACGTTATTTCAGCCTTAATGGAAATTCGACGAAATCCGGTTAACGCAAATGGTGAAGACACAACGCCTGTTTATTGGGATATGGGGTGCTTAGAAGAGGTCTGTGGTGCTTGTTCTATGAAGATTAATGGCAAGCCTCGCCAATCTTGTACAGCGCTAGTCGATCAGCTTGAGCAGCCGATTCGTCTTGAGCCGATGTCTACTTTCCCTGTTATGCGAGACCTTGCGGTTGACCGTAGCCGTATGTTCGATGCCCTTAAGAAAGTGAAAGCTTGGGTACCGATTGATGGTACGTACGATTTAGGGCCAGGCCCTCGCATGCCTGAAAACAAACGTCAATGGGCGTATGAGCTGTCTAAATGTATGACTTGTGGTGTATGTTTAGAGGCATGTCCAAATGTAAATAGTAAGTCTGACTTTATTGGTCCGGCGGCTATTTCCCAAGTGCGTCTGTTCAACTCTCATCCGACAGGATCTATGAATAAGAATGAACGCTTAGAAGCATTAATGGGCGAAGGTGGACTTGCGGAGTGTGGAAACTCACAGAACTGTGTACAATCTTGTCCGAAGGGCATTCCGCTAACAACATCGATTGCTTCCATGAATAGAGAGACAGCTTTACATTCCTTTAAGAGCTTCTTTGGCAGTGACCATGAAGTAAACTAAGAATGATCAGAATGAAATGCAAACTCCTGCAGCTGTTAAAGCTGCAGGAGTTTGTTTTGCTAAGAAAAGACACGGGGAGGAACAATCAATGAAAAGAGTTTCCTATGTAGAAGATTCCAAGAAGTGGTTAGAAGAGTTTACGTTTTCTATAAAAACGAAGGTCCGATTTTCAGAGACTGATTTATTTGGCCATATGAATAACACAGTTCCCTTTACCTATTTTGAAGAAGCGCGTATTGAATTCCTAAAATCGGTCGGGGCTTTTCAAGTAGAAACAGATGATTCAAACAGCATTCCAGTTGCTGCTGATCTTCAGTGTGATTATCACAAGCAAGTTTTCTTTGATGATGTTCTTTCGGTGGCTGTTAAAATCAATTATGTAGGCAACACTTCCTATGACCTTCATTATTTAGTGAGAAATAAAGAAGGTGATGTTTGTTTAACAGGCAGGGGACGAATTGTGCAAATTGATGCTGGATCCGGGAAACCAGTGTCGATTCCCCGGGAAATACTTAATGCGTATGAACTTTCTCCGTCGGTTGCAAAAGGGTAATTTCCTTTGTATGATTATCGATAAGGTTAATTAGAAAAAGGCTGAACGATCGATAATGAATTCAAAACTATACATAAATAGAGGGTACTTTATGATACAGAACAATAAATTTCTAAGAGGAATCTATCGCTATCTCTTTCCAATTCTCTTCACTCTGCTTTCTGCCTATTTGATTATGGTGATACTAAAAATTCCTTATATAGGCATTAATGTAGAAAAAAATGAAATGGATTTGTGGGAAGTGGTGGAGGTTGAAAAACATAGCTGGGCGGCTAATCAAGATATAAAGATTGGTAGCAGGGTCGTGGATGTTAACGGAATGGAGACAAGTAAATATCCTACTGTTCAAATCTATGAGAATGTAGAAAAAGCAGATAGCATTACCATTAAAGCCCCTGGAAGTATACCTGTCAAGTATTCTAAAATTGAAAATGAGGTTAGCCTTGACCAGTGGTTATTCTATATCCTCTTTCCTTCTTCATTTATGTTAATCATGCTGTTCCTTTCCATGTTTATTCTGTTTCATAAAAAGCATGATGAATCAGGTAACAGGCTTATATTATTCTTCTTGACTGTTGGCCTTGCCTACTTATCTGGTAGCGGTTCTGCTAGAGGGGACACGATCTCTACTTTAGTCAATACGGTAACGTTGCTAATGGGGCCTGCATTACTCTTACATTTCGTAGACAGCTATTTCAGAGAGCTAAAAAGCAGGTGGTATGCATCTGAAGTATACAATTGGATGAAAATTGCTGCCTTTATTGTTGTTGCTTATGAGGCGGCTTGCTTGCTGAGTGGTTATTACCCTGACTGGTACCCTCAATTTATTTCAATATTGTTTATTACATTCACTTGCATAGCATTAACGTTAATTATCATCGGGTATAAACGTTATAAGCAGACTGAATATGCCCCTATTCTAAAGTACATGCTTGTTGGTTTATTCATGTCCTTTACGCCATTTATCCTTTTGTTTATGCTACCCAACTATTTATTCGGGTTCCAGGTGATGTCAGGCGAAGCGAGCGCTTTGTTTCTTGTAGTCATGCCGTTTACGTTTATCTATCTGATTACGGCGAAACGATTATTAGACATTGATTTTGTAATGGGACGGATACGGTATTATGCTTATTCTTCTTTGATTCCGACGGTGTTGATTGTCGTGCTGGTTGGAGTGGTAATTGATTATCCTTTCTCCATTCAAAATCTTCTGCAATTAGGATTTGGAATTTTAATTGTTTTGGTAATTTTCCTTTATGTGAAAGAGATCTTTAATTTTCAGATCCAAAGAAATCTATTCTCAGAGAAGAAAAACTATCACCAAAGCCTACAGCGCTTTATACACGAAATGAAGAAAGAACGAGAAGCGGTGGGGTTGTTTAAGAGGCTAAAGCGAGAACTGTTAGATGTATTGGATTTAAAAGAAGTATATATATTCTCTCAGAATACAATTTCAAACTATTTCTGTTTGTATCAAGAGGTGCCACTCCCTTTGATGGAAGAGTGTGTGGAGAAGTCGAAGCCCGTGTTAAGTGATATTGGAAATTTAGTAAAACTGCAGGATCATGAAGGATACGTGCTTGTGATCGGTCACACGGTTAGTAAGATTACCTATCTGTATATTTCAGAGAAGCCAAATCGAACAGAGTTAAATCTAGATGAAAAAGGCTACCTACAAACGATTTCTTATAACACCAATATCGCCCATGAGAATTTGTTACTGATTGAGGACCTCTTTCAAGAACTTCAGCACGTAAAGAACGATCGTCAGCAAAATTATCCAGCCTGGTTATCGAGGTTGCTTTTTTCTCTTGCTGAAAATGAGCGTCAACAAATTGCAATCGACCTCCACGATACCGTTCTGCAAGAACAATTGTATCTTTACAGGCAGATGGATGATTTCGTCAATCGGAATTATTCAATGGAACCCGTTGTAAAAGATAATATGCTTAATTTCAAGGAGCAATTGCTCGATAATATTCATCTGATACGAGAAACTTGTAACGAATTGCGTCCACCTTTCTTAGAGGAAATGGGCCTTGTGCCTTCGTTGCAAAATTTAATTCACCAATACCAGCTTCGCTCTAACTATACGGTAACGTTTGATTCAAGAGACTTCCAGATTGAATTGGATAGTCAGTATGTGCTTGGTATTTATCGGATTGTTCAGGAATTGTTAACGAACGCAATGAAACACTCAAGGGCTGATCAGGTATTTATTCTTTTATACCGTGAAAGTTCAAATGTGAAGTTGATTTACGAGGATAATGGAGTAGGAATTAACCCGAATAAGCGAATGGAAACCTACTCTCATATGGGGATATCAGGGATTGAACAAAGAGTGAACGGTTTAAATGGGAAAATGAGTATACAATCAGCTCCTAAGCAAGGATTCCAAATGAACATTACATTTTTCAATGCAGCAAATCACGAAGGGGACGGTTTATATGATTAACATTTTGATTGTTGATGACCACCCTGCTGTTGGTATGGGCACTAAAGCAATGCTAGAGCAGGAAGCCGATATGGAAGTGGAAGTCATCTCTGACAGTTTGAAAGCTGAACACCAAATTAAAGAACATGCGTATGATGTATTACTGTTGGACTTATACATGCCAGGGTTAAATGGAGTAGAGCTTGCGAAGCGGGTGAAGACAACCTATCCAGATATGAAAGTATTGATTTATACAGGGTTTGATATTAGTACACATTTTAATCTATTAGTGGAATCGAACATATCTGGCTTTGTGAGTAAGACAGCAACGAAAGACCAGCTTGTAACAGCCATTCATTGTGCTTTACGTGAAGAAGTGGTCGTGCCGTTGCATCTATTTAAACAATTAAGAAGAGCCGAGGCTACTACCCAGCACATTTCTTCGGAAGGCGATGCCAGCTCGTTATCTCTTAATGAGAAAGAACAAAAGATATTAATTGAAGTTTCAAAAGGACTGACCAATAAGCATATTGCGCAAAATTTACATATGTCACAAAGGAGTGTGGAGTACACACTTACAGGTATATTTAGTAAACTTGAGGTTCGCTCACGTACGGAAGCATTAATTCGGGCGAAGGAACTTGGTTTAATCTCTCAAAGTTGAAAAATAAGTAAAAAGTGGAATGTCTGTGTGGCACAGCTTCATCTTTTCTTTCATACGATGTAAAGACTAAATAAATACCCTTCGAACCGCAGCTCTAAGTTAGCAAGGAGGGGTTAGCGCTTGAAGGAAAAAGACTATAAGCCGAAGCAATTACTCACGAAACGCGAAAAAGAAGTTTTCGAATTGCTAGTGCAAGACAAGACCACAAAGGATATTGCTCAGGAACTCTTCATTTCAGAGAAAACTGTTCGTAATCACATTTCGAATGCTATGCAGAAGCTGGGCGTTAAGGGGCGTTCGCAGGCTGTTATTGAGCTTCTTCGCATGGGGGAGCTTAAACTCTAAAATGTACCGACTTTCTTCGGAAGGTCGGTATTTATTTTATATTACAGCACTTTTAACAGAGTAGCCTTGTCGGCTTTTATTCTTGCAATTTCTTTCGAAAACCGTAACAATGAATGTAGGATGATACTAATAGGACTCTCGGGAGGTAACAAGTTGGACAAGGTTACGACGACAGAAGTCAAGATTGCAGATGTGGAGAAGAAACTAAGGCACATCTCTGGCATCATTAAACAAACGGGAAGAGAAATTTTAAACCATTACCCTATAACACCTCCTCAATTCGTTGCTTTGCAATGGCTTCTTGAATCTGGTGATATGACGATCGGTGAATTGTCGAATAAGATGTATCTTGCATGCAGTACAACCACAGACCTCATTGATCGGATGGAAAAGAATGAGCTGGTTGAACGAGTGCGTAATCCAAAGGATCGGCGTGTTGTTCTTATTCACCTCCTTGATAAAGGAGAATCCATTATTCAAGAAGTAATTAACAAGAGACAGGCATATTTAGATCAGGTTCTTCGTAGTTTTTCTAATGAGGAAGTTGATCAATTGCAAGGGTTTTTGCAGCGCATGCATACAGAAATGAAGGATGTAGAACAACAAGAAAAAAGCAACAAGAGCGAATAGAGGCGATAGAGTTGGACCAACCAATTGGGGTTATTGATTCAGGAGTAGGCGGTTTAACGGTAGCAAAGGAGTTAATGCGCCAACTGCCAAAAGAAGAATTTGTTTACTTAGGGGATACGAAAAGATGCCCATACGGACCGAGACCTAAGGAAGAAGTAATAAACTTCACCTGGGAAATGGTTCGTTTTTTGCAAATGAAGAAGATTAAAATGCTTGTAATTGCTTGTAATACAGCAACAGCTTTTACTTTGCAACAACTAAAAGAACAGTTAGATATACCGGTTATTGGTGTCATTCAACCAGGAGCCCGATCAGCCATCAAAGTATCTAAGAACTTACATATCGGAGTAATCGGAACAGAAGGCACCATAAAGAGCAAAGCTTATGCAAATGCCCTTCAACATATCAATCCAGATATAAGGGTCAATGCATTATCGTGCCCGCCATTTGTCCCCCTTGTCGAACAAGGGCTCTTTAGCGGGGAGGAAGCTCTGCACGTTGTAAGAGAAACATTAGAACCAATGAAAAAAGCAAATCACATCGATACGCTTATTCTTGGATGTACCCATTATCCCTTGTTAAAAGATACAATTCATCGGGTTATGGGGGATGAGATCACTATCATATCCTCAGGGGACGAAACAGCCCAGGAAGTGAGTGTCATACTCGATTATTACGGTAGATTGTATGAAGGAGACCGTGTGCCGAACCACAAGTTTTATACCACCGGTGACTCGAAACTATTCGGTGATATCGCAAACTCATGGTTTGAAGACCACATTTCCCACATAGAAACAATCTCACTTGGTGAATAAATGACCAAAGCCTACTCTTTTAAAAGAGTAGGCTTTTTTGTTGGTCTAATTTAGTTGATAGCTCGTATATATAGTAGTACAAACCATCATAGGAGGGGAAAACATGCGGAAGCGTGCTGCTTTATTATGCGGAAGTCTTGTCACTAGCGTCGCTCTATTATCAGGGTGTGTCTTTCAAGGGGAGCAATCATTAGAAGAAATGGATAAACCTAAGCAGGAAAATGTAGAAGGGGAGGCAGCGGCAACAGAAGAAAGTGTAAATGTGGGACAAACGGATAACTCAGATGTTATTAAAGTAGAAACAGTGGCTCGCCAGCTGTACTTACTAGATGAGAATGGCATGGTCGTTCCTCAAACGGTGCCTCTGCCAAAACCAGAGACCAATGATGTAGCTAAACAAGTGCTACAATACCTTGTTAAAGGTGGTCCTGTCACAGACTTCTTGCCAAGTGGTTTTCAAGCAGTCTTGCCTGCTGGAACGGAGGTCAATGGTCTTGATATATTAGATGATGGTACGCTTGTGGTGGATGTATCTAAGGATTTTATCGAATACCGTCCAGAGGATGAAATCAAAATTTTAGAATCAATGACGTACACCCTTACACAGTTCGAGAATGTTGATCGCATTAAGTTGCAAATTAACGGATACGATACTGATGTTATGCCAGTTAATAATACGCCACTTTCTAGTGGATACTCCCGAGCGAACGGCATCAACCTCGAAACAGGGGATGTTGCTGATATTTCTAACAGTCGTTCTGTAACTGTTTATTATCCTGCTCAACATGACGACCAATTTTACTATGTTCCTGTAACAAAGCGTGTAGAAGGTTCTTCTGAAAGCGACTACGCAACCATTATTGAAACACTAGTAAATGGCCCAGGGTATAAAGGGGATCTGTTAAACGTATTTAATGATGGGGTTCAATTAACGGAAGAGCCAACTGTAGAGGATGGTGTCCTTTCCCTCACATTTAATGAAAACGTATTAAGTAACTTCGAAGATCAGTCCGTCATTTCGAAGAAGGTTATGGATTCCCTAGTATTGTCCTTAACGGAAAGAGATGATGTCGAAGCGGTCTCGGTTAAAGTAAAAGATTTTGAAGAAATCTATGATGAAGAAGGAAATGCGTTCACAAAACCTGTGACGCGCCCTGAAATGGTAAATACAGGTCGATTTTAATTCTCGCTTTTGGCGCATACTAGATATGAAAAAAGAGGCATAAAACAAGCCTCTTTTTTCGTGCTTATCAAACTATTTATAAAGCGTTCAGAAGCCTTGGTTTTGTCGTTTTAAAGTAAACTTTTGCTCTGAAATATGTTAAGATGAGCTAGGATTAAGTGAAGGAGGACGAAACATGAGAACGGATGAAAGAAAAGAAAACGAGTTAAGACAGGTACATATAGAAACCGATTATGTAAAGCACCCGGAAGGATCTGTCTTAATTACAGTTGGTGAAACGAAAGTAATTTGTAATGCAAGCATAGAAGACCGCGTTCCTCCTTTTATGAGAGGTCAGGGAAAAGGTTGGGTAACAGCTGAGTATGCGATGCTTCCTCGAGCAACCCAGCAACGAAATATACGAGAATCTTCAAAAGGTAAAGTGACAGGCCGTACAATGGAAATCCAACGTTTAATTGGTCGTTCTTTAAGAGCTGTTGTGGACCTTGAGCAATTTGGAGAGCGAACACTTTGGGTAGATTGTGATGTAATCCAAGCTGACGGAGGAACCAGAACGGCTTCTATTACTGGTGCATTTGTTGCCATGGTTCTTGCATTTGGTAAGCTTGTAAAACAGGGTACAATTAAGAAACTACCTATTAAAGACTACCTTGCAGCGACTTCAGTTGGCGTTTTGCCTACAGGAGAAGAGATATTAGATCTTTGTTATGTGGAAGATTCCGAAGCTCAAGTTGACATGAACGTGGTTATGACAGGGAATGGAGAGTTTGTAGAACTGCAAGGAACTGGTGAAGAAGCCACTTTCTCTTATCCACAGCTTCAGAAAATGATTGAGCTGGCCCAAGGCGGTATTTCTGAGTTATTTGATCAGCAAAAGGCTGCTATAGGGGAATGGAGTGCTCATATCGATCGTAACCGCAATCAGTAAGTAAGGGGAGATTTGAAATGAAGAGACTTGTTGTAGCCACACACAACCAGGGGAAAGTACGCGAATTCCGTCAATTATTTTCGAAATATGATATAGAAACGTTATCTTTAGAAGATCTGAATCAGGATGTGCCTGAAGTTGAGGAGACCGGAGTAACGTTTTGGGAAAATGCACAGCTGAAAGCAGAAACGATTTCATCTCTCCTTAATATGCCGGTCATTGCCGATGACTCTGGTCTTGAAGTGGATGCATTAGAAGGGAAGCCTGGCGTTTATTCTGCCCGTTATGCAGGTGAACCTAAAAATGATAAAAATAACTTGGAAAAAGTTTTGTCAGAGTTAAATGGGGAACAGAACCGGAAAGCTCGATTTGTTTGTGTATTAGCTCTTAGCCTCCCGGGCGAAGAAGTCATCTTTGAACGGGGCACTTGTGAAGGCCGTCTGGCTGAGCAAGCTCAAGGGGAGACTGGATTTGGGTATGATCCAATCTTTATTCCTGATGGCTATAACCGGACGATGGCCGAGATCGGTGCGGATGAGAAGAATAAAATAAGTCATCGAAGCGAGGCGCTCGAAAAAATCGAGACAACGATACGTGAGTTATTGAAATAAGGAGAGGATTATCATGCCAAGTGTATTAATCGTGAGCGACAGTCATGGATTAACTGAACAAGTTCAGAACATCAAAGACCGTCATGCCCATGAAGTAGATGGCATGATTCATTGCGGGGATTCTGAATTAGAGTACCGTTCAAAAGAAATGGATGGATTTATGAAGGTGAAAGGAAATTGTGATTTTAGCGAAGAATATCCTGAGGAATTACAAGAATCTATACAGGATATGTCCTTTTTTGTCACCCATGGCCATCTGTTTCGGGTGAAATCGACACTTATGCCATTGTCCTATCGGGCAGATGAGGTAGGAGCGCATATTGTTTGTTTTGGCCATTCTCATATCGCTGGTGCTGAGATGGTGAATGGAAAGTTGTTCATCAATCCAGGCAGCATTCGTTTACCTCGTAATCATCCGGAGAAAACGTATGCGATTGTCACATGGGATCAACAGCAGTCGGTCCACGTTCATTTCTATAATGATCAAGGAGAAAACATTTCAGATTTAACCTATGAAACAAATTTTTTAGGCAGAAGTTAAAACTTCTGCCTAAAATGTGTTGACATATTTCTTTATAGTCCTTATAATAAATTTTGTTCGCTTCGACAGAAAGCATCGATGAACACATACATAAGAGCACTTCAATTTAAATGCGGGTGTAGTTTAGTGGTAAAACCTCAGCCTTCCAAGCTGATGTCGTGGGTTCGATTCCCATCACCCGCTCCAATATACATATTTGCAATTCGAAAATCATATAGTTAATAATATCTTTTGATTTTTCTTACATTACGTCCCAGTAGCTCAGTAGGATAGAGCAACGGCCTTCTAAGCCGTAGGTCGGGAGTTCGAATCTCTCCTGGGACATAGAAAATTTTCAAAAAAGACTTTAGGGCCTTCCTAGAGTCTTTTTTTTACATATGTATATCTGGCTATTCCCGTATAAAATAGAGAAGAAACGGGAATCATGTAGCGTAAAACTTCATTCACTAACCTGGATTTTTTAATAATAGTTGAGTATCCTTAAAGAAGATAATGCTTCCTGTTTTATAAATGAGATTAAAGGAGATTTCTACTTTATATCGAATCAAGTTTGTAGCAGTAGTGGGTAGGGAATGAAGAGAAAGATTGGTTAACTTACATACGTAAATTGAACTGAGGGAGGATGGACTATGACTCAACAAAAGGCTGATGTCGTCATATTTCCCAAATGGAAGTCGTCATTAGAGCAAGACGGATTAGCCGCTTTAAAAGAAAAGAATTATAAAGAAGCACTTCAGTCTTTTAATAAACTCATTGACTTTGAAGCGGCAAATTCAGAAATCATGACGGGTAAATTGATCTGCCTTATGGAATTAGGTCAATACGATGAAGTGGAAGAACTTTGTCAAAAGCTTATGAGAGAAGATGAAGAGCATTATTTTCAATACTTACATATCTATTTAACGGTTTTATTCCAAACAGGGAAATATGAAGACTTGCTCGATTTGTTGGACGAGGTGTTTCAATCTGAAGACATTCCACAAGATCTTCGTAAGCAGTTTTGGCAACTGTATGACATAACCGAAAATCTGCGTACGGATGAAACACGAACTGAAAATATTGAAGCGGTTGACGAACTGCTCATAGCTTTGGATACACATAATGTAAAGAAACAATGGCAGCTTTTGTCGATGTTACGAAAGCAAGATATTCAGCCCTTCATGACTGAAATCTCCCCGTACTTAATTAAAGACGATGTGGAGCCTGTTATTAAAACCGCGCTTGTGCAGTGGATGCAAGAACAAAGGGTAGATCGAAAGGTAGAAGTAAGAAAACTCGGTTCAGAAGTCATGGTTAATCCTATTGAACTGCCTGATATCCTTTCTCACGCTTCATCCAAGCAGCTTTTATATTTACTTGAACGAGTAGAGCAAGACAATCCTACCCTTTTTGAGTTTATACAACAGCTCGTATTTCGCTATATGTATGTTCGTTTCCCGATTATGCCAGAGGATCATGAACTGCCTGCATTGGCGAAGGCGTTTTATGAATTGGGAGCATCTTCCCTGCAGTTGGACGATGTTCAGTTTCCATTCCACCAATACATAGAGGAAGAAGAAGTAGAAGCTTGGAAACAGCAAATTTCATATTATGAAGGGCAATACTTCGCTGTTTTAGACGAGGAATAAACTGTAAAGGTATCATGCTGTATAGGCTTGTAGAAGATTGTTGAAAGCACAATAGATTATGTTATAATAAGGTGGTTGCAAATTACGCATTCAATCTTTTGTTACAAAACTTAAGAACACTGAACGAACGAATAATGTATGAAAAATAGATGTTGGAGGGAAAATCATGTCTGCAAAATGGGAAAAATTAGAAGGTAACGAAGGCCAACTTACTGTTGAAGTTGATGCTGCTGAATTTAAGGTTGCCTTAGACAAAGCATTCGCGAAAGTAGTTAAGGATATCCAGGTACCTGGTTTCCGTAAAGGGAAAGTACCTCGTCCGATCTTCGAACAACGTTTTGGTGTAGAATCTTTATATCAAGATGCACTAGATATCATTCTTCCTGAAGCGTACTCAAACGCGATTGACGAAACAGGAATCACTCCAGTTGATCGTCCTGAAGTTGATGTTGAACAAATCGAAAAAGGTAAAAACCTGATCTTCACTGCGAAAGTAACGGTTAAGCCAGAAGTTAAACTTGGCGACTACAAAGGTCTTGAAGTTGAAGCTCAAGATGCAACGGTTACAGATGAAGACGTTGAGAACGAACTAAAAGAACAACAAGAAAAGCAAGCTGAACTAGTTGTTAAAGAAGAAGGTACTATTGAAGACGGTGACACTGTTGTAATGGACTTTGAAGGTTTCGTTGATGGCGAAGCATTCGAAGGTGGACAGGCCGACAACTATTCATTAGAAATCGGTTCTGGAACATTCATTCCTGGTTTCGAAGAGCAACTTGTTGGTAAATCTGCTGGAGAAGAAACAGAAGTAGAAGTTACATTCCCAGAAGAATACCACGCTGAAGACCTTGCTGGTAAGAAAGCAACGTTTAAAGTGAAAGTTCACGAGATCAAAGCGAAAGAACTTCCTGAATTAGACGATGAGTTCGCGAAAGATGTCGACGAAGAAGTTGAATCTATGGACGAACTTAAGAAGAAAACAAAAGAACGTCTACAACAAGAAAGAGAACAAGAAGCTGAAAATGCTAAGCGCGAAGAGCTAGTAAATAAAGCTACTGATAACGCTGAGATCGAAATTCCAGAAGCTATGGTTGAGACTGAACTTGACCGTATGATGAAAGAATTCGAACAACGTCTTCAAATGCAAGGCATGACATTAGACATGTACTTCCAGTTCACAGGTCAAGACCAAAACGCACTTAAAGAGCAAATGAAAGAAGATGCTGGTAAGCGCGTTAAGACTAACCTTGTTCTTGAAGCAATTGCTGATGCAGAAAATGTTGAAGTTACAGAAGAAGATATCAATGAAGAGCTTGAAAACATGGCTGCAATGTATCAGACAAATGTTGACAACCTTAAGCAAATGCTTGGTGGCAACACTGACGCAGTTAAAGAAGATCTTAAGATCAAAAAAGCAATTGATTTCTTAGATTCTGAAAGTAAAACGGCATAAGAAAGTAACTGTACTTTCTGGCGGTTTGAAGTAATGAAAGCAAGGCGCGATTTGTTCGTGCCTTGTTTTTACATATAATAATTCCTTTTATGGGTATGGAATGAACCCAAGTATGGAAAAATACATATATACTAAATCATCGCTTATTGGATTTACATTCCCAGCCCACTCATACTTTTGGATTACTGCACATATGTTGACTATTCATACACTCACGTACATAATGAATACAAATGGAAGTGAGAGAATCTTCCGAACAGGAAGTTTTTTTACTTTTAGTGACTCATGATATTTGGTATGATGTCGTAAAGAAAGGTTTTGGATGTTTAACCAATAGTTTGTAAAGGTTTTTTTATAGATTTAGTGTGACATATACTTTGTGAGGTGAAATGCATGTTTAAATTTAACGAAGAGAAAGGGCAACTTAAATGTTCTTTCTGCGGTAAGACTCAAGATCAAGTCCGCAAGTTAGTTGCTGGACCTGGGGTTTATATATGTGATGAGTGTATTGAATTATGCACAGAAATTGTGGAAGAAGAGCTAGGGAACGAAGAAGAAGTTGAATTTAAAGAGGTACCTAAACCTCAGGAAATCAACGAAATTCTGGATGATTATGTAATTGGGCAAGACTATGCTAAGAAATCACTTTCAGTAGCTGTTTATAACCATTACAAGCGTATTAACGCAGCGACAAAAGCTGATGATGTAGAGCTTGCTAAAAGTAATATTCTAATGCTTGGACCAACAGGTAGTGGTAAAACATTACTAGCCCAAACATTAGCACGTATCTTAAATGTACCATTTGCTATTGCGGATGCTACATCTCTTACTGAGGCTGGTTATGTTGGGGAAGATGTGGAGAACATCCTTCTTAAATTAATTCAAGCAGCTGATTACGATGTTGAAAAAGCTGAAAAAGGTATTATCTATATTGATGAAATCGATAAAGTTGCACGTAAATCTGAAAATCCATCCATTACTCGCGACGTATCTGGTGAAGGTGTACAGCAAGCCCTTCTAAAAATTCTTGAGGGCACAGTTGCAAGCGTTCCTCCTCAAGGTGGACGTAAACATCCTCATCAAGAATTCATTCAAATTGACACAGGCAATGTTCTATTCATTGTTGGTGGTGCATTTGATGGAATTGATCAAATCGTAAAACGTCGTCTTGGTAAGAAGGTAATTGGATTTGGTTCTGAACAAGAAACGGCTGAAGACATGGAGAAGAAAGAAGTTCTAACGAAGGTACTTCCTGAAGACTTGTTACGCTATGGTCTTATCCCTGAATTTATTGGTCGTCTTCCTGTTATCGGTGCCCTTGAATCTCTTGATGAAGATGCATTAGTTGAGATTCTGACAAAACCTAAGAATGCGCTAGTGAAGCAGTATCAGAAACTGTTCCAAATTGACCATGTTGAACTTGAGTTCGAAGAAGAAGCCCTTCGTGAAATTGCTCGTAAAGCAATTGAACGCAAAACAGGTGCTCGTGGACTTCGTTCCATTATTGAAGGAATCATGCTAGATGTCATGTATGAATTGCCATCTCGTGAAGATATTGATAAGTGTATTATCACAGCGGATACCGTTACGAAAGAAAATGGTCGTCCGAAGCTTGTGTTCAATGATGGCACTGTTCAAGATGAAAATGAAACACCAAAAGAAAGTGCGTAATATTTACCAATGATTTGGTGAAATCGTTATGCCCATTCATTATATGTAATCGAGAGAGGTTTCTCCTTTTTTAGGGGAGCCTCTCTCGTTTCATTCAAAATCTCGGTTATGTGCCGGGATTCTTTTTGTGAGAAGGTAGTCCTTTTTACAATTGTTTTCGTAGGTTGGATTTCAATTGATTGGGTTTAATGTGACTATTTGAGGAGATACTAGCTGATAACATAAAAGATGTATGGTACAGGAGGAATCTTTATGACATTAGCGGGTATCGTCTTATTTGTGCAACTTTTTTTTGGTATTGTAATCGGCCTTTACTTTTGGAACCTTTTGAAAAATCAACGCTCTCAAAAAGTCACGATTGATCGGGAGTCTAAAAAAGAAATGACAGAGCTTAGGAAAATGCGCCAGATCGCTTTATCTGAGCCTCTTTCGGAAAAAGTCCGTCCCCAATCTTTTAAAGATATAATCGGGCAGAAGGATGGAATTGAGGCATTGCGGGCGGCTATTTGTGGTGCCAATCCACAGCATGTCATTGTATATGGACCGCCAGGAGTTGGGAAAACAGCAGCGGCACGGCTTGTTCTAGAGGAAGCAAAGCAGTATAAGGATTCACCGTTTCGACAGGATGCTGTCTTTGTAGAGTTAGATGCAACCACGGCTAGGTTTGATGAACGTGGGATTGCGGATCCATTGATTGGGTCTGTGCATGACCCGATCTATCAAGGAGCTGGAGCAATGGGGCAAGCAGGTATCCCTCAGCCTAAGCAGGGGGCCGTCTCTAATGCTCATGGTGGAGTTCTGTTCATAGATGAAATTGGGGAATTACATCCCATTCAGATGAATAAATTACTTAAAGTACTAGAAGATCGAAAAGTCTACTTTGAGAGTGCTTACTATAGTGAAGAGAATCAGCAGATCCCTCTGCATATTCATGAGATATTCAAAAAAGGGTTGCCAGCTGATTTTCGTCTGATTGGAGCCACAACGAGACGACCTGAGGAAATCCCTCCAGCCATTCGCTCCCGATGTTTAGAAGTGTTCTTCAGAGAGCTTGAACACGAAGAGGTGGTGGAAGTAGCCAAAAGAGCTGCTGAGAAAATCCAGTTCACCTCTGATCCTGATGCATTAGAAACACTAGCAGGCTACGCTAGAAATGGTCGTGAAGCTGTAAACATGATTCAAATTGCTACAGGTATTGCGAAGAAAGCAGGCAGAACTACAATTTCAAAAGCCGATATTGAATGGGTAGTTGATGCTTCCCAACTAGCTCCACGATACGACAAGAAAATCGGGGCGAAAGACCAGATTGGTATTGTCAATGGACTAGCAGTCTTCGGGCCGAATTCCGGATCGCTTTTAGAAATTGAAGTGACTGTGCTTCCTACGACATCCAAGCAGGGTACAATCAATATAACGGGTATTGCGGAAGAAGAAAGCATTGGCACTCAAAGCAAATCCATTCGCCGGAAAAGTATGGCGAAAGGTTCGATTGAAAATGTCATTACCGTTCTTCGGTCTCTTGGAGTCCCTGCACATGAGTATGATATCCACGTTAACTTCCCAGGGGGTATACCGGTAGATGGTCCTTCTGCAGGGGTAGCGATGGCGCTTGGGATCTATTCGGCGATTCACAAGCTACCTGTACGACATCAGGTCGCAATGACAGGGGAGATTAGCATACATGGGCATATTAAACCTGTTGGTGGTGTAATGGCTAAGATCAAAGCAGCTAAGCGTGCTGGTGCTAATAAAGTATTGATTCCTGCTGAAAACAGTCAGGAAATGTTTAACCAAATTGAAGGGATTCAGATTGTACCTGTAACCCATATTCGAGAGGCGCTTGCGTTAGCTTTACAAGGCGATGTACAAACGCTTTTAAACGAGAAGCGATTCGCTGATCAGAGGTCCTCACAGTCATCTTAAAACCAATCGGCCAAATGAAACATTTTACAAAGAAATTGGTTTTCATTATACTTTTAAAGAACCATAACTTTGTTGAGGATTAGAGCATTGTCTATTTGACAGGCTCTCTTTTCTCTTTTTCTATTATGGAAATTCATGGAGGTGCAAGAAATATGACGAATCAAAATACTATTCACATCCCCCTCCTTCCATTACGTGGACTTTTAGTTTATCCATCAATGGTCATGCATTTAGATGTGGGTCGAGATAAATCAGTGAACGCAGTAGAGAAAGCGATGGTTCAAGATCATACTATTTTCCTAGCTGCGCAAAAAGAAACGAAGATTGATGAACCGACTAAGGATGATATATATCAAGTGGGTACCATGGCAAAGATTAAGCAAATGCTTAAGCTTCCTAACGGTACAATCCGAATTCTTGTAGAAGGCTTATACCGTGCAGAGCTAGTGAGTCAAACGGACGACGAAGAGGAAGAGCTGCTTATGGCGGAAGTCCGTGAAGTGGAAGAAACACACGGAGAAAGTCTAGAAGAACAAGCCCTTATGCGCAAACTTCTTGAACAATTCGAACAGTACATAAAAGTGTCTAAGAAGGTTAGTGACGAGACGCTTTCATCTGTACAAGATATCGATATCCCCGGGCGCTTAGCGGATATTGTAACGTCCCATCTTCCTTTGAAGATTAAAGATAAACAACAAGTATTAGAAATGATCCATGTACCAGATCGAATCGAGCATATTATTGACCTGATTAATAATGAGAAAGAGGTCATGCAGCTTGAGAAGAAAATTGGACAACGCGTCAAGCGTTCCATGGAACGGACTCAGAAAGAATATTATTTAAGAGAGCAAATGAAAGCTATTCAGAAAGAACTTGGCGATAAAGATGGCAAGTCTGGCGAAGTGGAAGAGCTAAAAGCCAAGCTCGAAGAAGCAGACCTACCTGAACGTGTTCAGAAAGTAGCGCTGAAAGAACTTGATCGTTACGAGAAGATTCCGAGCAGCTCGGCTGAAAGCTCTGTTATTAGAAATTATATTGATTGGATTCTTTCTCTTCCTTGGACAGAACAAACAGAAGATAATCTGGATATTCCTCATGCGGAAGAAGTTCTTGATGCCGATCACTATGGACTTGAGAAAGTAAAAGAACGAATTATTGAATACCTGGCTGTACAAAAGCTGACAAACAGTATAAAGGGGCCGATCCTTTGCTTAGTAGGCCCACCAGGGGTCGGGAAAACATCCTTGGCTCGTTCCATTGCTCGTTCAATGGATCGTAATTTCGTTCGAGCTTCATTAGGTGGCGTTCGAGATGAAGCGGAAATTCGTGGTCACCGCCGTACCTATGTAGGGGCGATGCCAGGTCGAATTATTCAAGGGATGAAACGGGCAGAAACCGTAAATCCTGTTTTCTTATTGGATGAGATTGATAAAATGGCAAGCGATTTTCGTGGAGACCCATCTTCTGCTATGCTGGAGGTACTTGATCCTGAACAAAATAGTACGTTTAGTGACCACTTTATTGAAGAGACGTATGATCTTTCAAACGTCCTCTTTATTGCGACAGCAAACAACATGCAGACCATTCCGGGTCCTTTACTAGACCGTATGGAAGTCATATCAATTGCAGGGTATACAGAAGTGGAGAAGCTTCATATTGCGAAGGAACACTTACTGCCGAAACAGTTGAAAGAAAACGGTCTGAAGAAAAGTCAACTACAGTTTAGAGAAGAAGGTCTGTTAAAGTTAGTCCGTCAGTATACACGTGAAGCAGGAGTGCGTGGCTTAGAGCGGGAAATCGCTGCTGTCTGTCGTAAAGCCGCCAAGATTGTGGTAGCGGAAGATAAGAAGCGAGTCGTTGTAACGGAGAAGAAATTAGAAGAGTTGCTAGGGAAGCCGAAGTTCCGTTATGGTCAAGCTGAGAAAGAGGATCAAATTGGAACAGCTACAGGACTTGCTTATACGTCCGCTGGTGGAGATACCTTAGCGATAGAAGTTTCCCTTTACCCTGGTAAAGGAAAGTTAACGCTTACGGGGAAACTGGGAGATGTTATGAAAGAATCTGCTCAAGCAGCCTTTAGTTATATTCGCTCTAGAGCCGAGGAACTTGATATAGACCCTGAATTCCATGATAAGAATGACATTCACATTCACGTACCAGAAGGAGCTACTCCTAAAGATGGTCCATCCGCTGGTATTACCATGGCAACGGCTCTTGTATCAGCACTCACGAATCGACCCGTCAAAAAAGAAGTTGGGATGACTGGTGAAATCACACTACGAGGTCGAGTGCTCCCAATCGGAGGCCTTAAAGAGAAATCGCTAAGTGCTCACCGCGCTGGGCTAACGACGGTTATTATGCCAGCCGAAAATGAGAAAGATTTAGAAGATATTCCAGAGAGCGTACGTGAAGGGCTAACCTATATCCCTGTTACTCATCTGGATCAAGTGTTAGAACATGCACTAGTGGAGGAGAAATAATTCATGAAAGTAAATCAGGCGGAACTTGTTATAAGCGCCGTTAGTCAAAAGCAATACCCAGAAGAGCCTATGCCTGAAATCGCACTGGCTGGACGTTCAAATGTGGGGAAATCGTCGTTCATTAATAAAATGATTCAACGAAAAGCATTAGCACGTACCTCTGGGAAACCAGGTAAAACCCAGACGCTGAATTTCTATAAGATCAACGAATCCTTTATGTTCGTAGATGTGCCTGGTTATGGGTATGCCAAAGTTTCGAAAAAAGAAAAAGCCAAGTGGGGAAAGATGATGGAAGAGTATTTCTCAACCCGCGAACGCTTGCGTATGGCCATGTTAATTGTGGACATTCGTCATGATCCTTCTGAAGATGATCAATTAATGTATGACTTCTTAAAACACTATGAGCTTCCAGTGACCGTAGTAGCAACGAAGTTAGACAAAATCAAAAAAGGTCAGCGTGCCAAGCAATTAAAACGCATCATTGAGGTATTAGAGATGGAAGAAGAAGACATCCTCCTTCCGTTCTCATCAGAAACAGGTGAAGGGAAAGACGAAGCCTGGGGCATTATCAAGCCTTACCTTAAAAAGTAAATGAACTAAAAAGTCCTCTGCGTAATAGCAGAGGACTTTTTTTTATAGGTTATAAAATTGCATAACTTATTTCTTTTTAAACCATAATAAATATAAACCAAATCCGACTAAAAGGAGCGGCCAGAACGTTTCAATGAAGTGAACGATAACGTTAATCCAGTAGAACCAGCCAGGTTTATCCGCAACGAATAGGACGAACAGAGATAGGGTAATGAGAATAATAGCCGGGATGATCCCTTTTCGTGTCTTTTGAAACCTTATTAAAAAAGATAGTCCTATAATAAGAGGGAAAACGCCCCAATGGTCAATCCAGAAGGAATAGGTGCGTAATCCGTGGAAGTGGATTCCTAATCCGAAAAGGACTCCTCCAGAGAATAAGGTTTCGTATTCGGATGCAATGTAACTATGAAGCAGCAAAGCGGTACCAATAATGATGAGAATGGTAGGCCAAGAATAAAATTGGGTGAGGAATGGAACCTGAAATTCTTTTAGAAGAAAGTAAAAACCAATCCCAATCAATAACAGCCCACTGAATGTATTTTGTCGTTTCACTAGGGTTTACCTCCTCTTAAAACAGCCTGCATTTCTTGCTTATTAAGGGTCATTGTGTTACGGTACTAACGGTATTTATTTCAAATTGCGACCAGTTTATATAGACCTATCGTATCATAACGATTCAATAACTGTTCACATTTTTATGAATTGAGACTTTGGTTCTCGTGTTATAATAAAAGTATTGAGTATAAAGATGTACGTAGATTTTTGGAGTTTTTTTGGGGGTGAAGGTGTGCATATTTTAGTTGCAGGTTTAAATTATAAAACGGCCCCTGTTGAAATACGTGAAAAAGTAACCTTCTCTGAAGACGAATTGGCTAGAGCCATGGAAGCGTTAAATCAACAGAAAAGCGTACTAGAGAATGTGATCATTTCTACGTGTAATCGTACGGAGATTTACGCGGTAGTCGATCAACTTCATACAGGTCGTTATTACATCAAACAATTTCTATCCCAGTGGTTCAATATTGATAAAGAGGACTTCTCACCTTTCTTATCGATTTATGAATCAGATGGAGCACTTGAGCACTTGTATCGCGTGACATGTGGTTTGGATTCAATGGTACTAGGAGAAACACAAATCCTCGGCCAAATGAAACAAGCCTTTTTACGCGCGCAGGAAGCGGGTACAACAGGGACGATCTTTAATCAGTTGTTCAAGCAAGCTGTAACGCTTGCTAAACGTTCCCATAATGAGACAGAGATTGGGGAAAACGCTGTATCTGTTAGTTACGCGGCTGTCGAGCTCGCTAAGAAGATCTTTGGCGACTTAATGAATAAACATGTTGTGATTTTAGGTGCTGGAAAAATGGGCGAGCTCGCTGCGAAGAACCTTCATGGTTCTGGAGTGAAACAAGTCACGGTTATGAACCGCACATTTGAAAAGGCGGAGCAGCTGGCCGGACAATTCCGCGGGGAAGCAAAGCCTATGAGTGAGCTAAACAGTGTGCTAGAAAAGGCAGATATTCTAATTAGCTCAACAGGAGCAAGTGACTATGTGTTAACCAAGCATCATTTAGAAGCGGCTCATAAGAAACGGAAAGGACTTCCGTTATTCCTTGTTGATATCGCAGTCCCTCGTGATCTAGATCCAGCTATTGATGAATTGGATAGCGTGTTCCTTTATGATATCGACGACCTTCAAGGAATTGTGGATGCGAACTTGGAAGCTCGTAAAGAGGCAGCTGAAGCGATTGAAGTGATGATTGAGGGCGAAATCGTAGAATTCAAAGAATGGCTACAGACGCTAGGGGTTGTCCCTGTAATCTCAGCTCTTCGTCAGAAGGCTCTTACCATTCAGGCAGATACGATGAAGAGTATCGAACGGAAAATGCCTGATTTAACAGAGAGAGAAAAGAAGGTTTTAAGTAAGCATACAAAAAGTATTATTAACCAAATGCTTAAACAGCCTATTTTGCAGGCCAAAGAATATTCAGCTCAGCCTAATGCTGATCAGAACCTTGATATGTTCATGCAAATCTTTGGTATTGAAGAGGAAGTTCAGCAAGAAATTCAAAAGCAAAATGAGAAAAACAGACAAGCCATCCTTGAAACTGACGGGAAATTATCCTTTCAACCAGCATCGAATGTAGCTAATTCTTAGGAGAGGAATTTCCTTATGTTCGATCTTAAATGGTTATATGAACTAATTATTGTGATATATTGCCTGAGTTTAATCGGGTATTTTATAGATTTTATTCAAAATAACCGGAAGGCAAACCGCGCTGCCTTCTGGTTACTTTCTATGGTTTGGGTTTTACAAACCTTTTTTTTATTAGGACAAACGTTATTAGAATCCCATTTTCCAATTGTGACCATCTATGATGGCTTATACTTTTACGCATGGATCTTAGTGACCTTTTCACTTATACTGAATCGCCTCTTTCGGGTTGATTTCTTTATCTTCTTCACGAATGTATTAGGGTTCTTTATGATGATGCTTCATATCTTTACCCGGGCTCAGTATGACGCTACGGAAAAGGCGATGCGGTTGGTTAGCGAGTTGTTGGCAACGCACATTACGTTAGCGATCATCTCCTATGGATTTTTTACATTTTCTTGTATTTTCTCATTCATGTACTTATTACAATATCGACTGCTCAAGGAAAAGAAGTGGAATAAAAGATTGCTACGCTTAGGTGATTTAGGGAAACTGGATACGTTTTCTTATGTAGCTGTTATACTTGGAGTGCCGCTCTTATTAATAGCTATTATTCTAGGGCTCGTATGGGGATATACGTCAGGGGACGAATTCTACTGGTATGATTCTAAAACATTAGGTTCGTTTGTGATGTTACTTATTTATCTTGTCTATTTATTCCTTCGAGTTGTAAAAGGGTATCAAGGCCGAACGATGGCTTTTTATAACACAGGAGCTTTTCTATTCTTATTAGTGAATTTCTTCTTGTTTAGCTCCCTATCAAATTTTCACTTTTAAATGTTGTCAGGAGGAACTGTTATGCGCAAAATCGTAATCGGAAGCAGAAAGAGCCAATTGGCTTTAACCCAGACCGATTGGGTTATTGAGAAATTAAAAGAGATTGCACCAGAAAATGAATACGAAGTGAAAAAGATTGTGACCAAAGGGGACCAAATCTTAGACGTTACCCTCTCTAAGGTCGGTGGCAAAGGCTTATTTGTTAAAGAAATTGAGCAAGCTATGTATGACAAAGAAATTGATATGGCTGTTCACAGTATGAAGGACATGCCAGCTGAAACGCCTGAAGGGCTAACGATTGGATGTATCCCGATTCGTGAAGACCACCGTGATGCTTATATCGCCAATGATAATGTAGCCTTTCGCGATCTTCCTGAAGGGTCAATAGTTGGGACAAGTAGTCTGCGTCGTGCTGCCCAAGTGCTAGCAGCAAGACCCGACTTACAGATCAAGTCCATTCGAGGCAATATTGATACGCGACTACGTAAGTTAAAAGAAGAAGATTTCGATGCGATCGTCCTTGCTACAGCAGGTCTTAAACGTATGGGTTGGTCTGATGATGTCATCACTGAATATTTAGAGCCAGATGTTTGTGTGCCGGCTGTTGGCCAAGGGGCACTTGCGATTGAATGCCGGGAAGACGATCAGGAAATCCGTGATCTAATGGATCAGCTGAATCACGCTTATACTCACCGTACGGTTATGGCTGAGCGTACTTTCTTAGATTTATTAAATGGGGGCTGCCAGGTTCCGATTGGCGGTTACGCTTACTTAGAAGGAGACGACATTATCCTAACGGCTATGGTCGGTACTCCAGATGGGGAAACGATCCTAAAAGAAGAAGTTCGCGGTCAGGACCCTTATGAAGTTGGGCGAGAAGCAGCAGATAAGATCAAAGCCCGCGGTGGAGCGGAGATTATTGAGACTGTAAGAGAAGAGCTCGATCAGTAATGGATCCTTTAAAAGGGAGAAAGATTCTTGTAACACGAGCTTCGGAGCAAGCGGCTTCTTTTACAAGGTGTATTGAACAAAAGAGCGGGATTTCAATCGAAATTCCGCTTCTTTATTTTACAAGTGTTCCCTCTGAGGAGAATAGAAGAGTATTAGAGCGCCTACACACGTTTAACTGGCTTCTATTTACGAGTTCGAACGGCGTTCATTTTTTTATGGAGTTATGTGAGCGTTACCATATTCCAAAGCATGCCTTTAAAGATAAGCAGATTGCGACAGTAGGAATGAAAACAGCCAAGGCATTAGCTGATTATGATCTGAGTCCCCATTTCATGCCTGATACATATACAGGGGAAGCGCTCGGTGCGGCTTTCTTACAAGAAAAGGGCAGTGGACCAGTTTTAGTTGTTCAGGGTAATTTAGCCCGTCAGAAGGTCGTTGAGATCATTCAACCCTACTATGATGTAGAAACAGCAATTATGTATGAGACGCGTGTAAATGTTAAAATGGAAGAGGCTTTAAATAAAGCAATACAAAACAATCAATTAGATGCCTTAACCTTTACGAGCCCTTCAACTGTACAAGCTTTTACCCAACTTCTTAAACCTTCCTTGTTCGAGCATGTGCGCTCGACATTGTGCCTGTGTATTGGTTCCACTACAGAGAAGGAAGCTGAACAAGCTGGGTTTACTCGGCGATGCGTACCCGAGCATCAAACGGTGGAGGGCATGTGTGAAGCGCTAGAGAGATATTTTCATGAGAAAGGAATAGATGATTAATGAAAGACTTACAGTTTAAACGTCATCGTCGTCTTCGTACAACTGAATCCATGCGTTCATTAGTACGTGAGACCCATTTAAATAAAGAGGATTTAATTTTTCCGATATTTGTAGTAGAAGGGGAAAACATAAAGAATGAAGTATCCTCGATGCCAGGTGTGTATCAAGTTTCCCTGGATTATTTAACGGCTGAGATGCAAGAATTAGAAGACTTAGGCATTCGTTCTGTCATTCTTTTTGGGGTACCCCATGAAAAAGATGAGACAGGCTCACAAGCCTATTGCGAAACAGGCATTGTTCAAAAAGCGATCCGTCAGGTCAAAGAAGATGTGCCAAGTTTAACGGTTGTAGCGGATACATGTCTTTGCCAGTACACAGACCACGGACATTGCGGTGTCGTGCGTGATGGAGAAATTGTGAATGATGAATCTCTTGAACTAATTGTAGAAACGGCAGTGAGTCAAGCGAAAGCTGGCGCAGATATCATTGCTCCTTCTAATATGATGGATGGATTTGTTGCTGCCATTCGCCGCGGATTAGATGAAGCTGGATTCGTAAATACACCTATTATGTCTTATGCAGTGAAATATGCTTCTTCATTTTACGGACCGTTCCGTGATGCGGCTCATAGCTCGCCTCAATTTGGCGATCGTCGTGCGTACCAAATGGATCCCGCTAATCGTCTTGAGGCCATTCGTGAGGCTCAGTCTGATGTGGAAGAAGGAGCAGACTTCCTTATTGTGAAGCCAGCGCTTGCCTATTTGGATATCATGAGAGAAGTAAAGGACCGCTATCCTTTACCTGTAGTGGCCTATAACGTAAGTGGAGAATATTCCATGATTAAAGCGGCTGCACAGAATGGTTGGGTCAATGAAAAAGAAATCGTACTAGAAAAGTTAACATCAATGAAACGAGCAGGAGCAGATTTAATTATTACGTATTTTGCTAAAGACGTTGCTCGTTACTTGTCTGAATCATAAATCGAAAAAGGAGTTGTCATGATGCGTGAGATGAATCAATCGAAGGAAGCATACCAGAAGGCCGTGCAGTATATGCCGGGTGGAGTCAATTCCCCAGTCCGTGCCTCTAAATCAGTTGGCATGGATCCAATCTTCATGGAAAAGGGGAAAGGCTCTAAAATCTACGATATTGATGGCAATGAGTACATTGATTATGTCCTTAGTTACGGTCCATTAATCTTAGGCCACGCCGATGAGAACGTGGTTTCAAGATTAAAAGAGATCACTGATCTTGGGACAAGTTTCGGAGCCCCTACTAAGCTTGAAAATGACTTGGCAGAACTCGTTATTGACCGTGTACCGTCTATTGAAATGGTGCGTATGGTGAACTCTGGAACAGAGGCTACTATGAGTGCTCTTCGTTTAGCCAGAGGCTATACAGGTAAAAATAAAATCCTTAAATTCGAAGGAAACTATCATGGACACGGGGATTCCTTGCTGATTAAAGCAGGATCTGGAGTGGCGACACTTGGTTTACCAGACTCTCCTGGCGTTCCAGAAGGCATTGCTAAGAACACCATTACGGTCCCTTACAATGACGTTGAGAGCCTTCGCTATGCTTTTAACGAATTCGGTGATGATATTGCCGGTGTTATTGTTGAACCGGTCTCCGGAAATATGGGTGTAGTCCCTCCTAATGAAGGGTTCCTGCAAGAGCTTAGAACGATTACAGAAGACCATGGTTCCTTGCTAATCTTTGATGAAGTGATGACAGGGTTCCGCGTGGATTATAACTGTGCCCAAGGGTACTATGGTGTGACACCTGATTTAACTTGTCTTGGAAAAGTAATTGGTGGAGGCCTGCCTGTAGGCGCCTATGGCGGTAAGAAAGAAATCATGGAGATGATTGCGCCGACTGGTCCGATTTATCAAGCGGGTACATTATCAGGAAACCCTCTTGCTATGGCAGCAGGTTTTGAAACATTAAATGCGTTAACAGAAACCTCTTATCAGGAAATTAATAAGAAGGTAGATCGTTTAGTAGAAGGGTTTGAAGAGGCTGCGGAAGCTTATAACATTCCTCTTACGGTCAACCGCGCAGGTTCGATGGTCGCTTTCTTCTTTAATGAGGGAGAGGTTACCAATTACGATACGGCGAAGAAATCAAACACAGATCGTTTCGCTCAGTATTACCGTGCGATGATTGAAGAAGGCATCTATTTACCTCCTTCCCAATTTGAAGGGATGTTCTTATCCACGAAGCACACCGATGAAGATATTGAGAAAACAATCGAAGCAACGAAGAAAGCTTTTGCTTCATTATAGGCATAAAATCGACCCCCTCATCATGTATTAGGATGAGGGGGTTTTTCTCTGTAAAAGCGCGATTAGGCATAATTTTTTCTTCCCTCTCATATATCTAGAATGACATAGGCGCTCGAAAGGTCATGCGTGTACATTGAAGGGAGGAGAAGCGCTTGACATATGAAGAACAAAACGTGTTTAGCTTTCACTTAAATGAATCTCTTTGGTTTAAAAGAGGACAGGAAGTAGAAGAGTTTATGGGCATTTCTCTTGAGCCGGATATATCGATTCAGGAGTATGGAGATACCGTTTCAATTAGGGGTGTCATCGAACTTGGTGGTGAGTATTTCCGCTCTTCTGAAGAAGGGGAAGAAGAGGAGAATCAAATACTTTCCTTACGGGATCATGCTTCTAAGCGGACTATTGAGAATGTAGACATCCATGATGATGGTGTGAGTGAATTCTATCACCGGTTCCCGGTTGAGATCTCGATTCCTAAAAGCCGGATTCAATCGATGGATGATGTGACTGTAAGCATTGATTCTTTTGATTACGAACTACCAGAGAAAGGTCAATTAAAATTAAATGCTACCGTCGCTATCCATGGAGTGAGTGAAGAATCACGATATGAAGAAGTGGTAGAAGAGTCGTATGAAGAGGTCGATACCCAACCTTTCAACTTTGATGTGACCTATCAGGAGGAAGAGGAAGAAGTTCTTGAGATGGATTCACGCGAAGAAGAGGTTGAAGAAGTGGTAGCTGAGGTAGAGGAACAAGATCATGCCAAGGATGCTGGTGAGCTTGAAGAGCAAGAGGGCGGTCGCTGGAAGTATAAGCAAACCCAGACCCTTTCTGAATTCTTTGGCAAGGTGGATGAGCAAGCTCAAGAAAATGAAGAGGAATCTGAGGAAAGTATGGAAAGCTATGAGTTTGAAGAGTCTTCAGAAGAATCCTCAGAGGAAAGTCGTGAGGAAGAAGCGCCTCAGGATGCTCGTTATCTAACATCTATGTTTGAGCGTCACGATGAATCCTACGCCAAAATGAGAATGTGTATTGTTCAAGAAGATGATACATTAGGCTCGATTGCCCATAAATACAAAATACCTCCAACTCACCTGAG
Source organism: Pontibacillus sp. HN14 (assembly GCF_021129245.1). Taxonomy (NCBI): domain Bacteria; kingdom Bacillati; phylum Bacillota; class Bacilli; order Caryophanales; family Bacillaceae; genus Pontibacillus; species Pontibacillus sp. HN14. Next base: position 1,604,036 of record NZ_JAJOLR010000001.1, on the reverse strand, counting down.
TCGTGTGAATAATTTAGGAGACGAGGATGTAAGTGCTGGGCAGATCCTCTATATACCAGCTAAAGCTTAATGAGAGAAAATCTTAAAAATCCTGCAACGTCATTCGTTGCAGGATTTTATATAGGTGGTTATTTAAATGTTCGTTAAGGCGAAGGGAGTGAACCAAAGATGAATCAGGAAGTGGTGGATGTATTATCGTTTTATGGATTAACGGCTTATGAAATGGAACAATACTCAGATAAAGTTACGAAAGCCTATACCCCAGTAGGTCCCGTAGCTGTGAAACGTTCAGAAATGGATGAGCGTACGCTCCATCATTGGCTTGAAACGTATCGACAAATTGAAAATTATCAATTTCAACACGTTATGCCTTTATATATGGCAGCTAATAAAGAACTTTATGTATCCTATGGGGATCATATTTATTATGTGATGCCCTGGATGGATACGCCGAATCGTGATACCCCGCCTTATCCATTTGAGCAGCTCTATAGGACGATTGGAAAAATGCATAAGCGTACACTCCATACAGAAGTGGTGAAACGGGAAGATTATGAAGAGAGAATGAACAATCGGAAGACTCAGCTGCAGCAGTATAGGGAGTCACTAGCGAAGTGGGTGCAGACATTTGAAGAGCATCACTACATGTCCCCTGTTGAATTACAGATCTGCACGCATTACAGAGATCTTGATAAAGTGTGCGAGATCAGTATGGACTGGTGTGATCGTTTCTTAGATGATTTAGAAGAAGATAAACAGGTCCGGACAGCCCTGATCCATGGGAATGTGAAGCCGAGTCATTTTCTTTATGATGATTCAAAGCCCTATCTATTAAACTGGGAGCGTTCCAAAACGTATTATCCTGCCTATGACATTACAACGTATTTCTATCACGTTCTTCGTTATCATGATGCTCCTGTCGATCAGCTTATCTCGACGTTTTCTTATTATGAAGAACAACTTCCACTTTTAAATAGTGAGAGGTGCTTATTGGCTCTGTTTCTATTGAATCCAGAGTCTTATATTCGACAAATTGAATCATATGTAAACGACTCCCAGGCGATCGGGCAGCCGTTTCTTGTACAAAAGTTTGAGCGTTCTTACTATGTTCTTCGCCATGCCTTAGATGTTCAGGAACAAATCGAGCAGGCGCGTTTGTATCAGGAAGAACAAGCAGAGAATGGCTAAATCCACTCAAGATGAAAAGCGAAATACAAACCAATCATGATTCCGAGTAGGAAAACATCAAAGGTTGTTGGAAAGAGAAGCGTCCGCACGAGTTGGAAGAAGGCGATCGGCAACACGCAGCGCTCAATGATGATTAACCATTGTCGGCACCAGGGTGGGAGCTTGTAACGATAAAAACGTGCCACAGGGCATAACCTCCTTTATTGCTTTTCATTAGTATATGTCCCCACAGGCTGTCAGTGTGACTGAAAAACTTTACTAAATAGGTTGACTTAACAGATGGAATGTGGATAAAATAACAAGTACAAGAAAATCGATAAATGCCGTGAAGGGGAAGAGTATGAAACGCAAGCCTTTCAGAGAGGAAATCATTCGCTGAGAGATTTCCAGGTCCTTGCGCTCAGAAGGTCGCCCCAGATGCTGTCTCTTTGAAACCGATAGTAGAAGAGGCCGGAGAATACTCCGTTATGTAAGAAGTGTATAGATGACAGGAGTCGTCTATAAAATAAAGGTGGTACCGCGAATCCATTTCGTCCTTTTCTAAGGATGAAATGGATTTTTTTGTGCACATTCCCTTTCCGGTATAGGCGATAAAGGAGGAACTCGTATGGAGAATCATGAAGTATCTCTTCCAACGAAATATGACCCAAATGCGATTGAGAAAGGTCGCTATGATTATTGGGTAGATGGCAAATTTTTTGAAGCAAAAGATGACAAAACGAAAGAACCGTTCACGGTCGTAATCCCGCCCCCAAACGTAACAGGTAAATTACACCTTGGCCACGCATGGGATACCACCTTACAAGACATCATTACACGTGTAAAACGTATGCAAGGCTATGATGTGTTATGGCTTCCGGGTATGGACCATGCTGGTATTGCGACACAGGCTAAAGTAGAAGCAAAGCTAAAAGAACAAGGTACCTCTCGCTATGACCTTGGTCGTGAGAAATTCCTTGAGAAGTCTTGGGAATGGAAAGAAGAGTATGCGACCTTTATCCGTAAGCAATGGGAAAAGCTTGGTCTTGGCTTAGACTATTCTCGCGAGCGTTTCACATTAGACAATGGCCTTTCGGATGCTGTTCGTGAAGTGTTCGTAACGCTTTATGAGAAAGATTATATCTATCGCGGCGAATATATTATCAACTGGGACCCGACGACCAAAACGGCCCTATCTGACATTGAAGTCATCTATCAGGATGTTCAAGGGCATTTCTACCACATGAAATATCCGTTAGCGGACGGATCAGGCCATATCGAAATTGCTACAACGCGTCCTGAAACGATGCTTGGAGATACAGCGGTTGCGGTTCACCCTGAAGATGATCGTTATAAGCACCTAATTGGGAAGAAAGTTACGCTTCCAATCGTAGGTCGCGAAATCGAAATCGTAGGCGATGACTATGTGGACATGGAATTTGGTAGCGGAGCGGTAAAAATTACACCTGCTCACGATCCAAATGACTTTGAAATTGGAAATCGTCACAATCTAGAACGTATTCTTGTTATGAATGAAGATGGATCGATGAACGAGAATGCCAGCAAGTATCAAGGCATGGATCGTTTCGAGTGTCGTAAGCAACTTGTGAAAGATCTTCAAGAGGACGGAATCTTATTCGAAATTGAAGAGCATATGCATTCTGTTGGACACTCAGAGCGTAGTGGCGCGGTAGTGGAACCATACTTATCTACACAGTGGTTTGTGAACATGCAGCCACTAGCTGAAGAAGCAATCAAGCTTCAAGAAGGTAATGACAAAGTTAATTTCGTTCCAGATCGTTTCGAGAAAACGTACTTGAACTGGATGGAAAACATTCGTGACTGGTGTATTTCCCGTCAACTATGGTGGGGCCACCGTATTCCGGCCTGGTACCATAAAGAAACTGGTGAGGTATACGTAGGTCTTGAAGAACCAGAAGACATTGAGAACTGGGAACAAGATGAAGATGTTCTTGATACATGGTTCTCCTCTGCATTATGGCCTTTCTCAACAATGGGCTGGCCTGATGAAGAGAACGAAGATTACAAACGTTACTTCCCAACAGATGTTCTTGTAACAGGGTATGACATTATCTTCTTCTGGGTTTCTCGTATGATCTTCCAATCCATTGAGTTTACAGAACGTCGCCCATTCAAAGACGTTCTTATCCACGGCCTTGTGCGTGATGCGGAAGGACGTAAGATGAGTAAATCCCTTGGCAACGGTGTTGATCCAATGGATGTCATTGACAAATACGGTGCAGACTCCTTACGTTACTTCTTAGCAACAGGTTCAACTCCAGGCCAGGACCTTCGTTTCCAATGGGAAAAAGTAGAGTCTACGTGGAACTTTGCGAATAAGATTTGGAACGCTTCCCGTTTTGCTCTGATGAATATGGACGGCATTACGTATGAAGAAATCGACCTTACAGGTGAGAAATCTGTAGCGGATCACTGGATCTTAACTCGCTTGAATGAAACCGTTGAGCAAGTAACGCGAAACGTAGATAAATATGAGTTTGGTGAAGCAGGACGTCACCTTTATAACTTTATCTGGGATGACTTCTGTGATTGGTATATTGAAATGGCGAAGCTTCCACTATACGGAGAGGACGAAGCGAAGAAGAAAACCACTCGCTCAATCCTTGCGTACGTATTAGATAACACAATGCGCATGCTTCATCCATTCATGCCATTTATCACAGAGGAAATCTGGCAAGCACTTCCGACTAAGGGCGAGTCCATAACGGTAGCAAGCTGGCCTGAGAAACGCGAGGATCTTCACCATGAAGAGGCTTCTGAGCAAATGAAACAGCTAGTAGCCATCATTCGCTCTGTTCGTAACATCCGCGCTGAAGTAGACACACCAATGTCTAAACAAATTCAGCTGATGATTAAAGCGAACACAGAAGAGATCGCGAACCAGTTAGAAGAGAACCGTCATTATTTAGATCGTTTCTGTAACCCAAGCGAGCTTATCATTGATGCGAACCTGACTGCACCTGACAAAGCAATGTCAGCCGTTATCACAGGTGCTGAACTGTATCTGCCGCTTGAAGGCTTGATCGATATTGAAGAAGAAATTGCTCGTCTGAAAAAAGAACGCGAGAAGTGGGATTCTGAAGTACAGCTTGTACAGAAGAAGCTCTCAAACGATAAATTCGTAAACAAAGCTCCTGAACACATTGTTCAAGCTGAGCGTGATAAAGAACAGGACTATATCGACAAACGCGATAAAGTTGATGCTCGTATTAAAGAACTACAGTCCTAATGAAAAAACTCCGTCTAGCTAAGCTAGACGGAGTTTTTTAGTACATGGGCGATATGATTCATATATTTCTCCACAATGTTAATGGAGCTCTTTGCACTTAGCGTTCGGCTGCCAACCACATCTTCGATTTCATTCAATAAGAGATTGCCTTCTTCATCAAATAAGAAGTCAATCCCGACCATCCCAAATGAAAAAAGCTTCATAATCCGGTGTATGTGATTCTTTTCTTCGTCTGATAATGAATACAGTCTGGCAGATCCTCCGAGTGTATAGTTGGCCTTAAAGTCAGAGTTACTTTCTCGCAGAATAGCTGCTACAATCTCATCTCCCACGACAAATACGCGTAAGTCCTTCCCGAGTACAGGAGCTGGTTGTTGAAGGATCAGGTTATGCTCTTTAAGGCGATCGGCGAGCTCTGTGGCACGCTTTATTGAATCGATCCAATGAACATCTCTCCCTCCTCTTGAATCAACCCTTTTAACGATGTATGGGTAAGGGAGTGGAGGATTCGCTGGCGGGAAATCAGCTCCCTTTATAAAGAACGTATCCATCATCGGAATAGAGTGAGGGGCCAGATACTGGTGGGTTTTCGCTTTATCGTTACAGATTTCACTAATTCTAGAAGAATTGAACGTTTCTATCCCGCATGCTTCTAATTGTAGAGTAAGCATTGGATCGATTGTTCTTATGATGGCGAACGATGGCAAAGGAACGTCTTTACCTTGAAAGAGCACAACAGAATTTCCGTTCTTTACGCCTATAGTTAAGTCTTCTTTCGATACGAAAGTGAGGTCGAGTCCCGCGCAAGTAGCCTCTTCCATCATCCAATCGATGAAAGACTTGTTGCGACGGGCGTCCTGTCCTGCATAGATGAGCCATCCATTCATAGTGCTTGATTTCCTTTCTTTGAGAGGCGCTCTATAACATAGTCCATCATTGCGTCGGCTACATTAATGCCTGTGCATTCATAGATGTTTCGAATTTGAGCATTGCCATTCACTTCGCAAATAACCGGCTGTTCGTCTTCATCATATAGAAGGTCTACTCCGCAAAAAGCGGTTCCAATCGCCTTACTTGCTCTGATCGCAAGCTCTTCCTCTGCTTGTGAAGGAGTGTAAGGTTCCATCTTCCCGCCCGTAGTTATGTTAGCCCTAAAATCATTCTCCGAGTACCGAAGCATAGAAGCCACCACTTTCTCTCCGACTACGTTAAGACGCACGTCCCGTCCATAACTAGCCGAGATGAACTCTTGCAGAAGGAAGGGTCGATTGTGAATTTCTTTTACCTTCTCTATCATTTCATCTTTCGTATGTACAAGATAAACCTGCTCACCAAAAGATCCATACGCTTCTTTTATAATAAGAGGAAAACCTAATTTCTCTCCCTCATCGATCAGATGGTTCAGATTAAGATCATCTGTTTTTATAAAGATCTTAGGCCCTAAAATGGTTTGCGGTATAGGAAGCCTTGCAGAAGCTAACTGTTGGTACATCAAGCCTTTATGATCACAGGCCTCGATGGAAGCGGCTGAATTAAAGACAGGAATCCCCATTGCCTCTAGCTGACGCGCAAGCAAGATATCTTTGTCGCCAAATATAACAAAATCAGGGCGCTCTTTTAGAGAGACCCCGGTAATGTCCATACCATGACTAGAAAGGGTACTCAGCAGTTCTTGATTCTGATAAATGTCCATTGAAACACCCTTACCCTGCGCAGCCTCTTGTATCAGCTTAGCGTAACCTAGAAATTTAGGGCTTCTCAAATGCCCGTTATAAACGATCCATCCGTGCATAGAATCACTCCTTTATGTGATGAGTTGTGTAGTGGGTGTATCCCCGTTATAAGGTAGCTTTTATAAAGTATAACGTTGCCAAATCATAGTAGGCGGCGAGTGATCTCACCCCTCCTTAAGGAGGGGCCGTTAGTAAAATTAAGGAAGGGATTGCCCGGGGACTGCGAGACTCCCGCGGGGTAAGGAGCCTAGGGGAGACACCACAGAGAGCAATAGCGATCGAGGAGGCTCCCCAGCTCCCCGCAGGAAAGCGAGTTGTCCCCGGGCAAGCCCAAGCACTCATCAAAAGCAGGCGGCCCCATCCTAAACTTACTATAGGAACTGTTTTTGGAACCTATCCTATTATAGGATAAAATAAAGATGGAATGGAGGTACATATATGTTTACGACGATGAAACAAATCGAAAAATTTTTTAATGACCGAAAAGGGTTAGGAATTAAACCCGGGTTTAACCGAATGTATAAAATGCTCGAGGCATTGAACAATCCTCATAAAGATATAAAAGCCGTACACATCGCTGGGACAAATGGGAAAGGGTCAACGCTTGCGTTTATGAAGCAGGCCTTAATGGACCAGGGCTTTAGAGTAAGTAGTTTTGTATCGCCATCATTTAAGACGATTCGGGAACACATCTTTCTTCAAAACGAACCCATATCAGAAACTCGTTTTATCCATTATATCAATAGCCTGTACCCTGTTGTGAAGGAAATGGATGAACATGAGGATGGTCCGTCTGAGTTTGAACTTCTTGTTATGGTGGCGATTCTCTTTTCTCGTGACTATGCAACAATTAGTTTATTTGAAGCTGGAATGGGAGGGAAGGGCGATTCTACAAATGTCCTCGAACCGATCCTTAGTATCATTACAATGATTGACCTGGACCATACAGCTTTTCTTGGGGATACAATAGAAGCCATAACATCTGAAAAGGCTGGGATTATTAAAGTAGAAACGCCTGTTGTTTCCGGTGTGACGCAAGAAGAAGCGAAGCAGATTGTGAAAGATACGGCTGCAAAGAAGAATGCGCCCCTTTATCAATGGGGAGAGGTATTTACAATCAAGGAGATAGGAGAAGCATATTCATTTATCTCTGAGTGGGATGAAATAGATGAGGTCCGTGTCGCTCTCCCTGGGAAGCACCAGCAGAAAAATAGTAGTTTGGCTTTAATGGGGCTATCACTTATGGAAGGGGTACATATCGATCAGGCAGTGAGGTCGTTTAGGGATGTGGAGTATGAAGGAAGATTTGAAACGGTTTCGAGTAATCCCACCATTATTATTGACGGAGCGCATAATGTAACAGGGGCTGAGTCGCTAATTTATACAGTTCGTAAGTTGTATCCGGATAAGAAGAGAACGTTGTTATACAGTGCTCTACGGGATAAGCCCCTGGCTGAAATGATCCCTTTATTAGAAGAGGCTTTTGATAGAGTCGTATTCACGACCTTTGATCATGCAAGATCCTCTAGCCCTGAATACCTCGCATCGTTCTCTACAAGTTCAAATCCTGAAATAGCTTCAGATTGGAAGGCGTATATAAATAACAGATGGGATCCTTCTAAGGAAGAGGTTCTAGTTATCGCCGGGTCCCTCTATTGGATCCCGTGGGTTAAAGAATTTATCCAAAAAATTTCTGAATAGATGAGCATAACTATTCAGAAATTTTTGAACAAATAGGTGTTCTGTGCTAAGATAAAAGTATTAGTATTTACTAAATATTACCTTAAATAAGGCTAGCGATAAACGGAGGAGTACAAGATTTGAGCGACGGGGATAGGAGATGCGAGGGATGATATCAAAACAGAAGACAGTGGCATTGTGGAGTATATGGGCAATACTCTGGCCGGGGATTATAGCGACCGTTTATATGGTAACAAACCCTGGGACGCAAGGCAGGGAATTTGATCTTCTCTCCTTCGCATTTATGATCGTCATAGTAGCACTATTTCCGATTGTAATTAATAATAGCCCAATTATTTTCATTCATGGCATAAGTCTTGCTGTATTTTTGTATTTTGGGTTGTTTTTCGAAATGATCATGACTCAGCTTGCTTATATTGTTTCGATCTCAAAAGTAAAACTCTCGAGAGCCTATTGGTATAAGCTTCCTCTTAATTTGACCATGTTCCTATTTGTGTCCCTTGGCTCTGCCCTTTTCTACTATATATTAGGGGGGACCCATGGACCATCAGCCTTTAACACACCTAGTGATGCCATCCCCATCATCGGGTATGCTGTAGCTCAGTTCATTCTGAATCATGTTGTGATCTATTTTGTACGAAATTATTTTCTGGGGAATAAAGGATCCATTTTTGATAAAGAGTTCTATTGGGATTTAGGGAATACAGCGATTGTAATGCCGATCGGATTTGTCTTGTACGTTTTATATATGGAAATTGGGGCTGCGGCAATCTACTATGTTGGGCTTCCTTTTGTTGGGTTGTCCCTCATATTAACGCTCTATTATGCCAGTCAACATGTGAACGAATACTTACAGCAGGCAAATTCAATTGGTCAAGAACTTACAGGTCGCTTAAAAGTTGATGAAGTGTTGGACCGATTCGTCGAGAGTTTAACGGTCCTTTTTCACGTTGACTATATCTATATATTCGATCGAAAAAATCAAGATCATCTTGAACTAATCCGATATTTCGATGGTGGCAAAAGCATTGGGTTTCAAAATCCTCAGTTTTCATCATACGAGGGGGTTAGTCAAGGTGTGTTGGCTAAGGGTGAACCTATTCTCTATCAATCTAGGAAGCAATGGAAGCAGATTCAATCGGATCTTATTCCTAGAAAAGTAGAGAGCATTATGTCTGTACCCATTGAGCGTAATAACAAAATAGAAGGAATCATTACCATTGCTTCTACGAGGAAACGCTCGTATGAGAAATTCCACCTTATGCTAGTAGGGATCCTATCGAACTATATGGCCGTAGCCATTCAAAATGCGCGGCACTATGAAGAAACGAAGCGCAAAAGTGAACTTTGTCCGTTAACGAAACTGTATAATTATCGTTACTTTGAAGACCTCGTCAGCGACTACGCTGACAGATGCGAACAATCAGAGGAAGAGGAATGCGCCTCTGTTATTTTATTAGATTTGGATCATTTTAAGAAAGTAAACGATGCTTATGGACATGAAAGTGGTAATGAAGCTCTTTGTGAGTTAGCGAATCGCTTATCACATATCGTAGGGAATGATGGGACGGTTGCACGGTATGGGGGAGAAGAATTTGTAGCCTTCTTACCAGGAGCAGGGAGAGAGAAGGGACTCTCGATTGCAGAGAAGCTTCGTCACGAGATCTCTTCTGTCCCGTTCCGACTGAAAGAACACATCACCGACCAGCAAGGGGATATAGAGGTGTGGCTCACAGGAAGTGTGGGAGTCGCGACCTTCCCTGAAGATTGCGAAAGTCCGATTGAACTCGTACGCCACGCAGACCGGGCCATGTATGTGGGGGCGAAACAGCAAGGTCGAAACAAAGTAGCAAGCTATGAACGGGTGTTAGAAGCGGCTGAGTGAGGAGCTCAGCCGTTTTTTAATAGGGAATTAAAAAAATTCAATTCTGTGGATCTCTTTTTATAAAAATCGTGAATTTGGAAGAAATATAGGTCTCATTATCGGTGGGCGGATGTCGAAATAGGACCTTTTAAATGGGTTGACTTTATTATACAATGATTCTATAACATTACATATTCACTCTCTGGTGGTTATAGGACCATTTTTTTACAAAAATTTTGATGGAAGTTTCTTGATAAGCAATTTGTTGGATGATGAAGGATACCATTTTTCCAATTAAGGAAGAGGTGAGATTGTGGTTGGATATATCGGCGCTCTTATTGCGGTTGGCATTCTTTTAGTAGGAGCCTCTTACATACCTATACAACTCGATCGGAAAGGGAAGTTCTATTTAATCGGAGCTTCTGCATTAATCGCTTTGGCCACTTATGCATCAAAGGTCACGTTCGCCTGGTGGCAAAGCAGTTTGATACTAGTATTATTAGCTTTCTTAACGGCATTATTGTTAAACCGTCGCTTGCAGCAGTTCGTTCTTGTCCGTGATACGTCCGTTTCAAATGAAGCTGTACATAAGGAAGAGAAGGAGATCGAACCTGTTGCACACGCTGAGGAAGAGATGGATGTTGAGAAAGAAGATCTGATTGTGTCTCAAACGGTTGAAGTAGACAACCGTTCTGACGATAGTAAAGAAGAGGATGTTCTTCTTGCAGAAGAGTTATCAGACGTTGAACCAGATGCAAGCGACGAAGAAGAACCAGCAGAATTAGATGTCATAATAGAAGAGGAACCTTTAAGTACAGATGAACCAGTTGTTTCTCCTGAGGAAGAGTTGTTAGCCGCGCGTTCTGATTGGATGGAAGAAGATGAGGCAGAAGAAGAACACGCTCTAGGGGACTCCTTTGAGGATCGTTCCTCTATCCTAGAGGTCATTGATGAAGGTTATACAGATGATCGGGGCGAGGGGAATGTAGTGGTAGATTCTGCTCCTGAATGGGTTGATGAAGAAGATGTACTCGAGCCTCTAGAAGAGTTGGATGAAGAAGAGGAATTGGCGCTTAGGGAGGAAGTTCTGGAAGACCTTGAGCCGTTAGACGATGAAGATTTTCAGCAAGAAGATGAAGTCGAAGAACTAGAAGGTAATGAGTCTGCATTTGAAATGGTAGAGTGGGTTGATCATGAGCCAGATGCACTAGAAGATGAAGTTCCTTTAGAAGGAGCTCCTTCTGAAGAAATAGCGAAGCCTTTAAAGAGTGTGTTCCAGACGCAAATGCTTCATTCTCTTGTAGAAGAAGTTATGGTTCAGGAAGAGATCTTGTCCTCTGACGATTATGCACAGTACGTTAAAAAGTTTTTACAACCATCCCTGCCAGACCAGGACTATTACACCTTTGCCTCCCTGCTTTTGCAGCATCATATAGAGCACCAGCATTATCAGAAATTAAATGAATGGACCCATGAGCTTTTGGACAAGTTTTCAGATTATCCAATGATTGTAGCTGAATTAGAGTATATACAAGACTTCGCGAAAGAAAATTTAGATTCATAGACTACTAAAGAAATAGGTGTGATGAACAATGAAAAGAAGTCATGAAATTACGGAATTGCCCATTATTAGTATCGTAGATGGAAAGGAAGTCGGCAGAGTTAAGTCACTTGTCATTAATCCAGACGAAGGACATGTTGATTTTCTAACGATTGAACATAAAGATTGGCAAGTTAGTGTAAAAGCGATTCCGTTTAAAAAGGTAATCGGGGTTGGGGAATATGCGGTCACAATTGAGAGTACAACCGCGATTCTAGACCTTGATGAGATTCCGATTGCAAACGAGTTAATTAATAAGAAAGTGAAGATCATCGGTTCTAAAGTGATGACTCGTAAAGGACAATTGATTGGAGAAGTCACGGAGTATTACGTGAATGATGATACTGGAAAAGTAATCGCAGCATCCGTACAAATGGGGAATGAAGAAGTGGTTCTAGAAAGTGCCTCAGTTGTGACCTACAGCGAGCATATGACCATTGTTAGCGAAGAAGCGTTAACGCAGCATGTGACAACGCTTGAAGAACTGACAGGGGAACCTGAATCGGCACCAGCTAAAGTTACTCAACAAGAAACGGTAACGAAAGAGCCGGTGGCTGTAGCTGCAGAGGAGAAAGTAAAAGAGACCGTTCCTGCTGAGCCTGTACCGGTACCACAAGATCAGCCAGCCTCTTCTGTCCAAGATGAGCTAGAAAGTACGCTTGTAAGTGAAGAGACAACAGGGGCATGGAATCAAGATGTTCCAGAAGATGTTGAACCTCAGCTTGAGCTTGTAGAAGAAGTTACCCCAGAGGAAGAGTCAGCTTCTGCGTCTCTTATTTCTGAAGAGGTGGAAGAGGTTGTAGAAGAAGAGGAGAAAGAAAAGCCTGCTTCAAAACTTGAAGGCATTCACAACAAACAGCTACAGCTCCTTAAAGGAAAAGTGGTTCAAAAAGATATCGTCGATGCTCGTGGCAATATTTTATTTAACGAGGGTGACGAGCTTACAGAAGACGATGTGAAGCTTGCCCAGGATCAAGGCCCAAGTGTAGTCGTTGATTTGACGATGAGTGTTGAAGGCTAAACCATATAAGATAGGGAGAATGCGTTGTGGATAAACGGTGGGATTTGAAATTTTTCATGTACCTCCTTGCAATGGCCCTGTTTATTTATGGTTTCTCTGTTGGTGGGGCATTTGCTTATGATGTTGTCATGGCAGGGCCTAAAACATATGAAGAAGGAACAACAATCGGGGAGATACCGGTGGACGGAATGACTCGCCAAGAAGCTGAAACGGCTCTTCGAAACAGAGTGCAGGACTGGCTCGATGTTCATCCGGTTGAAATGCTGACAGAAGACGAAACGATTGTTTTATCAGAAGACTTCTTAACGGTGGGCGTAGCGGATACATTAGACAGCTTACAAAATGGGAGTGCTACCCCCCTTTCTGTTCGGTTTAACCCGTCAGCTTTAGAAGAGCAGAAGGATTCATTTGGTGAGGATGTGTATGATAATCTTCTGCTTGATAAACTCACTGCTGACATAAAGTCACAAGTGGAAGTGCTAGCGGATCAGCCTTTAACCTATTCGGTCTATGATTACGTGAGCGCAGGGACAGAATCCCTCTACAAAGTGATAGCGGAATTCGAGCAACCCATACCTGATGGAGTTGACGTGTTTACATACACAAATGAATTGGATGGTTTAGTCATTGAACCACGTACAAATGTTTCATTGCTTGAACAAGTCAGTGATGTTCCTCTACACCAGCAACCTGCCCTGAATGTAGTGGCGTCAGGTTTATATGGAGCTGTCCTAAAGACCAATTTCTCAATTATCCAACGTCATATTAGTCAGCATCTTCCTTCCTATGCCCAAAAGGGGAGAGAAGCGAGCTTAGACCTAGATGAAGGTCATGACTTTGTTTTCTTCAATCCTAATGAGTCCTTGTACCGAATTGAAATGGAAGTAAGCGAAGAATCGCTTTCCGTTCAGATTATAGGGTATCCGACCTCCTATAGCTATGACGTACTTATTGAAAATGAGCGCCAAATAGAACCTCGTACCATTATCCAGTATAGTGATCTTGCTACTGGAATAGATGTGAAGCGTGATGGGGAGACGGGACTGATCTATGATGTGTACCGTGAGATTTATGATCAGGACAATGTAGCTATTGATTCAGAATTTATCACCCAGGACTATTATGCACCTGTTCACAAACTAGAGGAACGTCCGGAACCAGTTGAACCTGTCACATCTGAAAATGGCGGGACGGATCAAAACGGATCTCTATCAGATGGTGAAGCTGAATCAGGTGGCAATAGTGAGAGTGGCGATGAAGAAAACAGTGATGGCCAGAATGACGGAAATGAAGACGGCGAAACGAGCGGATCAGAAGGTGGACAAGAAAGCAAGGATCCTGCTGAATCCTCGGGTGAAGGGGAAGATGATGGGACCTCTGGAGGATCGACTGAAGGAAACGGCGGAGAAGATACTGATGGAACAGGTGGAATATGGAGCCCTGATGAAGGTCCATCCAAAGGGGAATAACGGTTTAGGAATGCGGACTCTACCCAATTGAGTTCGCATTTTCCGTACGGAGAGAAAGTGAGGAGAATAACAAGTGGCAGAACGTAAACGTCTGGGTGACCTTTTAAAAGAAGCAGATATGATTACAGAGGGACAAATTAAAGAAGCACTGGAGACGAAAGAGGGTGGACAGAAGCTAGGAGACGTCTTACTTGATAAAGGGTACATCACCGAGCAACAGTTAATTGAAGTATTGGAATTTCAGTTGGGCACACCCCGGATTTCGCTCTATCAATATCCAATTGATACAAATCTGTTATCTCTTGTATCGAAGGAATTTGCCAGACGAAACATCTTGATTCCTATCAGTAAAGAAGATCATGAACTTGTCGTCGCGATGAATGATCCGATGGATTATTATGCAATTGATGATTTGCAGATCTCGACAGGATTCCGTATTTCACCTGTTATCGCGACGAAGGATGAAATCTATCAGGCGATCAATAAATATTACAATCTGAACAATGGGGAAGACCTCGAGCCATCGGACGACCCGGATGATGCCCCGGCGATTCGGCTGTTAAATCAGCTCCTTCAAGCAGGTGTACAAATGAGGGCGAGTGACATTCATATTGATCCTCAGGAAACGAAAGTCTTGATCCGTTATAGAATCGACGGTGTGCTTCGGACGGAACAGGCTCTATCTAAAACGATGCAAAATTCATTGACGGCACGTGTAAAGATTATGGCTAATTTAAACATTACAGAAGTTCGGTTACCTCAAGATGGACGGATTAAGACGGTCATTGATCACACAGCAGTAGATTTACGTATTTCCACTCTCCCGACTGTATATGGGGAAAAGATCGTAGTCCGAATCCTGAATTTAGGCAGTGCGATGGGGAAACTATCAGACTTAAACTTTAACAAGGTCAATTACAAGCGTTACTTGGAACTAGTGAACCAGCCCTCAGGACTTGTCTTAATTACAGGCCCTACAGGATCAGGGAAATCTTCTACCCTCTATGCCTCTTTAAATCACTTGAACACAGATGATGTTAATATCATTACGGTAGAGGATCCGGTTGAGTATCAGCTTGAGAAGATCAATCAGGTTCAGGTGAATGCCAATATCGGCCTTACCTTTTCAGCCGGACTCCGGTCGATTTTAAGACAGGATCCAAACATTATTATGGTCGGTGAGATCAGGGACTCTGAAACAGCTGAGATTGCGATTCGAGCTTCTTTAACCGGGCACCTCGTGTTCAGTACGCTTCATACGAATAGTGCGATTGCTACGATCCCTCGTTTAATCGATATGGACGTTGAACCTTATCTTGTCATGTCTTCAGTGTCAGGCATTGTTGCCCAGCGGCTTGTTCGGAAAATCTGTCGTGATTGTAAAGAAGGCTATACTCCAACTGAAGTTGAACAAGATTTATTCCGTAAACGGGGATTAAAAGCAGATACGGTCTATAAAGGAACAGGATGCAACAGCTGTCAGCACACAGGCTACCGGGGGCGTATGGCGATTCAGGAAGTACTGACGATCGATGAAACGATTCGGAATATGATGATGAACAACAAGTCAATGTCTCAGATTAAGGAGTACGCCTGGAAGAAAGGAATGATCTTCTTAGTCGATGACGGGCTGTTAAAAGTGAAACAAGGCTATACCACAACAGAAGAAGTATTGCGTGTAGCGAAAAGTGAGTAAGGAGGTGTTGTCGTGAAAGAGCGGTTTGAGAAATTGTTACGAGCAGCGTTTGAATTAAAAGCATCAGATATCCACATCACGGTCGGTGTTCCTCCGATCTTTCGCCTTCACGGTGATTTAAAGCAGTACGGGAAAGAAACGATGCGACCAGATGATACAGAAGGCATGGCGAGAGCTATATTATCTGAAACCTTATGGGAGAAGTTTGAGGAAACGGGAGAGGTTGATTTCTCTTATGGAATCCCAGGCGTATCTCGTTTCCGCATTAATGCGTATCATCAGCGGAACTGTGTGTCCCTTGCAGTTCGAATCGTCCCAACGGAAATTCCGACATTAGATGCCTTACATATGCCAAATGTACTGAGGGAAATCTCTGAAAAGCCTCAGGGACTCGTGCTTGTTACCGGGCCTACTGGAAGCGGTAAATCTACCACTCTCGCTTCCATGATTGACTATATGAATAATTCCATGCGACGCCATATTATTACGCTAGAAGACCCGATTGAGTATTTACATTCTCATCGGTATTCGATTATAGATCAGAGGGAAGTCGGGTTTGATACGAATAACTTCGCCAATGGGCTGCGCGCTTGTTTACGTCAGGACCCGGACGTTATTTTAGTGGGTGAAATGAGAGATTTAGAGACGATTTCAACAGCGATCACAGCAGCAGAAACAGGTCACCTTGTGCTAGGTACGCTGCATACGACCGGAGCGGCGAGTACGATCGATCGAATTATTGACGTATTCCCTCCGAACCAGCAAACGCAAGTCCGCATTCAGATGGCAAGCGTCCTGCAGGCGATCGTATCCCAGCGCTTGTTTCAGCGTAAGGATAAGAAAGGACGGCGGGCAGCTACGGAAGTGCTTATGAATACGTCTGCTGTGAAGAACTTAATCCGGAACGAGAAGATTCACCAGATTCCAAACATCATCCAGACGTCGAAAGCACAAGGGATGCACACCCTTGATTTCTCTGTTCGTGCTTTAGTTGAGGAAGGGGTTATCACAACAGAAGCGGCGGCCCCGTTTTTAGAAGAGAGGGGGCAGTAGGCGATGGCTTACTTCAAGTACAAAGCCCGTACGTCTAAAGGGAAGATGAAAGAAGGCCGTATTAAGGCGGATTCAAAGCGTGAAGCGGTCGGCAAATTAAAAGACGACGGAATGACCGTTGCAACGATTAATGAACTAAATAGCATTTTATATAAGGATATTCAAATCGGCAGTCAGGTGAAAAATAAAGAATTTGTCATCTACCTTCGCCAATTTGCGACGCTGCTAGAATCTGGTATCTCGCTTATTCAATCGACCTACATTCTGAAAGATCAAACGTCGAGTAAGGCGCTGCAGCGAGCGCTTACCGGGATTGCAGAAGATCTAGAGGGTGGATTATCGTTCTCTGATGCTGCAGAAAAGCACCAAAAGATTTTCCCTGATCTGTTTGTGAATATGGTCCGGGCAGGGGAAGCGGGAGGTAATTTAGATGAAATCTTAGATCGCCTGGCAGCTTACTATGAGAAGCAATATGACACGCGTCAAAAGGTGATTTCAGCGCTTGCCTATCCGTTAGTCGTTCTAGTAATTGCGATTGGAATCGTCATCTTCCTATTAAGTTTCGTCGTGCCGAGATTTGCGGACATGTTTCTCTCCTTTGGTGGAGACATCCCGCCGATTACTCAGTTTGTCATGAGCCTTGGGGAGATCTCTCAAAAGATGTGGTGGCTGTTCATCGTTATTCCACTCCTTGCTTACGGGGTAATTCGGTATATGAAACAGTACCCGCGATTTTCCTATGGGCTTGATCTTATGAAATTAAGAATTCCGATATTTGGTCCTCTCATACAAAAATCGGTGTTAGCCCGTATGACCCGAACAATGAGCTCTTTGTTTAACAGCTCTGTGCCTATTTTACAGGCGGTCTATATCACAGAACGCATTGTCGGAAATAAAGTTGTCGAATCGGTCCTTAAAACGACAAGAAAGTCCCTAGAAAAAGGGGAATCAATGGCTGGTCCCATGAAAAATCATTGGATCTTTCCTCCTCTTGTCACTCAAATGATTTCCGTTGGGGAGAGCTCTGGTTCTTTAGACCATATGCTCGGGAAAGTTGCGGATTTTTACGAATCAGAACTAGATTATGCAACCGATCGAATTAAGAGTTTAATAGAGCCTGTTATGATCGCTTTCCTGGCGCTTATTGTCGGGGGCATTGTAGCAGCCATTGCCATTCCGATGTTCTCGATCTTCGAACAAATTGGGTAAATGTGCTAAATTCATAAGATAATAGTGGTAATAATGAGACGTATTTACTATAATGGATATAGATGATCACACGTACGAAGATACCACCGGAAGCGACGAAAGGCTGGCTGTATATGGGCACTTAGCCACCCTGGAGCGAGTAGTGCAACCGACCAGACATGACAAAATCCGTGTTGATGATGTGGTCGTTTTTGTAATGATGGTGTCATAATTATTCTTATAGAAAAAGGGGAGAACAAACTCATGTTAAAGAAGTTTCGTCAATTGATGAACAAAGATGAGAAAGGTTTCACACTTGTTGAACTACTTGCTGTTATTGTTATTTTAGGGATTATTGCGGCGATTGCGATTCCTAGTATTGCGAATGTTGTTGAGAATAGCAAGAAGGATGCAGTGATTAGGACTGCTGAACAAGCTGTAGAAGCTTATCGTCTGATGGAGACATCTGAAGGAGTGGACACTGAAAAAACTTTAGAAGAACTTGCTACTGCAGGTTATTTAGAGAATAGGGAAGGCTTTACAGGCAGCGTTACGCCTTCTACAGCTACGGATGCTGATGGAGCTTCTACTGGAGAAACGACTTACACAGTAACGGTGTCTAGTGAAAAGTATACTGTTAGTGGAGATGTGTCTTCATTAGATAGAGGTAGTGTAGGTGATGTTACATCTTCAGGAAATTAATATGATTGATAACATAGATCCCTCGCTGAGGGATCTATAACTTACATATATTGGGGATGCGTTGATGGATGTTTTATTTATAATATACTTTTTGCTATTAGGTCTTATTATAGGATCTTTTTTTAACGTGGTAGGTCTAAGAGTACCTAAAAAACAAATGTTTGACCAATCGCGCTCAATTTGTCAGTACTGTAAAAATAAATTAGCTTGGTATGATTTAGTACCAGTCTTATCATATACATATTTGAAAGGTAAATGCCGCAACTGCAAAACAAAAATATCCCCCCTCTACCCGATAGTCGAAGCGGCTACGGGGTTTTTGTATGCATACAGCTTCATACGTTTTGGTTTCTCAACAGAACTAATTGTCGCTCTGCTCTTCTCATCTCTTCTCGTCATTATTACGGTAACGGATCTCAATTATATGCTCATTTCAAACAACATCCTACTCTTTTTCCTACCGCTCCTTATCATAGGACGAATCATCTCTCCACTAGAGCCATGGTGGAACCCGATTGCTGGTGGATTAACTGGCTTCCTTTTAACTATGATTATCATTTTAGTCAGCCGAGGCGGTATGGGCGGGGGAGATATGAAGTTGTTTGGCGTTATTGGCATTGTGCTTGGATTGCCGGGCGTTCTTCTAGCATTCTTTTTATCTACTTTGTACGGATCGATCATTAGCGGAGGGCTTCTTTTATTCAAGAAGATAGATCGGAAAAAGCCTGTTCCCTTTGGTCCTTATATTGTTTTGGGGGCATTGACGACTTATTTCTTCGGTTCCTCTATCATTGAGTGGTATCTTCAATTATTCTAGGAATAAAGGCAGGTGACCTATTATGCTAGGTTTTAAGAAATCGAAAGAGAGAGTTAACATTATATTTAAAGACCATGTCATCCGATACATAGAATGTGAGACTCCGGATTTCTCCGGTGTAGTGGATTACGGGGAACGCTATCTTGAAAGTGGGATTATTGAAGAGGGGAAAGTGATTGACCAGAGAGCCTTAAATGCTGTTATAGCAGAACTCGCTGAAGAGAAAGAGTGGCGGAAGAAGAAGGTGTACTTTAGCGTACCCGATGCGTCCGTGATCATTAAACCGTTTCATATTCCCAATGATCTAAAAACAGCCGATGAAGTGAAGGGCTATTTATATATGCAACTTGGTGAATCTTTACATCTTCCTTTTGAAGAGCCTGTGTTTGACTATGTGGTGTTAGAGGAGAAGGTGAATATGAATGAAGTGCTCCTTTTTGCTTATCCGGAAACCAGAATCCGGGACTTCGAGTTAGCTCTCCTTGAAGCGAATACAAAGCCAGCTGTAGCGGATTTAACATTTTTATCTTTGTACCGGCTATATTACGATTTAGATTATGCGCGTCCTGAAGATCATCTCTTAACGCTTCAGTGGAATATGGATGGTGTTGTCATTACGGTCTTTCATGACGATCATCCTCATTTTACACGCTACATGAAGAGTGGATTGGATGAATCGCTTTGGGAAGTTCCTCACACGGATGATGATGCTGTTCGCTGGACGGGGAATGAGAAAGAATTGGATGCTTACATAGATGAACAAATGAGAGAAGTAGAGCGGATCATGAACTTCTATCGCTACTCTGTTACAAACGGGGAGTCAGCTGTTACGAATCTATTAATATCAGGTGACTTTCCGTGGCTAGAGGATGTGTACAAGAAGTGTCATATCCATTTTAATCTTGATGTGAGAATGATTGAACCGGGTGAGTATTCAGCTGAAAGGGATGAGGACATTCCATTTCGCTATGCAGAGAGTGTTGGCCTGGCATTGAAGCCATAGAAAGATGGAAGTCTTGAGGGGGATCGAAGGGTTATGAAGGTAGAAATTAACTTACTCGAACAGAAAGAGAAACAAAATGTAGTGCCTTATTTGTTAGGTCTTGTCGCATTGCTTGCCCTTCTTTTGATCTGGCTTCTCCTTTACATGGACAAGCAGGCTGCACTAGATGAAGTAGAAGATGTAAATAGCCAAATTCAACAGGTGAGAGTACAGCAACAGGAGTATCAAGAAGCGCTGAAAGATGAGGTTCAAACGAATCGTCGTGAACTGAAGCGATCGGTTGAAGCGTTAGAGAGCAACCTCTTCCCTGCAGTATCATTACTTGAACGCATGGTTTCCTTGCTTCCTGAGCGGGGGTTCTTTGAGCGATACGTATACGTTCGCCCGCAGTCACTCCTTCTTTATGTTCGCTTTGACGATTTTCAGGATGTGGCGGCCTACACCAATCGTTTAATAGACGAAGATTACGTATCTGATGTTTCGGTTCAACAAATTACGTCAAATGTGCTCGAAGAAGATTTAGATCCTACTCAATACAGACCAAGGTATGTAGCAGAATATGAAGTGACACTTGATAAAGATCTTTGGGAAGAGGGGGATCGTGAAGATGAGGATTGAGTGGACCCGGATACATACGATCGTTGTAGTCATCCTTGTTATATTATGTCTCGGAGTGTACTGGGGTGTTCACTCCCTCTATGTGGACCCGGCGTTAGAAGAGGTTGAGCGGGTAGAGACTTCCCTAGAGAATGAAGAAAGAATTCTTAACTCTCTTGCTGACCAGGAAATGGAGCAGCAGGACCTTACGCTACAAACATCACGAGAACTGCAGCAGAAGCTTCCTGTTCTCCCTGTACAAGACCAGGTAATCTTAGCCATGGAGCGAGCTGAAAATGTGTCAGGAACGTTTATTGAATCGGTCAGCTTAAATGGCGATCAGGAAATTGAAGCAGTTGTAGAGGAAGAGGAGAATACGGATGATTCAGCGAGTGAGACACCTGATGAAACAGCTGAAGGGGAAGAGCAAACAGAAGAAGTAGAAAGGGAAGCCCCTCCAGTTATGCCTTCAGTGAATGCGCTCACGTATCAGGTTACGGTTATGGCGAAGACTTTCAGTGATTTGACGCTTTTTCTTGAGGAGTTAGAGCGTATTCCGCGTTTAATCAGTTTCGATGAAATCGAATTTCAGCCAGAAGGCATGGAAGAGGGAGCGGATCAAATCTCCTTCCTCGTTACATTCTCAGCCTTTTATGAGCCTGATTTAAGGGATTTGCAGGATGAATTGCCTCAGTATCATTATCCAGAACCTTCACAGAAGGAGTCGCCTTTTGAAGGAGACGGTGATCTTACCAGCGAAGAAAATTCAGACACACCGTAGTCACCCTTTTTAAGAAAGGGTGGCTTTTTTTGTTCTTTTTGAAAGAATTTATCGAAAAGACAAGAACCCCACCTGACACAACTCGCCTTTCTTTTCTCTGACGCTGTGATAGATTGGAACAAACTAGTAGAGAAATGAGGGGAGCATGTGGACAAGCACAATAAGATCTCCGTTCGCATTAATGGAGAGGATACCTATCTTGAACGAGACCATGAAGGAAAAGAGAAGAAGGTAAAAGCCCAGAAAGTAAAAGATGAGCTGTTCGTCGCAAAAGAAGAGCAGGCATCTGCTATAGAAGAATGGATGGAGGAGCAAGAGAAGAAGAAACAAACAGGGGAAGATGAGGACGAAGAAGAAATTCCGGTCATTGAGCGGAGCTATCCATCTAAGAAACGATCGTTCTCGCTGCCATCTGAAATGAAACAATTACTCATAGCGGCTGCCTCAGCTATTCTGGTTGGAACAGTGATTGGTTTTATTATGATCCGTATCTTCGGGGGGATCGATGGTACAGCAGACAATGCTCAACCTGCCATGCCTGCTCTTCAGACTGGTGCCGCTCAAAATGGGGAAGGAACCGCTGCAGGCGGAACCGCTCAGGCCATTGCTTTCCCTGACGTCTCTGCTTTTGTGGTACAGGCGGGAATTTTCTCGACGGAGGAGAAAGCAAAGACATGGTCGCAGAACCTCTCTGATAAGGGTCTTGAAGGATTTATTTGGCCGAGAGATGGTCAGTTTTATTTATTCGCAGGCGTTGCGTCCTCAAAGGAGAACGGGGAGAAGATTGCGACCTATTTGAAAGATCAGGGGTTTGAGACGTTTGTGAAGGAATGGCACGTCGCAAGTGGGGAACGTAAAGTCGCGCAAGCCGAAGGAAAGTGGATCCATTCGGGTATGGAGTCATGGAAAGGGATCCTTCCTATCACTACATCCTTAATGGACACAGGAGGAGGCGCTGTTTCAGACGTAACATCTAAGGTAAAGGCTTGGAAACAAGCCATACCTAATGAGGCATCAGAGCGAACGGCTCCTATTCAGGAAGGGTTTAATCAGTTTGGCAAGGCAGCAGAAACGTTTCAGCAAAACAAAAGCACGCAAGGATTATGGAATATGCAAACGAGTATGCTGTCCATATGGTATGCTTACGAACAATATATGAAGTAGCATAGCAGATGCTTTCCTTATGGGGAGCATCTTTTTTGTAAGAAGAAGAACGGGGATATTCTCTCAACTTCGAAGGGACACAGTGCATAAATACCTACTCCTCCTAGACATCCTATAGGTATTCCATAAAGGAGGACACACGATGAATCGATCCATCTGTACGGGGGTGCTTTTATGTATCAGTTTGTTTTTGTTCGGAGGTCATATGAAAGCAGAAGTTATTCATATTACTCAAAAAGGGGATTCCCTCTATAAAATAGGGGATAGGTATAACGTTACGGCTGATCAGCTTGCGAAACTGAATGGCATGCCTGGCGAACGTAAGCTTGTACAAGGTCAGTCCATTTTAATACCTGGTCAGTCCTATATGGTGCAACCGGGTGATTCTTTATATAAAATTGCTAAGCGTCATCAGATTCCTATAGATGAGCTTATGGAACTGAACGGTCTTCATTCTTCTTTAATCCTAACGGGGGATACCCTTCAAATTCCGCAAAAAGAGAAAACGAACGTAAAAGTGGGGGCGTACTTTATTCCAAAAGACCAGGGGTATAATGATGAAATGATGAGTGCTCTTGGCAGGTATTTAACAACGATCTATCTATTCAGCTATAATCCGAATCAGGACGGGACTTTATCCTCCCTTCCTTTAAATAATAGTGTTGCAGAGGCGTGGAGAAAGGGGATTTCTCCATTCGCGACGCTAACGAACTTAAGTGGAAGTGGTTTTGATCCGGAGCTTGCTCATGATCTAATGGCGAACGAAAATAAGCGAAAAAAGTTGATTGAAAACCTCTATATGGTATTGGACCGACACGATTATAAAGGGGTTGTTATCGACTTTGAAGGACTTCGTCCGGAAGACCGCAGTCTGTTCTCGTCTTTTATAAAACAAGTGGGTGAGCGCTTGCATCCTCATAACATGGAGGTGCATATTGCGGTACCTCCGATGAGTGGGAGCAGATCACCATCCTACGCTGCTGCTTATGATTACAAGACGCTCGGAAGGTACGCAGATAGCCTGTTCCTGATGACCTACAATTGGCACTGGCTTGGTGGTGCTTCTGGACCGATCGCTCCCATTCAAGAAATAAAGAAGACGTTGGACTTTGCAACCTCCGTGGTTCCACGGGAGAAATTAATGCTTGGTATTCCGATGTATGCCTATGATTGGGTGGTTAGCAAGGAAGGGGTAAAAGGGAAAGCTTATTCTGTGCAACATGCGATTAGTAAGTATATTCAGCATGAAAGTAGCATCCATTATGATGAACAATCAGAAGCTCCGTGGTTTCGGTATAAGGATGAAGCAGGGCGTACTCATGAGGTGTGGTTTGAGGACCCTAGAAGCTTACTCGCGAAGTTTGAGCTTGTTCGGGGCTACCGGTTAGGTGGAATGGGAGCCTGGCAGTTGGATTTTAGTATTCGCCAAAGCGAAACATTGTTACGATCGGAGTTTAACGTTTTGAAATAAAGGGAAGGGCAAGCTGTTGGGCTTGCTTTTTCCCATTTTCCGATCATGGAAGATAGGGGAATTTACATTTTTGTAAGCTTAAACTCAAATATTAAAATACAGTAAAGAATGTAATCATTGCTTTCACCCTTTTGCGTAAGGAGGAAAGAAACGGTATGATCATAATACCCTGAATCGATTACAACTAGAAAAGGATGATGTATATGTCACAACTTATTTTAGCTTCTTCTTCTCCAAGAAGAAAAGAATTATTAGAACAAGTTCATATCCCCTTTAAAACGAGAAAGCAGGACGCTGATGAATCGAGCTTACCTTTCTACAATCCACGCGCGTATGTCCAAGCACTCGCAGAGCTCAAGAATCGTACGGTCAACCTTGAAGAACATAACGAGGTTATTCTGAGTGCGGATACGATCGTGAGCTTTGAAGGAAAGGTTCTTGGTAAGCCGAAAACAGCAGAAGAAGCATACGAAATGCTCTCTATGTTGAGTGGGGCGCAACATGAAGTGTATACAGGTGTTATGCTGCGATCTTCTGAACAAGAATCGTTTATTGTAGAGAAGACGACGGTTGAATTCTGGCCTTTAACAAAGGATGAAATGGAGTATTATATCGAAACAGGTGATCCTTTCGATAAAGCGGGTGGCTATGGTATTCAAACGTACGGGGCTACACTTGTGAAAGGAATCAAAGGCGATTACAACAATGTCGTTGGTTTACCTTTATCGCGTGTCGTTCGCTCCCTGCAAGCTTATGGCGTCTATCCTTTACTGCCTGAAGTCAAGAATGATCAAACAGGGAATTAAGCGAAAGGAGGCGTTGATGTGCCAGAAGCGCCTGTATTTATTAAGCAGGTCCCCCAGGAGGATCGACCAAGAGAGCGTCTGATTCGATTGGGGGCACGTCAATTGTCCAACCAGGAACTCCTGGCGATTTTGTTAGGAACAGGTACCAAAAATGAATCGGTGATGTCTCTTTCTCAAAGGCTTCTCGTTCATTTTGAAGGATTAATGTTGTTGAAAGATGCAACGATTGAAGAATTAACAGCGATTAAAGGAATTGGAGACGCGAAAGCTGTGAATGTTCTAGCTGCCCTTGAGGTCGGGAAGCGCATTCACTTTCACAAGCCATCGGAACGATACACCATAAGGAGCCCGGAAGACGGTGCTGATTATGTCATGGAAGAGATGCAGGATTTAAAGCAGGAGCACTTTGTGGTCCTTTTTTTAAATACGAAAAATCAAGTCGTTCATCGACAAACGATTTTCATTGGTAGTTTAAACGCCTCGATCGTGCATCCTCGCGAGGTGTTCAAGGAAGCTGTCAAACGTTCTGCGGCCTCTATTATATGTGCCCACAATCATCCCTCAGGAGATCCATCGCCCTCACAAGAAGATATCCAAGTGACCCGTCGACTGATTGAGTGCGGAAAGATGTTAGGGATTGAAGTCCTTGATCATCTTGTCATTGGTGACCATAAATATGTCTCGCTTAAAGAAAAAGGTTATTTGTAAACGTTCGCTTATATTCAGTTCAAGCCTCCACCTTCACTCATTCAATCAGACTATTCCTTAAAAAATGACCCGATTACTACTATCTATTTCTACTTTTTTTTCGTATAATTGAAAAGAAACCCAATGTCATCAAGCGCCAGGCGTGAAGTTTTGTAAGACTTCCGTTTGGCGCTTGTTCACTTGATAAAAAATGAAGTTCCTTTTGATGGAAATGAGGGAACGAAAATAAAGACTAACATTACATAATAAGAATAAAGAAACGACTAAGTACGTTCGCGATCTGGTCATAGAAAGGAAGATGTATGGTGGTTGGATTTGGTTTTTCACAAGATTTAGGGATTGATTTAGGTACAGCAAATACGCTTGTTTTCTTGAAAGGTAAAGGGGTTGTCGTGAGAGAGCCTTCTGTTGTTGCAAAGAATATGGGTTCAGGAGAAATTCAGGCTGTAGGTAGCTCTGCTAAAAACATGGTCGGCAGAACGCCTGCGAACATCTCGGTTATCCGTCCCATGAAGGATGGGGTCATTGCTGATTATGATACAACAGCAGCGATGATGAAGTATTACATCAAACAAGCGCAGAAGAATCGTTCATCATTTGCCAGAAAACCGAATGTCATGGTCTGTGTTCCTTCTGGTATTACGATGGTGGAAGAACGGGCAGTTATTGATGCTACGAAACAAGCGGGAGCTAAAGATGCGTTTCCAATTGCAGAGCCATTCGCTGCTGCGATCGGAGCTGGTTTGCCAGTGTGGGAGCCGACTGGTAGTATGGTTGTAGACATTGGTGGGGGAACGACTGAGGTCGCGATTATCTCTCTTGGAGGGATTGTAACGAGCCAATCGATTCGTGTAGCCGGTGATGAAATGGACGATTCTATTATTCAGTACATTCGCAAACAATACAATCTTATGATTGGGGAACGCTCTGCTGAGACGCTGAAAATGGAAATTGGTACAGCAGGGAAACCTTCTGAAAATGAAGAATTAGATATTAGAGGACGCGACCTTGTAACGGGTCTTCCAAAGACGATTACCATTACAGCAGAAGAGATTGCTGGTTCTCTTAAAGACACGGTTGATCAAATTGTAGATGCTGTAAAGAATACCCTCGAGAAAACGCCGCCGGAGCTTTCGGCTGATATTATGGATCGTGGTATTGTGTTAACAGGTGGCGGAGCTTTATTGAAAAATATTGATACCGTCATTAGTGATGAAACGAAAATGCCTGTCTTCGTCGCTGAAGACCCACTGGACTGTGTGGCTATTGGAACAGGGAAATCGTTAGAATACATTCATCATTTCAGATCTCAGCCAAATGTGGCGTCTAGAAGCATGGATTAAGAAGGTGTAAGGTATGCCATCATTTTTTCGAAACAAACGACTGATTCTCATTCTTGTAAGCATTATTTTCCTGGTGGCGCTCATTGGATTTACCATTAGAGACCGGGATCATTTAACGCTTCCGGAACAGTTCTTGCAAGATACAATCGGTTGGGTTCAGACAGCTTTTCATGCCCCTGTGCAATTTGTGACAGGGACCTTTGATAACATCAAAGATGTAAAGAACACATATGAGCAGAATCAAGTGTTAAAGCAGAAACTGCTTGAGGACCGTAATTTACTAGAAGAAATTCAGTTATTGAAGAAAGAAAATAAAGAACTACGCAGTATGCTCGATAAGAATGAAAGTCTAGGAGACTACACCCCTATTCAGGGGACAGTCATCGCCCGTGGCCCTGAAGAGCGTTGGTATAAGCAACTTACCATTAACAAAGGGGAGCAACACGGCGTCAAGAAAGGGATGGCGGTCATTACTGGAAAAGGAATGATCGGGAAGATTCAAAGTACTTCTCAAGTCACATCGACGATCCAGTTGTTAAGTGGCTTCGGAGGAAACAACCTTATTCATGCTAAAGTCGTCGGAGATGAGAACCAATACGGTTTAATTGAGGGCGGGTATGATGAAAAAGAGAAGGCTCTTCTCTTGAAAGAAATCCCCTATGATGCCAAGATTGAAAAAGGGCAACTTGTGGTGAGCTCTGGTATGGGAGGCGTGTTCCCTAGTGGGTTAGAGATCGGGAAAGTCCGTGAAGTCGTAATCGATGAATATGGATTAACTCAACTCGCCTATGTCGAACCAGCAGCTGACTTTTATGAAATCAATCACGTGTCAGTCATTGATCGAGATATGTTTTCACCAAAATTAGATGAGCAACCAGAGGACCCAGAAGGGGAAGAGGAGGATGGACAATGAAGCGTTTAATCCTTCCGGCCATTCTTCTGCTATTTCTTGTATTAGAAGGAACAGCTACTGATTTCTTACCAAAGGAATGGCTCCTTTCCGATTATTATATTATCCCTCATTGGGTGTTTGTCTTTCTTGTGTACATAGCGATCTTTTACGATTTTGACTACACGTATTATTGCGTTTTATATGGAATTTTATTTGGTTTTCTGTTTGATCTCCTGTATACCGATATACTTGGGGTCTATATGTTTACCTATGGAATTACGGCGTATATCGTACATGGCTTAAAGAAGCTTCTTCACGCCAACATGTTTGTAGCTATTTTAATGAGTGTCGTTGGTGTAGCTATGGCTGATGCGCTCATCTTCTTCCTGTACTCCTCTGTACAAGGATTTGTCATGACATGGGAAACGTACGCGCTTATGAGTTTAATTCCTACTTTACTGGCTAATCTAGTCTTCACGCTCGTTTTATATCCATTCGTACCATCTCTTCTTTACAAGTGGTCAGAAGAGCAATTGGCAAGCCAGAAAGCCGTATAGGCGAAAGGAATTGCGATAACAAGAGTCGAATATATTGTTTGAGGTGAAGCTTCCGTGAGTACCAAGAAGCAAGTCGTTACTATAAAAGGCACAAAAGACGGCCTGACATTACACATTGATGATACATGTTCGTTTAACGATGTTCTTTATGAATTAGACCAAAAGATTTCTCAAAACTATGTAGACGAAGACCAGCCGATGATCACTGTAAATATCCAGGTTGGAAATCGGTACCTAACAAATGAGCAAAAAGATGAGCTGATTGAAGTCATTCGTCGCCATAATAAACTTGTGATAGATGAAATCTACTCAAACGTCGTGACAAAGGAAGAAGCGCGTGAGTGGGAAATTGACCGGGCAGTGAATCCGGTGTTTAAAGTCATCCGTAGTGGACAAGTGTTAGAGGTGCGCGGTGATCTGTTACTCGTAGGGGATGTGAACCCTGGAGGGAAGATCGTGGCAACAGGTAACATCTATGTAATGGGAAATTTAAGAGGAATCGCCCATGCGGGTGTAAATGGAAATCAGAATGCTGTGATCGCTGCCGCATATATGAAACCGAACCAACTGCGAATTGCAGACTTCTTAAGCCGCTCTCCAGATTATGAAGAGGCTGAGGGAGCGTATATGGAATGCGGGTATGTCGATGACAAACAAGAAAAGATCATCATTGATCGTTTGCAACTTCTCACACAAAAGCGCCCTGAGTTAAAAGGGGTAGAAAGGAGCATGCTAAATGGGTGAGTCGATCGTAATTACATCAGGAAAAGGTGGCGTCGGAAAGACCACGACTACTGCCAACCTCGGTACAGCCTTAGCGCTAATGGGGAAGAAGGTGTGTTTAGTTGATACGGATATAGGTCTCCGCAACCTTGACGTGGTGATGGGGCTTGAGAACCGGATTATTTATGACATTGTAGATGTCATTCAAGAACGTTGCCGTCTCAAGCAAGCCTTGATAAAAGATAAGCGTTTTGAGGACTTATCGTTATTGCCTGCTGCACAAACAAGTGATAAGTCAGACTTAACACCAGAAGGAATGGTGACGATTGTTCAAGAGCTGAAACAGGACTATGATTACATATTAATTGACTGTCCAGCAGGTATTGAACAAGGCTATAAAAATGCTGTGGCAGGAGCGGACAAAGCGATTGTTGTGACAACGCCTGAGAAATCATCTGTCCGTGATGCCGATCGTATTATTGGTTTATTAGAACAAGAGGATGTGGAAGCACCGCGCCTTATTGTGAACCGTATTAGAAACCACATGGTCCAAAATGGGGACATGCTGGATGTCGATGAAATAGTCACTATTTTATCTATTGATCTATTGGGTATTGTAGCTGATGATGATGAGGTCATTAAAGCGTCTAATCACGGTGAGCCTGTAGCGTTTCAACCGAATACGAAAGCAGCTCTGGCATACCGCAATATCTCCAGAAGAATACTAGGGGAATCTGTGCCTTTGTTATCATTAGAAGAGAATAAAAGTATGCTATCAAAGGTAAAACGATTCTTCGGGATTCGTTCTTAAACGTAATAAAGATGAAAGAAAGCTCCGTTCAGTGTGACACTTCACACTGAACGGAGCTTTTTTGGTACCTCTCAACCTAACAGACTTGTAAAATCCATTTTAATCTTTTCTCCTAAATCATAACTTGTCTAGGTCCAACATAAACTTGTACAAAGAATGGATGAAGGAATGAGGAGAGGCTATGAAAAGAGACGTGAAAGATATTCGAAGATCAATCGCAGATCGGAAAAAGAAACGAGGGGTAGGAGGAGAAAAGAAATCTACATCAACTCCTATCGTTCCTTCTGTACAAGAAGAAGAGAAACACGGCTACTTCCCTTTTTCCGAAAGCGATCGAGGTTCAAATGCAAATGCTCAGTTTCTGACGGCTTTCTTATTTAAAAGCGTTATAGCGGGTGTTTTATTTTTCTCTGTTGCGATCTTATACAGACTTGATGTTGGCTATTTAGACAGGCCAAAAGAATGGGTCGATCAGGCCGTAACAGAAGAATTCCAATTTGCAGCCGTGAATCAGTGGTATATGGAGAAGTTTGGTGAGCCGTTGGCGTTTCTTCCCCAATCTCCAGGAGAAGAGGACGCGGTTCCAACGGCAGCGGGTGAATTGGCTCTTCCTGTGAGCGGGAGTATAAGGGAATCATTTCAAACAAATGGGCAAGGGGTGGTTATTGAAACTTCCTCTCAAGAAGAGATTCATGCCTCTGGTTCTGGAATGGTGGAGTTTGCAGGGAAGAAAGAAGATACCGGAAACACCGTCATTATTCAACATGCAGATGGAAGCAAATCGCACTATGGATACTTATCTGAAGTGAATGTGAATCAGTACCAACAGGTAACGGCTGGGAGTGTAATTGGAAAGACGGCTCCTTCTGAAAATGGAACGGCTGAGACCGTTTATTTTGCCATACAAAAAGGTGATCAATTCGTTGATCCAATTGAGGTGATCCAGGTTCATGACGAGGCTGATCAATAATCATTTTCACGTTCATCCGTTGCTTTGGCTTCTGCTGGGAATCGGCATTTTGACCGGTTCCCTGTGGCAGCTTGTTATTATGTTTTCCCTTGTATGGATTCATGAGCTGGGTCATTATGCGATGGCCCGCTTTTTTAAGTGGAGAATTCGTTCTGTTATGCTATGGCCTTTTGGAGGCGTGATGGAAACAGAAGAACACCATACACGACCATTTCATGAGGAAGTACTGGTTGTTTTGGCAGGGCCTTTACAGCACGCATGGCTATGGGGAGCCATTACGTTATTAGGGTACACGGGTTGGGTGTCACCGGGAACGATTGAAATGATGCTGTTGTACAATGGGATATTATTTTTGTTTAATTTATTACCCATTTGGCCCCTTGATGGAGGGAAGCTCTTGTTCCTTTCCCTTTCCTATGCCCTTCCCTTTGTCCGCGCCCAGCAAATTCTATTATACTTATCGCTAAGTTTTCTGGTGGTTGCGTTAATCCTGGCCATGGTTTTCTTGCCCTTTTCTTTAAGCACCATCTTTTTGGCTGCTTTCCTGTTATGGGAAAATCGGCTAGAATGGAGGCAAAGAGAGTATTCCTTTCTGCGGTATCTAATGAAACGTCATGAACAGAATGGAGAGAAAGTTCGTAAACTCCGTGCCATTCACGTGAACGAGGATATCCCTGTCATGCATATCTTCAGGCAATTCAAACGAGGGAACCATCATCAAATCTTTGTCACCCGTCCTAATCAAAGTCGGGCACAGATAGATGAAGGGGAATGTTTGTATTATTATTTCACGATGAAACAATCTCGCGCTAAGGCAAGCGAACTCGCAGAATGGTTTGCTTCATAAGAAAAGGTGAAGAAGATGAAAGATATTTATATTCAAACGCTCCCATCAGAGAAATGGGCGATCGTAACGGATGACGGAACTTTGGACCGTTTATCTGTTTCAAGAAAAGATGATGGCGATCTGATCGGGAACATTTATAAAGGTAGAGTGGTGAATATCGAACCAAGCTTACAAGCGGCCTTTGTTCATTTTGGCCCTAATAAGCTTGGTTTTTTGAAGTGTTCAGAAATCCCTGCTTCAAGATTAGACTCTGAAAAAAGGATCGAACAGCTGATTCATGAAGGCCAGGCATTGTGGGTGCAGGTTACAAAAGACGCCATTGAAGATAAAGGGGCGCAATTAACGGCAAATGTAACGCTGCCAGGGCAACACATCGTTTACCTTCCATTTGGGCACTATCACGCTGTATCGAAGAAAATTGAACAAGACAGACGTGAAGAGTTGCTGGCGTTAGCCACAAGTTGGAGTGTCGGAGAAGAAGGGGTTTTATTCCGAACCTCTTCTAAAACGATGACGGATTCAGAATTGAAAGAGGCCTTCAGTCGATTGCAACAAGAATGGAAAGAGATTGAAACAGCCTTTCAAAATCAGAAACCGCCCGTACTTGCTTTTGAGGATCCTGTCATTCCGGATCAGTTGATCCGGCAATACGGAGAAAAGGAAATTCAATCAATTGCGGTGGACGAACAATGGGTAAAACGGCGAATCGACCACCGCTACCCTTATCTTGCTTCGAAGTGTGAGTGGAAAGATTCGACTCATGCTTGGCCATTTACTGCGAATCAGGTAATGGAGAAGGTCATCGAGCGGAAGGTCTCACTCCAAGGTGGCGGGGAGATTGTACTTGATCAGACAGAAGCGATGGTGGTCATCGACGTCAATTCAGCAAAAAGGGTTGGGAAAGCCTCAAAGGCTCAATCTGTTTTGCAGACGAATGTCGCAGCAGCTAAAGAAGTCGCAAAGCAACTGAGGCTTAGGAACCTTTCTGGAATGATCTTAATCGACTTTATCACGATGAAAAATCCAAAAGATCAACAGCGGGTTCTTTCGGCTCTTAAGAAGGAACTAAAGCAAGACCCTGTACGTTCTGAAGTGCTCGGATTTACTCGGCTTGGGCTAGTAGAGCTAACAAGAAAGCGCACCTCTTCATCGCTTCCTTATCGGATATCAGAGCTAAGAGCAGGACATGTATTAACACTCGAAACGAAGGCCTATCAGCTAGAGCGAGAACTTCTTTCTTACCGGAGAAGTGATAAGGATGTCATTGTGCTTGAAGTCGATCCTGAGCTCCTTTCCGAGTTCAGGGAGAGATGTGATGTTGAAAAATTAAAATCTGTTCTTTACAAAGAAGTCTTTGTCCTTAATAATAGTACAAGCGATAGTTCTTATCGCATCCGTTATGTAGGAGATCAGAAAAACCTGCAAGAGCGACCTTTTTATATCGACGGGTCTCTTGACAGGTTGTTTTAGAGGTGGTAACATCTATATGTTATGTCTCGTAGCACCAAGTGCTACAACCGCTCAAAACAGGTTTTTAAGCTCCTGATGGAGCACCTGCATGGCGAGTCTGAGTGCAAGAGGAGGTGCAAGTATGTACGCAATTATTGAAACTGGTGGCAAACAAGTCAAAGTAGAAGAAGGTCAAACAATCTACGTTGAAAAAGTTGAAGCTGCTAATGGTGAAAACGTAACGTTCGACAAGGTACTTGTAGTAGGTGGCGAAGACACGAAAGTCGGAGCTCCTTACGTTGACGGTGCTTCTGTTACGGCTAAAGTCGACAAACAAGACCGTGGCCGCAAAGTAACTGTATTCAAATACAAGCCTAAAAAGAACTACAAGCGTAAACAAGGTCATCGTCAACCTTACACAAAACTTACTGTTGAAAAAATCAACGCGTAAGGGTGCCTTATGATCCAGGTGCTTGTAACACGAAATGAGCAAAGACAAATCATAGATTTTGAGTTAAGTGGACATGCTGAAAGTGGACCTTATGGACATGATCTCGTATGTGCTGCTGTCTCAGCTGTATCGTTTGGTGCAGTGAACGCTGTGATGGAGCTTTGTGAATTTGAACCTGTCATCGAGCAAGAAGGTGAAGGAGGCTATTTGAGAGTTGAACTCCCGAATTCCTTATCTCCTGCTGTGTTTGAGAAAGCACAACTCTTGTTAGAGGGCATGATGGTATCACTTGAAACCATTAAACGTGATTATGGTCAATATATTACAATAGTCGAACCATAAGGAGGTGCAGCCCAATGCTACGTCTGAATTTACAATTCTTCGCCCAAAAGAAGGGTGTAGGTAGTACAAAGAACGGTCGTGACTCTGAGTCTAAGCGTCTTGGAGCGAAGCGTGCTGACGGTCAGTTTGCGACAGCTGGTTCTATTCTTTACCGTCAACGTGGTACAAAAGTTTACCCAGGTGCTAACGTAGGCATCGGTGGTGACGACACACTATTCTCTAAAGTAGATGGTGTTGTTAAATTCGAACGCTACGGTCGTAACCGCAAAAAAGTTAGCGTATACCCTGTAGCTCAAGAAGCGTAAGCTTTTTAGAAAAACTCTAGCCTTCGGGTTAGAGTTTTTTTATTGAGATGCCGATTCTGTTAAATATAAAGATGCATCTAATGAATGAGCTTCAATTGTCATATGAATTCGTAAAGGAAAAATCCTCTCGTATTAACCCTCTTGAATGAAATCGCTTCTACTCAACAATCTTTTCCCAAAGACCCTAAGTCTGCTATACTTTTACTATTATGATAAAAGGGGCGGGATATGATGAAAGTTGATGAGGTGGAGAATCTCCTGCGGCATTACCGGCACGATTGGATGAATCAATTACAGCTCGTTTATGGGTATGCCACAATGGACAAGATGGAATTAGTAAAAGAGAAACTCCAACATATTATTGCTGATTCAAGAGAAGAATCAAAACTAATGAATCTCAAAGCACCACACTTTTCTCTTTGGGTCGTTCAGTTTCATGTTCGGCATAATCAATTTCATATGACGTACCATGTAGATTCTTCGCTAGACTTGTCTGCTTTTGATCAGTCATTAGTCCACTCATTAGAAGAATTCATGATGCATCTTGAGAAGCATGTAAATGAACGGGACTTATACGAAATCGAGATGTCTGTCACAAAAGGAGAGTTTCCGCTCATTACCTTTAAGATAGCTGGATAATTATTGGAACCTCGCTCCTTAAGTGCAGAGGTCGAAAATATAGAATATGTACAAGACATTGAGATAACAGACAGACAATTGTTAATCTCTCTGTTATTAAAATAAGAGGTGAAAGAAATGTTTGTCGATTCGGTTAGTGTTTATGTAAAAGCTGGTGACGGTGGAGACGGAAGTGTATCATTCCGTCGCGAGAAGTATGTTCCTATGGGAGGCCCTGCTGGCGGTGACGGCGGTAATGGCGGTGACGTTGTATTTGAAGTAGATGAAGGGTTAAATACTCTTATGGACTTCCGCTACAAGCGTCACTTTAAAGCGAAACGCGGTGAGCACGGTAAGAGTAGAGGAGCGCACGGGAAAAACTCCGATCCCCTGATCGTACCGGTCCCACCTGGAACAACAGTAAGAGATGCAGATACAGGGGATGTCCTGGCAGATTTAATTGAGCACAAACAACAAGCCATCATTGCAAAAGGTGGGCGCGGAGGTCGTGGTAATATCAAATTTGCGACTCCTCGTAACCCGGCTCCGGAGATATCGGAAAATGGTGAACCAGGTATTGAGCGTAACGTTTCCTTAGAATTAAAACTGATGGCCGATGTTGGACTTGTTGGTTTTCCGAGTGTAGGGAAATCTACGCTACTTTCTGTTGTAAGTGCTGCTAAACCTAAGGTAGCTGAGTATCATTTCACAACCATAACTCCGAATCTTGGAGTCGTTGAAACAGAAGACCAGCGCAGTTTCGTAATGGCTGACCTTCCAGGGCTGATCGAAGGAGCTCATGAAGGGGTAGGATTAGGTCATCAATTCCTTCGCCACGTTGATCGTACCCGTGTAATTGTTCACGTTGTCGATATGGCAAGTATTGAAGGACGCGATCCTTACGAAGATTTCGTTACCATTAACGAGGAATTAAAA
Source organism: Pontibacillus sp. HN14 (assembly GCF_021129245.1). Taxonomy (NCBI): domain Bacteria; kingdom Bacillati; phylum Bacillota; class Bacilli; order Caryophanales; family Bacillaceae; genus Pontibacillus; species Pontibacillus sp. HN14. Next base: position 1,567,980 of record NZ_JAJOLR010000001.1, on the reverse strand, counting down.
CAATACGATGAAACGATTCTTGATCGTCCTCAAATTATCTTGGCAAGCAAGATGGATATGCCTGAATCAGAGGAGAAGCTTGAAGCATTTAAAGAACAGCTTGAACAAGACATTCCAATTTATCCGATCTCATCTATTACACGTGAAGGTTTAAAAGAGTCTTTATTTGCGATTGCTGATATCTTAGAGACGATTCCAAAAGATGACACGCCTGTTGAAGAAGTTGAAGAACGTGTCGTGTATCGATTTGAAAAAGAAGAAACGCCATTCGAAATTACACGTGAATCAGACGGTGCCTTTGTGTTGAAAGGGGCGAAGATCGAGAAGTTATTCAAGATGACGAACTTCGATCGAGATGAATCGATTAGTCGTTTCGCTCGTCAATTACGCACTATGGGCGTAGATGATGCGCTGCGTGAACGCGGGGCGAAAGATGGCGATACCATTCGCCTGCTTGATTACGAGTTTGAATTTGTCGAATAGACTATTCAAAAGGGGAACGAGATCATGAGTATTAACAATGAACAATTTTTTTTAGTCCGAAGTGATGTATTGCCAGAATCCATGCAGAAGACGCTAGAAGCGAAAGCCTTACTTGAACGAGGTAAAGTGGAATCGGTGCATGATGCCGTGCAGAAAGTCGACTTGAGTCGAAGTGCCTTTTATAAATACAGAGATGCAGTTTTCCCGTTCCAGGCCATGGTGAAGGAGAAGATGATCACCCTATTCTTCCACTTGGAAGATCGTTCAGGTACGCTTTCTCAGTTACTTGCAGCTGTCGCTCAATCAGGCTGTAATATCTTAACGATTCACCAAACGATCCCGTTGCAAGGGAAGGCTAACGTAACCCTTTCGTTAAATACATCTGGCATGAGTCAATCCATTGAACAATTATTACAAGATTTTAAACGCTTAGACTTTATAGACCGAGTTGAGGTTGTAAGTAGCGGAGCATAGCTGAGGGGGAAACGTTGTGGTAAAAGTAGGATATTTAGGACCAAAAGGAACATTTACAAATATAGCAGTGGATGCATTATTTCAATCAGATCAAACGGTTAGCTTCCGAACAATCCCTGAGTGTTTGGATGCGGTGAATCGAGGAGATGTGGGGCTGGCCGTCGTTCCTGTTGAGAACGCGATCGAAGGTACAGTTTCGATGACGATTGATTATTTAATCCATCAGGTCGACTTACCGATTATTGCTGAAGTGGTTGTGCCAATTACACAACATGTTCTTGTTCATCCAGACTTCAAGGGTGATGTAGGTGAGATTGAACATGTGTATTCACATAGTCATGCGATCGCTCAATGCCACCAGTTTATTCATAAAGAAATGCCTGGTGTAGAGGTGCACTATAGTGCTTCCACAGGAGAAGCGGCTGCGAATGTGAAAGAGATGAAAGGCCAACACGCTGCTATAGGCAATGCCCTTGCGGCAGAAGAGTATGGTTTAAGAATCTTAAGGCAGAATGTCCATGATTATGATAACAACCATACACGTTTTGTCGTGGTGCAGAAGGAACAAGCGCCTGTTGAGATGAAGGATCATGAAGTGAAGCAACAGAAGACGACGCTTATGGTTACATTACCGAGTGACCGCGCCGGAGCGCTTCACCAGGTTCTTTCAGCATTTGCTTGGCGTAAAATGAACCTTTCAAAGATTGAATCCCGTCCAATGAAAACAGGTTTAGGGAACTATTTCTTTATAATTGATGTGAATCAATCTTATGATTCCGTTCTATTTCCTGCACTACAACAAGAGCTTCAAGCGATTGGGTGCCAAACGAAAATCTTAGGCACTTACCCTTGCTTTGAAGTGGAATCCCAAGCTGTTCATAAAATGTAATGTAAAACCTCTTTCCTTCATTGGGAAGAGGTTTTTGTTATGTAATCCGTTCTTCTTTCTATGTTTAAATCGGCGAAGATCTTTGAGTCTCTAATGTTTATTCCTTAAAAAACGTAACCCTTTATAGGTGCAAAAATCACGAAACACAGCAGGCTTTCGTAAAAAAGTTAGGCAAATCCATCAATCTTTTAGGTGTTCATGCATATGTTGTATGGAGTTCATCTGTTATTTATTTTCTTATGGAAATGCCTATAACAGAAAGAAGGGAGTAACTGCGGTGAAAATACATGTTGTTCAAAAAGGGGACACATTGTGGAAGATTGCCCAGAAATATGGGGTGAACTTTGAAGAGTTAAAAGCCATGAATACACAGCTTAGTAATCCAGATATGATTATGCCTGGTATGAAGATTAAAGTTCCAACTGATTCGAAGCCGGTTAAGAAAGAGACGAAAAAATATCCGGCCGAACATCCTTATAAGGATACCTCACCAAAACCGTTACCAATGATAAAAGAAGAGAAAAAAGAACAGCCAAAGGAAATGCCTAAGAAAGAGATGCCGAAAAAAGAAATGCCAAAGAAAGAAGCTGTGAAGCCGGCTAAAAAAGAGAAACCAATCATGCCTGTTCAACCACAGCCACAAATGCCAATGCAAATGGCACCGATCCAAATGCAATTTCCGACTATGGAACAACAAATGCAAAATTACTATACAACGGTAAATATTCCGCAAATGCCTCAGTATAAAGAGCCTGAGGTAAAGCCTAAGGCGAAACCTGAAGCTAAGCCAGAAGCGAAACCGCAAGCAAAACCGGAAGCGAAACCAGAAGCAAAACCACAACAAGTAAAAGGGATGCAAAAAGACGAGCCGAAGCCACAAGTCATGCCACAAATGCAACAGCCGATGCAGCAAATGCCACAAATGGAGCAACCGATGGCACAGATGCCACAAATGCAACAACCAATGTATTACTATCCAATGATGCAGCATCCATGCATGCCTTGTCCGCCTCATCCTTGTATGCCGTGTTATCCGCATCCACAATATTTAGGCAGTATGGATGCGAATTGTTATGATGACCAGCAAATGATGCCGATGCAACAAGGTATGGTTCAAGGGGCGTTTGATGAATCATCTGAATCCTCAAGTATGGATATGCCACAAATGCCGGGGCAAGTGGCTGGCATGATGGATGATTGTGGATGTGATGATGGGTACCCTCAAGGATATGGAATGCCGCAGCAGGGATATGGAATGCCACAGCAGGGATATGGAATGCCGCAACAAGGATATGGAATGCCACAGCAGGGGTATGGAATGCCGCAACAAGGATACGAAATGCCACAGCAAGGATACGGAATGCCACAACAGGGATACGGAATGCCACAACAAGGTTATGGAATGCCACAGCAAGGCGGAGGACAACAAGGGTATGGTTTTCCGCAGATGCAGATGGGGGATTCTTCCGGATTCAGTGGATTTGAGATGCCGCGCTTTGATGACGACGACGAGGATTATTAAATATGGGTAAGCACGTAAAAGGGGAAGTCCAAAGCGACTTTCCCTTCTCTTTTTTAGAAACGAAGGCGGGGTTATCTATTCAGCGGATCGAGAGAATAAAGCCGCATGTAGTGAAGGTGTACACCGGCTCACGGTGGCTGATCGTAAAACGGTATACTTCCGTTCACTCTGTAGAGCACCAGTGGGAGTTGTTTAAAGCTATTTCTGCAAACAGCGCTCTCGTTCCCTTTATCCCTTTTCCATCTGGTGATTTGTGGATCCGTGATGGTTACGGGGCGACGTGGACATTAGCTCCGTATATTAGAGGGGATTCTTTAAATTATAAGCGGAAAGCGGATCGGGAGGTAGCTTGTAATGTTCTTGGAGCTTTTCATCAACAAGCAAAAGGGATTGAAGTGGACTCCTTGATTGTGAAACAACCCTTATATATGCACTGGAAAAAGCGATTTCGACATTTTGGAAATCACTATAAAGTCTTTAAGCAATATGGTTATGGAGACCTATATAATTCTCTTATCCACACCTCTTCTTCCTTGTACGATCGATTTATTCAATTGGATTGGTATGCGCTTGAAAAACGGGCGTTAGACAATCGTTCATGGGTTCATGGAGATGTAGCGGCTCATAATTTTATCAGGGCGGAACATAATAATGTATATCTCATTGATTTTGACTTAGCTTCTCAGTCTCCGCGGGTGTATGATTGGATTCAAATTGGGCAACGATTCTTGCCTTTTCTTGAGGGTGCGGAAGAGATCGTTTCTATTGAGAATCGATTGAACGAAGAGGAGATTCCTTTCTTTAGGTTAGGGTTAGCGATACCAGCTGCTTTAGTACGAGAATGGAATACATTTATGAAGGAGGAACGGTCTGTAGAAGAGATCCAATTCTATCTTCAGGTGCTGAGCGAAAGATGGCAGAAGCAACTATCATTTGTCGAACAAAACAAACTTATGCTAACATGATATGAGAAATAACCTAACATAACCCATGATAAACTGAAAGGAAGAGCGTACTTATGCAAGATAAAATCGATAAGCTTGTGAAATGGTTACAAGACCAAGCCAATAATGCAGGATTAGAAGGACTATTAGTTGGAGTTAGTGGCGGTATTGACTCAGCAGTTGTCGCTCACTTAATTAAGCGTGCTTTTCCTGAGAATTCATTAGGAGTCATTTTACCGTGTAAAAGTAATCCCGATGACCAGGAAGCGGCTCAAAAAGTTATTGATAGTTGTGGCATTAATTCCTTAACAGTAGACCTTACGAAAACGCATGAAGTCATGTTCTCAACTATTCAGGATCAATTAAAAACTTCAGGTGATTACAACGAGGCGCAGGAAAAATTGGCTGATGCCAACCTTCGTGCTCGTTTACGAATGAGTACACTATATTCAGTAGGTACGAACTATAAATATCTTGTTGTCGGTACAGATAATGCTGCTGAATGGTACACAGGATATTTCACCAAGTACGGAGATGGCGGTGTCGACTTAGTGCCACTTGTTCATTTCACAAAAGGTGAAGTTCGTGACCTAGCCCGTGAACTTGGAGTTCCAAATGAAATTATCGAGAAGAAACCAAGTGCAGGATTATGGGAAGGTCAAACGGATGAGAATGAAATGGGTACTTCCTATGAAATGATTGATAAGCATATTAAGGGAGAAGACATCCCTGAAAAGGATCGTAAAATCATTGAAGATATGCATAAAAAGAGCGAACATAAGCGTGAGTTAGCCGCTGCCCCTCCTAAATTCTAACGGACAATTACCTAAATGTAACTCGTGTAAGGAAAACCTCTCTGAGCCATCCTAAGGATGTAAGGGAGGTTTTTCTCATGAAAAAAGAATTCATGATGGGAGCAGTTCTTTCTCTAGGGTTACTTGCAGGGTGTGGAGGCGCTAATGAAGAGTCTATTCAGACAGAACTTGAACCGGAGTCTCTAAACGCTGAACTCGAGAATCAAGCAGAAAGAAATGCCAAAGAAGAAAGCAATAAGGATATTGGCAAAGATCAACCTAAGTTCCAAACCAATATCGACACTGAATATTATCAGTATGAGTTAGAGCGATCTCGTCCTAAAAATGGAGAAGCTCAAAAAGATTATCCGGATTCTCTAACGACACCTATTTCTGATAAGGATGCGAACTCTTACAACAATAAAGAGTATGACAAACAGTCTCGCGAAATCGGGAAACGGTTAAGTGAGTCACGATTTGTTAAAACAGCTCAGGTTGTTGTAACGAATGACGCTGTCATCGTGGCAGTAGAAGAGCCCGATCGTGCGACGTATACAAGAGTGGATGTTGCCGAAAAGGTGCGTGCAGCCTTAAAAGAAATGCCTGAAACAAAAGGAAAAGAAATTGTCGTGTATACAGATGAGCGATACTGGGATCGTATGAAAGATCTTAAGAGCCGTATCAATCAGGATGAAGAAATGCCTGATGGAGTGGATCAATTTAGAGATAAGAATTACAGATAATTGAGAGTGCTTATGTAGCGCTCTTTTTTTTGTGGTTCTTTCTAATGAAAGCATTGTATACATAGGGACATCAACGAATTTATCCCGAATTGGCAGTCTTTTTCAAACTTTTCCTTTGTGTTATAGTGGTTATGGATTTCAATTTCTTATGGAAAGATGAAGAGAGGAGAATGTCCCATGGCAGGTCATTCGAAGTGGGCCAATATTAAGCATCGAAAAGGTGCTCAAGACAAAAAACGTGGAAAGCTATTTATGAAAATGGCAAAAGATATATACGTAGCAGCGAAAGAAGGCGGAGGAGACCCTGAAACGAATCCGCAGCTTCGTTTAATGATTGATAAAGCAAAAGCCAACAACGTTCCAAATGAAAACATTGATCGAGCGATTAATAAAGCGACTGGTGGACTAGACGGGGCTAATTATGAAGAGTTTACGTATGAAGGGTATGGCCCTGGAGGTGCTGCTGTTATGGTAGAGGTACTGACAGATAACCGTAACCGTACAGCCTCTGAAGTTCGACACGCCTTTAATAAAAATGGTGGAAACCTTGGGGAAAATGGGTGTGTTTCCTTTATGTTTGATCGTAAGGGTTACATCGTAATTGACCGATCTGTGGTTGATATGGATGAAGAGGAACTAATGCTTGAAGCGATTGAAGCAGGAGCAGAAGAGATGGAAACGACTGAAGAAGCGTTTGAAATCTATACAGATCCAGAAACATTCCAAGATGTTCGAGCAGCTCTCAAAGAGCAAAATATTTCCCTTGATTCAGAAGAAGTAACCTTCTTCCCGCAGACCTACTCTCAACTAGATGGGGAGTTAGCTGAGCAAATGGAAAAACTAATTGATATGCTTGAAGACTTAGAAGACGTGCAAGAAGTCTACCACAATTTCCAACAAGCATAACCATACCGCTAGGATAAAACTTCTAATTTTGGGAAACCTAAAATTAGAAGTTTTTTTATTCCTTACACACGCTCTGACATCCTTTAGCAAGTGAAAGCGTGTCAGACACCGTGTTGCGCTTTAAAGGGATAAAGAGTAATGGAGGTGGATGGTATGCGGAGGGTTCGACTCGCTTTGATTTTAGTGGCTGTAGGTTTATTTGTGGGCGGTATACGCTCGATGGATTCTATGCCAATTAAAGCTTCAGAGTCTTCTCAAGTACAAACAGCGGGTTCTAAGGTAGCTGTTCAAGAGCCGTTAGAAATGGAAGTTGTATTGCAGCGTGTATATATTGATGGGCACGTCGGGGAAGAACGTAAGAAAGAAACCATATGGGCTATGGAAGATTTCTGGGCACGTTATGAAGGATGGGAGCTTGTGGATCAACAAGTCGGGCACATTACATTTCGTAAAGAAGTAGATGATCTTTCTCCATTTGTTAAAGAAGCAGGTTATTTTGGTCTTAATGAGGGCAATGAGCTCATTTTGTTTGATGGCACGAGTGATGAAACACAGGTCATTCACTCTTTCTTTCAAATTGATGTAGGAAAGCTTGAGAGTTTTCAAAGTCAGGAATTACAAGAAGGAATTAAAATAAAATCAAAAGATCAGTATTTGAGTCTTTTAAAGAAATACGAATACTTCTCGATTACCCCAACCCCATAACAAAACCCCTTCCTTACAATAAGGAAGGGGTTTTGGTTTATATGTATTACGACTGTGTTTTACTCTTAGGTGGCCGGTATACTTTTTCAGCATTCACTCCGAGGTTTTTGAGATATTCCACAATACGATCAATCGTACTCATAGTTACACCCCGTTCCCTGATAATATACGTAGATCATACATCTTCATGACCAGTCAGTCAACATAAAATATGTGCAATTCTGAATCTTCCGGCTTGAGTGGGTGAACTCATATGGCTTATATCGGAGCCAGGGGCCTGCGCTTTTGGTTCATCATCTAGCTCCGGCCCCTAGTTCCTCTGGACATAAGTCAATCAACTGCGGGAAGAAAGGTCCCTTCCCTCCGTTGCTCGTCTTATGCCTCCGGAACTAAACAAGGGGCCTGCGCTTTTGGTTCATCATCTAGCTCCGGCCCCTGGCTCCTCGGGGTCATAAGGAAAATAACTGCGGGTAGAAAGGTCGCTACCCTCCGTTATTTTTCTTATGCCTGACGGAGCCAAACAGGGGCCTGCGCTTTTGGGGGGACATGTGTTAAAATAAACAGAGGTCACTACGGATAAAAGGGAGAACGAATGTAATGATAGCTTATGTTAGAGGGAATGTGGCTGCTGTGTCGGCTGAGAATGTCATTGTAGAAGCAAGTGGCATTGGATATGAAATTTTATGTGCGAATCCGTTTGCCTTTCAGACGATGAAAGGGAAGGAGACGCTTATTTATACGTACCATTATGTGCGAGAGGACCTGCAGACGTTGTATGGTTTTAAAACGCCTGAGGAGAAAATGATCTTCTCGAAATTACTAAATGTCTCAGGGATCGGGCCTAAGGGAGCTCTTGCGATTGTTGGATCAACATCTGTCGGAGAAGTTGTATCGGCCATTGAACGTGAGGACGACAAATTCTTAACCCGTTTCCCTGGAGTTGGGAAGAAGACGGCTCGCCAGATGATCTTGGACTTAAAAGGGAAACTGACCGAGTGGTTACCTGTGGAACAAGATGAAACGACGATCTTCTTCGAAGGGGAGCATACCCATAAAGAACAGACGAACTTTGTAGACGAAGCACTAGAAGCCATGAGGGCGTTAGGGTATTCGGATCGAGAGATTAAATCGATCAGGCCAAAACTTGAAAAAGAACAGTGCTCAAGTGTGGATGAATATGTACGTAAAGGGTTAGCCCTTATGATGCAGAAAGCGTAAGGAAGGAGGGTTACCATGGATGATCGAATGGTGAGTGGAGAGGCAATGACGGATGATGCTTCTGTTGAGTTGAGCCTCCGGCCACAAACGCTTGCTCAATATATCGGGCAAAGCAAAACAAAAGAAAACTTACGGATTTTTATAGAGGCTGCCAGAATGCGAAACGAACCCTTAGATCACGTGCTCCTTTACGGACCGCCAGGACTTGGGAAGACGACGCTCGCTTCTATTATTGCAAGTGAGATGGGTGGTCAATTTAGAACAACCGCTGGTCCGGCGATTGAAAGAGCAGGTGATCTGGCGGCGATATTGTCCTCTCTTGAAGCAGGAGACGTTCTCTTCATTGATGAGATTCATCGATTGCCCCGCTCCGTTGAAGAAGTTCTCTATCCTGCAATGGAAGATTTCTGTTTAGATATTGTGATTGGATCTGGTTCAGAGGCAAGATCCATTCGACTTGATCTGCCTCCGTTTACCCTTGTTGGAGCTACAACGAGGGCTGGGTTGCTTTCTGCGCCCCTCAGAGACAGGTTTGGTGTTTTAAGTCGATTAGATTACTACACCACAGAGGATCTTTGCGAAATTGTAAAGAGGACTTCTGAGATATTTGATGTGGAAATAGATGAACAAGCAGCTGTTGAAGTGGCTCGTCGTTCTAGAGGGACGCCACGGATTGCTAACCGTCTTTTAAAACGTGTACGCGACATCGCCCAGGTAAAGGGCGAGGACGTTATTTCAAGAGAGACAACGGACCAGGCTCTGAATATGCTTCAGGTCGATCAAGCTGGTCTTGATCATGTTGACCACAAGTTATTACTTGGAATTATGGACCACTTCAGAGGAGGACCAGTAGGGCTTGATACGATTTCTGCTACGATCGGGGAAGAGTCACAGACGATTGAAGATGTGTACGAACCATTTCTGTTACAAAAAGGGTTTATCCAACGTACCCCAAGGGGCAGACTGGTAACACATCTTGCTTATGAGCACTTTAACCGGGAGGTGCCTGGACGTGAATGAGTTTCCTAAGATGTTTATTATTTTAGGGGTGGTCTTCATTGTTATCGGCATCGTTTGGAGTGTTTTCGGGAAGCTCCCTGGCGACATTCTTTTTAAAAAAGGAAATACAACCTTTTATTTTCCGATCATGACGTCTATTATAGTGAGTGTTGTCCTTAGTGTATTGCTATATATTATTGGGAAAATTCGTTAAGAACTAGATAGGGAGAGACATATGAACATAAATGATTTTGACTTTCACTTACCAGAAGAGTTGATCGCTCAAACTCCACTGGAAGATCGAACGTCTTCTCGCTTACTTGTTATGGATCGCGAGAAAGAAACCATAGATCATCAGCATTTTTATAACATTACATCATACTTAAATCCAGGTGATTGTTTAGTATTGAACAATACCAGGGTACTACCTGCTCGCTTATATGGAGTGAAAGAAGACACAGGTGCCAAAGTTGAAGTATTACTTCTTCATCAGCGAGAAGGTGACGAGTGGGAAGTGCTTGTGAAGCCTGCTAAGAAGATCAAGGTAGGCACGAAGATTTCATTTGGAGATGGGAAGCTTGTTGCTGAATGTACAGAGTTGCAAGAGCATGGAGGGCGTATTCTTACATTCTCCTATGAGGGAATCTTTCTTGAGGTACTGGAATCTTTAGGTGAGATGCCGCTTCCTCCGTATATTAAAGAGCAAGTTTCTGACCGTGAGCGTTATCAGACTGTTTACTCAAAAGAAGAGGGGTCAGCAGCGGCGCCTACAGCAGGGCTTCACTTTACTAAAGAACTGCTGCAGGAGATAGAAGATAAAGGTGTAGAAATCGCATATATTACGCTTCACGTAGGTCTTGGCACCTTCCGTCCTGTAAGTGTAGATTCTGTTGAGGACCATGATATGCACGCTGAATTTTATCAGATGTCACAAGAAACCGCTGATCAACTGAATCGGATCCGAGAGAATGGAGGTCGTATCATCTCAGTTGGAACGACGTCTACTAGAACTCTTGAAACGATTGCAAGAGATCATGGTTCTTTCAAAGAAGCATCTGGTTGGACAGATATTTTCATCTATCCACCTTATAACGTTAAAGCCATTGATGGTCTGATTACGAACTTCCACTTACCAAAGTCTACGTTAATTATGCTTGTAAGTGCACTTGCGGGTAAGGATTTTGTGATGCGAGCCTATGAAGAAGCTGTCAACGAACAATACCGCTTCTTCAGCTTTGGCGACGCCATGCTAATTTTATAAAGAGACAGAAAGGGTATGAATGATGCCAATTAGGTACGAACACATCAAAACATGTAAACAAACAGGAGCTCGTTTAGGTCGGGTTCATACACCACATGGTTCTTTTGAAACGCCCATGTTTATGCCGGTAGGAACTCTTGCTACGGTTAAAACGATGGCACCAGAAGAGCTGAAGCAAATGGGAGCGGAAATTATCCTTTCGAATACGTACCATTTATGGTTACGTCCGGGAGAAGATATCGTAGAGGAAGCAGGCGGTCTTCATAAATTTATGAACTGGGATGGCTCCATTTTAACGGATTCAGGTGGCTTCCAGGTCTTTAGTTTAAGTAAGCTTCGTGATATTAAAGAAGAAGGCGTTCATTTCAGAAACCATATTAGTGGTGAGAAGCTATTCCTATCACCAGAGAAAGCAATGCATATTGAAAACTCGCTTGGTGCTGATATTATGATGGCATTCGATGAATGTCCTCCATATCCAGCTAGCCACGAATATATGAAGAAGTCTGTTGAACGGACGAGCCGTTGGGCTGAGCGTTGCCTTGAAGCCCATAAACGTCCCCATGATCAAGGTCTCTTCGGAATTGTACAGGGCGGGGAGTATGAAGATCTTCGTCGCCAAAGTATAAATGACCTTGTATCCATGGACTTCCCAGGTTATGCTGTTGGTGGACTTTCTGTTGGGGAACCAAAAGACGTGATGAACCGTGTGTTAGAGTTCACAACACCGTACTTGCCAACAGATAAACCACGTTACTTGATGGGAGTAGGTTCTCCTGACTCGCTAATCGACGGTGCCATCCGTGGTATTGATATGTTTGATTGCGTATTGCCGACACGTATTGCTCGTAATGGAACGTGTATGACGAGTCAAGGTCGCTTAGTCGTCCGGAATGCAAAATTTGCTCGTGACTTCGGTCCAATTGACCCAGAATGTGATTGTCATACATGCCGTAACTACTCAAGAGCTTACATTCGCCACCTCATTAAATGTAATGAGACATTCGGCTTCCGACTTACAACTTATCATAATCTTTATTTTCTGTTAAAATTAATGAAGCAAGTTCGAGAAGCGATTATGGAAGACCGTCTTGGTGACTTCCGTGAAGAGTTCTTTGAACAATATGGCTTCAATAAACCAGATGCTAAGAACTTCTAAATGATAGAAGCTTATTCTTGAAAGGAGGGAAAACACATGGCAGGTTCTGCAGGTTCATTAATTATGCTAGCCCTAATGTTTGTCCTGTTTTACTTCTTGCTTATTCGCCCGCAACAGAAGCGTCAAAAGCAAGTAAAGCAAATGCAGTCTGATCTTCAAAAGGGAGATCACATCATTACCATTGGTGGCATGCACGCAACGATTCATGCGCTAGATGAAAACACGCTTATTCTACAGGTAGAAGATGGAACGAAACTTACATACGATCGTTCAGCTATCCGTGAAGTCGTGACTCAGAAAGCATAAAGAAAAACGCGCTTACCTCTGTTGAGATAAGCGCGTTTTTTATTTGGATTTCCCTCCAACATTAACTCCCATCATCCCGCCGAATAAGGCCATCACTACATAGCCTCCCTGATAAAGGAGTTGAGATGTGGAAACGCCTTTTTGATAACCTAAGAATTGAAATAAGAGAACAAAAACAAGAAAACCAATCCCGGTCAATAGTCCGAGCAACCAGCCCTGCTCTTTCCCTTTTGCTCCGGAAATGAAGCCTCCGATAAAGAGTGTAATGAGTCCAATGATGAGGGTGGCCCATTGCAGAGTGGATTCAGTCATATTTGAGAATTTAAGGAATAAGGCCAACGCGAAGCTGCTTACCACCATCAGAACAAGAATGGTTCCCCATCCATAGGCCAATGCCATCATTCGATCTTTCGCCATAGTATTTCTCCTCCCTGTTCGTCCATCTTTCTACCACTTTATTCACAAAAAAAATAAATAGAATAAAATATTTTCTGGAGGCTCTTGAATATAGTAGTAAAAATGGACAAGGAAAAGGGGGGTTCGAATGGAAACGACCCTGGCGGTTGCGGTGTTTATTATCAGTTATGTGTTTATTATGTCAGAGAAGATAAATCGTGCGCTCGTAGCTTTAGCGGGCGGAGTCTTTATGCTGCTTAGTGGTATCTATAGCTGGGAAGAAGCGTTCACAAGCTTTATTGATTGGTCTACCATTACCCTTTTGTTTTCAATGATGGTGCTTGTTTCGATTACAAAGAAGACAGGCTTATTCGAATACATAGCCATCTTGTTAGCCCAGAAGGTGAAAGGGGCTCCTATTCCACTATTAATTGTGACGGGGGTGCTGACGGCCATAGGTTCTGCGCTACTTGATAATGTAACCACCGTTCTTCTATTTGTACCAATCTTGCTCACGCTCACTTCAAAATTAAATCTTCCCGTTTTCCCTTATCTACTGACCGTTATTCTTTGTGCCAACATTGGCGGGACAGCTACGTTAATTGGAGATCCCCCAAATATTATGATCGGGCAAGCTGTTGAACACTTTACGTTTATGTCCTTTCTTGTGCATCTTGGCCCTGTTGTCTTCTTAATATTTGTGACGACGCTCGGTGGGCTTGTCTTCTTGTTTCGCAAATCCCTTGTTATGGGGGAAGGGGATCAGGTGAGGTCCATGATGGAGATCGATCCTTCATCTTATTTGAAGAAAACCCCCATGCTTTACCAATCCGTTTCCGTGTTATCTCTAACTATTCTCGGTTTCCTTCTCCACGCGTTTGTCCATGTTGAGCTGACAACGGTGGCTGTGTGCGGGGCGATCTTACTCCTTTTATTAACAGAACGAGAAGCAGATACAGAGAAAGTATTTGAAGAGGTAGAGTGGATTACATTATTTTTCTTTATGGGTTTATTCATGCTTGTAGGTGGTCTTGAGCAGGTTGGAGTCATTGATGAGTTAGCCAGGGGGATGATCTGGGTAACAGAAGGGGACTTGCCTTCTACGGCTCTTATGATTCTGTGGATCTCAGGTTTGTTCTCAGGCATTGTAGACAACATCCCTTTTGTAGCTGCAATGATCCCGGTCATAAAAGAATTTCAGTCGTATGGGATGACGAATTTGGATCCTTTATGGTGGTCCCTCGCCCTTGGAGCTTGTTTAGGTGGCAATGGAACCTTAATTGGCGCATCAGCCAATGTTGTCGTGGCGGGCTTGGCCTCAAGTGCTAGACATCCAATTGGCTTTTTGAAATTTATAGCATACGGAATGCCGGTTGTACTTTTCTCTCTGGTGGTCTGTACGGTTTACATCTGGTTTCGTTATCTTGTGCCATTTATGCAGGCGAGTATGTAACAAGCATAGGAAATGTCTGATCGGTTTACACTAAGACCATTAGGGACAACAGAAAGAAGTGAACCTGGTGTGAACTTAGAGGAAGTTTGGATTATTATTTGGAGAACTTTTGCAACTTATTTCGCTATTTTAGTGATCTTTCGCGTCATGGGAAAAAGAGAAATTGGAGAACTTTCCATACTCGATTTAGTGGTGTTCATCATGCTTGCTGAAATCGGTGTCTTCTCCATTGAAGAGCCGAAGGATGAATTCATCCATGCTGTCATTCCCATGCTCGTCCTTTTACTTATACAAAGATTAAGTGCATGGTTCTCCCTAAAGAGTCAATGGTTCAGAGAAACCGTTGATGGCAAAGCATCGGTCATTATACAGAATGGCAAAATTGATGAGAATGAAATGAGGAAGCAACGATATAATTTCAATGATTTGCTTCAGCAGTTAAGAGAAAATGGGACCTCCTCTGTTGAGGAAGTTGCTTTTGCCATATTAGAACCATCTGGAAAGCTTTCGATCTTAGAGAAACAAGACAATCCATCTCCCGATATGAACGGATTCCTCATGCCATTTATTACGGACGGAAAAATTCAAGAGGAAAACTTAAAGCGGAATGGAAAAGATGAGAAATGGTTGTTAGAGGAGATCCGTAAGAGAGGGTATCAACATCCTGACCAAATTTCATTGCTTAGTGTTGACCATAAAAATAAATGGTACATCGACGAATACGATGAAAAGAAGTAACATAAAGAGAAGGTGGCTCGAAGGAGCAACCTTCTTTTTTCATGATAAGGAGGGAGAAGAAATGAGCGAATCGTTTAATTGGCATAAAGCCGTTACAAAGAAATGGGATCAAAATGTGGCCTTTTGGAGCGAGAAGAGTCGTTCGATGTGGAATGAAGGGTCCAGGTCTGGAATTATCCCCTTTGTGAAAAGGTACGTGCCAGTTGGGAGCCAAATGGCAGATATCGGCTGTGGAGACGGATACGGAGCCTTCTTACTAAGTGAAGCAGGTTATGATGTGACAGGAGTAGATATTTCTCCGAAGATGATTGAACACGCAAATCAGATAAGCGGTGATCGATTAATCTTTAAACAAGGCGACCTAGCTGAACTTCCGTTTGAACAGCATACATACGACGGTCTAATGGCCATTAATTCTCTAGAGTGGACTGAAGACCCTAAACATGCTTTAGACGAGCTCTACCGTGTGTTAAAGCCAGGGGGGCGACTTTGTATAGCCGTACTTGGACCGACGGCAGGACCCCGTCAAAATAGCTACAGAAGGTTATACGGAGAAGATGTGATCTGCAATACGATGATGCCATGGGAATTTGAACAGCTAGCTAGTGAAACCGGATGGCGGACATTAGATGGGTACGGAGTATTTAAAGAAGGCGTAAAAGAAGATGTCAGCCATATGCCGAAACCTCTTCAGCAAGCACTGACCTTCTTGTGGGTGTTTATGTTAGAAAAACAATAGGCAAGCCTTAGTGCGCTAACGCCCATACAAAAAACCAAGCCAAGAATCACAAAGGTGATTTTTGGCTTGGTTTTTATTTTTACCTAAGTCTTACCGCTTCTTCTGGAAAAACGGAAGTTGTTGCAATTCTTCTTTCGTGATGAAGCGGAAGACGAAGAGGAAGATAATATAGACTACGGTGAAGGCTGTAATCAATAGCAAGAATGGGACAGGGGCCATCGTAGCTTCCTTGAAGAGTTCGTTCATTTTGTAACCTACAAACCATGTGATCCCCATTAGCATGATCATTTTCCCGATATCAACTAGTGGTATACGGAACTGGATCGCTTTCATTAATGTTGCAAGATGTAAGAATGTAACGAGAATAACGCCCACGACAATAGCAAGAGCTACGCCCATAATGCCAAACTCAGGTTGAGTGGCTAAAGAAAGTAAAACGGCAAACTTTACGACTGCACCGATCAGGCTGTTCCACATGGCAGCTTTGGCTAAGTCAAGGGCTTGCAAAGCAGCTTGTAAAGGAGCCTGGAAGTAAAGCATTAAGAAAAACGGCGCCATAATCAGTAAGAACCGAGAAGCATTTCCGTGTCCGTACATAAACGTTAAGATCGGTGTTGCAAAGATGGTTAATATGACAGTAGCGATGGCACCAGAAGCAAAAGACAAGCGAATGGCTTGATGGATTCTATAGTGTATAAGGGTTTGATCCCCTTTAGCTCCGGCTTCACTGATATTTGGCACAAGAGCGACAGATAGAGACTGGGTAATAAATGTCGGTAGCATTAGAAGGGGGAGTGCATACCCGGTTAATTCTCCGTACTGTCTTGTAGCCATGGCCGTTTGAACACCTGCCATAGCTAAGCTTTGAGCGACAAGGATAGGCTCTAAGAAAAAGGAAATCGATCCTACCATGCGACTTCCGGTCGTTGGTAGAGCGATGGACATGAGTTCATTAAAGGTTTCCTTCCCGTTCTTAATATACGTCATAAATTTCCTTCTTACTTTCACTCGTTTTTTCACTTTAAACATATGGAGCATATAAAGAAGTGAACAAAATTCTCCCAAAACCACAGAAATCATCGCGCCGGCTGCTGCATATTCCACACCATATGGGGCTAGCGCTTTCGTAAACAACGCCACAAAGCTAATTCGAACGATTTGTTCAATAACTTGCGAGTATGCTTGTGGCTTCATGTTTTGTCGCCCCTGGAAGTATCCGCGTAGCACAGAGGAAATCGCTACTATTGGAACAATAGGGCTGATGGCAAGGAGTGGATAGAGTGTGCGCTCGTCCGTCAACAAAGTCTGAGATAATAAAGGTGCTAATAAGACCATCCCTGTCGTGAAGATGATGCTCAGAACGCCTGTTACGCCAAGTGAGATAACAAGTATTTTCTTTACTTTCCGTAAATCTCCAATGGCCTCTGCTTCAGCTACTCGTTTCGAGATGGCTACAGGTAACCCGAACTGAGTTAGGGTGATGACCAGAATAAGAGTAGGTATGGCCATCATATAAAGGCCAACACCTTCTTCCCCCATAATACGTGCTACGACGATTCGATTGACAAACCCCAGAAAGCGAGTAATCATGCCTGCTGCGATTAAAATAAGTGTACCTTGTAAAAAGGTTTGCTTGGTCATTCATTACGACCTACCTTCTCAAAGAATTGAAATTCGTATACAATGAATATATGCAGAAAAGGTGGGCAAGCATGACAAGCATTCTTAAATGATTGAAACCATTTCGCTTTCTGGAAAACTGGAGCTTTAACGAGAGGGGCACTACAAATGGAAGAAGGCAAACCGGTAAAGCAGTGGAAGCCGATGATTTACCCTGTTTTACAGAGCAAGAAAGAAGAATTTCATCTGTTAGGCTATAGTAAGGCACATGAAGAAGATATTTGGAAATGCCTTGAGAAGAAAGTGTGGAAAGGGAACCCGGTTTTGCGCTTACATAGAGCAGTTCAGGATGTTTTCCATTTAAGTGTTGGCACCTATATGAGTTATCTAACGGTTCAAGCCTATCAAAGTGATGACCTGCTTGCTCAGATCGAAGCGTTACGAAATCATAACCCGAATGAAGAAGAAAATGAAACGTTGTATTGACAGTCGTTCCCAAAGATTTCTATAATTACAATATTGGAGTTAGGCGATAGGGTCGCCATAATATCTTCTTTATGCTTCGTACATAAAGAAAAGCTCATGTAGTTGTAGAGTGGTAGGTAAGAAGACCACTCTTTTACGCGTGGGAGCACTACACGATATCATAAATCGTCGTTGGAGAAGTCAGAAGGAGGCACTTATACTTATGGTAAAACGCGGTCGTATCGTTGCGTTTTTTCTGCTCCTGCTTATCTTTGCAGGTACAATCGGAACAACGGTACAAGGAATAACAAAGGATATTCGCCTTGGGCTTGATTTACAAGGTGGATTTGAAATTTTGTATCAGGTTACACCTATTGATGAAGACCAAGAGATTGACAGGGATGCTTTAGAAGCAACCGTAGAAACGATTTATCGACGTGTCGATTCACTAGGAATTAGTGAGACAAGCGTCAATATTGAAGGGGAGGACCGAATTCGAGTTCAGCTTGCTGGTATTGAAGACCAGAACAAAGCCCGGGAGCTCATTGGTACCTCTGCTCGTCTGTCGTTCAGAACAGTTGATGACGATGAAATCCGCATTAACGACGAACCTCTTTCACTTGAAATGGATGAAGAGGATAATAATGAACCAGACACAGAAAAAGGAGAAATCTTTAATGGATCAAATCTTGTAGAAGGCAGTGCTCAACAAGAATTTCATCCTGATACGAAGGCTCCGATTGTTACGTTAAAAGTAAAAGATGCGAAAGAGTTCCAAAGTGTAACCAAAAAAGTTTCTCAGTTAGGGAATGATCCATCGACCCCTTACAATGAGAATTCTATGGTCATCTGGATGGACTTTGATGAAGAAGATTCCTTTATAGCTGACTTTAACAATCCAGAAAAACAAGGGTACATTTCAGCCCCACGCGTAAGCGAACCATTACTTACGAAAGAAGTTATGATAACAGGGGACTTTACGGTCGACGGTGCTCAAGAACTTGCTAACATTTTAAATGCTGGTTCACTGCCTGTTGATATGAAAGAGCTTTACTCTACGTCAGTTGGTGCGCAGTTCGGTGAACAAGCATTAAACAAAACGATCTTAGCAGGTGCCATAGGCATTGCACTGATCTTTGTATATATGATGTTCTACTACCGTCTTCCTGGTGTAGTAGCCGTTATTACGCTGTCCACGTACATTTTCTTAATTCTACTTGTCTTTGAATTAATGAACGGGGTCCTAACACTACCTGGAATCGCCGCGCTTGTGCTCGGTGTTGGTATGGCTGTTGACGCCAATATTATTACGTACGAACGCATTAAAGAAGAAATGAAAGCAGGGAAGTCAACTTTATCTGCCTTTAAAGCGGGTAATAGTCGTTCTTTAGCCACCATTCTTGATGCGAATATCACAACAATCTTGGCTGCCATCGTTCTGTTTATCTTTGGTACGAGCTCTGTAAAAGGGTTTGCGACCATGTTGATTATCAGTATTCTGGTTAGTTTCTTAACGGCGGTTTATGGATCTCGCTTAATGCTTGGTCTCTTAGTGAAGAGCCGTGCATTAAACAAAAAGCCAGGACTCTTTGGTATTAAGCCAAGTCAGGTGAAAGACATTGAAAAAGGAGAAGAAGTCGAAGCAAAAGTCTTCGGTCGTTCCTTTGACTTTGTTAAACACCGTAAGAAATTCTTCGGAATCTCTATTGCCCTCATCCTTGCCGGTGCCATTGCTCTAGGGGTGATGGGACTGAACTTAGGTATCGACTTTACTAGTGGTTCTCGCGTACAAGTCTTAGCTGATGAACCTATTAGTGAAGAAGAAGTGAAAGAGGAATTTGAAGGACTGGGTTACACACCGAAGAAAGTGGTTATATCCGGTGAAGATGATGAAATAGGCGTGGCAAGATTTGCGAGCGTCTTAACAGAGTCTGAAATTGCAGACATTAAGAGTCACTTCAATGACCTATATGGAAGCAGTCCAAGTGTCAGCACGGTATCAGACATTGTAGGTAAAGAACTTGTGAAAAATGCGGTATACGCAGTAGCGATTGCGTCGATTGGTATTATCATCTACGTAACCATTCGATTCGAAATTTATTTTGCCTTAACGGCGATTGTTGCTTTACTACACGATGCGTTCTTTATTATAGCGCTGTTTAGCATCACCCAACTCGAGTTTGATATAACAATTATTGCTGCGATTCTTACCATCGTCGGTTATTCCGTAAATGATACAATTGTTACGTTTGACCGTATTCGTGAGAATCTGAAGCTGAAGAAGAAAGTGAAAACATTCTCTGAACTAGCAGAAGTCGTGAATAAGAGTTTAATGGAAACATTAGCTCGTAGTATTAACACCGTCCTGACGGTTGTATTCGCTGCCTTAATGCTTCTACTATTCGGAGCAACAGCCATTACAAACTTCTCATTTGGTCTTGTTGTTGGTTTAATAGCTGGTACGTATTCCTCCCTATTCATCGCAGCTCAGCTGTGGTTAGTATGGAGAGGTAGTATGCTTAAGCGTAAACCGATCGAGTACAAAGAGAAGAAACAAACTGGCGGCCCACAAGTATAAAAGTAAGAGCTCTCCCTACAGGGAGAGCTCTTTTTTACTTGACGGTGTAAGGCCGTTGTGTTTGTTAAGTGCTTGGGGGTGTCTGGGGAACGACTCGCTTTCCATGGCTCTACACGAGGTGGGGTCGTTCGACGTTCGTTAATTAAAGCAAACGGAAACACAACCTCAGCTTAAAGCCTACTGATATGGAGGGGGAGTTTTCAAGAAAGCCTCACTTGGGAATAGAAGAAGAAAGGAAGTGTAAAATAATTGAAAGGTTTTGAGAAAGGAGATGGGTTCTTTGAAGGGACAGAAGAATTTTATTTTGGCATTAGTATTTGCTCTTATTGTTGCAATATTCGCTGTGTTTAATGTCGATGCGGTAGAAGTGAATTACTTATTTGGTACGGGGCAAGCTCCATTGATCCTCATTATTTTAGGGTCCGTTTTAATGGGTGGCTTGATCGCAGGAATTTTTGGGACGGTTCGCAATTATCAGCTTCAACGAGATAATCGGGCTTTAAAAGAAAAGCTGAGACAATTAGGGGAAGATCCTGAACGGGTGACGGCCCGTAAGGCGGAAGAGGATAAGAATCAGGCGATTGAAGAAGAACGTGCTAAATAAAAACCAGGGTAGGATGAAATGAAATCATTTCATCCTACTTTTTTGTGGAAATCATTTTGTTTAAAAGGAGAGTTCCTCCTACCTTTTCCACCTGAAATTCATTTGCTACCCTTACTTGGCTCTTGTATAATGGGTCTGTTAGGGGTGAATCTATGTTACGGAGTAAAGCAAAATGGAATTTAACCCAAGAAGAGGAGCCAGCTCTCCCGATTGATCCATCTTTATCTTTATCTGATTTAACTCAAGAGTTATTAAGAAAAAGAGGGATTGAAACGAAGGAAGCGGCAAAGCTATTTTTATCTCCTCAACTGGAACAATTACATGATCCAATGTTAATGAATGATATGAACAAAGCCGTTGATCGCGTAAAACAGGCGATTGAACAGGAAGAATATATATGGGTGTTCGGCGACTATGACGCGGATGGTGTCAGTTCAACTGCGCTTATGGTTGAAGTCCTTCGTGAAATGGGAGCCTATGTAGAATTTTACATTCCGAATCGATTTACAGAAGGGTATGGCCCGAATGAAGAGGCTTTCCGCAATGCACATGCTGAAGGAATATCACTCATTATCACTGTCGATACAGGTATAGCGGCCAATCATGAAGCGGATGTAGCGAAAGAGCTAGGAATCGATTTGATTATTACAGACCACCATGAGGCTCAAAATGAATTGCCGGATGCTTATGCAATCGTCCACCCGAAGTTAGGTGGAACGTATCCGTTTAAGGAACTAGCAGGAGTTGGCGTAGCATTTAAATTTGCTCATGCTTTACTCGGTGATTTTCCAAAGCACTTGCTAGATTTAGTCGTCATTGGTACGATCGCGGACCTTGTCCCTCTCCATGACGAGAACCGAGTATTAGCTGCACATGGATTGAAAGCTATTTCTAGGTCCATCCGTCCAGGTGTCCAAGCTCTAAAGAAAGTGTGTAGTATTGAAGGGGATATCACGGAAGAAGATATTGGCTTTGCGATTGGGCCTCGTATCAATGCTGTAGGGCGATTACAGGACGCTTTTCCTGCTGTGGATTTATTGTTGACAGAGAGTGACGCTGAAGCAGATGCGTTAGCCAATCAAATCCATGCCCTTAATCAGGAGCGCCAAAAGATTGTCGCTGAGATTGCAGAAGAAGCCGAGCGAATGCTTGATTCTCAGGCTGATGATCTACCTTCTGTCATTGTCGTTGCGAAAGAAGGATGGAATCAGGGGGTCCTTGGGATTGTAGCTTCTCGTCTTGTTAATAAGTACGACCGACCAACGATTGTATTGACTGTTGATCCTGAGACTCAGACAGCCAAAGGTTCTGCCAGAAGCATTGATGCTTTTGATATGTTTACCAATTGTATGGAAGTACGAAGTCAATTCACCCATTTTGGCGGACACGCTCAAGCAGCCGGTATGACGTTGCCATTAGAAAATGTGGAAACGCTAAGAGAAGCGTTGAACGACCTAGCTGATCAAAAGCTTGCTCCTGAAGATTTCAAACAACTTTTAACCATCGATCGATGTGTGAGCCTAGAAGATATTACAATCTCAACTATTGAAGAGATTGCAAAGCTATCTCCGTTTGGAATGGGGAATCCGAAGCCACTCTTCCAATTAGAAGAAACGACCCCTGCTGAGGTCCGTCAGATTGGTAGTAAGCTTAACCATTTAAAAATGCGCTTTAAAGCAAATGGAAATGATCTCGACACGATTGGATTTGGGATGGGGGATCTTTATCCTCGTATTGCCCCTCAATCAGCTGTCACGATTGTAGGAGAGCTCTCTATTAATGAATGGAATGGGAAGAGAAAACCTCAAATTATGATGAAAGATTTAAGTGTGAACGACTGGCAACTCTTTGACCTGCGTGGCAATCGTCATCTCGAGAAGGCAATGCCGAGATTACCATTTGATCATACTGTTGCTATCTTCTTCGGCGAAGCGACAGAAGATCAGGCGTGGGTATTTGATTATTATCCGGTCATTGAATTGAATCACGACCCAGAACTAATTGGTGAACTGCCATTAGATGAAATTGAACATATGGTTCTTATGGACTTACCGAATTCTATGGAGCAGATCAAGTCCGTGATTCAAACGATGTCACCAAATAATATTTATGCCTGTTATCGGACCGATGATGCTGCTTTCTTAAAGACCTTACCAACGCGTGATCATTTTAAATGGTTTTATGGAATGCTGATGAAGAGAAAGAAATTCCATCTTGAAACAGAAGGACCGAAGCTGGCCGATTACAAAGGGTGGTCAAAAGATTCGGTGGAATTTATATCGCACGTGTTTTTTGAGCTAGAATTTGTTAGAATAGATAATGGACTTTTAACGCTGAATCCGAATCCTTCTAAGAAAGATTTGGCTGAATCAGCTTTATATCAACAAAAACACGAACAATTAAAAGTGGAACAAACGTTATATTTCTCATCCTATCCTCAATTAAAGGCTTGGTTTACCGAGCAAATGGATCGAGTTTCGGACGTTAAGGAGGAAATTAGTTAATGGATTATAAACAGTATATTACGGTTGTGGAAGATTGGCCTACAGAAGGCATTAAATTTAAAGATATCACAACCCTAATGGATAACGGCCCTGCATTTAAGTCAGCCATTGATGAAATTGTAGCATATGCAAACACAAGAGAAATCGACATTATCGTTGGACCTGAAGCACGTGGTTTTATTATTGGCTGCCCGGTTTCATATGCAATGGAAGTTGGATTTGCTCCTGTACGTAAGGAAGGGAAACTTCCTCGTGAAACGATTAAGGTCGACTATGGTTTAGAATACGGGAAAGATGTTCTGACCATTCATAAAGATGCGATTAAACCTGGTCAACGCGTTCTAATCACGGATGACCTACTAGCAACAGGTGGTACAATTGAAGCTACAATCAACCTTGTAGAACAGTTAGGTGGAATTGTAGTAGGTTGTGCATTCTTAGTTGAATTAACGTATCTTGATGGCCGTGAGAAGTTAGACGGTTACGATGTTTTAACACTAATGCAATACTAAACGGAAGAAAGAGTGCTCTCAAGATTTGAGGGTACTCTTTTATCATACGAGTACAAATCTAGCGAAATAATAGGTAAAATTTAGAGGATTTCGACATAAAATGAGTCTTTCCTCTTTACAATGTCTTCAGAATTCTCGATAATGAAACACATATATACGCTACGTCTATACCTATGACGAATTTCTAATAATCAGGTGATAGGATGTCTAAAGATAAAATTTTGACAGCTGATGAAGTAGTAGAACAGGCGAGCCAGTATCTGTCTAACGAAGATACTGAATTTGTTCGGCGTGCCTATGAGTTTGCTCAGGAAGCGCATAAAGATCAATACCGTAAATCTGGTGAGCCGTATATTATTCATCCTGTCCAAGTAGCGAGTATCCTTGTTGAACTGCAAATGGATCCTGTAACCATTGCCGGCGGTTTCCTACATGATGTTGTAGAAGATACGAATGTAACCGTTGAAGAATTGAAGGATCGGTTTAATGAAGAAGTAGCGATGCTCGTTGATGGTGTGTCAAAGTTAGGGAAAATTAAATATAAATCAAAAGAAGCACAGCAAGCTGAGAACCATCGCAAAATGTTTGTAGCGATGGCCAAGGATATTCGCGTCATTCTCATCAAATTAGCAGACCGATTGCATAATATGAGAACACTCAAGCATTTACCTCCTGAAAAGCAGCGTCGCATCTCTAATGAAACACTTGAGATCTTCGCACCGCTTGCTCATCGATTGGGGATATCTACGATTAAATGGGAGCTTGAAGATACAGCTCTTCGTTATTTAAATCCTCAACAGTACTATCGTATTGTGCATCTTATGAAGCAGAAGCGTAATGAGCGGGAGTACTATATTGGTGAAGTAATGGATGAAATTCATAACCAACTTGATGAGGTAGATATTACAGCCGAAATATCCGGCCGCCCGAAGCACTTATACAGCATTTACCGGAAGATGGTCCTGCAAAACAAGCAGTTTAATGAGATTTATGATTTATTAGCTGTACGTGTACAGGTTAACAGTATCAAAGATTGTTACGCAGTATTGGGGATTATCCACACATGTTGGAAACCAATGCCAGGTCGCTTCAAGGATTATATTGCTATGCCGAAGCCTAATCTGTATCAATCCTTGCACACAACGGTTATAGGCCCTAAAGGAGATCCTTTAGAAGTTCAGATTCGTACGCATGAAATGCATGATATCGCTGAATACGGAATCGCTGCTCACTGGGCTTATAAAGAAGGATTAAATGTAGAGTCAAATACGCAATCCTTTGATGAACGGTTAACGTGGTTTAGAGAAATATTAGAATGGCAGAATGAAACCCATGATGCTGAAGAGTTCATGGAGTCTCTTAAAGTAGACTTATTCTCAGACATGGTGTACGTCTTTACTCCAAAAGGGGACGTAATTGAACTTCCTTCTGGCTCTGTTCCAATTGATTTCTCTTATAAGATTCATACAGAAGTCGGGAACCAGACGATTGGAGCTAAAGTAAACGGAAAGATGGAGCCTCTGGATTATAAGTTGAAAACAGGGGACATTGTGGAAGTCATGACCTCGAAACATTCTTATGGTCCATCGAAAGACTGGATTAAGATTAGCCAGACGTCTCAGGCTAAGAACAAGATTAAGCAATTCTTCAAAAAGCAACGTCGAGATGAGAACATTGTAAAAGGGAAAGAACTGGTCGAAAAAGAGATCCGTTCTATGGAACTTGAGCCTAAAGAAGTCTTGAATGCAGACAACCTTAATCGCGTTGCGGAGAAGTTTAACTTTACAAATGATGATGACATGTATGCGGCGGTTGGATATCAGGGGATCACTGCAGCTCAAATTGCTACACGTCTAACAGAGAAGATCCGCCGTAAGCAAATTAAGGAGAAGGATCTCGAAGAAACACTTGAGGGTGTACAGAATGATATCAAACGACCTACACATTCGAAGAAAAAGAAAGACTCTGGTGTTCGTGTTAAAGGCGTAGATAACCTTCTTGTACGGCTTTCCCGCTGCTGTAATCCTGTCCCTGGAGACGATATTGTTGGTTATATTACAAAAGGGCGCGGGGTATCCGTTCACCGTTCTGACTGTCCAAATGTTAAAACAGATGATGTCAGAAACAGACTTCTCCCTGTTGAATGGGAAAACACCGGTGAAGATAGTAAGCAATACAGCTTAGACTTAGAGATCTCAGGATATGATCGCCGTGGGCTCTTAAATGAAGTCTTACAAGCCGTTAATGAAACAAAAACGAATATTACGGCTGTAACAGGTAGATCAGATCGAAATAAAATGGCTACCATTCATATGACTATTATGATTCAAAATATTAGTCATTTAAGAAAAGTCGTTGATCGAATTAAACAGATTCCAGATGTTTACACGGTTCGCCGTGTATTGCAGTAAGGAGAGTCAAAATGAAGGCAGTAGTCCAACGTGGTCGAAACGCAAAAGTTACAGTAGAAAATGAAGTTACAGGTGAAATAGACAATGGCCTTGTCATACTGCTTGGCGTGACGCATGAAGATACAGAAGAAGATGCGAAATATTTGGCAGATAAAATTGTAAACCTTCGTATCTTTGAAGATGACCAGGGGAAGATGAACTTATCTTTGAAAGATATCGAAGGGCAAATGCTATCCATTTCTCAATTTACTCTATATGGGGATACCAGAAAGGGTAGGCGCCCAAACTTCATGAATGCTGCAAAACCAGAGCCTGCTAATAAGTTATATGAGACATTTAATGGTTTAGTCAGAGACTTAGGTGTGCCTGTTGAGACAGGAGCATTTGGTGAAATGATGGACGTTCAGCTCACAAACGTAGGGCCTGTTACATTGATTTTAGAAAGCAAAGATCGTTAGGTGTTACCGTTTGAAGGTGAATGTTTTAATAGAAAAAAGTGCTCGAGAGGTAGGCTCTCGAGCACTTTTTTATTCTCCTAAGTAATCGATGATTCCTTGGACAATGCCGTTTGTTACTTTATTTTGAAATTCTTTTGAGTGTACATATTTCTCTTCCTGTTGATTGGATAGAAAACCAAGCTCTAGTAAAAGGGCTGGCTGACGGTTCTCGCGGATCACATGGAAGTCACCGAAGCGAGCTTGTCTATCATGTAAGCCTGTCGCTTTAACCATTGCATTTTGTACCGCTTCTGCAAAGGCTTTGTGCTGATTGTGATAGTAGTAAGTACCGATCCCTGACACGGTTGGGGATTGAGGGAAACTGTTGTAATGAAGAGATAAGAAAGCATCTGCTCCAAGAACGTTCGATTTCGTTGCTCTGGAATTAAGAGCAATGTAAGAGTCATCTGAACGTGTCAGAATGACGTTCGCTCCAGCGAGCTCTAATCGTTCTTTCAAACGTTGAGCTGTCATTAGGGTAAGTTTTTTCTCATAGTTTCCGTCGTGACCAATTGTTCCAACGTCTCGTCCTCCGTGACCAGCGTCTATAACAACGGTCTTGCCTGCGATGCTTTGTTCTTCATCAGACAATTGCTCAATAGTCGATTCACGACTTGCCACAATCCAGTCAGCAACATATGCTGAACCACCATTGTAGGAGATTTCATACCATTTGTTTTCATGGCCAATAACATTAAACTGCTGGCCTTTTGATCCTCTTCCTACAATCGGGTTAGCTGTGGAAGGTCCTTTTCGAATATTTGTTCCGTTATACAGCAACGTCACCGAGTGGGTTTCCTCAGGTTTGGATGCCACTTTTTTGACAAGCCAATTGGCTACCCACCCTGTTTTTCCTGAGCTGTATTTGATCTCGTACCAAGAACCTTTTTCTTGTATGTACGTATACTGTTCGCCTTCTTTTACTTGGCTTACAATTTTGCTACCTAGATTGCCTTCACTTCTCACGTTTAAAATCGGTGTCTTAATGACAATTTCTCCTTTGTCATTCCGATCAGTTGAAGGGGGAGACTCTTTTACTGATTCTTCAGGCTGACTTGTTGTGGCTACAGATTGATCTGTTGTAACAAATTGTTTAGAAACCCACCCGTTCTGATTCTTGTAGGAGAGTTGAACCCATTCCCCTGATGAACCTTTTAAGGGATAAGAATCGCCTTGGTCCATACTTCCAATGACACGGTAAGATGTACCTGCTCCACTTCTTATTCGTAGGTCATTCACAGAAGAGGTGACGTTAGATGAAGATGAAAGATCATCTTGCTCTAATTTAATGAGCCACTTGGCGACCCACCCCTTACTCTCTTCAAGCTGGATTTGTACCCAGTTATCTTTCTCTTGAAGAATAGGGAAGGTGTCCTCTTTATGTACTTCTCCAACTTTCTCATGGCTTAAGCCAGGGCCACTTCTCACATTTAGAGGCTCTACATTAATAACGGCTTTCTGTGCTGCGTTGATATCCGTGCTCAACCATAAAAATGAACCAATCATGATTACAAAGAGCATGGCGGTACTGCGTCGTATAAACAAAGTAATAATGCCTCCTTTTTTTTATAATCGATTACACGAGTATTTATGTTTCTTTCGACATCCTTATAAAAAAACCTTTCCTATCATGAAATTTTTATGCCGCTTTGGGGAAAATAGATAAAAAGCCACAAAGAGGTGTTCATTATGAGGCAAGGACGTAAGCATTTACATTCATCACAGGCAAGCAAGGACATATTTGGGGTTCAATTTCATGACTTCTTAGAGAAAGAACCCCATCTGACTCGAATGGAAATGGCTGAGGAATTCGGGGTTTCTTTGAAGGATGTAAAAAAACTAAAAGAAAGTATCGACCGTGCTTGACATTCGTTATCGTCAACATTATGATAATAAACAATTCCTTTCATACACACATATAGGAAAAAAGTGTTGAAATTATAAGGAACCCGTATTAAAATTCTTATCAGGCTAGTAAAAGTACTTTTTCACATACATTTATATTGATTACCGTTGATGGAAAGAGTAGCTAGGGAAACGTTTAGAGAAGAGAGGAGATACCATTTGGCTGAAAGTATCTCTGTAAATGACCTTAGCGAAAGACATTCCTTAGGTTCCGCATCGAAAGCGATTGTGAGTAGGTGATGGACGTGGCAGGCGTTAACTGTTTAAGCGGAAGCATTTTAATGCTTCAACTAGGGTGGCAACGCGGGTAAGATCTCCCGTCCCTATTCGATACCTATTTGTATCGAATATGGGGCGGGAGTTTTTATTTGCCTAAAGATGTGTGCCGCTGAAAAAAATAATGACAACATTCTATAGGAGGAGTGCACATGAGTCTAAAAGGACCTCGTGGTACCCAGGATATTTTACCTGGAGAAGTAGAAAAATGGCAGTTTGTTGAATCTGTATTATCTGACGTATGTCGTCGTTACAACTATAAAGAAGTGCGTACCCCGATTTTTGAACATACTGAGCTTTTCCAGCGCGGCGTTGGGGATTCAACTGATATTGTTCAAAAGGAAATGTACACGTTTGAGGACCGTGGTGGGCGAAGCTTGACGCTTCGCCCTGAAGGAACAGCTTCTGTTGTACGTTCCTTTGTACAGAATAAGGTCTATGGCTTACCGAATCAGCCTACCAAATACTATTATTTCGGACCGATGTTCCGATATGAGCGCCCTCAACAAGGCCGTATGCGTCAGTTCGTTCAATTTGGAATTGAAGCATTAGGTAGTGATGATCCTGCCATTGACGCTGAGGTCATTGCTCTTGCGATGAATAGTTATCAGGAATTAGGGTTACAATCCCTTAAGTTGGTGCTAAACAGTCTTGGCGACAAAGAAAGTCGTGAGGAGCACCGAAAAGCCTTAATCTCACACTTTGATCCTCACCGTGAAGAACTGTGTGAAGATTGTCAGCTGCGATTGGATCAAAATCCAATGCGCGTTCTTGATTGTAAGAAAGACAGGGATCATCCCGCGATGGCTACAGCACCATCTATTCTTGAATATTTAAATGAGTATTCTCGTACTTACTTTGAAAATGTGAAGAGCTACCTTGATAAAATGGGAATTGCTTATACGATTGACTCAAACTTAGTACGTGGCCTGGATTACTATAACCATACTGCTTTTGAGATTATGAGTGAATCAAAAGGGTTTGGTGCAATTACCACACTAAGCGGTGGTGGACGCTACAATGGACTAGTAGAAGAAGTGGGCGGACCTGAAACGTCTGGTATAGGCTTTGCTATGAGTATTGAGCGTTTGCTAATGGCTTTAGAAGCGGAAGGGGTATCACTTCCTATCGAAGAGAGTTTGGATTGCTATATCGTGGCCCTTGGCGAAGAAGCAGAGAAAGAAGCAGCAGGAATTGTATATCAGCTTCGTAAAGCAGGTATCCAAGTAGACAAAGACTATGCCGGCAAGAAGATTAAAGCCCAGTTTAAATCAGCTGATCGACTTCAAGCTAAATACGTATTAGTTCTTGGTGAGAATGAATTAGCGAATGGGCAAATTAATGTGAAGCGTATGACAACAGGGGATCAGGAAACCATCTCGCTCGCTGATGTGGTTGAACATATGAAGAATGAGTTTAAGGGGGAGCAATCATGAGTGAACATCGTCAGTTAAGTGGTGAAATACGAGAAAGTCATATTGGGGAAACCGTCCTTCTAAAAGGGTGGGTTCAGAAACGACGTGATCTAGGTGGCCTAATCTTTATCGACCTACGTGACCGCTCTGGATTAGTTCAAGTTGTATTTAATCCGGAAGATTCTACAGAGGCAATTGAAACAGCTGATAAAGTACGTACTGAGTATGTGGTTGAGATATCAGGCCAAGTTGTAGCTCGGGATGAAGCAACGATTAACTCTCAGTTAGCAACTGGTAAGGTTGAAGTATTAGCATCTGATATTACCATTTTGAATAAATCTAAGACGCCTCCATTTCAGTTACAGGATGAAACAGATGTAGCAGAGGATCTTCGTCTTAAGTACCGTTATATGGACTTACGTCGTAATCCTCTTCAAGAGACATTCAAGCTTCGTCATAAAACGACACAAGCTATCCGTAATTTCTTAAACAGCGAAGAATTCTTGGAGATGGAAACACCAATGTTAACGAAGAGTACCCCTGAAGGAGCGCGTGACTATTTAGTTCCAAGCCGTGTTCATAAGGGAGAATTCTATGCATTGCCGCAGTCTCCGCAGCTATTTAAACAGCTTATTATGGTGTCAGGCTTTGAGAAGTATTACCAGATTGCACGTTGCTTCCGTGATGAAGACCTACGTGCAGATCGTCAACCAGAATTTACCCAAGTCGATATTGAGACTTCTTTCATGTCTCAAGAAGAAATTCAAAGCATGACAGAGCGTATGATGAAGAAAGTGCTTAAAGAAACAAAAGGTGTAGAAATTGAAACACCGTTTAAACATATGAGCTACGATGAAGCGATGGACCGTTATGGTTCAGATAAGCCAGATACCCGATTTGGTCTTGAGTTAGTAAACCTATCAGAAGTTGTGAAAGACTCTGGTTTTAAAGTATTCAAATCAGCTGTTGAATCTGGTGGCACTGTTAGTGGTATAAATGTGAAAGGGAAAGCAAGTGACTTCTCTCGTAAAGACATTGATAAGCTAACAGAATTTGTGAAGATCTATGATGCGAAAGGTTTAGCGTGGCTGAAAGTAGAAGAAGGTGAGTTAAAAGGTCCAATTGCTAAGTTCTTTAGTGATGAAGAAGGATCGAACCTTCGAACAGCTCTTGCTGCTGAAGATGGCGACCTGCTTCTATTTGTAGCTGATAAAACATCCGTTGTGCACGATAGCCTTGGAGCACTTCGTCAAAAGCTAGGTAAAGAACTTGACCTCATTGATCAAAGCCAATTTAATTTCCTATGGGTAACAGACTGGCCTTTATTCGAATATGATGAGGAGCTTGGACGATACTTCGCAGCACACCATCCATTTACAATGCCTGAGCGTGAAGATATCGATAAGCTAGAAAGCAACCCACAAGAAGTTCGAGCGCAAGCTTATGACCTAGTTCTAAATGGTTATGAACTAGGTGGAGGAAGTCTCCGTATTTATGAAAAAGAAGTTCAGGACCAAATGCTTAAAGTGTTAGGTTTCTCCGAAGAAGAAGCACAGAGCCAGTTTGGTTTCTTATTAGAAGCTTTAGAATTTGGTGCCCCTCCACACGGTGGTATTGCACTTGGCCTGGATCGTCTTGTCATGATCTTAGCGGATCGTTCGAACTTAAGAGATACGATCCTTTTCCCGAAAACAGCTTCTGCATCCGATCTAATGACAGCAGCTCCGGGGCCTGTAAGTCAGGAACAGCTAACAGAACTGCATCTTGAGCTTAATGAGAAAGCAAAGCAAGAACAAGAGGACAAATAGGAAGAAATGTAATCATACTGTAACGTTCCTTTTTGTTGCTAAGATACATTAGGTATGCTATGATTTGATTACAAACTTAACAAACCGATCCTGATGTGTACGTCATCCAACAATCGTTTTGACCGAACATTTTGAACTACGGGAGCTTGAAGTTTCTGTAAGGCATGCAAGCCTTGTTTCACTTACTTAGAGGACGCATAAATTACAGAACAAAGCACCCACTTGCCAAGAGCGGGGTTCAAAACATTGGACTGTGACGGCACGATTGGGATTGGTTTTCTTTTTACATAAGCTTTATAAACCATCCTTAAGGGAAAGCCTTAAGGTTATTTTTATGTTTTCGTAAGCCTTTGATGTGTTTATGGAACTGCTAGAAAAGGAATACTGATCTTATATGATCGTGAAAGAGGAGTGAGCATTGTGCTTCATCAATTTTCAAGAAATCAACTCGCCATCGGACAAGATGGGCTCGACCTAATGAAAGGAGCGACTGTCGCTGTCCTTGGTATTGGTGGTGTTGGCTCTTTTAGTGTAGAGGCCTTAGCGAGAAGCGGAGTAGGTAAATTAATTCTTATTGATAAAGATGATGTGGATATCACGAATATTAATCGTCAAATTCACTCACTAATGTCTACCATAGGTCAATCTAAGGTTGACTTAATGGCTGATCGTGTAAAGGATATTAATCCTGACTGTGAAGTTGTTCGTTTACATATGTTTTATACCGACGAAACGTATGAGCGTTTATTCGAACACGACTTAGATTTTGTTGTCGATGCAAGTGATACCATTTCATTTAAGATTCATCTTATCAAACAGTGTATCGACCGCGATATTAATATTATCTCATCCATGGGTGCAGCGAATAAAATGGATCCTACGAAATTTGAAATCGCCAATATCTTTGACACGAGTTACGATCCGATTGCACGTGTCATTCGCACCAAGTTGCGAAAAGAAGGTTACAAAAAAGGCATTCCGGTTGTATTTTCTAAGGAACAGCCTATAAAAATACGTGAAGATGTTCGTCAAGAAATTACACCAGATAATCCAAACACCAGAAAAGCAGAGCAGCCTCCGTCTTCCAATGCATTTGTGCCTTCTGTTGCTGGATTAATCATGGCCAGTCATGTTGTACAAGAGATCTTAAAACCTATAACGATCGAACGCTATTAAAAAACCCGGCTTAGGCCGGGTTTTCGTTTTATCGAGCAACTTGTTCTAAGTTCCCGTTCTTTTCCATTCGAAAAGCAGGCTTAGAAGAAAATTGTTCGTCTTCATCAAATGCAATCATCTTACGAGCTCGGTCCATGACTTGCATTAGAACTTGATAGTCTTCTTGAATCATAAGGTATTGTTTTTCCATTTTACGCAACTTATTTTGTAGTTGGTTGTTTTCATCTTGTAGTTGTTGGTTCTCTTCTTCAAGTTGCTTGATGTGAGACTTAGAATGACTTGTGTTTTGAGTCTGGCGCTTTAATTCTCTTAATGAACGAATAATGTGATCAAAGGATACTACAGGGGCTTCTTCCTGGTAGACAGCTGCTGTATAATCTTGTGTCTCCATAGCCACGGTTTCGAACTCTTCTTCTTCAACAACGAGTGTAGAAGCAGGGGCAGGTAATTGATGGTCTTCCCGTGCAACTACAGGGGAAGCGGTCGTTGCCACCTTTTGTTGCTTAGCAAGGGCGCGTTTCTTTTCTTTGCGTTGACGCTTAGCTAAGTCAATAGCTTGATCATATTTCTTACGAATCTCTGCATTCCAGCGAAAACCACAGGCTGCAGAGGTACGGTTTAAATGGTCGCCCACTTCATCAAAAGCTCTTAACTGAGTACTTCCTTCACGGATATGACGAAGAACCGTTTCAGCTAATAATAAATCATCTTCATGAGACCAGGCATCTTGTCGAACTTTAACCATATTCAATCTCTCCTTTTCTAATAAACCAATGAAATTACTAGAACTAGTTTGTTAATGTTGTTTCTATTATGGGGAGGAGAGATTGAAAATATACCTGAGTCAATACAAATATTTACTTTTTCTTTTGTTTTTGAATCGTTTCGTATACTTGCGCGAGTCCTTTTTCAAATTTACCGGTCTTTTTCGGTGAATAGTAGAGGGCATTTTTAATAGAATCTGGTAGGTATTGCTGATCTACCCAGCTATTCTCATAGTTATGGGGATATTGATACTCTATACCCCGACCTAACTTTTCGGCTCCTTTATAATGAGCGTCCTTAAGATGGGCAGGAACTTCACCGCTTTTCCCTTTACGAATATCTCCTAAGGCCGCATCTAGTGCCTTATAGGCGGAGTTCGACTTAGGAGAAAGGCATAGTTCAACGATTGCGTTGGCTAACGGAATTCGTGCTTCAGGGAAACCGAGTCGCTCGGCTGCTTCAACTGCAGCCATAGCTCTTGGTCCGGCTTGTGGATTGGCCAGTCCAATATCCTCATACGCGGTCACAACCATTCTTCTTCCAATGCTATCAAGGTCTCCTGCTTCAATCAGTCTGCCTAAATAGTGCAAGGCCGCATTTACATCACTACCACGTATCGATTTCTGAAAAGCTGAGAGAACATCATAATGAGCATCTCCGTCTTTATCATGAGAGAAACTTTTCTTTTGCATGCACTGCTCAGCCGTATCAAGGTCAATTGTAATCTGACCTTTCTCATCTTCCGGGGTTGAAAAAGCTGCTAATTCCAAACCATTTAACGCCGCGCGAAGATCTCCATTTGCGGAATGAGCAAAGTGCTCCATGGCATCCTCTGAGACTTTAATATTTAAATGTCCCAGTCCCTCTGTTTCGTTTGCAATGGATCGGTGAATAGCGTCCTTTACATCTTCAATATCCAATCGCTCAACTTCAAACAAGTGGCAACGACTGCGGATAGCCGGATTAATCGAATGATAAGGATTACTCGTGGTGCAACCAATAAGAGTAATCAGGTTAGATTCTACATGAGGAAGCAGGAAATCTTGTTTCCCTTTATCGAGACGGTGTACTTCATCTAAAATGAGTACCAGTTGCCCAGACATTTTCGCTTCTTCTACAGCTATCTCCATATCTTTCTTCTTATCCACAACAGCATTTAATGTCTTAAAACGTAAATTTAAACTTTTGGCAAGGGCCATAGCCATAGATGTCTTCCCTGTGCCAGGGGGGCCAAAAAGAATCATAGAGGCCAAGCGATTGGCATCTACCATTCTACGAATCATTTTCCCTTCTCCGACCAGGTGTTTCTGTCCAATAATATCGTCAATATGTTTCGGTCGCATACGAAATGCTAACGGTTGTTGGCTCAAAGGGTGACACACTCCTTTACAATCTGAATTTACTCATCTATCAATTGTTCGATATTGTTACTGTATTATTCTTAAAGGGTAAAGATATAGGCGATAAAATGCAAGAAGGTTGCCATTCGTGCTATAATATCTAATGGTGTAAAAATAGGAGTGATAGGCTCTCTATATAGAAAGGATCATGAATTATGACAACAAAGAACAAACGCGCTCATTCATCAAGCTCGGTGAACAAGCAAACATTTACTCAACGTGCAACCCTTATACGTTGGTCTTTTTTTGTTGTAGGGCTTATTATTCTGGCGTTAGGAATTTCTTTGACAATTAAAGCTGATCGTTTTGGAATTGGTCCTTGGGACGTCTTCCATGTTGGTCTTAATGAACAATTTGGTTTAACGGTTGGGTCATGGTCAATCATTGCAGGATTAGTGGTTGTCGGTTTTACGTCAATTGTCACAAAATCATGGCCTCAAATTGGTACAATATTAAATATGCTTCTTATTGGTGTCTTTATTGATATTTTTATTTTCGTTCTTCCTACCCCTGAAACGCTTTTAAGTAACATCGTGGTCTTTTTATTAGGAATTGCGGTTTTAGCTTATGGAATTGGAATTTATGTAGCTCCTGGACTTGGCGCAGGCCCTAGAGATGGTTTGATGCTAGTCATTCGAGATCTAACAGGATGGAAAGTTCAGTGGGTTCGAAATGGCATAGAAGTGACCGTATTCCTATTAGGTTGGATGTTAGGTGGGCCTGTTGGTGTCGGCACAGTAGTCATTGCGTTAGGCCTTGGTACAATCGTTGGGTATTCTTTACCCCAAACTAAGAAATTATTAGACTATATGATACGAAGAGGTGAAGCTCATGAAGATCTCTACAAAGGGACGTTACGGTCTGACCATCATGATCGCACTAGCCAAGAAATACGGTGATGGTCCGATCTCGTTGAAATCAATCGCTCGAGAAAACAACTTATCTGAACACTATTTAGAACAACTTATTGCTCCGCTACGAAATGCGGGATTAGTTAGAAGTGTCCGTGGTGCTTATGGCGGTTACATGTTAACTAGAAATCCGGATCAAATTACTTCAGGTGACGTGATACGAGTCTTAGAAGGACCGATTAGTCCGGTAGAAGGTATTGAAGATGAAGAGCCGGCAAAACAAGCGCTTTGGATGCGGATTCGTGATGCTGTGAAAGATGTTTTAGATACAACAACTTTACACGATCTTGCCCAGCATGATGATTCCGACGAGCAAGAAGCGTATATGTTTTATATTTAAAGATGGAGAGGAGATCTCTAATGAATTCAATTTACTTTGACCATGCCGCAACAACTCCTATGAGAAGGGAAGTTATTGAGGCGATGGTACCCGTTATGGAAGAGACATTCGGAAATCCATCAAGTGTACACGCTTATGGACGAAAAGCTCGTAAGATTTTAGATGATGCACGACGTACAGTTTCTTCTTTCTTAAATGCCAATGAGAAAGATATGATCTTTACGAGTGGCGGTACAGAAGCAGATAATCTTGCTTTAATAGGTGGAGCAAGGGCTAATCAACATGCCGGTAAGCATATTATTACAACATCTATTGAACATCATGCTATATTACATGCAGCTGAATATCTCGAGACTGAAGGTTTCGAAGTAACGTATCTTCCTGTGAATGAATCAGGACGTATTTCTATAGATGATTTTAAACGTGAACTTCGTGAGGATACGATCCTTGTCTCTGTTATGTATGTAAATAATGAAACAGGTGTCATTCAGCCGATTGCTGAAATTGGTGCCCTTCTTGAAGAACACCAGGCATTATTCCATACGGATGCCGTTCAGGCGTTTGGAACCATGCCGATTGATGTAAGCACATTAAATATAGATATGCTTACATTCTCTGGTCACAAGATTAATGGACCTAAAGGGGTAGGGTGCTTATATGCCAAGGAAGGACTTTCTCTTGAAGCAAGACAGCACGGAGGAGAACAGGAACGAAAGCGTCGTCCGGGAACCGAAAATACAGCAGCTGTGGCAGGGCTCGCAAAAGCTGTTGAGCTTTTAGAAGAAGAACAACGCGCTAGACTGACGCAGTACAAGCTCTTTAAGAAGATCTTTATGGATACACTTAAAGAAAACGATGTTTCTTTCGAAGTGAACGGAGATCGTATTAACCTTCCAACTATTGTGAACGTCAGCTTTCAAGGTGCCAACGTCGAAACCCTGTTAACAAATTTCGACCTATCCGGTATTGCTGCGTCTAGTGGTTCTGCATGTACCGCAGGGTCCATAGAACCTTCGCACGTACTAAGTGCCATGTTTGGTGAAGGAAATGAGCGTACACGTAACTCGATTCGATTTAGCTTTGGCCTTCAGAACACAGAAGAAAATGTTCGTGAAGGGGCAGAAAAAGTTGCTTCTATTGTGAAGCGAGTAATAAAGACAACCTAGGGTGGTGACAACTATGAAAGAACCGAAAGACACAAGAGTAGTCGTCGGCATGTCAGGTGGCGTTGACTCATCTGTTGCTGCACTTCTACTGAAAGAACAAGGATATGATGTAGTAGGGATCTTTATGAAGAACTGGGATGATACAGATGAGAATGGTGTCTGTACAGCTACAGAAGATTACGATGACGTGATTCGTGTATGTAACCAGTTAGATATTCCTTACTATGCAGTAAATTTTGAGAAACAATACTGGGATAAAGTATTTACTTACTTCCTGGATGAATATAAAAAAGGCCGTACGCCTAACCCTGACGTAATGTGTAACAAAGAGATTAAGTTTAAAGCGTTTATGGAC
This sequence comes from Pontibacillus sp. HN14, assembly GCF_021129245.1. NCBI lineage: Bacteria > Bacillati > Bacillota > Bacilli > Caryophanales > Bacillaceae > Pontibacillus > Pontibacillus sp. HN14. Next base: position 1,529,543 of record NZ_JAJOLR010000001.1, on the reverse strand, counting down.
CACGCGATGTCTCTTGGAGCAGATTATTTAGCTACTGGTCACTATGCGCAAGTTCGCCACAATGGTGAACGCTACGAAATGCTTCGTGGTATTGATGACAATAAGGACCAAACGTATTTCTTAAATCAACTCTCTCAAGACGTCTTATCTAAAGTAATGTTCCCGTTAGGTCACATTGATAAATCCCGTGTTCGAGAAATTGCGAAAGAACACGATTTAGCAACAGCGACGAAAAAGGATTCAACAGGCATTTGTTTTATCGGAGAGCGTAACTTCAAAGAATTCCTTAGCCAATATCTCCCTGCTCAACCTGGAAACATGGAGACGATGGACGGAGAAGTTAAAGGCAAGCATGATGGGCTAATGTATTACACACTTGGCCAACGTCAAGGTTTAGGAATTGGAGGTCCAGGGGGGCCGTGGTTTGTCATTGGTAAAGACGTTAAAGAGAATATTCTTTACGTCGGCGAAGGCTACCACAACGATCATTTATACTCAGACGGTCTTGAAGCGTCTGAACTAAACTGGTCCACTGGTGTCGTACCTACTGAAACGTTCACGTGTACAGCGAAATTTCGCTACCGTCAAAAGGATAGCGGCGTAACCGTTACTCCCCTTGAAGGTGGACGAGTTAAAGTTGTGTTCGACGAACCAGAACGTGCCGTAACTCCAGGACAGGCCGTTGTGTTTTATGATGGTGAAGTTTGCCTGGGCGGAGGAACGATTGACCATATTGAGAAAAATGGTCAATACCTTACGTATGTAGGATAATGCTAAAGGATGTCCCAAAGGGAAACGTTCCCCTTTTATGGGGCATTCTTTTTTTTAGTGACTCTGTTACAATGTGTAGGGAAAGGGATTTGAATGGATATCCTTTAAGAAAAGCATTTATTAAATGTTTGAATTGTTTTAAGCAGTAGGAGGAATTAATGATGGATCATTTAACTCAAGGTATAGAATATATGCAAAATCAGAAATATGAGGAAGCAGCTCAATCTTTCACACAAGCAATTGAAGAGAATCCTACAGAACCGCTAGGATATGTGAACTTCGGAAACTTATTACTCCATATGAACGATCGTGATCGTGCTGAACGTTTCTTTAAGAAAGCCATTGAACTAAACGATGAGGTAGCAACGGCTCATTATGGGTTAGGAAATGTCTATTACGAACAAGAGCGGTTTGATGAAGCGGTTGAGCCGTTCCAAAAAGCCATTCAAAAAGGTCTGGAAGAGAGCGACGCCTATTATATGCTTGGACTGAGTTTATTGTATCAGGAACAATTTAAGTTTGCTTTGGCCTATTTACAACGCGCCACAGAGCTCTCCCCTGAAGACGCTGAAGTCCATTTTCAATACGGCCTTTGCCTTGCTCAGGTCGGAATGATTGATGAAGCGATTCAAACGTTTACAAAGGTGCTTACGTTAAACCACGAGCACAGTGACGCGCACTATAATTTAGGTGTATCCTTTCTTTATAAAGAAGACCCGGAACAAGCGTTAAAACATTTCGGATTGGCTATTGATATACAGCCAGATCACATGCTTGCGGCTAATGCGAAAGCCAAAGTAGAAGAGTTACTAGAGCAAAATCAGGGAGATTAAAGGAGTAGAACCCTTATGGCAATGGAGAAGCAATTAGAAGAAAATTTCGAACCCGAAAAAGGCTTCATCAAAGGGGAACCACTAAGAATGATTTACCATAATGATGAAGAACACTTTTCCATTGCACTGGTTAAAGTCATCGAGACCAATGAGCCTTTTGAGGAAAAAGAAATTGTGTTAAAAGGCCATTTTTCACCATTAGACCAGGGAGAGCACTATACGTTTTATGGAAAGGTGACCAATCACCCGAAATTTGGTGAACAGTACCACGTTGAGCATTACCAAAAAGAAGTGCCAACGAGTAAAGAAGGGATCGTTGGATACCTTTCTAGTGACCTATTTTATGGAATCGGGAAACGTACTGCTGAAAATATTGTTGGCATACTTGGGGAACAAACCATCAGCCGTATCCTGCAAGACCCTTCCGTACTAAAACAAGTCCCAGGTCTGAAGCAAGATAAAGCGGACAGGTTAGTGGCAGATTTAAAGCAACATCAGGGATTTGAGCATATTGTAATTGGTTTGTCTCAATACGGCTTTGGATTGCAAATGGCTCAAAAAATTTATGAAACGTACCAAGACCAAGCGCTTGAAATTCTGCAGGAAGATCCTTATCAATTTGTATTTGATATTCAGGGTTTTGGTTTTAAACGCGCCGATGAAGTGGCTTCACAGAATAATATTGCTTTTGATCACCCGACAAGAATTCAAGCAGCCTGTATGTACGCTTTAAATCAAGGGAGTAGTCATGGGCATGTCTATATGACTTTTGAAGCTTTAGAGGAAGAAGTGTTAAGCATATTACAAGGTTCATCTGGCCTTATTACCAAAGAGATTATTTCCCGAGAAATAGCGCAACTTGTCGAAGATGAGAAAGTACTAGTGGAGCAGGAAAAAGTTTATTTGCCATCGCTTTTCTTTGCAGAAGCCGGTTTCGCCAAACAAATGCACAGAGTTATGCTTTCAGAGCTCGAGGAAGAGTTTACTCAGGCTGAATTAATGAAAGTCGTTGGGGAAATTGAAGACGAAGAAAGCATAAGTTATGGGAAGGAACAGTTTGATGCGATTGAGAAAGCCCTTCATTCCAAAACGATGATTCTAACAGGTGGACCTGGTACTGGAAAAACGACAGTTATTAAAGGGATTGTCAACGCTTACGCCAAATTGAAGCGAAAGTCTCTCAAGCCTGCTGATTATGGAAAAGATGAACCGTTCCCATTCCTTCTGACAGCTCCAACGGGAAGAGCAGCCAAACGCATGAATGAATCAACAGGATTGCCAGCAGTCACCATTCACCGCTTGCTTGGATGGACAGGTGGTGAGTCATTTGATAAAGACCAAAACAATCAACTAAGTGGAAAGATATTAATAATTGATGAATTCTCTATGGTTGATATCTGGCTTGCGAATCAACTGTTTCGGGCCATACCTGATGATATGCAAGTGCTGTTAGTAGGGGATGAAGATCAGCTGCCATCTGTCGGACCAGGGCAAGTTTTATCTGACTTGTTAACGACTGATTACATACCAGCTACACAGCTCAAAGAGGTATATCGGCAAAAGGAAGGCTCGCAAATTATTCGATTGGCACACGACATGAAAAAGGGCAAATGTGACGAAGAATCATTAGCCAAATCTCATGACTTTTCATTCATTACATGCCCTGAACCCCAGGTGTTGCCTGTTATTCAGCAAGTTTATCAAAAGGCGATGGCAAGAGGCCATACTTTAAAAGATATCCAAATACTGGCCCCAATGTATCGGGCTAAGAATGGTATTCATCAGCTTAATCAGGAGATTCAAGCACTCGCCAACCCTCCTTCTAGACAGCGTAGGGAAATAAAGATGAAAGATGACCTCACTTATCGCTCTGGGGATAAAGTTATTCAGCTTGTCAACCAGCCTGAGTCAGGGGTCTACAATGGAGACATAGGTGAAATTGTCGCGATTTACAGAGCTGATGAGACGAAGGAACAAAAAGAGAAGCTTGTTGTGTCCTTTGAAGGCAAGGAAGTGGAGTACTTACGTAAAGATTTGAACCAACTGATGCATGCCTATTGTACATCCATTCACAAGTCTCAAGGAAGCGAATTTCCGATTGTTATTTTACCTGTTGTAAGAGGATACAGTCGAATGCTTCGAAGAAACCTGTTATACACGGCGGTTACACGTAGTAAGCAATCCCTTATTATCTGTGGAGACCAAGAAGCCTTTAAGCGAGGTGTAGACACAGTAGATACCAATCGCCGCTTTACGGATTTGCCTGATAAGATCAAGATTTACATGGAAGCTGAAGTGAAGGATGAAGAGGATCTCGATGAGGAAGAACTTTCCCCTTATGACTTCATGTGATTGGCACATACTATAACTGTTCCACGTTAATAAACGTTGTGGGACATACCATTGGGTGCCAGTAAATTCATCTCTACGTGTATGACTGATCTTTTTACGGGCAATAATGGCAACTAGATACTTACACAAGTAAGGAGTTGCCGTCATGCATTGTCCAAATTGTAAACGAAAAGATATCGGGAAAATTGGTAATAACCAATATTACTGCTGGACCTGCTTCATCGAGCTATCGACGACTAAAGGCAAGGTTCACGTACACCAAGTTGAAGAAGATGGCTCCCTAAGCTCTCTGGATGACTTGTTTGGAGACGAAGAGCAAACAGCCCAATGGTAAATCCATTTACGGGTGGTGAAGCGAATGAACAGGTTCTCTTCTCTAGTAGCACTTGGAGTAGGCGCTGCCGCATTTTACTCCAGATCGAAAAGAGGTCGCAAGAAAGACTTCTCCGATATGTTCTCAAAACGGTCAATGAAGCGTATGCGTAAGAGAGTAAGCAAAGCTTTCCGTTAAATAAAAAAAAGCAGGTCCCGCAACCGCGGGGCCTGCTTTTTTTGTCTGATGTGGAAGGGAGCTGTTTCTCTTTGCTTTAGCGTAAGGTGGTCTGAGCTAGCCCAAGCACTTTTTAGCAACGGACCTTTCCGACTTTACACCGATCAGAAAACCAGTTTATTAAATATGTGTGAGGAGGTATAAAACGTTCTCAAACCAATCACCCTAATATAAACAAGAAAAGGGAGGTGCGACTGTGGAAAATAAGTCCTCGACACTTCAATGGATTTACCGCTCTGTATTGGTTTTACTGGTATTATTAATTGTTTATTTGATTGTTAAGCTCTTCCCCTTTTATGAAACGTTTCTTCAAGTCCTGTTTCGTTTGTTTATTCCGTTTATTGTGTCCTTATTCATTGCTTATTTGCTCCATCCTGTAGTGGAAGGGTTATATCACCGTAATGTACCACGGTGGCTTGCCATTACGTTGATCTATATTTTGTTTTTTGGCGGCATAGGGTATGTGGTATATAAAGCGTATCCGCTATTTCTGAAGCAAATGAAGGGCTTAAGTGAAAGTTTGCCTGGATTTGTTGAAACATATAGACAGTGGATCTATGAGATCTATGAACGTACTTCCTTTTTGCCAGAAAGTGTTCATGATCGTATGGATGTCATGTTAACGAATGTGGAGCAGCTTGGTGAGGATTTTATACTATCTATAGGGAACCGTTTAACAGGGTTGTTTGATGTGTTTATCATTCTGGCGGTCATTCCTGTTTTGGTTTTTTATATGCTGAAAGACTATCCGATTATGTCGACAACTTTATACAAGCTGACGCCCAGGCGTTACCGTAAGGAGGGGCAGGAAGTTTTACATGAGATTGATAAAAGCTTAGGGAGTTATATCCGGGGCCAACTGCTAGTGTGTTTGTTCGTAGGCCTAATTTCTATGCTGGCTCTGTGGTTCATTGGAATGAGGTTCCCCCTTGTCCTTGGTGGAATAATGGGAGTGACCAATATTATCCCGTATTTTGGACCGATCATAGGAGCAGTGCCAGCGGTTGTTATAGCTTTTACGGTATCAACGAAGATGGTTTTGTTTGTGGTGGTGGCTGTATTTGTCGTGCAACTTATAGAAAGTAACTTGCTTTCGCCCTTTATCGTCGGAAAGAGTCTACACATCCATCCGGTCTTAATCATTTTTGCACTTCTTATTGGAGGGGAGATCGGCGGGATTATCGGGATGATTATAGCCGTTCCTGTTCTTACCATTATTCGTGTCCTGATTCATCATACGAAGTTGTTTCGGCAAGAACGTTGACATTTCGCTATTTGTTTTCTATAATTTTGGCATAAACAAGACTAAGAAACGGATACACAATACGTTGAAGGATCGAGTACATAGCAGTCCATCTGCTAGAGAGAAGCTCCCATTTGGCTGAGAGGAGTTTTAGATGAAGGGCTATGGAACGCTAATTCTGAGTGCAGGTAAAAACTGCCGGGTTTCGCTCCGTTACAGTGAAAGTGGAGATCGTTATGATCTCTTCGTAAAGTGATGGATTCTTAAGGAATCCGTAATCAGGGTGGTACCGCGACAACTCTCGTCCCTGCAGGTGATGCAGGACGGGAGTTTTTTTATGTCCAATTGTATGACTCGATCTATACGTCGTTGTATTCGTAATACCAAGGAGGCCCCTTCCATGAAAACATTAACGTCAGCACAGGTACGTCAGATGTTCCTTGATTTCTTTAAAGAAAAAGGACATAGCGTAGAGCCTAGTGCATCTCTCGTTCCACACGAAGACCCAACACTACTTTGGATCAATAGTGGGGTAGCAACTTTAAAGAAATATTTTGACGGTCGAGTGATTCCAGATAACCCGCGTATTGTAAACGCCCAGAAATCAATTCGTACGAATGATATTGAAAACGTAGGGAAAACGGCCCGTCACCATACGTTCTTTGAAATGTTAGGAAACTTCTCCATTGGAGATTATTTTAAGAAAGAAGCGATTGAATACGCTTGGGAATTCTTAACGAGCCCAGACTGGATCGGATTTGATCCTGAGAAATTATCTGTAACCGTACACCCAGAAGACGATGAAGCATTCAACATGTGGAAAGATGATGTTGGGGTACCTGAAGAACGCATCATTCGTCTTGAAGAGAACTTCTGGGACATTGGTGAAGGTCCAAGTGGTCCTAACACAGAGATCTTCTATGATCGTGGTGAAAAATACGGAAACGATCCAAAGGATCCTGAACTGTATCCAGGTGGCGAAAATGAACGTTACCTTGAGATCTGGAACTTGGTGTTCTCTCAGTTTAACCATAATCCAGATGACACGTATACTCCATTACCGAAGAAAAACATTGATACAGGTATGGGACTAGAACGAATTGTATCTGTTATTCAAGATACACCGACAAACTTTGAAACGGATTTATTTAAGTCGGTCATCGAACATACCGAAAAGCTTGCAGACACGACGTACGGCAAAGATGAAGAGAAAGATGTTTCCTTTAAAGTAATTGCAGACCACGTCCGCACAGTAACATTTGCAGTTGGAGACGGTGCTCTTCCTTCTAATGAAGGCCGCGGGTATGTTCTACGTCGTTTGCTTCGTCGCGCTGTCCGTTACGCGAAACAAATAGGCATTCATGAGCCATTTATGTATAAACTCGTAGGGCATGTGGCAGACGTTATGCAAGATTTCTATCCAGAAGTGAAGAAAAAGCAGGACTTCATTGAGACGGTAATGAAGAACGAGGAGGAGCGTTTCCATGAAACTTTAAACGATGGTTTAGCGATCCTTACAACAATCATCAAAGAAGAAACAGCTAAAGGGAAAAACGTCTTCCCAGGTACAGAAGTTTTCCGCCTTTATGACACTTATGGCTTCCCGAAAGAGCTGACAGAAGAGTATGTGCATGAAGCAGGTTTTACCCTTGACGAGGAAGGCTTCCGACAAGAAATGGAACGTCAAAGAGAACGTGCACGTAATGCTCGTCAAAAAGTGGATTCCATGTCTGTACAAGAAGGTGTTCTTGGAGAAGTAACGGTAGCAAGTGAATTTATTGGCTATGACCAGCTTGAAACCTATACAACGATTACAGAGCTTGTGAAGAATAAAGATTTTGCTTCTGAGGCACAAGCTGGCGAAGAAGTATATGTATTTCTTGAGAAAACTCCTTTCTACGCTGAGAGTGGAGGACAGGTTGCTGATAAAGGGTATATTCAAACGGAATCGGCTACCCTTGAAGTGCAAGATGTTCAAAAAGCACCAAACGGACAAAATCTTCACCGTGCTATTGTACAAGAAGGTACGATTCAAAAAGGTGAACAAGTAAAAGCGACGGTTGAGCGCGGCACTCGTTCTCACGTGGTGAAAAACCATACGGCTACACACTTATTACACCAAGCTTTAAAAGATGTGTTAGGAGAGCATGTGAACCAGGCTGGTTCCCTTGTAAGAGGAGACCGTCTACGCTTTGACTTCTCACACTTTGGGTCTGTATCAACAGAGGAAATAGAACAAATTGAAACAGCAGTTAACGAAAAAGTATGGGCTTCTATTCCGGTATCCATCGGCACTCATAGCTTGCAAGAAGCAAAAGACATGGGGGCTATGGCGCTCTTTGGTGAAAAATACGGGGACGAAGTTCGGGTTGTAAAGGTTGGCGATTACTCCATCGAGCTTTGCGGCGGTTGTCATGTTTACAACACAGCTGAAATTGGTCTCTTCAAGATTATTGCTGAGTCAGGCATCGGTGCAGGAACTCGTCGTATCGAAGCGGTAACAGGTAAAGGTGCTTATGAGTATATGAACGGGAAAGAAGTACTGTTAAACCAGGCTGCAGACTTGTTAAAGACAAAACCACATACGGTTCCTGAGCGCATCGAAGGACTTTATCAAGAAATGAAAGAAGTTCAAAGAGAGAAAGAGTCTCTATCAGCGAAATTATCTAACCTTGAAGCATCTTCTATTTTAGATCAATTTGAAGAGGTAGAAGGGGTTTCTCTTCTAGCTAAGCAAGTTGATGTATCTGATATGAACGCGCTTCGTAATATGTTGGATGATTTAAAACAAAAGGTATCTTCAGGCATTATTCTTCTTGCATCTGTTAACAATGGTAAAGTACAGTTAGTTTCTGGTGTCACGAAAGATTTAATGGATCAGGGTTACCACGCTGGTCATTTAATTAAAGAAGTGGCTACACGCTGCGGCGGAGGCGGCGGAGGTCGTCCTGATATGGCACAAGCCGGTGGTAAAAATCCTGATCAGGTAGAAGAAGCCGTTAACTATGCAAAAACCTATGTTCAAAACGTTGCGAATCAAGGATAATAGGGAATAGATCGAAAATATGGGTTGTATTCTCAAAATGAAGCTTACAAGTAAGCGGTATGTGGGTACATCTATAGAGAGGTGATTGTATGAGTTCCATGGATAAAACAATGAAATTCAATTTTCCAGAAGAACCGTTTGATGAAAATGTAAAAGAAGTCTTGCTTTCGGTTCACGAGGCTCTTAAGGAAAAAGGGTATAACCCGATCAATCAGATCGTGGGATATTTATTGTCCGGGGACCCGGCGTACATTCCTCGTCACAAGGATGCACGTAACCTCATTCGCAAAATGGAACGCGATGAACTGATCGAAGAACTAGTGAAATTCTATCTAGAACAACAACAAGAGGGTTAACATGAAAACAATAGCATTAGATGTAGGTGAAAAAACAATAGGACTCGCCGTAAGTGACGCACTAGGCTGGACAGCGCAAGGTTTAACCACCCTGCGCTGGACAGAGGGTGAGTATGAGGATGCGTTCAAACAACTAGAACCATACATGAAAGAGCATGAAGTGAGTAAACTAGTTATTGGACTTCCAAAAAACATGAATGGTACGATTGGTCCAAGAGGAGAAGCCTCTCAAGTATTTGCCGAGAAATCAGAGGCATACTTCAACGTGCCCAGCGTGTTATGGGACGAGCGACTAACAACAATGGCAGCTGAACGCGTTTTGATCGATGCGGATGTTAGTCGTAGTAAACGGAAGAAAGTTATTGATAAAATGGCTGCTGTTATGATTTTACAAAGTTATTTAGATGCTAATTCAAATTGAGGTGTTAATATGGGTTTAGAAGAAAAAGAACGAATTATTATTCCGGATGAAAACGGAGAAGAACATTTATTTGAAGTCTTATTCAGCTTTGATGTAGACCAAACAGGTCACTCTTACATTGCTGTAGTTCCAGCAGAGCAGCAGGAATCAGACGAAGAAGTTGAAGTATTTGCTTTCCGTTATGAAGAAAAAGAAAGTGATGACGACGACCTTGCTCTTTATCAGATCGAATCTGATGAAGAATGGGAAATGGTCGAAGAAGTCCTAAACACATTAGTAGACGAACAAGAATAAAAAAAGAGACCCTTTAAGGGTCTCTTTTTTTGTATCTTAAATGATTACCCATCTCATTTCAGGTTAAATAAACGCATTTTTCATAAACATCCTACAGCTGAACCAAAATCGAAAGATGTAAATTTTCAGCAAATGATAGAAAGACAAAGGGGAATTATAGTATAATATAGCGGATGGAAGGAGGAAATGTCATGTCTTCGTCGAATCATGATGATCCAATGAAAGATAACCAAAAAAAGCGCAGTGCGGAAGCGAAAACTGTTCGTAAAATCGTTGCCATTGTACTCGCTATTGTTATAACGGTAATAGCTGTTGTGGGTATAACTGGATACATATACATCAGCTCTGCTCTTGAACCGGTAGACCCGGATGACACGACAAAAGAAAAAGTTGATATTCCGATCGGTTCGTCCGTGTCTCAGATTGCCTCCATTCTTGAAGAAGAGAATGTCATTAAGGATAGCCGTGTGTTCCGTTTTTATGTAAAGTTTAAGAATGAATCAGGTTTCCAGGCTGGGGAGTACTCGTTTACTCAAGCCATGTCCCTTGATGAACTCGTGAAAGCTTTAAAAACAGGTAAAGTGGTAAAAGATCCATTGTTAACGGTGACCATTCCTGAAGGAAAAACGGTAGCACAAATTGCAGATATTTATTCTAGAAAGACCAGCATTGAGAAAGAAGACTTCATGGATAAAGTAAACGAGGATGCGTACGTAGAATCGTTGATTGACACCCATCCCAATTTATTATCAGAGGTTATTTTAGACCCTGAGATTAGAACACCTCTTGAGGGGTATCTGTTTGCTGCCACGTATGATTTTTATGTGGAAGAACCAACGATTGAACAAATCGTTGAAAAGATGTTATCAAAGACCGAAGAAGTGATTGCACCTTATATTCCTGCTATGAAAGAACAGGGTCTTACAGTACATGAAGCTGTTACAATGGCTTCTCTTGTAGAAAATGAAGCAAAGACTAAAGAAGACCGACAAAAGATAGCAGAAGTGTTTTACAACCGTTTAGAAGAAGGGATGCCTCTTCAAACAGACCCAACTGTGTTGTATGCCTTAGGAGAACATAAGGACCGTGTGTTATATGAAGATTTAGAAGTAGAATCTCCATACAACACGTATCATGTGAATGATTTACCGATTGGACCTATTTCTAACTTCGCTGAGAATGCAGTTGAAGCGACTGTGAATCCAAAAGAATCCAATAATCTATACTTTTTAGCCGCATCAGATGGTACAATTTACTATTCTGAGACGCTAGATGAGCACAACCGCAAGAAAAATAAATATATTAATTAAGATTTGTAGGGATGTGAGGGGAAAACCCCTCGCATTTCCTGCTTTTTTTATGCTAAAATAAGAGGGTTGTAATGAAAGCAGTAAAGAATGATTAATTCTATGTGGGGGATTAAGATATGATCGATCCGAAATTAGAGCACTATTTGATGCAAACTATTGACCAGAAAGAGGAAGACATTGTGGCAATAGAGTCTTACGCAGCTGAGCATCATGTACCGATTATGGAACCCTTAGGGATAGAATTTCTACAGCAAATGATTCGAATTAAACAACCGAAGCGGATATTAGAAATTGGTGCAGCCATTGGGTATTCAGCTATTCAAATGGCAAAAAGCGATCCGGAATGTGAAGTTGTTTCCATTGAACGTGATGAAGAACGATACAATGAAGCAATTCGCAACATAAACAAACTCGGACTAGAAAATCGAGTGCGTATTTTGTTTGGAGATGCCTTTGATTTAGCAGAGGAATTGAAAGCAAAAGGGCCTTATGATGTATTATTTATTGATGCAGCTAAGGGGCAGTACCAAAGGTTTTTTGAATTATTTACACCAGAGCTTGAATCAAATGGCATGGTGATTTCCGATAATGTTTTGTTTAAAGGGTTCGTCGCTGATGATCCGGCTGATGGTTCAAATATTGCCAAAATTGCTCGTAAAATACGCACTTATAATGAGTGGCTCATTCAACACCCTGACTACCAAACAACTATTGTGCCTGTAGGGGACGGAGTAGCGATAAGTGTAAAAAGATAAAACAAGCCAGCGCCAGAACGAACTAGAAGCTTTGCTTTACTAGTTGATATAAATGGCAGTTCTATTGCCTCATACCATAATGCGTACGAACAATCGAAAGGAGAAGCAGCATGAGTGATAAGCCCGTAGTCATAGGTGTTGCTGGAGGAACTGGATCAGGGAAAACGACTGTTACCCGTTCAATTATCCAGCAGTTCACTGACAAAACAATCTTGATGATGGAACAAGATTATTATTATAAAGATCAAAGCCATTTACCTTACGAGGAACGTCTGAAGACCAATTACGATCATCCACTCGCTTTCGATAACGATTTACTCATTGAGCATGTTCAAAAGCTCATAGAGAAAGAATCCATTGAGAAGCCAGTTTATGATTACAAAATGCATACCCGTTCAGATGAAGTGATCCCAGTGGATTCAAAAGACGTCATTATTCTTGAAGGAATTATGGTTCTTGAAGATCCTCGCCTTCGTGACCTGATGGATATTAAAGTATTTGTGGATACAGATGCGGATGTACGTATTGTTCGTCGTCTTTTGCGTGATATTAAAGAAAGAGGAAGAACAATTGATTCGGTTATAGAACAGTACATCAATGTTGTGCGACCGATGCACCTTCAATTCGTTGAACCTACGAAACGATATGCGGACATCATCATTCCAGAAGGTGGCCAAAACCATGTTGCAATTGATTTAATGGCTTCTAAAATCAAGACCATTATCCAAGAAAAGGGAAATTAGAGCATAAATAGATAAAATTGTTGAAAACGTATTAAAAATCTGCCATGATATGTGGTAGTAGTTCTAGAACACCCATTTCTTCTATAAAATAGTAACGATTCGTTTGAGCGCACAGTTCTTGTGCCGCTCATTTTTATATAAGGATTGGGGTATTTCTTTTCGTATTGTATGAAGGAGTGATTGAGGTATGTCTGAAGAAAAAAGTTATTATATGACCGAAGAAGGTTTACAAAAGTTAGAAGACGAACTAAAGTATTTGAAAACGGAAAAGCGTCAGGAAGTAGTAGAACGTATTAAGATTGCCAGAGGGTTCGGAGACCTTTCTGAGAACTCTGAGTATGACGCAGCGAAAGATGAACAAGCATTCGTTGAATCTCGTATTTCTCAAGTAGAAAATATGATCCGTAATGCAGAAATCATCGAAAGCGATTCATCAGACAGTGATGAGGTTGCACTTGGTAAGTCCGTTACTTTCCAAGAACTCCCTGATGGAGACGAGGAAACGTATACCATTGTAGGAAGTGCCGAAGCGGATCCGTTCGAAGGAAAAATCTCAAACGATTCTCCAATGGCCAAAAGTCTTTTAGGACATGTAGTTGGAGAAAAGGTAACTGTTGCTACACCTGGTGGCGAAATAAACGTTAAAATCGTTAGCGTTGAATAGGAATCAAGACAAGCTCATGGGAGGACAACCTCCTTTGAGCTTTTTTTATGGGTAACCGAAGGCATTCACACAGAAGAGTATCGTTCCTCATTCAGGTTTAGTGTTGTTTCTCAATGGAGATAATGATGCCAGAGGTGAGTGGTGTGGAAGCAAAGCGAACTAAGGTCATTGCGGTTTGTTTAATTTTTTTGTTTGGTCTTCTGTTATATAGATTAGCCACAATTCAATTAATTTCAACTGAGCGTTTTGGTAAGGAGAACGTTAACTTACTAGAGGCGAGTGTGGAACAGCGCACTCAGTCTGTATTATTACATAATGGACGGGGAAGTTTGCTTGATCGACATGGTGTACCCGTTACAAATCCAGCTACTTCCGATGTTGTCTTTTTCCCATTCTTAAAGGATATGGATGTTCCTTTAGAAGAAGTCGCGACCATCATTGATGAGCCTTCTTGGAAGATCGAGCAATGGATTCGTGTGAGTGAAGAACCTTTTTATTTGTCGGATCGTTTGGAACGTTCGTTAACAGATGAAGAGTTTAAGACGTTTCAAGAATGGAATTATCCTGGAATGGTTTCTGTAGGTCGGGCCACACCAGGTGACCCAGATATCGCCTCTCATTTCTTAGGGGTCGTTAGAGGGAAAGGGGCTTCAGGCCTCGAAGAAACGTTTGAAGAATTTTTAGCTGCTAAAGATGAGGAGAAACTCCTCTATCATGTTGATGGGAAGGGAGACCCTTTATTTGGCCTAAAGGTGAATTATTTAGGGCTGCAGGACCCCTATTACCCTGTTAGTGTAAAAACGACGCTTGATTTAGATCTCCAGAAGAAAGCTGAAGAGTTGATTGACGCTTCCGGTATGAAGGAAGGCGGTCTTGTCTTGTTAGATGTGGAATCACGAGATGTGTTGGCTTTAGTAAGTCGACCAGATATGAACCCAAAAGATCCAAATAAATATGAAAATAAAATGCTTACAAGCTACTCCCCGGGATCTGTTTTCAAAACCGTGGTCGCAGCAGCCGCTATAGAGAATCCGAATGTTAATACTCGAGAAACTTTTAATTGTGATTTGGGTATAAATGAAGGAGAAGAACCGACGCGTTCTTTAGGAGTGTTAACGTTTGAGGAAAGTTTTGCTCAGAGTTGTAATTATACATTTGCTAAAATAGCAAATGAAATGATGGCTCATGATGAGGACGTGTTAGAAAACTATGCGGCTAAGCTAGGGCTTACAGAGCAAGTTGGATGGAGAGGGGATGTATTTCGCCTGAAAGGTTTTAAACAGTTTGGGCGCGAGGACCGGAATCAAATTTGGGGGCCTGATCCGCAAAAAACAGTTCCTCTCGCGGTTTCACAAACGGCAATCGGTCAGCTTGATGTTCAGATTACTCCTCTTTCCATGGCGAACATGATGGCAACGATTGCAGCTAAAGGCGTAAAAAAAGAAGTTCGCGGGGCAACAGAGATTCTATATCGAAATGGTTCTGAATTTATAAGATTCCCAGAGCATATTGATACAGATAACCGTCTTTCTTCTTATAGTTCGTTGAAATTACAAGAGTTGCTACAAAAGGTTCCCACTTCAGAAGGGACTGCTAGTACATTACAAGGGTTAAAAATTGCCGGAAAATCGGGTACAGCGGAAGTGGAAAATGCTGATGGAGTGAAAGAAAATCAGTCTCACCACTGGTTCGCTGGCTATTTTCCTTATGATACACCCAAGTATGCGATGGTCGTCGTCACACTAAATAGTGCACAGTCTGGGCCAACATACTCTGTTTATAAGGACATGGTTTCTTATCTGTACCAACAAGAAGACATAAAAGAATTGAAAAGAAGGGACCCTGCTTTTTAGTAGGTTCCCTTCATGCATGTAACGGAGTTTGGTGGAAAGAGGTGCGATAACCCGATTTTAGTAAATCACGGATAAAAGTCTCTTTTTCCAAACTTATAATAAACTCAAAAACCACCTGTTCTTCTACGTTGTTTACTTCCATCGTAATCCCATTAAGGAAGTAGATGCACAAACGCTTTTCTTCTTTGCAGTAACCGACCTTGCTGAACCTAGATAAATTCCACGCCTTCTTGTTAAAGCTTGTCACGTTCAATTGCTCCACCACCTTTATTTTCTCTCTTCTTGTATACACTATATTATACATAAAGTGAGTTATTCCTCCATTTCAGCAAAAGTAGTAGACAATCGACAAAAAAACACAAAACCTTTTGTTGGATATATTGGTTCTACCTTCGTGTCATAGTATAATGAATCAAAGGGGGAACTAGGAATGAGTCGAACAAATCGTTATGAAAAGAAGCGAAAAAACACGAAGCTGATGACTGGCTTTAGCGTGTTAGCTGTTGTATTTGTGGTTGTTTTAATCGGTGTTATTGTATGGCCATTTGGAGGCAATGAAGCGAAAGAAGATGGAGATCCAGACACTGCAGAACAGGCTTCAGGTCAAATGGAAGAAACAGATTCTGAGGCTTCTGAAAGTGAAGAAGACACGAATGAAAATGTAGAAGATGAGAATACAGAAGAGGAGTCTGCATCTTCTGAATCAGATGAATCAATAGCTGATGAGGACAAGCAAAAAGATGTAAGCGAGTCTAATGATGAGGGTACAGAAACAGAAACTCAAGATGAAGATGAAGCAAAAGATGAAGAAGAGAAAGAGGAAATGGAATCTGAAGAGGAAACTGTAGCAAGTGATGAGTACATAGATATACCGTCTGTATCAAAGGAAGATAACGTCTTGGAAGTGTACGAAGGTAAATGGGGCGCGATTCGTACCGAACAAGAAGGAAAGCATGTGGCTACGTTTGATGATACAACTAAGGACTGGGAAGAAATGATGGACTCCATTTATCTTGGAGCTGGCGTTTCTGAGGACTCCACATTATGGAGGGTAAACAACGGTGGTAATAACCAAACGGCCGTTGCAACCATTTCAGATCAAACAGGCAAGAAAACGTACCGGGTATACACCGCATGGGTAGAAGGAAAAGGATGGAAGCCTATGAGGGTGGAAGTTTTAAAAGATAATGAATATAAAGCTCAGTATAACGAGCAAGATGACTCAGGCGAAGAAGAGTCTTAGATTAAAGGAGAGAAATCAGCATGACAATTGGTATTATTGGAGCTATGGACGAAGAAGTAGAATTATTAAAGAGTAACATGACCATCCATCAGGAAGAGACCGTTGCGAGTTGCACGTTTTATAGTGGGGAACTAGAAGGGAAAGAAGTTGTCCTTACAAAATCCAATATCGGTAAAGTAAATGCAGGGATGGCTACAACGATCTTGCATGAGCGTTATCAGCCAACACATATCATTAATACAGGTTCAGCTGGAGGTTTCGCCAAAGAACTAAAAGTAGGAGATCTTGTTATCTCTTCTGAGGTACGTCATCATGACGTCGATGTGACAGCCTTTAACTATGAATATGGACAAGTGCCTGACATGCCAGCTGCCTACCTTCCTAGCGAAGAACTCGTTCAGGTTGCAGAAAAGGCTGCAGAAGAGTTAGAAGAGCTCCATACAGTAAGAGGGTTAATAGCAACAGGTGATTCGTTTATGCAGGATGCCAGCCGTGTTGAGTTTGTGCGAGGTAAGTTCCCGCTATTACAAGCTGCGGAGATGGAAGCAGCAGCCATAGCGCAGGTGAGCCATCATTACGGAACTCCGTTTGTTATTATTCGATCTCTGTCTGACATCGCGGGTAAAGAATCGAATGTTTCTTTCGATCAATATTTAGAGACAGCAGGTAAAAACGCTGCTACTCTGATTCAAGGGATGCTTCGTCAGCTGTAATCCCAATAATTTACTAATCACCTCCCTCTTTATCCATGTTATGATGAACAACACAGGGGGAGGTTTTTACATGAATAAAGATGATTTGAAAGCAAGAATGGAAGACTATTCCCGTTTTATTGTAACGCTTTTAATTTTAAGTGTTTATTTTTATCTCGGTACAATTATTACAACGTATTTAACTGAATCGAACTATGAATTACTCATGATGGGACTTACCACGATAAGTATCAGTGCTGCCTTTGTGTATACAATGCGATGGAAGAAATGCAGTCAGAAATTACAAGATCAAGAAACCCAATAAAAACAGATTCAATGATCATTGAATCTGTTTTTTTGTATGGGCTAGCTTCATGTCTAGGCAAATCGATTATAATAGTATCCTCCACCTAGCACCAGTAATAAGATGAGCAATACGACTACTAAACCAAGCCCGTATCCTCCAAAAGGACGATAATATGGGTATGGTACTGGATAGGGGGTGTATGGGTATCCTGCATATCCGCAATACCCCATCGCTATTCACCTCTCTTATAGGTATTTGCTATACCTTATGAAGAGAGTGGTTTTTTTGTGTTATGATCTTAATGATTTTGAGAAGGGTTCTGATGTTCTTTTCTGTAAAACTCGTGAAAGATTTTCATGAGCGCTCTTTTTTCAATTCGCGATACATAGCTTCTTGAAATCCCGAGTGTTTTCGCAATCTCTCTTTGGGTCATTTCCTCTTTCAGTCCTAACCCATACCGTCCAATGATTACTTCTTTTTCTCGCTTATCTAAGATCTGTAAGTATTCCCTGATTTTCTCCACTTCCATATTTAATTGGATCAATTCTACCACATCTGCATTTTCTGCTTTTAAGATATCGATCAGGCTAATCTCATTTCCCTCTTTATCCTGCCCAATCGGATCTTGCAACGAAACATCCTTCTTGGTTTTCTTTAACGCTCTTAAATGCATTAATATTTCGTTTTCAATACAGCGAGCAGCATAGGTGGCAAGTTTCGTCCCTTTTCCTGGAGAGAAACTCTCAATTCCTTTAATTAATCCTATGGTTCCAATAGAGATCAGGTCTTCATTATCCTCTCCGGTGTTCTCAAACTTCTTCACAATGTGAGCAACGAGTCTTAAGTTATGCTCAATCAATCGGTTTCTTGCCTCTTCATCTCCTTCATGCATTTTTTGTAGACATTTGGCTTCTTCGTCTGGTGGAAGGGGTTGCGGGAAGGCATGATTTTTGACATAGGATACAAAGAAAAGGGTGTCTTTGATAAAGAGGGCAAGGGCAGACAGTAAACTAGACAAGCGCATACACCTCCACGTTAACATTTAGGCATTGGCCTATATAGTCACCTTATGCAGTCACGTGGAGAATAGTGTCTGTCCCTTAACAATTGCATACGCTCTTCCACTATAATAACTAGTTCAGGTTCATATTCAATAAAAAACCGTTCAGCTAACTTAGCTGAACGGTTTTTTCGTTATTGGTCGTCTGAATCTACGACTTTTTTGTAGTCATCTTTAATGCTGTGATCCCATAACTGAACGCCGCTACGGTAAGCAGCTCTTGAGATCATGTGACCAGACACAGGAGCTGTTAACAGGACGAATATAATACCTAATATCAATTTCCCGCTAATCATTCCATGTTCAATGTAAAGGAATAAGAAAGCTCCGATCATAATGCCGGCTACTCCAAGAGTAGCTCCTTTTGTGGCAGCGTGAAGCCTTGTGTATACGTCAGGGAACCTAATGATTCCGATAGAGCAGGAAATGATGAAGAAGGTACCTGCTAGCAAAAATACCATAATAACGAGGTCCCAAACGATTTCAATCCATGTCCCGCTCAATGATAACACCCTTTTCCAGGAATTTTGCGATGGCTACAGTACCGATAAACAACAAAATTCCTATTAGTAAAATAACATCGTTTAATTGTGTTGTAACAAGATAGATGGCAATTAATCCGGCCAGGGCCATAAGGTTAATACCGATTGTATCTAGTGCTACTGCACGGTCTGGGTTTGTTGGGCCTACAACAGCTCTGTATAACAAAAGGATAATGGATATGGATGTAACCACAATACAGAATTCGGTTACAATCTCAAGCATCTCTTTTGTCATTTCAACAGTTAGCATCTTATCTTGTCACCTCCTTAATCGCTCGCTCAAATGATTCTTTAATGGAATTAATCTCTGATTCTACGTCTTCAATGTTCATAGCATGAACGTAAATATAAGAATGATCATTGGAAATAGCAATAGAGAGTGTACCCGGCGTTAATGTGATGAGATTTGCTAACAACGTAATTTCCCAGTTGCTCTTAAGATCAACGGGTACGGCAAAGATACCAGGTTCCATATTTAAATTTGGTTTATATACCCATTTCAAAATGGTCACATTTGACAAGATGAGTTCTTTAATAAACAACAAAATCAGCGATATAATTTTGAAAAATCGCTTCATGTAGAATTCATCTGGAATAAAGCGCTGAAGCATAAACAACAACACAATCCCAAATAAGTATCCAGTGAAGAAGCTGCTAAATGTGTACGATTCCTGAAGAAACGTCCACATAATTGCAATAATAATATTTAAAACAATTTGAAAAGGCATGTGGGTTTACTCCTTTAACACGGACTCAATGTACTGAGAAGGATCCAGTAAGGATTGTGCGATCTCCTCAATAATTGGATAAACGGTTTCAGCTCCGACTCCTAAATAAATCGAGAAGAAGACAAGAAAAGCAATAGGCCATGTAAAGCCTCGAGCAACTTTTTTATCAGGTGTAAATGTTTCGTCTTTCTCTCCCCAGAAGCCTTGAATGAAGATGCGAATCATAGAGAAAAGGATAAGTAGACTGGTTAACAGTCCAATAATGACGACTACATATTGATCCTTTTCTAAACCGCCTTGCATTAAAAGAATCTTTCCAATAAATCCGCTAAACGGTGGAATTCCTGCCAGCGTAATACTGGCGATAAAGAAGAGCCAGCCAATAACAGGGTACTGGTGAATGAGTCCATTCATCTTTCTTAAATCACTTGTTCCAGCCAGGGTAGCAATTGCCCCGACAAGAAGGAACAGAGCTCCCTTTACAATCATGTCGTGAATTAAATAGTAAACGGTTCCGGCTATAGATGTTTCAGTAAATAACGCAATACCCATTAACATAAACCCGACAGCAGGAATGATGTTGTAAGCTACGATAAGCTTAATGTTATGAGTGGACAGTGCCCCAATTACGCCAAAGAGCATCGTCAATGCCGCTAACCATAAAAAGAATTGGTGAGTAATATCAACCTCGTGATGGAAGATGATCGTAAATGTACGAAGGATCGAATAAATTCCCACCTTGGTTAATAACGCCCCAAATAGGGCTGATACAACAGGGTTTGGCACGATATATGATTTAGGCAGCCAGTAATAAAGAGGGAAGACAGCTGCCTTGGTTGCAAATACAAAGAACAGTAGAATTCCGATTGTTGTTAAAATCCCTTTTTGTTCTGCTTCTTGAACGCGTTCTGCGACTTGGGCCATATTCACGGTACCCACTACAGAATATAAGAATGATATGACGGTTACGAAAAGCATAGAAGAGAATAGGTTTAATAGTACATATTTCAATGATTCTCTTAATTGAACTTTCTCCCCGCCTAGAACAATCAGACCGTAAGAAGCCATCAGAAGAACTTCAAAGAAAACAAATAGGTTGAATAGGTCACCTGTTAGAAAGGCTCCAGAGACCCCGGTTATGAGTAAGAAGAAGAACGTGTAAAAATAAAACGATTCTTTCTTGTCACTCAGAGATTTCGATGCAAAGAATACGCACGCAACTGCAATGATATTGGTGGTAATGACAAGCAGGATTGCTAGCATGTCTGCAACAAATACAATGCCATAAGGTGCTTTCCATCCACCCAATTCAAGTACGATGGACCCATTCTGGTAGACATCCCATCCGATATAAAGAACGACTACAAGGTTTATGAGTGCCACGATTCTTGAGAATAACCGAACAGTAGTTAATTTCGTATTGAAAAAGGCGACGATAATACCGGCTAATAGTGGTAGTAGGATTGGTAAAACAGCTAAATTACTCATTTTCGTTACCCCTTAACTCGTCCATATTATCAGTTTCATTCGTTTGGGCTGCTCGATAGGCCAGAACGAGCAAAAAGCTTGTCACACCAAAACTAATAACAATAGACGTTAAGATTAATGCCTGTGGTAAAGGATCGACATAGTTCTCGACCCCTTCCACAATAATAGGAGGTTTTCCTCGCTTTAACTTCCCCATTGTTAGAATGAAAAGGTGAGCTCCGTGAGAGATAAGAGCTGTACCAATAACAATGCGAAGCAACTGCTTTTGCAGTAAGTTGTAAATTCCTGTTGCGAACAGAATACCCGCTAACAGGGACGTAATAATTTCCATCTTATTCTTTCGCCCCTTTCTTACGGCGAAGCTTAATCATATTGAAGATTGCAAGTGCTGCAATGCCTAATACGGTAATTTCAAATAATGTATCAAGTCCACGCATGTCGACAAGGATTACGTTAACAACGTTATGACCGCCTCCGAGTTTTACAGACGTTTCAAGGAAATAATCTGAAATTGGCTCGAACCATTTGCTGTTATAGGAGGAGATCCCCACTATAGTCATCATAGCACCAAAGGAAATGGCAATGACCGCATTAATAATGATAGAGCCGGCGGATTCATGACGTTTTCTTAGTTCTGGCAAATGCATAAAGACTAATAAGAATAAAGCGACCGTAACCGTTTCAATAATGAGCTGGGTTAATGCTAAGTCAGGTGCTCGATATAGGACAAATAGAATGGATAATCCATATCCGACAACCCCAAGAATCAGAATAGCTGCAATACGATTATTGGTAAATATGGTGGCTAATGCTGCTAGCACCATCATAATGACGACAAGCATTTCAGGGAAAGTCACATCTGCCAGATTGGTTGCCTCTAATGCTAGTCCATTAGTCATAAGCATTGTACCAACCGTTCCAAGAAGGATGGCTGCTAGTAAGAGACGTACATAACGTCTTAAAGACCCATTCATATATCCATTTGTAATCGTGCTTGAATATTTCTCCGTTCGATCAACCAACCAATCGTAAGCTTTATTCAGACTTAAGATCCCTGGGACTGCTTTATAGACGCCAGCCCAATAAGGTCGGAAGCTAACCAAGAGCGCCCCTAATGCGACTACGATCAAGGACATATGGAGTGCAGGTGAGTCAAAGCCATGCCAGAACTTGATCTGTTTCTCCATCGGCTCTCCCTTTACTGCCTCGGCTACGTGGTCGATTAATGCGCTGTTGAATAACTCAGGAATTAATCCAATTGTAATGACCAAGAGCACTAGGATAATAGGGGAGATGAGCATCCCGATTGGTGCCTCGTGTGGCTTCTGAGGCAAGTCTTTTTCTTTGTATTCTCCCCGGAAAGTGCCGAAGAAAAGGTACATGGAATAGACAAAGGTAAAGATGCTACCAAAAACAGCCAGGTATGGAATGAGCGTAGCCAATGTATGCGCAAGCCCTTCTGCTTCTAAATGAAGTGCGGCATCAAAGAAGAGTTCTTTACTATAAAATCCGTTTAAGAACGGTAAAGGTACCCCTGCCATAGAAAAGGTTCCAAAAACAGCCAGTGTAGCTGTGATTGGCATAAGGGTCATGAGTCCGCCCAATTTGCGGATATCACGCGTCCCTGTTTCGTGGTCAATAATTCCGGCGACCATGAACAAGCTACCTTTAAATGTAGCGTGGTTTAAAATGTGGAAGACAGCAGCAAAGACGGCTACTTTTGTTCCAAATCCAAGCATGGCCATAATCATACCAAGTTGACTAATTGTAGAGAACGCCAAGATCCCTTTCAGGTCTGTTTGACGAACTGCCATATAGGAGCCCCAGCATAATGTCACAATTCCTACTGTGCTAACGATAATAAAGAACCATTCATTCATCGAGAAGATAGGTAAAAAGCGAGCAATTAAAAAGATACCGGCTTTAACCATCGTGGCTGAGTGAAGGTATGCACTAACAGGAGTAGGAGCTTCCATTGCGTCAGGTAGCCAGATATGGAATGGGAACTGTGCGGATTTTGTAAAAGCACCCAAGAAAACGAATCCTAAGATCCACCCGAATTGAGGGCTATTCACAATTGTTTCTTTCTGATCCATCATAGCTTGAATACTCGTGGTATCCGTGACAATGGTTAACAGTAATAGTCCACCCAGTAAACTAAGGCCTCCAAATACGGTAATCAACATTGATTTTAACGCCCCGTACCTTGAGCCCTTCCTGTGATTCCAGTATCCGATTAGAAGAAAGGAAGAAAGGGAAGTAAGTTCCCAAAACGTATAAAGTGCAAATACGTTATCAGAGAATACGACACCGAACATGGCTGCCATAAACATGAGTAAGTACACGTAAAAATGACCTAGTTGCTCACTTTTATGTAAATAGTAGATAGAGTACAGTACAACAAGTGAACCAATACCACTAATGAGCAAACCAAATAGTAAACTAAGGCCGTCTAAATACAAGTCAAAATTGATTTGTAGTGACGGGATCCAAGCGTACGATCGCTCAAAAGGGGAAAATTGTGTACCTACCTGAGTGATAAGGTAAACAAATATACTAAAGGGAATAGGTAGCACAAACCACCCTGTATGAATGGAGTTTTTCCATTTACTCAGGAATGGGATAAACAGTGCTAAAATCAGTGGTAAAAAAATAGCGGTTAACATTCAGTCTAAGTCCTCCCTCGATATGAATAAAAGAATGTACCCTTTTAACATACGGTTTTCAAGATGCTAATATCCACTCCATTGTAATAAAAAAAAGAGGTAAGAAGCAACTTTATACTATTTAAAAAGACTGTGACGATTTTGTGAATATAAAAAAAGCCCATTGCACGTAGCAATAGGCGGCTTGTTTAGCTTGTTCGCTTAATATTCTGAATGATTGATCGACGTTGTAATTCCTCTTCAATGAGCTTAATAAATTCTGCGCTGAGGTTAAGTTCTGTGGCTTTATAGTATGACTCTATGAGTAATTCATCTGATAAATGTTCCATAGCGATCACCAACAAAGTGTTGGCTGACACCTCCCGCGAATAATTTTACTTGCCTATGTAGATTCGTACTTATATGTGATAAGATTATGTTTTGTTTTAGTGTGAACTAAATGTATCATGAATCATATTGCCCCACAACACCATGCATATCCACACCCACCTGTATATAAGTTGTGGGTAAACTGGTAAATTTGTACACAAATAGGATGGGAACGTTGTGTGTTTTGTGTATAGAGTTATCCACAATCGAAATGTTGTAGGAATTTGTCGAACGGTTTTTCTTCTTCTTAAGCAAAAAAGGCATAAAATATGCTTTTCTTTTAATAAAAGTAAACTTTCTTTTGAAAGGGAATGATAAATTTTATATCATGGATAGGTGGTCCAAATGTACGGTAAATAGCAAAAGAAGAGGTGATTAAGAGGTGTTAAAAAAGTTTCTGCCAGATGAACACGTTCAATCTGTATTTGAAATCAAACCTTCAGAGCTAAAGGAACGTGGAATCAAAGGCATTATTACAGACTTGGATAATACGCTGGTTGCTTGGGATCAAGCTGATGCAACCCCAGAAATTATCCAGTGGTTTAAATTAATGAAAGAAAACGATATTCAAGTAACTGTTGTATCCAATAATAATGAAAGTCGTGTAACGTTTTTCTCTGAACCCTTAAATATTCCATTCATTCATAGTGCAAGGAAACCGTTAGGGAAAGCGTTCCGTAAAGCAAAAAGAGAAATGAATTTAAATAAAGAAGAGATTGTGGTCGTAGGGGATCAGCTTTTAACAGATGTGTTAGGCGGTAATCGGGCTGATTTCCACACAGTACTCGTTGTACCTATTGTTCAGACAGATGGATTATGGACAAAGGTGAATCGTAAGATCGAACGACAAATTTTAGGTTGGATGAGAAGTCGTGGAATGCTCAATTGGGAGGATAAAGAATGGAAAAAGTAATTTGTTATGGATGTGGAGCTGAAATTCAAACGGAAGATCCTAAAGCTCCTGGATATGCTCCTCCTTCTGCTCTAGAGCGAGAAGAGGTTATTTGTAAGCGATGCTTTCGTCTGAAACATTATAATGAAGTACAAGACGTAGATTTAACGGATGACGACTTCCTGCGTATGTTAAATCAAATTCGTGATACCGATGGAATGATTGTGAAAGTAATGGATATCTTTGATTTTAACGGAAGTTTCATTCAAGGATTGCCTCGCTTTACTGGAAATAAGCCGATTATATTGGTTGGCAATAAAGTTGACTTACTTCCTAAATCAGTCAATCACAACAAGGTAAAGCAATGGATGAGACGGCTTGCAAAAGAGCAAGGCCTGAAAGTGAACGATGTCTTCCTTGTTTCTGCAAAGACTGGTGAAGGAATGCAAGAAGCATCTGAAGCTATTGAAGAGCATCGTAAGAAGAAAGACGTTTATGTTGTCGGGTGTACGAACGTTGGGAAGTCTACGTTCATTAATCACTTAATACAAGATTCTACAGGGGAAAAAGAAGCCATTACGACGTCTTACTTCCCAGGCACAACGCTTGGCTTTATTGATATACCATTGGATGAGAGATCATCTCTATTTGATACTCCAGGTGTTATTAACCGACATCAGATGGCTCATTATGTCTCAGATAAAGATCTGAAAGTCATTACACCTCAAAAGGAAATTAAGCCGCGTGTTTATCAATTAAATGAAGACCAGACCTTATACTTTGGAGGGCTAGCGCGCCTCGATTTTAACAAAGGGGATAAGCACTCTTTCGTATGCTACTTCTCTAATCAACTGAATATTCACCGTACGAAGCTCGAAAAAGCGGATGAATTATATGAGAATCATTTAGGAGAACTCCTTTCTCCTCCGGACCAGGAAACAAAGTCTCAATTGCCTCCTTTAAAGGCTCACAGTTTTCAAGTAGTAGAAGATAAGACGGACATTGTATTCTCAGGTCTTGGCTGGATTACTGTGCCACATGGTGGCGTGACAGTAACGGCGCATTTACCAGAAGGGGTTCGTGTTTCTCTTCGATCCTCATTAATTTAATAGGTGGAGGGTTTATCTATGGGGTATTTATTTGGCCTCGTCGGCTATCCCGCTAAGCATTCTAAATCTCCTTGGATCCATGAACACTTTCTTCATCAGCATAGTCAACAAGGAGCTTACCGAATTTTCGAGACAAGCCCGGAATTATTAAGGGACCAGCTTCATGCTTTAAAATTGGTAGAAGTAGATGGGTTTAATGTAACTGTTCCTTATAAAGAAGAGATTATCCCTTATCTGGACGAAGTGGATGAATACGCGTCATCTGTTGGGGCAGTTAATACGGTTCATGTCAAAGACGGAAAGTGGATTGGTTACAATACCGATGGAAGAGGGTACGTTCGCTCTCTTCTTGAACAATACCCTGATACTAAATTAAACGAGACGCGTGTTTTGCTCCTTGGAGCAGGCGGGGCTGCCAGAGGAATCTACAGAGCATTAAGTGAGGTTGGTTGTCCTGTCATTGATATTGCGAATCGAACAGCATCACGTGGAGAAGCATTACTCAGCCTTCGCTGTGAAGGAACGCATTCTTCAGTTCTCTCGCTTGCTGAAGCTGAAAATGAGCTCTCAACATATGACCTCATCGTTCAGACAACTTCGGTGGGAATGAGTCCCAACGAGGATAACCAAATTATTTCTTTAAGAAATGTAAGAGATCGTGCTATTGTTAGTGATATTGTATACAAGCCATTTGAGACTTCCTTATTAATAGAAGCCTCAAGTAAAGGCGCTCGTGTTTTACACGGTCATGGTATGCTCATTTATCAGGCAGCATTAGCTTTTGAACAATGGACAGGAATGTCTGTTGAGGCAGACCATATTTTAACTAAATTTGAACAGCAACTGAAAGGTGATACAACATGTTAACTGGAAAACAAAAACGATTTTTACGCTCAAAGGCACACCATCTCAATCCCATATTCCAAGTTGGGAAAACGGGTGTAAATGAAAATATGATTGATCAAATCTCTGACGTATTAGAAAAAAGAGAGTTAATCAAGATCAGCATTCTACAGAACTGCTTTGAAGATAAAGATGAAGTAGCGAAAGAAATTGGTGAAGGAACCGAAGCGGAAATCGTTCAAATTATTGGAAATACGATCGTTATTTACAGAGAATCAGACGAGAACAAACAGATTAAACTACCGTAAAAAAGGAGTTTAGCATGAAAAAAATTGGATTGTTAGGAGGGACATTTGATCCTCCTCATATGGGTCACCTTCTTATAGCAGAAGAGGTGTACCAGCAACTAGGATTGGATGAGGTGTGGTTTATTCCTTCAAATGATCCCCCTCACAAAACAGCAACCGATACATTGGTAAATGATCGTCTTGAGATGACGCAATTAGCAATAGATTCAAATCCCCATTTTAAAGTAAATACCATTGAAATCGAACGATCTGGCATCTCCTATACATTCGATACAGTGAAAACGTTAATCGATGAATTTGAGGATATTCAATTTTACTTTATAATGGGGGGAGACATGGTTGAATACTTGCCCAAATGGCATAGGATTGAAGAGCTCGTTGAGATGATTACCTTTGTAGGTGTTAAGCGGAAAGGGCATGAACTATCCTCTCCATTTCCGATACAAACGATTGACATCCCTGTATTCGAAGTGTCTTCCACTGTAATACGAGAACGCATAGGTGAGGGACGATCAGCACGCTACTTATTACCTGAACTCGTAGAATCTTATATAAAGGAGAGGGGATTGTATGGATCAGAATGAGGCATTAGCTTTACTCAAACCTCACTTGAAACAAGAACGTTATGATCATACCGTTAGAGTGATGGAAACGGCTTTGGAATTAGCAAATCGATACGGGGTTGATGAGAAGAAAGCAGAACTTGCAGCCATCTTTCATGATTATGCGAAATACAGACCTCTCGAAGAAATGAAGAAATGGATTACATCCACTTATCTACCTAAGGATTTATTGCATTATCACCATGAACTATGGCATGGTCCCGTTGGTGCTTTATTGGTGGAGAAAGAAATTGGAATTACAGATGTAGAAATCCTGGATTCTATTCATTATCATACAACAGGACGTACACACATGACTCAACTGGATAAGGTGATCTTTCTTGCTGATTACATTGAACCTGGTCGTAAGTTCCCGGGAATTGATGAAGTGAGAGAAGCGGCTCAGGTGAGTCTTGATTACGGATGTTGGATGGCAACGAAGAATACCATCGGTTTTCTGATGAGTAAGAATCAACCTATTTATCCTGACACCTTTTATGCGTACAACGCTTTAACAAAGGCGAAGAATAACAAACACGAAGGGAAGTAAAAAATGGAAAGTAAGGAACTAATGAAGATTGCCGCACAGGCATGTGAAGATAAACGAGCAGAAGATATTATCGCTATGGATATGCAGAATGTTTCTTTAATTGCAGATTATTTTATTATTTGTCATGGTACAAACGAACGTCAGGTTCAAGCCATTGCAAGAGGGATTAAAGAAGCTGCGGAAGAGCAGGGAATGATTGTTAAACGTATGGAAGGCTTCGAGGAGTCTCGTTGGATTCTAGTCGATTTAGACGATGTAGTTTGTCACATCTTCCATAAAGATGAACGTAACTATTACAACTTAGAACGTTTATGGGGAGATGCGCCTTCATACAGCATGCAGGAAATTACTCCAGGCCAAGACCAGGTGTAATATGAGTTATGGCCGTTTTGCGGAAATTTACGACACCTTAATGGAAGAGGTCCCTTATCAAGACTGGGTACGGTTTACCCAGTCTGCCCTTAAAGTGACAGGTGCGCAAGTAGAAAGTGTCTTAGATCTTGGGGCAGGAACAGGCGAGATCTCTATTCGCTTAGCTCAAAAAGGGTATAACGTGACAGGTGTTGATCTGTCAGAAGACATGCTAACTATTGCGAATCGTAAATCGACAGAACAAAAAGCTTCTGTAGAGTGGTTGAAGCAAGATATATCCTCTTTAGATATGCCTGTCCAATACGACATGGCCATTAGCTATTGTGATGTGATCAATTACATGACAAATGAAGAAGACGTTCAAAACACATTCAAGAATGCCTATGAGGTGATAAAACCAGGTGGCTTGTTTTTGTTTGATGTTCATTCAATAGGGTATATTGATGGGTATCTCAGTGGCCAGACCTTTGGGACTGTTACGGATGAGATCAGTTACATTTGGTTCTGTGATGAAGAGGAAGAAGATCACTCTGTGACCCATGATTTAACTTTCTTTGTGCAAAAAGGCGATTTATATGAGCGATTCGATGAATATCATAGTCAACGAACATTCCCAGTTGCCACCTACGTAACATGGCTCCAGGATTGTGGCTTTAATGTATTAGGAATTCATAGCGATTTCAAAGAAGAAGCAGGCTATGATGAAGAAGAAAACGATCGAATCTTTTTTATCTGTCAAAAATCAACCGGACAAGAGTAAAGACTCTTCTCCGGTTTTTGTATTTTTTAGAGGGATTTTGTTTAATGATGGAGAATGATTACTATAAGAGTCCCATTCTACCAAAGAGGGATTAGTCCGCCTCTTTGTTTTTTTGTTCTTCCAACTCCCATTTATCTTGTTTGTACTTTCGGTGGGTCCTTTGAAATAAATGGTGAAACATTTTACCTGTCTCTGTTTCAAGCACTTCTATTCCTTCTCCAGTAACACCGCCTTTTACACAAACTTTCTCCTGTAATGTAGGTAATGAATAATGTCCTTCCTCGAGTAATTTTCCAAATCCAATGAGCATTTCAGTAACCATGGTTGTAGCTTCTTCTTCAGAAATTTTGGTTTCTTCACATGCGGCATCTATAAATCGTTGCAGTAAATAGCTGAAAAATGCCGGACCGCATGAAACGATATCTGATGAGACGCGCGTAACATTCTCGTGAATTTGTACGGGCCGTGAGTACCTTCTGCAACACTGCTCCACATAAGCCTTCATTAAAGGGGATACTCGTTCTCCAAACGTTAACAAGGTAACCCCTGATTGAGCTCTGTTTGTAATACTCGGAACCCACCGCACTACCTGACAAGGAACTTCGTTTTCAAGGTCTTCCACACTGTATGGACTTGTAATGGAAACTAAGCACTGCTGCTTAGTTAAATATGGCTGTATTTTCTGGAGAAGGGGGTAAATATCCAATGGTTTGACGCAAATAAAAAGCATGTCGACTTGATTTGCGAGTTCAGCCGCTTCTTCGCAAATGGTGATACCTGGATAGCTCGCTTGTAACGTCTTTGCCTTTGAAAGGGTTCGATTTGTTACATAAAGCTGCTCTTGATCAATCATTCCTGAATCGATCCAGGCCTCTGCTAAAATTCTTCCCATGTTCCCCGTGCCAATAATGCCCCACTTCATGTTAGGTCCCCTCCTTTACATGTTAATCTTTTCTTAATAACACTGTTCCGTTACCAAATATATGAGAGAAGGTAGATCGTTTATGATTCGAATCTACAAGTATTTTCTATCGATCGCTGTTTTAGTTGCGTTTGTTTTATGGATGCTATGGCCTCAAGAGCCTCCAACAGATGAGGTTCCAATTTTGCAAAAGGATAAGGAGGAATCAATAAATCTTAATCAACCTCAACAAGAAACTTCTCTCATGTATGTGGATGTAAAAGGAGAGGTGCACAGTCCAGGAGTGTATCAGATGAAAGAAGGGAGTCGTGTTGAAGATGCGATTGATCGTGCTGGTGGCCTGACGGTTCAAGGGGATCCTTTGTCCGTTAATCTTGCCCTCCGCGTGCAAGATGAAATGGTTGTTATTGTTCTGGAGAAAGGGGAGGGGCGTTTATCAGATGAGCGTCTTTCCGATAAAGTATTTGTTAACCAAGCTTCATTAGAAGAGTTAAAAACATTATCAGGAGTTGGGGAAGCCAAGGCGAAGGCCATTTTAGAATACCGGGAAACAAATGGTCCCTTTCAAAATGCAGATCAACTTCTTGACGTTAGTGGAATTGGACAGAAGACATTAGAAGGGTTTATTGAAGATATTCAGCTTCCTTAACTTGATTGACGGAAATAAGGACAAGAAGTACACTGAATGAAAATGAAGATTAGAAAAGGTGGATCGGTATGAATCGTATTTCCTGGGATCAATACTTTATGGCTCAAAGCCATTTATTAGCGCTAAGAAGCACGTGTGAGAGGTTAGCGGTAGGCGCAACGGTGGTGCGTGATAAACGAATGATAGCCGGTGGCTATAATGGAAGCGTCTCTGGAGGCGTTCATTGTATCGATGAAGGGTGTTACGTAATTGATGGTCATTGCGTCAGAACAATCCATGCTGAAATGAATGCTTTACTTCAATGTTCAAAGTTTGGGGTAGCGACAGAAGGGGCGGAGATTTACGTAACGCACTTTCCGTGTTTGCACTGTTGCAAGGCTTTAATTCAAGCTGGTATTCAAACGGTCTATTATGCGAAAGATTATAAAAATCATCCATATGCCATTGAGTTGTTCCGGGATGCTGGTGTACAGACAGTGAAAGTAGAAGTAGAAGAATCATTTGATCCAAGGTCCCTTGAGAAGCTTGAATACATCAATGGCCTGATTGAACGATTATCAAATGCCAGGTCGTCACAAGAAGAAATTAAACGCCTAAAAGAAGAGGCCATGAACCTATTCTCATCTACTCCATCTCAAGCTAACGGACCTAGACTGTGAAAGGAAACGGCTATTGGTTAGCCGGATTTTCAGCTCTTGGTGTTTACCTTGCACCATTGTCATATAGCTGGCTATTTGGATTTATTGGTTTGGGCGGTATCCTCCTATTCCGCCCTGCTAAACCAAAATTCTTAATGGTCTGTCTCATGCTCTATACTACGTGTTCACTCTCCGCTTCTCTCCAACCTGAAACGCCCCCGGCTGTTACCTCCTCAATCGAAATAGAAGGAACGGTTACAACGTCTCCTCTATTTGAAGAAAAGTACACCTCATTTATTATTCAAGACGAAGAAACGAAACAAAAATGGAGTGTTTTCCTTTTTACCTCTATGCCCGCTCATTCTATACAATTTGGTTCGACTTGTTCTTTCACAGGAAAGGTTGAACGCCACGCCATTTCAAGAAACCCGGGTGAATTTGATTATGAATTATTCATGCTTTACAAAGGGATACGAGGGACGATTATCGCTGATGCTTCTACATTAGGGTGTCTGGGATCGGGGTGGTATGCTGGGTTGTTTACTAAACGACAACAAATGCTCGACTATATAGATGATACGTTATCTCCTTATGTATCTTCTTGGGTGAATGCTCTTGTCCTTGGTGATGATCGTTATTTGGATGAGAAAACAGTGGTTCTGTTTCAGAAATGGGGTCTTTCTCATTTACTAGCTATTTCAGGTCTTCACGTCGGGTTATGCATCGCATTCTTCTCCTACCTTTCCCTTCGCTTATCCTTACTTACTAAACGAAAGTTGATCTTCGTACTCATGTTTCTTCTACCCATGTATATCTTCTTAGCAGGCGGTGCGCCGTCAGTTATAAGAGCCGTTTGTATGGCGGAAATTGCCATGTTCTTATCCCTTATTAAACAAAAATGGCCGATGACAGATAGTATCAGTTTTCTCTTTTGCAGTGTTCTTCTTCTTAACCCTTCCCTCATACACCAACTCGGATTCCAGTTTTCATTTCTTGTAACATTTGGGATCCTCGTGTCTCGAAAATGGATCGAGTCATCACAAAATCCTTTTGAGACATTGCTTCGTTTATCCTTGTTGTGTCAACTGATAGTCCTTCCTTTACAAGTTCATTCTTTCTATTTATTTAACCCTCTTTCTCTTTTAGCAAATCTTCTTTTTGTTCCCGTTATGTCCGTATTTCTGCTTCCTTTTTGTTTAGTCTTAGTGGCCTCAATATTTTGCTTACCGTCTTCAATCATTCAAATTTTGGATCATACGTTTCATACAATTACAGCATGGCTCATTAGGATCCTTGAAATGTTGGATGAAACCATGTATGTAAAATGGGTGATTGGTCAACTTTCGTTTATCAGCATTGTCATTTTTGTCGTCATGTTTGTCGGGATGATGGTAGCTTGGGAACGGAGTAATCGTAGGCGCGCCTTTTTATTTGGAATCGGGTTGTCTGTAGCGTTGATGTGCCAAGGAATCGCTCCATACATTCATTCGCCGGGGCGCGTGGCCATGTTAGATGTAGGACAAGGAGATTGTTTTATTATTGAATGGCCTAATCGACAACACATTATGATGATTGATGCTGCTGGTGTGTTAGACGAGGAGAATGATGAAACATTTACAAGGATTATTCAGCCTTATCTTCATGAACGGGGGATACAAAAGGTTGATACGCTGGTGCTTAGTCATGCAGATCAGGATCATATAGGGGCCGCAGAAGAAGTGCTTCAAGCATTTGGGGTGGATACAGTGCTGACTAGTCCATATTTTAAAGGAGAACTGCCTGTTGGTGATGTAATGTGGGAGAAAGTAAAAGGAGGGGATCGATTTGTTATAGAAGAGACAAGGTTTGATGTGTTATACCCGATTAAGGAGTCACAAGATAAAAATGAAAATTCCATAGTAATGAAGTTTGAAATGGGAGGATGGATATGGATGTTCACAGGGGACGTGGGAAAAGAAGGGGAAACGGAGATGGTTCGCCTGAATCCTGAACTGGATGTGGATATTCTAAAAGTTGGGCATCACGGTAGTGACACATCTACTGGAGAGGAGTGGTTAAAAGCTATAACACCTGAAGTGGCTCTCATTTCATCAGGCGTGGATAATCAGTACGGTCACCCACATGATTCGGTGATTAACCGCTTGAATAAGGAAGGAGTGAAGATGATACGGACAGATCAAAAAGGGGCCGTTATTTTTCAATTTTCTAAAGGGACAGGTACCTTCTATAGTCATTTGCCATAGGATATTCTGTACTAAGTAATCTTTCCTTTATATTAAAAAATGTGATCAACGTAAAAAAGAGACTGTTTTGGCAGTCTCTTTCATGGCTTACTCCTTGCTAGTTGCCGATAAGTCGTATCCCTGCGCCAATCGCGAAAATAACAAAGAAAAAGATGAACGAAAACGCGAATCCTTTGGCAGAGTCTACAACGTCGTTCGTTGGTGATTGAACTTCTTTTTTGAACTCGTTCACGTTTAACCCCTCCTATACCAGTTATTAGTATAAACGGTTTCATAAAAAAAATCTACAATGCATGAACATTTCGTTATTATACGGTTCCCTTTGTTGACAAGAGTTAACACCCATAGTTTTTTTCGTTTTGGCTAGGCTATAAGTATCGGTCAAAACATCGTTATCACCCGGCTTTCCTAGGGGCGCGGGTGATGCGTTTATATAGATGACTGGGGGGAATGGGAACCATTTCCCTCTTCTGTTTACTAAAGGAATTTATTACAAATTGATTATGGAATGATTCTACACTTGAAAGCCTTCCGTTTTCCATATACCATACTGTTAGACCCGAATGGAGGAAGGTACGATGGTATATTTTGACGCTCTTAAAGAAATAAAGAAAAAGCAGTTTGAACCAGTTTACCTGCTGTATGGAACAGAGAGCTATTTGATCCAGGATATTCAACAAGCACTTGTGAAACATGCTGTCCCAGATGATGAACAAGATGTAAATTTATCCGTATACGATCTGGATGAAGTTCCGATCCAAGAAGTGATGATGGATGCAGAAACCTTTCCTTTCCTCGGAGAAAGAAAGCTATTGCTATGCAAAAATCCAAGTTTCTTAAAAGCTAAACCAGATAAATTACAAATTGAACATGATGTCTCGGTATTGCAACAATACCTCGAACAACCGGCTGAGTATTCAATTGTTGTATTTATAGCACCATATGAAAAAATTGATGAACGAAAAAAAATCGTGAAGCAAATGAAAAAGTCTGGAAAAGTGATTCCGTGCCAATCTCTAAAGGAACACGAAATGGCCAGCTGGGTGCACAGCTTGGCAAAAGATTTACATATAGACATAGAATCTGCAGCTGTCGACGTTTTTATTCAAGAAAATGGGACAAACCTCATGTCTATTCAGAATGAACTGGAAAAGATGTCTTTGTATGTAGGAGATGGCGGTACGATCACCAAAGAAGTCGCGGATCTGTTAGCTGCCCACAACTCCCAATCATCGGCATTGAAGCTCGTTGATGCTGTGATGAATCAAAATGTTGAAAAGGCCATTTTAATCTATAAAGACTTAGAGAAACAAAATGAAGAACCAATTGCATTACTCGCATTGCTCGCATCTCAATTCCGCCTTATTTATCAAACGAAACTCTTACAGCAAAAAGGGTATACCCAGAATCAAATGACGCAACAAATCAAAGCCCACCCCTTTGCGATAAAAATGGCCCTTGGACGCGCCAGGGGCTTTAACGATAAACAACTAGGAACCATCATGCAGCTACTCACAGACACAGACGCAGCCATGAAACAAGGACGTATGGAGAAGAACCTCGCTTTCGAACTCCTCCTTTACCAACTTGTCCACGTAAAAAAGAAAAGAGCCTAACAAAAAAGCGATCTAAAAAGATCGCTTTTTTTGTTTTGGAATTTTGAACTTTGATCTAAGAAGTGAGAAAAATTTAGGCTGAAGGTCCGTTAAACAAATGATGTGGAGGCTAGATGGGGGATGGCGAGACTCCCGCGGGGTAAGGAGCCTAGGGGAGACCCCACAGAGAGCGATAGCGAACGAGGAGGCTTCCCAGCTCACCGCAGGAAAGCGAGCTGTCCCCCATCTAGCCTCAAGCACTTTTATCGTAACGGACCTCCTCTAAATTTTTACATAAAAAAACGACCCTCTTAGTAGGATCGTTTGTTGGTTGGTCATAAAAACGGAATGACGTATTTACGCTGTAACGGATTTAACGCGACGAGAAAGACGAGCTTTCTGACGGTTACCTTTGTTGCGGTGCATAAGACCTTTGCCTACAGCCTTATCGATCTTTTGTACAGCATCTTTGAAAGCTTCTTTAGCTTCCTCAGTTTTGTTGTTGTCAACTAGGTTGTCAACACGCTTCATTGCAGAACGAACATCAGATTTGAAAGAGTTGTTCTGAGCGCGCTGGTTGTTTTGTGTAATAACACGTTTTCTAGCTTGCTTGATATTAGCCATCTATTTTCACCTCCTGGAGAAATTGAACCTGCTTTAAAAGAGCATTTATTCGAACAAGAGACATTTTATCAGAGCACACAACAGTTTTCAACATAAATATAGGATCATAATCATTTTCACTCATGTATGAAAGAGAAAAGGGACGTGCATCCTAGTAAAAAAACGGAGGGTTTCGCATGTCAGTGAATCTAGATCATTTTCAAGTCCGAACCGATTTAGCTGTTGAAGCTAAAGACATGGCATCACAAAAAGGGAAGCAAGATTCTGAGCATCCTGAAGGGGTACGTGTCCAGGAGAAGAAGGAAGCTGAAGATATAAAAGTTACTTATGTAGAAGTGGATGAAAAAGGATCGGAACAAATCGGAAAAAAGCCTGGTTCTTACATTACGATTGAATCCCAAGGCATTCGTAAACATGATACAAGTCTAATGCATCATACGGCATCGGTAGTTGCTCGAGAGCTAGAGGAGCTGCTAACGAAAAGTAATGTAGCCCCGGATGCCAGATGCCTTGTTGTTGGATTAGGAAATGATGACGTAACCCCTGATGCTTTAGGGCCTATGGTGGTTGATAAGCTGCTTGTTACGAACCATATGTTTGAACTTCAACCTGAAACAGTGGACAAAGGGTTCCGTCCAGTATCTGCTATTACCCCAGGTGTTATGGGCGTAACGGGGTTAGAAACAAGTGATATTATCGTAGGCGTCATTGAGAAAGTAAAACCTGACTTTGTAATCGCTGTGGATGCTTTAGCATCTCGCTCCATTGATCGGGTGAATAGTACAATCCAACTATCAAATACAGGAATCCATCCAGGGTCAGGGGTTGGGAACAAGCGCAAAGAGTTAAGTGAACAAACGCTAGGAATACCTGTTATTTCTTTAGGGATCCCGACTGTTGTCGATGCGGTGACGATTGCAAGTGATACGATTGATTATATGCTTAAGCATTTTGGGAGAGAATGGAACGAAAAGGAGAAACCATCCAAATCGTTGACTCCTGCTGGCATGGACTTTGGTGAGAAAAAAGAGCTTACAGATGAGGATTTACCAAATGAAGACCAACGTAAAGCTGTATTAGGAATGATCGGAGGATTGTCAGATCAGGAGAAAAGAAAGCTTATCCGAGAGGTCTTGACTCCAATTGGGCATAACTTAATGGTCACACCTAAAGAAGTAGATGGGTTTATGAAAGATATGGCTCATGTCGTGGCGAGCGGATTAAATGCAGCTCTTCATGAAGATGTCGAACCAGACACAGAAGATTCTTTTACAAGATAAAAGATAGACAGAGGTTCTACTCTTTCTCTAGTTTTCATAGAGTTTACTAGAGTCAGGAAACAAGAGAAAGGGTGACCTTGCTTTGAGTTCTAAGGGATTACTACTTGTTCATAGAGAACTGAAGAGATGGTATAAACGTAGTGGAATTTATTTAATAGGCTTAGTAGGAGTCTTTCTGTTAATTGGGTTACTTACCTCTATTCAGCCTGCTTATCGCCTGTCTTCTTCTACCCTTCATACCTGGACGAGCCAAATTAGCGGTCCATCCTTTTTACATTTAATGAGTATGGAGAATCGGTTATTTGAAGGGGCATATCCAGAGGATTATGAACACATAAAAATGTCAGAAGGTCTGTTTCAAATGGCCACAAGCATTAAGCCAGATGACCCTCGTTCTTTCTTAGGTAGAGAGTTGCCCGGCTTTTCGGCATATGATGGTCAAATTGTTGTAGCAGGTGAAGGAACAGACTATACGACGATGGCGGTTGAATCTTCTCCACCTATGGAAATATTCGATCAGGAAGAAGAAGGGGTTGTACCAAAAGAAGGTCAATCTCCAGCGCAAGATAGTCCTCCTAAAGACCAAGCCTTGCCAACAACAGGCGATAAAGATGTAGTGTTGATCTACCACACTCATAATCGAGAATCTTATTTCCCTATTCTTCCAGATGGGGCAACAGATGCTTTTCATTCTAAAGCGAATATTACGCTAGTAGGCGATCGATTAGCTGAAAGTTTAAAAGACAATGGAATTGGAGCCAAAGTTGATAAGACGGATATAACGAAGCAATTGAAAGATAAAGGTATGGAATATTATGAATCCTATGATATGTCCAGAGCTGTTGTTCAAGAAGCGATGAGTTCAGAAAGAGAACTGCAATATTATTTTGATCTTCATAGAGATGCAATTGGTAAGGAACATACAACAGCCGAAATAGATGGTAAGACCTATGCCAGAATTTTCTTTATTGTCGGAGGAGAGTACGCTCACTATGAACAAAATTTAAAGCTAGCAAATGAACTTCATGAAAAGATGGAAGAGGCTTATCCTGGATTGAGTCGCGGCGTCATGACAAAGAAGGGCTCCGGGACCAATGGCAAATTCAATCAAGATTTATCTCAGAACGCAATGCTGATTGAGTTTGGTGGTGTGGAAAATACATTAGACGAATTATATCGAAGTGCGGATGCAGTTGGAGAAGTGTTTAGCGATTTTTATTGGCAAGCAGAAGATCAGTAAGGAGATGACCCCTATGGTACGCTTCACAGTGACGTTTCTAATTATGATTGTATTGTTCCTTGGTGGCGTATTAGTCGGAATGAATCAAGCAAGTATCGGAATGATCCAAATGCGAGGCTTTTCTAATGGAACTTTTCAAGAAGCGGTTCAAACGGAAAAGTTAGAAACAGGGGATTATGAAGTCCAGGTCCTTGGTAGAGATTTTCAGCAAGTCTCTGTTCAGGAAAAACAGCAACAGTACCAGGAACATAATGAAGCACGTGGTCTTCAGAAAGTAGCGGTTATGTTAGAAAAAGCGGTCAACTGGGCGTACAATACTGTTATTTATACCATTTATCACTTATTTCAGGTGTTCTTTTAATGCGTCGGCCCCACACGATGTGGGGTCGTTCGTCGTTGGCGGGTGACGCGGCGGTTTTAGTCGAACTTCCTCTTGTGCTTAGTGCGCCTGCGCTTTTCGGTGATGTTCAGCTCCGGGGGCTAGGACCTAGCGTCATAAGCAATCTGACTCCAGTTCGCTACGCGAACTTCTGTCAGCTTACTTATGCGTACGGGGCTGAACAGTCGCCTGCGCTTTTCGTATTGTCTAGCTCCGGCGGGGAGGGCCTAGCGTGATAAGCACCCCGCCTGCGCTTTTCGTATTGTCTAGCTCCGGGGGCTAG
Organism: Pontibacillus sp. HN14; assembly: GCF_021129245.1. Classification (NCBI taxonomy): domain Bacteria; kingdom Bacillati; phylum Bacillota; class Bacilli; order Caryophanales; family Bacillaceae; genus Pontibacillus; species Pontibacillus sp. HN14. The sequence goes on along the minus strand of NZ_JAJOLR010000001.1, from coordinate 1,489,968 downwards.
GACCTAGCGAGATAAGCAAGCGAACTCCAGTGGCTAATGCCACTTCCGTTCGCTTGCTTATCCGTACGGTCCTAAACAAGCCCCCTGCGCTTTTCGTATTGAAGTATTCCCTCTACATTGCTATAATCAAAGCTAGCTATGGTTTCGGATTAAAGTAGGAGTGATTAATGTGAGTAGCGACAAGATTAAACAAGAGAATGTGCGGAATTTTTCAATTATCGCTCATATCGACCACGGCAAATCAACATTAGCCGATCGTATTTTAGAGAAGACGAAAGCTCTGACGCAGCGGGAAATGAAAGAGCAGTTTCTAGATGCGATGGATTTAGAGCGTGAGCGTGGGATTACGATTAAATTAAACGCCGTTCAATTACGATATAGCTCTCCACATAAGGGAGAGGATTATTTATTCCACCTGATTGATACACCAGGTCACGTCGATTTTACATATGAGGTATCTCGTAGTTTAGCAGCGTGTGAAGGGGTTATCTTAGTCGTAGATGCGGCGCAGGGAATTGAGGCTCAGACATTAGCCAACTTGTATTTGGCATTAGATAATGATTTAGAAATTATTCCTGTTATCAATAAAGTAGACTTGCCAGCGGCTGATCCAGATCGGGTAACGAAGGAACTTGAGGATCTGCTTGGCGTGACGAAAGATGAGGTTATCTTAGCTTCAGCCAAAGCCGGAAAAGGAATTGAAGAGATATTAGAAGCCATTGTAGAACGAATTCCATCTCCGATTGGCGAACCAGAAGATCCATTGAAGGCGTTAATCTTTGACTCCTTGTATGATCCTTATCGTGGAGTTATTGCCTCAATCGCTGTAAAAGAAGGATCTGTTAAAGTGGGTCAGAAGATTCGCATGATGCAGACTGGAAAAGAGTTTGAGGTTAATGAGATAGGCGTATTCAATCCAAAGCCTACTCCTAAGAACGAACTAACTGTAGGGGATGTTGGGTATTTAACAGCGTCTATTAAAAACGTAAGTGATTCACGTGTCGGGGACACCATCACCCGTGTAGACAAACCGGCTGCAGAACCATTACCAGGTTATAAACGTCTGAACCCAATGGTATTCTGTGGAATGTTCCCGGTTGATGCGAATAATTACAACGATTTACGTGAAGCCCTTGAGCGGCTTGAGTTGAATGACTCTTCTCTCCAATATGAGGCTGAGACATCACAAGCGCTAGGATTTGGTTTCCGTTGTGGATTCCTAGGCCTTCTTCATATGGAGATTATCCAAGAGCGAATTGAACGCGAATTTAACATTCAACTGATCACGACAGCTCCAAGTGTTATTTATGAAGTTGAGCTTACGGATGGTGAAACGGTTACCGTTGATAACCCTTCTCTAATGCCTGATCCACAGTCAATTAATGAAGTACGTGAGCCATTTGTAAATGCAACGGTAATGGTACCGAATGACTATGTAGGTTCTGTTATGGAGATTTGTCAGAAGAAGCGCGGATCATTTGTAGATATGCAGTACCTAGATGATAATCGCGTCAATATTACGTATGATATTCCATTATCAGAAATCGTTTATGATTTCTTCGATCAGCTGAAGTCCCAAACAAAAGGGTATGCGTCGTTTGATTACGAATTAGCTGGATATCGTGCGTCTAATCTTGTGAAAATGGATATTTGGTTAAATGGTGATACAATTGACGCTTTATCCTTTATCGTTCACAGAGACTTCGCATTCGACAGAGGTAAGGCCATTACAAGTAAGCTAGTAGAGCTTATTCCGAGACAGCAGTTTGAGGTACCTGTTCAAGCAGCAATCGGAAATAAAATTGTGGCTCGCTCTACCATTAAGGCGATGCGTAAAAACGTACTTGCAAAATGTTACGGCGGAGATATCTCACGTAAGCGTAAACTTCTTGAGAAGCAAAAAGAAGGTAAGAAACGTATGAAGATGGTCGGATCTGTAGAAGTGCCACAAGAAGCCTTTATGGCTGTTTTAGAAATGGATTCTGACGACAAATAAGAGAGAACGATTAAAACCGCAGGAGCTTTTCTTGCGGTTTTTATACTTTCAACTTTGCGACCATATATGTTTAACTGCAGTAGGGAGTAAATGAGCCACCACAGAACTTTTAGTACTCTCTTTGCTTGAACAAAGCTAATTTATTTTAAAGGAACGTGACGATCATGATTACATCAGCCTATATTCATATACCCTTTTGCCACCAGATCTGTCATTATTGCGATTTCACCAAGTTCTTTTATAACCCAGAACTTGCTGATCAGTACTTAGAGGCATTAGAGAACGAAATTGTAACGGCAGTTGGGAAGCAAAAGAAACCAATGAAAACAATTTTTGTAGGAGGAGGAACTCCTACGGCTTTATCTTATGAACAACTTGAGCGTTTGCTAAAGATGATTGCAGAATCCTTTGATGTAGATGCGCCGCTCGAATACACGTTTGAAGCGAATCCAGGTGAATTTGATGAGAAGAAATTGGCTCTGTTAAAGGAATATGGGGTCAATCGAATATCGTTTGGAGTACAGGTGTTTGATGACGAACTACTTGAGAAACTAGGTCGAAACCATCGAGTACAGGATGTGTACGATAGTCTTCGTCTGTTTGAGAAGCAGCAATTTGACAATGTGTCTGTAGATTTAATGTATGGCCTTCCCGGCCAGACGTATGACCAGTTCAAGAAAACGATTGATGAAGCACTTCAGTTGGGTCTGCCCCACTATTCTTCTTATTCGTTGCAAATTGAGCCCAAAACGGTTTTCTATCTTCGACATAAAAAAGGCAAACTCCATAAGCCTGTCGAAGAAGAAGAGGCAAACATGTACGAATTACTCATGAGTGAGATGAACAAAAGTGGTGTATATCAATATGAAATTAGTAACTTTGCCAAACCAGGATATGAAAGCAAGCACAATCTGACATATTGGAACAATGATTACTATTATGGGTTTGGTGCAGGTGCACATGGGTATTTACCAGGGGAGCGCACCGTAAACATCAAGCCATTGAATCAATATACGAAGAAGGCTAAGGAAACGGGTGTCCCTCAACTTTATGTAGAACCTGTGCACCATAAGGAAGAAATGGAGGAGCAAATGTTCCTTGGATTACGTAAAGTTAAAGGAGTTTCTTTAGATGAATTCCAGAGACGCTTCGGCCGTTCCATCCACTCCCTATACTCGGGTGAATTAGATTATTTAAAAAGGAAAAACTGGATAACGGAAGCAGAGGATCATATTGCTCTCACTCCTCAAGGTAGACTCTTTGGGAATGAGGTTTTTGCTCAATTTTTAATTGAAGATGAAAAGCTTCAGTGAAATATCGTTGACAAGGAGCGAGGCATTTGATAATTTATTATTAGATTTAGCACTCGCATTCAATGAGTGCTAACAGAGGTGATCATCATGTTAACAGAGAGACAATTGTTGATATTACAAGTGATAATTGATGATTTCATCCAGTCTGCGCAACCTGTAGGATCAAGAACGATCTCAAAAAAAGAAAGCGTATCTTATAGTTCAGCTACGATTCGAAATGAAATGGCTGATTTGGAGGAGTTAGGATTTCTTGAGAAGACGCACTCCTCCTCAGGAAGAGTTCCTTCTGAAAAAGGGTATCGCTTTTATGTTGATCATTTGATGTCTCCATTTAACTTGTCAGGAAGAGAAATTTCTTTTGTGAAACAAGCTTTTGACAATCAAATGGTTGAATTTGAACAAGTCGTTCAGCAGTCTGCGCGGGTGTTATCCGAGTTGACGAACTATACGTCGATTATTCTTGGACCCGAAGTATACGAGACAAAATTAAAGCAATTACAAATCATTCCCCTATCGCAGATTTCTGCTGTAGCGATTCTTGTAACGGATACAGGTCATGTGGAGCACCGCTCGTTTACAATTCCTGTAGAAATTAAACCAGCTGATCTAGAGAAGATGGTCAACATATTAAATGATAGGCTTAATGGTGTACCGATTATTTATCTTCACCATAAGTTAAATACCGAAATTGCTACCTTACTCAAGAAGCACACAAGTGATTTTGAGAAGGCCTATCAGTATTTGCGAGCCGCTTTATTTGATGAACAACCAGCGAAGCTTTACGTTGGAGGTAAGACCAACATTCTTATGCAGCCGGAATTTAGAGACATTGATAAAGTGAGAACATTGTATTCGATGATTGAAGAAGAAACAGAAATTGCTCACTTACTCCGTCACAATTCAAGTGATATCAAAGTTTCTATTGGAACAGAGAATGAAGTGAGTGCTATGAAAGATCTCAGTATCATTACTGGATCCTACTCCATTGGGGATACGCAACTAGGAACAATCGCTTTGCTTGGTCCTACTCGGATGGAATACTCAAAAGTCATTTCTTTATTGAATTTACTTTCAGACCGTATGACAGAAACATTCCATTCTTGGTATCAAAAAGGTTCAACTGGGGAATAGATGATAAAGGCAATTTAGGACGTCTGTTCTCTTTTTTACTAGAGCTATTTGCTTGCATATAAGGTTGAACGGGCTTTTTATAAAAAATACCCAAAATTGAAGGGTTATCGGTTTAGTTTAGATTCAATTTCTGATATATTCTTAACCGGTGCAAAAGACCGAACGAGTTCTGGAGGAGGTGACAAACATGGACGAAAACAAACAACAAACAGAAGAAGTCGAACAAGAAGAGGTCGTTGAAAATCCTGAACAAGAAATCGTGGAAGAAGACGCTGGTGAAAATGATGAACTAGCTAAACTTCAACAGGAAAAGGATGAAACGTACCAACGTTTGTTACGCTTACAAGCAGATTATGATAATTTCCGTCGTCGAACGCAGAAAGATCGTGAGAACGACCGTAAATATAAATCTCAATCACTAATTGAGGAATTATTACCTGCACTTGATAACTTTGAACGTGCGCTCCAAGTGGAAGCACAGGATGAAAAGTATGCAGAAGGTATGAACATGGTTTATAAACAGCTAAAGAGTGCACTAGAAAAAGAAGGCCTAGAAGAGATTCCAGCTGTTGGGGAGGAATTTGATCCTCATATGCATCAAGCTGTTATGCAAGTAGAAGATGAAAACTATGAATCAAATGTTGTCGTAGAGGAGCTTCAAAAAGGTTATAAACTAAATGACCGCGTGATCCGACCATCAATGGTGAAGGTGAATCAATAAGCTCGCTCTACATATGAAGAAAAAGGAGGAAATTTGTCATGAGTAAAATTATTGGTATCGACTTAGGTACAACAAACTCTTGTGTTGCTGTAATGGAAGGCGGCGAATCTAAGGTAATTCCAAACCCTGAAGGTAGTCGTACAACTCCTTCTGTTGTTGCTTTCAAGAATGGTGAACGTCAGGTTGGTGAAGTAGCAAAGCGCCAGGCGATCACAAATCCTAATACAATCCAGTCTATCAAAAGACACATGGGTACAGACTACAAAGTAGAAATTGAAGGAAAAGAGTACACTCCTCAAGAGATCTCTGCAATCATCCTTCAGTATATCAAGTCTTACGCAGAAGACTATCTTGGTGAAACGGTTGAGAAAGCTGTTATCACAGTTCCAGCTTACTTCAACGATGCTGAGCGCCAAGCTACTAAAGATGCTGGTAAAATCGCAGGTCTTGAAGTAGAGCGTATCATTAACGAGCCAACAGCAGCGGCTCTTGCATACGGAATTGACCAAGAACAAGATCAAACTCTTCTTGTTTATGACCTTGGTGGCGGTACATTTGACGTTTCTATCCTAGACATCGGCGACGGTACATTCGAAGTTGTATCTACTGCTGGTGACAACAAGCTAGGCGGAGATGACTTTGACCAAGTAATCATCGATCACATGGTAGCTGAATTCAAGAAAGAAAACGGCATTGATCTTTCTAAAGATAAAATGGCTCTACAGCGCCTTAAAGATGCTGCAGAAAAAGCGAAGAAAGACCTTTCTGGTGTTGCTCAAACACAAATTTCTCTTCCATTCATCACAGCGGGAGAAGCTGGTCCACTTCACTTAGAAATGAACCTAACTCGTGCGAAATTCGAAGAGCTTTCTTCTAGCTTAGTAGAACGCACAATGGAACCAACTCGTCGTGCTCTTAAAGACGCAAGCATGTCTTCAAGCGACATCGATAAAGTTCTTCTTGTAGGTGGTTCTACTCGTATTCCAGCTGTTGTGGAAGCACTTAAGAAAGAAGTAGGTAAAGATCCTTCTAAAGGCGTAAACCCTGACGAAGTTGTAGCACTTGGTGCTGCTGTTCAAGGTGGCGTACTTCAAGGTGACGTTAAAGACGTTGTCCTTCTAGACGTTACTCCACTATCTCTTGGTATTGAAACAATGGGTGGCGTTACAACGAAATTAATCGAACGTAACACAACAATCCCTACAAGTCAGAAGCAAACGTTCTCTACTGCTGCTGATAACCAAACAGCTGTAGACATCCACGTACTTCAAGGTGAGCGTGAAATGGCACAAGATAACAAAACACTTGGTCGTTTCCAATTAACAGACATCCCACCAGCACCACGTGGTGTACCTCAAATCGAAGTATCCTTCGATATTGACGCAAACGGTATTGTGAACGTACGTGCGAAGGATTTAGGTACAAATAAAGAACAATCCATCACAATCAAATCTTCTTCTGGTCTTTCTGAAGACGAAGTAGAAAAGATGGTTCAAGAAGCAGAAGAAAATGCTGATGCGGACAAGAAGCGCCGTGAAGAAGTTGAGCTTCGTAACGAAGCAGATCAGCTAATCTTTACAACAGACAAGACGATCAAAGATCTTGGCGAATCTGTAACAGAAGAAGATAAAGAAAAAGCTGAATCAGCTAAATCTGAACTTCAAACGGCACTTGAAGGTGAAGACCTTGAACAAATCCGTGAGAAGAAAGATGCTCTTCAAGAGCAAGTACAACAACTTTCTGTAAAAATGTATGAGCAAGCACAACAAGCTCAAGAAGGCGCTGAAGGCCAAAGTGCAGAAGAAGACGTTGTAGACGCAGACTTTGAAGAAGTAAACGAAGACGACAAGAAGTAAATAAAGCATCCAAACCAGGATGATCCAGATAAAAAAAGTCAAAGTCAGGGGGTATCTTGGCTTTGACTTTTTTACTGTATGGATTTTGTTTGTTCGTGTATTGGGAATAATGTGAATGAATTAACTTTGAATCGGTTATGAAACCGTGTTAATATAAACTTTATGTGAGTAGAGAGTCGGGAGAGTGATCTTCAGTGAGTAAACGCGATTATTATGAGGTTTTAGGTGTATCGAAAGATGCTTCTAAAGATGAAATAAAGAAAGCGTATCGTAAATTAGCAAAAAAATATCACCCAGATGTCAGTCAGGAAGACAATGCGGAGGATAAGTTTAAAGAAGCCCAAGAAGCATGGGATGTTCTAGGTGATGAGCAAAAACGTCAACAATACGACCAGTTTGGCCATGCAGGTCCTAACCAGGGTGGTTTCGGAGGATTCGGTGGAGCCGAAGACTTTGGAGGCTTTGGAGACATCTTTGACATGTTCTTCGGTGGTGGAGGACGCCGTCGCGATCCGAATGCCCCTCGTCGAGGCGCCGATCTTCAATATACAATGACGCTCAACTTCGAAGAGGCCATCTTCGGTAAAGAAACAGACGTCCAAATTCCAAAAGAAGAAGAATGTGAAACATGTGATGGATCTGGTGCAAAACCTGGAACGAAGCCGGAAACTTGTCCACACTGTCAAGGTGCCGGACAACTTAATCAAGAACAAAACACTCCATTTGGCCGCGTTGTGAACCGCCGAGTATGTCATCACTGTGAAGGAACAGGTCAAATCATTAAAGATAAGTGTAATACGTGCGGTGGAGATGGAAGAGTTACAAAACGTAAAACAATTCATATTTCTATTCCAGCAGGTATTGACGAAGGTCAGCGTATTCGCGTATCTGGTCAAGGTGAACCTGGTGAAAATGGAGGACCGACTGGAGACTTATATGTTGTCGTTCAAATCCGTCCACACGAGTTCTATAAACGTGAAGGCGACCACATCTTCTGTGAGATGCCTCTAACGTTTACACAAGCGGCGCTTGGTGACGAAATTGAGGTTCCAACCGTACACGGGAACGTCAACCTTAAGATTCCAGCAGGTACTCAGAACGGTAAAACGTTCCGCCTGAAAGAAAAAGGTGCTCCAAATGTTCGCGGCTATGGTCATGGAGACCAGCACGTAAAGATTCGCGTAGTGACACCAACGAAAATGACAGATCGTCAGAAAGAATTACTACGTGAGTTCCATGATATTAGTGGAAACCAGCCAACAGAAGAACAACACGATAACATTTTCCAACGTGTTAAGCGCGCCTTTAAAGGCGAATAAGGAATCCAGAGTAAAGAGAGTTGATCCCATTGAAATGGTCTGAGATATGTATTCATACAACCAATGAAGCCATTGAGCCTATATCGAATATCTTGCATGAAGCAGGGGCTAGTGGGGTAGTAATTGAAGACCCACAAGACTTGTTTAAGGAAAGAGATACGTTTATGGGTGAGATCTATGAATTAAATCCAGATGACTATCCCACAGAAGGTGTGTATGTAAAAGCATACCTTCCTGTGAATAGTTTTTTAGGTGAAACGGTAGAAGAAATTAAGCATGCCATTAACAATTTGATTGAATTCGATATCAACATTGGGCGTAATCACGTGACAATTAGTGAATTGAACGAGGAAGATTGGGCCACCGCATGGAAGAAGTATTATAAGCCTGTTAAGATCTCAGAGAAGGTTACCATTATTCCTACCTGGGAAGAATACGAGCCGGTTTCAAGCGATGAGGTCATTATTGAACTTGACCCGGGTATGGCATTTGGAACAGGCACACATCCTACAACGGTGCTGAGTATTCAGGCGATCGAACAGTACATTCAAGAAAACGATGTAGTCCTAGACGTAGGAGCAGGATCTGGCGTTCTTAGTATTGCCTCTGTCTTATTAGGTGCTAAGCATGTCCATGCCTTTGATCTAGACGATATAGCTGTTAAGAGTACGACCATTAACGCTAAATTAAATAATGTAGAAGACCAGGTTGAATCACAGCAAAATAATCTTCTTCAAGGAGTAGACCTTGAGGCTGATTTGATTGTTTCGAATATCTTAGCTGAGATTATTGTTCAGTTTACGGATGATGCTTTCAATACGTTAAAGTCTGGCGGTTACTTTATTACATCAGGCATTATTATGAATAAGCGTCAATTAGTGAAAGATCAACTTATTGAATCCGGCTTTGAAATTGTAGAAATCAATCAAATGGAAGATTGGACATCTATTATTGCTCGCAAACCATAAAGAAAGCAGGTGCCCATTGTGCAACGTTATTTTGTTCCTTTATCAGGATGGAACGATCAGCATGTCGTCATAACAGGAGAAGATGTTCACCATATCGGAAAAGTTATGCGCATGAAGCCTGAACATCATATATTATGTTGTACACCAGAGGGTGACCTGGCTGAATGTGAGATCACAGAGATCACTTCAGAATCAGTAACATGTAAGATCGTAGAGTGGCTGGAAGAGGATAAAGAGCTTCCGGCTACCGTTACGATTGCTCAAGGGTTACCTAAAGGAGACAAAATGGAGCATGTGATTCAAAAGGGAACAGAGCTTGGCGCATCCAAATTTATCCCTTTTGAAGCAGAGCGTTCCATTGTAAAATGGGATCAAAAGAAATCTCAAAAGAAAATAGCAAGATATCAAAAGATTGCAAAAGAAGCGAGTGAGCAGTCTCATCGAACGATGATTCCGTCAGTCGTTAATGTACACTCTTTAAAAGATTTGTTAGCGCTTCAAGTAGAATATGATTGGGTAATCTTTGCTTATGAAGATGAGGCGAAGAGTCCATCATTCCACTCATTAAAGGAAGTCTTTACGAAGGTTCAAAAAGATGAGCGTATACTTGTGTTGATCGGACCAGAAGGTGGATTCAGTGAACAAGAAGTTCAGAGGTTGAAGGAAGCCGGGGCACTAGCGGTTCGGTTAGGTCCTAGAATTTTAAGAACAGAAACGGCTGCTACATATTTTCTTTCAGCTCTGTCCTATCAATTAGAGGAATTGGGGTGATCCTATGCCATCAGTTGCCTTTCATACATTAGGTTGTAAAGTAAACCATTATGAAACGGAAGCCATTTGGCAATTGTTCAAGGAAGAGGGGTATGAGCGTACAGACTTTGATCGCTCATCCGACGTATACGTCATTAACACGTGTACCGTAACAAACACAGGAGATAAGAAGAGTCGTCAGGTAATCAGACGCGCTATTCGTAAGAATCCAGATGCGGTTATATGTGTGACCGGATGTTACGCACAAACCTCACCAGCTGAAATCATGGACATTCCGGGTGTGGACATTGTTGTGGGCACTCAGGATCGTCGAAAAATGCTTGAATACATTAAACAATATCAAGAAGAGCGTCAACCCATTAATGGTGTAACAAATATTATGAAGACACGTACGTATGAAGAACTTGATGTACCTGCCTTTACGGACCGTACTCGAGCTTCTTTAAAGATTCAAGAAGGCTGTAACAATTTCTGTACGTTCTGTATCATTCCATGGGCGCGAGGGTTAATGCGTTCTCGTGATCCTGAGGAAGTGATCCATCAAGCCCAGCAGCTTGTGGATGCAGGATATAAAGAGATTGTGTTAACGGGTATCCATACAGGTGGTTATGGCGAGGACATGAAAGATTATAATCTCGCTATGCTATTGCGTGAATTAGATAAAAGGGTAAAAGGATTAAAGAGAATCCGCATTTCTTCTATTGAAGGAAGTCAAATAACAGATGATGTTATTGATGTGCTGCGTGAATCGGATAAGATTGTTCGTCACCTTCACATCCCTCTTCAATCCGGCTCGAACACTGTTCTTAAACGTATGCGTCGTAAATACACAACCGAGTTCTACAAAGAGCGTGTGGATCGTATTAAAGAAGCGTTGCCAGGACTTGCTATAACTTCAGACGTGATTGTTGGTTTTCCTGGTGAAACGGAAGAAGAGTTCAATGAAACCTATCGTTTCATTCAAGAAATTGGCTACTCTGAGCTTCACGTCTTCCCTTATTCCAAACGTACAGGTACACCTGCTGCGAGAATGGATGACCAGGTAGATGAAGAAGTGAAAAATGATCGTGTGCACCAACTCATTGAGTTATCGAACCAGCAGGCAAAAGAATATGCCTCTCAATACGATAGTGAAGTTCTAGAAGTGATACCTGAAGAGAAATTCAAGGATGACGAGAACGATAATCGTTACGTTGGTTACACCGACAACTATTTGAAAGTTGTATTTGAAGGCACGGAGGATATGGTAGGAGAAATCGTTCGTGTTAAAATCCTTCAAGCGGGCTATCCTTATAACAAAGGGCAATTTGTCCGTGTGATGGATCGACCAAGTTTAACAGACGAATCGATTGAGTTATCTTCTTAATTAGTAAAGGTCCTTGTTGGCTACACAACAGGGCCTTTTTCTATGTATGAGAAACTGGGGATTCTGAGATAATAAGGTAAGCGTTTTAATAGGGTATAGCATTTTTTTGGACATAATGCTAAGATAAAAGAGGTACGGACAACCCGAGTGAGAAAGGAAGATTATTAATGGATGCTAAATTAGCAAAAATGATTGATCATACACAGCTTAAACCAGATACAGCACAAGAAAAAATAGAGCAGATTTGCCAAGAAGCGAAAGAATATGGTTTCGCCTCTGTTTGTGTGAATCCTTACTGGGTACCATTCTGCTATGAACGTCTTCAAGATACAGATGTGAAGGTTTGTACAGTAATTGGTTTCCCGCTTGGTGCTAACACAAAAGAATTAAAAGCATATGAAACAAAACAAGCTATCGAAAACGGTGCTACTGAAGTAGATATGGTAATCAATATCGGCGCTTTGAAGAGCGGAGACAAAGAAACAGTTCAATCTGACATTGAAGCTGTTGTTCGCGCTACAGAAGGCAAAGCATTAACAAAAGTTATCATTGAAACGTCTCTTCTAACAAACGAAGAAAAAGTTACAGCTTGTCAACTTGCTAAAGAAGCTGGAGCAGATTTCGTGAAGACATCCACTGGTTTCTCTGGTGGCGGCGCAACAGTAGAAGATATTAAACTAATGCGTGAAACCGTAGGCCCTGACATGGGTGTAAAAGCATCTGGTGGCGTTCGCGACCGTGAAGGTGCAGATGCAGTCATTGAAGCCGGAGCAACTCGCATCGGTGCAAGTGCTGGCGTATCCATCGTTTCTGGTGGCCAAGGTACTTCTGATTATTAATTAGAAGGCTTTGTTATAGTTTAGTATTGTTATTTTAAAGGCTTGTTCAATACTCAAAGCTGAGACATTTAAGTGTAGATGGGGCCGTCTTGATTGACTAGTGCTTGGGGTGTCTGGGGAACGACTCGCTTTCCGCGGGCGAGCTGTCGAGCCTCCTCGGGCAAAATTCGTGCCCTGCGGGGTCTCGTCGACCTCTTTCTCCCGCAGGAGTCTCCCCGTTCCCCAGACACCCCTTATCTAAATTTGATGGGACGGCCCTCCAGTTAGATCGTAGAATAGATTCAACTCTATTCACTAATATGGCATGTTTCCGTTCTTCTCAATATGGGAAAGGTGGTTCGGGAAATTGCGAGACTCCTGCGGCAGAAGGAGCCTAGGGGAGACCCCACAGAGAGCGCAAGCGAACGAGGAGGCTTCCCAGCTCGCCGCGGAAAGCGAGTGATTTCCCGAACCACCTTCCGCTCAGACTAACGTTAACGGAAACATTCCCACTTTCCGGTGCTCCACATTAGGGACTTATATGTAACGTGTAAAAATCAACAACCAACTTTAACAGAGCCAATTAAAAAGGTGTCCTCAATGGGGGCACCTTTTTTAATTATTTCACGTAAGCTCCTAGGCTTTATAATTCCCGAACCACCTTACACTAAATTAAAGAGAACGGGAACATTCTCTCACCTCTGCCGCTAGTCCTTATACTTATGAATAAACATAACAAATCTAGTAAAGTGGTGGACGAAAGGTAAGACGATAAGGGAAGACAATACATTAAAGACGACAGATATGTGAGCTAGCTGCTGGGCGGGTTCGTCTGAGAGCCATTGGGATAAAGCCGCAAGTTCATCAATAAATGGAGCAAATAGTAAGACACCGAGTACATTAAGCCAGATATGAGCCATTGCAACAAGGCGTGCTTCTCGGTTGCTGCCTAGAGACGCTACCCAAGCAGTAATACATGTTCCGATATTAGCTCCTAACATAATACCGATCGCCGATGGTAAACTAAACACCCCTTCATTCAAGAAGCTCATAGAGATTCCGGTAGCGGCGGTGGACGATTGTATAATAGCAGTCATGACGGTCCCAATAAGGATGCTTGCATTGGGGAAATCATTCGTGAACACAAGGCTTTCCTCTATGATTGGGAATTGTTTAAGTGGTTCTGCCAAGGACTCGAATCCGTTTAATGCTACAAAAATACACCCTAAGCCAAAGACTATACCCCCGGCTCCAAACCATGTTTGTTTTGGTATAAGCAAAAGTGCAGCTCCAAGAATCAATAGAGGCCATAAGGGGATAGCATTAGAGAAAGTTAACAATTCCGCTGTAACCGTCGTCCCAATATTGGCTCCAAGAATAATTCCTATGGACTGCTTGAAATTTAGCACCCCTACAGCCACTAACCCAATGGCAATAACCATCGTGCAAGAGCTGCTTTGTAATATGCTTGTTACAACGATGCCTGCAATCATTCCTTTAAAAGGGTTATCCGCATAACGCTCAATTAATAATTTCATGTTTCTATAAGATAATTGATACAACCCTATGCGTAAAACCGTCATTCCAAATATAAAGATGGTTAAGAAAACAGTAAATAACGTAATTAAATCAGCCACGGTTGTTCACCTCTATACCATCATATGGACAAGGTATGATTTCATGACTGAAAAGAAGGCTAAACAAAGGCTATGGAGATGTAGAATTATTTGAGCAGGAATGACTCAATTTCTCAAAATTAAACATTCTCCTCTATCCTGGTCGCTCAACTTATGTTAAAGTGGATGATATGACAGAGCAACGACAATATAATTCTCCGAATGATCCTTTAAAAAATAGTTGAATCTGTCTGGAGAATGGTTTATAATTGTCAGAGGCATGTGAGGAAACTATACTCATGTGTTCATTGAAACTGTCTTTTTTGCTTTGGAGGGAGGGTAATAGCATGTCAAACAACACTCGCGTGCGTAAAAACGAGTCTCTTGAAGATGCTCTTCGTCGCTTCAAGCGCAGCGTATCTAAGAATGGTACACTAGCTGAGTATCGTAAGCGTGAACATTACGAGAAGCCTAGCGTCCGTCGTAAGAAGAAATCAGAAGCCGCTAGAAAGCGTAAGTAAGAGGGTGTAAGGTAGATGTCATTACTTGAGCGTCTCAACCAAGATATGAAAGAGGCTTTACGTAACAAAGAGAAAGAACGTTTATCCGTCATACGTATGGTGAAAGCGTCTTTGCAAAATGAAGCTTTAAAACTTGGAAAAGATGAATTGACTGAGGAAGAAGAATTAACTGTTTTATCTCGTGAGATAAAACAAAGAAAAGATTCCCTCCAAGAGTACAAAAGTGCAGGTCGTGACGATCTTGCGCAAAAAGATGAGAGAGATATTGAAATCATTCAATCATATATGCCTGATCAGCTTTCAGAAGAGGAACTAGATGCAATTGTTCAGGAAACGATCAATGAAGTTGGTGTTTCTTCTAAGAAAGATATGGGCAAAGTGATGAGTGCCATTATGCCGAAAGTAAAAGGCAAAGCCGATGGCTCTCTAGTTAACCAATTTGTACAAAAACATTTATCTTAAACACGAACCGCCTTTTTTAAAAAAGGCGGTTTTTTCATGTTTCCAGGTCTTTTCCTAGACTGTAAGAAAGCATAGGCTTGTCATTTTAGGCAAGACTTTTAAGTATGATTGATCTGTTGACGGACCGATCCCTTCTTCGCAATAGCCTCCATTGAATCCGCCGCTTTTCTAACTTAACCCGCAAAGGGAACAATACTACCAAAAAATTTTCACAAAAATGATAAAAAAACCTTTTACATGAAACGTTTAGATGGCCTAACTCGTATATAATAAAAAGAAAGGGGGGGAAGTATGAGAAAGACAACGAGACTTATGATGATGGTTTCGATCTTATTACTGTTTATATCCTCATTTCTTAGTCCGCCTAGTTCAGCTGATGGAAAAGGTGAAACCGTCTATGTCGTCCCGATTACGGAAACGGTAGAAAAGGGGCTTGCTTCGTTCCTTAAAAGAAGTGTGAACGAAGCGAAAGATCGAGATGCAGATCATATTATTTTTGAAGTAAACACTCCGGGTGGACGGGTGGACGCAGCTGCTGAAATTGCGACCTTGTTCCAATCTATCGAAACCCCGAATACGGCTTTTGTTGTACAAGAAGCTTTATCTGCAGGCTCATACATATCATTAAACGCAGATCAGATCTATATGAAACCAAATACGACTATGGGTTCTGCTGGGGTTATTACTTCAGATGGGAACGCAGCGAGTAAAAAAGCTCAGTCTGACTGGGTAAAAAAGATGCGTACCGCTGCAGAATTAAATAATAGAAATCCGTTGTATGCAGAAGCGATGGCTAACCCTGAACTTGACTTACCGAAATACAAAGCAGGTAAAGGGAAATATCTAACTTTAAGTGCAGCAGAGGCTTTGGAAGTTGGATATGCAGAAGGTGTCGTTAGTTCAAGGGAAGAGTTGTTATCAGAATTAGGATTGTCAGATGCTGAAGTGATTACAACCAACCCGACGTTTACTGAGCGACTTGCTCGCTTAATTACTCATCCTGTTGTTGTTCCGATTTTGCTTTCTGTGGCTAGCTTAGGGTTTGTGGCTGAGTTGTATTCTCCTGGTTTTGGGATTGCTGGCTCCATGGGACTACTCGCGCTAGGATTGTTTTTCTATGGTCATATGATTGCAGGCCTTGCTGGGTACGAAGCCATTATTCTATTTGGTTTAGGGGTTGTATGTATAGTTCTTGAGTTCTTTGTCCCGGGTGGGATACTCGGGATCATAGGTACTGGTGGCGTAGTGGGTTCATTGTTTATGTCCACCGATGACGTTGGTCATATGACGATGAGTCTCTTGATTGCTATTATTGTAGCGATTATTGGCTCTGTTATCCTATTCAAGACAATTGGATTTGACAAAGGATTTTTGAGAAACATTGTTTTAAGCGACTCTACTTCCTCTGAGAAAGGATACCTTTCCTCAAATACGAGAAATGAACTAATCGGGAACACAGGAGAGGCTGTTACACCATTACGGCCTGCTGGCACTGGGGTCTTTAACGATGAACGAATTGATATCGTGACCGAAGGAAGTTTTATCAATGCAGGGACTCCAGTCAAAATTGTGAAAGTAGAAGGATCCAGAGTTATTGTTCGAGAAATTAAACAGGAAAATGTATAAGGGGGAATTGATATGTTATCAGAAGGGTTAATACCGATTATATTTATTGCAGTTATCATTATAGCGCTTGCTGTCTTGTTCACGTTTATTCCAATTATGCTTTGGATTAGTGCGTTAGCAGCAGGGGTTCGAATTAGTATCTTTACGCTTATCGGAATGCGTTTACGTCGAGTTGTTCCAAGCCGTGTGATTAATCCGTTAATTAAAGCGCATAAAGCAGGAGTAGATGTAGATACCAACCAGCTTGAGAGTCATTACTTGGCTGGGGGTAATGTGGACCGTGTTGTAAATGCGCTAATTGCTGCGCAACGAGCGAATATCGAATTAAGTTTTGAGCGTTGTGCCGCTATTGATCTCGCTGGTCGTGACGTATTAGAAGCGGTTCAAATGAGTGTAAATCCAAAAGTAATCGAAACACCGTTTATTGCCGGTGTAGCAATGGATGGGATTGAAGTGAAAGCCAAAGCCCGTATCACTGTTCGCGCGAATATTGATCGTTTAGTTGGGGGTGCTGGCGAGGATACTGTAATCGCTCGTGTTGGTGAAGGAATCGTTAGTACCATCGGTAGCTCAAAAGACCACAATCAAGTGTTAGAGAATCCAGACCGCATATCTCAGAACGTATTAAGCAAAGGTCTTGATGCTGGAACGGCTTTTGAAATTTTATCGATTGATATTGCTGATATTGACATTGGTAAAAACATTGGTGCGATCCTTCAAACAGACCAAGCAGAAGCAGACAAAAATATTGCCCAGGCGAAAGCGGAAGAAAGACGTGCTATGGCTGTCGCGCAAGAGCAAGAAATGCGTGCTCGTGTTCAGGAAATGCAAGCGAAAGTGGTGGAAGCGGAAGCAGAAGTACCACTTGCAATGGCTGAAGCCTTGCGCTCAGGTAATATTGGTGTAATGGATTATTATAATCTAAAGAACATTCAAGCCGATACAGACATGCGTGATGTGATTGGAAAGATGAATAATGAGAATGAGGAAGAGGACAACTAAAAGGAAAGTCCTATATAGGAGGACTGATCGCAAATGGGAGATATCATTGATATCATCGTAAACAATATGGGGCTGTTGATCCCTGTTGTGGCTGCCCTCTTTGCTTTTCTCACGAATTTAGGTAAGAACGAGGAAAAAGAAAAGAAGAAGGCTGAGCAACCTCAACCTGTCCAGACGAGCTCGCAGTCTTCACCAGCTCCTTCTCAAGAGCAAGAGAAGGTGAAAGATTTGAAAACCTATGCAGAAGAGCAAAGGGAGCGCTATAAAAGCCTTAAAAGAGATTATAAGGGTAAAGACTCTCAAGTTGATAAACAAGGAAAACAGCCCTATTACAGCGGGAATCAGGAAGGGCACGATGCGATTCCTGATCAACCTACTCAACCCAGTTATAAGAGGGAACAACGAGTTCCATACAAGAAGGATACAACCAATCAACCTTCCATCAAAGTAACCGGTGTTCAAAACCTTTCGAAGAAGAAACTTGCAGAAAGTGTCGTGATGGCTGAAGTATTAGGGAAGCCAAGATCTAGAAATCCATACCGCTCTCCATTAAAAAAATAACCCTTACCGAAAGCACGAAATGTAGTGATACATTTCGTGCTTTTTTCATAGATATGTATGTGAGAGGGGGCACGCTGGAATGAAAAAATGGCAACAACGTATAGGGAATTGGCTATCGCAACAACTTGATTTACCAACTGATGTCATCCTCGAACTACCCAGAATTACGACCATTGGTCAAATTCATGCATATGTGGAGAATCATAAGGGGTTAATTTCTTTTTCGGATGAGGAATTGCGTTTGAAATTGAAGCAGGGGCAGTTGCTAATCAAAGGAAAAGGATTTGTGCTTCGGATGATGCTTCCGGAAGAGATTTTGCTTGAGGGAACCATTCATGAAGTCACATTTATAGATCAAAATGGCTAAAGGTTAGGAGGCACGTATGAAAATCACGCAAGGAGTCTTCTTTACAGGGTACACGACACTAAGGATTGAAGGGAAGTTTCCGGAGTTCTTTCTCAACCGCTGCGTTGAGAATGGAATTTCAGTTTGGAATGTGAAAAAAATAGACGAGTTTACATGTGAAGCCAATGTACGATTAGAAGATGTGGCGAGTCTTAAACGATTACGAAAGCAAATGGATTATAAAATCCGTTTTAAAAAGAGACATGGTCTTCCGTTTATGTTGCGTTCATTGCTTAAGAGAAGGTCACTTGTAGCGGGTTTTTTATTAGGAATGATTGCGATTTTTCTTCTCTCTAATATGGTATGGGGGATTAAGATCGAAGGCGTTACACCAGAAGTAGAGTATAAAATTAAAGAGAATTTAGAAGACTATGGAATTAAAAGAGGGGCGTGGAAATTTACCATTGAAACACCTGGGGAGATGCAACAGAAGCTGTTAGCAGATGTGCCTGAACTGTTATGGGTAGGAGTAACAGAGAAGGGTACTACGTATCATTTAGAAGGTGTGGAAAAGACCATTGTAACGGAACCTGAACAAGGGGGTCCCCAAAGTTTATATGCGCGCAAAAAAGGAATTATCGTTGATATGTATGTTGAAAAAGGAGCACCAGCCGTCGAGCTGAACGATTACGTGGAGTCAGGTGATTTGCTAGTCTCAGGCGCAATCGGGCGAGAAGAAGAGCCTACATTGGTTCACGCCGAAGGAGAAGTGATTGCAGAAACGTGGTATAAAAGTGAAGTCGTTGTGCCTCTTCAAGTGGAGTATGAAGTGACGACAGGTAAAAAAGAAACCCATTATGGTGTGCAACTTGGTGGTTTTAGGGTGCCTGTTTGGGGATTTAAAGAACCTGAGTTTAAAAGGATCCACGAAGAGGAATACAACAAACCGTTCTACTTCTTTAAGTGGAAACTGCCTATTGGTTTCTCTTCTAAGGAAATCTCAGAGGCTGAGCTCTATGAGGAGTTAAGAACAGACGAACAAGCACTGAAAATAGGAATTCAGCAAGCAGAAAAGGAACTAAAACAGAACCTCCCACAAAATTCCAAAATTATCACCCAAAAAGTTTTGCACCGTCAGAAAGAGAATGGTAAAGTTAAATTAATCCTATATTTCAAAGTTCATGAAGATATATCAAAACCTCAACCTATCACTCAAGGAGACTGAAGCATGCAGGAAGATTTACGTACAATCGACATTCAATTAGATAATCCGAATGAAGCGTTAGCCTTATTTGGGACAGGCGATCGCAATCTGAAACAAATGGAGTCTCAATTAAGTGTATCCATTGTTACGAGAGGCGAACATGTCAGTGTATCTGGAAATAAAGATCATGTTCTTTTAGTAGAACAAGTATTTCATGAGTTGCTTAAAATCGTTCGTAAAGGCTTAACGATCTCTGAACGTGATGTTATCTATGCCATCGATCTGGCTAAGAAGAATGAAATTCAACAGTTTGAAACGTTATTTGAAGACGAGATCATTCGAAATGCAAAAGGGAAACCGGTTCGAGTAAAGACATTAGGGCAACGGAACTATGTTTCGGGTATGAAAACACATGACCTGGTCTTTGGAATTGGTCCAGCAGGTACTGGGAAGACCTATCTTGCCGTTGTAATGGCTGTGCAAGCGTTAAAGAATAACGAAGTCAAACGAATCATATTAACAAGACCAGCTGTCGAAGCGGGGGAAAGCCTCGGCTTTTTACCAGGAGATTTAAAGGAAAAGGTCGATCCTTACTTAAGGCCTTTATATGACGCGCTTCATGATTTATTTGGTACAGAACACACGGCAAGGCTTATGGAGAGGGGAACGATCGAAATTGCTCCTTTAGCGTACATGAGAGGCCGGACGTTAGACGATGCCTTTGTTATTTTAGATGAGGCTCAGAATACGACGCCAGAACAAATGAAAATGTTCATCACTCGTCTTGGTTTTGGATCAAAAATGGTCATAACGGGCGATATCACTCAAGTCGATCTACCAAAAGGTGTTACATCAGGATTGAAAACTTCAGAAAAACGGTTGTCTGGTATTAAAGGAATTGCTTTTTCCTATTTAGAACAGTCAGACGTTGTCCGTCACCCATTAGTTCAACGAGTTATTGACGCTTATGAGGACGAAAAGTAAGTAGAAAGACCCTTTTTTAAGGGTCTTCTTTCTATGTTTAGAATAATGGAGGGGAATTGGGTGAGAAACTGGTGGAATCAGTTCATCAAGGGAAATGTGTTTCAGAATTTGTGGGTTACCACGGGGGCATCTTTAGCAATATTGGCTCTGGTCATGTTTTTGCTTGCTTTTTCAAATGTTCAAACCAAGACCTATGATGTGAAAAGGCTAGACACAGCAAAGGATACCATTCTCTCCCCTGTAAATGTAGAAGATAAAGACCGAACTCAAGAAAAACGGGACGAGGCAATGGAATCGGTTGAGGATGTCTACACCATCAGAAACTTTATCACCAATACCCGCATCAATTACATGGAAGAGATCTTTAACGCGGTTAGGGTTGTGGAAAGCCAAAATGATGAAAAAGATAAAGATTCGGAAGCTTTAGAGGAACAAAAGAGTGATGTGGCTAAACTTCAATCCATGCTTTCAGAAGATATCACCAAACAAGTGGATAAAGAGGTCTTAAAGCATTTATTGCAAGCACCTGCTGATCAGAGGAATGTGGCTGAAGAAATGCTTCAAAAAGCTTTAACAGACGTTCTCCGTGCAGGTGTGAGAGAGGAAGGGGTGGAAGAAGCCCGTAAAGAGGTTTTAAACGAACTGCAGTTTAGTAGCTTTGATCCCTCTCTGAAAGAAGCAGTCCAATCTCTGACAGAATTCTTAGTGGTTCGTAATTCATTTATCGATGAGGATAAGAAGATCCAAGCCCAAAACGAAGCAGCAAACGATGTGGAACCGGTCATGATTAGACAAGGTCAGGTGTTAGTCTTTCAAGGGGAGACCATCTCTAATGATGTCTACGAACGCTTAGAGTTAGTAGGGTTACTCGATGGGAAAAACAATTGGTATCCTTATACAGGACTCATCGTCGTCATTATTTTGTCGCTAGGTATCCTTTTCTATGAGTTAAGAAGAATGAAAGAACTGGACCAGTTGGATCATCCGAAGGTACTCGCCGTTCTCTTTATAAGCATTCTTGTCTTTCTTTTGATGAAGGTAGGGAGTCTCTTTCAGACTTCAATTGATGATTTATACTATGCAGTGCCTGTAGCTGCTGGCGCAATGTTATTAAAGCTTCTTATTCATGAGAGAATCGCTGTTTTTTCGAGTGTTTTATTTGCGGTTTTTGGTACAATTTTCTTTAATGATCAAATTCCTGGAACTTTAAATGTAGAAGCCGGTATTTATTTTCTATTTTCCCAGTTAGCTGCGATTATCTTTCTACATAATGTAAAAGATAAGACCTCTATCCTGAAAACGGGATTCGGAGTTACGGTAGTCAATATGCTATTGGTTAGTGCCTTTGTCATGCTGACTTATGAGCCGATTTCTGTTTCAAACTTAGCCATAACGCTAGGGTATGCTGTATTAGCTGCCTTTTTATCATCCGTCCTTACATTTGGGTTATTGCCATTTTTCGAAGCCGGTTTGGGTATGCTATCAGATACGTTGCTCATTACATTGTCTAACCCGAATCACCCTCTTCTCCGAAAGATCTTAACCCAGACGCCTGGGACGTATCACCATAGTGTGATGGTGGCCAATTTGAGTGAGGCCGCATGTGAAGCGGTCGGAGCAAACGGGTTACTCGCTCGGGTTGGCGCTTATTATCATGATTTGGGGAAAACGTCAGAACCTCAGTACTTTATTGAAAATCAGATGGGCATGAAAAATCCCCATGATGAATTAAAGCCTCATAAAAGCGCAGAAATCATTATTAGTCACCCTTATATCGGTGCTGAGATGCTACGGAAACATAAGATGCCTGAGGAAATTATAGCAATTGCTGAACAACATCATGGTACAACCTTGTTGAAATATTTTTATCATAAAGCTAAACAGGGGGATGAAGATGTTCAAGAGGATTTATTTCGTTACCCTGGACCAAAGCCACAGTCCAGTGAAGCAGCCATTGTTTGCATTTGTGATTCGGTAGAAGCTGCTGTGAGGTCTATGAAATCTCCTTCGCCAGAAGATATTGAAAATCTCGTTCACTCAATTATCATTGACCGTCTTCTGGATGGACAATTATCCGATAGTCCTTTAACATTAAAAGACCTAGAGCGTATACAAACAGCGATTTGTGAAACGTTACAAGGTATATTTCATTCAAGAATTCAATATCCAGAAACAAAAGCGGCCGTAAAGGAGGCATAAATATGTACATTGATTTTCACGATGAAACAAACTCAGTAGAAGAGAATTATGTTGATTTAATCCAGCGTATTTTGGACTTCGCCTCAAAAAAGGAAAATGTCACAGATGAAGCTGAGTTATCGGTGTCGTTCGTTGACAATAACGAAATTCAAATTATTAACCGTAACTACCGTCAGAAGGATGAACCGACGGATGTGATTTCGTTTGCGATGCAAGAAGAGGGAGAAGGAGAAATGAAAATCATGGGGGCTGAAATGCCACTTCTTCTTGGAGATATTGTTATATCTGTAGACAGAGCAAAGGAACAGGCTGAGGAATATAACCATTCTTATGAGCGTGAACTTGGCTTTTTAGCTCTTCATGGGTTTTTACACCTGCTTGGGTATGACCACATGAATAAAGAGGATGAAAAGAAAATGTTCACAAGACAAGAGGAAATTTTACATGAGTTCGGGCTCAAACGGAACGAGTAAAAAAAAGCTCATCGGTTTTTCCTTTGCCTTTAACGGTCTATGGAACGTACTTAAAACGGAACGAAACTTTAGAATTCATTTGTCCGTATCAGCTCTTGTGATACTAGCGGGTCTTTTTTTTGGTTTAGTAGCATGGGAGTGGGTTGCGGTCATTACTATAATGGCTATTGTCATTATTTTAGAAATGATTAATTCTGTAATTGAGCGAATTATGGATTTCTTATCGCCAAATTATCACCCCTTGGTAGGGGAAATTAAAGACATATCAGCTGGAGCGGTACTAGTTGCCGCGCTAGCTTCTGTAATTATTGCTTGTATTATATTTCTTCCTAAACTATTCTAAGAAGACCTGGGAACTCTTTTCCGGGTCTTTTTTGTTGTTAATTGTTAAAAATCAAAAGGGGAAACAATAACCTTTTTGTTTTCTTGTAACATCGTAACTGCTTTTGTCGATTACATGAAATGAAGGCGAATTTGTAGTAAAATAGAAAAAAATCAAGATTGATTTAAGGAATAATCATCAAAGCATGGAGGATACAACATGGAATCAGATTTCAAATCAGGATTTATATCCATTATCGGACGACCAAACGTAGGAAAATCCACATTTATGAATCGGGTTATTGGCCAGAAGATTGCCATAATGAGTGATAAGGCACAAACAACTCGTAACAAAATTCAAGGGGTTTACACACAAGATGACGCCCAATTGGTATTTATAGATACGCCAGGGATCCATAAACCAAAACATAAATTAGGCAGCTTTATGGTGAATGTCGCTGAACAAAGCTTAAACGAAGTAGACTTAGTATTATTTATGGTGAATGCGAAGGAAGGCTTTGGACGTGGTGATGAATTTATTATCAATATGCTTCAAAAAGTAAAGCAACCTGTCTTCTTGATTGTGAATAAATTAGATCAGGTTCACCCGGACGAATTAATTAAACTAATTGATGAGTATCGAACAAAGTATGACTTCGCTGAGATTGTACCGATCTCTGCCCTTGAAGGCAATAACGTTGATAACCTATTGAAGTTAATGGTTGAGAAGATGCCTGAAGGACCACAATTCTATCCGGAAGATATGATTACAGACCACCCAGAGCGCTTTGTAATCAGTGAGTTAATTCGCGAGAAGGCGCTACATTTAACTCGTGAAGAAGTTCCTCACTCCATTGCGGTAGTCATTGAGGGAATTGAAGAGCGAGAAAACGAAAAATTGAACGTGCAAGCTTCCATTATTGTTGAACGCTCTAGTCAAAAAGGAATCATTATTGGAAAACAAGGTTCGATGTTGAAGGAAATTGGACAGAGAGCTCGTAAAGATATTGAAGCTTTACTAGGAACTAAAATTTATTTAGAGCTTTTTGTGAAGGTTCAAAAAGACTGGCGTAATCGTACAAATCACTTGCAAGAGTATGGTTACAGAGAAGACGAATATTAATTTGGAAAATATTAAGTCACATGAGTGCCGGCGTTTACGGTCAATCTAAGATTAATCATACATTTTCTTAATCCAATAGAAAGGTGGGGGTTTCTTGTGCTCGACTTTACATGGAAGGTCTTTAGTCAAACAGGAAACATTGAAACCTATTTATTAATGAAAGAAATGGAAACTACAGATAGTGAAGGTTCTCCAGTTAGAGAACACAGTGAAGATTATGCAGAATTTGATCGACAGTTGTAGAGAAAGAAGATAGGTGAGTTATATTGTTAGAAAAGGTAGAGGGGATTGTAATCAGAACAGGTGACTACGGGGAAACGAACAAAATTGTCACCTTGTTCACGCGGGAAAAAGGTAAAATTGCTGTAATGGCAAGAGGGGCTAAAAAGCCTAAAAGTCGATTAACAGCAATTACCCAACCGTTTGTATATGCTTCCTTCTTGGTGCAAATGGGCTCTAACATGGGGACCTTGCAGCAAGGAGAGGTATTGTATTCCTTGCGAGCCATTCGAGAAGATATCGTTAAGACAGCGTATGCTTCTTATATGGCAGAACTGACTGATAAGCTACAGGAACAAAACAAGCCTGACCCGTTTTTGTTTCAACAGCTGTTACAAACATTTATTTGGATTACAGAAGATAAAGATTTAGATATTCTAATGTTCATGTATGAAATGAAGATGTTTCGTAAAGGCGGCTTTGCGCCTGAAGTTCATCGTTGTGTGAACTGCGGGTCTGAAGTAGAGCCTTTTTCTTTTTCTGTACAAGAAGGTGGGACGTTGTGTACGAGGTGCCGACACATAGACCCCCATTCTTACGGTCTCTCACCAAACCTCTTGAAACTTTTACGAATATGCCTTGGAGTAGACGTAACGAGGGTTGGCAATATATCTGTAAAACAAGAAAATAAGGAACGACTCAAGCAAATCATAACCGAATATTATGATCGCTATGGTGGCTATTATTTAAAGTCGAAGAAGTTCTTAAATCAATTAGATTGGCTGAAAGAGTAGCGGAATAGTTGACATTTCAAGGACTGTTCAGTATTCTTGCAAAGCGCATAACGGATCACATAAGAGGAAACTCGTCTTTATACCTTGATTGGGTATGGGGGCGAGGTTTTTTCACTTATGACGGAGAAGTTGTACAAAAATGATGGTGTTTATGTTGCTTATTTTGAAGTGAACGGTGAAATAAGAGAGGACTGTTCTTCCAACTATGGCTAAAATGAGATATAATATTTTAAATAGTATGACACATAGTAAGAGGTGGTGAAACGATGGACTTAACACAACGCCAGGAACATATTATAGAAATTGTTAAAGAAAACGGTCCGATTACAGGGGAGAATATAGCAGAGCGTTTAAGTTTGACACGAGCAACCCTGCGACCGGATTTAGCCATTCTGACCATGGCGGGATACTTAGATGCAAGACCGAGAGTAGGGTATTTTTATACTGGCAAAACTGGCTCAGAACTATTAACTGAAAAACTAAAAAAGTTTAAAGTTCAAGACTTTCAATCGATTCCTGTTGTCGTTCATGAAAACGTCTCTGTATACGACGCAATCTGTACGATGTTTCTAGAAGATGTCGGAACCCTTTTTGTAGTAAATGATCATGCAAAATTAGTAGGTGTGTTATCACGTAAGGATTTATTGCGTGCAAGTATCGGAAATCAAGATTTACGGGAAATTCCCGTTCATATTATAATGACAAGGATGCCGAATGTTACGCTTTGTTATAAAGAAGACCTATTGCTAGAAGCAGGTCAAATGCTAATCGATAAACAAATTGATGCGCTTCCGGTTGTTAAGAATGACGCAGAAGGCTATGAAGTTATTGGTCGTTTAACGAAAACGAACTTAACGAAAGCACTAGTTGAACTAGGACGTGATGAACGTATATAAGGCGTGAGGAGGTAGTAGGATGGGTAAACCAATTGTTTATGTCGTATCAGACTCTGTAGGAGAGACAGCTGAACTAGTTGTTAAAGCATCGATTAGTCAGTTTAATAACAGTGAATTTGAAATTCAACGTATTCCATATATTGAGGATAAAGCCACTCTAAAAGAGGCTGTCCTTCAGGCAAAAGATCATCAAGCAATGATTGGCTTCACATTAGTCATCCCTGAATTTAGAGAGTACTTATTACAAGAAGCGAAAGAGCATGATGTGATCGCTATTGATATTATTGGTCCTTTTATAGACCAAATTGAAAAGCATTATGGAAAGAAGCCGCGCCTAGAACCAGGGCTAGTTCACAAGTTGGATGAAGATTACTTTAAGAGGGTAGAGGCCATTGAATTTGCAGTGAAATATGACGACGGGAGAGACCCTAGAGGGATTCTGAAAGCAGATGTCGTGTTAATAGGCGTTTCAAGAACTTCGAAGACACCACTTTCTCAGTACTTAGCACATAAACGCTTGAAAGTAGCCAATGTCCCTATTGTTCCAGAGGTGGACCCACCTGAAGAACTCTTTAAAGTGAATCCTTCAAAATGTATAGGTCTTAAGATTAGTGCAGAAAAGCTTAATGATATTCGCAGAGAGCGCTTGAAAGCATTAGGATTGGATGATCAGGCGACCTATGCTAATATGGAACGCATCCACCACGAGCTTAGCCATTTTAATTCCGTAGTGGACCGCATTCAATGTGATGTAATTGATGTTTCAAACAAAGCCGTTGAAGAAACAGCTAATACGATTCTCAATCGAATTCACTCAAAGTCTTAAAATAAAACACAGGTGCTGCACCTGTGTTTTGTCATGTGGATGTGAAAGTTTCGTGTAAAATTATACTCATATTCTATAAAAAAATCGTGGTAATTCAATCTTTATTGTATTATAATTGTATTTTGTGAAAAAATGTTTCTATGGTTTGCATAATGGAATAGTGGGGAATGGATGCTATGTCCCGTCATTTGAATAGAAGTAGCGACTTTTCAGAAAGTTAAAACTTATATTCTTTGAGAAGGATTCCTGACAGGAATGTAGAATACTTGACTATAGCCGGCATCCTTTTATGGGTTTGTCGAACATGACCTGGTAGGAGAGCATCGATCTCTAGGGAAAGAAAGCATGATTAATGGTCTCTTAGGGTAGGGCTTTTAGCGTATCGCCTTAAGTCCTATACACAATAAGATTTTTTAAGGGTTCTCTCAAAAAAATCTTGTCGAATTTTGAAGGGTTTTTATACTTCTTCTAGAATAAAAAGTAAACATGGTGATTGTATGTCTAATCGCATTCCAGAAAGTGTCATTGAGGAAATTCGCAATTCAAACGACATCGTTGACGTTGTCGGTGAATATGTGCAACTGACAAAGAAGAGTCGAAATTACTTTGGGCTTTGTCCATTCCATAATGAGAAAACTCCTTCTTTTTCCGTTTCTTCCGATAAGCAAATTTTTCATTGCTTTGGATGCGGAAAGGGTGGGAATGTTCTTACCTTTATTCGGGAGATTGAAGGTGTTTCTTTTCAGGAAGCCATTCGAATTCTCGCTGATAAAAGTGGCCATCAAGTGCCAGACCAAGAAAATAGCGATCGAGAGGAAACTGATCCAAAGCATCAGGAGAATCAGACGCTACTTGAAGCGCATGGATGGTTAACTAAATTGTACCATCATTTGTTGAGACATACAAAAGAAGGTAAAGATGGATATGAACATCTTGTAGAAAGGGGCTTAACTGATGAAGTGATTGATGCTTTTCAGTTAGGTTTTGCTCCTAACTCGAAAGAATTTACAATGAAATTCTTAGAGAATAAAGGTTTCCATCCTCAAACGATGGTTAAAGGAGGCTTGCTCTCATATCGAGAAGATGGTCATTACGGTGACCGCTTTAGAGGTAGAGTCATTTTTCCCATTCGAAACCATCAAGGAAAGACAGTTGCATTTAGTGGACGTAGTGTAAATGGCGGCGATCCTAAATATTTGAATAGCCCAGAGACGGATTTATTCCAAAAAGGGAAGTTACTTTATAATTTTGATTTAGCTCGCGCTGAGATACGAAAGCAAAATGAGGTTGTCTTATTTGAAGGACAAATGGATGTTATATCTGCGTACCAAGGTGGTATTAAACATGGCATAGCCACATTAGGGACAGCTCTTACAGAGCCACAGGCGAAACTGATTCGTCGTTATGTGGAGCGGGTTATTGTATGTTATGATGCCGACCGAGCTGGTCAGGATGCATCATACAAGGCAGCTACCATACTAAAGAAAGTAGGCTGTGATGTACGAGTAGCCCAAATGAAAGATGGTTCAGACCCTGATGATTATATACGGTCATACGGAAGTGAAAGCTTTCGAAAGCATGTGTTAGAAGCTGCTGTTACGTATACAGGTTTTATGATCAACCATTTAAAACAGGGGTTTAATCTGAATAATGAAGGAGATCGTATTCAATACATCGAACGTGTTTTAGATGAGATCTCTAAAATCAGTAAACCACTGGAGCGGGATCACTATCTTAGAGAGCTTGCAGGTGAATATGACCTTTCTTTAGAAGTGTTAGAACAAGAAATCATAAATCGCCGAAAAAAGCAAGGACTTGATAAGGATAAGAATCCTGAGACTAGCTATACTAATAATTACAAAGAAACTTCTAGAAAAAAACAGAAATTGCTTCCAGCATTTCATAATGCTGAGCGGCAATTGATCTATTATATGTTGCATGATGCTTCTGTGTCTTATAAAGTCCAAGAACATATAGGTGGAGCTTTTAATTTGAATGAACATCAAGTCATTGTGACATATCTTTACGCTTACTATGAAGAAGGGTATGAAGCGAATCCGGGTCAATTTATAGAACAATTACCGGATGCCTCCCTGCAAAGTTTAGTAAGTGAAATTGCTATGTTAAAGCTTCAGCCTGATCTCAGTGATGCAGAAGTCAATGATTATATTCGTGTCATTTCAAATAAAAGAAGTGAGCAGGAAAGCATTTCATCTCTTGAGCTGGAACAAAAAGAAGCGGAGCGCCAAAATGATCCAGTGAAAGCTGCCCAAATTGCGATGAGAATCATTGAGATGAAAAAGCAGTTAAGATCCCAATAGTTTGGTTTAGAAGGAAGTTTGGAAGGAGGGGGACTCATGGCAGAGCAAAAACAGCCATCAAGTTCAAAATCAACAGAGAATGAGCTAACCCTAGAACAAGCGAAGGAACAGGTGCTTGAATTAGGGAAAAAGCGTGGTATTTTAGCTTATGAAGAAGTAGCTGAGCGTTTATCCAGTTATGAGCTAGATTCAGAAGCCATGGATGAATTTTATGAATATCTAAGTGACCAGGGCGTTGAAATTATTGGAGACTCTGAAGCAGATCCAAGCATGAAGCAATTGGACAAAGAAGAAGAGTTTGATTTAAACGACTTAAGTGTCCCGCCTGGTGTTAAGATTAATGATCCTGTACGTATGTATCTAAAAGAAATTGGGCGTGTGGACCTATTATCTGCTGAAGAAGAAATTAACTTAGCCCAGCGAATTGAAAACGGAGACGAAGAAGCAAAGCGACGTCTGGCTGAAGCAAACCTTCGTTTAGTTGTTAGTATCGCAAAACGGTATGTTGGACGGGGCATGTTGTTCCTTGATTTAATTCAAGAAGGAAACATGGGTCTGATTAAAGCTGTTGAGAAGTTCGATTATCGTAAAGGTTACAAATTTAGTACGTATGCAACGTGGTGGATTCGTCAGGCCATCACTCGTGCTATAGCAGACCAAGCGCGTACAATTCGTATTCCGGTTCACATGGTGGAGACGATTAACAAGTTAATCCGTGTACAACGTCAATTACTTCAAGACCTTGGACGTGAGCCAATTCCTGAAGAAATTGCTGAAGAGATGGAGCTTACTCCAGACAAAGTACGTGAGATCTTGAAGATTGCTCAAGAGCCCGTTTCATTAGAAACACCAATTGGTGAAGAGGACGACTCTCATTTAGGTGATTTTATTGAAGACCAGGAGGCAACATCTCCTTCCGACCACGCAGCTTATGAGTTACTAAAAGAACAATTGGAAGATGTACTTGACACATTAACAGACCGTGAGGAAAACGTTCTTCGTTTACGTTTTGGACTTGACGATGGACGTACTCGCACACTTGAAGAAGTAGGGAAAGTATTTGGCGTAACGCGTGAGCGTATTCGTCAAATTGAAGCGAAAGCACTTCGTAAACTTCGCCACCCTAGTCGTAGCAAACGATTAAAAGACTTCTTGGAATAGAGTATATTTAATGCTATACACTCAGTCATTGTGTACCCCATCTGAGGTGCACAGTGGCTGTGTATTTTTTATCCTTGAATCTCAAGGGGTGAAGCTTATTGGATGACACTCGTAAACAAGTGGTTGTAGATGAAATACGATACTGGAAAAATCATCAGCTGCTCCCGAAAGAATATTGCGACTTTTTACTAGCTTTATATACGGAAGGAGAAGATGATTCGTCGTCAGAAAAGAAAGCGTTTCCGTTAAAGGCATGGTTGACGTCGATTCTTGTCATGATTCTGTTAGCACTTCTTCCGATTTCATTTCTTGTCATTTATTTTACTGAAATATCCATGCTAATGCAAACAGGTTTACATTTGATTTTTTTAATTATGACTGCCGTCGGTTATTCGTATTTTAAAAAGACAAATTCCATTTATGTACATATTTCCATTATTGTTTTCTTATTATTGTTCTTGATCATTTCTGTTTATTTAGTAAAAGAAAGTGCTCAAGTAGTGAGCTTGCTTCATATAACGATTTTATTTAACTGTTTATTATGGATTTTATTAGGTGTTTGGAAAAAAGTGTTTTACCTAATCGCATCAGGTGTTATAGGCATTGTGATGTGGTTGTTATTTATCTTTTTTTAGATTTAACATCTTTTTCCCTTTTCTATAGTAGCGTTTTCAAGTAAAATATATGTAGTTTGTCCTAACCGTGGAAATGGGGATTACATAAGGAGGAAATAAGCATGAAACGAAACCCAGTTATGCCTTATGCTTTAATTGCTGTACTTGGTATAACCCTTATGATTATTATTGGTTTTGTGGGATTAAACCAAATGGATCAAGCGGGGGAAGGTAAAGAAGGCGAAGGGGAGAAAACAGCTGAAGAAGGCGGTAGTGGTGATGCCGGGGCAGCTGATCCTGAAGCCATCTACTCTCAGACGTGTGCAGGGTGTCATGGTCAAGACTTATCTGGTCAGGTAGGTCCTAACCTTCAGACCGTAGGAAGTAAACTTTCCAAAGAAGATATCAAGGGGATCATTCAGAATGGCCGTGGCGGTATGCCAGCGCAGAATTTGAATGCTGAAAAGACAGAAGCTGTCGCGAAATGGCTATCTGAAAAGAAATAATGAGAAAAAGCTTCCTGCATAAGCAGGGAGCTTTTCTTTTTTTTTCTTCCCTCTTTCATGATTGATTGCAATACAACATTGTCTCATTTTATCCTTAGGCTTGAATAACCACACTTCGCCTAAGAGAGAGACAATTTGATGGGGTACTCGAAAATCCCTTGTACTTTTTGTCTGAGGTGTGGTAAGACTAATATTAGATTTTAGTAAAGTGGTGAGAGAAATGAAACAAACGGAATTATCGAGAAGGCTAAAGGCAGTAGCATCATTTATATATAGTGGGGTCACTTTTGCAGACATTGGTTCTGACCATGCTTATTTGCCTGCTTACGTTTGTGAACGTAATCCTTTAGTCCGTGCTATTGCGGGAGAGGTCAATGAAGGGCCTTTCCAATCGGCAAAGGGCCATATTGATAAACAACAATTAAACGAGCAAGTAAGTGTGAGAAAGGGCAATGGTCTTGCTGTTTTAGAACAAGATGAAGCGGAACTTGTTACCATAGCAGGGATGGGAGGTAAGTTAATTCGTACCATTCTAGAAGAAGGGAAGGAGAAGTTAGGGAAAGTAGAGCGAATTGTAGCCCAGCCAAATGTAGATGCTCAAGTTGTTCGTAATTGGTTCTTACATAATGGATATGAGCTTACAGAAGAGACCATTCTAGAAGAAGATGGACATATCTACGAAGTGTTAGTAGGAGACCGCACGAGTGATCCTGAGAAGCCTTATGGTGAGGAACGTGAGAAGGATCTGTTCTTTGGTCCATTCTTACGACAAGAGAAGACAGCGCCGTTTATTTTGAAGTGGCAAGGGGAAGCAAATAAACTACAGTTTGTTTTAAGTCAGATGGAACGAGCGAAGAATCCTGATGAAGATAAAGTGAGAGAATTCGAAACTCAATTAAGTTGGATTAAGGAGGAGATTGCAAGTGAGTAAAGTAGCCACTGGTCAAGATATTATCAAATGGTTCGAGGAATGGAGTCCAAAGCAACTTGCTTTCGATGGAGATCCGATTGGTTTACATGTGGGTACACTAAATAAAAAAGTAAATAAGGTCATGGTTACCCTCGATGTATTAGAAAATGTAGTTGATGAAGCCATTGAGCAAGGGGTAGATTTAATAATTGCCCATCACCCTTTGCTATTCAAACCATTAAAGCAGATCAACCCTGACCATGAGAAGGGGCGTATTGTACAGAAGCTTATCAAGCATGATATTACGGTTTATGCTGCTCATACCAATTTGGATATAGCATGGGGTGGTGTGAACGATGCAATGTGTGAGGCCTTAGGTGTGAAAGTAAAAGATGTATTAATTGAAACAGAAAGAGAGTCCCTTTATAAGCTTGTCGTCTTCGTACCGGAAACGCATGAAGAGGAGGTTCGAGAAGCGCTTGGTAATGCCGGAGCAGGGCATATAGGGGAGTATAGTCATTGTACGTTCCAAACACCAGGTATAGGGGCTTTTAAGCCTGAAGATGGCACGAATCCTTACATAGGTACAAGAGGAGAACTAGAGAAAGTCGAAGAGGTCCGTATGGAAACCATCGTGCCCCGTTCGATCTTAAATAAAGTTCTTCAATCAATGGAACAAGCTCATCCATATGAAGAAGTTGCTTATGACATCTACCCTCTAGAACTCCAAGGTGAAAAACGAGGCCTTGGGCGGATGGCGGAACTAGAGGAAGCTATGACCCTGGAATCATTCGCAGAACGAGTGAAAAAGGCCTTCGATGTCCCTTCATTACGTTTTGTGGGGGATAAGGATAAACGAGTGAAGAAAGTGGCCGTCCTGGGCGGGGATGGTAATAAATATATTTCTGCAGCGAAACGCAAAGGAGCAGATGTATTTGTGACTGGCGACCTTTATTTCCATGTCGCTCATGACGCTCTTGGCATGGGGTTAAATGTCATTGACCCTGGACATCATGTTGAAAAAGTGATGAAGAAGGCTGTTTATGATTACTTAAAGAATGCGTTTGAACAAAAGCAAGTAGCAACTGAAGTTATAATTTCAAAAGCTCATACAGAGCCATTTCAATTTATGTAGGGGAGCATTGCCATATGCCTTGGATTAAACCAGCTAAGCAAACAGAGATAAGAGAGCACGAAGCTTTAAAAAATATGGAGCAACCAATGCCTTTATTTAATAGACTTATCGCTAACAGCCCATCATTATTGGAGGCATTTTCTCCTATACAACAAGCCGTAAAAGAAACGTTTCTGACAGAAATACAAAGAGAATCTCTCATTACGTTTGTGTCTATGCGTAATGGGTGTGATTATTGTACAAAGAGTCATGGTCAGTTATTGGAGGAGCTTACGGATGATGAAGATATTCTGTCAAAGCTCTCTGGTTTTGAAGAGGGATATTTCGATGAATCCTTAACCCGAATGCTACGGTATGCGCTAAAATTAACTGCAAAACCGGTCCAGGTAAATAAAGAAGATGTATTAGCTTTGAAAGAGATTGGTTTATCTGAAACGCAAATTGTAGAAGTCAATCATGTAATTGCCTACACAAGTTACACAAACCAAATTTCAATAGGGCTAGGATTGTAATTAAAAAAGGATGCCTGAAGAGGCATCCTTTTTGACTAGGCTTTTTTCGTTTTAACTTTAGGCAAGATTTTTCTTTGCTCTACTTTAGAAGTGCGTTCCCACGTTTCTTCATTGTTTGGATCAAAGTTCTCAATAAAGCGAATGACCTCTTTAACTAAAGGAGTTGGCGTTGAAGCACCTGCAGTGATTGCAACCTTCTCCACTCCTTCTAGCCATGGAAGTTCAATTTCACTTACGTCAGCAATTCTATAAGCCGTTGTTCCTGCCTTCTCTTCTGACACTTGTTGAAGACGACATGAGTTGTTACTTCGAGGGTCTCCTACTACAAGAGTAAGATCAGCATCTCCGGCTTGCTCAGCCACCGCTTCTTGACGGACTTGAGTAGCCATGCAGATCTCTTGGTGAATTTCTGTTTGAGGATATTTCTCTTTAACCTTCTCCATAATATCGTAGACATCCCATTGACTCATCGTTGTTTGATTCGTTACAAGGATTTTATCACTTGAAAGGCTCAAGTTATCTATATCTTCTTCATTTTGAATAAGGTGCACATGACCTGGTGCAACACCAACAGCCCCCTCAGGTTCTGGGTGCCCTTTCTTACCGATATAAACAATTTCGTAATTCTCGGCAACCATTTCACGGATTAAGTCATGTGTGCGTGTGACATCAGGGCATGTAGCGTCTAAAGCGGTTAGCCCTTTCTCTTCTGCCCTCTTTTTCACCTCAGGTGATACACCATGGGCTGTGAAAATGACAGTCCCTTCATGAATATCTTCTAATAAGTCTAAACGATTCTTACCATCTAACGTTACAACGCCTTCATTCTCAAAAGCTTCTGTTACATGCTGATTGTGTACAATCATACCTAAAATATATAAAGGACGAGGTAAGTTTGGATCCTTTGAGGCGTTACGAGCTATGACCATAGCGTCAACTACTCCATAGCAATAGCCTCTTGGAGCTATTTTAATGACTTCCATCTTTGTTCCCCCTCTTACTCCTCTTGAGTTCGAAAATATCATATCTCCCTCATATTATAAAGGGAAATAGGGCAGAATACAAAGTTAGACAACTTACTTAAAAGACAAGGCTGTAAAAATCCTTACGTTTCGTCCTTTTAAAGATGGTATAATTAAAGGAACTCTACTATAATTGAGAAAGCAACAGCGTATCGAAAAGGAGTACGAATATGACAGATCAAACATTTAAATCAATGGCTCTTCATGAAGAGATGATTGATATGGTGGATCAATTAGGTTTCCATGAACCTACACCGATCCAGAAAAAAGTAATTCCCTCTGTTTTAAGAGGAGAAAGTCTAATTGGACAATCTCATACAGGTTCAGGGAAAACCCATTCTTATTTAATCCCTTTACTAAATGGCATAGATGTTTCGCGTAAAGAAGTACAAACCGTAATCACAGCTCCTACACGGGAGTTAGCAAACCAAATTTACGATGAAGTACGCAAGATGTTAAAGCTTTTGGGTCATGGTGATGCTTTAAAAGCTAAGCTATTAATAGGTGGAACAGACAAGCAGAAGACAATTGAAAAGCTAAAAGAGCAGCCTCAGATTGTCGTGGGGACACCAGGACGAATCCTTGATATGGTAAAAGAAGAAGCGCTAGACGTTTACAAAGCCTCTTCATTTGTAATCGATGAAACCGACTTGATGTTTGATTTAGGTTTCATTGAAGACGTGGACCAAATTCTGGTTCGTATGCAAGCGGACTTGCAATTACTCGTATTCTCAGCAACTATTCCGGTTAAGTTAAAGCCGTTCTTGAAGAAATACCTTGAGAACCCAACGTATATTCAAGCCGATGAAGCTAAGCCTTCACCTGAAAAAATGGAACACCGTCTGATTCCTCTTCGTCATCGAGATAAAGCCGATATGATTATGAGTATTACGAAGCTCATTCATCCTTATCTGGCAATTATATTTGCCAATAAGAAAGAAAGAGCCAATGAATTAGCTCAAGAGCTATTGGACAAAGGTTTAGAAGTTGGCGTCATTCATGGCGGACTGACACCACGCGAAAGAAAACGTGTTGTTAAAGATATCAAAAACCTTCGTTACCAATATATCGTCGCTACAGACTTAGCTGCTCGTGGTATTGACATTCAAGGGGTCAGCCATGTTATAAATGCGGACCTACCAAAAGAAGAAGAGTTCTATATCCACCGTGTTGGTCGTACAGCGCGCGCAGGCTTAGAAGGGACAGCTATTAACCTTTATACAGAGACGGATGAATCCCTTATTAAGAAGCTTGAGTCATCTGGGTTAACGTTTGATAGCTATGATATAAAAAATGGGGAGTTCGTTCCTATTAAAGATCGTAATCAGCGATCAACTCGTAAGCTAGATGAGAATGACACGGATAAAGAAGCATGGAAGCGCGTCAAGCGTCCGAAAAAAGTTAAGCCTGGTTATAAGAAGAAAATGAAGTATAAGCAGGAAGAAATTAAAAAGAAATTAAATAAACAACAAGCAAGGCAGAGAAATAAGAGAAAATAACTTATAAAAAGCATCAAATTGCACATGCAATTTGATGCTTTTTTTGTCTTGATTGATCCACGTTTACGCTCGCCTCACACTTGAAAAAGCTAACGGAAATATAAAAATATCCCGATATAGGTTTAAAGTCATGAGATAAAGGATAGTTACAATACATGCCGTTCAAAATAAAAAAACCATCACTTTGTGTGAATAACAAAGTCATGGTTTCCTTTTCTTATGATTGAAGTAAGTCTGAACGCCAATCTGTAAAGGTTTGGTTTCGTAAGTTTTCTATTTCATATTGATAAGGAGGTTTCTTGTTCTTTTTGTCTTCTCCTACATAAGGCGTTTCTAGAATTTTAGGACGGTCGTTTAGTTGCGGGTGGTGAACGATATAATTTAATGCGTCAAACCCAATATGCCCATACCCGATGTTCTCATGACGGTCTTTTCCTGCACCGCGTTCATTTTTGCTGTCATTGATGTGGAGAACTTTTAAGCGGTCAAGTCCAATTGTTTTATCGAAATGGTTCAGTACACCGTCGAAATCGTGAACGATGTCGTAGCCTGCGTCATGTGTATGACAAGTATCAAAGCAAACAGATAAATGTTCGTTGTGCTTTACGCCATCTATAATTTTGGCGATTTGTTCAAAGTTACGTCCGATCTCGCTGCCTTTACCTGCCATCGTTTCAAGGGCGATCTGGCAATTGGTATTTGGGTGATTTTCAAATACTTCATTTAAACCTTTAATAATCTGGTTAAGGCCGACTTCTTCACCCTGGCTAACGTGAGAACCGGGGTGTAAAACGATTTGAGAAGCCTTCTGCAGTGATTCAACTCGTTCGATTTCGTTTGATAAGAAATCCACACCCAGCTCATAGACGTGAGGTTTCACCGTATTGCCGATGTTAATTATATAAGCAGCATGAACGATAAGTTCTTCTATATCGTGTTGGTTCATATGTTCAATTCCTGCATCTATATTTAACTCTTCAATAGCTTTACGACGAGTATTTTGTGGCGCACCTGTGTAAATCATAAATGTGTTAGCGCCGTAGGAGGCAGCTTCTTCACTTGCTCCAAGAAGCATCTTTTTTCCGCTCATAGACACATGAGATCCTAGCTTCAACATAGTTGGTCAGCTCCTTATTATACGTATATGCAATAAGTATTCGTAACTTCTCCTACTATAAATAAATTGGAGCTATTGGTCAAATAGAAGCCAAAAAGAAAACGCCCCGTCTAAACGTGGCGCTAAAACCAGTGTGAAAGTCCGTTTTCCTTAATCATTTCCTGAAAGATTTTATTGACCTTTTGTGCTGTTTTGGGATCAGTGATTTGAGCTAACTTTTTTAAAGCTTTCATACGGTCCTTTTCATCCAATGGGTTAAGATTTGAACTTTTTAGGAAGGACACGATTTCAGTGGCTTGAGCTTTTGTAAGGGGGACGTTAAACTGTCGACTTTGTTCTAAAAGGTCATGGACAGATAAGTTTTGGATTTTTTGTTTAACAACCTGTGAGATCATTTTTTTCAAGACATCACCTCATTTGTTCACTTCTTTACATAGTAGCCTATGAGTGAAGTTAGAAGAATGTGTTAAAAAGGTGGAGGGTTTTGGTTATTGAGTATTTTTATTGCATTTGATTCGGACTACCGTTAGTATAGTCTAGGTCCTTTCGACCCATAGGCGTTTAGAGAGAAATTTTTGAAAAAGAGGAGGGGATTTTGTGGATCGTGCAAGACCTTACGTACAGCTCCTTTTGGTTTGTTTATATATTACGTTATTTTTTATTGTGGTTATGTATTTTTATGGTGAACAGACAAAAGCGCTGCAAACAGAAAACGAAGGCCTGCAAAAACAGGTCAATGACTTAGAATCCCGAAATTCATACTTAAATGAAATGCCGACAGAATTTAAAGAGAAGAATGGTTATGATATGTGGCCAGGCCTTGAAAAAACGGCCGATCGAATGGTTTCAGAGAGTGGGGGAGAATTCAAAAAATCCTGGGCTCTTTATTTAGCAAGAGAAGCAAACCGCTATGATATGAATCCTTATCTTGTATATGAATTGCTAAAAGTAGAGACCGGAGGCACGTTTGATCCAACGCTTGTAGGTCCTGAGACGAAATATGGACATGCTTACGGCATGGCTCAGTTTATGACAAACACAGCTCCTTGGATCGCTGATATGGGCGATTTACCTTATAAAAAAGAACTGCTATTTGATCCGTATTATTCCATGCAATTATCTTTAATTTATCTTGATTATCTTCACCATGAATATGGAAACTGGAATGAAGCCCTAACTGCTTATCATCGTGGTATGGGAGGGTTAGAACAATATAAGAAGGAAAATGGCCACGCCAAGAGCTGGTATGCGGTGGAGATTCAACAAAAAACCAAAACGCATGATGCTGTTGCAGTCGCACCTTAATAGATAAGAGTCCCTTTTAGGGACTCTTTTTTGATGAGGTAAAGAAGCTTGAAGAATGTACCATCATAGTTCACTCGCATTTCTCACAAGATAAGAGAGCACCTCTACAGAAAGCGAGGGATGTATCATGGAACATGAAGATAAGCGTGAAAAAGAACTTGATGATATAGAACACACAGAAGAAGCGCCTCGTTACGGCGATGAACAAGAAAGTGAAATGAAGAAGATTGACGATGGTCAATCATACGATGAAGCCTACAATGAGGTAGAGGTAGCAGACGGCGGTGTATACGCAGGGACTGGAGATGTGGAATTCGCTCAGGAAGCTGCGGTTGATGCAAAAACTGTTCGAGAGCCAATCAAATCCAATGAGAGAGAATCTGACATGGACAATGATGTGCATGCGGGTATGGGTTGGTTAGCGGTTGTGCTTTCTGTGGTGTCTTTCTTTATCTTACCAGTGATTCTTGGCGCAGCAGGAATCATTGTAGGATTTATGGCTAGACGAAGAGGGGCTGAAACCCTCGGAAATACAGCTATTGTAGCTGGTGCTATATCCGTAGTCCTTACGTTAGTATTCGCTCCGTTTTAAAATAAAAAAGCTGGCC
Organism: Pontibacillus sp. HN14; assembly: GCF_021129245.1. Taxonomy (NCBI): domain Bacteria; kingdom Bacillati; phylum Bacillota; class Bacilli; order Caryophanales; family Bacillaceae; genus Pontibacillus; species Pontibacillus sp. HN14. The sequence continues at coordinate 1,449,826 of NZ_JAJOLR010000001.1, read as the reverse complement.
CTGGGCCAGCTTTTTTAATGCTTTATTTTACTTCAGCTTCAGCAGCTTCTTTTGCTTTTTCAGCAAAATATTCTTCCGCAATGCGATCGACTTCTTTCTTTAGTTCCTCGACCATTGTTTCTTCTGGAACTTTTCGAATGATCTCTCCGTGACGGAATAGTAATCCTTCACCGCGTGCACCGGCAATCCCGATATCAGCCTCTCGGGCTTCTCCAGGTCCGTTAACGGCACAACCAAGAACGGCAACTTTAATTGGTGCTTTAATGGTTGAAATGTATTCTTCAACTTCATTTGCAATTGAAATTAGATCAATTTCAATACGCCCGCATGTAGGGCAAGAGATAAGTGTAGCAGCATTATCTGCAAGTGCGAATGATTTAAGCAGTTCGCGACCAACTTTTACTTCCTCTACTGGGTCTGCACTTAATGAAATGCGCATTGTGCTTCCGATTCCTTTGTTAAGGATGGCACCAAGACCTGCAGAACTCTTAACGGTACCTGCGAATTGAGTTCCTGACTCTGTAATACCAAGGTGTAATGGATAAGAGATCTGTTCAGCGGCCTTTTCGTATGCATCAATGGCTAAGCGAACGTCAGAGGCTTTCAGCGATACAATAATATCGTGGAAGTCCAACTCCTCTAATATTTGAATGTGATGTAAGGCACTTTCAACCATGCCTTCAGCAGTTGGGAAACCATATTTCTGCAGAATACGTTTCTCAAGTGACCCTGCGTTTACGCCAATACGAATAGGTACGCCTTTAGCTTTCGCTGCGTTAACAACAGCTTCAACTTTCCAGCGTTTCCCGATGTTACCAGGGTTAATGCGGATTTTGTCAGCTCCACCTTCAATTGCTTTTAGGGCTAATTTATAGTCAAAGTGAATGTCGACTACAAGTGGAATATTAATGCGTTTCTTTATTTCAGAAATCGCGTCTGCTGCTCGCTCATCTGGGCAAGCAACGCGGACGACTTGGCAGCCAGCTTCTTCTAGTCGTTCAATTTCAGCTACTGTAGCTTCAACATCATGTGTTTTAGTTGTTGTCATAGACTGAATAACGACTTTATTACTTCCACCAATCACAAGGTCGCCTACGCGTACAGGGCGCGTATCTTTTCTGTGTGTAATAGGCATATAATCGCTCCTTTTTACAAATGCGATAATTCATAATTATTAAGATACCACACTCATTATAAGGGCAAACGAAAAAAATATGAAGTCACGAGTCTTCAAATTTACAAAGGTTTTTCGTTTTTGTGGTAATAAGGGAATAAGTAGACCTTGTTCATCTTAATACTATTCGGATCTTGGCCATCATTCAGAGCTTCAAAATCAGTTAGCATTTGTTGAATTGTAACAGGCGGTCCATCCTCATTCAACTTCTCCATAATAGACAAGACCGTGTCCCCGGCTGACACTTTGTGCTCAATGACGCGAAAACGCTCTTGACCTCCTGTTGGGGTGAGGGGTTTAGTGTTCGTTTCGTTTTCAATTGTTTGATGATCTTCTGCCTTGGAAATAAGTTCTTTAGGAAAGGTTCCTGTCGTAAGGTCATGTCCAATACTAACAAAAAATAGAATCATTGTAATAATGAAAAGCATTTTCTTCAGAATCGGATTCATATCGCTCATCTCCCTTTTTGCCTGTAATACTAGTTCTACAAACATGTGGAATTTCATTCTTTTTGAAACAAAATAATATAATGAAACGTATACCTATATTAAATAAGAGAAAAAGGGGTGGGCGGAAGTGATTGCGATTGAAATGGCTTGGCTTGCTTTAGTCATTACTGGACTTGGTACCTTATTTTTATTTGGGGAACTATTAGTAAACATGCGGGGGATATTTGGTGTCGTTGGCATTGCTTTTATTACCTTTTATTTCCTAACTCATTTAGACCCTAGTATGTTTATCGTTATGATGATTGTCTATTTTATTAGTCTTTCGTTAATTATATTAGACGCTAAAGTTATAAATGATGGCACACTCACGACAGTAGGGAGCATCAGTATGCTGTTAGTGGTAGGTATGAGTGCGCCTGACTGGGTAACTGGTGCTTATGGCGTTTGCGGAGTTCTAATCGGTGCCATAGGTTCTTTGTTATTCTTGAGAGTCTTTCCAAAGAGGGATCTTTGGACCAAGATTACACTTGTGGATAAGCTCTCATCTGAAGCGGGATACAATTCTATGAATGAGACTTATGCTTCTTTAGTGGGCAAGAGTGGGATTACCTTAACTCAGCTTAGGCCAGTAGGAACCATTAAGATAGAAGAACAGGAATATAGTGCGGTATCGAATGGGCATTGGATAGATAAAGATGAAGAGATCATTGTCGATCAGGTGGACGGGACCAGAATCCTGGTAAGAAAGTCATGAATTTTACGTATTCTTACGTGCATCTTTACACCACGTTAATATTTCGCATTCATACTTTTGGATGAATAAGAAATATTTTCTTGCGGGGTGTCAAAAGTGTCATTATTATCTTTCTTCAATAAAGTACCACGATTCCAAAAGAAACGTCGCTTTAAAAGTGCACGTAAGCCGCGTTTATCTCTCTCTTTTCAAGCTAGAGTTTCGATCGTAATTTGTGTGCTGTTTATTGGTTCGATTTCACTCGTTAGTTGGCTTTCCTATTCGAAGGCAAAAGAAAGCCAACTTGAATTGGTTCGTGAACGTTTAGAGCGCGAAGTGGATGTAACGAGAGAGAATGCCGAGAATATGATGTTTGCCTTAGTAGGGGAAGAAGACGTTTTTAAAGAACGGATGAATGAGTATATATCTTCTCAGAAATCTGAATTAGTCCAAGATGGTTTCTCTGCTTCTACAAATTTAATTACCAAAGAAGGTGTGATCTCCTATCCATATCAAGGTAAGGAAGCGTCTTTTAAGGAGAGTTTGATCGAAGATATTAAGAAAGAGGAAGATGGTTCACGTATTGCCACGTGGAAAGAAGAAGAATACATGTTTGCTTACGGGTCGGTACAAGAGCTGAAAGGGGTTTTCCTAATTGGTGTACCGGTAGCGGATTATATGTATTCTGTTCACCAGCTGGCTAAATATTCGCTCACGGCTGGCGTCTTATGCTTAATTGGCATTTTCGTATTCGTCCTCTTTTTCATGAGGCAAATGTTTAAGCCATTAATCGCACTTCAACAAGTCATGCGTAAAGCGAGAGATGGGGAGTTTACACCACCAGATACGGTTAATTCAACGATACCCGAGATTCGCTCGTTATCAAAAAGTTATCAAGAACTAATCCATACAATTACAGAAATGCTCCATAACATTCAAACGGCGGTTCATCATTTAGGGGGAACGAATAATGAGTTGTCAGCTTCTTCAGAACAGTTAGCTCTATCCCAGTCGGATATGAAAGAAGAATTACATAAAGTGATAAAAGGTACAGAGGGAACCGAGGGGGCGTTTGAAGAACAGAAAGATGTCTTCGAGAAGCTGAAACATTCCCTTCATGTTTTGTTGGAATCTTTTAATGAAATGTATGAGGATCAGGAAAGTATTAATGTTTCGATTGATGAAGGAAATAAAGGGGTAACGTCCATTATGAAAACATTAGATACTTATCATGACGGGTTTAAGCAAATGACTTCTAAAATAAATGAATTTGAAGCACATTCCATGAACATAGGTGAAGCTGGGAAAATGATTCAAGATATTGCGGAACGCACAAAGCTATTGGCGTTAAATGCAACGATAGAAGCAGCACGTGCTGGTGAAGAAGGTAAAGGGTTCGCTGTAGTTGCTCATGAAGTAAGGAAGCTTGCAGATAGCTCAAAAGAAGCAGCTGTCGAGATAAACGATAAGATGAACGAAACGTTGGAGATTAGTCAGTATTTAACAACTGAATTTCATGAGATGTATGATCAACTTACAAATCATTTAGAACATGCTCATGATTCTAAATCATCCTTTGATCAAATTTCTTCTTACATTGAATCGTTCAATGGAAAATTGAACCATTCTAAAATTCAGGTGTCGAAAGCTGAGGAGATGCTGCCTAAAATGGAGGTAGTGTTTACCGCATTTCATCAAACGACTCAAGAAACTTTATCTTCAGCTAAACAATTAGTAGAAGCGGCAGATTTACAAGAAAGTCAAATGAACGAAACGAATGAGGTTCGAGATCAATTAGTATCCGTGTCTCAAGAACTTGGGGCCATAGCCGAAAGGAAACATCAAGCAAGTTAAAAAAGCTCCGAAGTCTTTAAGACTTCGGAGCTTTTATGTGGTTCTTGCTTTAGGCTTTGGGATTGCCTGGAGGATGATGTATAACATAACCGTAGAAAAGGCCATGTATAAAACGTAATCTCCAGAAAGCACAAGACCTAAGTTTTCTACAATAGCTAATACCAATGTAGGGATCGTAATGGCATAGGCTGACAATGCCCATGTATGTCTGTATTGAATGTTTTTTCGTTTTAAGTATGTATTAAGCCCAAGTCCTATAAAGGCAAGGATAGACACATCCATAAACTTAATGCTCGTACTAATGACATACAAGATGAGAAGTTCAACAGGTAATGGGAGTGTTCCAATAGCTTCTGTCGAACGTGTGTCGAAAATCATTCCTAATAAAACAGGAATCATCGTTAGTAATGTAAGGAAAAATACATATCCTATCGGTTTTCCAACCTTTAACATCCTGAACGCGGATACACGCTTAAATGAGTAAAGGCTGTACAAAAATTGTTGTGATAATTTCATGTTTTTACCACCTATTTGTTGTTTATCACTTCTATCATAGCTAAACTGAAAGAGTGGAAGCAATACAAAATGGTAAGAAAACTGAAAAAAAGACAAGGTTTTTTTACCGAATGTTAAGCTAATGTAAATTTTGAATAGATTCTTATGAAATGCCTTTACAAAACGTTTACCTTTAATTAATAATGGTTGAGGGTTTTAAAAAACTACACAAATAGACAAAAATCTTGGATGAGGGGAGCATTATTTGTGGAAGGTATTAATGTTCAAGAGATGATCTTTCAATTTGTTGGTGGTTTAGGAATCTTCCTATTCGGACTTAAATACATGGGAGACGGTCTTCAGAAATCTGCTGGTGATCGCCTTCGAGATATTCTAGACAAATTCACCACGAATCCGTTTATGGGTGTACTAGCTGGTATGCTTGTAACGATGTTAATACAGAGTAGTTCAGGTACAACTGTACTAACTGTTGGACTAGTTAACGCTGGATTTATGACGTTGCGTCAGGCTATCGGAGTCATTATGGGTGCCAATATCGGTACAACGGTTACCGCATTCATTATTGGTATCGAATTAAAAGAATATGGTTTACCGATCTTGGCTGTAGGTGCCCTACTTCTATTCTTCTTCAAGAGTAAGAAGATCACTTACCTTGGTCAGACGCTATTTGGCTTTGGTGCTTTATTCTATGGGTTGAAACTGATGAGTAATGGAATGAAACCATTAAGAGGTCTTGAGGCGTTTCAAGACTTAACGGTAAGTATGAGTGACCAGCCAATCCTTGGTGTTGTCATTGGTACGTTGTTCACTGTAGTCGTACAGAGTTCAAGTGCAACCATTGGTGTGTTACAAGGCTTGTTTGAACAAGGTGCAATCGATATTGATGCAGCCATTCCTGTATTGTTTGGTGACAATATCGGTACAACGATTACGGCTGTACTTGCTGCTATTGGCGCAAGTGTGGCGGCGAAGCGTGCAGCTTTCACTCACGTTATCTTCAACGTAGTTGGTACAACGATTTTCTTAATCCTATTAAAAGTCTATATTCCATTTATTGAATACCTTAGAGATTTAATTGGATTAAACGAAGCCATGACGATTGCGTTCGCACACGGGATCTTTAACTTCTCAAACATGCTAGTACAGTTCCCGTTCATTGGTGCTTTAGCGTATATTGTGACGAAGCTTATTCCTGGAGAGGACACAGCTGTAGATCAGAAACCAAAGCATCTCGACCCGATCTTTATTGAACAGTCTCCATCCCTTGCTTTAGATCAGGCGAAAGAAGAAGTAATGAGAATGGGTGACTTTGCGTATAAAGGACTGGAAGAGACAAGTCACTATCTAAATAATCATCAGCGGAAGCACGCTGATATGGCCCTTCAGTATGAAGAAGCCCTTAACAATTTAGACCGGAACATTACAGAGTATTTAGTGAGCTTATCAAGCTACTCATTAACGGAATTAGAAAGTCATAAACACTCTGCCCTTATAGATTCTGTTCGTGATATTGAACGTATTGGTGACCACTTTGAAAACCTTGTAGAACTTGTAGATTATAAGATTTCAAATAAAGTTCATCTAACAGAACAAGCGCAAGAAGATTTAAATGATATGATTAATTTAACCTTAATTACAGTTAAACAAGCTATGAAGGCCCTTGAAACAATGGACCGTGAAGAAGCGTTAGCTGTTGTTCAAAAGGAAAATCAAATTGATCAATATGAGCGTTCTTACCGTAAGAAGCATATCCTTCGTATGAATGAAGGAGTATGTACCGGACCGGCTGGTATCGTATTTGTTGATATTATTAGTAACCTAGAACGAATCGGTGACCACGCTGTAAATATTGCAGAAGAAGTATTAGGTGGCAAGCAAAACTAATATCTCTTAACAAGCCCAGAGCAGTTGCTCTGGGCTTGTTTTATGTGTAGATCTGGTTTGGGAGCAGCGGAGGATTACTGGGAATCGAAGTTGAGATGTTTCCGTTCGCATGATAAGTCTAAGGTGGGGTGAAAGGAAACGTGTCATTTTTGGTGAAGTGTTTTGGGCCTGAGAATGCTCGAGCCTACATCAAAGTAACGCTACACGTACAGACAAAAAATAATTTGCGAGCGCTCCATATAAGGTCTGGATTGAATAAATTTAAGATTTTTATCAAAAAACCCTTGTACAAACATAGGGGACCGTGCTATATTATTCGTGTTGCTTCATTACGAGGCAAAAAAGTTGTTGACACTCTCAACAACACATGATATATTATATTGTGTCGTTAAAATGACGCATTACTTTATTCCAACGTAGCTCAGTGGTAGAGCTATCGGCTGTTAACCGATCGGTCGCAGGTTCGAATCCTGCCGTTGGAGCCATTTGGCGGTGTAGCTCAGCTGGCGAGAGCGTACGGTTCATACCCGTGAGGTCGGGGGTTCGATCCCCTCCGCCGCTACCATACATAATTTTGTTTGCAGATCAGATTATGAATCTATCTTATAGAAACAATCAGGAATAAACATCTTAAGAATCATGGCGGTTGTGGCGAAGTGGTTAACGCACCGGATTGTGGCTCCGGCATTCGTGGGTTCGATCCCCATCAATCGCCCCATAAGATTGGACCCTTAGCTCAGCTGGTTAGAGCTATCGGCTCATAACCGATCGGTCGCAGGTTCGAGTCCTGCAGGGTCCACCAATCTTAGCCATTATTTTTCTCACGGAGGAGTACCCAAGTTCGGCTGAAGGGAGCGGTCTTGAAAACCGCCAGGGGGTTAACGCCCCGCGGGGGTTCGAATCCCTCCTCCTCCGCCATTTTTATTTAATAGAACGGAAGTCAGGCAACGTTCTTTTTTGTGGCTCGGTAGCTCAGTCGGTAGAGCAACGGACTGAAAATCCGTGTGTCGGCGGTTCGATTCCGTCCCGAGCCACCATTTACATAAGTTTGAACCTAAACAAGCAAATATGCTTGTCTTTTTTTTTGCTCTCTTAGAGCAAGTTTTTATGTTTTAAATTTGAACAAACGGATATTATATCTATGTGCGTGTTAAAGCTTATTTCTGATGCATAATATTTGCAGATGATTTAGACCTTTGATACGCTTACAATGTAGCCTTTCTTGACCGGAATGGAATTGGAAGGATTTACATACTATTTAAAGGAGGAGATTCAAAATGGCTAAATTTGAATTACCAGAATTACCTTACGCTTATGATGCTCTTGAACCTCATATTGACAAGGAAACAATGAACATCCACCACACTAAACACCACGCAGGCTATGTTAACAAGCTTAACAATGCTTTAGAAGGCCATGCTGATCTTCAAGATAAATCACTTGATGCATTGATCGCTGACTTAAATGCTGTACCAGAAGAGATCCGCACAGCGGTTCGTCGTAATGGTGGCGGTCATTCTAACCACTCTCTATTTTGGACAATCATGTCTCCAAATGGTGGCGGTGAGCCAACAGGTGAACTAGCAGAAGCAATTAACAGTAAATTTGGTAGCTATGATGAATTTAAAGAAAAATTCGCAGCTACAGCAGCTGGCCGTTTCGGTTCTGGCTGGGCATGGTTAGTTGTAGACAATGGTGAAATTGAATTAATGGACACATTAAACCAAGATTCACCAATCATGGAAGGTAAAACACCAATCCTTGGTCTTGATGTTTGGGAGCACGCGTACTACCTTAACTATCAGAACCGTCGCCCTGACTACATTGCTGCATTCTGGAATGTAGTAAACTGGGACGAAGTTGCGAAGCGCTACGCTGCAGCTAAATAATTACCATTCACGATTTTAAAACCTAAGTCCCTTTAAAGGGGGCTTAGGTTTTTTATATGCTTTCCCACCCTCGTGATCGTTCCCCCTCATTTTATTTCCTTGCGACAATAAAAGAAACATTCTCTCACCTTTGTGTGGATCATGGTATAAGTGCTTCCTATTTGATAAGACTAATGACAGGTAGGAGGCGTTTAGATATGAAGAAAGGATTAAACGCAGTTTTAGGAGAAGTTGAAGTTAACCGGGATTTAATTCTTTTATTGTCGATTGGAGGGCTTTACGCTTTAGGCATTTTTCTCTCCAATACATTTGTCAATATCTACTTGTGGAAACAATCAGGGGAATATGTGGCCATCGCCCTTTACAATTTATCCATTTATATTATGCAGCCGTTAACGTTTATCCTTGCAGGAAGATGGGCTAAACGGATGGATCGGGTCATTGTGTTGCGCCTTGGAGTTATATTCCTGTCTTTGTTTTTCTTGACGGTTTTGTTCTTTGGTGAACAAGCGGCAAGCTATAAAATTGTGTTAGGTTCTGTCCTTGGCATTGGATATGGCTTTTATTGGCTAGCATTTAATGTGCTAACATTTGAAATTACAGAACCTGATACCAGAGATTTCTTTAATGGATTTTTAGGATTGCTTCAGTCGTTTGGGGGAATGGTCGGTCCAATTTTAGCGGGATTTATTATTTCCAGGCTTACTTCTAATACAGGTTATACCGTGATCTTTACTATATCGTTAAGCTTGTTTGTGCTTGCGGTAGTCTGTAGCTTTTTCTTGAAAAGGAGATCGGCTAAAGGGGATTTCACTTTTCGGAGGATTATTCATGAACGAAAGCGGGATCAGAATTGGAATAAAATTTTATATGCCCATACCTTTCAAGGGTTAAGAGAGGGGACTTTCCTCTTTGTGATCTCCATCTGGGTCTTTATTACAACGCAAAGTGAGCTAGCATTAGGCACATTCAATTTAGTTTATTCTGGTTTTGCCTTTTTGTTCTATTACTTAGCTACACGTTTTATTAAGCCGAAAAGGCGTAAAGGATCAATATTTGTTGGAGGTCTCACGCTATACCTGTCCCTCTATTTGATTTTGATCCACCTGAGCTACCCTACACTTTTAATCTATGCTGCGATCATTGGGATTGCGTACCCAATATTGTTTGTGCCTTATATTTCGTTAACTTACGATGTAATCGGGAAAGCCTGGCACGCAGGGGAGATGAGAATTGAATATATTGTAGTTAGAGAATTGTTCTTGAACTTAGGGAGAGTCCTATCCATTGCGATCTTCTTAACAGGTGTTCATTTCTTCTCTCCCGAAACAATTATTCCGTATATATTAATGCTTGTTGGGGCAGGTCATTTCGTTATTTATTTCTTTATTAAGGATGTAACGTTTACTTCTGATACACGAGAAGAGTCCGTCTTTGTAAAGAATAAGCTAGCAGATAACGACAACCGATAAACAGTGCTTCAGTTATATAGTGAAAATTAGCCAAAAATGCTATAATAGCCTCAAACTGTTTATTAGAGGAGGAGAGACTTATGGGGAAAAAGAACAAGAAAAAGAAGTCTCATCTTCCCTTTCGTTTAAATGTGTTATTCTTTATTATCTTTCTTATGTTTTCTGGTGTTGTGTTAAAGCTGGGCATGGTCCAGATCTTACATGGTGCTGAAGCGCAAGAAGAGATTAATCGTACTACAAACGATATTACAAAGACACCGGTACCGAGAGGGAAGATGTATGATCGTTTTGGCAATATAATCGTGGACAATTCACCACTTTATGCCATTACATACACACCACCAAAGTCAACAAATCAGGCGAAGCATTTAGAAATTGCGCGTAAGCTTGCGCCCATGATTGAGAAAAACACGAAGAAAGTAACCTTGCGTGATAAAAAAGATTACTGGATTCTTGTTAACAATGAGAATAATGAGGCAATAAAAGAACGGCTAACAGTAGAAGAGCAGACCTATACAAAGGAAGAAGAAGAAACAGACGCAAAAACTCCTTATGAGATACTATTAGACCGTATTGATCCTGAAAAAGACCTCCAATTCTCTGATGAAGAGCTTGAGATTATTGCAATCAAACGAGAACTCGATAGTGCTTATTCTCTATCTCCTCATATCATAAAGAATGAAGGCGTGACATTAAAAGAGTACGCTACTGTAGCCGAAAACTTAGATGAACTGCCTGGTATTAATGTAAGTACAGACTGGGAAAGAGACTATCCTTTTGGAGGGACATTCCGTAACTACTTAGGAAGTGTAAGTATGGCTGGTGTCCCAAAAGACGAGAAAGACTACTTCATGTCTCGTGGCTATAGTTTAAATGACCGTGTAGGCACCAGCGGATTAGAAGAGCGCTATGAAATGGTGTTAAAAGGTCAAAAGGAACAAATTGAACACACTGTAAACAGTGATCAGGAAGTCATTAACTCAGAAGTCATCCAACAAGGCACGCGAGGCAATGATCTTGTCTTAACGGTCGATATGGAATTGCAGAAAAGGTTAGATGAAATCGTCCAGAAACACTTAAAAGAAGCCATTACCCGCTATCCTGGTAAGAACAGTAATATGAGTGAAGCCATGGTTGTTATGTTGGAGCCAGATACTGGTGAAATTTTGGCTGTTTCAGGTCAAAAATATAATCGTGGAGAAAACGGGGAGAAACCTTATTTCCAAGACTTCTCCTTAGGGGCCATTACCCAGCAGTATGCACCAGGTTCTACAGTTAAGGGCGCGACTGTGTTAGCGGGGTATGACTCCGGTGTCATTAATTATGGAACACTCATAAATGATAATATTGCGATTGAACTTAAAAGTACAAAAGCCAAAGATTCTTACAAAGACTTAGGGACAATTAATGAAATCCAAGCTCTTGAGAAGTCCTCTAACGTATATATGTTCCATATTGCGATGAGGATTGCCGGGAACCCGACTTACGTACGGAATGCACCAATGAAGTTTAATGATGGAAGTTTCCAAGTCATGCGAGACTATTACAGTCAATTCGGCCTTGGTGTTAAAACAGGAATTGATATGCCGGCTGATACTGAATCCGCTGGTTTACAAGGTGAAGATTTCCAAGCAGGTAATATTATGGACTTAGCCATTGGACAGTATGATACTTATACAACGATGCAATTGGCTCAATATGTATCGACCATTGCAAATGATGGGTATCGAATCCAGCCACGTCTTGTGAAAGAAGTGCACGAACCAGACGTCCAGAATAAAGAGCTTGGACCGGTTATTGAATCCTATAGCCCGAATGTGTTGAATAAGATCTCCATGTCCCAAACGGATATTGACCGCGTTCAACGAGGATTTGAGCGTGTTTATCAATCAAATGGTACAGCGTATTATAACTTCGGTAAGGAAGTGGATTACTCTGTAGCAGGTAAGACAGGAACGGCTCAAGCGAGGGTTTATGATATTTCGCGAGATGAATACGGTAATGCAATAGATGTAACGGGTTTTACACCCGTGGAGAACCTGACCCTGGTTGGATACTCTCCGGCTGATGATCCGGAAGTAGCCTTTGCAGTCGTTGTGCCAAACACAGGGGTCATGAACGGGCAATACCCTATTAATACTCACATTGGTCGTGACGCGATGAATGCCTATTATGATTTAAAAGAAAACCGCGCAGAAGCAATGAAAGAAAAGAAATCAGAAGACGAAATGGAAGATGAAGCAACTGAAGAATAAAAGATAGAGAAAAGAGAGGGTTATGCTTATGCATAACCCTCTTTTTTTTGTAGAAACTAAAGAATACCTCAAGTGGAAAACCCCGTAATACCAGGAAGTTTGCGAAGTCTATACATGAAAAATGATCAATTTACACAACCTTAACATTTCATTCATACGCCGTTAAAACTCTATCTGTAGTATAAGCATTGTGAGTTGATCAAGCCCACTTGAACAACAAAATTCAACATTTAATTTAGGGGGAAAAAAGAAATGAAAAGTTTCAAGCATTTAGCACTAATCTTCACACTTATCCTTGCTCTTGGAGCTCTTGCAGCTTGCGGAAGCAGCGAAGGCGAAGATGAAGACACTTCAAATGGTGATACTCAATCTGAAACAGACGGTGGAGAAGCACTTTCCGGTAATGTGAAACAGGCAGGTTCTTCTACTGTTTACCCTATGGCCCTATACATTCAAGAGCGTTACGCATCTAAAGAAAGCGATGTTAACGTAACATTACAATCCATCGGTTCTGGTGGCGGATTCGAAAAGTCTACTAAAGGCGAAATCGATCTTTCAAACGCTTCTCGTCCGATTAAAGAAGAAGAAAAGAAAAAAGCTGAAGAAAACGATGTTAACCTACATGAACTTACACTTGCATATGACGGTCTTACAGTAGCTGTTAGTTCTGAAAACGACTTTGTTGACAACCTTACAGTAGATCAACTGAAAAAGATCTTCCTTGACAGTTCTGACGCTAAGAAATGGTCTGACATCAATCCTGAATGGCCAGACGAAACCATTAAAATCTTCGCTCCAGGTCATGACTCTGGTACATTCGACTACTTCAACGAAGTAATTCTTGAAGATAATGCAATGCGTGAAGATGGAGATGTTCAAACTTCTGAAGATGACAATACACTTGTTCGCGGCATTAAAAACAGTGAATACGCAATCGGCTTCTTCGGTTATGCTTACTACCTTCAAAACGAAGATTCTCTTAAAGCTTTAGGTATTCAAAATGGTGAAGATGCTGAACCAGTAAAACCAAACCATGATACGATCCAAAGCGGAGAGTATGCACCACTTTCTCGCCCACTATTCACATATGTTGTGGAAAGTGCATTAGAGAAACCTCAGGTATATGATTACACAATCTATACACTTGAGAATGCAGGAGACGCTGCTAAAGAAGTTGGATATGTCGCTCTTCCAGAAGAAAAATATCAAGAGCAAATTGATAAAGTTAAAGAACTAGCTGGAAAATAAGTAGTAGCAAACTTCTTGGATAATTGGTTCTGTGTGAGGTGAGGGGACGGGTTGAAAGTTGTTCCCCTCACTTTGCTATGTTCCAGATGAAAGGGGATTTCATAAATGGTTTCATCTAAAAAGAATCACGATGAGCTTTCTGTAAAGGAAAGGATTGCTAAGAATAAACAATCCAATAGCTCGACCATGTTTGTGGAAAAATTAGTGCCTAAACTATTGTTACTCTGTGCTACGCTATCTGTACTTGTGACATTAGGAATACTTTATACGTTATTATCTGAAACATTTACTTTCTTTAATCAAGTAAGTGTTGTTGAATTCTTTACAACGACCTATTGGAATCCGTGGCGTGATTCATATGGAATTTTGTCTTTAATTAGTGGTACGTTATTAATTACAATAACAGCCATGATTATTGCGATCCCATTAGGTGTTGCTTCAGCTATATTCTTGAGTGAATATGCATCTGATAAAGTTAGAAGAATGCTTAAGCCAATTCTTGAAGTACTGGCTGGAATTCCTACAGTGGTATATGGCTTCTTTGCTTTAACCTTTGTTACGCCAATGTTGGACAAAATTATTCCAGACCTATCTTTCTTTAACGCACTAAGTGCAGGTATTGTTGTAGGTGTCATGATCGTCCCAATGGTTGCTTCTCTTACGGAGGATGCAATGGGGGCTGTGCCAAACACATTACGTGAAGGAGCAATGGCTCTTGGATCAACAAGACTTGAAACAACAATTAAGGTTGTTATACCAGCTGCTTTATCTGGTATTGTCGCTTCTTTCGCACTTGCTATGTCTCGTGCCATTGGAGAAACAATGATCGTGGCCATTGCAGCAGGTGCTACACCGAAGTTTACGCTAGATCCAACGCAGTCGATTCAGACGATGACAGGGTACATTGTTCAAGTCTCTACAGGAGATGTTTCATTCGGCTCGACTATTTACTATAGTATCTATGCAGTCGGAACAACCCTATTTGTCTTCACGTTAATTATGAACCTTCTTGCACAATATATTAGTCGACGATTTAGAGAGGAGTACTAATATGGCTTTAGTAAATAAAGAAACAGTGTCTAATAAAATGAATAGTCGTATCTTAAAGAATAAGATTGCAAAGGTAATCTTCTTCATTGCTACGATTATTGGATTATTATTCTTAGGGGCTTTAGCTTATCGGATATTGACTCAAGGACTCGGTAGCTTAGATATGGATTTCTTAACGGGCTTCACCTCACAAAGTCCAGATCGTGCAGGGATTAAAGCCGGGGTCATTGGCTCCTTATGGTTAATGTCAGTAACGGCTCCTGTAACTCTTGTGATCGGGGTAGCCACTGCCATTTATTTAGAGGAATACGCTAAACGAGGAAAGTTTACGCGATTCATCCAAATTAACTTGCAGAACCTGGCCGGAGTACCGTCCATTGTTTTTGGTTTATTAGGTCTTACAATTTTCGTTTATATCTTTAAAACGGGGGAAATTATTCTTGCTGGTGGTTTGACGTTAGGCCTTCTTGTTCTTCCTGTAATCGTCGTTGCAGCACAAGAATCGATTCGTTCTGTTCCGAATGAATTACGTGAAGCTTCTTATGGGATGGGTGCTACGAAATGGCAAACTGTTAGACGCATTGTTTTACCAGCAGCGATCCCTGGTATCCTAACTGGTGGAATTCTTGCTCTTTCCCGTGCGATTGGTGAAACCGCACCCTTGTTACTTGTAGGAGCAGCAACAGCAATCTTTACACTTCCAAGTAGCATTTTTGATCCTTATACAGCCATGCCGATTCAAATTTATAGCTGGACAAAAGCTCCACAACCTGAATTTGAGTATGTGGCTTCAGCCGGAATTATCGTACTACTAGTGATCTTATTGCTCTTAAACTCTATTGCTGTATTTATTCGAAACAAATTCTCTAAACGTTTATAAACCTTTATAGAATCAGCGGATTATCGAAGGAGGCATTTGTCGTTATGGCAGATACAAAAAGCTCAGTATTTAATGTGAAAGATTTAAACTTATGGTACGGGGATAACCAAGCCCTTTATGATATAAATATGGATATTAAAGAAAACGACGTTACAGCTATTATTGGACCATCTGGTTGCGGTAAGTCTACGTATGTTAAAACGTTAAATCGTATGGTTGAGACCGTTCCTGTTGTAAAAACATCTGGTGAGATTGAATACCGTGGAAAGAACATTTTCGAAAAAAACTATTTAGTAGAAGACCTTCGTACGAAAGTGGGAATGGTATTCCAAAAACCGAACCCGTTTCCTAAATCCATCTACGAAAATATCGTATACGGACCTAAAATTCACGGAATTAAAGATAAAAAGACACTCGATCAAATTGTAGAGAAGAGTCTAAAAGGGGCGGCCCTTTGGGATGAAGTAAAAGACCGTCTTCATGAAAATGCGTACGGTTTGTCTGGTGGACAGCAACAGCGTGTTTGTATTGCTCGTTGTTTAGCTATTGAACCTGATGTCATTTTAATGGATGAGCCTACTTCTGCTCTTGACCCGATTTCTACATTGAAGGTAGAAGAATTGATTCAGGAACTGAAGAAGGATTACAGTATCGTAATCGTTACGCACAATATGCAACAAGCGGCACGTATTTCTGATAAAACAGCTTTCTTCTTGAGCGGTGAACTTGTAGAATATACAGATACAAACACATTGTTCCAGAATCCGTCCGATAAACGCACAGAAGATTACATTACCGGACGTTTCGGCTAAGCAGAAGTTGATGATCGGAAATCGAAAGGGGTAAATGGGTATGATAAGAGGTCAGTTTCACGAAGATATGGATCAATTAAAGTATAGTATTAAGAAGTTAGCTGTAGGAACCGTGCAAGCATTTGAAGAAGCTCTTGATGCACTGTACAATCAAGACATTGATAAGGCGAAGAAGATTATTGAAGAAGATGATCAACTAGACCGTAAAGAACTTGAAATTAATGAACAGGCTATCCTGCTTATCGCAAAGCAGCAACCTGTTGCAACGGACCTTCGCAGGATGATTGTCGCGATTAAGGTTTCTTCTGATCTTGAACGTATGGCCGATCACGCAGTGAATGTTAGTAAAAGTGCCATTCACTTAGGTGAAGATCATGATATCACCATTCCTCCGGCTTTACGAGATATGTTTGGGGTAGCCAAGGAAATGGTGGATACAGCTACGAAAGCTTTTGAGAACGAAGACATTTCACTAGCGCGTGTGCTTGCAGAAATGGATGACAAAGTTGATGAAATGTATGGCCAAATAACAAGAGAAATGCTAGAGCTTACAGCTAATAACCCGCAGAAGATCCAGCATATTATGCAAATGGCTTACGTTGCTCGTTATATTGAACGCTTTGCGGATCATATTACGAACATCGGGGAGTATATTTTCTACCTTGTTAAAGGTCAAACCTTTGACCTAAATGAATAATAGCTAGAATCAAAAAGGCGGAATCAATCATGATTCCGCTTTTTTGTATGCAAATTTCCGTCCAACACCCCTCCACTTTAAAACTCCATACGTTTCTTAAGGAGCGTTCTTAAACATACACTAGTTAAGAAGTTTGTGCCGATTCGAGATTGCCTTTACACAAAATATATCCTTAAAATTATAATGCGATTTAATAATTATTTATTGTAAAACAATAAATAATACTATATAATCAACATCATAAAAACGATTGCCAAAACGACCGTCCCTGGAGGAATAGGTAAGTAGAGGCTTAGTAAAGGAGAGAAGAGGCATGAGGGCACTGAAACAACTCACTTTTTTTGGAGGGGAACAAGCCTGGTCTTGCATTTTCCCAGTGGTTATTTTCGTATCGTTGGCTGTTACGCAAATGATCTCTCTCCCTATCTTGCCAAGGTATGATTGGTTATTGATCATCTTTCTTCTTATGCAGTGGTGGATGGTTCGTTCTGGACTTGAGACAAGAGATGAGTTAAAAGTTATCACCCTGTTTCACTTAATCGGATTAGCTCTAGAGCTGTTTAAAGTACACATGGGATCCTGGTCTTATCCGGAAGCGGGATATTCGAAGGTGTTTGGGGTTCCTTTGTATAGTGGATTTATGTACGCAAGTGTCGCTAGTTATCTTTGTCAGGCATGGAGAAGGTTAGACGTACATTTAGTGAAATGGCCGCCATTATGGCTCGTTGTCCCCTTGGCTTCTGCCATTTACTTAAACTTCTTCACTCACCATTACTGGATTGATATTCGTTGGTGGTTATCAGCGCTTGTAATCATTGTCTTTTGGAAATCATCCGTGAGCTACCGTATCAATGATGCCCGTTACAGAATGCCTCTTGCTTTGTCTTTCGTCCTTATTGGCTTTTTTATTTGGATTGCTGAAAATATTGCCACATTTTTTGGGGCTTGGGAATATCCCAATCAACGAGAGGCATGGAGTCTTGTGCATCTCGGGAAAGTGAGTTCATGGCTTTTACTTGTGATTGTGAGTTTTCTTATAGTAGCTACGTTAAAACAAGTTAAAGGAAGAAACGCGATTCAAATAAAAGCTAATCAGACTCTGATCGATAATGATTAGGTGATGAATCTTAAAGAGGATGAAAGAATGTTTCCATTAGTTATTAAATAGAATCGTAAAATAGCCTTTCATTGTAAGTATCCAATGAAAGGCTATTTTAGTTATCGCGTAATAATCCTCGCGATCTCCTGGAAGGACATCTGATTTACGACTGTATATTCACCGATCTGTATGTAGCGGCTGAATTCGTTGTCCACTAAGTATGCTCTGAAGCCTTCAGCATCCTCGATGATTCCATTCTGTGCTAGTACCTGGCTAATGTCTTCTGGAACCATGCCTTCTTCAATGGATAGTGTATAAGCTTTCACGGATCCTTCTTCATCACCGGTTGGTTTAGATGTCTCTTCTTTATCTTCTTGCTTTTGTTGTTCATCTGAATCTGCATTTTGTTCAGGTGAAGCCTTTTCTGTTAACTGAGTGTACTCATTTTCAGTTAAGATGGTATACCCCTTTTCCTCTAATAAGGAGGCTGCCTCTTCTTTTGTAGGAGCTGTTTCTTTAGCTTGGCTAGGATCTTGTTGTGAATAGGCAAAAGCTAGTAAGGCAGTTGCTGTTAATAGACCTAGTGCGAATGCTCTTAGCGTATATTTCATGAATGTACACCTCGCTGCTTCTCTGTGGAATATTGCCTTAATGTGACGAAGATATCTTCTTCTTTCATAGAGGTTTTATCAGCGATTTCTTTTGTAGTAAACCCTTCCTGGTACAGGTCTAGTACTTTTTGTCCCATCAAGTTTGATTCGGACTCGTCAGCGGGGGTAGGAGTAGGTTCCTGATAAAAGCGTTCAGGCGCTTCATCAATGAGAAGTTCTTCTTCTAAAACACGCATTTTCTTCTTCAATTGATACGTTTCTTGAATCGCATTTAACGAGATCTCTTCCATCTGTTCTTCTAACTCTTGTATTCGACTCTTTGCAAAGAAAGAGAGGATGTACAGGACAAGTGCTACCGAAAATAGTGTTAAAAACACGTAAATCATTTCTTCACCTCATTTCATTTCTTTACTAGTTATATCATACTAGAAAGCGTGAGAAAACCGACCTTATACTCGTTTTACAATGAATTTCTATAAGCGTCGCCACAAGTAGAGTTGTAGAAATTCTTCCGACATTCAATAAATGAGCAAAACAGCCTTGAAAGAATAGGCATGATTTGATACTATAAATAAGTCTGATAAAGTATGTAAATACATTAAACAGAGTAAAGAATGGTATTTGGAGGGATAAACGATGCGTGTAAACATTACACTTGCTTGCACTGAAACTGGTGACCGCAACTATATTAGCACTAAAAACAAGCGTACAAACCCTGAGCGCTTAGAATTAATGAAATATTGCCCACGCTTGAAGAAACACACTCTTCATCGTGAAACGAAGTAAACAGTAGGACTCGCTCCTACTGTTTTTTTTATAATGTTTTGTTGAAGAGTTTCTTGTTGTTATTTTAATGTGCGAAGCTGAGACATTTTAATAAGGAGAGGGGCTGTTCACGTTTAATGAGAGATAGGGGTGTCTGGGGAACGACTCGCTTTCCACGGGCGAGGTGTCGAGCCTCCTCAATCGCTACGCTCATTCCGGGGTCTCGTCTACCTCTTTCTCCCGTAGGAGTCTCCCCGTCCCCCAGACACCCCTTATTAATATTAGGAGAAACAGCCCCAACCAGAGGAAGCGTGGAATTTTATCAACACCCTACTAGCTTATGCGATATGTTTACGTTTTATATACATATGGCAAAGGTGGTTCGGGAAATTGCGAGACTCCTGCGGCAAGAGGAGCCTAGGGGAGACCCCGCAGAGAGCGGCAGCGAACGAGGAGGCTTCCCAGCTCGCCGCGGAAAGCGAGTGATTTCCCGAACCACCTTACGCACAGGCTAACGTAAACGGAAACTTTCTCTCTTATCAAGCCTTTCACATAAGTGGACATATATGGAACACATTGTGAATCCCCCACTTTAGTAGAAATTCTTATAATGGATCCTATAAAAAAGAAAGAGGTGTTTGGTTGAAAACGAAATCAGAATGGCGTACATATGGTAAAGACTTATTGAAGAATATGAGTACGGAAGAAAAGAAGCAAAAAGAGCAGGAGATCTATTTGGCTCTTTTAAATAGCAAGTTATGGGATCAAGCTTCGACCGTTGGGTGTACGATCTCTCAAGCTCACGAAGTCGATACGGCTCCCATTATTGATTTGGCGTGGAAAGAGGGGAAAAAGGTTGTGGTGCCTAAGTGCACCCCTAAAGAAAGTCGTTTAGACTTTCATCAGCTCACATCCTATGATCAGTTAGAGACGGTTTATTTTGGCCTTCAGGAGCCTGTTCCGACGCTTTGCCCGGTCAGTGAACCGAACTCGATTGATCTTATGCTTGTGCCAGGGCTGGTCTTTGATCTTGAAGGATATCGTATAGGTTATGGCGGTGGGTATTATGATCGTTACCTCGCTACTTATGCGAATGAAACGGTTGCTTTAGCTACGGAAGCTCAGGTTGTATCTAGTGTCCCTCATGAAGAATATGATGTCCCGGTACGGAACCTTGTCACGGAAAAAGGGTTTCGCTTATAAAGGCGAGGACAATTGTAACAATATCTTAACAATGAAAGCGCTATCGGTGGTTTTGGGGCTTTGTGCATTCATGTACAATATAGGTAGATAGGAAAGTATTTCATTCAGAGAAGGGATGATGGAGAGTGGAAAGAGTTAATCGAATTGCACTAATCGGAACAGGATTTGTAGGATCAAGTTATGCCTTCGCTTTATTGAATCAAGGTGTAGGGGACGAGCTTGTCTTAATCGATGTAAATAAGGAAAAATCTGAAGGAGATGCGATGGACCTTAACCACGGACTAGCCTTTGCCCCTTCCTATACGAAAATATGGTATGGAGACTATAGTGACTGTGCTTCTGCTGATCTTGTTGTTATAACTGCCGGCGCAAATCAAAAGCCAGGTGAAACTCGATTAGATCTGGTGGAGAAAAATTCTGCTATATTTAAATCTATTGTAGATCAAGTTATGGGTTCAGGTTTCGATGGAATTTTCCTTGTTGCGACGAATCCGGTAGATATCCTGACCTATATGACATGGAAATTCTCAGGCCTGCCAAAGCATCGTGTCATCGGATCCGGAACGATTTTAGACACGGCCAGACTTCGTTATTCTCTAGGAGAATACTTTAATGTGGATTCCCGTAATGTGCATGCTTATATCATGGGAGAGCACGGAGATTCTGAGTTGCCAGCATGGAGCCATGCGAATATAGGCGGACGTACGGTCTTTGATCGAATTAAAGATAACCCTGAGAAATATAGCGAAAGAGATCTAACCCCGTTATTTGAAGGTGTAAGAGATGCTGCCTACCATATTATACAACGTAAAGGGGCTACGTATTACGGGATTGCGATGGGGCTCGTTCGATTAACGAAAGCCATTCTTCATAATGAGAATTCAATCTTAACTGTTTCTGCTTATTTGAACGGGGAATATGATGAGAAAGATATTTACATTGGCGTGCCAGCTATTGTGAATCGTTCAGGAGTGCGAGAAATCCTTCAGATCGACTTAGATGAATTAGAAGAAGCGCAATTTGCGAATTCAGCAAAGGTGTTAAGGGATACACTTAACCCGGTTTTAGAAAAGTATAATAAAGAATAAAATCGTTTTTCCATCCGCATACTAAGCCTATCAACTAGTGAATAGGTGGGTTATGATGAGAGTGATCATGTGGTTATTCTTCTTAATAGCTGGAATGTATGCGTTAAATCGTTATAAATATCGCATATTAAATGGTGTATTAGCGTATGATTTATTAAGAAAAGTTGCGGTCCGTGTAAGCATGCGGATGCCTTATTTAAGAGAAAAAATCTTACCGCAGATCTTAGGAAGATCAACCTTTTAGAAAACGTTCAGTCGTCATGTACGACTGAACGTTTTTTTTCAAGTCTTCGGCTGCTTTTGGTATGATAAAAGAAAGGAGAGAGGCAGATGTATTTAGAGGATATTTATTATTTCTGGAAGATGACCTACACTTTCATTTCTCGGTATGAATATGAAGTGATTCACATTGACCACGAACGAAGGGAAGTGTGGCTTGAGCAGACTAAAGGAACCATAAC
Source organism: Pontibacillus sp. HN14 (assembly GCF_021129245.1). Classification (NCBI taxonomy): domain Bacteria; kingdom Bacillati; phylum Bacillota; class Bacilli; order Caryophanales; family Bacillaceae; genus Pontibacillus; species Pontibacillus sp. HN14. Next base: position 1,427,686 of record NZ_JAJOLR010000001.1, on the reverse strand, counting down.
GAAAATCATTCGATTAAAGCAACAAACCTTTGATTGGTCTAATCATCTTAAGCGGGATCAGGATGACGTAGCTGAGAAAGTGAAGCGATTATCTAAATCCCTTGTTGGGAGAGATATAAGGGTTCATTTAGTATACATCTCACAATTTCCGCCGGTAGATGAGTGGGAACAAAAACCAATACATATAAATAATGGCCGAAAGTCGGTTCGTATCATGACCTATTTTGTGCCACAACATGATCGGGAAAGACATCTTGGTGAGGTTTATGAAGCTCTATACATCAAAGATCCCCCATTTTCTCCTGAAAGTGAAGAAGAGATGGAAAGTAACGTACCTCAATTGAGAAGAGCGGTTGATCAAGCCATAGAACAAAACATAAAAAGTCAGCAAGCTGTTCTAAGTCGTGGCAAACCAATCTTCACCTATTTGTTGATTGCCTTAAACGTTATTATGTACTTTGTATTAGAGATCAATGGAGGGAGTCAAGACACCAATACGCTCATCAAGTATGGAGCTAAATTTAACCCTTTCATTTTGGACGGGGAATGGTGGAGAATCGCAAGTTCTATGTTTCTTCATATCGGTATATTTCACATCTTACTCAATATGTTGGCCCTTTATTACCTGGGGAATGCTGTTGAGCGAATGTTTGGAAGTGCCCGCTTTTTAGTAATTTATTTCGTCAGTGGGATCGTAGGTGGACTGGCAAGCTTTGCTCTTTCCCAAAACGTTGCTGCCGGTGCATCTGGAGCAATCTATGGTCTGTTTGGCGCCCTTCTTTTCTTTGGGTTAATTTATAAGAAGCTATTCTTTAAAACGATGGGGAGTAATATAATAGGTATCCTCCTGATTAATATCGTTATTAGCTTTACCATCCCTCAAGTGGATATTGGGGCACATCTCGGAGGGTTAGTCGGCGGCTTTTTAGCTTCTTCTTTGGTACACTTTCCTAAGAAACGAAACTTACTCACACAAACGGCGAGTTTTATAGGGGTGTTAGTGACCGGAGGCCTCCTCTTTTATGCAGGCATGCAGACAAACGAGACCTATGAACCTCATACCGAAATCGTTCTCGCTTCATACTATCAACAAGAAGGCTCTTTTCAGGATGCCTATGAAGTAGCAGATGAAGCGATTGAAGAACATGGGAATAAGGATAGCATCCTCTATTTCATTCGTTCTTACGGGCATATTCAACAAGATCGAACTGATCAGGCGCTTACTGATTTAAAGCGTTCTGTTGAATTAAATGATCAAAATGATCCTGCTTGGTATAACCTTGCTGTCCTTTATGCGAGGCAAGGGGAAAGAGACCTTGCTATAGAGGCTGTTCAAAAAGCTATAGACATTAACCCGGAGGCTGAGGATTATAAAGACCTGTTAAATCAGTTAGAAGCATCCGGATAATACTGCAAGAGTTTTTCTTTCTTTCCTTGTGCATTTTCGTACAACACTAGCAGGTGTTTTCCATCTTTATCAGCTAATATTAATGGAACATAGCTTGATTCATTTGTTGGGTCAGATGAAGCAGTGAAATCAAGAATATAATCTTTATAAAGTCCTTCCCATAGTTGGCCGATGACTTGTTGAGTTTGTTCAACGTCTAAACCTGGGAGGGGCTTTGTTTTATACTGCGGTAAAGAAGTGAGTGGAATGCGCACGTATTGTTCAATTGGGATTGAGAAGTGTGTAATTAATTGGTTCCATCTGTAGGCTAACTGCTGCTCTGTAGCGCGGTCGAGCGTTTCTTTCCAATCTTTTTGTTGCTGATTCTGCGGCTCTGTAAAAGACTCAAGCGGTGTGAGGGGTGAATCAATGACATAAAGCTCGCTTTGGGTCATGTCTTGAATACTCTTAATGCGATCATCTGGATAGTGAACTTCTCCGTGATGATAAGTAATTGCCTGGTAGTGGCCGCTATCCTCTCCTTGCACTTTCTCTTCTTGAACAAGGTCCTGTCCATTTTCTTTCCATTTTCCAAGCACGCCTTTTAGTCTGCCGTCCTCATAGAGTAGTGAAATGTCCTGTCGGAGGTAAACAGGCTCTTTCAAGCTTGAATTGGTGGTCCAATGAATTTCATATTCATCACGATCGCTTTCTGAAAGCATTTCTAGTGACGTGCTTGTATCCTCTAGAGAGATGCTTTCATCAAGGGGAAAATACTTCACTACGTTTTGCACGTCTTTTTGTGACCACTGAAACACAATAAAAAAGCCTAAAGCGTGGCTGATTAATAGAATCGGAATGAGTTTCTTCATCATACAAGTCCCCTTTTCTTTTGGACATCCTGTGTCATTCATATGTATGATAGAAGATAGAAAGTTATGAAAATGAAAAGGGGAGATCATTTTGAAACACACGCAAGCCATTACAGGTATAGTAGAACAACTCGTAAACATTCCAAGTCCTTCAGGGTTTACAGACGCATGTATTGACCATTGTGCTGCCTTCTTTGAGGATATGAAGATTCCGGCTTATAAGACTCAAAAAGGGGCCCTCATTGCAACGATAGAAGGAGAAGACACGTCCAAACACCGTTTATTGACAGCTCACGTTGACACGCTTGGTGCTATGGTCAAGGAAATTAAGTCGGATGGAACCTTGAAGCTATCCATGATTGGTGGATTTAAATGGAATAGTGTCGAAGGAGAATACTGTGAAATTCATACGGCTAGTGGGGCCACTTATTCAGGTACAATTCTAATGCACCAAACCTCTGTCCATGTTTATAAAGATAGTGGGGACAAAAAGCGAGACAAAGAGAATATTGAAGTGCGCGTTGATGCTGAAGTACATAATGCTGAAGATACAAAGAATCTTGGCGTCCAAGTTGGGGACTTTGTATCATTTGATCCTCGTTTTCAAACGACGGATAACGGCTTTATTAAATCGCGTCATTTGGATGATAAAGCTAGTGTAGCTATACTCATGCACCTCGTTCATTCGCTGAAGGAAGAAGGAATTGTATTACCATATACAACACACTTCTATATTTCTAACAATGAAGAAATTGGATATGGGGGGAATGCAAGTATCCCGGCTGAGACATCAGAATATTTAGCTGTCGATATGGGAGCTATTGGAGATGGTCAAACAACGACCGAATATGTGGCTTCGATTTGTGCGAAGGATTCCTCTGGCCCTTATCATTATGGGTTACGCCAACACCTCGTTCAACTAGCAGAACACAATGATATCGGGTATGAAATTGACATCTACCCGTACTATGGTTCAGATGCTTCAGCTGCGATACGAGCGGGAGCCGATGTAAAGCATGGCTTAATAGGTCCTGGTATTGATGCCTCTCATGCTTACGAGCGGACGCATGTTTCTTCGCTAGAACATACATTTAATTTACTGTGGGCATATGTTCAATCAGAACTCGTCGATTAATTTGTGTATGCTTATAAAGGTTTGTGCACAAAATGAGGTTAGACCTTTATAAAGCTAGGTGATGAAATGGAAAAGCAGCCGATGTTTAACAACTATGATGATAATATTCAATATATGAAGGAGAGGCTGGGCGTTGATAAAAGCTTTGACGTGATTCAGCTTGATCTGGAGTATGCCGGGAGAAGAATGGCCCTCTTTATGATTGACGGTTTTGTTAAAGATGAGATTCTTCATTATTTAATGAAGCTCTTATCCCAGCTTGAACCGGAACAATTAGAGCCAAATCCCTTTGAGAAGTTGTTGCGTACACACCTCCCGTACGTCGAACTTGGTCATAAAACAGATCTAAATGAAGCGACGGATTGGGTGCTTGCTGGTCCAACAGCTTTAGTTGTAGAAGGCATTGACGATAAGATTATTATGATTGATGCCAGGACATACCCTGTACGTGGTCCTCAGGAGCCTGATATTGAACGTGTGGTGAGGGGCTCAAGGGATGGGTATGTGGAAACAATTATCTTTAACACCGCTTTAACAAGAAGACGAGTGCGGGATCGTTCATTGCGTATGGAATATTTACAGATTGGACGCCGTTCAAAGACAGATGTCTGCCTGTGCTATTTAGAAGACGTTGCTGACATGGATAAAGTCCAACACTTAAAAGATACCTTGCAGATGATTGATACCGATGGATTACCAATGGCTGAGAAGACCGTTGAGGAATTCTTAAGTGGCAGACACTGGAGCCCTTACCCGACGATTCGATATACGGAGAGACCCGATACAGCAGCGGCTCACATATATGAAGGCCATATACTTATAATGATCGATGGCTCGCCAAGTGTCATGATTACACCGGCTACATTTTGGCATCACTTACAGCACGCTGAGGAGTATAGGCAAAAGCCTTCCGTTGGGGCCTATTTACGTTTTGTTCGTTTCTTCGCTGTTCTCGCATCGTTATTTGTTTTACCTTTATATTATCTATTTTCAATTGATACGACCTTATTGCCTGAACATTTAAAGTATATTGGCCCTACAGAATTAGGAGTCTTGCCACTTATTGTCCAATTTTTAATTGCGGAGATTGGGATTGATACGTTAAGGATGGCTGCTATTCATACGCCATCAGCATTGGCTACAGCCCTTGGCTTAGTAGCGGCTATTTTAATCGGGCAAGTTGCCATTCAGGTAGGATTGTTTTCAAATGAAGTTGTTCTCTACCTGGCTGCAGCCGTAATCGGTACGTATTGTACACCAAGCTATGAACTCAGTCTGGCCAATCGTTTAACGAGGCTTGGGCTCTTAGTTGTCACAGCGCTATTTGAAGTAAAAGGGTTTGTGATTGGCACGACGATTTGGATTTTGTATTTAGCAAGTTTGAATACATTTAAAACGGCTTATCTTTGGCCATTTTTACCTTTCTCGTACCGAGCGTTTCGTGATGTAATTTTACGCTCACCAATGCCGCTCAAAAATCGACGCCCTGCTTTTCTGCATCCACAGGACCCTGACCGTTAATGGTCAGGGTTTCTTTATGTTGTGGTAACTCGTAAGGATTCCTTATTTCTTTTATAGGAAGCGCTTGCTATAATAAAAGTGGTGATGAATATGAAGTCCATTTATGATATACAAAAATTATTAATGAAATATGGAACTGTAATTTATATTGGAGATCGATTAGCTGATTTGGAATTAATGGAAATGGAAATGCGAGAATTATACAAGTCGCAGTTTGTATCCGACCAGGATTTTCAAATGGCGATGCTCCTACTTCGTCAAGAAATGACTAAAGTTCGAAAAGCCAGAGGTGAAGGGTGAGGACATGGAACAACAAAACGTAATTGGAATCGATATCGGAGGCACAACTGTTAAATTGGCTTTCGTTACATATGATGGGGAAATTATTCATAAGTGGGAGATCCCGACTGTGGTAGAAGGCGGACCTGAAGGAATGGTAGAAGATATAGCCACATCCATCCGGAATGAACAGCGAAAGTTAGATTTGTCCCATGAAGATTTTAAGGGGATTGGTGCAGGTGCCCCAGGATATATTAGCTTAGAAGAAGGGATCGTTTATGAAGCCGTAAATATCGGTGGTTGGAAAGATGTACCTTTAAGTAAGCTCTTAGGGGAGGCAACGGGCTACAATGTTCGAATCGAAAACGATGCCAATCTAGCTGCGCTTGGAGAGTATTGGAAAGGTGCAGGAGACAAGGCTGAAGACTTACTTGCCTATACACTAGGTACCGGCGTTGGCGGTGGCATTATTGCAAATGGTGAACTGCTGCACGGGGCAAATGGAACGGTTGCAGAGCTTGGTCATATGACAGTGATAGCCAACGGAGGTAGACATTGTAATTGTGGGCGCACAGGTTGTCTTGAAACGGAAGCTTCTGCTACAGGCATTGCTCGTTCTGCTCTCGATGGAATTGAACAAGGTCGTAGCACATCCTTAAAAGAACAGTATGATCAATCTGGAGAAATATCAGCGAGAGATGTCTTTGAAGCTGCAGCAGACGGAGACGAGTTAGCAAAAGAAATTATTGATCATGTTACAAATGTATTAGGGCTAGCGATCTCTAATATGGCCATTGCCATTAACCCTTCTAAGATCGTAATCGGGGGAGGAGTTTCAAAAGCCGGAGACCAACTATTAGAGCCACTACGCTCGAAGTTTGATAGATTTACTTTACAGCGTACCGGAAGCGCTGTAGAATTTGTAATAGCATCTCTCGGTAACGATGCAGGTGTCATAGGTGCCGCTTACTTGGCACGCCAATAAATGAGACAAGAGAATTCCAATGAATCCTGTAACCATTTGTTACAGGATTTTACTGTGTATGAAGAGAAAATGTTAGAGAAATTGAACAAATTCTATTTGTCGTGTAGGGATGTTTTATTCATATCCGTCTATTTGTGTGAATACCTTTTAAATTGTATGTAAAAAATTAGTTAATCATATTTGAAACTTTTATGGTATCATAACCGTCATATAGACTAGTGGTTGTTTAGAATACTGTAGAAAGTGGAATTTAAATGTATTAGGTATTCATTCGAATGAAATGAGAACTCAACAATAGAATATTTAAAGAACGAGGAGGAAAGGAATATGTTGCAAAGGAAGTCACTTCCATTATATCTGGTTGCTGCTTTGCTTTTTGGTGTTAAAACATATTTTGTATATCGTTTTATTTTTGATCTCTCTATTGAGAACTTCCTACAAGAGATCATTTTAATTATTAATCCATTTGCAACAGCTGTATTATTCTTTACATTTGTTGTATTACTGAAGCCAGAAAGACAAATCAAGTATATTAAGCACTTATCACTCTTAATGACTCTTGTCCTATACTTTAATGTCCTATACTACCGGTCGTTTACAGATTTCTTAACCATACCGGTATTGTTCCAAACGAACAATGTGGGTGATTTAGGGTCTAGTATATTGGGGTTAGTTTACGCTACTGACCTATTATTATTCGTTGATGTAGCTATTGTTTACTATCTGAGTAAGCGTGTAGCGGTGGACGCGCAACCACGCTTTAAGGGAATGAAATTTAAAGCAGCTGGTATTGCGATTGTGCTCGTTATGACAAACTTTGTCCTTGCAGAAATTGAACGTCCGATGTTGTTCCAGCGCACGTTTGACCGTGAATACTTAGTGAAGAATATCGGTGTGTTTAACTATCATATTTATGATGTAGCGCTTCACTCCAAAACAAAAGCGCAGCGCGTTTTAGCAGATGGAAGTGAAATGAGTGACATTCGTGACTATGTTCAAAATGAAGTGAAAAGTAAACAAGAATCCGAGCTTGAAGGAATCGCGGAAGGGAAAAATGTCATTTATATCTCTGCCGAATCTTTACAGAGCTTTGTGATCAATAAGAAGATTAACGGAAAAGAGATCACACCATTTTTAAACGATCTCATTGATGATAGCTATTACTTTGAAAACTTCTATCACCAAACCGAACAAGGGAAGACTTCAGACTCTGAGTTTGTAGTAGAGAACTCGCTATACCCCCTTGGTCGAGGAGCCGTTTTCTTTACTCATTCGCAAAATGAGTTTAATGCTGTGCCTGAGATCGTGGGCGAAAATGGATACCATTCAGCCGTTTATCACGCAAACAACAAAAGTTTCTGGAACCGTGACGTCATGTATGATTCATTAGAATATGATCAATTCTTTGGTGAAGAAAGCTTCGATGTTACACCAGAGAATACAATTGGGTGGGGCTTAGATGATAAAGCATTCTTCGACCAGGGAGTCGATAAGCTTAAAGATTTAGAAGAGCCTTATTATGCGAAGTTCATTACACTTACGAACCATTTTCCTTTTGAACTTCCTGAGGAAGACCAGCATATTGACAAATATGATTCTAGTTCTAAAACACTCAATCAGTACTTTACTACAGTGCGTTATATGGATGAATCGATCGAGAAGTTCTTCCAAAAGCTAAAAGATGAAGGGCTTTATAAAGATAGCATCATCGTTATTTACGGGGATCACTATGGTATTAGTGAATACCACAATAATGCGATGTCTCAGTTCCTGGGGAAAGAAATTACCCCTTATGAACATACACAGCTTCAACGTGTACCATTCTTTATTCATATTCCAGGGCATGAAGGAAATAAAGTCATCTCTAAACCTAGTGGCCAGATGGATGTGAAGCCAACCATCTTAAGTATGTTAGGAATTGATACGGGCGGAGATATCGAATTTGGTACAGATCTCTTTACTGATGATGTTGATCCTTTCGTTGTATTAAGAGATGGAAGCTTTATTACAGAGGACTACTTGTATGCAAGCGGCCATTGCTATGACCGTGAATCAGGTGAAGAGCTAGAAGGGGATTCTTGTGAACCTCTACAGAAAAAGGCTCAACAAGAACTTGATTACTCAGACCAAATTGTTTATGGTGACCTATTCCGCTTTTACGATTTTCAAAACGGAACGGTAGCCGATGAAAAAGATAAAGAAGATAAAAACTAACGAATAAGGTACTTCTGCACATGCAGAAGTACCTTTTTTATAGTGAGGCTTCATTCTAATAGGGGTGGTAGAATAAAGTAAGAAGAGGTTAGGGTTCTCTAATCATGCCTTCAATCTTATTAGGATTCAGAAGATGATAGGACTTGAGTAATAAATAGGCTTAGATTCTAAAGAGGGGGAGAATGATGAGGTATCCTTATGATTCTAAGGCGTTAGAAGAAGAAATAGGTGAGGTAACTAAGTACGCCACCTTTGTCACCAAGGAAATAATCGGCTACTCGGTGCTTGGTCAACCCATTTATGAATTAACAATTGGAAAAGGGCCTGCATCTATTCATTGGAATGGATCCTTTCATGCCAATGAATGGATGACAAGTGCGGTTTTAATGGATGTAGTCAGACAATATGTGAAAGCAATTAACCATGATGGTGTCTTTGGTGAGGTGAAAGCAAGAGAGCTGTTTTCACAAACAAGGCTCTCCGTAGTTCCTATGGTGAATCCTGATGGTGTAGACCTTGTGATGCATGGCCCGCCGCATGGAAGCGACCCTAGTGAGTTCGCAAAAATGAATGGAATCAATCAAACATTTACACCCTGGAAAGGGAATATCAGAGGGGTGGATTTAAATAATCAATTTCCTGCAAGATGGGAATGGGAGAGAGCAAGAAAGCCTAAACAACCTTCTTTCAGGGATTATCCTGGAGAACAACCATTGACTGAACCTGAGGCACAGGCGATGGTTATGCTTACAAAAAAACGGGATTTCGATCGGGTGTTAGCCTTTCATTCTCAAGGAGAAGTCGTTTACTGGGGATATCAGGGTATGGAGCCTGTTCAATCCTCTAAAACGGTAGATGCCTTTTATAAAAAGAGTGGTTACTTGCCTGTTCGAACGATTGAAAGCTTTGCAGGTTATAAAGATTGGTTTATACAAGAGTATAAGAGAGAGGGATACACCGTTGAAATAGGGCGAGGCATCAATCCTCTTCCTCTTTCATCATTTCCTGTCCATTTGGAAAAAGTAAAAGAAATTTGTGCGGTAAGTCTGGCAGTGCCTCTTGAATAAGACTACCTAGACTGTTATTCATTGCTTTCCCCTTGTGGGAATGTCATACTTTTCTTGATTATGAAACAACCTCTTGAAGTACGGCGAATGCTATAACCTCATGAGGATCTTATAAACGATCGTCATGAGGTTATACTAGAGGGGAGATCCCAGTCTTCTATTACATGTTCACCAGGTGGGAGGCTTTACTTAATGGAAGGTTGTGGATTTTTAGAACGAAAAGAGTCTATGGTTTGGTGAGCGGGTCAGGAGGATGAACACTTTTGGAACAGGAACCGTTGTTTATATTTAAAAACGTAAATAAGTCCCCTTTAAAGCAGTTGGATTTTAAAGTGAAAAAAGGGGAGAATGTGATGCTTTTTGGACCTTCCGGTGCTGGAAAGAGTACGCTCCTCCACCTTTTTAACCGGTTAAGTGACCCTGAAGAAGGGTCGATACAGTATTTAGGGAAGAACCTTCAGGATTATGGAATTATTGAGCTGCGGAAACAAGTTGGGCTTGTTATGCAAGCTCCGAATCTTTTTCCGGGGACTGTTCTTGATAACTTGAAGTTTGGTCCCTCCTTACACGGAGAGTGGAAAGACTCGAATGCGAAATCGTTACTAGAAGCAGTTCAACTCCCACTAGACTATTTGAACCGGGCGATAGATCAACTATCCGGGGGAGAACAGCAGAGGGTTTCGCTTGCCCGAACACTAGCGAATAAACCATCTGTCTTGCTTCTTGACGAGCCGACTAGTGCGTTGGACCAGCACACAACGGAGGAAATAGAACAAGTGTTAGAAGGGTTAGCCGTTGAGCAAGGAGTTACGTTAATTATGGTGACCCACCATTTAGATCAGGCAAAGCGGTTGGGGAGCCGAGGGATTTTTCTTGCAGACGGAGAAATCGTAGAAGAAGGCAATATCGAAGACCTTCTATCAAATCCAAAAACAGAAGAACTAACATCGTTTATGTCTTAAAGAGGCTTAAATGGGAAGGGATCATCCATGTCACCAGAGATATCAAATCAATCACTACTTTTTTTAGTTGTATTTGTCCTTGTTCCTTTAACATTATCCTACTACTATCAATTGGGTTTGAATAAAGGGATTATTTGGTCATCCATCAGGGGGACGATTCAGTTATTTGCCATTGGTTACTTGCTGACTTTTTTATTTGACCTGCCAGCCTATATTGGAATCCCTTTTATGCTTTCGGTGATGATTACGGTTGCTAGTTTTCACGCTCGAAAGAAAGGAAAGGGGTTACCGTCTGTTCTGGGCGTTATTTTTATTGGTTTAATTGTTATTGAAGTGGGTGTGCTTGGACTGTGGCTATTATTTGATATGATTGAATTTACGCCAAATGAAGTCATTCCAATGAGTGGCATGGTCATTGGCAATAGTATGATTGCGATGGGATTAGCACTAGAGAGGTTAAAAAGTGAGTTTAAAGAAAATGAGGGGAGACTTACGGCTGCTTTATCCCTTGGGGCTGAGCCTAAAGAAGCCTCTCAGATTATTATTCAGAGGACCCTTGGAGCTTCTCTGATCCCGAATGTGGATAAGTTAAAAACGATTGGGCTTGTTCAATTACCGGGTATGATGACGGGATTAATTCTTGGCGGGGTAAGTCCAATTATGGCGATTAAGTATCAGCTAGTCATCTCACTTAGCATTTTCTCGGCTGTTTCGTTGAGTGCTATTTATATTACGCTGATGATGTATAAGTACTTCTTTACAAATAAAATGCAGCTGAAACATATGGAGATAGACCAATAAAAAAACCCTGCAAGAGGCAGGGTTTTTTTGCCGTATTAGGTCCTTTAGCTTTAATGACCTCCGCCACCGGAATTGGTGAACTGAGAAATAATCGTCATAATGGAAAAGAATCCAAACACCAAAGTAGAAATACCAGCAAAAGCTACAGCAAATAGATTGTTCGTTTTTAATTCGCGGAATACTGCAAGAGCACATAGAATTGTTACGACAAGCAACATAATAGCTAATACCATATTCCTTAACCCCCTTTGATCGAATCGATCGTCTTAGACGACGCGCTTAATTACTACTATAATAGTATGTAACGTAGCTTATCTCCTCATACATTCTAAACGACTTTAGCGTGTTTGTCGAGATGTTACATGCAGTTTATGAAAACTTTTTCAGGAGGAATGAACATGAACGTTGAACAGTTGCCACTAGGGCCTTTAGGCACAAATTGTTATATCATTGAACAAGAAAAGAAAGCGCTTATTATTGACCCTGGCAGTGAGGGAGAGAAGCTTATCCGAATGATAGAACGTAGAGAGATTTCTCCGGTTGCCATTCTATTAACGCACGCTCATTTTGATCACATCGGAGCAGTAGATGAAGTGCGTGATCATTTCAGTATTCCGGTGTATGTACATAAAGAAGAGGAAGACTGGCTAGGGAAGCCAGAATTAAATGGATCGAAATTCTTCCAGATGGGGCAGGTGACAGCGCGAGACGCGGATCATTTAATCGAACTCGGCACAATAAATATGGATGGTTTTACATTCGAAGTTCGCCATACACCAGGACACTCGCCAGGAAGCGTTTCATTTTGGTTTAAAGAACAATCCTTCGTCATCGCAGGTGACACGTTATTTCAAGGAGGAATTGGACGTACAGATCTACCTGGGGGAGATATGAAAACACTTCAAGAAAGTATAGAAGACCAACTATTATCTCTTGGTGATGACACGAAAGTCTATCCGGGGCATGGTGGTAGAACGACGGTTGGAGAAGAGAAAGTTATGAACCCATTTTTATAAGACATATAAAAAAACGGCATCGTAGCGATGCCGTTTTTTTAGTGTCCGAAACTTGGGTGTAATAAGAATGAAGAATAATAAGTGAAACCGATAAAGAAAATGGTTAAATAAGCGCCAAATATGTACATATACATGCGCTCTGAAAGTTTTAAATAACTTAATGTAACGAAAAAGACTGTTTGCACCAAGAATAGAACTGTAGCATCGTACATCTCGCCAACATAGAACATAACCGTAAAGATCCCTGTCCAGAATGCGAGAACGCGAAACATCCGGTCCATATTGTATCCCCCTCCTTTATCCCAAAGGTGACTTATCATGGTAATTATAAACGACTCTTGCTTTATTGTAAATAAATGAAATGAAACCCCTATCATAACGCTGCTTTATAAGAACAAGTAGCGCATCCTTCCATCATATTATGCACTTCTTTTAAGTGAATATTCGTAAATAAAGCTCTCATCATTCCTTCTAAAAAGAAACCATGCATCGTGCAAACGAGTTGAGGGTTTTCTTTGGCGAGATCCTTAAATGGACAATTTGATAATGAAAAAAAGATTGTCTCTTTATGTTTAACATACTCGAAATTCGGGAACATGCCTATGATAATTGCCGAATCTTGCAACCAGCTGATTTTCTCTTCAATAGATAAACGTTCAGGATTTTGGTTACCGAAACTTTGTTTAAACAACGATTTTCCGTATTTAAAACCAGTTGAATAAAGGACTCGTTCTCCTTCCATACCCAATTCCATTAAAGATTCAAGCGCAATTCTGGCCAATAGGTGGTAGTCCCGATATGGAAACTGCAAGCTAACGTCGTTTTCTGATAAATGATAGAGACGACTCGGTCTACCTCCTTTACCTGTTTTCTGAGTACTTGAAACCAAAAGTTGCACATCCTCAAGCTTTGTTAAATGCAAACGGGCCACATTTGGATGAATGCCAAATTCAGATGCAATATCAGTCACAGAAACAGCTTGGTTATGTTTCGTTATAAACTGATAAATTGAATATCGGGTAGCGTCTGCAAGAACATTTGTCACTTTTAATGTATGATCCATAGAAATCCCCTCCATTTATAAGCTATCCACTTTCATTATAGAATAAAATGGCTTTACGGCGGGGTTAAACCATCATTTGTAAATAAATGTACAAATTTTTTAAAAAAATTTAAGTTAAATAAGTGTACAATCGTTATACAACGGTTATACAATAGGTATAACAAAACTAAACAGAAAAAGAAAAAAGGGAGAGGTTATCACATGAGTGATTTGAAATTTTATACGTACCCAAGCTGTACATCTTGTCGTCGAACAAAAGCCTGGTTAAAAGATCAGGAAGTCCCTTTTAGTGAGCGCCACATATTTAGAGAAACTCCTACTTATGAAGAACTTTTACAGATTTTAAGCCTTACAACAGAAGGCATTGATGAAATTCTTGCCACAAGAGGAAAGACGTATAAATCCTTAAATGTAGACGTGGACGATTTAAGTGTTTCTGAGTTCATTTCTTTAGTCATGAAAGAACCGAAACTGTTAAGACGTCCAATTTTAACAGATGGTAAGAAATTAGTAGTTGGCTATAACGAGGATGGATTGAAGAGTATTACAAAAGTAAAGCAAATAGCGCCTTTAACGAAGATTTCATAAGAAAAAGCCACTTCATTCTCATGAAATAGCTTAGACATAGACTGGGCTAGCTGGATTCGAACCAGCGCGTAACGGTACCAAAAACCGCTGCCTTACCGCTTGGCTATAGCCCAATGGCCTTACAACCATTATGATGCCACAATAGAAGAAGATTATACATGAAACCCCTATTATTTTAATAGGGGTCTTTTTGGCTTTTCAGATAGTGCTGGGTAATGATTTTGCTATATCCTTCATCAGTTCTTATTTCATACGTAATCGATCGATCATCCTCTGAGCTAAGGTTGTACAAGACTTGTACTTCACCGTCTGTATATTTGTACAACTCCTGTGTGAATACAAGATCGCTTTTCGGTTCATGTTTTTTTACATCGTTCTGAGCACGATGAAAGAGCGTCTCAATTTTAAGCTGTTCGATATAATTGTCTGTCATATGGATTCGGTTCACAAATGACAAAAGAGACGAACTGATTAGGAGGAGGGTGAAGAGGATGATGGTTAACAAGAGGGGGAAGGTAAACCCATGTTGGTTGTTGATAGAGTCGGAATTGTTTCTCGAGCTGCTCACCTCCTAGAAGCTCAACCTGTATGGTAATGAAAGAAAAGGATGATTGAGCTTTGAAATGTTTTACTTCAAAAAGAAGTCTTTCTTGCCCAGAGTCATTCACTTGTCTAATCATGTTCGACCCGCTTTGTTTAATGGTCACTACTTTCCCGCTGTAATGAACGAACTGAACTCCATTTTCAATCACGTGGATTTTCTCTGTGTTATAAACTTCTTCTTGGATAAACAAGAAGAACTGCTGCATCTTAGTATCCTCCACAAAACTTGTTTGGTGAGTGGTAGTAAGTACTTGCATAAGCGTTGGGAGCAAGAGTGTGATGGTTAGGGAAATGAGTAAAGCAAAGAGAGCTTCAATAATCGTGAATCCTTTACTATCTTTTAGGAGGGATATAAAAGCAAAGATGGTCCTCTCCTCCTTTTGACGGAGTTTGCCAGGCTATACATCCCATTAACTCAGTTGCTTGCTCTTCTAACGTAATAGTCCCTCTTACTCCGTTTACAGTGATCTCCTTCTCCCTGAGAGCAGACGAGTCTTTAAGCCGTGTTAATTCGTTATGGAGGGAGAGGGCCATGTTTCGCTTTGTTTCTAACTCATATTGTTTAGATAATACAATTTGCAGAACAGGAAATAGCGTTAAAGTGAGGAGGAGAAGTAAACTAAGGCTGTACAAAGCATCTAATAGTAGAAATCCTTTATTGTTCTGTAACATAGAAACGTGCCTTCCCAAAAGGAAATGTAATCAAGAAGGTGCTGTGGGGAGACTTGAAAGCAAACTTCCCTGGGTGAACCGTTTGTCCGTCAAACTTAAATTCAATAGGGTCTTCTAGCGTCCACATCTTAATCGACCAACGCGAGGGAACAGACCTTGATAGGAGAACTTTTGTATACCCCTCCGTAAAAATCCGATACTCCCCTTGTGATTCAAAAAAGACAAGCTCGTACCTTTTTTGCTTCGTCATCGTTTCTTGCTGCATAAAGAGAACATCCTCGTAAAACTGCTTCAAAAAGAGGTCTTCCTGGGCCCTGACGAACAATCGGTCTGTTAATAGAATTGTGCAGCTTAACAGCACACCGAAGATACTTAGCGTGATCATCATTTCAATCAACGTAAAACCCTCATCCTTTTTATTCATTACTTCCTGGCGTAACCGTTCCGTCTGTCTCTAGGGTAAGCGTTTCTCCTCCTGGGCAAGTCGATTGCTGCAGGTACCCATCTGTGACAAGAGTTTCAAGATCTGTTGGCATGGCTTTATTTTCAATTTTATAAGCTTGGACCTGCGTTTCAGCCAGCTTCACCATAGCTTCGCATCCTTTGGCTTCAACCATGGAATTATTTGAAGCGAGGTTTGGTATGGTCACAAGCAGCAGGGTGGAGATAATCATGAGGACAATGAGCATTTCGATTAATGTAAACCCTTTTTGGTTCTTCATTAGATCCATCCTTTCCTACATCGTTTTCATCCATTCAAAAATTGGCATCATGATCGAGGAGTAAATAAACAGAATACTAATACCGAGTAAGAGGAACATAACAGGTTGTATGAACGAGAGAAACTTGCTTGCTTTTTGTTCAATCTCCTCGATGATCCATTCTGAATAAACGATCAAATCATCTGAGAGCTTTCCTTCATTCTGGCTCTGGTGAATCAGAGTAGCCAGATCTTCTTTCAAAAATGAACATGTTCGAATGCTTGATGATAAAGAGCTTCCGTTCTCTAATTCTTGATAAAGAGTGTTCGTTTCTAAATGAAGAATCGGAAAATGGGGAGAGGTGGATAAAAGAGAAAGGCTCTTTCTTACAGACACCCCTGATTGAAGAAGGCAACCGAAGTGATAGGTGAACAAAAATGTGGTTTGTAACGTAATGATGTCCCTTATGAGAGGGAGACGTTCATATAGACGGGAGAGTTGTGTTGGTCTTAGCTTGTGTTTAGCCCACATCCAGATACCGGCCGCACCTGCAGTTATAGGAAAGAGCCAAATCAAGAGGCTTGTGAAGAGGTTCAACCCTTTGATCAGTTGTGTAATCTTGGCGGATTCATAATTCATTGAAGCATAAAGTTGCAAAAAAGTAGGAAGGAGAAATTGCTTCGTAAAAACCATAAGCCCAATGAAGAGAAAAAATAATACGAGTGGATAGCGAATCAGTGTAACGAACTTCTTTTGGTAAGTTTGTTGTTTAAGGAGAAGGTTACTCCCTTTAATCAAAGCATCTTCAATTTTGTTATCCATTTTCGCGACGTGCAAAAAGGAGACGACATATTTAGAAAACCCGAGTTCTTCTAACGCGTCTTCTAAAGATACGCCTTCTAGCAGGTGGTGTTTCAACCGTTTTATAGGTGGGTGCAAGCTTGAATCAAAAGATAAGATTTCGAGAGAGTGCTGCAGAGAATATCCTCTGCTCAGTAGGTGAGATAGTCGTTGTAACAATCGAATCTGGATCTTCATCTTAATAGAGGAAGGTCGGACTCCTGACACCCATCTACGTGTATTAGGTAGTAAATCCGAGAGCATAAGCTTTCCTCCTTAAATAAGAAAAGGAATGATAAGAAACGGATTCGTGAGGGGAATGTCCATTTAAGGCAGCTTGTAACCGGGGGCCGTCAAGCATTTCAACAATGGCAGCACGACTTTGTCTGAGAGGGTTTGAGGTTGCAATAGGAAGCAACTGTTGGGAGGCGATGGCAATTAACGTTTGCTCTAAGTCCGTTCTGGAGATCCCCATTTCTAATAGACGATAAATCGTGCCATATGCATCTCTGGCATGAAGGGTCGTTAGAACAAGATGACCTGTATGAGCGGCGTGGAAGGCAAACTGAGCGGTCTTTTCATCTCGAATCTCTCCGAGCATTAAAATATCCGGGTCATGACGGAGGGCGGCTTTTAATCCGGCGTAGTAATCCATCCCTGCTTTTTCGTTGACTTGAACTTGTAAGATATCGTGGAGCTTTTGCTCAATCGGGTCTTCTAGGGTAATGGTTTGGTAGGATTGTTCTTTTAGTAACGTTTGAAGTAATGCGTAGAGGGTGGTCGTCTTCCCGCTCCCGGTTGGCCCTGTGAAAAGGATAATTCCGGTTTGCTGGCCGATCCATTTTCTGAGATGAGTCGTTTGTGATGGAAATAAGAACAGAGACTCGAGCGGCAGGTCTTCTTTTTGAGGGAGAATGCGGATGGCAAGACTTTCTGTCTCATCAAGGGGGAGAGTAGAAAGGCGTAGATCATACGAATGGGTGCCATTTACATACTGGGATTTCCCGTCTTGGGGCGTAAGGGTTTCTCCGATGTCCATACCTGATGTGAACTTAAAGTAAGAAAGTAGTGGCGCGTACTGCTGGCGTGAGAGAGAGGAGGAAAAGGTGCGATAACCATCGATTCTGAAATAAATATGAACCGAATCACCTTCCGGGCAAAAGTGAATATCAGAGGAACGCTTACTGGTCGCGCTAGATAAAATCTCTTCAGACTGCTGGGTGACAAAATTCAATCCATGAAACACCTCCTATACTGGTTTGATTAAGGTTTCGACAAGAATAGGGGGAATCCTTCTTTTTTTTGAACTTTTTTGGGGAGGGGACATATTGGCTTCTTCTAAAGAACATTTTCATTCTAAAAACCAACAGTTAATGGAAATTGAAAAATTGCGTTTAACTTTAATGAAGTTTTGGTTATAATAAGAACAGATGTTCGTATAATGGAATGTAGGAGGGATGACAAATGGAAGGATTACTTATAAAGGCGAAAGAAACCCGGAGCATTCTTGAAATGATTTATTTATCGAAAGAAGGTCAACTTTCTCAAAGGAGAATCAGAATAATGAATGTAGATGAAGAATGGATCTTGGCTTATTGCTATAACAAGAAAAAGGTGAGGAAGTTTAATCGGAGTAGCATCCTTTCCATTGGTCCTCTCCGGAAGAAGGTGGGATAAAATGGCTGACGACCGATTGCGAGATAGAGGGACTATTAAGTGGACTTCTATGATGCTTCCGGAACATGTGAAAATGCTGAAGGAAGTGTGGAAAGAGGATGAACGAGTTGAAAGAGGAATGTTGGCAGAAGACCAGGCTGCTGAAATTGACTTTAAGTTGCACCGGGCTTGGAACGATCATCTCACAGTGGAGATTAAATACCATAATGGGTTTGATTACAACCAAAAGAAAGTGAAAATCAAAAGTGTGGATCGAATCAATAAGCGTTTGAACGTTGTAGATCAATCGACAAAACATACCTATACGATTCGTTTACGTGATGTGACGGAAGTATTTATCGTTTGATTAAAAAAAGATCATCAATGTGATGATCTTTTTTTAGGCAGAGAGGATTTTTGAACACTCGAAGCTGAATCTGTCGTTACCCTTGTTTCTTGTGATAAGATAAATGAAACAAGAATAAGGAGCGGATCATATGGACCGGGAAGTATTACATGAACGAGTATATGCGTTGAAGTATGCGCTAGAACAAGGTGGCGTTGACCTTGGGGAGGCTCAACAAGAGATCTTAAAGGACCTTATGCAAGTGAAAACAGAAAAAGACGGAATGGTGGATCCAAACTCTGTGTCCCCTCGTTTAATGACGTTAATTCAGGCTACGTTAGATCAGCCGATGCACTAAAAGGAGGAACAGAGTTGGTAAACATTTACCTAATTGGCTTTATGGGAAGTGGGAAATCAAGCGTTGGGATTGTTCTATCTGAGCACCTAAAAATGCCCTTCATTGATTTAGATCAGACCATAGTAGACCGGGCCGGCAAATCGATTCCGGAGATTTTCGCTGAAGGGGGAGAATCCTCTTTCCGAGAATATGAAGCTGAGGCATTAAGAAGTGTAGAAACGGAAGGTGCGGTAATCGCAACAGGTGGTGGGATTATCGAAACGATGGAGAACCGTTCTGTTATGAAACGATCAGGTACCACAGTTTATTTACATACAGATTTCGCCTCTATTATTGAGCGTCTCAAAGAGGATCCTAATCGGCCCCTTTGGAACCAGGATCATTCTAAAAGGCAGGCTTTATATGAGAAACGTCTGCCTATCTACAAAGAATGGGCTGACGTAACCATCACGACGAATGATCGCACGATTCATGAAATCGTGCATCAAGTAGAACCTCTTATAAAATAGGACTTTTTCGGTAATACTACTGACATACACCCGATGAGAGGTGAGTGACTATGTCAGGAAATGACTATGTAAAATTTATGACGCAAGAAATTGTGAAGTACATGGATTTACCCGAAGAAGAACGAAAAAAACGAAAAGAACAAAAGAAACAGCAAGAAGCAGCCTTAAGCTCAAAATGGTTTGGGGTGCTCCCTTTTGCTCTTAAGTTTATGTTTAACAAGAAACAGCATTAATGTTCCCCATTGCATAAGAAGTCGTATGTTCCTTTAGTAGAACATACGACTTTTTTATGTTGTTTGTTATAAAAGAGGAGGTTATGGGCGTCCTTTAATCATGGAAGCAGATGTGGAGTGGGTCATGTAAAGAATCCCTGCGTTGATAACATCTACTTTAACCGTTGGCTCGTATCGTTGTTGCAGCGCATCTTGTTCCCTTGCGAGTCGTTCTCTTGTTTCTGCTTTCTTTTGAGCAGATTCCTTCTCCTCTTCTCCCTCATCTTCGTAAAGATCATTCTTATAAAAATGGTCAAGCAATTGCTGTTCCTCTTGTAATAATCGCAAAGCTTCTTCCCCAAAGGATAGGTCTTGCTTCATAACGTTCCCGTGTATATAAGCTTCGATTCGCTTTAAAGCACTTGGAAGCTTGATAATTGGTGACAATGTGAAACAGTAATCTGGAATGGTAGGGGAAAGCGTAACAGAATCTAACCGGTCCATAAACTCAGGGATTATCGTTCCGTTAATTAATTGAAGGCCTAACGAGACAATTTCCTGACGTTTTTGCGTTCCTTTGAAATGAATGGAAGCGTTCAGGATCAGCCAGGGAGTAAGGCTTGTTTGTTGTATAGTTTCCACTTGTTCATATTGCCTGGTTAGTTGCCCTTTGTTTCGTAACATTTTAAACATCTGATGAATACGAGGAGATCCGAAATGTACCCACTCTCCTTTGTCTTCCCGGCGATTAGGATTGGTGATAAACGTTACTTGCATCGGAATTCCTTTCCCGTTCACTCGTTTAACGTAATTCCAATAGAAGGGGCGATTCATGAGTACTTCATCTTGTTCTTCTGTTAACTGAACTTTCATCACACCATCATGATCCTCTATGATGGAGCATTCATTAGCAGTGAAATACCGGTGTAAGAAGTTATGAAGCGCCTGTTGTTCCATCCATTTCCACCTCCTGGTCTTGTTCCATCGCGTAGGATATCACGGATGATAAGTTGTTAAGCTTAACTTTCATTTCTCCATCAGAAGCGGAGTTTGTAAAGATAGACTGAATTTCATCTTCTAAGTTATCAAGCTCTAGCTTCTGTAAGATCGCATCGAGGTTTCCGACGACTCTCTGGAATAGATGGATCTTCTCGTAAAGAAGAGACAGAACATGTTCTTCAATGGTGTCCCGGATCGCGAAGTTATAAATGTTCACATCCTCTTTCTGGCCAAACCTGTGAATCCGTCCAATTCGCTGTTCAAGACGCATTGGATTCCAAGGTAAATCGTAGTTAATCATGTTGTTACAAAACTGCAGGTTGATCCCTTCACCACCCGCCTCTGTCGCGATTAAGACTTGGGCATGATTTTGGAAGAGTTGCTTCATCCAATCCTTCTTACTTCGCTTGAAACCACCTCTAAATGGCACGGAAGTAATGCCATGTTGCTTCAAGTACCACTGCAGGTAGTATTGCGATGCTCTGTATTCGGTGAAGATAATGAATTTCTGATCCGTCTTTGAGATTAAATCGACCACTTTTTGTGCTTTTGCGTGATGAGGCATTTTCTCAATATAGCCAATCATCTCTTGAAGTTGTTCTGCTCGTGAAGGATGAATATCCTCATTCTTCAACATGCTTTGTATAGAAAGGAAGCACGCTTCCCGACTTGAGCACAATTCTCGTAACAAAACGATATTTGAGAAAGCCATCCCGCCGCTTGTGACTTCCGACAGCTTCTCATAGGCTTTCTTTTCTTCTTCGGTGAAATCAATGTAAATCGTTTCAACTTTCCGTTTCGTCCAGTCGACACCGGTCTCATCTCGGCGGTTGCGGACCATTACTTTTTTGACGAGCTCTTTCAAGTGCTCGTCATTCGAGAGTTGGTTTCGATTTCGTCCAAAGCGTTTTGTGAAATCTTCATAGTTTCCTAAATGACCTGGTTTTAAAATGGAAACCAGGTTAAAGATGTCGACGAGATGGTTCTGAACAGGTGTGGCGGTTAACAGGAGACAATATTTTTTCTTAAGAGATCTGACGAATTCATAGTTTTTTGTTTTATGATTTTTTAACTTGTGTGCCTCATCAATAATAATGAGATCATATTCTGTTTCTAGTATTTTCTCACGATGGGGCGCTCGTTTGGCTGTATCAATGGAAGATACTACAACATCATAGTCCCAAATAGCTGATTTTCGTTGAGCGGCTGCAGGGATATAAAATTTTGAATTCATCTCTTGTACCCACTGGTTCACAAGGGATGCGGGGGCTAGAATAAGGACTTTCTTCACAAGTCCCCGAATCATGTACTCTTTTAGAATTAACCCGGCTTCAATGGTTTTACCAAGGCCTACTTCGTCTGCGAGAATCGCTCGCCCATTCATTTCTTCCACGACTTGTTCTGCACAGCTTAGCTGATGGGGGAGAAATTCGACGTGAGGCAGGTAAGTTGGTGATTGAAGGCCTTTAAATTCAGGGGTAGCGACATGTTTCGATGTTTCGTAAGCCATCTGAAACAATTCCCATGAGGCAAAAGGGCCTTCTGATTGCAAATTGGTTGCTACCATTGGATCAATTGAAGTGTCAATCTGGATCGATGGATTCATGCATAACCCTTCCTTTAAAAAGCAATAAATTTTTGTGCACAGTGTAAAAACCGTGTGATATAATGACAGTGAATTTGTAAACTAGTGTTTACTATTCCGTAACGTTTATGAATTAGTATGAACCATTTATGAAAATATTATTATGGCGAATGATTACAAGAGGAGAGACCGCGGATTTCAGGCGGCGCCGAAGGAGCAAACAGCAATGTGAATCTCTCAGGCAAAAAGACTCTTGTAGGACGCACCTCTGGAGAGTGCCTATAGAAGGCCACCCAAGAAGAAAGCAGCAAGTAAACTGCGAAACTTTCTGGTGAATGGACAGGGAATGACACGAATTGTGCCTTCTCTGTTTTTTTATGTTTAATTTTCAGAAAAATAGCGCAAGTTCGAACGATTATGTACATAGGGGGTAATGAAATGGCTGATTTAAAACGTACGCCACTCCATCCGCATTATGGGGATTGGGGAGCGAAGACCGTTGATTTTGGTGGATGGGATTTACCGGTTCAATTTTCATCGATTAAAGAAGAGCATCACGCTACGAGAAAGCATGCGGGTTTATTTGATGTCTCTCATATGGGTGAAATAGTGGTAGAAGGTAGAGAATCGGAAGCCTATTTGCAAAAGATGCTTACAAATGACGTCACGAAACTCACGCCGAACCGAGCGCAATATACATTTTTGTGTTATGAAGACGGTGGAACAGTCGACGATTTGATTGTTTATAAATTGAAAGAACAATCCTATTTACTCGTTGTGAATGCAGCCAATACAGAGAAAGACTTTAATTGGCTTCAGGAGAACTTGACAGAAGAGGCAACCCTTCATAATGTGTCTGATCAGTATGTGCAGCTTGCGATTCAAGGCCCGAAGGCTGAAGGGATTTTGCAGCGATTAACAGATCAAGACCTCTCTGAAATCAAATTCTTCCGCTTCTTACAAGATGTTTCCTTTCATGGAGTAGAACACGATGCGATCGTGTCAAGAACAGGTTATACAGGGGAAGATGGATTTGAAATTTATATCCATCCAGATTCAGGTGGGGCCCTTTGGAGAGCGATTCTTGAAGAAGGGAAAGAGGATGGTTTACTACCGGTTGGTCTAGGCGCCAGAGATACGCTTCGCTTTGAAGCGAAGCTTCCTTTATACGGACAGGAATTAAGCGCGGATATTACGCCAATTGAAGCGGGACTTGGATTTGCTGTTAAAGTCGATAAAGACGGTGACTTTATCGGGAAAGCGACCCTGAAAAAACAAAAAGAAGAGGGTACAGACCGGAAACTAATTGGCTTAGAGATGATCGACAAAGGCATCCCTCGTCATGGGTATAAAGTGTTTGACGGGGGCGAGGAAGTTGGATTTGTTACAACCGGTACTCAATCTCCAACACTTGAGAAGAATATTGGCCTTGCGGTCGTTCCATTAAACTATACAGAGCCTGGCACTGAACTACTTGTTCAGGTGCGTAAACGATTCTTAAAGGCAAAGGTTATTCCAACGCCATTTTATAAAAGGTAAGCATAAGGGAGAGGGAGGTTTTACGATGACATTTCGGTATTTACCAATGACAGATCAAGATAAGCGTTCCATGTTAGAGGCCATTGGCGTTGAGTCAACAGATGCATTATTTAATGATATTCCTGAAAAAGTGCGATTTGAAGGAGACTTAAACATTAAGCCAGCTGCAAGTGAGCCTGCGTTAATAAAAGAGCTTTCCAAACTAGCAGGGGAAAATGTGAATACGAAAGAGTACACGTCGTTCTTAGGTGCAGGTGTCTATGATCATTACATTCCTTCTATTGTAGATCATGTACTTTCTCGCTCAGAGTTCTATACAGCTTATACCCCGTATCAGCCGGAAATCTCCCAGGGAGAACTGCAAGCCATTTTCGAATTTCAGACGATGATCTCTGAATTAACGGGAATGGAAGTATCTAACTCGTCCATGTATGATGGGGGTACGGCGCTTGCGGAAGCGGTCACCCTAAGTGCAGGGCAGACAAGAAAGAAGAAAGTGCTCGTATCTAAAGCGGTACACCCTCATTCTTTAGAGGTCATTCATTCCTACGCTACGGGACAAAACATTGAAGTGGTCGAGATTGAAACAAGAGACGGTCTGACAAACCTAGCGATGTTAAGGGATGAACTAGATGAAGAAACAGCTGGGGTAGTCATCCAGTATCCAAATTTCTTTGGTCAAATTGAGCCTCTTGAAGACGTTCAGGAGATTTTAAAGGATTCAAAGGCTATGTTCGTAGTCTCGAGTAATCCTCTTGCTCTTGGGTATCTGACACCTCCAGGGGAATTTGGTGCGGATATTGTTGTAGGGGATACGCAAGTGTTTGGAATCCCTGCCCAGTTCGGCGGGCCTCACTGTGGTTATTTCGCTACGACGAAGAAGTTAATGCGGAAAGTTCCAGGTCGCCTCGTGGGCCAAACGAAAGATGAAGAGGGGCGAAGAGGGTTTGTATTAACATTGCAAGCTCGTGAACAACATATCAGAAGAGATAAAGCAACATCGAATATTTGTTCCAATCAAGCTCTTAATGCATTAGGTACATCTGTTGCTCTTAGTGCCCTCGGTAAAAAAGGCACGAAGGAAATGGCCTACCAAAATATGCAGAAGGCTCGCTATGCAAAGAAAGCGTTCGAGGAGGCCGGATTCCAGGTCTTGTATTCCAATGCTTTCTTTAATGAATTTGTACTCCAAGTTCAAGGGTCCGTAACTACATTAAATGAAAAGCTGCAGGATAAGGGAATGATTGGTGGTCTTGATCTTGAAAGGATCTTCCCGGAATTAGGAGGCCACATGCTAGTGGCGGTGACTGAAATGCGCACAAAGGATGAGATTGATCGATTTGTGCAGGAATTGGGGGATGTATATGCGTAACGAAGATTTTCCGCTTATCTTTGAACACAGCCAAGAAGGACGTGTAGGGTATAGTTTACCGGAGTTAGATGTACCAGAGGTGGACCTTGGGGTTGATGTTCCGTACGTACGCGACGCTCAGCCTGATCTCCCGGAAGTAAGTGAGTTGCAGATTATGCGTCACTACACTGCTCTCTCCAAGCGAAACCACGGAGTAGACTCCGGATTTTATCCATTAGGGTCTTGTACGATGAAGTACAATCCTAAAATGAATGAAGACGTTGCGCGGATGCCAGGCTTTAGCCACATTCATCCTCTGCAGGCGCCAGAATCGGTCCAAGGTGCACTCGGCTTAATGTACGACCTTCAGACTTCTCTTGAGGCGATTACCGGTATGGATCAAGTGACACTTCAACCTGCCGCAGGAGCTCACGGGGAGTGGACGGGACTCATGATGATTCGTGCTTATCATGAGGCAAATGGGGACTACAACCGTACGAAGGTAATCGTTCCTGACTCAGCCCACGGAACCAACCCTGCGTCCGCAACGGTAGCTGGCTTTGAAGCAATCACGGTAAAATCCAACGAACGAGGCCTGGTGGATTTAGAGGATCTAAAACGCGTCGTTGATGAAAACACGGCGGCCCTTATGCTTACAAACCCGAATACGCTTGGTCTGTTTGAAGAAGAGATCATAGAGATGGCTGAGATCATTCACGAAGCCGGCGGCAAATTGTATTATGACGGAGCAAACTTAAATGCCATACTCGGATATGCTCGCCCTGGAGACATGGGATTTGACGTTGTTCACTTGAACTTACACAAAACATTTACTGGTCCTCACGGTGGAGGCGGCCCTGGTTCAGGTCCGGTAGGTGTAAAAAGCGATCTTGCGCCTTACTTACCGAAACCGATTGTTACAAAAGTACAGGAGCGTTATGTATTTGATGATAACCGTCCCGATTCAATTGGACGCGTGAAACCTTACTTCGGGAACTTTGGGATCAATGTGCGTGCTTACACCTACATCCGTACAATGGGAGCCAAAGGTCTGAAACAAGTAAGTGAATATGCGGTGTTAAATGCAAACTATATGATGAGAGAACTTGAGAAAGACTTTGACCTGCCGTTCTCTCAGCATTGTAAACATGAATTCGTACTATCAGGGAAACGTCAGAAAAAGCTCGGTGTAAGAACACTTGATATGGCCAAACGACTTCTTGACTTTGGCTACCACCCACCTACCATCTACTTCCCGCTAAATGTAGAAGAAGCAATGATGGTTGAGCCAACTGAGACAGAATCTAAGGAAACGCTCGATGAATTTATCGAAGCCATGAGACAAATTCATAAAGAAGCAGAAGACAATCCTGAAATTGTCCAAGAAGCACCACATACCACAATTGTAGGACGAATGGATGAAACAACGGCTGCTCGTAAACCTGTTCTGCGTTATATGAAGTAACGGGACAAAGAAAAGACTCCTCAAGTTTGAGGAGTCTTTTTTATATACGTCCAGTCCAAACGGTGCTAGCCGGGCGCTTTAGATTTTTACTTAACTAGATTTGACCTTACCGTCCCATTTCTTAAAGCCGCCTTCTAGCTGGTTAAGATCACTATAGCCCTTCTTATGAAGAAGAGAAGCGGCACGTGCGGCACGTGAGCCGTTCTGGCAGTATAAATAAACGGGTTTGTCAGGGCGAACTTCTTGTAAACGTTGCTTCAATTGAGTTACGGGTATATTGCGAGCCCCTAAAATGTGGCCTGATTTAAATTCGTTTGGTTCACGTACATCAATAAGTTGTGCCTTACGGTATCCTTGTCTGAATTCTTCAGCGGATAGTGTTTTCAAATAACGACGCTGGGCCATATATTTAATGACGCCATAGCCGATAATGACAACAAGTAAGCCTAATAGTATCCATAATCCGGTCATTAATCTTCCCCCTATAGTTCTATCTTCTTTCTCTATTATAGAGCGCTTTTAAATAAGATTCAAAGTTTTTTTCGACAAGGGGAATTCCCTTGAGCAAAATTTCTACACTGACAGTATAACGTGGATGTCAAGTCTTTGGCTAGGCAGCGCCAACCAGGAAGAGTGGAGTTTTAAGAGTTCTTTCAACATTCACGGTTTTATATCATACGCTTTTATTTTTTGTGAAAAATAGAGGGGATCGAGGAGGAAAGGTGGGTGGAGATTGTAGCAATTTTTGTAGAATCTTCAGAATGAAAAGAGGAATAAAAAGTTTTGGAAGTTTATTCCTTGGTATAGAGGGGAGTAAAGAAGGTGGGGAGAGCAATCTTCAAAAAAATACGTTGTATCCAGAAATTCATCTTTTATCTTGGTCATTCTTTTATTTGCTTCAGATTTTAGCGAATTTTGCGATTGACAAAGTTTTAATAGAATGATCAAAACACAATATATGGGTGTTTCAGTTCGTTGTCGAACACTATATATTGTTTCGGGAGTCTATTTTGTGGTATCTTATATGTATTAGTTGAACGACGGGCTTTTAAGAGTTATCATCTAGATTATGTCGAGTTCAACCGACACTTTTTTATGGTAGAGGAGAGGTATGCTCATGCAAACCGCAAAAGAAACAATGAATCAAATCAACATAGAACAACTAAATAAAGATATCGGTTTATTCTCTCAGGTCCATCCGGTGACAGAGGATATGAACATTACCCATTCTGGTGTGTCCCGTTTGGTCATGTTAGACCGATATGCCTTTAAAGATACTGAGAAAGTTACATTATCAAAAGGTGACTTTGTTGTATTAACCGTTAAGGATGATCCAAAATTTCCGGCTCGGGGTCTTGGCTACATTGTATCGATCGATTGGCAAGAAGCTAAAGCAGAAATTAAAGTAGAGCCTGAGTTCCAAAGTGTCCTTGAGAAACCAGAAGAAGTCGAGAGTGGGATCATAACACGTAAGCTAGATGTTATTGATAAGCCTCTTGAAGTCTTCTATGAACAGATTGCAAAGCGTAATGCAACTGGCCTAGCTGCTGTGGAAACAGAGGAAGCCAAACGACAAGAATCATTTGAACAGTTTTATAATGAGCTTTCTAATCTAAACTTCATTCCGGCAGGACGTGTTCTCTACGGGGCAGGATCTGAAACGGATGTAACGTACTTCAACTGTTACGTAATGCCATTTATTCAGGATTCTCGTGAAGGCATCTCCGATCACCGCAAACAGGTTATGGAGATTATGAGCCGCGGAGGCGGTGTTGGAACGAACGGTTCAACACTACGTCCTCGTAACGCTCTTGCAAGAGGGGTAAACGGAAAGTCCTCAGGCTCTGTTTCCTGGTTGGATGACATTGCGAAACTGACTCACCTTGTTGAGCAGGGTGGCTCAAGACGTGGTGCTCAAATGATAATGTTAGCAGATTGGCACCCTGATATCGTCGAGTTCATCATCTCGAAAATGCAGAATCCACGAATCCTGCGTTTCTTAATCGAGAATGTAGACGATGAAGTCATCAAGCAACAAGCAAAAGCGAAATTGAAATTCACCCCTCTATCAGCAACAGAACGTGACATGTATCAAAGCATTGTTAACTTTACAAACGTCGAAGGAAAAGGCGGCTTTACAGATGCTGCTATTGCAGATGCAGAAGAGAAGTTAGAACTTGGTGGTAATTATGATGTGCACAACTCAGAATTCCTGACAGGTGCTAATATCTCTGTATGTTTAACAAATGATTTCATGGACGCTGTTGAGAACGATGAGATGTACGAGCTCCGCTTCCCAGATGTGGAGAGTTATACAGAAGAAGAAATGAAAGCTTACAATGAAGAATGGCACGAATCTGGTGACGTTCGTGAATGGGCAGATAAAGGGTATAAAGTTCGCACATACCGCCGTATGAAAGCGAAGGACCTATGGAATTTAATCAATATCTGCGCAACCTATTCCGCAGAACCAGGCATTTTCTTTATTGATAACGCCAATGACAAGACCAATGCAACAAGTTATGGACACAAGGTAGTAGCGACGAATCCATGTGGTGAACAACCTCTTGCACCATATTCTGTCTGTAACCTTGCAGCTGTTAACCTTGCTTCTGTGGCAGATAAAGAAGCAAAAGCTGTCGACTTTGAGAAGTTAAGAAAGACGGTTCAAACAGGGGTACGTATGCAAGACAACGTAATTGATGCTACTCCGTACTTCTTAGAAGAGAATAAGAAACAAGCACTAGGTGAGCGTCGTATTGGTCTAGGTGTAATGGGTCTGCACGACTTATTAATCTATACAGAAACGGCCTACGGCTCTGAAGAGGGGAACAAGTTAGTGGATGAGATCTTTGAAACGATCGCTACTACAGCTTACCGTACTTCTATTGAGCTTGCGAAAGAAAAAGGAAGCTTCCCGTTCTTAGAAGGACAAACTGAAGAAGAAACGAAAGAGCTTCGCATGAAGTTCATTAATACAGGATACATGCAAGGTATGCCTGAAGATATTCGCCAGGGTATTTTAGAGTACGGCATTCGTAACTCTCACCTGTTAACCGTAGCCCCAACAGGCTCTACGGGTACAATGGTCGGGGTTTCAACTGGACTTGAGCCATACTTCTCCTTCTCTTACTTCCGAAGTGGACGCCTTGGTAAGTTTATTGAAGTGAAAGCGGAAATCTTAGAAGAGTACCTTCGTCAGCACCCAGAACAAGATCCAAACAATTTACCAGATTGGTTCGTAACAGCAATGGAACTTGAGCCAGAAGCGCATGCTGACGTACAGTGTGTCATTCAGCGCTGGGTCGATAGCTCGATTTCTAAAACCGTTAACGCTCCTAAGGGATACGCTGTCGAGCAGGTTGAGCAAGTATATCAACGTCTATATCGCGGTGGAGCCAAAGGTGGAACGGTTTATGTAGATGGAAGCCGTGACGCGCAGGTTCTTACCCTTAAAGCAGAAGATAACTCATTTGAAGAACAACAAGAACTATTTGAAGATGACCGGAAAGTCGTTTTAATGGACACGGTTCATGAGCTTGATAAGACCGACGTAACCATTGGTTCTGAAGTCGGCAACACTTGTCCGGTTTGCCGTGAAGGTAAAATCCAAGACGCTGGTGGCTGTAACACATGTACAAACTGTGGTGCGCAGCTGAAGTGTGGACTATAAGTAAATGAAACAAAAGCACGTGGGAGGATCAGACTCTCACGTGCTTTTTCTATAGGAATACATTCATTACCAGCAATACCTCACAAGAGTTGGTGATACTAAGGCATAAAGGAGTGAACTGCATGAAACCATTTATGCCTAAACTTGTATATGTAGAGCCAAGAGCGATGGAATACCAGTTAGCTCAGGACCTTTATCAGAAGTTCAAAGATCAGGGAATAGAAATTCGCGAAACCACTTCCCACAACCAGGTTCGGGGAATCCCAGGTGACAATGAACTAAGACAATACGCCAACGCGAAGAATACGTTTGTTTTAGGGGTTCGGAAGACATTGAAATTTGATACTTCAAAACCTTCCGCTGAATACGCCATCCCATTAGCGACAGGATGCATGGGACACTGTCATTATTGTTATCTGCAGACGACCTTAGGTAAGAAACCATACATTAGAACATATGTAAATTTAGATGAGATCTTTGACCAGGCACACCAATACATTCTAGAACGTGACGAGCCAACTCGTTTTGAAGCAGCCTGTACATCCGATATTGTAGGGATCGACCATCTGACCCACTCATTAAAGAAGACGATTGAATTTATGGGAGATCAGAAGAAGGGGCGCCTTCGATTCGTTACGAAATATCACCACGTTGACCATTTATTAGATGCAGAACACAATGGTCACACCCGATTCCGCTTCAGCATAAATGCGGACTATGTCATTAAGAACTTTGAACCTGGGACTTCACCATTAGACAAACGATTAGAAGCGGCCAGGAAAGTTGCAGATGCGGGATATCCCCTTGGGTTCATTGTAGCACCGATTTATTTATACGATGACACGTGGAAAGAAGGCTATCATAAAATGTTTGCTCACCTTCATGAGCAGTTAAAAGGGTCCTCCGTAGATGAGGAAGATCTAACTTTTGAGCTCATTCAGCACCGTTTCACGAAACCGGCTAAACGCGTCATCCTCCAGCGCTATCCAAAGTCTAAGCTTGAAATGGATGAAGAAGAGCGAAAGTACAAATGGGGACGTTACGGCATTGGTAAATACGTTTATCCAACCGAGACACAAGAAGACATTAAGAAGACGATGGAAGCCTACATTAACGAATATTTTCCGAAAAGTAAGATCAGTTATTTCACGTAAGACAATCTTGTCATCGAGAAGAATCTAGTGTATCATTTTTAACAGTAGGCTGAGGCAGAATTGGAGGATTTTTATGCCAACACCAAGTATGGAAGATTATATTGAACAAATATATATGCTAATAGAGGATAAAGGCTATGCACGAGTTTCAGATATCGCTGAAAATCTTCAAGTCCATCCTTCATCTGTTACGAAAATGGTACAAAAGCTAGACCGAGATCAGTATCTGAATTACGAAAAATATAGAGGACTTGTGCTAACCTCTAAAGGGAAAAAAGTTGGCAAGCGACTCGTGTATCGTCACGAATTATTAGAGCAATTCTTACAGATTATAGGCGTGAACAAAGAAAATATATACGAAGATGTAGAGGGAATTGAACACCATATGAGCTGGAATTCCATCGACCGTATCGGTGACCTGGTTCAATTCTTCGAAGAAAACCCTCAATGCATTGAACAATTGCGACTCGTTCAACAACAAAATGAAGAACAAGCGAAAGAAGACTAAACACCTGATGATTCAGGTGTTTTTTTATGCTTTAAGAGCGTCTTTTTAGAGGAGCGGAGTGTAGAAACTGAGTGTGGTGTGTAGAAAGCTGGCTTGGAGTGTATAAATAGGGGGGAGTGGTGTTTAAAGCCGAATAGGAGTGAAGAAAAACTTGAGGTGTATGAAGATACTTATCATAGGAGTGTAGAAACTAGCAATTGAATGTAGAAATGGGGTATGGAGTGTCTAAAGCGGAGTCTGAATGTTCAAAGTCCGCTCGCACTGTAGAAAGCCAGAAGCGATATGAAGAAACAAAGCCAAGAATTGTAGAAACCCGGCTCTTGAACACAGAAACCAGCTCCCAAATGTCTAAAACCAATCAACTAAACTGGATACAAAATGGTTTCTGGTCTAGGACAGGTTTTATATGATTATAGATAATCATAAAGGGGGAAGGAGGGCGTCTTATGAAGATTGATGGCGTGTTCTCAGGGGGCGGGGTTAAAGCCATTGCCTTTATTGGAGCGATAGAAGCTGTCGAGAAAAAAGGCTATCAATTTGAACGAGTTGCGGGCACTTCTGCCGGTGCTATTATGGCGTCGTTTCTCGCGGCCGGGTATAAGAGTGAACAAATCCATCAGTTATTTAAAGAATTACAATTAAAGAAGCTTTTGGATCCTCCGACATTTGGTGATTGGTTTCCGTTCTCAAACTGGCTCTTTCTTTATTTTCGGATGGGTTTATATAAAGGGAAACGATTAGAAGATTGGATTTATGAAGTGCTAGGAAAAAAGGGCATCTATACGTTCCGTGACTTACCGAAGGGATCTTTGAAAGTAATTGCCTCCGATTTAACGCTAGGAAGAATTGTCGTTATTCCTGATGATTTAGAACGGGTTTACGGCATATCACCGAATGAATTTACAGTGGCGAAAGCAGTGCGAATGAGTGCAGGGCTTCCCTACTTTTTTATGCCAGAACCAATGGTTGGAAAAGGCCACCAAAAAAGCCTGATAGTCGATGGGGGTCTTTTGAGTAATTTTCCGATTTGGGTGTTTACCTCTAATTTAGAAAGGCGGATGAGGCCGATCCTTGGGATGAAGCTCAGTAAGGGCAATGATCACATCCCGGCTCGTAAGATTAAAAATGCAATTGAGATGTTTCAAGCATTGTTTGTCACGATGAAACAAGCGCATGATGCGAGGTACATTCATAAAGAGGATGCGGTTGATATTATTTTTATCCCGGTAGAAGACGTGGAGACGACAGATTTTGATTTAAATGAAGGTTCCATTGATAAATTGATTGCCGTTGGAGAGAAACATGCAACTACATTCTTAAGACATTGGAGCGGATAATAAAAAATCGAGCTTCCCTTAGAAGGAAGCTCGATTTTTCTTTTTGCTTTTATTTCCCTCAATGACCCGTAGGTGAGGGATTTCTTTTCTTGGTTTTGGATTCTTACTAGCCATTTTTGATTTAATGGTAGAAGGCTTCATTTTTTTCGCGATGCTAGAAGAGGTCGTCGGTTGTTTGTATTTTCGTTTCGATTGGCGGGCTGCCTTTCGGTATTGTTTCATTTCATTCGAGGTCCCACCGTTCCGTCTTGAGAAAATGAAGTAGACAATTCCAATGATGACTGCTGCAAATAAGACTGTGACGAGAATATCCATTAAAAAGCTAGTTGTATCCGTAAATAATCGAACACCTATGCCAATTAAAGCTAACGCCATAATAAAATAAGTAAGAGGTTTAATAATTTTATGAGCCAACTGGTTTTCCTCCCTTCAGCATTCAATCCCTAATTATGAGATGACCTTACTACCATGTATACCACTTTTAGATGCATTCTTATCATTTTCAAGCACTTTTTTGAAAGAATGAATCGCTACATCCACTTGATCATCCTTTGGTTCCTTTGTTGTGAGAAGCTGTAGCCATAATCCAGGATAGCCGAGCACCTTAAGTCCTGGAATGTTTCGTACTTTATTAGTTAGCTGTAGCACTTCAAAGGAAACCCCGATTACAAATGGTAATAAAATAATACGGTTTGCCATGCGCCACCACATTGGTTCTGTAGCTACAAATGGTAAAAGATAAAACAGAATCCCTACAAATACAGTGAATAATATGAAACTTGATCCACATCGGTAGTGAAGGCGGGATTGACTTTGAACGTTTTCGATAGTTAATTCTTTCCCGTTTTCGTACGCATTAATCACCTTATGCTCAGCCCCGTGATATTCGAATACTCGTTTAATCATTGGAGTGAGGGAGATAAGATAAATATATGCAAGTAGAAAGATAAATTTGAATAACCCTTCTAAGAGCACTTGTCCGGTTTTACCTGGGACAGCAAAGCGGAATAATTCTGCAATAATTGCAGGAGTTAATGTGAAGATTAGTTTACCAAATAAAAATGATAAAACACCGACAGCTCCAACCCCAAGAATCATTGCGAGTTTAGAAGAATCTTCTTCTTTTTTGATGGATTCATCATCTTTTGGGTCAACGTCATATCGTTCACTAGAAAAGTTTAGATGTTTCGTCCCATTCGCGCTTGCCTGTACTAACGCGACAAGACCTCTTAAGAATGGAATTTTCTTTAAACGCTTCTCTATTTTAGATTCTTTCCGTTCTAGCTCAAAATATTCAATGGAATCGTCTTTTCGCCGAATCGCCGTGACGTAACTCGTCTGACCGGCAAACATGACCCCTTCCATTACGGCCTGGCCTCCGTAAACTGGTTTCGTTTGTTCGCTCATTGCCACACCATCCTCTTGATGATTTTCTATTTCCTTCATTTTACTAGAAAATGGCGTTCACCTCTAGTCTTGTTAAATAAAAGCATGGAATTATTCGAAAATGGTCATGCTAAGACCGAGGTGATGGAGATGTCTGAACAAGATCAAAAAGATCAAAAAGATCAACAACAACAAAAACAAGAAGGAAAGCAAAACCCTCAGTTGGAGCAAAACCAAAAAGAAAAACCGATGTCTGTTATAAGTAAAGCATTAGTGACGGGGTTTATTGGTGGTGTTTTATGGAGTTTCATCGGGACAGTAGCGTACTTCTTTAACTTTTCAACTGTTTCTGCAGGTAGCTTCGTAATTCGCTCCTTCGTTCAAAATGAGTGGAGTAGTAGATGGCTGGGAGAGCTTATTGCTATTCTTGCTGTTGGGCTCATCTCACTCTTAATCGCTATTTTGTATTTTGGTCTATTAAAAAACACTAAAGGACTCTGGCCATCTATGGCCTTTGGAGCTGCATTGTGGTTTATTGTATTTTTCTTGTTCCAGCCCGTTTTTTCAGCTGTACCATCTTTAGGGGATTTAGATAGTGATACGATCGTCACAAGTTTATGTTTATTTATTTTATATGGAGCATTTATAGGATATTCCATTTCATACGATTATCAACAAAACAATCAACCCAGCTAAATCGCTCCCAATTGTAGGGGGGTCTGTGTTATCCTAAAAAGTGTCGGAATATTTCCCTTAATTCAAGAGGAAGGGAGATCACTAGATGGACAAAATTCTTTTATTAAATGGACCCAACTTAAATTTATTAGGCACGCGGGAACCAGGTGTTTACGGGAAAGGTACCCTTGGTGACATCGAAACAACCTTACGAACAATGGTTGAAGGGAATGGATGGGCGTTTGATTCCTTCCAATCGAATCATGAAGGGGAATTAATTGATCGTATTCACGAAGCTATAGGACAAGATGTGGGGATTATCTTTAATCCAGGAGCTTATACGCATACAAGTATAGCGCTTCGAGATGCGATTGCAGGAGCAAACCTCCCTGTGATTGAAGTACATATATCAAATGTTCACAAACGGGAGGAGTTTCGCCACACATCTCTCTTGGCACCAGTTTGTTACGGGCAGATCGTAGGGCTTGGTTCATTTGGCTACAAGTTAGCTGCACAAACATTTTTAGAACAATTTTAGGGGGAGGATTTACATGGATACATTGAAGCGTTTAAGAAGCAGTATTGAAGAACAGGGCTTGGACGGCTTTTTAATTACAAGTGAACAGAACCGTCGTTACGTAACTGGATTTACAGGATCAGCCGGAGTCGTGCTTGTAACAGCGAATGAAGCACTGTTTATTACGGATTTCCGTTATACAGAGCAGGCTGCAGAGCAAACAAGTGGATTTGCGATTGTGGAACATAAGGCACCTATTCACGAAGAGGTAGCTCAGCAAGCGAAAGAATTAGGCGTGAAAAAACTAGGATTTGAAAAACAACACGTGACGTATAGTTTATTTGAGCAATATCAATCTGTTCTAGAAGCGGAATTTGTTCCGACAGCAAGCATCGTAGAAAAATTACGCTTGATTAAGACTGAGGATGAGATTAAGATATTAAAGGAAGCAACTAAGATAGCAGATGCAGCATTTGAGCATATCCTGTCCTACATAAAGCCAGGAGTTAAAGAAATCGACGTATCCAATGAATTGGAGTTCTTTATGCGCAAACAAGGCGCGACTTCATCTTCATTTGATATTATTGTAGCCTCCGGTTATCGCTCTGCGCTACCACACGGAGTGGCTTCTGAGAAAGAGATTCAATCTGGTGAATTAGTCACGTTAGACTTTGGTGCTTTATATAAAGGATATTGTTCTGATATTACACGAACAGTTGCTGTTGGTGAGATTAGTGATGAACTGAAAAAGATCTATGACACGGTTTTACAAGCGCAGCTGCGTGGAATGGATGGAATAAAAGCCGGCATTACTGGTAAAGAAGCTGACGACTTGACTCGTGATTATATTAAAGAACAAGGGTATGGACAATACTTCGGCCATTCTACCGGTCACGGAGTTGGACTAGATGTTCATGAAGGACCTAGTTTATCATTCCGAAACGACAAGCAAAAGCTTGAACCTGGAATGGTTGTAACAGTTGAACCAGGCATTTACGTTCCAAATGTAGGTGGCTGTAGAATTGAAGATGATACAGTTGTAACCGAGACAGGTAATGAGCGTTTATCTCACTCTTCAAAAGAGTTAATTACGCTTTAAGCTTATTTAGGGAGGAAATTCAATTATGATTTCAGTTAACGATTTTAAGACAGGTCTTACAGTTGAAGTAGACAATGGGATCTGGCAAGTAATAGACTTCCAACACGTTAAGCCAGGTAAAGGAGCAGCATTCGTACGCTCTAAACTTCGTAACTTACGTACTGGTGCGATTCAAGAGAAAACGTTCCGCGCAGGTGAAAAAGTTCAAAAAGCACACATTGAGAACCGTAAAATGCAATACCTTTACTCTGCAGATAACGTTCATACATTTATGGACACAGACACGTACGACCAAGTCGAACTTCAAACGAAACAGATCGAAAACGAATTGAACTACCTGAAAGAGAACATGGAAATCCAAGTTCGTTTCTATCAAGGTGAAACAATTGGTGTTGAATTACCGAAAAACGTTGACCTTCAGGTTACCGAAACAGAACCTGGTATCAAAGGAGACACGGCAAGCGGTGGTACAAAACCAGCAACGCTTGAAACGGGCCTTAGTGTACAGGTGCCATTCTTCATTAATGAAGGCGACGTCCTTACGATCAGCACAGATGATGGTAAATACGTTTCCCGTTCAAATAACTAAGAATGATTCTAAGCTCTCTGACTCAGTCAGGGAGCTTTTTTACTAGAAAAGTGATCGCTATGTTTAGCATTAGGGACAAAACAAATAACTACTTGCTATTAAACGCCTAAGGTGCAATCCTTAGGCGTTTTTTATGTGGGAAAAAAAGCGTATTTGTTTTAGAGTTTCTACTATTTTTATGCAAAACGCCTCTGTTACTAGAGCGCTCTCTCATTTTTCTATCTTTGGTCATAAATCAGATGGACACGCATAGATTTACAGTAAACAAGTGCAAAGATTGTGAGGGAGAGCTATGAAAGAGATTTTGCGACTTTTCCCGTCCTACATTCAATCAGAACTGCAGCAAATCGGGGAAGACGGCTGGGGACGTCTGCAAGAGATTCGCTTCCGGATCACGAAGCCATTAGAGCTCATCTATGATGATGGAAGCAGACTGATTCCGACGATCATTCCAAGTGAGCAAGACGGAAATTACTTATTAAATCAGCTTGGAGAATACTCGATTTATCGTTTGGAGGACGAGCTGAGAGAGGGATACATTACGATCCCAGGGGGACATAGGGTAGGGTTGGCGGGGAAAGTCAACACGGAAAAAGGGGTAGTGAAGGCCATTCGTCACATTGCTTCCTTTAATATCCGAATCGCAAAAGAAAAAATCGGTGTAGCTCAATCTCTCGTGGAAGAACTTTATGACAAGGAGTATACGAATACCCTTCTCATAGGGCCTCCTCAAACAGGGAAAACCACGCTTCTAAGAGATATGGCAAGAATTATGAGTCAAGGGACGGACCTTATTTCTTCAAAGAAGGTTGGGATCATTGACGAACGCTCAGAAATTGCCGGGAGTATCCACGGGGTCCCCCAACATCATCTTGGTTTAAGAACGGACGTGATGGATGCTTGTCCGAAAGCTGAAGGAATGATGATGATGATTCGTTCAATGTCTCCGGAGATTCTAATTGTTGATGAAATTGGTAGTCAGGCAGATGTAGACGCTCTTCTTGAAGCCTTATACGCAGGGGTAACGGTTATATCGACTGTTCATGGGGATCAATATGAAGCCGTTCAGAAGAGACCTTCACTTACCCCGTTATTTCAACAAGGAGTGTTTGAACGATTCGTCATTCTTGAACGTAAAACAAAGCCAGGTTTTGTTCGAACACTCCTTGATGGAAAAGGTCAGCGGCTTTCACCAAAGAAAAGGGGTGTGTCACATGAAGTGGATCGGAGCGCTTATCCTGCTGTGCGCTACAACGTGGGGAGGGTTTGAATTTGCCAGAAGGCTGACAGAAAGGCCAAAACAAATTCGTCAGCTGAAAAATGCGCTACAAGTACTAGAAGCAGAAATCCTTTATGGGCATTCTCCTGTCATAGAAGCATGTGAGAAAGTGGCCCGTCAAATTCCAGAACCAATGGCTTGGTTTTTCTATGAATTCAGCGATCAACTTAAGGAAAGCAGTGCTTCTCTTTATGACGTTTGGGAACAGCGAATCCAGTCATTCTGGCCTCTTAGTGCATTAGGAGAAGGCGAAAAAGAGATTATGAAGCAATTTGGACAAACTCTCGGCCAACATGATTTCACAGGCCAACAAAAGCATATACGCTTGGCCATATCGCATTTAGAGAGAGAGTTAAAAGAAGCAGAAGAACAGCAACAAAAATATAGCAAGATGGTCAAGAGTCTCGGCTTTTTAACAGGATTACTCATTATATTGTTATTCATGTAAAGGCGAAAGGAGTAAACAACATGATTGGAGAGGCCTATATTCTATTCCAGATTGCTGGAGTGGGGATTGTTGTCGCTATGATTCACACGGTTTTGAAACAGATGGGAAAAGAGGACATTGCCCATTGGGCTACGTTAGTTGGATTTATAATCGTGCTCTTTATTGTAATGGATGGCCTTCAAGATTTGTTCCAGCAAATCAAATCTGTCTTCTTATTCCAAGGTTAAGGGTGATGACATGGAGATTATCCAGATCGTATCCTTTGCCCTCGTAGCAAGTGTGTTGACGATCATTGTAAAAGAACAAAAGTCCTCTATTGCATTTTTTCTGATTCTATTTACAGGTATTATTATCTTTCTTATTCTAATCCGCGAGATTGCACAAGTATTTACGTTGCTTGAATATATCGCTCAAAAAGCCAACGTGAACGGCATGTACGTGGAGACGATTCTTAAGATTATAGGAATTGCTTATGTGGCTGAATTCGGTGCTCAGATTACCAGGGACGCAGGTCTTGGTTCAGTAGCATCTAAGATTGAGTTAGCAGGTAAAGTATTTATTCTGGTCCTTGCTATTCCAATACTAACCGCTGTTATTGAAACTATACTAGGTTTCCTTCCAGCTTAATGGATTCAAGAAGGAGGTGGCTTTGAGCGTTGATGAAAGTGTTCCGGCAGTTAATTGTTGTCCTTTTCCTTGCCCTTTGGATTCTCGTCTTCTTATCAGAGCCTGTCCACGCTCAGTCGCCTCCTGTTGAGGGGACGAGCCCTACACTCGATCCGGTTACGTTCACAGAAATTCAGTCATATTGGAATCAAGTTGTGGACGAATATGGTGGCTACTTGCCAGGCATCCGAAAAGGAAGCTTCGTCGAATTCATGCAGAACAGAGACTCCCTCTCGATCAAAGATTGGGTAACTGGTCTTTTGAAATATTTATTTTATGAATTCCTAATCAACGGAAAGCTTTTAGGAACGTTAATCTTTTTGACGCTATTTTGCATGATTCTTCAGTCCCTTCAAAATGCATTCGAGAATCAGACGGTCAGTAAAGTCGCCTATGCTGTCGTTTACCTGGTACTGATCGTTTTAGCGCTGAACAGTTTTCACCTGGCCGTCTCCTATGCAAAAGGTGCGGTGGAAATGATGAGTAGTTTTATGATCGCGCTTTTACCACTCATGCTTGGGCTTATGGCAACGTTTGGGAATTTATTATCCGTCTCGTTCTTCCATCCAGTTATCGTTTTTTTAATTCATACAAGTGGACTCCTTGTTTCCAATATTGTGCTGCCGCTTTTATTTCTGTCTGCTCTACTCATGATTGTGAGTACAATCAATGAACAATATAAAGTGACGCAACTCGCTCAGTTATTGAGGAATACAAGCTTAGGACTTTTAGGTGCATTTCTAACCATCTTTCTAGGAGTCATTTCAGTGCAAGGAGCTACCTCAGCTATTCAGGACGGGGTCGCTATGAAGACTGCTAAATTTGTTACGGGGAACTTTGTCCCAGTCGTCGGGCGCATGTTCACAGATGCAACCGATACCGTGCTTAGCGCATCTCTATTACTAAAGAATACAGTGGGGATTGTAGGGGTGCTTATCATTCTTGCTCTTGCCTTATTTCCAGCTGTGAAAGTGTTAGCTGTAGCGCTTATTTATAAACTGGCCGCTGCTATCTTACAGCCGATTGGGGGAGGCCCGGTGATTGCTTCGATGGAAACGATAAGCAAGCATATCTTGTTTGTTTTTGCAGCCCTTCTGGTTGTTACGTTTATGTTCTTTCTGGCCATTGTCATCTTAGTGGCAGCCAGTAACTTAACCATGATGGTTCGTTAGGAGGTGGGCAAGTGGCGTTTATAACAGAATGGGTCACACAGATTATTCTTTTCTTACTATTAGCATTAGTGACAGATCTCTTACTCCCTGCATCCTCCTTTCGAAAATACAT
This sequence comes from Pontibacillus sp. HN14, assembly GCF_021129245.1. NCBI lineage: Bacteria > Bacillati > Bacillota > Bacilli > Caryophanales > Bacillaceae > Pontibacillus > Pontibacillus sp. HN14. The sequence continues at coordinate 1,386,345 of NZ_JAJOLR010000001.1, read as the reverse complement.
CAAACTCGTAGTGGGGCTCCTTCTTATTCTTGTCTTTTTACAGCCTGTTTTTAAATTATTCGATGTTGATATGGATCAATTCTTTACACGAGAAATGAACAGGTGGAATGATCAGGCAGAAGTTGAATCTATGAAAAATTCGATTGAAGAGAAGAAAAAAGAAATACAAGCCTCACAACGTGCATATATTTTAGAACAGATGGCTGTCCAGCTAGAAAACGAAGTGAAGGAGGAGCTGATGAATGACCATAACGTAGAGATTCAAAACTTTTCCTTCCAATTTAAAACCGATGCAGAAGTGAATTTAGAGGGGTTAAAGTCACTCAACATTACCCTTGCAGAGACAAATAAGCAAGAAGCAGGGAGTGATGAGGTTGAAGAAATTGTGATTGATCTAAATCAGCAGCCAAAAGATCAAGAAGGTGAGCAATCTCTAGATGCTGTCAGATCGTATTTATCTTCAGCATGGGACATACCTGAGGATCAGCTCATCTTACAGTGGGAAGGAGGGGTTCAATGAAGAAAAATCCGTTAACTAACATCTTTTCATTGCTGAAGCTGAAGTCAGCCGATGGTGGGAAGCCTACTAAACTAGCTTACGTGGTACTTGTTGGTTTGCTAGGGTTACTCATCTTACTAGTTGGTGACTTTTTCACTAACGATGAAGCCAGAAGCGAAGGGATTTCGCCTCCTATCCAAACCGAGAGTGTGCAACCTGCCGAAAAGGAAACGTTTGGTCAGAAGAAGGACGAGGCAGATATGCTGATGTCAGATGTGGAAACTTACTACGAGAAAGAGCTAAAAGGGCTCCTCGAGAAGATTCAAGGTGTTTCAGAGGTAGAAGTAATGGTGAATCTGGAGTCAACAGAAGCAAAGGTCTATGAAAAAAATACAACCGTGAGCAAGCAACACACGACAGAGAATGATAAGAGTGGTGGCGAGCGTAACATTGAAGATTTCACAGAGGATGAACAAATCGTTGTCACAAGACAAGGCGACCAAGAAGTTCCGCTCCTGATCCGGACGGATAAACCATCTGTTCGAGGCGTTGGAGTCGTAGCCAAGGGTGCTGACCATATGAAAGTGAAAGAGTGGATTGTTGAAACAGTTTCACGAACACTTGATGTTCCTACACATCGAATTTCGGTAATGCCGAAAAAATAAGGGAGGAATGAAAGAATGATGTTAAAAAAACAAACGGTTTGGTTGCTAACGATGTTGAGCTTGATGATTGTGCTGAGTGTGTATTATATGACTTCACCACCAGAAGGGGAGCTCGCGTACATGGGGGATGAAGAAAACGCAGACCAACAAACGGCAGGAACACCAAGTGAAGGCGATGCAACAACTCAAGAAGGAGAAGATGGTTCCCTCACATCAAGCCTTTCGTCTGATCAATACTTCTCTTCCATGCAATTAGATATTATGGACAGCCGCTCTAAGAAAATTGAAGAACTAGAAAACATTATGGCTTCTAGTGAAGTTTCTGCTGAAGAAGTGAATGATGCCAAAAATGAGATTGATAAGATTCGAGAACTAAGTACGAAAGAATCGGTCGCTCAACAATCCATCCAAGCAAAAGCAGAATATCCGGATGTATTTGTTCGCGCAGAGGATGATAAAGTATTAGTGAAAGTAAAAGCAAACGAGATGTCTAAACAAGACGTCAGTCAAATTCATCAAATTGTATATGATGAATTCGGACCAGTTCCGGTTGTAGTAGAATACATTCCAAACGAAAAGTAAACAGACAGCTTTCGCACTCTAACGGTGTGCGAAAGCTGTTTTTTTATAGTTATTTTTTTTATTTAGAGAAGAGGAAAAGCCCGTTCTAATCGAGAAAAGAACTAGTAAGCGCTTTCTGGTAGGTTGAAGTTTTACTACTCTTTGTCGTAAAATATTAAGAGGTGTTATTAGTACCAGTTAATAATATGCATTTCAAATATAGAAGGGGTGCGCAGAATATGTTAAAAGTACAAGAAATTCGTGAACTCATTAAATTAATCGATGAATCAACAATCGATGAGTTTACATATGAAAGCAATGGAACAACAGTAACTATGAAGAAAAATACAGGAGAGGTTGTTGAACGCCCGGCCGCTCAACCAGTTGCTGCACAGCAACCAGCCCAGCCTGCGCCACAACCGCAACCGGAACCAACTCAAGCAGCTGAGGAACCTAAGCCAGAACCTCAAACAGAGGCAAAGGCAGATTATGATCATGAGATTGTTTCCCCAATGGTGGGAACTTTTTACGAAGCATCTTCACCAGACGCTGGTCCTTTCGTTAAAACAGGAGACGTTGTAACGAAGGACTCTGTAGTTTGTATTGTGGAAGCCATGAAGCTCTTCAACGAGATTGAAGCTGAAGTTAATGGTAAAATTGTAGAAGTACTCGTAGAAAATGGTCAGCTTGTTGAATATGGTCAGCCATTATTCCGAGTGAAATCCGAATAAGGGGATGGAACTGTGATCAAGAAAATCTTAATCGCGAACCGTGGAGAGATCGCCGTTCGGATTATTCGAGCTTGTAAAGAGATGGACATTGAAACGGTGGCCGTCTATTCTGAAGCGGATAAAGAATCTCTACACGTTCAACTAGCAGATGAAGCGTATTGCATTGGACCAACCATGAGTAGTGAAAGCTACTTGAATTTCACAAATATTATGAGCGTCGCCACATTAACCGAATCAGAAGCCATTCATCCGGGTTACGGATTCTTGTCCGAGAACCCAGATTTCGCTGAAATCTGTGATGAATGCAACATTACATTCATCGGACCAAGCGCTCAGGCTATTCGTAAAATGGGAACAAAAGACGTCGCTCGAGAAACGATGAAAGAAGCGGGTGTACCAGTCGTTCCCGGCTCTGAAGGTTTAATTCGTGATGAAGAACACGGCCTTCAAGTAGCTGAGCAAATCGGTTACCCAGTTATCATTAAAGCAACCGCTGGCGGCGGCGGAAAAGGAATCCGTGTCGCTCGTGACGAAGAAGAACTCAAAAAAGGGATTCGCGTCACGCAAAATGAAGCGGAAAAAGCATTCGGTAATCCTGGTGTCTATTTAGAAAAGTATATTGAAGACTTCCGTCACGTTGAAATTCAAATACTTGCAGACAACCATGGAAATGCCATTCACCTTGGTGAACGGGACTGCTCTGTTCAACGTCGCCTGCAAAAATTAATAGAAGAAACACCATCTCCGGCACTTGGGCCAGACCTACGTGCTGAAATGGGAGAAGCAGCTGTAAAAGCAGCCTTAGCTGTTAATTACTCAGGCGCAGGTACGGTGGAATTCATCTTCGACCAGAACAACAACAGCTTCTACTTCATGGAGATGAACACGCGTATTCAAGTGGAACACCCTGTTACAGAAATGGTGACAGGCGTTGATTTAATCAAAGAAATGATTCATGTGGCCAATAATGAACCTCTTCAATTCTCTCAAGATCAAATTGAATTTGAGGGTCATTCCATTGAATGTCGTATTAACGCGGAGAACCCGTTCAAGAACTTTATGCCATCACCAGGACGAATTGAAATGTATCTTCCTCCAGGTGGCTTCGGTGTCCGTGTAGATTCATCGGCGTATCCAGGCTGGATGATTCCTCCGTATTATGATTCAATGATTGCGAAGTTGATCACTTATGGAAATACACGAGAAGAAGCAATGGATCGTATGAAACGTGCCCTTGATGAGTTCGTTATCGAAGGAGTTCATACAACAATTCCGTTCCACCGTCGCATGATGGAACACGAAGTCTTCCGCGGAGGAGATTTTAATACGAAATTCCTTGAAACCTATACTATAATGGAAGAGGAATAACACAAAGGAGTGACCAAGATGAGTGAAAATCATTTATTAAATGTTGGAGAGGACTCCAGCTTAGGTAAAGTGGAAATTGCTCCAGAGGTTATTGAAGTTATTGCCGGTATCGCTGCATCAGAAGTCGAAGGTGTTGCATCCATGCGCGGTAACTTTGCAAGTGGCGTAGCCGAACGTCTTGGCGGAAAGAAGAATCACGGGAAAGGAATCAAAGTTGAACTGTCAGACGAAGGCATCGTCATTGATATCTACGTCGTCATGGACTTTGGAATCTCCATCCCACAAACAGCCCAGCAGATCCAAGACAGCACGCGCCAAGCCCTTAAAAATATGACCGCCCTAGAAATTAAAGAAATCAACGTTCACATCGTAGGGATCCAAATGGAACCAACAAAAGAGGACGAAGAAGAAGAGATCCCTGGCGTGTAAAGGGAACTTTGAACCACAGAGAAGACGACTTGTCTTCTTTGTGGTTTTTTTGTTTTGTGGGGCGGAGTGTCGAAATCGGGGATGGAGTGAAGAGAGACGGGGCGGAGTGTGGAAAGAGCCTGGGGACTGAAGAAAGCGCCACCCGAGTGTAGAAAGCCGGATCGGAGTGTCCAAACCACCGCCGTACTGCGAAAAGAGTGAGGAGCAGTGAAGAAAGCCCGGCTTGGAGTGTAGAAAGAGCTTTTGGCATGTAGAAAGTGGGATCGGAGTGTAGAAACAGCCTGCGCAGTGAAGAAAGCGCGACCGTACTGTCGAAAGCCGGCCATCAGTGTCCAAACCCCCGCCGGACTGCAGAAAGAGTAAGGAGCAGTGAAGAAAGCCCGGCTCGGAGTGTAGAAAGAGCTGTTGGCATGAAGAAAGCCGGATCGGAGTGTAGAAACAGCCTGCGCAGTGAAGAAAGCGCGACCGTACTGTCGAAAGCCGGCCATCAGTGTCCAAACCCCCGCCGGACTGCAGAAAGAGTAAGGAGCAGTGAAGAAAGCCCGGCTCGGAGTGTAGAAAGAGCTGTTGGCATGAAGAAAGCCGGATCGGAGTGTAGAAACAGCCTGCGCAGTGAAGAAAGCGCGACCGTACTGTCGAAAGCCGGCCATCAGTGTCCAAATCCCCGCCGGACTGCAGAAAAAGTAAGGAGCAGTGAAGAAATCCCGCATCGTAGTGCATAAACCAAAGATGCAATGTCTAAAACGAAACCCAAATGCAGTAACAAAACTAGTTCCGCTAATCAATGCTCGAGCCCCCTCCTAAAACACCGATTACAAATTTTATAAAAAATAAAGGAAACCCGAACATTTAGTCGAATAATGCTGTAATGTAATTTATTTAAGAGCAATGAAAGGAGTTTTACATGATCGTAAAAAAGAGAACCATCCCCTTCATACTTAGACAAGAAGAAGTGTTAGAAAAAAGATTACCTTATCGTCATCCGAAAAAATCTGCCGTAATGAAGAGCATTAGTAAAAGAAGAGCTGGCTATTGGGGAGAGCAAGAACTCGATTATCCTCTAAGTTATCTTGATGATCGCCAGTACCACATCTTTCATGATTTACGGATCGTGGATGGAGATAAAGTATTCCAGATAGATACCCTCCTTGTTACAAATCGCGTCGCCATCATATTAGAAGTGAAGAATATTTCAGGAATTATTCAATTTGATCCTACTTTCAGTCAGTTAATTCGAAAAGGCGAAACACGCGAAGAAAGGCTGCCTAATCCTCTTGTGCAAGTCGGACGTCAGCGCAGGCACCTATCTAAATGGTTTTCCTCACATCACATCGCATTACCGATTAAATACTGCGTTGTCTTCACACACCCTTCCGCTGTTATAAAATCCTCTGAGCTCAACCCTCATCAGCACGCCATCACCCAAGTAGAAAATTTGTTTGATCATATTGTAAATTTGGAATCTCAATTTAATACACCCACCACCCTTCCAGGAAATATGAATCAGATGATCCTTGATGCCCATACCCCTTTATCGCCTACAAATATATTGGATAAGTATTCGATATCTTACGACGAGTTACAAAAAGGAGTCGAGTGTCCAAAGTGTAAAAGCTTCCATATGAATTGGCTAAGGAAGAGGTGGAGGTGCTCAACTTGTCATTACTATTCGCGTGACTCACACAAGCAGGCAATAGTTGATTATTTCTTATTAGGTTTTCCATACATGAATAATGCAATCTTTAGAGACTTTGTGCGACGTGATGACAGCAGGGCGGCTAGTTATTTCCTTAGTAAGATGGACTTTCAAACCTCAGGTCACAAACGATCCCTCCGCTACCATTCTCCTCACCTATAGCCCATACGGATACCCCTCCTGAGATTTGGGTATGCTGTTCCTATAAATCCCCGCGCGCCGACAAGAATGTGATTTGGCTTTTAATCGCTGAGGTTCTATTATTTATAGCATTTCTGATTATTACGTGTTATCATTCTTAACGGAAAGAAACATAAAGGAGAATGAATGATGAATCGTCATACAGCAAGAGAAAAGGCGTTTCAGGCGCTTTTTCAAATGGACATAAATGAAATGGACGCTAATGAAGCGATCGAGAATATTTTAGAGGAAGAAGATGGCCAAGTTCATGATGCGTTTTTGGATCAACTTGTTTTTGGTGTGAAAGAAAACCAGGAAACAATTGATCAGCAGATTTCGAACCATCTTGAGAAATGGTCCTTTAATCGTATTGCATCTGTTGAGAAAACGATTATGCGTATAGCCGTGTATGAAATGAACTATCAAGAAGATATCCCTGAAAAGGTCTCCATTAATGAAGCAATTGAGTTAGCTAAAACATTTGGCGATGACAAATCAGGAAGTTTTGTGAACGGTGTATTGAAGAAAATGATTGATTAATTGTGAGAGGGTGGATTCCATGACTGCAGAAATTATTTATGGACGAGAATTAGCAGAAGATATTCGAGAGCGGATGACTAAAGAGGTTGCTGATCTTAAAGAGATGGGAGTCGTTCCTGGGTTAACAGTCGTAATCGTTGGAAACGATCCCGCTTCTTTATCCTATGTAAGAGGTAAAGACAAAGCCTCCAAAAAAGTTGGTCTGGAATCGAACTTAATCGAGCTTCCTGAACAAGTTTCACAACAAGAATTGTTAGATTTGGTGGATCGCCTGAACCATGATCCTAAAGTACATGGGGTTCTTGTACAACTTCCATTACCAGATCATATCAATGAAGACGAAATCATTGAAGCCATTTCTCCAAGTAAAGACGTTGATGGGTTCCATCCTATAAGCATCGGTCGCATGATGGCTGGGAAGGAAACTTTTTTACCTTGTACACCGTTAGGAATTTTAACAATGTTTAAGGAAAAAGAGATTAGCCTTGAAGGAAAACACGTAGTGGTACTCGGCCGCAGTCGCATTGTCGGAAAGCCGATTGGGCAAATGCTTCTAAATGAAAATGCGACCGTTACATATTGCCATTCCCGCACGAAGAACCTCAAAGAATTTACTCAAAGTGCAGACATTCTAATAGTAGCTGTCGGAAAGCCATCTTTCATTTCCGGAGAAGACATTAAAGATGGTGCTGTTGTCATTGATGTAGGTGTGAACCGTGTTGAAGATGGCAGTTTGACAGGTGACGTTGATTTTGAATCAGCCCTTGAGAAAGCTTCTTATATTACCCCCGTCCCACGTGGTGTAGGACCTATGACGATTACGATGCTTCTTCAAAATACAATCAAAGCAGCCAAGCAGTTCAATCATATCCCTCAAAGGAGTTCTTAACCGTGCAAGATCAATATTTGACGGTGTCCGCCTTAACAAAATACATTAAACGTAAGTTCGAAACAGACCCCCATTTAACTGATATTTGGTTAAAGGGGGAAATTTCTAACTTCAAACATCACAGTCGAGGACACATGTATTTGACGATTAAAGATAACAAATCCAGAGTCAATGCAGTGATGTTTGCGGGGAACAATCGGCGTTTGAAGTTCAAGCCTGAGGATGGGATGAATGTTCTGATTAAGGGTGAAATTGGGGTATATGAGCCTCATGGTCAGTACCAGCTTTATATTCAACATATGGAGCCAGACGGATTAGGCGCTCTTTACCTTGCTTATGAGGAGCTAAAGAAAAAGCTTTCAAAAGAAGGCCTCTTTGAGGATTCTAGAAAGTTGCCTCTTCCGCCTTATCCAGAATCTATTGCTGTCATTACTTCCCCGACCGGTGCTGCAGTGCGCGATATTTTAACTACGATAGAAAGGCGTTATCCTCTTGTAAACGTAACGGTATTCCCTGTTCTCGTTCAAGGGAAAAGCGCCGCTCCATCTATTTCCCAGGCAATCAAACAAGTAAATGAAATCGGTGATTATGATGTCATTATAGCGGGGCGAGGTGGAGGTTCTATTGAAGAACTATGGGCCTTTAATGAAGAAGTAGTAGCAAGAGCCATTGCCGAATCAACGATTCCTATTATATCAGCGGTCGGGCATGAAACAGACTTTACAATTAGTGACTTTGTAGCGGATTACAGAGCCCCAACACCAACAGGTGCGGCTGAAGTAGCGGTACCTTCTCAGGCAGAGGTGTTAGAGCGTGTGAATTCCATGAGAAGTCGTCTTAGTCGAGCCCTACAGGTCCAGCACCGTCAGGGAAGAGATCAACTAACCCGTCTCCAGAAGTCGTATGCGTTTCGATATCCAGAACAACTCATGAGGCAGAAAGAGCAGGACTTAGACCGCTTATCAGAGCGCTTGAAAAAATCCTCTACAATGCTTCAAGAACGTAGAAGACAAGACTTTAACGTCTATATGAACCGTCTTCGGCAACAGCACCCTGAGCGCTCGCTAGACGTAGCGAAACAAACGTTTATTCAATTGACTAAGCGTATGAACCGAGCCATGCAGCAGGAAAAGCGAGCGAAAGATAACCAGTATGTACAAATGTTAAATAAATTATCATTACTAAATCCTCTTGAAATCATGAAAAGAGGATATGCCATTCCTTTTGATCAGGAAGGTAGTGTCGTGAAATCAATCGGTGATGTTCAACCTGGAGATCCTCTGCAGGTTAAAGTGCAAGATGGGGTTTTAGATTGCCAAGTATGGGGAATGGAAAAGGAGGAAGACCATGAGTGAAAAAGAGCAAGCACAACAAGAAGAATTGAGTTTTGAAGAAGCTATGAAGCAGCTTGAGCAGATCGTAGAAAAGTTAGAAGAGGGAGATGTCCCTTTAGAGAAAGCTATTACTTATTATCAGGATGGCATGAAGCTTTCTAAGGTTTGCAACGACAAACTGAATAATGTTGAAAAACAGATGCAACAAATTATGAATGATCAGGGAGAATTTGAGTCTTTCTCAGTGGAGGAGGAAGAATAAGGTGCATATGCTAGGGACCTTTTTGGAGAATAAGCGCTCTAAGTTAAACCAGCAGATGGAGCAACAGATCTATTCTATGCAAATTCCTGAAAAACTGAGAGAGTCCATCCTATACTCCATTGAAGCAGGGGGCAAGCGAATTCGCCCTGTTTTATTATTGGCTGCCAATGAAGCGTTTGGTGGTATGGAAGATCGAGCGCTCGCTCCTGCTTGTGCGGTAGAGATGATTCATACGTATTCTCTTATCCATGATGATCTTCCTGCGATGGACGATGATGACGTGAGAAGAGGAAAGCCTACGAATCATATGCAGTTTGATGAAGCAACAGCTATATTAGCTGGGGACGGATTACTAACGGCAGCCTTTCACGTTATTACAGCTAATGACCATCTGACAGACCGTGAAAAAGTATTCCTAACACGTGAATTATCGAAGGCCAGTGGTGCTGAAGGAATGGTAGCTGGTCAGATGCTTGATATGGAGGCAGAAGAGAAAACACTCTCCCTTGAAGAGCTAGAAGCCATACACCGTCACAAAACCGGTGAATTGCTACGATTCTCAGCTGTAGCAGGCGCCTTTATTGGAGGGGCCAATCCGACACAATTACGCCAAATTGAGACATACGCAAACTATATAGGTTTGTTATTTCAAGTCCAGGATGACATTTTAGATGTTATTGGCGAAGAAGGCGAGATCGGGAAGCCAGTAGGTAGTGATGTAACAAATCATAAAAGTACATATCCTCAATTGTTAGGTCTTGAAGGAGCGATCGAGCACAAACAGAAGTACGCAGAGCGAGCAAGGGCTGCTCTTAAGGAAGCTGGCGTCGATAGTTCCCTTTTAGAGGATCTGATTGATTACATTAGCGATCGAAAGAATTAATTGTCAGTACATGTGGATTGAGGGATTGGAATGAATGTGGTATATTAGAAATACAAACAGGATGGTGCAGTATTCTAGTCGGCCCTCCGTTCCTGAAGGCGGGCCTAAAAATCCGCCAAAGGGCACATCGATGAAGTTCCTTGTGTTGGCTTGAGGCGCCCAGCCTTGGGTCGATGCTGGGAGTTAAGGTTGCGGGGCGATCCACAATGGCATGTGGGCGTTGACCCTGCTTCCGCGGAGGCCCATATTTGTAGGAGGCTGTTCTCAAACGTCTGCTATGAAATGGGGTATGAACCTGTGAGATTGTTTTGGGAAGAACGGTCCACAGCGTAGCCTGCCTTGAGTGGCTCTGAGGGGATTATGGCTTTTGAGCGAAAGATAGATGGCCACTATTCGATCGCTTACCCGACCATATGAAATCAGCGCTGCAAAAGAGGCTAAGGAGCGGCCAAAGGCTGTCGAGGAAATCTCCTAGACTGTTCCATGACACCTGAAAGGGATTATAGTGCGGACTAAGTGGCAATCCAGTCTAGCAATCGGTGACGGTGCTAAGGTGAGTTTAAAGGGGAACCGCCGATGTGGCAACACATGGTACTCGCTTGGGAAAACCTACTGGACCTAAGCCGCAGTTTTTATCTTTTAGGTGACCATCCTGACCTTCATACATATACGTGAATGAACTTAAAATATAGAGGTTAATCCATGAAGACACAACTAAAAAATTCTTTAAAATTTAGCTTGGGGATCGCCGTTATCACGTTTGTGTTAGCGGCTATTTTTACAGTTATCTCCAATTATATATTAGATGATGTGTACTATCTGTTAGGGATCATTATCGTTTTCGTTATTGTATCAATTGGAGTACTCTTCGATATGCTAGGTATAGCGGCAACGGCTGCAGATGAAGTTCCTTTTCATGCTATGGCAGCTGAAAAAGTAAACGGTTCCAAAGAGGCGATTCTTATTGTCAGAAATGCGGACCGTTTCGCGAGCTTCTGTAATGACGTAATCGGAGATATCGCTGGCGTTATAAGTGGAACAGCTGCAACGATGGTTGTTTTGCGCTTAACGTTTATTCTTGGACATTCAGAGGATTCGACTACCAACTTGGTCATCTCAGTGATTTTTACAAGTATAGTAGCAGCGGTAACTGTTGGGGGCAAGGCGCTAGGGAAGTATTTTGCGATTCGCGCGTCAACTGATATCATTTTCTTCGCAGCTCGAATTATTTCACTTGTGGAAAGAAAGTTAAACATTACTATTTTACCGAGGGGTAAAAAATCCTCTAGAAAATCATGATGAAGGCGAGTGATCCCGAATGGATCTTAATACTATCAAGGACCCATCCTTCTTAAAAGAATATTCTAATGAAGATCTCGAAAAGTTTGCGGCTTCTGTCCGTAACTTTCTCATTGAAAAATTATCTGTAACGGGTGGACATTTAGGTGCTAATTTAGGGGTTGTGGAGCTTACTTTGGCTCTACATAAGCTTTATGACAGTCCTAAAGATAAAATATTATTCGATGTGGGACATCAATCCTATATTCATAAAATCTTAACGGGTCGAACAGGCCAATTTGATACATTACGTCAATATCAAGGGTTATGTGGTTTCCCGAAACGATGTGAAAGTGAGCATGATGTTTGGGAAACAGGGCATAGCTCTACATCTCTTTCTGCGGCAATGGGTATGGCCATTGCTCGAGATTTAAAGGGTGAAGACCATTCAATCCTCCCGATTATTGGAGATGGCGCTCTTACGGGTGGTATGGCTCTAGAAGCTTTAAACCATATTGGTGATGAGAAGAAGAACGTTACTGTAATCTTAAATGACAATGAAATGTCGATTGCTCAGAATGTAGGCGCCCTTCATAATGTATTAGGGCGTATGAGAAGTGCTCGTAAATATCACTGGGTCAAAGATGAAATGGAATGGGTGTTAAAGCGTATTCCAGCAGTAGGCGGGAAGCTTGCGAATGCAGCTGAACGATTGAAAGATAGCATGAAATACTTCATGCTACCTGGGATGTTCTTTGAGGAGCTCGGTTTTACGTATTATGGACCTGTAGACGGCCATAACTTTGAAGATTTAATGGAGAACCTACAGTATGCTAAAAAGACTGAAGGACCAGTCCTTGTCCACGTTATGACTCAGAAAGGGAAAGGTTATCATCCTGCTGAGAGTGATCAAAAGGATAAGTGGCATGGAGTAGGACCTTATAAGATTGAATCCGGAGAGAAAATTAAGCCAACGGATGCACCGCCTGCGTGGAGTGAAGTCATTAGTGAGACACTCAGGAAGAAAGCGCGAACGGACAACCGTATTGCTGCCATTACCCCAGCTATGATTCTTGGATCAAAGCTTGAGAAATTCGGAGAAGAATTTCCTGATCGACTATTTGATGTGGGGATAGCAGAACAACATGCGACGACAGTGGCTGCCGGAATCGCAACACAAGGTATGAAGCCGTTCCTTGCCATTTATTCTACCTTTATGCAACGTGGCTATGATCAATTGGTACACGACGTGTGTCGTCAAAATCTAAACGTAACGTTTGGTATTGACCGTGCAGGTTTAGTCGGAGCTGACGGTGAAACGCACCAGGGTGTGTTTGATATCGCCTTTCTACGGCACCTTCCGAATATGACCATTATGATGCCGAAAGATGAGAATGAAGGTCAGCATATGGTTCATACCGCGTTTGAATATGACGATGGTCCGATTGCTGTTCGTTATCCAAGAGGAAATGGACTAGGCGTAGAAATGGATGAGGAGCTTAAGGCGCTTCCGATTGGATCCTGGGAGGTACTTCAAGAAGGTACAGACGCAGCGATTCTTACATTTGGAACCACCATTCCTATGGCTCTTAAGGCGAGCGAAGAACTAAGAAAGCAAGGTATTTCAGTTAAGGTCATTAATGCAAGGTTTATTAAGCCGATGGATGAAGCGATGCTCCATGACTTAATGAAGCGTTCCATGCCTATACTTACAATTGAAGAAGCTGTTTTAAAAGGCGGCTTCGGTAGTGGAGTGTTAGAATTCGCAGAAGAACAACAATACTACAATCAGGTAATCCACCGCATGGGTGTTCCTGATCGCTTTATTGAGCATGGTAGCGTAAAAGAACTTTATCAAGAAATTGGCCTTACATCTGAAAATATCGTTACAAATATAAAAAAAATATTACCAGAACAAAAGCAAAGGGCTTGAAGCAATGACGAAAAAAGTAAGACTTGATACACTTCTTGTGGAACGAGGACTAATCGAGACACGAGAGAAAGCAAAACGAACAATAATGGCTGGTTTAGTCTTCTCAGAAACCATAAAATTAGATAAGCCTGGAGTTAAAGTGGATGAATCTATCCCTCTCCATGTAAAAGGGAAAGCTATTCCGTACGTGAGTAGGGGAGGCCTTAAGTTAGAAAAGGCTCTGCAGGATTTCGACCTTACCGTTCAGGATAAAATTTTAATTGACATTGGTTCTTCCACAGGTGGTTTTACGGATTGTGCTTTACAAAATGGGGCCAAGCAAAGTTATGCGATTGATGTAGGGTATAATCAGTTAGCTTGGTCTTTGCGCAACGATGAGCGGGTCACGGTCATGGAGCGTACTAACTTCCGTTATGTAACCTCTGAGGACCTTACAGAAGGCGCGCCAAATGTAGCATCCATTGATGTCTCCTTCATTTCACTTAAATTGATTTTACCTGTGCTTGGGACGCTGCTAGAAGAAGGTGGCGATGTGGTTGCACTCATTAAGCCGCAATTCGAGGCAGGGCGTGAACAAGTTGGAAAGAAGGGGATTGTCCGTGATCCCAAGGTTCATAAAATGGTGCTCTTCGATATGTTAGAATTTTCTTCTAAGACAGGATATGTCGTAGAAGAGGTGACTTATTCCCCTATTACCGGTGGGGATGGAAATATCGAGTTCTTAGCTCATTTACGTTGGATGGGTGAAGCAAAGGGTATGATTCGCCCTAGTGTCGATGTGGAACAGATCGTGCGTGAAGCCCACAACGCCCATTAATTTGTGAATAGATTATCATCAAATGGGGCTACGTTGTGTGGTCCCATTTTGAACGTTTATGAGATGTTCACCGCATCGTGACTGATCGAATGGATTGATCCTTCCCTGAATCGGGAAAGAAGAGAGGGAGATATGATGAATAAGGGGCAACGACATATTAAGATCAGGGAATTAATTGCTGAGAAAGACATTGAAACCCAAGATGACCTGGTCGATCGTTTGAAAAGCCTTGGTTACAATGTGACTCAGGCTACTGTATCGCGGGATATTAAAGAACTGCATTTAGTAAAAGTCCCAATGGTGGATGGTCGATATAAATACAGCCTTCCGGCGGATCAGCGGTTTAATCCGCTTGAGAAGTTAAAAAGGCTAATGATAGATGCATTTGTTCGAATTGATACCGCTGGGCATTTTATAGTAATGAAAACCTTGCCAGGGAATGCGAATGCCGTTGGCGCGCTCGTTGACAACCTGGAGTGGGATGAAATCCTAGGGACGATTTGCGGAGATGACACGTGTTTAATTATCTGCCGCACAGAGGAGGACTCTAAACAAATTCGAGATCGTTTTCTTGATATGCTTTAATCATTTTGGAAAAGTTGAGGTGCTAGCTTGTGTTAGCTGAATTATCCATAAAAGATTTTGCTATAATCGATGAAGTTTCCATTCAATTTAGAGAAGGCTTAACCGTGCTGACTGGAGAGACAGGTGCAGGGAAGTCCATTATCATTGATGCTATTCAACTGCTTACAGGAGGTCGAGGTTCTGCTGAATTTGTTCGCTATGGGACGAAGAAAGCTGAAATTGAAGGCTTATTCTTTCTTGATCATGATCGCCATCAGGCCTATAGTAAAGCTGAATTATTCGGTGTAGATATCGCAGAAGATGGAATGCTTGTACTAAATCGTACCATTAGTGCCAATGGGAAGAGTATTTGTCGCGTCAACGGAAAGCTTGTAACGCTTGCAATCTTGCGGGAATTTGGCCAGACTCTAATTGATATACATACCCAGCACGAGACGCAATCCTTAATGGATGTGGATCGACATATAGAATTATTGGACTTATTCGACCGGGAACAAATTGGACAAGCAAAATTAGACTATTTGGAGTTATACAAGGAGTTCGACGCTTTAAAAAAACGATATAAAGAATTAAGTGAGAACGAACAAGAAATGGCACAACGTCTTGATTTGTTAGAATTCCAATACAATGAATTAGATCAGGCTAATTTAAAGCCTGGAGAAGATGATGAACTCGGAGAACAACGCAACCGTTTAATGAATCACGAAAAAATTTATAAAGGGCTTAATGATGGATATAACGCCCTGTATGGTGAACAGAAAGCTTTGGATTGGTTATCCCTTGCATTGTCCTCTCTTGAGAACGCTAGGGCTTATGATGATGAAATTGCGAAGAAAGCAGAAGAGTTAGCAAATCATTACTACATGGTAGAAGAGTTGGCTCATGGGGTTCGGAATCAACTTGATGGGTTAGAGTTTAGTGAAGAAGAGCTCGATTCCATTGAATCAAGATTGAATGAAATCAATCGCTTAAAGAAAAAATACGGTCAAAGTGTAAACGACATGTTAGAGTATGCAGCAACAGTGGAAGAAGAGATTGATCAGATCAAAAATAAGGACACCCATGTATCTAAATTAGAACAATCCATTCAAGAAAAAGCAGAAGATATCGCACTAGAAGCAAAACAGCTTCATGAAGTTCGCGAACAGGCAGCTTCCGCATTAACGGATGCCATTCAAGAAGAATTAAAAGACCTTCATTTAGAGAAGGCGGCTTTCGGTGTGGATTTCTCGAGTTCTGAAGGTTCAGCACAGGACCCGGTAATCGACGGTAAACCTGTGAAAATTGGGCAGAATGGTTATGATTTGGTGAAGTTTATGATTACCACAAATCCTGGGGAACCATTAAAAGATATCCATAAAGTGGCAAGTGGCGGTGAATTATCTCGTATTATGCTTGCATTAAAACGGATTTTCTCAAAACACCAGGGTGTCACGAGTGTGATCTTTGATGAGGTAGACACTGGAGTGAGTGGACGTGTCGCTCAGGCAATAGCTGAGAAAATACACGGTATTTCTTCTTCATCTCAAGTGCTCTGTATTTCTCATTTACCTCAAGTGGCAGCGATGGCGGATACACATTTGTACATTCGTAAAGAAGTGGAAAATGATCGTACTAAAACCATCGTAGAGGAATTAGATGTTTCAAATAAAGTAGAAGAATTGAGCCGCATGATCAGTGGTGCTGAGATGACTGAAACCACAAAAGATCACGCTACAGAATTGCTTGATCTCGCTGAAAAATTCAAGAAGCAACATGTGTAAAACTGCCGATCCGGCAGTTTTTCTTTTTTATCATGAATAATATGAGTAAATCTGGTCACGGTAAATAAGAGAGGAATGAACGAATTCTATACGTAATTTTGATATGAAATAGAGGAAAGAATCACTTGTTTTTCTCATGTTTGTAGGGTTTAAAACGAAGCCTTGAAGGCCACATTATAAGTACAGAAATAAAAATAAAATGAAGAAGCAATGGGTTGGGAGCAAGGAGAGTGAACGATTTGAAAGCAACCGAAATTTTCCGTAAGACACTTGGAATCCTGCTCCTTGTCGCTATTGTTAGCGTACCGTTTTTCAAACCTGCTCAAACGTATTTTTCGATCCCAGATCAGGTAACCATCTTTAAGAATCAACACTCAGGAACCATTCCTACATTAGCTTCTGCTGAAACAAAAGTAAAAGCAGGCGACACTGTTCTCAGACAAGATGGTAACGCGCTTATAGGGAACGAAGTTGGTGACAGTTCTGTCCTTTATGAGGTGGCCGGACTACCGATTAAAAAGGTAGATGTAAATGTGTTGGATGATTTTAAGGTGATACCAGGTGGTCAATCAATTGGTGTGAAATTACACACACTTGGAGTTTTAATTGTGGGTCATCACCTTGTTGAAACATCGTCAGGTAAAGTTTCTCCTGGAGAGGACGCGAAGATCAAGGTAGGAGACATCTTACTCAAAATTAATGGAAAAGACATTAAGCAAATGAGTGATGTAGCGCCATTCGTGAAGAAAGCTGGCGAAAATCAAGAGGCAATGAAGTTAACGATGAAACGCAATGATGAGACGTTCGAGACTGATTTGACACCTAAATATGATCAAAAAGATTCTAAATACCGTATAGGTTTGTATATAAGGGATTCAGCTGCAGGAATAGGGACGATGACGTTTTACCATCCAGATTCTAAGAAATATGGCGCTCTTGGCCATGTGATATCAGACATGGATACGAGAAAGCCAATTGAAATTCATGAAGGAACCATCGTACGATCGAATGTTACGTCAATTGATAAAGGAAGCAATGGCGTACCAGGAGAGAAACATGCCCGGTTCTCAGCTAAAGAGAACAGAATTGGGTCTATAACACGAAACAGTCCGTTTGGGATTTTTGGCGAATTAGATAAGCAAGTAGACAATGGTTTACGCGATGAGCCGATGCCAATCGCTCTGTCTCATCAGGTTAAAGAAGGCCCTGCTAAGATTTTAACCGTCTTAGAAGGGGAGAAAGTTGAAGAATTTGACGTGGAAATTGTAAGCACCGTTCCACAAAAGTTTCCTGCAACTAAAGGGATGATTGTCAAAATAACGGATCCTAAATTGTTGAAGGTGACAGGCGGTATTGTTCAAGGAATGAGTGGAAGCCCAATTATCCAAGATGGAAAAGTCGTAGGCGCGGTTACTCATGTATTTGTCAACGATCCTACATCAGGTTATGGGGTTCACATTGAATGGATGCTTCACGAAGCAGGTATTGATATTTATAAATCGAAATCACAGCAAAAAGCAAGTTAAAGACAGGGAATCATTTGATCCTGTCTTTTTTTTATTGTATTTATCCATAAATTCGCAAAAGTATACGTTTTTCATATATCTATCTTCATTGCCATTTTTAGGAACGATGTTATAATAAGATGTAAAGATAATTCGACAAATGGAAACGACTTTGCTAATGATGTGGAATTTTATCGAAAAAGCGAGAATATTAAAGAAAATCGAAGGAAATCGAAAAAAACATAATATTTTTACTCAAAAAAGAGGATATTTCCAGCTGGTGTCGAAATTTAACTGTGGGAAAAGCGGGAGCAATAGAATTTAAGGAGGAAATTTCGTGGAAAAAATTAAAGTTTGCTTAGCGGATGACAACAGAGAACTCTTAAATATGCTGGAAGATTACTTTGACGAACAGACAGATATTGAGGTCATTGGTACAGCATATAATGGCCAAGAATGTTTAGAAATGTTAGAGGATATGGATCCGGATGTTCTTATTTTAGATATTATTATGCCTCATGTTGACGGTTTAGCGGTCTTACGTCGTATGAAGGAATTAGATAAGCAGAAACTTCCGAACGTTATTATGCTTACTGCATTTGGTCAGGAAGAGACAACGAAAAAAGCTGTTGACTTAGGTGCTTCTTACTTTATTTTAAAACCGTTTGATCTAGATAATTTACGTGATCATATTCGTCAGGTATATGGGCTTGCACCAAACTTTGAAAGCTCTAGTCGTTCAATGCGTGAGCGAAAACCAGAGAAAAAGCTGAATCTTGATGCAAGTATTACGAATATCATTCATGAAATTGGTGTTCCTGCTCATATCAAAGGATATATGTATCTTCGTGAAGCCATTTCAATGGTGTATAATGACATTGAGTTGCTCGGTTCCATCACGAAAGTTCTTTATCCGGATATTGCAAAGAAATACAATACGACAGCATCTCGTGTCGAGCGTGCGATCCGTCATGCCATTGAGGTGGCGTGGAGCCGCGGTAACATCGATTCCATTTCCTCCTTATTCGGTTACACGGTTTCCATGACGAAAGCGAAACCTACGAACAGTGAGTTCATTGCGATGGTGGCTGATAAATTACGCTTAGAGCACATGGCAGTGTAGTACGAAAGACCTTATTACAATTTTAATATAAAACTTGAATGAAACGTCTCTTCTCCTTAATGAGAAGGGCGTTTTTTGTTTATAAATAATGTAATAAAATGTTTTAATTTTACAAAAAGTATATCCAATTCAAGGTATTTTTGTGGTATAGTAAACCTATATGTTTAAAAGGATGGGTCCTTATATGGCGGTACATACACCGAGTGATTATATACAAATAGAAGAAGAAAATGAAACCGTTTACTTGCGTGTGTTGCAAAAAGGCGGAACGTTTAAGGATTTAGAATGGATGTTAACTGATCATCCACGGGTTCAAATCACGAAATTTCAACAAGCAAAAGAGGCGCTTGAACAAGAAGGTGGACGAGCGGAAATCGGGGTCATCAAACCTGCGGTGATTGTAAAGACCGATCGTTCAAAAATGAAAGCAACCCTTGTGTGGAATGTGACTGAGCAAGAATGGAAAGAGAATGCAAGTAAATGGGGACAAGAAGCGATAGTAGCGCTACGAAAAGCTGGCGTAGTTGAATCACCTGATTTACCTGCCATCTATTCATCGTTCTATGATAAGACAGCCGTTGTAGCAAGGGGGATTGAGCCTAGAGATGGAGAAGACTCTGTTGTATCCTACGTCGAATTGGCTTCTAGAAAGCCTACGATTAAATCGAATGGAGAAGCAGACTTTTACGATATGAATTTTGTGAATGAAGTGAAAAGTGGAGACTGGTTAGGAGAGAAGCTATCGGCAACGATCGGCACTCCTGGGAAGAACCTTTATGGTGATGTAATCCTTCAAACGAGTGGTAAAGAATTCCCTCTCTTATATGATGAAGAGACGGTGGAGCTTGTTCAAGAAGAGAATAAGCATGTGTTACGCGCTAAATGTGCAGGGGTAGTTGAACGGGTCAACGGTAAAATTCACGTGTCCAATCACTTAATGATCCCAGGGGATGTAGGGCCTGGCACAGGTCATATTGAATTTGATGGAAGTGTTACGGTTCAAGGTACCATTCAAGAAGGATATAAAGTTATAGCTACGAAAGATGTTGCTGTCTTAGGGGATATCGGTTTATATAATGTTCCGCTTGTTTGTGCGGAGACTGGAGATATCTACATCAAAGGTGGTATTTTTGCGAATACCACTGTAGAAGCAGGCGGCAATATCTATGTCAGACATGCCAATGAATCAAGTTTAAAAGCAAAAAGAGATATACGTGTTGGATATTATTCCATTGGAAGTCTCCTGCAATCTGAGAACGTTCTGCTCGATGATCCGAAAGGGAAAATTGTTGGGGGAAGGGTAGAAGCGTTGGCTCGTGTGCAGGCAGGGATTATTGGGAACAAAATGGAGCGGTCTACTCACATTTCTATAGCAGGCTTTAACCGTGAGGAAAGGGAAGCTGAGCTTAAAGATTTGTTAGCAAAGTATAAGTCTCTCCTTACGACAATTGATCAAGTAAAGAAAGAAGTCTCGACCTTAGAAGGAATTAAAGGTCGTTTAACTGAGCAACAACTTAGCCAATACCAGGAAACGTATAAGTATTATGAGCGCTTATTAGAAAGAGGAAATGAATTAGAGAGTAAACGTCAAGCTACAATGGCTCTTCTAACGACTAGGGGAGAAGGCCAGCTCTCCATTGCTACAGAAGCATTTCCGGAGACTTTTGTGGAGATTAAACAGATGGCTAAGAAAGTAGATCGAATGGTGAAAGGAACCTTTTATGCAGAGGGGAAAGACCTACATTACGAAGGGGAGAATGAGTAATTTACCAGTCTTTACCGCTTTATCGCAATACCGTATTAATGAATTAAAAAAATTCTAAAAATCATCTTACTTCTTCTTTTAATTCGTGATAAGATTAAAAATTATATAAAAAATATGCTCTGTACACCTATCTGGTTATCATACAGGTGAATTCATTCCTTTAAGCGAGAGTGTTCTTAGAGCTAAAACCTAGAAGAAGTGGTGAAGCAAAATGAAAGTGGCAAAATTCGGAGGTAGTTCTGTAGCCAGTGCAGAACAGTTAAAAAAAGTAGCATCTATTATTACATCAGACCCACAAAGAAAATGTGTTGTGGTTTCGGCTCCAGGGAAACGCCATTCAGGTGACACGAAAGTGACAGATCTTCTTATACAGTTAGCAGAGAGAAGTTATAACGGAGAAGATTATGAAACGGTTTTATCGTTAGTGTTAGATCGCTTCGATGAAATCTTGGCTGAACTTTCATTATCGAAAGAAGTGCTAGGGCAAGTGGAGGACCAACTTCGTTCCATCGTAACGGGTGAAACCATTTATACACACCGAATGGATGCTTTAAAAGCAGCGGGTGAGGATACGTTAGCTAAAGTGCTAAGTCAGTACTTAACATCTCTCGGGCATAAAGCATCTTATGTTCATCCGAAAGAAGCAGGTATTATTGTGAGCAATGAACCAGGTCGTGCTCAGGTTCTTGAAGAGAGTTATGAGCGACTTTATGAACTCCGTAAACGTGATGAAATTTTAGTTATCCCTGGATTTTTTGGATATACCATTGATGATCAGTTAATGGCATTTCCTCGGGGAGGCTCTGATATAACAGGTTCCATTGTAGCTGCAGGCATTCAAGCTTCGCTGTATGAGAACTTTACAGATGTAGATTCTGTATATTGTGTTAATCCGAATATCGTACCGAATCCAAAAGAAATTGTAGAGCTAACGTATAAAGAAATGCGTGAACTTTCTTATGCTGGATTTTCTGTGTTTCATGATGAAGCGCTGATTCCTGCTTTCAAGGCCCGTATTCCAGTAAGTATAAAGAATACCAATCACCCTGATCGTAAAGGAACGATCATTTCTGCTGAGCGTACGAGTACAAACGGTAAGCCTGTAGTAGGTATTGCTAGTGACGAAGGCTTTTTAAGTTTGTATGTAAGTAAATACTTAATGAACCGTGAAAAAGGATTTGGACGGCACTTATTAGAAATTTTAGAAGAAGAGGATATTTCTTTTGAGCATGCACCATCTGGAATAGATGATATGTCTGTGATTATGCGAAGTGATCAGTTAACTCCTGAGAAAGAAGCGGTCATCGTTAAACGAATTGAAGAAGAGCTTAGAGTTGATATGGTCACGATTGAACGGGATCTGGCTATGATAATGATTGTTGGAGAGGGAATGGATAGTACGATTGGTGTTTCAAGTAAAGCGGCGCAAGCTTTTGCTTCTGCGTCTGTTAATATTGAGATGATTAACCAGGGTTCTTCTGAGGTTTCTATGATGTTTGGAATTAAAGCAGATCGCCTCGAAGATGCTGTGCGCTCTCTTTATCAGGCTTTCTTTGAAGAAGAATAAGATAATAGCTACAAATTGAAAAGAGCTTGGGGGTCCCAAGCTCTTTTTGTTTGTCATTCTTTTTTGTAGTAGAGAGTGTTCTATTTCCCTTCGGCCCAATTCATGCCTTCTTCTACTGTTTTTATACCGAATTCTTCTATATCATGCAGTATTCTTTGAAACAGTTCAGCAGTCATAATCGCATCGTTTAATGCATGGTGTCTTTCTAACTGAGTAATGCCAAACGAGTTGATCATTGAATCAAGTTGATGCTTATGACGCGGGTACATGTTCTTCACAAGTTTTTGAGCATCAATGGAAGGAGGTGTGTCGATTGGAAGTTTCCATCGTTTGAGCATGGTTTGCAAGAACTTCATATCAAAGGCAGCAGGGTAAGCCACAAGAATGCTGTCTTTACTAAACTCCATGAATGCATCATAGGCTTCTATGAATGTTTTGCCCCCGCGAAGGTCGTGCCGAGTCATGCCTGTCAAGTTTAGTGTTCGTTGGTGAACCGGACGTATGGGGCGGACATATTCATGGAAACGTTCGTAAGAAACATGATTCGTGCCTTGGATTCGAATGGCCCCAATCGATATGATTTCATGGCCTAGTTCAGGTAATAATCCTGTCGTTTCTAGGTCGAAAATCGTAAAAGGAGCTTCTTGAATCGGTTTCTTAAGCAACTCTTCATTGTGCTCTCGGTTCAAGAGCTTTTCGTACAGTTCTTGATATTTCTGTGTGTTTAAATACGGGCGTAACTTATAAGCATACATATGTTTCTCAAAAAGAATATATTTCAAGATCTCAAGGTCCATTGGTAGCACGTTATACCACCCGATTTCGGTTGTAACTTAGCTCAAGAACTTGTTGTAAGCGTTTGGCAATCAGAAGAGATTCCCGTAACGTTTTCTTTTCCTCTTTCGTTAAAGACATAACGCTTATATCATTATTTAACGTTTCTTGTAACTGAATTTGTTGTAAGTTTCGCTTTAACCGGAAGCTCAACAAACGGTGAAGAGCGAGCTTGGCATTTTCAGTATCTCTTGGGTGGAAGCGCTCGTATTTTCGTAGTGTTTCTAAACGCTTTATCGTATTTACATCATCAATACCGTATTTCACTGTATAAATCCGAACAGCATTCACAATTTGCATAATAGCGCCCTTTTTTAAATTCAATACTTTGGAACGACCTGTCCCGTGTATGCGGCCAAATGGTTGAATAGGTACGCGGAAACGAAGCGTATCCTTCATAAGAAGCTGCTGAAGGGTCAAGGATCGCTGGATTTTCTTCGTGACAAATTCTCTTAAATCATACGCCAAAGAGAAATCACCAACAATGGGTCTGAAATCCATAAAGATCGTAAAGTCTCTGATTTCCTCAGCGTCCATCTTCTCAAGCCATTCTTGAATGGAAGTATGCCATTCATTTAACGATTTGCGCCATTTCTTTTCTTTAGCCATGATGCCTCCGGAACAAAGTGGGAATCCGCAGGTTTCTAACATGTAATTCACTTTTTCAGAGAAAATCTTAAAGAATGTTTCAATTTCGTCTTTATTTTCAAGGTGTTCATAATCGTCAAGGATCATCCCGTTATCTTGGTCTGTGCTGAATGCCTGCTCTTTTCTTCCCTCGCTTCCCATAACAATGAAACAGTAGTTGATCGGAGGTGTGCCATAGCCTTCTTCAACCATATCTTCTTCTGCGAGGTGTAATATTTGTTTATGCAACTCGTCATTGTAGCTTGAGATTAACTCGCAAATGTCGTAAGCAAACATGTTGTCGTCCAATAATTGGGAAACGAATTGCTGAAAAGCTCGATTGTAGCGAGGGGATAAACTCGTTAGTTCCTCTAATGACTTGGCTTTTCCAATTTGATAACGCAAATCAAAATAAATAGAATTCTGCATTTTTAAGAAAGAGGTTTGTCGTAAAAGACCAACAACCTGCTGGCGATGAAGAACTGGAATAATCGCTGCTGGATTATGTTTTAAATAAGACAATGCATCATAAATGAAGTCCTGGTCATTAACGGCATAAGGATCTTCATTTAAATAGTCTTCTATTCGACCATCAAAGTCTTCTTGTAAATAAGCAAGAATTAAATCCTGATAGTTAAAAACACCAATTAGTTCCTGCTCATCTCCGCAAACGATTAATCCGCCTGCTTTTTCATCTTTCATCATTTTAACGGCTTCTGCCACGGAAGCGTTTCGATGGATGACGGTTGGGGTCTCTGAGTACGATACAGCCCGTTGTTTAAACAAATCGCGATCATAGCTTGAATCGTCCAGTTCACTCGTCTTGTATTTTACCTCGTGATACAAGCTTTTCATTAGATTGCTTATACCTTCTAGTACGATATTTGAAAAGGCTTGATTCTCAGACATAATTTCTACGAATCGTTCCCTCTTGAATCGAATAGCTTTTGTTTCTTCAATGGCCTGGACACTAAATTTCATTTCCCCGCTTGTAAGCATCATCATGATCCCAACAAGGTCCCCGGGATAATAATATCGTATGGAAAGTTGCTTTCCATTTGATCTATGAAGAATGTTCTTAGCTAATCCATTCAGTACGAAGTAAATATCGCTTTCTTCTTCTTTTTCATCTTCATGAAAGATGAATTGGTTCTTTTTATATGAATTTACAGTAGCTCCAGTAAAAACCCGCTCGTATTGTGCTTCGGTGAGCATGGTAAATGGATACTGCTGTTTAAAAACTTCTACATATTTCTCCAATATTCGCCCTCCTTGTATTTAAATTCACTTATTTGAGTATACCAAATTGTATACATCTTGTAGAATGTAACGCGTTGTGTTAAGAAAGTTAACATCATTTTATTGCAATGGCTAAATGGAGCATGTAGAATAGGTACATCCTTCTGGTCTGTTCGTCTTTTTTTAGAGGGGAACGATGCAAGAAAAAAACCGCCCTTTTGCCAGGCGGTTTTTATGGTGGACATCCTTTATTTTTTGAATCGTCCTTGTGTCTTTCCTAACTTCTTGTCCCGGTAAAGGATAAAGCCACCTATAAATGCAAGGCCCCCTAGGAACGCGATTAGTCCGAATGCGAATTGTACCCAAACTTGTAGTAAAAGAGGGTGCACAATCCCAAATAAGCTGTCACGCATTAGCTTGAACCCTAATACAGCTAATGCACCAGGGATGAATAAGATCAACATTGCCGTAAACCGTGCCATTAGTGTGTTCTCCCCTTTTCGTTCTTTCCCATTGTAGTATATCAGAGAGTGGCGACTCTTCCTAGCCTCGTCACGCTTGCTAAAATGTGCACATTCACCTAATATGAAAGTATGCAAATAATTGCAAGGTGTTGATGCGTATGAAAAGAGTGTTGGTAGTAGGGGCAGGTAAAGGTGGGACGGCCCTTTTAACCCTCTTAAGTGGAACGGAAATGATGGAGATTGTCGCGGTTGTGGATACAGAAGCGTCAGCTCCGGGGATGCGATTAGCCGAAGAGAAGAAGATCCCGACGGGTACAGACTGGAAGGATTATATTAACGAGGATATTGATATTGTTATTGAGGCGACCGGAAGTGAAGTTGTGTTTGAGGAGTTGCTTCAGGCGAGGTCGAAGAAAACGGTTGTTATTCCTGGGTCTGTGGCTTACATAACATCCGAGTTGCTAGAAGAAAAGAATGAGTTGTTGTCTGAGCTCAAGCAGCAGACTCAAAAGCAAGAGCTTATTTTAAGTGCCATACATGATGGCATGATCGTGATTGATCGTACGGAAACCGTCACGTTTATGAATAGAAGTGCAGAACGCATTCTAGGTACGACGAGGAAAGAAGCGGTGAATAAACCGATTCAAGAAATTATTCCTACGTCGAGGTTGTCTCACATTCTGAGAGTAAGGCGTAAAGAAGTGAATCAAAAGCTTGAACTTGAAAATGGCCGAAAGATTATTACGACGAGGATTCCTATTATAGGTTCTAATCAAGAAGTGTTAGGAGCTTTTGCGGTTTTCAATGATATAACGGAAGTTGTGGACCTAGCAGAGGAGGTCACGGATCTAAAAGAAGTGAAAACCATGCTAGAAGCGATTATCCAGTCATCGGAAGAAGCAATCTCTGTGGTGGATGAAAATGGAATGGGGATCATGATTAATCCTGCTTATACACGTATTACAGGACTCACAGAAAAGGAGATCGTCGGAAAGCCTGCGACGGCTGATATCTCAGAGGGTGAGAGCATGCACATGCGCGTTCTACAGACGAGACGAGCGGTGCGAGGTGTGCGGATGAGCGTGGGTCCTGCTAATAAGGAAGTGCTTGTTAATGTGGCTCCGGTTATTGTTGATGGAAAGCTGAAAGGAAGCGTTGGGGTTTTGCATGACGTTTCTGAAATTCAATCCCTGACGACTGAGCTGAGGAAGGCCAGACAAATTATACGAAGTCTTGAGGCGAAATATACCTTTGATGACATCATTGGTGATTCTCCTGAGATGACGCTTGCTTTAGAGCAGGCGAAAGTTGGGGCAAAAACACCTGCTACGGTTCTGCTTCGTGGCGAATCTGGTACAGGGAAAGAGTTGTTTGCTCATGCGATTCATAATGAAAGTAATCGTCGGCATAATAAATTTATTCGAGTCAATTGTGCTGCGATTGCTGAATCGATATTAGAAAGTGAATTGTTTGGGTATGAAGAGGGGGCTTTTTCAGGAGCGAAACGTGGTGGTAAACGTGGGTATTTTGAAGAGGCGAATCACGGGAGTATCTTTCTGGATGAAATTGGAGAATTATCCCTCCCGATGCAGGCTAAGTTATTGCGGGTTCTGCAAGAGAATGAAATTGTACGTGTTGGGGGAACGAAGCCTGTATCCATAGATGTTCGTGTCATTGCAGCAACAAACGTAAAGATGGAGAAGGCCATTATGGATAAAAGCTTTAGAGAAGATCTCTTTTACCGTTTGAACCGTTTGCCGATTTTTATCCCGCCGCTCAGAGAAAGAAAGGTTGATATCTCTTCCTTGGTCCACCATTTAATCCACAAGATCAACCAGGATTATGGGCGGAACGTGAATGAGATTTCTAGGGAAGCTCTTCGTTACCTGGAGAACTATAATTGGCCGGGGAATGTAAGGGAGCTTGAGAATATCGTAGGGAGAGCTATGATTTACATGAGCATGAATGAGGAAGAGGTGCAGCTGTCTCATTTGCCCGAGCTCTTTGAACATCCGAAGTATCCCTCTTTAAAGAGTGTCCCCTCTGAGGAGTGGGAAGGGCAAACTTTGCAATCATCTCTTGAGGAATATGAGAGGAAGGTCATTGAAGACGCTTTTAGATCATGTGAAGGTAATAAAACCAAAACAGCTAAAGTTCTTGGTATTTCTATCCGGAATTTGTATTATAAGCTTGATAAGTTCGGCATTGACAAATCTAGCATGCAAGATTTTTCATAGTACGCAATATATTGCAGGTTAAATCACGGATAAAAAAGCGTTTTCAAAACAATAAAGTTGGCATGCTTTTTGCATAAGTAGTAATGTGAGAGTAATGGGAAGGTGAGTTTTTATGAAATTGCAGGACATACTCGAAAAAGTCGATCAACAATCAAAAAAGAGGGTAGCCGTTGCCCAGGCGGCTGACAAGGAAGTATTAACAGCAGTAAAACATGCAATTGAACATGACCTTGCAAATTTTTTACTAGTGGGAGAAGAAAGTGAGATTCAACGCATAGCTGAAGCGGTTGAATTAGATCTTTCGGATAAACGGATTGAACTGAAGCACGTATCCGACCAAAGTTTGACAGCGACAGAAGCGGTTAAATCAGTTTCAGAAGGGTACGCTGATGTAGTTATGAAAGGTCAGATTGATACGAAGCTTGTATTAAAAGCCGTCCTGAACAAGGATTATGGTTTACGAGCAGGAAAGGTTTTATCTCACGTTGCCGTTTTTGAAGTACCAAATCGAGAAAGATTTGTACTCTTAACCGATTCAGGAATGAACATAACGCCAACACTAGAAGAGAAAGCACAGATTATTTCCAATGCTGTGGAGGTAGCGAATGGTCTTGGGATCGAGTTACCTAAAGTAGCACCGCTCGCAGCTGTGGAAGTTGTGAATCCTACTATGCCTGCCACTGTTGATGCGGCAGCTTTAACTCAAATGCAAAAAAGAGGGCAAATTAAAGGTTGTATAGTAGATGGACCGCTTGCGTTTGATAATGCGGTATCCATTGAAGCGGCGAACCAAAAAGGAATTCAATCAGAAGTGGCTGGCCAGGCAGATATCTTACTGGTTCCTGCGATTGAAGTCGCCAATGCATTGTATAAATCATTTGTTTACTTTGCTGGGGCAAAGGTCGCTGGAGTGATCAGTGGTGCTAAAGCGCCGATTGTTCTTACTTCGCGCTCAGATACGGCGGAGAGTAAATTATATTCATTAGCGCTTGCGCTATTAACATCAAAGGAAAATTAGAGGGGGAAATGAACCATGGAAATTTTTAAATATATGAAAGAATACGATTATGAGCAATTACTATTTTGTCAAGACGAAGCTTCAGGGTTAAAAGCGATTATTGCGATTCACGATACAACGCTTGGACCTGCCCTTGGAGGTACACGCATGTGGACATATGCGTCAGAAGAAGAAGCAATTGAAGATGCTCTTCGTTTAGCAAAAGGGATGACGTACAAAAACGCAGCAGCAGGACTTGGCCTTGGCGGCGGTAAAACGGTTATAATTGGTGATCCGAAAACCGAAAAGAATGAAGAAATGTTCCGTGCATTTGGTCGCTATATTCAAGGACTGAATGGCCGTTACATTACTGCAGAGGATGTAGGTACGACTGTATATGATATGGATACAATCCATGAAGAAACGGACTATGTTACAGGAATCTCGCCTGCCTTTGGTTCTTCTGGTGATCCATCTCCAGTAACAGCTTATGGTGTATACCGCGGTATGCAAGCTGCTGCAATGGAAGCCTTTGGTTCTCCTTCATTAGAAGGGAAAGTAATAGCTGTTCAAGGTGTCGGTAACGTTTCTTATAAACTTTGCAAACACCTTCACGAAGAAGGGGCTCAACTCATTGTTACAGATATTAATAAAGAATCTGTAGCTCGCGCAGTGGAGGACTTCGGTGCAAAAGCTGTAGAACCAGATGAGATTTACGGAGTAGATTGTGATATTTATGCTCCATGTGCACTAGGAGCTACAATTAATGATGACACGATTCCTCAATTAAAAGCTAAAGTAATTGCGGGAGCGGCGAATAATCAGCTGAAAGAAGCGCG
Source organism: Pontibacillus sp. HN14 (assembly GCF_021129245.1). Taxonomy (NCBI): domain Bacteria; kingdom Bacillati; phylum Bacillota; class Bacilli; order Caryophanales; family Bacillaceae; genus Pontibacillus; species Pontibacillus sp. HN14. Next base: position 1,356,735 of record NZ_JAJOLR010000001.1, on the reverse strand, counting down.
TCACGGTGATCAGATTCACGAAATGGGCATTGTGTATGCTCCGGATTACGTCATCAATGCTGGTGGAGTTATTAACGTTGCTGACGAGCTGTATGGCTACAATCAAGAACGTGCGCTTAAGAAAGTAAAAGGGTTATATGACAATGTTATGGAAGTATTCAACATTGCCCGACGTGATAACATTCCAACCTACAAAGCAGCTGATCGCATGGCAGAAGAGCGTATTGAGAAGCGCCGCAAAACACAAAGCAAATTTATACAAAATCCTCATCATATCTTAAGCAGACGCTAAGAAGATAGAAGTATTAATGGAGTGGAGGGGAAACACCTTGCAACAGTCGTATCGCATTCTTGTCATCAACCCAGGATCGACCTCAACTAAAATCGGTGTATTTAACGATGACCAGTGTATCTTCGAAGAGACGATTCGTCATACAGCTGAAGAGACCTCTCAATTTCCGCGCATCATTGATCAATTTGATTTCAGGAAAAAGACTATACTAGATGCCCTTCATCACGAGGGCATCAGTAGTTCAAAATTAGATGCTATATGTGGAAGAGGAGGCCTGCTTCGACCAATCGAAGGAGGCACTTATGAAGTCAACGATGAGATGCTGAATGATTTGAAAATGGGTTATAACGGGGAACATGCATCAAACCTTGGTGGAATTATCGCCCATGAGATTGCTGAAAGCCTAAATATCCCTGCCTATATTGTCGACCCTGTTGTCGTAGATGAAATGGAAGAAGTAGCGAGAATTTCAGGCGTACCTGAGATTCCAAGAAAGAGTATTTTCCATGCTTTAAATCAAAAAGCAGTAGCTCGCCGTGTGGCAGCAGAACTTGGACGTCCTTATGAGGAATTAAATATGATTGTCACTCATATGGGGGGCGGAATTACGGTTGGAGCCCACCATAAAGGAAGAGTAATTGATGTGAACAATGGATTACACGGAGATGGTCCATTCTCGCCTGAGCGCGCTGGTACCGTTCCGGCAGGTGATCTTGTATCCCTTTGTTTCTCAGGAGAGTATTACAGAGAAGAGATTATGAAGAAGCTAGTTGGCCAAGGTGGGATTATGGCTTACCTTGAAACCAATGATGCACGTGATGTAGAGAAGCGAATTGAAGCAGGTGACGATGAAGCGCGGCTTGTTTTTGATGCAATGGCTTATCAGGTTGCGAAAGAAATTGGTTCGATGAGTGCTGTCTTAGGTGGAAAAGTTGATGCTATTGCACTTACAGGTGGGCTTGCTTATGGTAAAACGTTTGTGTCGATGATTACAGAGAGAGTAAATTGGATCGCTGATTGTTTGATCTATCCTGGTGAAAATGAATTACAAGCTCTGACTGAAGGGACACTCCGGGTCTTACGTCATGAAGAGCAACCAAAACACTATCCGAACCCTATTCGGTGAAAGGGGCGAGTTCATTGGCGAATGAATATGATTTAGTCGTACTTGGAGGAGGAACTGGCGGTTATGTCGCCGCAGTTCGAGCTTCTCAATTAGGCTTAAAAACAGCTATTGTTGAAAGTGGTAAATTAGGTGGGACATGTCTTCATAAAGGGTGTATCCCGTCGAAAGCTTTACTCCGAAGTGCAGAAGTTTTTAAGCAAACGAAGCAAGCGGATACCTTCGGTGTTGAAACAGAAACGCCAACCTTGAATTTCTTTAAAGTACAAGAACGTAAACAATCCATTATTGATACGCTACATACTGGAGTACAGGGGTTAATGAAAAAAGGGAAAATAGATGTTTATGAAGGGTATGGACGTATACTCGGGCCAAGCATCTTCTCTCCTTCTGCTGGAACGATTTCGGTAGAAATGAACAACGGAGATGAGAACCAAATGCTCATCCCCAAAAACGTTTTAGTAGCTACAGGATCAAGCCCACGCACACTCCCTGGCCTTGAGGTGGATGAGAACTATGTCATGACATCGGATGAAGCATTAAGTATGGAAGAGCTCCCGGAATCCATCGTCATTGTAGGTGGAGGCGTTATAGGGATAGAATGGGCTTCTATGCTAGCAGACTTTGGCGTTGAAGTAACCGTGCTTGAATACACAGATCGCATACTCCCTACAGAAGATAAGGACATTTCAAAGGAAATGGCCCGTCTGATGAAGAAAAAAGGTGTCAAGATCGTGACAGGAGCTAAAGTTCTTGGCGACACCTTAAAGAAGGGTGAAGGGATTGAGGTCCAGGCTGAACATAAAGGAGAAACTAAGACCTTTGCAGCTACTCGTATGCTAGTGTCTGTAGGTCGCTCTCCAAATGTGAATAACATTGGACTTGAGAACACGGACATTGTTGTTGAAAACGGAGCCATTCAAACGAACAAATTCTATCAAACGAAAGAATCTCATATATACGCTATCGGAGACGTCATCGGTGGAATGCAATTAGCACATGTAGCTTCTCATGAAGGCATAATAGCTGTTGAACATATGGCAGATCAAGATCCAATGCCTATGGATATGGAGCAAGTGCCATCTTGTATCTATTCAAATCCAGAAGCAGCAAGTGTAGGTCTGACAGAAGATCAAGCAAAAGAAAAAGGGTATACTGTCAAGGTTGGTAAGTTTCCGTTTAAAGCAGTCGGAAAAGCTCTCGTTTACGGCAACTCAGATGGTTTTGTGAAAATGATAGCGGACGAGGAAACGGATGACCTTTTAGGCGTTCATATGATCGGCCCTCATGTAACAGATATGATTTCAGAGGCTGGTCTTGCCAAAGTATTAGATGCAACTCCTTGGGAAGTTGCTCATAGCATTCATCCTCATCCAACCCTTTCGGAAGTGATGGGTGAAGCGGCATTAGCCGTTGATGGAAAACAAATTCACGGATAATAAGGAGGGATTTTTGTGACTGAGAACCGTCACCAAAAACTAGGCCTTTCAGATGATGAAGTATTAGATATGTATCGAACGATGCTCTTAGCACGTCGAATTGATGAAAGAATGTGGTTGTTAAACCGTTCAGGTAAAATTCCGTTCGTTATCTCTTGTCAGGGGCAAGAAGCCGCACAAGTAGGAGCTTCTTATGCACTAAATCGTGACGAGGACTATGTAGCCCCGTATTACCGGGACATGGGTGTTGTTTTATCCTTCGGTATGACTGCCAAAGACTTAATGCTATCTGGTTTCGCTAAAGCTGAAGACCCGAACTCAGGTGGCCGTCAAATGCCAGGTCACTTTGGACAGAAGAAGAATCGTATTATTACAGGCTCATCACCGGTTACAACACAAGTCCCGCATGCAGTAGGATTTGCCCTAGCCGCAAAGATGGAAAAGAAAAATTTTGTTTCCTTAGTTACCTTAGGTGAAGGTTCATCAAACCAAGGTGATTTCCATGAAGGTCTTAATTTTGCAGGCGTTCATAAGCTTCCTGTTATTGTCATGGTCGAGAACAATAAATATGCGATTTCAGTGCCGTTAGAAAAGCAATTGGCTTGCGAGAAAGTATCAGATCGTGCTGTGGGCTATGGCATGCCTGGTTATACAGTGGATGGGAATGACCCATTAGCCGTCTATGAAGCTGTGAAAGGCGCAGCGGATCGTGCGCGTAATGGTGAAGGACCGACTCTAATCGAAACGGTATCTTATCGTTTGACGCCACACTCAAGTGATGACGATGACCGTACGTATCGTGAGCGTGAAGAAGTTGAAGAAGCAAAGAAAAAAGACGCGTTGATCACGTTTAAAGCCTACTTACAAGAAGTAGGAGTTTTAACAGAAGAGAAAGACAAAGAATTAGAAGATGAAATGAAATCTCTTATCAATGAGGCTACAGATTATGCAGAACAGGCACCATATGCTGAAGCTGAAAGCGCATTGAAATACGTTTACGCTGAGGACGAGTAAGGAGGGGAAACGAATATGCCAGTAATGTCTTATATTCAAGCCGTTACACAAGCGTTGCATGAGGAAATGGAACGCGATGAAAAAGTATTTGTGTTAGGAGAAGATGTTGGGAAACGTGGAGGTGTATTCCGCGCAACAGATGGTCTATACGATAAGTTCGGAGAGGCACGCGTAATCGATACGCCTCTTGCTGAGTCCGCCATTGCAGGTGTTGGGATCGGGGCAGCTATGTACGGGATGCGCCCTGTTGCTGAAATGCAATTTGCTGATTTTATTATGCCTGCTGTAAACCAAATTATCTCTGAGGCAGCGAAAACACGATATCGCTCTAATAACGATTGGAATGTTCCAATGACCATTCGTGCTCCTTATGGTGGCGGTGTTCACGGAGCATTGTATCACTCACAATCTGTTGAAGCTGTATTTGCGAATCAGCCAGGATTGAAAATTGTTATGCCATCTACTCCTTATGATGTGAAGGGGTTATTAAAAGCAGCTATTCGTGATGATGACCCTGTTCTATTCTTTGAACATAAACGGGCGTATCGTTTAATTAAAGGTGAAGTCCCAGAAGACGATTACACGCTTCCGATTGGGAAGGCGGATATAAAACGCGAAGGATCAGATATCACCGTTATTACGTACGGATTATGTGTCCACTTTGCTCTTCAAGCAGCAGAGAAGCTCGCTGAAGAGGGAATTGATGCACATATCTTAGATCTTCGCACGGTGTATCCGTTAGATCAAGAAGCCATTATTGAAGCTGCGAAGAAAACTGGAAAAGTGCTCTTAATAACTGAAGATAATAAAGAGGGAAGCATTATTGGAGAGGTGTCTGCGATCGTTTCAGAGAATTGTTTATTCGATCTTGATGCCCCAGTAAAACGTCTGGCAGGTCCAGATGTACCGTCTATGCCATACTCACCACCAATGGAGAAATACTTTATGATGAACCCAGATAAAGTGGAAAAAGCAATGCGTGATCTTGCTGAATTCTAGTATGAAGGAGGGGCTTTCAGTTGGCTAAAGAAAAGATTAATATGCCTCAGCTCGGGGAGAGTGTAACAGAAGGAACCATTAGTTCTTGGCTTGTTTCAGTAGGAGACACAGTAGAGAAGTATGACCCGATCGCTGAAGTCATGACAGATAAAGTGAATGCAGAAGTGCCATCGTCCTATAGCGGAAAAATTGTTGAACTTGTTGCAGATGAAGGCGAGACAATTGAAGTAGGAAATTTAATTTGCTACATCGAAACAGAGGGTGATGGTGCAGAAGAAGAAGAAAAGAAAAAACCTGAAGCGCCGGTTGAGAAAGATGGGGTTGGTACATCAGATGACGATGCCGATCAACCAATGAAGAAACGGTATTCACCTGCTGTTATGCGTATGGCACAGGAAAATGACATTGACTTAAATCAAGTTCAAGGTTCTGGCCGTGGAGGACGTATTACACGGAAAGATATTGAGAAAGTCATTGCTTCAGGGGATCTTCCAAAAGAAGCGCCTAAGGAAGAGAAACAAGCAGAAGAACCGAAATCTGCTCCTAAAGAGAAGGAAGCTCCTGTTGTGCAGCAACCGCCTAAACCATCTGCTGGACCTCAGCCAACAGCAAACGAGGGAGATGTTGAGATCCCTGTAACGGGTGTTCGAAAAGCAATTGCCCAAAACATGGTCAAATCCAAAACTGAAATTCCTCATGCTTGGATGATGGTTGAAGTGGACGTCACAAACCTTGTAGAGTATAGAAACGCTGTGAAAGAAGACTTCAAGAACAAAGAAGGCTTTGGTCTCACATTCTTCTCATTCTTTGTTAAAGCAGTAGCTCAAGCGTTAAAAGAATATCCGCAGCTGAATAGCACATGGGCAGGCGATAAGATTATTCAACGAAAAGCGATTAACCTGAACATTGCTGTTGCGAAAGAGAACGAATTGTTTGTTCCTGTTATTAAAAATGCTGATGATAAAAGCATTAAAGGAATTGCGAAAGATATCACGGACCTTGCAACAAAAGCACGGAATGGTAAGTTAACCAATGATGATATGCAAGGTGGTACATTTACGGTTAATAATACAGGCTCATTTGGTTCTGTTCAGTCTATGGGAGTAATCAATCACCCACAGGCGGCCATTCTTCAAGTAGAATCAATTGTGAAGAAGCCGGTCTTTATGAACGGTATGTTCGCAGCGCGTGATATGGTCAACTTATGTTTATCTCTTGATCATCGTGTGTTAGACGGTCTCGTAGCAGGTAACTTCCTTGCCCGCGTAAAAGAGATACTAGAAAATATGACAAAAGATAATACATCTGTTTATTAAACAAAAAAACCCCTCTGAGCGCATAGCTCAGAGGGGTTTGATTTATATTCACAAAAACGAACAGGGATGTACCGGTAACAGAAATCTTATTTACAATTTCAGATTCATTTTTTTAAAAGAGAGCGACTTAAAGGGAAGATCCCAAGACTCTGGACGATGAGTGAGATCAGCACGACTGAAAAAGAAAGGGACAGAAGGTAATCCGCCTCTCCGCTGCCGCTTTCTGCTTGTAAGGCCAAAATGAGAACGACGGACATTGTTCCTCTAATACCTGACCAGCTCATGATTGTAATTTCCTTTGCATTTATATCTTTCCTCCATGCTGGGAATATTTTGATGGTTCCGAATAGGACAAGATACCGAATCAGTAGGGAGGCTATAAAGATTACGATCGATAATATCCAATAGTTAAACGCTAAATAACTAGCAGCTTCAATTCCGATCAATAAAAAGACGATGGATAGAATAGTTGGTTCTACAATATCCCAAAAGCCATCTAATGATTCCCGGTAATGATCTTCTTTGTTCGTATGCTCAAATTCCCAACTCAACATAATCCCTGCTCCCACTGTTGCCAGAACGCCTGATACTCCAATGTGCTCAGCTACAAGGAAAATACCGTAAGCCAGAATGATACTTAGCATGACCTGGTACTCCTTGTGGTGAGTAAAGTGCACAGCTTTACTCACTGCCCAACCACAAAAGATTCCAAGCAATGCACCACCTAGCGAGACCAGAAGAAATTCATTTATAAACGAGGAAACGGAAAGTTCCTCTTGATGAAGATACATACCTGATAGGAACGTAAACAGTACAATGCTCGTTCCATCATTAATCATGGATTCTCCTTCCACTACATCAGCAACCTTAGGGTTGTCAGCAGACTGTTTGAGAATAGAGACGACGGATACTGGATCTGTAGGTGTTAAAATGGACGCTATGACCATCGCGCCAATGAATGATAGGGGGAGGAAGAACCCTCCTATAGAATAGATGACCAATCCAAATAGAACGGCTGTTATAAGTAGACCGACTGTACTTAAAGCTCCGATTAGTCCGCCGTGCTCTCTTAGGGCCTTTGGAGGATACCGATAAGCGGATGTGAAAAGTAGAGCGGGTAAGAAAATATCATAGAGAGTCGTTTCTGTAATCGCAATTGAGTCAAAATAAGGCACAAACGAGAGGCTGATCCCGATGAGCACTAATACAGGTGGCACAGGAATGTTTTCTTGTTTTTTATCAAGGCTGAAAACGATGTAGCCAATTAATAATAGAAGAATGATGTGAGTTGCATTCATATGTAGACCCCCAAACAATAGATATAAATCATTTCCCACTATACTACCCTTTCAATCTTTCAAGATGGGCAAAATATTCTAGTTTACGCTTCCCTTATAGGGGAATGGGTAAAAGTCGAATCCTTTACTTAGGAGAAGTGAAAAATGAGTCAGTTTTTAACCTTTGGATTATTTATTTTATCAGCTATATTAGCTTATTTTGTAGCCAGCCGTCTTGCGATGTTTGGGGACGGGTTAAGCGAAAAAAACAAAACATCCTCTTCCTTTATGGGTATCTTAATTGGTGCTGCTATTTCTTTGCCAGAATTGACGGCAAGTGTGACAGCGATTTCGATTGATAGTCCTGACTTAGCAATAGGAAATCTTTTAGGAAGTAACCTATTCAATTTACTGGCGTTAGCCGTATTGGATATTATTTATCGAAAGACACAGATTATGGGGAAAACGGATGTAGGAAGTAAATTATACAGCTATCTTGTAATACTTATGACGCTTGTTGTGATAGCGGGATTAGTTATAAAAGTACCTGCACAAATTTATCACATCGGCCTTTTTTCCATTATCCTGGTATTGGTCTATATTATTGGGGTGCGTTGGATTAATCAAAAAACTGAAGAAAAGGTACAAAGGAGAAGTCGAAAGAATGAGAAATATGGCCATTATACGTATAAGCAAATCGTAGTGCGATTTACGTTGTGTGCTGTAGCGATCATGATAGTAGGGTCCGTATTAACGATAACAGCAGACAAGATCGCCGACATAACAGGATTAGGTTCTTCTTTCGTGGGTTCTTTCCTCGTTGGCGCTAGTACTTCACTTCCCGATGCTGTCAGTGTTATTACAGCTCTGAAATTAAGGAATTACAGTATGGGTGTTAGTTCATTGCTAGGAAGTAATGCATTTAATATTATGCTTCTTTCCTTTACGGATGTGATCTATTTCGATAATAATTTGTTTGCTCACGCTAGCCCTTCTAATATCGTGACAAGTGCTTCTTCCATTGTAGTTGTCTTCGTAATTCTTTACAGCATTACGAGAAAGAAAGAGCGGTCAACCTCCTTATATGTGGTTCCGCCGCTCTTAATTATTGGTCTTTATGTGGTAGCTACGTTTATGGTTTATCAAATGAAATAAAAAAAGAGGTCTGCTCAAGTTGAGTAGACCTCTTTTTATGGGGTGAATGGAAGCTTTCGGCCGACATCCTGATAGTGTTCGACTAAAACGGAAACATCCACGTTAAAGGTTGCTTTACTGAAAACTGAATTCCAATTGTCTTTTAATTTATACCATTCCTTTGGGTACTTTATTCGAAAGGGCTCCATAAATTCATAATAATCAACTCCGTGTTCTTGCTGGGCTTTTTGAAGAGATTCTACAACAATAGAATATAGTTTTTCTTCAATAGCCTTCTCTTGTTGTTCCACATAACCTTGGTTGAACTGGTTGGATTGATAGCTCCAGTCTTCTCCTAGTTTACCCTGGTAAGAAAGACGAATGTCATAAGTGAGTTGCCCGTTCCTGTAAGTGGGGGTAACCTTGCTTTTCATCTTTTTTATTTCATAGGTGAAGGGATGTTTTTGATCATGGTCTACTCCGTATACCTCGATCACTCCACCTTGGGATTTCTCAGTAATCCAGTTATAGGTTCTGGTTTCGTTTTTTGTGAGAATGCCCACCATTTTTTTAGAAGTAGCATCAACGATGGCTCCGCCGTTTAAATAGATGGCATTCTCCTTTAAAGAAGCCAATGGGATGATAAAACTCTTCTCATGAGAGAAATACTTAGACATATCTCCAAGAGAAAGGGATGGAGCCATTTCCGCCGTTTTTGTAGTGTAGTTCTGAGTTAATTTATCTAAGTATATGGATGGTACTTTATCTTCTTCTGGAGCTATAGTAAACAGGTCTCTAGCCTTCTCGTCCGATAGAAAAACTTGGACACTTCTTCTTATTTCGTGATCTCTGTAAAAGAAATAGGTTAACTTTAAGAGATCAGTCTTTTCTGCTAGTTCCTTACTAATCACGACAGATTTCAAATGATAGTAATAGGGAGGGCGGCTAACAAATTTAGATTGCTCCCGGATTGTTTGTAAAATAGATGGCGCGGTTACAGTCTCGTTTACATAAGGCTTGTTGCCTGATGTTCCACTTTTTACTTGTGAAGAGATGGACTGAGGTAAGACATACTGGTTGGTTACGGTCAGCATGTGAGATTGCTCTGAGTCCTCTGGCTGATCGATGGCAACCCCTGTCACAATACCTAGTTCTTCAATCTCTCTATGGTCCCAACAACCAGTGAGAATAAGAAGTGCACCTATTAGAATCATGCATACTCTCATTGTCTCTGCCTCCTTATCAGCGAGATCAACAAGAGGAGAAGCGGAATGACAATGCCAAATAAAATCATACTATATCCGATCCAAATTCCCATCGTAAACATTTCGTTTATGTCTTTTGGGGTCATCGCTAAGATATAGATGATCGGGATAACAGTAAAAACGGCCGTTTCCCTTTTTATATGAAAAACTTTCTTCATTCCGAGGGCAGCTAAATAAACCACAACCGACATTGTTGTAAAGATAGACAAAATCCAAAGAGGTATAAAAAACGTTTCAAACCGTTCAAAAAAGAAGTTTCGAATTTCTATTGATTTAGCAAGCTCCATTAAAGGATAAACAAGGGTTTTGGTTTCTCCAACACCCATGATGCCACCTACCATAATGACGATAAGTGTATACATGAAGGTTGGGATTGCAATTCCGTAAACAACCGCTTTTTTAACTTGGTTGGGGTTCTTCATGTGAGCTTGAACGTATAAAATGATTTCAATCCCAACGAAAGATAAGATGGAAGCGCTCAGTCCTTTCACAATGGGGGTGAATCCCTCGAAGAAAGGACGTAGGTGGTTCACTTCAAATTGGTTGGCGCTTAGAATCATAATAAGGAGGGTGAAGAATATAATTGCAGGGAAATAGAGCTCAAATAAACGAAATACCGCTGATAATCCACCCAATACTAAGTATACGGCTGTACCGATAAAGATTAGAATCGTAAAGGATACGGGAGTGCGGTCTAAAATAAACATTTGTATAAGCTCCGCCATAGCTCGTGCTTCAAATGCAGCAAAGGCTAAGTAATATATTGTAGTGAGAAACGTGATGATACCTCCGGCCCAGGTTCCGACGATTAGACGATTATATTCGAAATAAGTGGCCCCAGGATATCGATTGTTTAGTGTGACTAACAAAAAGGTAACCCCTATTGCTAAAGCTCCTGTTATAAGGACACTGACCCATCCTGAAGCAATACCGGCAGCTGTGAATACTTCTCGAGGTAACGTAATCATGCCTACCCCGAGTACAGTCAGGCAAATCCCTACCGTCACTTGATTTTGAGAGAGGCCTGCTGTATTCAACACTGACTTCATGAATCATCCTCCTCCCTTAGTTTTTTGTCCCCATCCTTTTCTTATCTTCAGGGTTTAGCATCTCTGGCCGATAAATAAGACGTTTTGTCCGGGTTCGTATAAACATATCCTTCCAACCGCTAGGGGTGTATGGAACGAGTGGTTCCAAATAATAAACGCCGAAACTTTTTAACCGGATAAGGTGAATCGATAATAGGATAAGGGCAATGACGATCCCATATAACCCAAGTAGAGCTGCTGAGACCATAAGGGGGAATCGAAGTATTCGTAACGATACCCCTACATAGTATTGAGGCAGTGCGAAAGAAGAAATCGCTGTAAGAGCAACCACAATTACCATCATTGGGCTTACAAGACCTGCTGAGACGGCAGATTCGCCTATAACAAGACCTCCAACAATTCCAACGGCTTGTCCAACTGGATTAGGCAGCCGTATCCCTGCTTCCCTTAAGATTTCAATCGTCACTTCCATTAAGAGAGCTTCTACAATGGAAGGAAACGGAACCCCTTCCCGACTTCCGGCTAATGAAATAACGAGATCAGTAGGAATAAGACCCTGGTGATAGGAGATCAACGCAACGTAAAGGGCCGGAAGACATAAGGCAATGATTGCTGCCCCAATTCGTAAGATACGTATAAGAGAAGAATAGATCCATCGTTCATAATAGTCTTCAGCACTCTGGTAAAAAGAATTGATGGTAAGCGGTGCAATTAACACAAATGGTGTATGATCTACGATAATCGCGACTCTTCCTTCTGCTAAAGAGCCAGCAACGGTATCTGGCCTTTCTGTAACTTGCACTTGAGGGAAGGGAGACAAGGAGTTCTCCTCAATTAACTGTTCGATCACCCCTGATTCTTGCACGCTGTCTATGTCAATTTTATTGAGCCTGTTCTTCACATCTTCTACAATAGAAGGGTTTGTTAATCCATTAATAGACATGACAACAACATCTGTCTTAGACCGTTCTCCAACTTTAAAATAATCTAACTGTAAGTCAGGATCTTTTAACCTCTTTCGAACAAGACCTATATTCAGAAGGAGCGTCTCTACGAAACCATCTCTCGGCCCTCGTACTACCGATTCAGATGAGGGAGGTTGGATCGTTCGTTGAGGCATTTTCCTTGAATTTAAGATGATGCCGTCGCCGAAGGAATGAGAAAGAATAAGTGTGTTTCCAAGGAGTAAATTGGATATACACTGATGAAGTGTGTCTACAATAGCGGACTCACTAATGGTTAAGACTTCTTTGCGCATGATTTCCGGGCTCAAATCAGATAGGAAGGTTGTTTCGCTTAAACTTCTTACCGCCTTTAGCTGTTCATGTATAACAAGGGTCTCCGTTAACTCCTCAATAAATAAAAAAGCACCCTCATATTTGTAAGGCTCACATGTAAACTGGACGATTTTTAAGTCAAAACTATTTCCTAGTAAGGATTGTAGGGTTTTGATATCGTTTGATAATTCTCCGGTGAGTCGCTCTTCTTGAAGGGGAGATTCTTCAGACGAAACCGAAGCGTTGTCTGTATTCCGATTCGTATGTTGGAAGAGTAATCGATTCAGATACTTTCTCATAGATGACTCCTTTTACTCTTTTTGTAGCCAAATGACAAAGCGCCTGATGGTAAATGGGACCCCCCAGGCGAATAAAGCACCTATTAAAACGGATATACTTGGTAAATGATCAACAATGATTTTCATCTTTATCACCTTTTGTTTATTATGAGATATTTTGGTGATGGATTATGCATCCGATTTAGAACTTGTTCTATAAATGATGAGGAGTGAACGAAATGGAAATCATGATGGATTCCCTAAAGGTTATGGGAAGAATTGTTACGATATTGCCTCTCATGTTAGCGATTGGGTTATATATGGGGAAGCGATCAATTGGAGAACTTCCTGTAATTGATTTTTTAACGGTTCTTGTGCTTGGATCAGTTGTGGGTGCTGATATTGCGGACCCAAACATTCAACACATTCACACTGTCGTGGCAATCGTTGTAATTGCGATTCTTCAAAAGGTGATTGTGTTCATAAAATTAAAGAAGAGAAAGATTGGAAAATGGTTAACATTTGAACCTACCATTGTGATATATAAGGGGGAGTGGAAGCGAACAAACCTAAAGCGGATACAGTACTCTATTGATAACGTATTGCAAATGCTGAGAGAGCAGGGAGTCTTCCAAACTTCAGAAGTGGAACTAGCAATAGTAGAACCAAATGGACGTCTATCGGTAAAACGAAAACCGTTAATGGAACCTCCAACCCGTGAAGAGTTACATATAATGAGGACAGGAAATGACTACGAGGTACCTGTTATTTTAGATGGTGTGATTCAAATGGACATCCTCAGGAGAATGGGGAAAGAGAAGGAATGGATCCGGAAACAATTAAATCAGCAGAACATCCCCCATGAAAGTCGGGTGTTCTATGGGGCGATGACTTCCCGCGGGGTTTGTATGTTTTCATTAAAAGACTCAAAGGTAGACGATCTTCCTCCTATAGAACATTAGTTAATGAAGGGTTCTCACTCTAATTACTGGCGAAGCGATCGAGTAGAAAAAGAGAGTGAACCTGATCAGGTTCACTCTCACAAGAATAGAACGATAAATAGTTGTAAATAAATTTGTACCATAAAGTAAAAAGCAATGGCGTATTTGTAATTGAACAATAGACCATTTTTAATGATACTTAGGCGATTCACGGAACTCAATATAATCGATGGGAGTATGAGTGGGGAAAGCATAATGGAAATGACGCTTCCAGACGTGATCCCAAGGACGATAATCTCAGGTGGATAAGGTAAATCCACGCCCTGCAAGATTCCTGACACTAATACAATAACCGTCAAAGGACCAAGACCAATAAAGCCCAGAATAATCACTACAAATGGTAAGACCCATAAGAAGTTCAGGAATGGTACGGCATCTGTAAGGTAGAAGATTCCATCAACTATATACTTCCCATATCCTGATTGATTTACGGAGTTAATCAAAAAGCCAGCTGCCAAAAGAATAGAGAACTGCTGTCCTTTATTAGGGATATCTTTACGTACATAGGTTTTGGCATTTTTGAGGATGGCTCCTGGTTTCCTGCGAATAAAAAAGTAGAGCAGTACCCAAAATACGATGACGATTGGAATAATTAAGAGCAGTTCGGCAGACCACAACGCATTAAGAAGGAAAATGGATCCGAATAATGAGATGAATAAAAAGGCGAATTCGTAAACATCACGGTTTCCTTTTGTTTCATCTTTTTTATTCTCTGCGATCTTCCTCAACTCTTCTTGTATTCCTGCAGTTAAATCAACTCCGTAATGGCGCTCTTGATAATAAGAGAAAAGGACGGATAAGAAAATGCCAGCAAGAGAAAGGACAAAACCTTGTAAGATTGATAAGGATAAAGAAGCTCCAAGTGCATCGACTGCAAAGATGAAGCTTGGTATGCTTACCACCCACATCGTTGTAAGAGAAAAAGCTCTTAACATGGCAGTTCCTTTATAATTCTCCCAGGCCTCGCCTTTTTGGTTACTAAGGAAGTCGTTTACCATCCCATACACCATCGGAATCGATCCGAACAAAAGGAAATAAGAGATAATTTGGGTGATAACCATCATCCCAAAGTAAAATTTACGACTCGTATTCAGAAGGTTTTGGGCAAAGTTTATAACAGACTCAATATAAGGCTTCTCCTCTAATACCCAACTAATCATAGGTACAATGAGTAAAAGCGCGATAAGTCCGCTCATAACGCCAAATCCTGATATGATCCCATCGATTAAGGATGTCCCTGCTGTAAAATGAATAATAAGAGCGATACTCAAAAGTAACAAGGAAATGGATGCCTGCTTAACAGGCAAGAAGAAATACCCCAACATAAACGCTGCCAATCCGGCCAGTGAGAGTAAGGTCGAGGGTAGTTCGCCACCAATGAAATAGACAAAAAAGTGCATAATGGCATATAAACTAATAAAGAGTGTATAGCCTCTTTTAGCGAAATGTATCATTATGAAAGCTCCAATCTAACTCCGAAGTTCTAGCTTTCATATCGTAACACAAGAACCTAAAAATATCCCCCAAAGTGCATTGTAAAGGCTTTCGTCAAGCTTGCGTCCCTGCTTTAGAGAGAAAAAGCGTGTCAGACACCCTTCATTGCTTTAGTGCGGAGAAGGGTGTCTGACACCAAGTAAGTCTTTAACGCGATAAAGGGTTTACATGTAAAGGTTGGCGAGGAAGATTCCGAGTGTTTCTTGATAGATTTCGTCAAATTGGGTAAGGGGTAGAGGGCTTATGCCTTTTCCAAGTTCAATGGTATAGCCAGGTCTTTGGTATTCTTGAATATACCAATCCCTATAACCTGCGTAGCTGTCTACTTCTCTAATAGGTCGGTACCCGCTTACGCGTGCAAATTCCTCCACAATGACTTCAGCTTCAGGTGGTTCTAAGTTTTCATACCCCCAGAAAATAACTTCACCTTGAGTGTGAAAGGTTAGGATGCGGGCAAAGTCTCGAGCATAGGTCAAATCCGCCATAGCAATGGATTCGGGTTCTGATAATGGAGATGGGCCAGGGTAATTGAAGGGGGAGGGTTGTTGTTCTTTCCGCTCTGCTTCAATTTCCCAATTGGCAGGGTAGTTATTGTTCAGATCAACACCTCGAATATTAGCCTTCCACGTAGAGAAATCAGTATTTCCTCCGTTAATGTCCAATACGTTAGACCGGTAAGGCTCCTCTTCAGGTAAGCCTTTAATGACTAAGTTCACCCCATCAGGATCGACCATCGGTACGGTGGATAACGAAGTAAGGTCGTAGAAGGGGAGCATGTTCAGTCCGCGTATCTGTCCGAAATTTGTTAGAGATACGAGATATTCATTTAAGAACCGCATTATAATTGGAGTTGTAATCCATTCATTTGCATGAAAGGAGCCATTCATATGAAGGCGTTTAGAGCCTCTCCCAATTCTAAGTTCTGGGAGTGTTTTCCCCATAACAGAGCTTCCGATTGATTCGTTGATCACAAATGGGTAGATCGCTACAAGCTGGTTAATGTCTTCGATCATTTTCTCATACGTATAATTTTCTTTGCCATTTACGACTCGCCAGGTAACTCGCACAGGTACCCGAATGACCTGACCAATCTGAAGTGTGGTTGGAGTCACACCAGGGTTCGTTACTAAAATCGCATCTACCGGTAAGCCACTTTGCTGGGCGATCAACCACAGGGAATCCCCCCTTGAAATCGAGACATTTGTTGTTACAAAGCCAGGAATCTTAATAGACTGACCTATAAAAAGCTGACTAGGATTGATTTCACGATTAGAGTCCACAATCAGCTGAAAAGGAAGAGAAAACAATTGGCTATAGTACCAGAGAGAATCCCCTTGTCGCACCGTTACATCCATACGAAAACCTCCTTAGGCAAACATCATTACAGTGTATGAGAATAATCTTTTCAAAAGAAGTTTTTATAAATAGAAGGAAAAAGAAGACGTATAGTGGCAAGCTCGAAAACGTAATATGGGAAGGAAAGTAGGTGATTCAACTGAGACTTTCCTTCTTTTATTCTTTAAAAGGGTTGGCTTTCTTTAGTTCTATGATTATTTCACTAGTCTTCTTCTATAGCGAGCAAATGATCCTTTCTGTTCCTTTTCATATGATTCTTGTAAGCTTTCTATATTTTGTAGTACCATCGCTGTTTTTATATAGTTTAACTCCGTTCATCCCACAAAAAATGGCCTGGACTTCTCTTGTGTCATTAGTTTTATTCTCCATTATACTTACCCTTCAACATGCTGCTTTTTTCACTGGTATGGAAATCTTTTCGGGGCCAATAGTCCATTGGATCCTTTTAGGATTATCTATAGATGCATGGCGTCCTTTCTTTATTGGACTCTCAAAACCTAACCCTCACTACATGAAATGGAGCTTATTGGCTGTAACCCCTGCTTGCGGTATACTGATTCTAGTGGCCTTATTTATTCCAGAAACTTCTTTTGCAACGGCTTATTGTCTCCCTGAAGGAGTTCCACTATCAGCTCTCGATACGGTTTTATTTCATCCTAAAGTAGACCTTATCGGATCATCTCTTTTCATGATGGTGACTCATAAATGTACGTTATATGTAACGAATAAAGGGGAGGTTGAATGATAATCTTTCCTAGAAATGCGACAAGTATAAAATGCTTGTCGCTTATTTAATGCTTTTGGGTTATATGGAGGAAAGCAGAATAAGACGTGTGAGGATTTGATTATATTTAAAATTTTCTGATAAATATATTGACAGTTATCTATTTTAACTGTATGTTTGTTGTAAATAGTATTACAGAAGTTTTGGATATCGATAAAATTTCGTCATATAATCAAATAGACATATTTGATGTTTTTTTAAAAGTTTATTGTAAGCGCTTTTATAAAGTGAGAATGCCTTTTAAATGTAATTGGTTCAGAAGGTATAAAGCGCTCTTTTCATCACCTATGTGACGCAAACGTAACGATAAAGGAGGATTTGAAATGACAACGATAACAGCTTTTGAACGATTGTCCGATGAAGAAAAGCATGCTCACTTCATGGAAAGAATTGAAGCGGGAGAGAAAATCGAAGCAGAAGACTGGATGCCGGAAGAATACAGAATGACGTTGATCAAATTAATTTCCATGCACGGTATTAGTGAAATAATGGGGGCTCTACCAGAGAAAGAATGGGTACCGAAGGCCCCGACACTAAGAAGAAAGCTTGGGATTATGGCGAAAGTACAAGATGAAATGGGACACGGGCAGCTCCTATTACGAGTAGCAGAAGACCTAATGAAGCCGTATGGGAAAAACCGTGAGGACATTATGCAGGACTTATTCTCAGGTCGTCTTAAATTCCATAACGTATTCCATATGCCAGCTCCTACATGGGGGGATGCAGGTCTGATTGGTTGGCTAGTAGATGGAGCCGCCATAATCACTCAAACCAATATGTTGAAAGCATCCTACGGACCATATGCCCGAGCATTGCAACGAATTTGTGCAGAAGAAGTCTTCCATGCGCAGCACGGGGAAGCTATTATTATGGCGCTTGCTGAAGGGACAGAAGAACAAAAAGCGCTTATACAAGATTCCTTAAATCGCTGGTGGGACTCCCTTCTTATGTTCTTTGGACCTGCTGCAGCTGAGACGACAGGATCATCAAAGCAAGACACAACGATGAAATACAAGATTCGAACCAAAACCAACGAACAGTTAAGACAAGACTTTTTCACGAAATATATTCCGCGTGTATTGTCGCTCGGTCTTGAGTTACCAGATCCGACCATGCATTACGATAAAGAGAAGGAACTATGGATTTATAAGCAGCCCGACTGGAATGAATTTAAAGAAATCGTCCGAAATAACGGACCAAAGTCGAAAGAACGCCTTCGCTTACGCCAACTTTCTTATGAGAACAATGCATGGGTACGTGAGGCGTTAAGCCCATCTAATGAAGCGATATAAGAAGGAGGAAATGAAGTGGGGGACCTAGGAAGAGAATTTTATCAAGAATTTGAAGTCTTCAGTAAACGAACATTTAAATCACCATTTCAACATCAGTTTAGTCTTCTGGCTCCAAATCATGAACTGGCAGTAGTGATGGCGCAGGAAAACTTTATGCGTCGTGAGCCAGTAGTTGATATTTGGGTTGTGAAGCGCTCAGACATACGGATGTTTAACCAGGAAGAGCGCGAGGCGTTACAACGTTTGGATAACAAAGAATATCGCAATACGAAGGGGTACGGCTACTTAAAGAAAAAGTGGCGAGATAAGGAGCAAGGCATGTTAGATGAGAAGGAAATTCTTTCGTGGGGAGGGGATGACAAGTGATGAAAACATTGGAGGATGTGAAAGCGAATGGGCATGAAGAAGCTCTAAGAGAACTTCTGTTCCAATTGGCCGATGATGATTTTATTGTGGCTTACAGAGGGTCAGAATGGCTTGGACTTGCCCCTCATATTGAAGAAGATGTTGCCTTTTCATCCATCAGTCAGGATACGATGGGGCATGCGACGATGTATTATCAATTGCTTGAAGACCTTGATGCAGGAATTGCCAACGACCTTGCCCATGGAAGAATGCCAGAAGAAAGACGCAATGCGATTCTATTAGAAGAAGTAAATGGACCTGGTCATTATTTAGAGGAGCCTCGTTATGACTGGGCATTCGCAGTAGTTCGTCATTACTTCTATACACAAGCTAAAAAGATTCGCACAGATTCCTTGCAGCAATCGTCTTACGAGCCCCTTTCTCATGTAGCGATTAAGGTTAATACAGAACTTTACTACCACCTTATGCACTGGAAGACTTGGTTTAAGCAACTTATTACGATTCCAGGTGAAGCGCAAGAAAGAATGCTTGAAGCGGTGTCAAAAGTGCTTGAAGATATGGACGGCGTTTTAACGCTTGGACCACAAGCTGAACAAATGGCGCAAGCAGGGCTGATTGAAGGGGAGGCGCTACTTAGAAAGCGCTGGATGAATGAGATTGAGTCTATGATGGATTCGTGTAATATCCAAGTGAATCTTGAACCTCAAATGAAACGAGGAGATGGGCGAGCTCTTACTCATACAGAAGATCTGAACACTGCAATTGAAACGCTCAGCGCAGTTTATCGACAAGACCCTGCAGCAATCTGGTAAACCATATCATCAAGAGGGGGGAAGTCTATGACACTAGTATTACAATCAGTGGAAAAGTCGTTAGAAAACGTGAAAGATCCTGAGATTGATTCTGTAAGCATTATCGATTTAGGTATGGTGGAGCACGTGGAGGTAGCTGATCATAACGCTTATGTTGCTTTACTGCCAACGTTTATGGGGTGTCCAGCTCTTGAGATTATTGAGAAAAATGTAAGAGAAGAGCTCTTAAAAGTTGAAGGAATCCAAACGGTTCAAGTGAAGTTCATCTATAGTCCGCCATGGACTTCTGATCGGATTACGGAACAAGGCAGAGAACGACTAAAAGAGTTCGGCATTGCACCTCCACCTACTCAAGTGGAAACAACAGGTGAATGGCACGTGGATTGTCCTTATTGCGGATCAACGTATACGACAATGGACAACATCTTCGGCCCAACCGCTTGCAGAAGCATTCTTTACTGCAAATCTTGCAAAAACCCATTTGAAGCGATGAAGCCAGTCTCAACAATGTAAGGAAAAAAGTAAAAGGAGTGGGAAACATGGTTAAGATGATCGCGTTATACAAACACCCGGAAGATAAGGAAGCATTTGATGAGCATTATTGGAATACACACAGTCCCATTACAGCAAAAATCCCTGGTCTGCGTGACATGAAAGTAACAAAGATCGTTGGCAGTCCGATGGGTGGAGAAGGCAAATACTATCTAATGTGTGAAATGTACTATGACAGCCATGAAGCATTGAAGGAAGCTATGAAAACGGATGAAGCGAAAGCCTCTGGAAAAGACGTAATGGGCTTTGCGGGAGAATTAGTAACCATGATGATAGGTGAGGAAGTCGATGCGTAATCTTCAGTTCCTTGAGGCTACAGTAATAGATGGCGTAGCGCTTATTGAATTGAATCGGCCAGAGGTGTTAAACGCGATTAACCGCCCAATGGTAAGTGAACTCGTTGAAGTCATGACCTCTTATGACCGGGATCCTGAAATTGGTGCAATGGTTTTAACAGGGAAAGGAAGAGCCTTTGCGGCGGGCGCTGATATCAATGAAATGGCAGGGGACTCCCCGATTGATTTAGAACTGTTAGATCAGTTCTCAGAATGGGATCGGCTGTTAGCTTTAAAGAAACCTGTTATTGGTGCTGTAAATGGCTTTGCCCTCGGTGGTGGATTTGAGCTAGCGCTAGCGTGTGATCTTTTGTTTACAACAGATTCAGCTCAATTTGGATTCCCTGAGGTGAACCTTGGGGTGATGCCAGGAGCAGGTGGGACGCAACAATTAACGAAAATTATGGGGAAAAGAAAAGCATTAGAGTGGCTCCTCACAGGGGAAAAAATGTCGGCGCAGGAAGCCCTTCACTTTGGAATTGTGAATCGCTTAATTGCACCAGAACTTTTATTAGAAGAAACAATGAAATTCGCTAAAACCGTAGCGAAGCAGCCTCCAATAGCTGTTCGATTGATTAAAGAAGCAGTCGATAAAGCGGTAGATTATCCTCTTGATGAGGGGATGAAGTTTGAACGAAAAAACTTTTATTTATTATTTTCATCTGAGGATCAAAAAGAGGGCATGAATGCGTTCATGGAGAAACGAAGTCCTCAATTTAGAGGGAAGTAGGTGAAAGAATGGGCGATACCATTCTTTATGAAGTTCAAAACGGCGTTGCAACGATTACCCTCAATCGGCCTGATAAACTAAATGCCTTTACGCATGAATTAAACCATGATGTGAGAAAAGCGGTTAAGCAAGCTTCGTCAGATGAGGATGTTCGTACGATTGTCATCACTGGTGCCGGTCGTGCATTTTGTTCGGGTCAAGATTTAAGTGGAGTCGATGACTCGATGGATCACGGGGAGGTCTTGCGAAATAGTTATGGCCCGATGGTGAAAGAAATTGATCGTTGTGAAAAGCCGATAATTGCCGCTGTAAATGGGGTAGCAGCTGGGGCGGGATTTAGTCTTGCGTTAGCGTGTGATTTTCGATTAGCTTCTGAAAAAGCAAGCTTCATAGAAGCATTTATACACGTCGGACTCATACCAGATGCAGGGAACCTTTTTAACCTACCAAAGATCGTCGGTCATGCCAAAGCATTAGAATTAGCGATTCTAGGTGAGAAAATCTCTGCTCAACAAGCGCAAGAGCTTCATCTAGTTACAAAAGTTATACCCCTAGAGGAATGGGAAATAAGCGTAACCTCATTTGCTGAGCGTTTAGCGTCTATGCCAACGAAGGCAATCGGATTAATTAAACGATCTTTAAAGGCAAGCTGGCAAATGGAGCTTCATGATTATCTTGAAAGAGAAGCATACGGGCAGCGAATTGCAGGCCTGACGAAAGATCATCACGAAGGTGTTCAAGCCTTTCTAGACAAACGAAAACCTGAATTCCAAGGTCAATAACATAAAAGGAGTGGATCAAATGGCAACTGCACAAGAAACTAAAATGGAACAAATGGCAATGAAACGTGATCACTACTCAATGATTATTAACGGTGAACGGGTTGATTCAACATCAGGTGAAACCTTTACTACATATAACCCTGCTACAGGCGAGCCGTTAGCAACTGTGGCTAAAGCAACGACTGAAGATGCTGAACGTGCTGTTGAGGCAGCTCGAAATGCTTTTGATTATGGGAAGTGGAAGAAGTTCCCTGTTGGGAAACGTTCTAGAACCCTTAACAAAATTGCTGGTATTATGCGTTCACGTTTCAATGAACTTGTAGAACTTGAAGTGTTAAATAGCGGAAAAACCATTGCAGCTGCTCAGGGCCAGGTTATGCAAGCAATCGAAGATTTTGAATTTTATGCTGGTGCTATTGTCGGTCATAAAGGCGAAGTAAATCCGGTTCCGGGTCAGTTCCACAACTATACCGAGAAAGAACCAGTAGGTGTGTGTGCTCAGATTATTCCTTGGAACTATCCGATGATGATGGCTGCTTGGAAGATTGCTCCGGCGATTGCAGCTGGATGTAGCGTTATTGTGAAACCCGCTTCTTTAACGCCATTAACAGCACTTGTTATGGCTGAGATCTGTACGGAAGCTGGAGTCCCTGAAGGGGTAGTAAACGTACTTCCTGGATCTGGTTCTGAAATTGGCAACTTCCTTGTTGAGCATAAAGGCATCGATAAAGTTGCGTTCACCGGATCTACTCCAATTGGGAAAGACATTATGGGGAAAGCTTCTCAAACTCTTAAGCGCGTCACGCTTGAACTTGGTGGGAAATCGCCTAATATCGTGTTTAATGATGCGGATCTAGATGCAGCCGTTGACGGTTCGTTATTTGGAATCTTCTATAATACTGGTCAATCTTGTGAAGCTCGTTCACGTATGTACATTCACGAAGATATTTATGATGAGTTCATGGAGAAATTCGTAGCTAAAACGAAGCGCCTTGCTTTAGGGAACCCAATGGACAAAGGAACACACATTGGCTCTATTATTAGCCGTGACCAGGTCGAAAGTATTGATGGGTATGTTCAATCAGCGAAAGAAGACGGAGCGACCATTCTAGCTGGTGGACAAGAAGCAAAAGTTGAAGGGTTTGAAAATGGTCACTGGTATGAACCAACTGTTATCGCTGATGTTACGCATGATATGAAAGCAGTAAAGGAAGAAATTTTCGGACCGGTCGTGGTCGCGATGAAATTTAGCGACGAGAAAGAAGTTCTGAAGTTAGCAAACGATAGTGAATATGGTCTTGGGTCTGCGATTTGGACGAAAGACCATGGCAAAGCTACACGTGTTGCCAATGGCATTAAAGCCGGCATAGTGATGGTGAATTGTCCTTTCTCTGCTTTTCCAGGAACACCATTTGGAGGGTATAAGCAGTCTGGCTTTGGCCGAGAGTTGAGCACCGAAACACTTGATCTTTATACGGAAACGAAGAGCATTCTTTCCTACTACGGCAACCGTCCGTTAAATCCACTCGGTGTAGAATAAGGTTCAAGAATGCGAGCGCATAGATTAATGCGTATCGCATTCTTTTCTTTTATCAATGACCAATAAAAAATGCTAGGAGGTCTACATAATGGTTAAATCAGTAGTTGTTGTAGGTTCAGGTGTGATGGGGCGCGGCATTGCGTACGTCAGTGCGTGTGGAGGATTTCAGACAACACTTGTTGATATACAAGAGGAACAGCTAGAGGCTGCTAAAGGTGAGTTGGATACGATCTTTCAAAAAGGTGTTAAGCGTGGGAAATTAAGTCAAGATGAGAGTGATGAAGCAAGAGCCCACCTTCATTTCTCTGCCTCTTTAGAAGAAGCGGCTTCTGGAGCGGACCTTTTGATTGAGGCTGTACCTGAGAAGGCCGAGATTAAACGAAAGGTTTTCGAAACAGCTGATGCCTATGCCACAAAGAGTTGTTATTTTGCAACGAATACAAGCACAATGAGTCCAACTGAAATCGCTTCTTTTACAAATAGGCCAACAAGAGTAATCGCCATGCATTTCTTTAACCCTGTTCACAAAATGCCCCTTGTTGAAATTATAAGAGGACTTGAAACTTCAGATGAAACAGCTGAAGTCATTCAAGGTGTCGCTCAGCGGATGGGGAAAGAAACAGTAGTCGTGAATGAATTCCCCGGATTTGTTACAAGTCGGATAAGTGCCCTTGTCGGAAATGAAGCCTTTTATATGTTGCAAGAAGGGGTAGGGAGTCCTGAAGAAATCGATAAAGCCATTAAATTAGGTTTAAATTACCCGATGGGACCTTTTGAACTTGGAGATCTCGTCGGCCTTGATGCCCGTTTAAATAATTTGAAGTATTTACACGAAAAGTTAGGGGAGAAATATCGTCCGGCTCCGCTTCTTGAGCAATACGTTAGCGCCGGACGACTGGGACGTAAAACCGGACGCGGTGTGTATGATTACTCAAAGGATGGTGAGCTTGTATGACAGAGGTGGTCATAGTAGATGCCGTCCGGACACCGATAGGAAGATATAAAGGAGCATTGAAGGACATACGTCCCGATGATCTTGGTGCGATTGTCATTAAGGCGCTTCTTGAACGGAACAAAAGGTTAGATACAAAAGGCATTGAAGAAGTAGTATTTGGAAACGCAAATGGAGCAGGGGAAGAGAATCGGAATGTAGCTCGCATGTCGGCTTTACTTGCTGGCCTTCCTGTAGAGGTAGGGGGGACTACGCTAAACCGGTTGTGTGGTTCGGGTCTCGATGCTGTAAACTATGCAGCACGTGCCATTTTGGCGGGTGAGGGTGACATTTTCATTGCTGGTGGAACAGAAAGCATGACCAGAGCCCCATATGTAATGGGGAAACCAGAAACTTCATACGCACGTGGCAATCGTGAAATGTTTGATACCACAATCGGTTGGCGATTTGTTAACTCACGTCTTGCTGAGCAATATGGGACAGATAGTATGCCTGAAACCGCTGAAAACGTCGCTAAAGAATTCGGCGTTACCCGAGAAGAGCAGGATGCGTTCGCATTTTCGAGCCAGCAAAAGGCAAAAGAGGCTATGGAGTCAGGGCGGTTTCAGCAAGAAATCGTACCGGTAGCTTATCATGATCGAAAAGGCAACGAGATCGTAGTGGATACAGATGAGCACCCACGTCCGACGACTACGCTGGAGAAACTAAACTCCCTTAAGCCGCTCTTTCCAAATGGTACGATTACAGCAGGGAATGCCTCTGGTATCAATGATGGTGCTTCTGCTCTTCTGCTCATGAGTGCTGAGAAAGCCAAAGAACTTGGGCTTAAACCTCTGGTTAAATATAGGGTCTCCGCCACAGCAGGTCTTGAGCCACGTATTATGGGCCTAGGGCCGATCTATGCAACTAAAAAAGCATTGAGCCGGGCTGGCCTAACTTCTTCTGATATTGGTTTAGTAGAATTAAATGAAGCCTTTGCCTCTCAGTCACTTGAGTGTATGAAGCAACTGGAGTTATTGCCTGAACGAGTCAATGTAAATGGCGGTGCCATCGCGTTTGGTCATCCTCTTGGGGCAAGCGGAGCACGAATTCTAACAACACTTATTCATGAAATGAAAAAGACAAATGCAGAACTCGGTCTCGCCACGATGTGTGTAGGAGTAGGCCAGGGAATTGCGACGATTGTAGAGAATGTATAAGGAGGGATCGGTATGAGCGGAATCAAATGTGAGATCAAAGACCATATCGCATACGTCACACTAGCGAGGCCGGATGCGCTAAATTGCTTTAACTTTGCGATGTTACACCAACTTGGAGAAGTGGTAGAATCCTTACATGTAGATCCAAAAGCACGGGTAATCATCTTTACAGGAGAAGGGGAGAAAGCCTTTAGTGCAGGGGCGGACTTAAAAGAGCGGAGGACTCTCACGGAAGCTGAAGTACGCCGAAATGTGAAAAAGATTGGCGATGTTTTTCAATCAATCGCTGACCTTCCTCAGCCTACCATTGCGGCGATTAACGGATATGCATTCGGTGGAGGATTTGAGCTTATGCTTGCCTGTGACTTCCGGTATGCTGTAGCAGATACCAAAATGGGATTAACAGAAACAAGTTGGGGCATCATTCCAGGAGCTGGAGGAACGCAGCGTCTTCCGCGCCTTATTGGAGATATGAAGGCAAAAGAGTTAATCCTAACGGCCAAAAAGTTAACCTCACAAGAGGCCTATGAATATGGACTTTTAATGGAGGTTGTAGAGCGGGAACATTTAATCGGTCGTTGTGAACGTTTAGCCTCTTTACTCCTTTCTAATGGGCCAGTAGCAGTCCAACAAGCGAAGTATGCTATTAATAAAGGGGCAGAAGTTGATCTTGGGACTGGGCTCGCCATTGAGTCGAAGGCCTATGAAATAACCATTCCTACTTCAGATCGCTTAGAAGCTTTAGAGGCTTTTCGTGACAAACGTGCTCCTCACTTTACAGGTAAGTAATCTGTGAAAGATCTTAAGAGTCAATTGTCCTCAATTTATGTGCCTTTTTCCATATTCATGATATAATCGTGATAGTTTTCTGAATTCAATGAAATAAGAGAGATAAAGGGTGTTACGGGGATGAATACTAGGTCAATGATCTTTACCTTATATGGGGATTATATACGACACTACGGGAATAAAATCTGGATTGGCAGCTTAATTCGTTTGCTGAAAGAATTTGGTCATAATGAGCAGGCGGTTCGAGCGGCCATTTCTCGAATGAGTAAACAAGGATGGCTTGAGGGGGAAAAGCAAGGGAATAAAAGTTATTACTCCCTTACAGAGATTGGTTTAAAACGAATGGAAGAAGCGGGAAATCGTATCTTCAAATTAAATCCTGAAACTTGGGACGGCAAATGGAGGATGCTTTTCTACACCATTCCGGAAGAAAAACGGAATTTAAGAGACGAGCTACGGAAAGAACTCGTGTGGAGTGGTTTTGGCACAATGACCAACAGCCTGTGGATCTCGCCTAATCAGTTAGAAGATAAGGTGTATGCTCTTATCAAGAAATATGAAATCGAAGAGTATGTCGACTTTTTCGTTGCTTCTTACGATGGCCCTCATGAGAATTGGCGTCTTGTTGAGAATAGCTGGGACATCCAACAGATTAATGAGAAATACAATGAGTTTATTGCCCATTACAGCCAGAAGTTCATTATTGATAAGAACAAAATTAAAAGTGGGGCTATGAGTGATGCTGAATGCTTTGTGGAACGAACGAAGCTTGTCCACGAATATAGGAAGTTTTTATTTATCGATCCTGGTTTACCAGAAGAACTCTTACCTCAGAAGTGGTTTGGAAGTTATGCGGGATCGCTTTTCAGTGATTACTATAAGGAGCTAGCTGAACCAGCGAATCGATTCTTCGAACAAGTCTTTGCTGACGGGAATGAAATGACGTTAAAGGATAAAGAATACGACGTTCTGTCCCATCCGCTTATGCTTGATAAAGAGTAAAAGAAACACAGCTTTCTCTAGAAAGCTGTGTTTCTTTTAGCTTATGATTGGCTACTTTACCATTTTAGCTTACATAATCGATCAACCGACCCTCATAAACGAGTTCAAGTTCTTCACTATTCCGAAAGTCATCCGGGGTGACAAGAGCAGGGAGTTTATCCCATAGTTTAATACCTGAACGATTGAGAACTTCTGCAACAAATTGTGAGCAGAAATAGGAATTGCTAAATTCAACAGGTTCTTTCATAGACACGCCGATTAAACCTAAAATGTTATACAAGAATTTATGGTTATTTCGTTGGAAGACTTCGAGGACTCGTTTCATTTTTTCTTTCTCTCGGTCCGTAACCTCCAATCGATAGATTACGCACATTGTATTTTGATATTTACTGAAAGTCCCCCTCGCAATATCCTCTTTTACGAAACCGCCATGAAGTGGGTTTTTAGGGTTCTTGCGACCAAAACTATACATATCTTCTAATTGGGGGTCAAAAGAAAGCGAGGCATGATTGTAAGGGGCTCTGGTGTATTTTTTGATGAGGGTAGTAAAGAGTGTTCCTGTATCTGAAAGCATAATATAAACATAGTTTGCTTGACTCATTGTACGATTCCCCTTTCTTTACATTTCCTTTCTTTTCATTATATAGGAAATTATTTAAAATAGATGTAGTTTGTGTGTATAGATAGGAGGATTCTATGCTAGAAACAATCATTACGCTTTCGGTTGTATTTGTTGGTTTGTGTGCAGCTACCATAGTGCTATATGGACTTAAGAAGAAACAGCCAAATAAAGATTTCTCAGGAATTTGGTTTCGTGTAAAAACATGGTGGGGAATGTTTGTTATTTTTTGTTTCGCCACGTTGTTTACCCCTATTGTGTCCTTGTTCTCCATCATGGTTCTTTGCTTTTACTCATTGAAAGAGTATTTTTCCATGATGAAAACAAGAAAATCAGATCGTCGCCTTTTCTTATGGTCTTACCTAATGATCCCCCTTCAATTTCTTTGGATTTATATAGGGTGGTATGGAATGTTTATCGTTTTTATTCCTATTTATGTATTCTTATTCTTACCTGTACCCCGAATAATAGGGAAAGGAACATTAGGATTCTTACGTTCTGTTAGTTTTACACAATGGGGCATGATGCTGATGGTTTTTGGTTTAAGTCATTTGGCGTTTTATTCGTCGGCCTCTCCTGAGTATGGTCCAAATCTTGTCCTTTACCTGATCGTGCTTACTCAAATAAATGATGTAATACACGCGATGGTTTCCATGTACTTTGGTCGGCATAAAGTGGTGCCAACTGCAAACCCTAACATATCTTGGGAAGGATTTGTTGGGGCATTCCTTATAACCATATTGGCGTCTTATCTGCTCTATCCTTACTTTACTCCTTTTGGTTTGACGTATGGCATTTTAGCAGGAGTATTAATTAGTGTAACGGGGTACTTTGGAAGCTTGACGGTATCTGTTTTAAAACGGGACTTACTTATTGGAGATCAAGGGAAGTTTGAGACCCTTCAAGGAAAGTACTTGAGTCGAATTGATAGTTTAACCTATACAGCCCCCGTATTCTTTCATGTTACGAGGTATTTGTTTGAATTTATGTAGCGATCGAGTGAAGTAAAGGAATGTAAAAGAGAGGAGGAGTTTGTAAGTTAATAGAACATTCTCAAATGAATTGAGACATCGAAAAAGGCAGAAGGTATACCTTCTGCCTTAAGCATCTTGTGTTTCACGTGCATCTTGATTGTCGGTGGAATCGTTTTGGATCTCTTTATATCTGCGCTTTTGTCTGTATCCATAAGTGATATTTCGAACGAGCTCATCGTTCTCGAGTCCGGCACCAATAGCACCTGCGAGTGTCGCTACTGAAGTGGCAAGCCAAGATAATTTAACGTAATCCATCATGCCTGCCTCGTCTTTTAATCCAGCTTCAGCCGCAAATAACTCGGCAGGAACAAAAACCCTGACGGCTAAGAAGAATAGAATGCCCAACATGGCATAGTAAAGCAATACAGCCATACTTAAGGTAATGACCGTAACGAGATTATAGACTCTTCTTAAATTGTGCTTACTCCTCTGAGAGGGCTTTTCCCATAAGTTATGAGCAAGGATGATCCAAATAATCATACTTGATACAGCGGTTAACATAAGTCCTATAAATCGGACAGACTGAAAGGCAGCACTTAATTGCCACAGAGTCGGAAAGATTAACCCGTATGTACCCGTAGCAAAAGCCACCGCTACCACGCTTTTAAATGAAGGGAAAATGGTCCACGGGCGATTCGCATAAACCATACCCATTAATACACGTAACCGTCCGTTTATTTTAGGAATAACAATGAAACGAAGCGAATCATCCTCATCATCAGGAGTTATTTTGCGAATGGGGGAGAAGAGCTTTGGAAGTTTCTTCTTGCGTCTGTGTTCTTTGTTTGTATTATATTGATAGTAATGAAGTTCACTAATGGTTTCAAGAACGACTTCACGGAGTCGTCTTTTCATTGGAACGGAACCGAAAGCAGGTAAAGAAATTTGAGAGACGCCTCGACTTTTGTTGATATCTGCCAAGACGATGTTTCCTTCCTCAAAGATAGGCAAATCTGTTAGGCAAATGGCATAATCCCATTCATTTTTTTTCTTCCGAATTTCCGTTTCTTCAATAATTTCATTAGCGGTTTCGGCTGCACCTGTTAATGGATCAATGATGACGTCAATTTCCCATTCTAAGGATGAATCAATTTGTTCCACTAATAGATCTGGGAGAATCTCCGCTAAACTTTTGGCCATTTTCTCTGGTAACTCAGGGGCGGGCACTAAACCCACTGTAATGTCACTCACTTCAAAACTCTCCTCCTTTCGTTTATATTAAAGTTAACAATATATATCTTCCACTCACACTTTCTTTTAAAACTGGTTTTATATAGAAATAATATGTTAGAAAAATAAATGCAATGATACGTTATAGAAACATGAGAATTTTTGTGCTGCTTATAAGTGCTCTTACCCGGAGTGAAGTTTGGCATTTATTCGGAAAGGGGCACGGCTCTTATGAACAAACCCATAAATTTATTTTTGCGATCTGTTGACGAATAGGGACTTCGATGCTATAGTAGTAGTTAATTATTCTTGTTCGGATTTATAATGAAAGAAAAAGTTACTACCAAGTACTTTCGTCTGGAATGAATTTTTGAGAGCAATAATAGTAATACAATGTGGACAAGATCCACGCAGGAGGCAACAAACATGTTACAAGGTACAGTAAAATGGTTCAACGCAGAAAAAGGTTTCGGATTTATTGAAGTAGAAGGTCAAGACGATGTATTCGTTCACTTCTCTGCTATTCAAGAAGAAGGTTTCAAAACTTTAGAAGAAGGCCAAGCCGTTTCTTTCGAAGTTGTTGAAGGCGACCGTGGCCCACAAGCTGCAAACGTTCAAAAGTAATTGAACTTGCCTAAAGAAGCTCTCCAACTGGAGGGCTTTTTTTTTTATATAATGAATGAGTAGTGGCAAAAAGCATCAATATAAAGAGACAAGATTACCAGGAGGCGACTAATAATGAAAGCAGTACAAGTAGTTGGGTATGGAGATGTAGATCAATTAGAGGTTAGGGAAGTGGAACGACCAACTCCGAAGGCTGATGAGGTTCTTGTGAAAGTTATGGCCTGTGGGATTAATAATACAGAAATATGGATGAGAGAAGGGGCTTATGGTACTGGATCTAAGTCAGGATGGCGTCCAGAAGGTGTGCAATTCCCAAGAACCCCGGGGTCAGATATCACCGGGGAGGTTGTAGAAGTTGGGGGAGATGTGAATCCTTCCATGAAAGGGAAATCCGTTGTTCTTTTCCCGTTTACGTCTAGTGGAGAGGAAGGGACTGAACACTATTCTGAAGATATGTCCTTCATTGGCTCCGAATATGATGGAGGTTATGCTGAATATGTGGTATGGCCAGCTGAATTATGTTTTGACATGCCGCTAGCCGATTATGTGGATAGTGCTGTATTTTCTGTAAGTGGAATGACAGCTTGGCATATGGTTGAGCAAATCCAACCGAACGATTCAGAGACAATTATGGTGACAGGTGCAAATGGTGGCGTTGGCTCATTAAATGTACAAATTGCATCCCGTGTGTTTGGAGCGAAGGTCATTGCGGTTGTGGGTGACTTAGCTCTTGAAGATAAAATGAAAGAACTTGGGGCAACTCATGTTGTATCTTATAAATCTGATAGCCTGGCCGAGGATATCCTTGAAGCAAATGGAGGCCCAATCGATTCTGTTCTTGATGTGGTAGGGGATCCGTTATTTAACACTTCTCTCCACGTATTAAAAAAAGGCGGAAAGTTTTGTACGTCAGGTTCTGCAGGTGGCCAAAAGACTGAACTTGATCTTAGAACGTTATACTTAAAGCACCTTACGTTTTACGGTTCTGTATTAGGGACAAGGGAAGAGTTTAAGCGTATGCTTCAAGCAATTTCTGAAGGGAAGGTTCAACCGGTTCTTGACCGGACATTCCCACTCAGTGAAGCTAAAGAAGCTCAAACCTACTTTAAACAATCGGGTAAAGTTGGAAAAATTGTTCTACTACCTGAGCATTCTTAATAAGGCATAAAGAACCTAGATAAATGTAACATTATTAGTGAATAGAATCCCCTCTGGAATAGAGGGGATTTTTTGGTTTATATACTTTACGCATATCATGATTCCTTTTGTTAGGTCTATTCCCGATCTTATCGAATGATTATGTATACACTTACGTATACATAATTAGTTAGATAAGTTTGGGTTATCAGAAAGGGGAAGAGTCGATGAGTAAAGACAAAAGGGGAAAGGAAAAACAAGTAAGAAAGCCAAATTTTCTTATTCTAATGGTGGACCAAGAGCGCTATCCATCTGTATATGAGACAGATGAAATGAAGAAGTGGCGTAAAGAATCGCTGGTAGCGCAAGAGCTTCTTAAAGAAAATGGAATGGAATTTCAACGTCATTACGCAGGGAGCACAGCTTGTTCACCCAGTCGAACGACATTGTATACAGGTCAATATCCTTCGTTACATGGTGTAACACAAACAAGCGGAGCAGCTAAAACATCTTATGATCCAGATATGTTTTGGCTTGATCCAAACTCAGTTCCGACATTTGGTCATTACTTTAGAGCGGCGGGTTACAAGACGTACTGGAAAGGCAAGTGGCACGCTTCTGAAGAAGATATTCTAATACCAGGAACCAAAAATGCATACGCGAGCTATTCTCAAACCGGTGTACCTGTACCAGAAAAGGTGAAAAGATATCTTCTTAGTGATCGTTTAAATCAGTATGGATTCTCAGGGTGGATAGGCCCAGAACCTCATGGCAGTTCACCTCGTAATACGGGTTCTTCGGCTGCGATTGGAGTAGAGGGAAGAGATCAAATATACGCAGATGAAGCAGTGGAACTCATTCAATCTCTTGATAAAGATCGAGATCAGTGTCCTTGGCTAGTCATGTGTTCTTTTGTGAACCCGCATGATATCGCTGTTTATGGAGAGTTAACAGAGCTCAGTCCACTGTTTAACTTTCAAATTGACCCAACACTGCCCGACATCCCTAAAGCGCCGACGAGTAATGAATCTCTTAATACAAAACCCGACGCACAAAAGAGCTATAAACGTACCTATCCTAAAGCATTGCAGCCTCTCAGGGATGATTTGTTTTATCGCCAACTTTATTATTCTTTGCAGAAGAAAGCAGATAACGAAATGTTAAAAGTATTTCAAGCTCTTCAGCAATCATCGTTTTATGAAGACACGATCGTCTTGTTTCTCTCTGATCATGGAGAATTATTAGGAGCTCATGGGGGCCTTTATCAGAAATGGTACAACACGTATGAGGAGTCTATTCATGTGCCGCTCATTATTCATAGTCCTAAACTTTTTTCAGATCGTGAACAAACCGACATGATTACTAGTCATGTGGATGTATTACCTACTCTATTGGGGCTTGCTGGAGTGGATCCTGAAAGAATCCAGCGGGAATTAGTGAAAAGCCACACAGAAGTTCACCCATTAGTAGGAAGAGATTTGTCACCCTTGTTAAAAGGGAAGACCCAGTTTTTCCGATCAAATGAACCAGTGTATTTTATGTCTGATGATGATGTGACGAGAGGGCTCAATCAAGTGAGTGCTGCAGGTGACCCTTACGAATCAGTGGTCCAACCTAACCATATAGAATCTATTATTACAACACTTTCAACCGGTAAAGACAGGACGGAAGAGGTGTGGAAGCTATCGAGGTATTATGATAATCCTCAGTTTTGGAGTAATCCCGGCGTGGAAGATCAAACGCTTCGACAAGACCGGAATAGCTACACAGATTGCCATGTAGAAGTTGACTTATGTATAACGGAAACGAAAGATCAACCTGTACCTGACCAATATGAGCTTTATAACCTATCTCAAGACCCGCTTGAAGAGAAGAATTTAGCTAACATCTCCTATCAGACTCCAGAGTCCCTAGTCATCATGAATCTATTGATCTCAGCTCTTGAAGAGCAATGCCGACAGAAGCGCTTATCCCCCTCGAGTGGTTCCGTGCCTGGGATGCCTTCTTGTAACGATACGTAACCGACTTGATAAATTATTAGCCATTCACCTAACGATACTATTACCCGGGAGCTATTAGCTGCTGGGTGATTGGTGTATTTTTAGATATGGGATTCAGAAAATTGTGTGTAAGACGATGAGATCCTGTAAACTGTAGAGGAGCATCATTTAAAATAGGATGTTATTCCTGAAAGGGGGAAGTTAGATGCATGTAGAAGTTGCGAAGGAGGATCACTTATCAGCAATAATTAAGATAGATGAAGGGGTTGTAGGCACGGACAGACGAAAGGAAATTGTTGAAGAATCTATTAAGAAAAGAAACTGCTTAGTTGCAATTGAAGAAGGAGAAGTGAAAGGTTTTTTATTATTTGATACCACTTTTTTTGACCATGCTTTTATTTCATTAGTTATGGTACCTCCAAAAGAAAGAAGAAAAAGAATCGCGAGTATGTTGTTAAAAGAAATGGTTCACCTATCTCCTACAGAAAAGATCTTTTCTTCAACCAATCAATCAAACGAACAGATGCAACAAGTATTTTATAAAAATGGTTTTAAACGAAGTGGAATCATTGAGAATCTGGACGAAGGGGACCCAGAGCTTATTTATTATTGTTCTCGCTAAGTTATAGATGGTTAAGGAGGGGAGCTGGTCACATTTTTTCAGAAAACTGTTACAATTAAGGGGTTGTTATGGCAATATATGTATTGGAGGTGAAATAATTGAAAAACTCCTTGATTCAAGGTGTCGTATTCATTGTAATTCTGCTATTTGTCTCTTCTGCACCTTTTGTGTTTGTATCATCATTCAGAGGAGTAGAGGTTGAATGGATGCGCATATTCGAATTGATACAAAGTATTCCTTCAATTGACTGGTTAGATCGAATAGACGCTACCTTTGTTGAGCGGATGGCCAGAACCTTTGTCCTCTTGTTAGTGGCGATGCTTTTTGGCTTAACTTTTGCGCTTGTACTAGGTTTGTTTGTTGCACGCTTCAAAGTATTTCGACTGTTTCGTGGTCTCATTGAAATCATTGGAATTGTTCCTGACTTTATTATTATTATCTTTTCAGTCGTGGTTGGAGTACAGGTCTATCAAATGACAGGAATTCGGATTATAAGCTTTATGCCAGATAAGAATACGGCTCACTTTTGGTTCCCAGTCCTTGTCTTGTCTATAGCGCCAGCTCTTTATTTTCTGAAACTGATCCACGTACGCTTTTTACAAATTAGCGGTGAGGATTATATCCGAACAGCGGTGTCAAAGGGACTAGATGTTTCGACTATTAATTTGCAACATGTATATAGAAATATGCAGCCGTTTATCCACGCTGAACTGACGAAAGGACTCTCTCTTACGATTGGCAACTTGTTTATTGTGGAGTATTTACTCAATGTAATCGGGTTAACACATTACATATTTGCAGTGAAGGATTTTCCGGCAACATTATTAGGCTTATGCGCTTTATTACTCATCGCACTGCTTGTATTTTTAGTGGTGAAGTTTGTTCTATTCTTATTTAGAAAGGGTTTAATCTATGAATAGAATTCGACAAATGAATGTACCTCTGTATGTAGGTTTTTTTCTTGTGTTAGTGTTTATTTTCTTAGCTATAGCCGGTCCAAAGATCGCGCCTCATTCGTTGGATCATAAAGTAGAGGTTGAGTATCAAGTAATCGATGGAAAAGGGATCGTAGTAGCACCACCGGTGGAGCCTTTTACGGTTCCGGCTTACCCATTAGGAACAGATAAATTCGGATATGATTTAGTAACAAAGCTTTTGCATGGCGCGAAGTATACGATAGGGATCGCGGTCGTGACGGCTCTTCTTAAGATGGTGACTGGGAGTATAATTGGACTTTATGCAGGCACTCTCAAATCAGAATCCTCCTGGTGGAAAGCGGTTGAGAATTCAGTCAGTTACATTCCCGCGTTTTTAATTTTATATTTTGTTCTTCAACCGATAACGATCAATCCAGATTTAGAGTCTATGAAACTGATTTTTATCTTTATCATATTAATGACGATTTTGAGTCTGCCCAGCACAATAGCGTCAGTTCGGAAACAAACGAGGGAAATCGTAAAGAAAGAATATGTGGATGTAGCAAGAACGCTAGGGGCTCGTCGCAACAGATTGGTCTGGAAGCATATCTTCCCTCAGTTAAAAGAGGGGCTACTCATCATGTTCGTGATGGAAATTGTATTTGTTATGACGGTAATGGGACAGCTTGGGATTTTCCACTTATTTATGGGAGGAACCATTAAGCAAACGAATCCTACTCTCTATTTATCTATGACGAATGAGTGGGCAGGATTGATCGGGCAATCCCGAGGCCATATTTTTGGAAATCAATACATATTGATGGTGCCTTTGGTAGCCCTTGTTCTTGCTACAAGTTCGTTTGTGTTATTAGCAAGAGGGTTACAAAATCATTTCCAAACTGACTGTCAGAAAGCTCCATGGATCCCGACAGGTAGTTCTTCTCATCAGCCACTCCCTAAAGTGAAGATGAAAATCGGGAAGCGGATAACGGTTACACCAGGCTTTATTATTATGGCTGTCTTTCTGTTCGTATTCACGGCAGGGCTTGTACTTGTAATGGGAGAAGTAGTGTAAAAGGGAGGGGTAGACATTGGGCTTTTTAGTATTAGCCATATTATTAATCTACTTATTTGATTTCACAAAGTTACGACAGCAAAATAAAACGATGATTGAGCAAAATGAGAAGATTATTCATTTACTACAAGAAATCAAAGATCAAGATCATTAACAGAAGTGCATAATAATTGGAGGAAAGAGTTTGGATAAATTCAACAACGTTTTGGAAACACAAAGATTAACCATTCGTCCTTTAATGGAAAACGATTATCAAGAGTGGCTTCATGGATTTCAATCACGTTTTCCTTCTACAAATAGACATGATGACGGGCAATTGGATCTGTCAGAATGCACCAGGGAATGGTTTAAAGGCTTAGTATCCACTCATCAGGAACTAGCGCTATCAGACATTTCCTATATTTTCGCTGTTTTTCATAAAGAAAGTCAGAAACACATTGGCATGGTTGATGTATCTACGATCATTCGCGGGGAATTTCAATGGGGAAGACTCGGGTACACCATTCATAACCAGTTTTGGCAAAAAGGGTATGGAACAGAAGCGACAAAGGGGGCATTAAGCCTTGCCTTTAATCAGCTAGGTTATCACCGGATTGAAGCTCATATCAATCTTGACAATCCCGCATCTAAAAGGTTAGCAGAACGAGTGGGTATGAAGTTTGAATGTATAAGGGAAAGATTTATATACGAGGATGGGGAATGGACAGACCACCTCATTTACACGATGAATAAAGGAAAGAACACCGAATAATGGATCTCTCGGTGTTCTTTGTTAATTTCTAATAGGTGATGGATTTTTAAGAATTTGAGTGGCCTCCCATACTTGTTCGTTTGATGGTGATTCTATCCCTTCGAGTGGATAAGGAATACCTAAGTTCTCCCATTTATAAACTCCAAGTTTATGGTAGGGAAGGACTTCAATTTTTTCGACGTTCTGAAGCGTTCCGATAAAATGAGACAAGGCAATCAAGTCTTCTTGATTATCATTCAGTGTCGGAACGAGTACATGCCTGATCCACACTGGAACATTCTTATCAGATAGAAGAGTGGCGAATTTCAATATGTGTTTATTTGTCATGCCGGTTAACGTTTTATGCTTATCAGAATGAATTTGTTTTAAATCAAGTAAAACAAGGTCGGTGTTTATAAGCAGCTCATCCAGCTTCTTTAAAAAGGTCGGGGAGCTATGGAAGCATCCTCCAGAGGTATCCAGGGCTGTATGAACACCGATCGTTTTTAACGCTTTAAAGAGTTCGATCAAAAAATCAATCTGGAGGAGCGGCTCCCCGCCGCTTACCGTCACTCCTCCGTTAGAAGCTTGGAAAAAGGGGAGAAAGTCTTTCACTTCTTCTACAATTTCTTCTACAGACTTTTCAATTCCTCCATTTAACGTCCACGTATCCGCATTATGGCAGAATTGGCATCGAAGTAGGCAACCTTGCATGAAGAGAACATATCGAAGCCCTGGACCATCAACTGCACCGCACGTTTCTATAGAGTGAATACGTCCTTTCATGAAGGTCACCTCCTGATCAATTTTTAGTTTACGAATACGGTTCTTCTCGTATTCTCCCAATTTCTATATCTCCAAATACTTATAACACGATGGTTTGTGGTGAGAATAATCTCATTTAAAGACTTTCATGGAAGGTACGATTTAAAATATCCATCTGTTGTTCACGAGTGAGCTTAATAAAGTTAACAGCGTAGCCGGACACCCGTACAGTTAGTTGAGGATATTGTTCTGGGTGATTCATTGCATCCAGTAATGTTTCTCGGTTAAAAACATTAACGTTAAGGTGATGTCCTTTCTTGATCATATACCCATCAAGTAGCCCAACCAAGTTCGCAATACGTGTTTCTTCTTCTTTACCAAGTGCCCGTGGAACAATGGAGAAGGTATTCGATATACCATCTAACGCATCTTCATAAGGAAGCTTCGCTACGGAACTTAAAGAAGCGAGCGATCCTTTCGTGTCTCTTCCATGAAGAGGGTTAGCCCCTGGTGCAAAAGGTTCTCCGGCTCTTCGTCCGTCTGGTGTATTCCCGGTTAGCTTGCCGTAGACAACATTGGATGTAATCGTTAAGATCGATTGAGTCGGTGTGGAGGAGCGATAGGTTTCATGTTTTTTAATTTTATTCATGAAACGCTTCACAAGATCGACTGCAATGTCATCTGCCCGATGATCGTTGTTTCCGTATTTCGGATAATCTCCTTCAATTTCGTAATCCATGACTAAGCCATTCTGATCTCTAATCGTTTTTACGTTAGCGTAACGGATGGCGCTCAGGGAATCTGCCACAACTGATAACCCTGCAATGCCACATGCCATCGTGCGTAGAATCTCCCGGTCGTGAAGAGCCATTTCAATTCGTTCATAGCTATATTTATCGTGCATGTAATGGATAATGTTGAGCGTGTTAACGTAAAGTTCAGCCAACCAATCTAGCATGTTGTCATATTTATCCATGACCTCATCGTAGTCTAGATACTCTGATGTTATGGCTGGATATTGAGGAGCTACCTGAACTTTCAGGACCTCATCTATTCCCCCGTTAATGGTATAGAGCAAAGCTTTGGCAAGGTTAGCACGAGCTCCGAAGAACTGCATTTGTTTTCCGATGGCCATAGCCGATACACAACAAGCAATGCCATAGTCATCCCCGTAGTATTCTCTCATTAAGTCGTCATTCTCGTATTGAATGGAACTTGTTTTAATAGACATCTTTGCACAATATTTCTTAAAGGCAGGGGGGAGATTCACTGACCACAGGATCGTTAAATTTGGTTCTGGAGCAGGGCCAAGATTATCTAACGTGTGCAAGAATCGGTATGAACTCTTCGTCACTAGTGGGCGACCGTCCTCTGTCATGCCTGCAATGGACTCTGTAACCCAGGTCGGGTCTCCGCTGAAGAGTTGGTTATACTCAGGTGTTCGGGCAAATTTAACCAGCCGCAGTTTCATAACGAAATGATCAACAAGTTCTTGAGCGGCCTCTTCTGTCAGTCTGCCTTCCATCAAATCGCGCTCTATATAGATATCAAAAAAGGTAGAGACGCGCCCAAGACTCATGGCAGCTCCGTTTTGTTCTTTAATCGCAGCCAGGTAGCCTAAGTAAAGCCACTGGAAAGCTTCCTGGGCTGTACGAGCCGGTGTAGAGATATCATAACCATAAATCGTTCCTAGTTCTTTTAGTTCATCGAGTGCTCTTAGCTGTTCAGATACTTCTTCTCGTTCCCGAATAATTTCTTCTGTCATAGCTAGTTGACTGAGTTTATCTTGATCTTTCTTTTTCTCTTCAATTAAGCGGTCCACACCGTAGAGAGCGATACGTCGATAATCTCCTATAATCCGACCTCGCCCATAAGCATCAGGGAGTCCGGTAATAATACCAGCCTTACGTGCTAATTTCATCTCAGGTGTATAGGCGTCAAAGACACCCTGGTTATGGGTTTTTCGAAATTCGGTGAAGATCTTCTCGACCTCTTCATCAAGTTTATATCCATAGGCTTCAAGAGATGCAGCCGCCATTCGGATTCCCCCAAATGGTTGGAGGGACCGCTTGAAAGGTTCATCAGTTTGAAACCCCACAATTTTTTCAAGACTCTGATCCAAATAGCCCGGGCCATGTGAGGTAATAGTCGAGACGGTTCGTGTATCTAAATTAAGGACACCGCCCTTATTCCGTTCCTCATTTGTTAAATGCAGGACCTTCTTCCATAAGATTTCAGAGCTTGATGTAGGACCTTTCAGGAATGTTTCATCCCCTTCATAAAGCGTGTAGTTCTGCAAAATAAAATCTCTAACATCAATGGAATCTTGCCATTTTCCTTCTTTAAAACCGTTCCATGGTGGACTGCTTTGCGTGATGACAGATGTGTTCATCTCTAACGCCTCCTCGCCGGTTAAGTGATAGGATTTTCGTTACTTTATGCTCAGTGTTTCACAATCTTTCTACACTTTTATTATACTCCCGTATGATGTAAAAAACAGTATTTTAAAGGAATGTTCTTACAATGTTCAAATTTATCCAATTACGTTGTAAATCGGTGATAAATCTGAAATAATTTATAAAATGGCGGTGTGGAAAAATGTGGGGATTGAGTGTTTGGTACTAGAGTCTCTGAGCATAAGATCGAGGTTAGAAATTAGGAGTGTTAATACTTTAGCTTTTTATGAATAGTTTATAATAGGCGCGTAGGAGGTGGACGTATATGACCTTTGTTGTTTTAGTCATTTTATTGCTGTTGATTTTAAGTTTGGAATACTTGCTCAGGAAGAAATTTAAGATCGAACGTCAATCCATTACAGATACCAAGGGAAAACACGTGGACCGCTTCGGAAGGGGGATGACTGTACTCATAGCCATCAGCGTGTTAACTTATGCGATCTTTGAAGATCCTGAAGAGGTTAAGTGGTATTACATGGCGATTGTTGGCATTCAATTTGGGTATGAGGCTTTCATGCAGTGGATGTTTATCAAAGGGTCTAAGGAATATATCATCACACTCGTCTATTTGGCCCTTGGTTTGTTTACGATATATAATATTGACCTTTTATTTGCAGGCTTTATGTAAGGAAGTGGGGACTTATGAAGGTGGAAGTGTAGTTTAACTGGAATAGGTCTTTCAACCAGAAAAGGAAAGCTCTTTTTTAATGACTCTGAAATAGACCAGAGTAAAGTTAAACAGATTAAGTGTAGAAGAAGTTTAGGATCTTACATAAAGAAAATGAACTTTTCAAGCAATTAGATGGAATATTGTGGTTGATGTTTTGGTGGGTTTTTGGAATACTAGATTTATGCATAAATGCTACGGTAGTCAAAGGGGGAGAGGGTATGCAGTTATTGATTGCAGTTTTAATGATTTTGGCCCCTGCTTTATTCTTAATCAATTGGAAAAAGTCTGGGTATGATTGGGGCACAGAGGAGTCAGATAACAACTAAGTAGTGACAAGGGCCGCATCTATTAAAGAAGTGGCCCTTTATATTTGTGTAAGTGGGACGATTGTAAAAGTGAAAGGAAGAGATGAAAAGTGTTTACTAGAATGGAGCCTATATACCAATCCCACAACCTTCAAAAGTTCATAGCTACATGGAAAGATGAGCGGAAGATTAAAGGGCTTTTAAACCAACAAGGTTTAGAGTGGGTGTATGGAACATACATAGAAGAGGAGTTAGTCGCTTTGTTAATTGGATGGAAGAATGAACTCCACCCCTATGCGACCTATATAAATATCTTTCGGA
Organism: Pontibacillus sp. HN14; assembly: GCF_021129245.1. NCBI lineage: Bacteria > Bacillati > Bacillota > Bacilli > Caryophanales > Bacillaceae > Pontibacillus > Pontibacillus sp. HN14. The sequence goes on along the minus strand of NZ_JAJOLR010000001.1, from coordinate 1,314,841 downwards.
GCGATCGTTATTCATGGAGTGAGATTGAAGGTGAAGGGTTATGGAAGCCTGTTTCGGACGAAGGTTTTTTTCAAATCATAGTAGACGAATCTGAACACGAAAAAGGGTACCAACTTAAAAAGAAGGGATTCATAGAATTACGTAAAACCTATCTCTCATGCCTTGATGTAACAGGAGTAAAGGGTACACAAATGAAGACTGATTATATTAAAACGCTTGAATGGGCATTGGGGGACGCAAGGGTAAGTAAACAATTGTTTATGCTCGTTAAAAGAACATATGAAGAAACTCATAGAGGAAATCCAGTAAAAGATATGAACCCCTATGAATGGAAGGAACTTTTATTAAATGATTATGTGTTGAAAAAGGAGAGCTTTGTATTACTTGATCCAGATACTGACGGAGTAACCGGCTTTTCTTTTCTTCACAATTCCGGCGATCCTGATATCTTGGAACAAGGATGGTTGGGGGTAGATGAAATAGATTGTATAGATAGGTTATACGATGTGATTCAATTACAATATTCACTCGCACAAGGGACCGGAGTAAAAAAGGTAGAGGGTGAGTTTGATACGACTAGTCCTTATGCTATGTGGCTGATGGACACCTTCCCTTTTATGAAAGGTGACGTTCTCATTACATATCAATTGGGTTCTAATCATAGCTAAACGCTTATATCAGTGAGGGGTAAACAAAAATGACAAATCAAGATCGTGAAGAATCTGTAATAGTCCTTGCTCAAATAGAGAATACCTTTATCCTTATTAACCAATATAGAGAACCTCTTCACATGAATATTACACAATTACCCGGAGGGGGAGTAGAAGAAGGGGAAAAGCTTGAAGATGCAGCAAGAAGAGAATTTAGGGAAGAAGCAGGCTTTTGTTGTGGGAAGTTACACTATATAGGTGAGCTGTGGCCGGCACCCTGGATGTCTAATGAGGTGACTCATGTATTCTTTACGAATGAGGTTTCTGAACAACTCGGACAAAGATTGGAGGCGCATGAAACGATTGAGGTCAGCTTTCTTCCTGTCAATGATTGTATAGAACGTATTCAAAAGAATATATACAAAGACGCAGAGCTATGTTATGCGGTATTATTAGCTCAATCTAAAGAACTATTCTCATTGTAAAGACCCACTACAATTTAAAACTAGTTGTTCCTCAGAGCCCCTCATTAAACATAACGGCCTGCCTACATGTCAGTATTACTGAAACCTTCTTGTGATTAGAGCGACATAGTAAGTGGGAGGGAATGTGATGAAACATTTACTTGTGGGAGGTATTATTTTTCTGATATTAGTAATGGTGCCAACAAAAGCAATGGCGACTTCTTGGGCTTATCCGTTTGTGGTATGGGACAATAATTTATATGTGGTTACAGATGAAGTTGTGACTGATGTAGGGGATAGAATTGGTCAGGTTACGCGATATTCTGATATGGAACAGTATGGGGGCAATTTCAGTAACGTTTACAAAAAGGGTACAAACTATTACGCCATAGAAGGGGTTTCAACAGATCAAGCTATAGCGGTAAAAGATCAAAACGGTACTTACGTAAAAGCAAACTGGGAGAAAGAGTACAACTATGGGTTTGCCTTACCTGTTGGATGGATCAGTCTGATCGCTATTCTGCTTGTTATAGGGATGGTTTTTGCTTATTGGATACGTAAGACGTCCTTTCGTTAATAGGCACCAGATAAAATGGAATGACATTATAGATTAGAGAAAGACCATTTTCAGCTTCTTATAAAGTTGGAGGTGGTCTTTTGTAGGATTTTTATACCTTTTTCTTCTCCTTACCCTCTCAAATTCCTCTCTAAGACGGTCTTTCTTATTCCGCATGAAAGTTTAATGAAATAATGTGTCTTTTTTCACCCCCATGATACTAGATGAATTGTTCGAAGATTCTAACCGGATGAAATCATCACAGAACATCTATGATGTGATGAAGTAACGTAAAGAAGGAAGAGGAGGATTTTAAGTGAGTGGTTTTAAAAAGAAAATGACAGCAGGTTTATTAACAAGCCTAGTCGCAGGGGCGGCTTGGAACACACCAATCGCTCATGGTGAAACACAATTTCCTGATGTAAATGAAGAGATTACAGGGAAAAAAGAGATTCAGTATTTGGCAGAACACGAGATTATAAAGGGGTACCAAGATGGATCTTTCCGTCCAGGAGAGGATGTATCCCGTATGGAAGCAGCCATTATGCTGACAAGAGAATTAGGATTATCAACCGAGAATCGTCCAGATCCGGATTTTGATGACATCTCGAAAGAGCACCCTCATTATAAATATATAGCAACCTTAGTCGATGAAGGGATTATTCAGGGAACGAATTCGAATACATTTGAGCCCGATCGAAATATTACACGTGTTGAAATGGCGGCCATTCTAACAAGAGCCTATAATCTGGAGAACGAACCAATCTCTAAAGAGTTTGAAGATGTTAGTGGGAATAGGAAATATGTGAGTGAGGTCACGTCAAATCGTATATCTGTTGGCTTTCCTGACACTACATTCCGACCTAATGATTCTACAACGAGAGCTGAATTTTCCATCTTTTTAGCTCGTGCGATGGATGACCAATTTAAGAACTATTTGTCTAACGCGAAAGAAGATCCTGATTTTGAATCGATCGACAACGAAGATATTCGCGGAACCTACATATGGCATGCTGGAAATGTTATAGAAGAACCTGATGAAATTATAGCTTTTGCAAAAGAAAAGAATATTAACTTACTCTACACTCGCTTAGATCGAACGCAAGATTTTACTGTTTATAACGAATTTGTAGAGAAGGCTCATGACGCAGGTATCGAGGTACACGCTATGGGAGGTCATCCAAATTGGGCTCTTGAAACAGGTGAAGAACGCCTGAATATGTTCATTGACTATGTAACGAGTTATCAAAAAGTGGTACCACCAAGACAAAGATTTGATGGTATTCACCTCGATATTGAACCGTATGTTTTAAAGAACTGGGATGGTGCATCAGAAGATGTCTTAAAGACCTGGAAATCGAACATAGAAACGTTTGTGGATGAAGTGAAGAAAGATTCAGACCTTGAGACAAGCGCTGATTTAGCCATATGGCTTGATGATCACCAAACTCCAGGCGAAGAAGACCTCCCATTCAGTGAGTGGTTTATTAGTCAATTGGATCACACAACACTAATGGCATTCAGGGATTCAGCAGCAGGTTCAAATGGAATTGTTGATGTATCTCAGAAAGAAATGGAGTTCGCGGAAAAACTGGATAAGGAGCTAATCATATCTGTAGAAATGCAACAGATGAAAGCCAATCAGCACATTTCGTTTTACGAAGAAGGTAAGCAAGTAATGGAAGAGGAACTAGATGAAACAGAAACTCAATTTAATGACCGTCCAAGTTACCACGGCAATGCTGTTCACGCGTATGAGTATTGGAAAGTAGCGAAGGAATAACTTGTTTAATCTTCAAGTTTTGGGAAATTCAGTAGATTTATTGAAATTTTCTGATATACTAAAGGAACACTAAATTGCGAGGAGTTGATGTGTTATGGCAAACGTACGACTATATTCTAAACAACCATTACAAAAACAAAATCAATGGAGGGCACATCAACTCTGATTGCGTCCTCCTATCTAATGGAGGAATGGAATGAACGGATTTAATGAAGAGTTCAAGGTAGCAGAAGGAGAAAAGGTAGGACGTATTGCGAAAGCTACCCATGGACATTATACAGTTTTCACTGAAAATCAAACCTTAGAAGGGCGTCTTGCTGGAAGCTTGTATCATATTGCCGAAGACCCCAGGGAATTACCAGCCGTAGGGGACTGGATTGTATTTATTCCCTACGATAACAACGAGAAGGCTCTTATCCAACGTGTCTTAACCCGGCGTACATTATTGTCACGAAAGAGGGCGGGGGAGACGCATGGTGAGCAAATTATTGCTGCCAACATTGATAAAGTCTTTATTGTTACTGCTTTGACGAATGAATTTAATCTCAAACGGATTGAACGATATGTGTTACAGGTGTACGAAAGTGGAGCGCTCCCTGTCATTATTTGTACCAAACCAGATTTGTGTGAAGAAGTGAATGAACGATTACAAAAACTTGAGCTTACAGCCCCAGGAGCCCCGGTTTATGCGGTGAATAACCTTACGGGAGAAGGAATAGAAGAAATGAAGCAGGAATTACTGCCCGATGAGACCATTTCTTTCATTGGATCCTCTGGAGTAGGGAAGTCAACACTTTTAAATCGTTTAATGGGTGAGGAAATTCAACTCACTCAACAAGTGCGTGTGGATGATAATCGTGGTCGCCATACGACTACTCACCGTGAGCTGTTTTCTCTTCCAAATGGGACAACGGTAATTGACACGCCAGGGATGCGCGAATTGCAGCTGTGGGGGAATGAAGAAGCAGTAGATGCCACATTCTCTGACATCGAACAACTGAGCCTTCAGTGTAAGTTCCGAGATTGTAAACACCGTAGTGAACCTGGTTGTGCAGTGAAGCAAGCCATTGAAGCAGGAGAACTTGACCATGAACGGTTAAAAAACTATGAGAAATTAAAAAGAGAATTGCATCGTTTAGCACTGAAAGAACAGTACAGCACTCACCGAGTGAACCGTATGTTACACAGTCCTAAAGCCCATAAAAGATAAACAAAAGGTCAGCTTCCATATAGGAAGCTGACCTTTTTGGAGATTACACTCTAGCTGAGTTTAATAATAAGGAGAAATCATTAGATAAACAATGACCCCGGTGATACTGACATATAGCCATAAAGGCATGGTCCAGCGTGCAATTTTACGGTGTTTGTCTACTTTCATGGAGAGTCCACGGAAAAGCGTAAGTAACGCAAGTGGTACAATGACTGCTGCTAACACTATATGGGTAATCAGGATGAAATAATAGACATACTGAATAATTCCTTCCCCGCCGTAGGATGTAGAACTCGCCATAGAGTGATAAGTAAGATAGGAAACTAAGAATAGTGCCGTTGATGTAAACGCGGCAAAAATAAAGCGTTTATGCCATTTGACATTTTTTCGAATAATCATAAATAAAGCAGCGAGCAAGAATACCGTTGTAAATGAATTTAATATGGCATTTAATAGCGGTAGGATTGTAATGTCAAAGTTTGACCCGCTTTCAATTTCCGGTATGAATAAAAGGGCTACGACAATGGCGTTAATGGCAATAGATAGACCCACAACCCATGGTACATAGTTGTAATTTTTCTCAATTTGCAAGATCCCTCAACCTTTCTAAAATAAATGGTTCATTTCCGAGTATAGCGAAAATGAACACAAGATTCACTACTGAACTCGCCACAACAGTGACAAATTTGTTAATTTTTTTGGTTGAGAAAACTAAACAGTGCCTTTTATAGTGGACAATCTAACCTTCAATCATTTGGATGTAACGGATTTCTCTTTGATTAACGACAGCAATATATATGACCGTGTTTGTTTTAAAAATACTTGTTCCGACCGGCAACTGACTTGCTGTCCCATGCCCAAACTCCTCTGCTTTTTTGGCTTGCTCTGTAATTTCCCCGACCTTTTCTCCTAATGTGTATTCTTTTTCGCTGACCCATTCCAAACCCTCAGCATTCGAATAAACTATGCCATTTAAGACGAAGATATCTGCGTCTTCCTGGTCAAGAAAATCAGCTGGTCTAGGGTTCTGAGTCGTAAAAGATTGTGACATTCCTTGGTCATCGCCACACCCGAATAAACTTAGTAGAATGAGTACAAAAGGAAGGAGCGCTTTTTGAGAAATGCCCATAACAATTCCTTCTTTCCTGTTAGGTCATTCTGCGTGTTGGGTTTGAAGATCTTTTATATGACGCTCATGATAGGGCGAATGTGAAGCCTCCTGAACCACACTGAATAAATTGCCGTCAGGGTCTTCAAAGTCAAACGTGCTTACTTCTTCTGAGTGTCGAATCGGGGTAGTGGTGACATGGTTATCTTGTAAAGTTTGATAGTCCTTTTCAATATCATCGGACAAAAAATTGAAATAAACATTAGGTTGATTGCCTTTTCTAGTGAAGACAGTAGACTGAGGTTCCGTTACTTCAATTAACGCAATCCCTGTATTTCCTCTAGGAAAAACAAACCCCACCCCGTGATCAGTTCCGGACTCCCATTCATCCACTTTAATCAGGCCGAGATGATCATCATACCATTTCTTAGAACGCTCGATATTCGTTACCGGGATAAAAGCACTGTGCATTTGGAACATTGAAAATCCTCCTTTAAAATTGCTTTCTAACCTAACACTTTCTCTATTACTCTATCTTTTTCCTTTTCAACTGGAAAATCCAACCTCATAGTATAACTCTGCTCAAGGTCCGTTGTTGGTTTAGGAGGTCTCACCAGCTCCCCACAGGAAAGCGAGTGGTTTCCAGACCCACCTTGCGCTCATATTGAGGGAACTGTAACTTTAGATGGATTGCGCTAGATTGTAATATTTGACATAATGAGCGTTGTGAATTTTCCGCAAGATGAAAAGATTGGAAGGATGGTACTATGAAGCGAATCGGATTAGGCATTGCCGCTGCATTATTGTTGGCTGGTTGTACAGACGGAGATGCGGTGGATGAATTAGAACAAGAGAAGGATGAACTGACTCAGAAAATGGAGCAGTTGGAAGAAGAGAATAAAGATCTTCAGAAACAAGTAAAAGAGCTCACCGAGCAAGACAAAGATAAAGAACAAAATGATGGAGAAGAAACAAACGAACAAAATAAAGAGAATGAATCGGAAGATAAGGAAACATCAACCGACCAATCTTCTGGTCTGTTTTCTCCAGAATCTATTGAAAAGGGCGATCAAGTAGCGGGGCTTACTGTTACGAGTAAGGAAGTGGATACAGAAAGCCCGAGTACGGCTTATTTCATTGACTTTGAAGGTCAGTTTACAGGGAAAGGCAACTTAGCTTTAAATGAGATGGGTGATGATAAATATATCTTCATTATAAATGAGGATCTTAACAACGTCCCCCACGTTCAAGGTAACGCCGATAAACAAGAGGTTTATTTGCATTTTGAGAATGAGCAAGAGTTAGAAAAGGCATTAGGTGAAAAAGCAACGAATCTTGAATTGGGAGAAACTGCGAAAGTGAGTGTAGTACTTGAGCAGTATTCGTTTAACTATGCAGAAGGAACCGATCGATCCAATTATGCGAGATTTGTAGAATTAGCAGAGTAATCGTTGAAGTCCCGTTCACTCTAATTTCCAGTTAAAGTGAGCGGGACTTTCTTGTATAATGAAGGAGCCCATACATACATTTCAAATAAAAGGAGGTTATCAGATTGGATCCGATCTATTATTTTGTAATAGCTGTACTAATCGCTACAAGCGGAATCAGTTTTGTTTCACGGAAAGCGCTTCGTAACGTTAGCCATCATCCAGAATCCCTTCAATCGATCCAGACGAAATTATTCATAGGTGTAGCTGTAACAGAAATTATTCCAATTGCGTTAGTAGTCGTTGGGTTTACTACCCTTGAACAGTCCACCATTAACCCGATCACCCCACTTATCCTTGTAGCTGTGATAACGGTCATTAATGGGGGACATGTGTTTAAAGAATACCTTAGTCTGTACGGGGAGGCAGATAAAGTAAAGAAAGAGAAACTTCGAATGCTCTTTATGGTTTGCCTTCCACTATTACTTGCTTTTCCTATTGTAGCTGCTGTAGCTACGATGAGCGCCACGGGTAATTAATTTAAAAAGAGCACGTTCTGTTCAGCAGAACGTGCTCTTTTTATTTGCGCATAGCGTAAATTTTTGATTGTTAAGATGATAAGTAAAATAAATTTGCTAAAAAGGCTGAAAAATAGTTGTATATTAATTCTCTTTTATGTATAATAATTCGTAATTAAAGGTTTTATTCCACTTTTTATACAAAATAATGAATAAATATTTGTATGTTGATCTTTAGAGGAGGCGGGGCGCATGGAGGAAAAGGGATACTTGTTATTAGAAAATGGCGTCGTTTTTGAAGGGGTACAAGTAGGCGATTTTAAAGATAAAGACGGGGAGGTAGTCTTTAATACTAGCATGACAGGGTATCAGGAAATTCTGACGGATCCCTCTTATGCGGATCAAGTGATCGTATTTTGTTATCCTCTGATAGGTAATTACGGGATAAACGATATAGATGGGGAGAGTAACATGCACGCCCTATCAGGAGCGGTGTTTGGAGAGGCGTGTGATCTTCCTAGTCACTATCAATCTCAAAATTCTCTCGTGTCTTATATGAAAAAGCATCATATAAGTGGCCTTGCTGGTGTTGATACAAGAGCTCTTGTGAAGTTGATTCGAAAGGAAGGGACGATGCGCGGGAGAATGGTAGCTTCTCTTCAAAAGAAAGCTTCAGACTATATGCCAGATCAGAAAAATGGTCCTACTGTTGAGAAAGTGTCTGTAAAGAAGGCGATTCATTATGAGGGGAGTGGGCCCCATATTGTTGTGGTGGACTATGGCTACAAGAAGTCAATCAGAACATCTTTGCAACAAGAAGGATGTAAAGTGACGGTTGTTCCCTACTCTTTTACTTTTGAACAAATCGCTTCGTTAAAGCCAGATGGTGTCCTATTTAGTAACGGGCCAGGGAATCCTGAAGAACTAGCCTCGTTCTATCCGGTGATTAAACAACTAACAGAAACTTATCCCTCCTTAGGTATTTGTCTTGGTCATCAGCTAATCGCTTTGGCGCATGGGGCTACAACTACCAAACTTCTATACGGGCATAGAGGAGGGAATCACCCGGTCAAAGACTTAGTCACGAATAAAATTTATATGACTTCTCAAAATCATGGGTATGAAGTGATGCACCACAGTTTAATACGCACTCCATTTATGGTCACACATGAAAATGTGAACGACCGAACCGTTGAAGGAATTATCCATACCTCATTGCCTGTCTGTGGTGTTCAGTTCCATCCTGAAGCCCATGCTGGTCCTTCTGACACAAGCTTTATGATTGAAAGCTTTATATCCACAGTAAAGGAGAATGCCTATGCCAGTTCGTAAGGATTTGAAAACGGTACTCGTACTTGGATCAGGACCGATAAAGATTGGACAGGCGGCTGAATTTGATTATTCAGGGACGCAAGCTTGTCTCGCATTAAAAGAAGAAGGAATGAAAGTCATTCTGATCAACAACAACCCTGCCACCATTATGACGGATCCGGTTATGGCGGATGAAGTATACATCGAGCCTATGGATGTACATACCGTTACGAAGGTTATTGAGAAAGAAAAACCAGATGGGATCTTGCCCACTCTTGGAGGGCAAACCGCCTTAAACCTGCTTATCGATCTTAAAAACACCGGGGTGCTGGATCGCTATACCGTAGAGGTGTTAGGTACTTCGGTTGATAATATTGAGAGAGGAGAAGACAGAGATTTATTTAGAGACCTCATGCTTCAATTAAGTGAACCGATTCCTGTCTCAACTCGAGTTCATAAAATAGAAGAAGCAGACGAGTTTTCAAAGACTGTCGGATTTCCACTCATTATTCGCCCTGCTTATACATTAGGGGGAGAAGGGGGTGGGATCGCTTATACCCATGAAGACCTTGCGCAGATTGTGCGGTCCGGGTTACATGCAAGCCCCATTAATCAGGTACTAATTGAAGAAAGTATATTAGGCTGGAAAGAGATTGAATATGAAGTGCTACGGGATGCGAATGATACGTGCACAATTGTCTGCAATATGGAAAATGTCGATCCTGTCGGAATCCACACAGGTGATTCAATAGTAGTTGCTCCCTCACAAACGTTATCAGATCGTCAGTATCAGTTACTAAGAGAAGCATCTATTAAAGTAATCCGCGCATTAAATATTGTGGGCGGCTGCAACATCCAATTTGGGTTAGATCCACAATCAGATGCGTATAAAGTCATTGAAGTCAATCCTCGAGTGAGTCGGTCGTCTGCCTTAGCATCGAAGGCTACAGGGTTTCCGATTGCCAGAATCGCCACAAAATGCGCCATTGGCTACCATTTAGATGAAATCGAAAATCCCATTACAGAGAAAACATTTGCAGCTTTTGAACCTGCTCTTGATTACATCGTCGTAAAGCTGCCTCGTTTTCCTTTTGATAAATTCAAAGAAGGGAACCGAACGCTGAATACCCAAATGAAGGCAACTGGTGAAGTAATGGCTATGGACCGTACCTTTGAAGGTGCTTTGAACAAGGCAATCCGATCTCTTGACCTTCATCAGCATAGTTTAACATCAACCCGTTTTCACCATCTTTCTAATGAACAGCTCATGAGGAGTATCACTAATCCAACTGATGAGCGGATTTTCTTGCTTGCTGAAGCGTTCAATAGAGGATATCCCGTAGAGGAGCTTCACGCTATAAGCAGTATTGATCCATGGTTTCTATACAAGATGAGTGCCATTGTTACATTAGAAAATCGTGTAAAAGAAACAGCTGTCTTATCTGTGGCTGAACTATGGGAACTTAAACGCTTCAACATTAGCGACCAATGGATAGCTGATTGCTTAAAGATGTTCCTTCATGAATTCAGAGCCTTTAGAAAGAGTGTAGGTGTACTTCCGGGATATAAACAAGTAGATACTTGCGCAGGAGAGTTTGAAGCTGTTACTCCTTATTATTATTCTACATGGACGGGTAGCGATGAAGTGGTCCATGACAGCAGAGACAAAGCACTCGTCCTTGGATCTGGCCCCATTCGGATTGGGCAGGGAATTGAATTTGATTACTGTTCTGTTCATGCAGCTAAAGCCTTAAAGGCAAGCGGTTATACAACGATTGTGATGAATAATAATCCAGAAACCGTGAGCACAGATTATTCTGTGGCAGACCGTCTATATTTTGAACCTCTTGCACTTGAGGATGTCCTCTCTGTTATAGAAAAGGAGAAGATTAATCTAGTATTCATTCAATTCGGTGGACAGACAGCGATCAACTTAGCCGCTCAATTAGAAGAACATGGTGTGAATATTGCCGGGACGCCCGTTAAGGCCATATCAGGTATGGAAGATCGAAATCGATTCTATCAAATACTAAAGCGTTTAGACCTCCCTGCTATTGAGGGCTCGTTTGCCAAGAATGTGGGAGATATGGAGGAAATCATCGACGACTTATCGTTCCCTCTAATGGTAAGACCCTCTTATGTTATAGGAGGGGAATCCATGCATATCTTGAGGTCCAGTGATGATGTTCGTGCCTATATTAAGCAATTGCAACTGTCTTCAGATCGAGTATGGCCCATGATTTTAGACCAGTATATAGATGGAAGAGAATGTGAACTGGACGCAATCTGTGATGGGGAAGACGTTATCATCCCAGGGATCTTTGAGCACATTGAGCGAGCGGGCGTTCATTCGGGTGATAGTACAGCTATCTTTCCGCCTTTAACCCTGACTGAGGAAGAGAAAAGTAAAATGATAGAAATGACAAAGAAACTGACGAAGGATCAAGGAATCGTTGGTATGGTTAACATTCAATTTGTCATCGATGGAGGAACGGTTTATCCTCTCGAGGTAAATCCGCGTGCATCAAGAACTGTACCGGTTTTAAGTAAAGTTACAGGCATTCCGATTATTGATTGGGCCGTTCAGGCTCAACTAGGAATTCCGTTAAAGGATGTCCATGACAGGATGGAGCTATTAGAAGAGCCCCCGTTTTTCTCGGTCAAAGCACCAGCTTTTTCAAATGGAAAACTAGGGAATGTTGATCATTTCTTAGGTCCTGAAATGAAATCTACCGGAGAAATACTAGGGCTATCTTATACAAAAGAAGATGCTTTGGCAAAGTCAATTACTGCAGCTCAGACAGAAGGTGGGATCCTTTGTTCATTTAGCTCTCTTGATCATACAGATCAGTTACAAGACCTACAACGGTTTGTGAAACAAGGAATCAACCTATACGGAACCCCTGGGACATCTGATTATATGGAAAAGTTAGGCTTACCGATTCAACGAGTCTCAAGAGATGTAAAAGAGATTGAAGCTCTGATGGAGCAGGGGTGTATCAATATGGTTTATTGCACGCCAACGAAAGGTCGGGATAAGTTGCGTACAGGCTTTCAAATAAGAGCACTAGCAACCAAGTTTGGGCTGCCATGCTGGACGCATATCGATCAACTATCACGAATGCAATTGAAAACGAGTGTACGAGAGCAAGAAGTGACCTCGTTACAAACGTATCACCAGTCTAGTGAAAAGGTAGTCACAAAATAAGAGGAGGATGAGTATGCATCTAAAAGACCATCTTAGTCAGACCAAGGATTTCTTAACTATTGGAGAGTGGACGTTTGAAAAAATTCAATCTGTTCTTGAGCAAGCACATTACCTGAAAGATTTGCAGCAAAAAGAAATTCCGCATCCATACTTAAAGGGAAAAGTGCTCGGGATGCTATTTGAGAAGGCGTCGACGCGTACACGGGTATCCTTTGAAGCTGGGATGTTTCAACTTGGTGGGAGTGCGTTGTATTTAAACTCCAATGACCTTCAACTGGGGCGTGGTGAGACCATTGAGGATACAGCGAAGGTTCTATCTAGATATGTAGATGCAATCATGATTCGCACATTTTCCCATGACATGATTGAACAGTTTGCAGAGAGTGCTACGGTACCTGTTATCAATGGACTAACTGACCTACATCATCCTACACAGGTGATGGCAGATTTAATGACGATTGAAGAAATAAAGGGTGAATTGCCATCTGTGAAAGTAGCTTATGTGGGAGATGGGAATAATATGGCACATTCGTTAATTGAAGCGGCGAGTACAGTCGGCATGGAGTTGTGTGTGGCCACTCCGCCAGGTTACGAACCAAAGGAAGACGTTATGAATGCTTTATCCAACGACTATGTATCTGTTACACATGACCCTTTTCTTGCAGTAAAAGATGCGGATGTAATTATGACGGATGTTTGGGCAAGTATGGGTCAGGAAAATTTACAGTTAGAGCGTGAAGGAGTATTTACCTCTTATCAGGTTAATGAATCCCTGTGTGCTGTAGCGAAAGAAGATTACATCTTTATGCATTGCTTACCAGCACATAGAGGAGAAGAAGTGACTTCTGATATTATAGATGGATCTCATTCTGTAGTGTATGATCAAGCTGAGAACCGACTGCATGTTCATAAAGCTATCCTTCAATATTTACTGAAAGTGAACGACAGTAAAGAACAATAGTTTGATGAAGCAGAAAAAATATAAAGGTATTAAAAAATAAAGGTTATTCTCTATAGGGGGAATGGCCTTTATTTTATGGCATCTATTTAACCCTACCTATTAGTGAAGGGGAGTTTTTGACTAAATTTTCTGATATTATTGAATTTTTTACTTTAATATAAGAAAATGGAAATTAAGTTGAAAACGCATACATAATAAGGGGTGATTCGCTTGCAAACGGAGGTAAATCAGAGGAATGGAGATCTATTGGCGGCTCCTGCTACTTTCATGGGCAGATTGAAAAAGGTAGGACCCGGTTTTGTAGCAGCTGCAACAGGGGTAGGTACAGGTGATCTCGTAGCGGCACTTGTAGCAGGGACAGGTTATGGACTTACGTTTATTTGGGCCATTGTAGTTGGAGCCATACTGAAATACTTTTTAAATGAAGGGGTTGGCAGATGGAATCTTGCATCTGGTCAGACGATTTTACAAGGTTGGCGCTCACTGGGTAAATGGACAACTGGATATTTTGGCATCTATATTGTGATATGGGGTTTTGTGTACGGGGCAGCAGCAACCTCGGCAACCGCCATGGCGATGAATGCGATGGTGCCTGGATTACCTATTTGGGCATGGGCCATGATTCATGGAGTCGTTGGATTTTCATTAATTTGGCTAGGGCGATACGGCTTTTTCGAGAGAGTGATGATGATCCTGATCGGGGTTATGTTCGTTACAGTCATTGGAACAGCGCTATTATTTTTACCTGAATTTGATTTAATGATTGAAGGATTTGCTCCAAGAATTCCAGATGGATCACTCATGCTTGCCTTAGGGCTTGTAGGGGGAGTCGGAGGAACCATAACGATGGCTTCCTATGGATATTGGTTGAAAGAGAAAGGGTGGAAAGGGAGTTCATGGATGAGCGTCATGCGGCTAGATTCGAAAGTAGCTTACTTCATTACGACGCTTTTCACTTTGGCCCTATTGATTATCGGAAGCCAGTTTTTATTTGGGACAGGCATCTCCATTGATGGGGATCAAGGTTTAATTACGCTAGCGGACCGAATGGGAAGTGAATTCAATCCTCTGTTACGTTGGTTATTTTTAATCGGGTTTTGGTCTGCTGCCTTTTCATCATTACTTGGAGTATGGAATGGGATTCCTTACTTATTTGCAGATTTTGTTCGTCCGTTTTATAAAACGGAGAAGAAGCGGAACACACCCGTCTCAGATCAGGACCCAGCCTATAGGGCCTATCTTTGTTGGCTGACGTTTCCACCTATGTTGTTGTTGCTGTTTGGTAAACCTGTTGAACTCATTATCATTTATGGGGCACTCGGCGCATTATTTATGCCATTTCTTTCAGGAACCTTATTGTGGTTATTAAATTCTTCACGAATTTCTACAGATTATCGCAGCACAGCACTATCGAATGTCGTGTTATCACTTTGTATCGTATTATTTGGCTTTTTAGCTGTTCATTCCATTATCGAAAAGTTCTTTTAAATAGGAGTGGGAGTATAGAGGAAGTGGCCGTGGATGGAGAAGAACCATTCGCGGCCACTTTTTCTTTCTCTTCTTTAAGTAACACAATAATATGTTATGGTAAGAAAGTTTTAAAATGCAGAAATTGAACATTAAAGGCTTTTTTTGTGTAATTCAAGAAAAAATAAAGTTATGTAAAAATAGAAAAAAGTGGTTTTGTTGTGTTTTAAAAGAGGTAACTAGTAGTATTCCAATTCTTATGTAATTTGGAGAGAAAAAGGAGGGTGAAAGTTTATGAAGAGCGTAACAGCGGTATTCTGGTATGCCGTCACGGTTTGTAGCTTGTTTGTATTATGGGGTGTTTTCGCACCGGGGAATTTAGAAACAGTATCAAGTCAGGCTACTGCATTTATTTCGAAACGGTTTGGTTGGTATTACCTTTTACTATTTGCAGTTATTTTTCTATTTTGTGTTTATTTGACTTTCTCAAAGTTTGGGAAATTAAAGCTTGGGGCAGAAGATGATCAACCGAGTTTTAGCTTACCAACATGGTTTGCCATGCTTTTTAGTGCAGGTATGGGAATGGGGATGGTATTTTGGACGACCTCTGAACCGATCTCACATGCATTTAAGAGTTCACCACATGCTGAACTTGGTTCTGATTTAGCAATTAAAGAATCACTTCAGTATTCCTACTTTCATTGGGGAGTATCTGCTTGGGCCATTTACGGTATTGTGGCGCTTGTGTTAGCTTATTTCAAATTTCATAAAGGGTATCCAGGGCTAATTAGTGCTACACTTATTCCGCTTCTAGGTGAGCAAAGAATGAGAGGAATGCTCGGTAAATTAATTGATACGTTAGCTGTGTTTGCAACCGTTGTTGGTGTTGCCGCTACATTAGGATTCGGATCGGCACAAATCAATGAGGGGCTATCATTTTTATTTCAGGCACCGTCTAACTACCGTGTGCAAATGATTATTTTAGGTATTTCTACCATTTTATTTATCATTTCTGCTTATTCAGGAATACATAAAGGAATTAAATACTTAAGTAATATTAACATGGGTCTTGGCTTCGCGCTTTTAATTCTATTGTTTATCGTTGGACCTACCTTACATATATTGAATATGTTCACAAATTCGCTAGGGAATTATCTTACCAACTTTGTAGATATGAGCTTTCGGATTGCACCTCTAAACGAGGAGAGCCGAGGATGGATTAATTCATGGACCATTTTCTATTGGGCATGGTGGATTTCCTGGTCACCGTTTGTTGGAATCTTTATTGCTCGTATCTCGAAAGGGAGAACATTGAGAGAGTTTATGGCAGGCGTGTTAATAGTGCCTTCATTAGTATGTTTTGTCTTCTTTGCAGTATTTGGTGTGTCCGCTCTTGAATTAGAGCAGAGTGGCGTAGCTGAGATCTCTCAATATGCATTAGAAACAGCTACCTTTGGGATGCTGCAGCATTACCCTCTTGGTACGTTAATGTCATTCATAACCGTATTTGTCATTGCGATATTTTTCATTACATCAGCAGACTCCGCTACTTTTGTATTAGGAATGTTAACTTCAAATGGTTCTCTAGAACCTTCAAGCATGGTGAAGATTGTTTGGGGGATTATGCTTTCATTTGTTGCAGGGATTATTGTTTATTTCGGAGGTACGCAAGGGTTGCAAAATGTTTTAATCATCACAGCCCTCCCATTTTCAGTTGTTCTCCTTCTGATGTGCGGTTCCTTCTATAAAGCTGTGAATTTAGAATTTAAAAGGGGTACTCAATTAAAGGAAAGAAAAAAGTGGAAGGAAGAAGTAGCTACGTCGGCTTCTGAGTAAAGAAAGCCCTGCCAAAGAAAATGGCAGGGCATTTTTAAATATTATTTGTTTGAAGCTTTCTCGATTTGTTGAGCCATTCTTAATTTCTTGCTTTGGGAAACTTGCTTAAGTTTTTCTAGAGCTTTTTCTTTTTTATTACCTTTGCTGAGCTTATTCTCTAACTTGGTATCTTCATTATGGAACTTCTCGATCTTCTTCTCGAGTGGTTGGGATTTATCAGTACCATCAACGAGCATTTTAACTTCTTTTTCCTCACCTGAAGGGATATTTGTATATAGTATATGATTATCTTCATCATAGTAATAGGATTCTTGTGTCTCCTTCACGTCTTGACTGCTACTTACTTCTTGATAGAATTTATCACCTTTTCGAATGTAATGTGGTTTCATTACATTGTGTAACTTCACAGTGTATGAAGTTAGCTCGGAGTTATAGCTCTCGACTTTCTTATCCTGGTTAAATGTATATAAGAATTTATTCTGTTTCTGGACATGGAACTGTGTTTTATTAAATTCGCCATCTTGATAATCTTCTGTGCTTCCGTCATCTTCAATGAATGTGTAGTTTGATTGATCCTCGACATACGTATCAAGGATTAGATTTTCAAGAGGTTTCTCACCTGTATACTGCTGAACGTTACGTTTTGGGATAATCGAATCTTTCTTAACGTAAAGTGGAATGGTAGACAAGTCAGCCTCTTTTGTTATGGTTTGACCACCTTTATATTCTTCGCCTGTCCAGTAATCAATCCATTTTTCGTCTTTTGGAAGATAAACTTCTTTAGAAGTAGCGCCTTTTTCAACGATCGGTGCTACCATTAGTGATTCACCGAACATAAACTGTTGATCAATATCATGGGTGTTTTCATCTTTTTGGAATTGATAGACAAGTGGCTGTTGAATTGGCGTACCATCCATACTTGCTTGTATAAATGTATTGTAAAGGTATGGCATAAGTTTATAACGCATTTCGATGTATTTCTTGCTAATATCTTCGACTTTTTGACCATATTGCCACGGTTCTTGACCTGGTATATCCTTCGCTTCAGTATCAAAGGCAACGGTACTGCCATTATCTGCGTGAATGCGGGAGAACGGGTTAAACATTCCCATTTGAAGCCAACGAGCAAATAGCTCACCAGAAGGGCGCTTCGCAAATCCACCGATATCATTTCCTACGAAAGGAATTCCTGAAAGGCCTACGTTGTTGTTCATAGGAGTAGACATTTGTAAAGCTTCCCACGTACTTGCGTTATCGCCTGTCCATAGAGTAGCGTAGCGCTGAGAGCCAGCGTACATATCACGTGTTAATATAAATGGGCGAGTATTATTCTTGTTCACATCGAAGGCTTGATCAGTCGCTTCAGCTTCGTAGTGGGCAAACATATTATGAAATTCAGCATGATCCATATCTCCATATTGAACATCAAGTGGTTGGGTTTTCGTTGCTGTATCAAATACTGCTGGTTCGTTCATGTCGTTCCAAATTCCGTCTACACCTGCATCCATGATTGTTGCATGGCTCTCAGCCCACCAATCTTGAACTTCTTTACGGGCAAAATCCGGAAATACAGACTCTCCTGGCCAAACTTCACCCACATAGGCACTTCCATCCGGGTTTGTCGCCCAGTATCCATTTTCTGTACCTTCGTCATACATGTAATACCCAGGGTCTTTCTTAATACCAGGATCACTTACAGCAACGGAACTTACCCCTTTGCTCTCAAGGTAATCATTGAATGCTTTAGGATCATTAGTGAAGTCTTCTCCCCATGTAAAGTTACGAAAACCATTCATATGATCAATATCTAAATGAACAGCATCTAGAGGAATATCTTTCTCGCGGTATGTATCAACAATGTTTTTAATTTCATCCGCGGTTTTGTATCCCCACTTACTCTGGTGTAAACCTAAAGACCATTTAGGAGGGCGTTGCATAGATCCTGTGAGCTCTGTGTAACGGTTTACAACATCTTGAATTTCAGGTCCGTAGGCAAAGTAATAGGTTAATTGCCCATCATTTGCATAAAAGTAATAGTAATCATCGCTTTCGCTTGCCATTTCGTAATAAGAGCGATGGCTGTTGTCGAAGAAGATCCCGTACGCTTTTTCATCTTTTAATCCAATAAAGAATGGGACCGTTGTATATAAGTATTTCGTGTCTTTACTATAATCATAAGCATCGTTATTCCACATCCCAATGCTCTCTCCGCGTTTATTAAGCTTACCGGCTTGTTCTCCAAATCCATAGAAATCTTCATTTTTACTTGTGTCTTTGAATACGTATGGTTTTCCATTTTCATATCCTGATCCATACTTCATGCTATCTTGATTAATAACGTTTCCTTCTGAGTCCATAAATTTAACACCAAACGGTTCTTTATGGATACTTACAGTGATCTCATCTGTGGAAAGAGTAATACTTGTTTCGTTCTCTTCAAGATGGAAAGAAGGAGTATCCCAATCAGTTTTATTAATAGCAGCTGTATCCTCGTTCTTCTCACCTTGCTTTAGGATTGAAACCTTCGCCAGGTCGACGGCTTTTAATCGGATGAAGGCTTGGTAATTATTCGAAAGTGTCAGTTGAACACCATTTTCTACTTTCTGAACCTCTTGGACTTGTAATTTTTGCTTTTCAACGGCTTCCTTGTTTAGTTCCTTTTCTGGGTAAACATCTGCAACAGCTAATACGTGGGAAGGAGTGGCTACAGGGATGAGTAAGCTGGTTGCCAAACTGGCTGTGGCTAATGTTCGAACTGTTTTTGAATTACGCAAAATTCTTCACCTCTTCTAAAAATTTTAAGAATAAGTATTGCAGAGATAACTCTACAGCTTAGAAGATGTTGTGGTCAATTATAGGGAGGAGGTGTGATATGTGAGCAGAAAGGGCTAATGTAAGGGGTTTCTTTATGTGTGACAAAGTAATTTTCGTTTTAAATATGTATTAAAAAATTAATACAAAAGAATGACAAATATAAAAGTGTGGTAGTTTTGAGCTGTTTCTTTTTCATTACGTTACTAAGCAAAAATGAGTATGAAAGTCATACATATCCAAACTTGCTATCATAATGCATGTATGGGAAAGGAGACAACTTGGCTGAAGTCTCCTTGAGATCAATCTAATCTATGGGATCATGTAAAAGGTTTCTTATAACATTTTCTGATATCTCTAATGGTTTGGTTTCCATAGGACTGGGGGCTGAAATAATAGTGATGTTTCTATTATCTTGGTTTGTATCATTAATTGTCTTGTGTAATGTTACTATCGTGATTTGGGTAAAGTTATCATTAGCAAAAAGTAGACCATAGTTTTCAGAAGTATCGGAATTCTGCTTCTGACTAATATCTGGAATATAACCGGCTCGATTTTGTAAGAGGTTCAGTGTAATTTCAAATTTATTCGAGCCGGAAACATTTGGGGGGATCCGGTTTTTGTCGATCTCAAATGTGCCCTTAAAGATTTTCTCTAGAGTGAGTTTTCTTTGGATTGTGCCTTCAATATGAACCTCAATCGATTCTAGCGTAGGGTTATCAGCTTCTAATTGATAACGAACTCCTTGAAGGGTATGGTGGATAGGTTTCGGGTAGAAAAACCATACAATCCAATCTGTCATAGCGATAAAGACAAGTAAGATAAGAAAAAGAAAGTGTCGAGATTTACGCAAATTCCATCCACCTCAATCCGTTGTAAGTGCTATATACTATCCATATTAAGTCCGCATTGTGAGTCTTTGTGATAATAAAATGTAATCGAATGTTATAAAAAACTCGTATTATTCACCGTTTCATGCTTCCTTTATAATGAGATTATTCTTGAAGAGGAGGAATGAAAATGGAATTTAATGATTTCACAGCTGTGCAAGTAAGAGTGGCTCGTCCAACAGATCAATTTGAAGAGGTTGTAGGTTTTTATGAGAAAGGGATTGGGCTGAGGCGCTTAACCGAATTCTCCGGACATAATGGGTACCATGGAGTTATCCTCGGACTACCAGGCTTATCCTATCATTTAGAATTCACTAAACATGATGACGGAAGTCCTTGTAAAGCTCCTACTCAGGATAATTTACTTGTTTTTTATATCCCTTCTGAAGAAGAGATCAGTAAGGTAACGGCACGACTCGGTGAAATGGGCTATGCGGAAGTAGAACCTGAGAATCCTTATTGGAGGGAGAAAGGAAAAACGATTGAAGACCCGGACGGGTGGCGTGTAGTGCTTATGAATACAAATGGAATTTAATCAAAATTCAGAAGTGATTATATAGCAAAGTGAGGGATGGAAGTGAAGAAGATTGAAGTAAGAAGGTTTGGTGGACCTGAAGTTATGTGCGTAGTTGAAGCGGACCTACCTGAGATCAATGAAGATGAAGTGCTGATAAAAGTAAACAAGGCGAGTGTGAACTTCGCCGATATCAAGAAGCGAAAGGGAAGCGGGACGCAGGGTGTCTTTCCATTTACTCCTGGATTAGATGCGATGGGGGTAGTCGTTGAAAAGGGGCAGAACGTTTCGAAAATCGAAATTGGGCAACGGGTCATTGCGTTTCCGAAAGAAGGTTCATATGCGGAATATGTTGTGGCTAGTGAAACGTTGACGTATAAGGTTCCTAATCGCTTAAACGATGAGACGGCTGCTGCTTGTCCGACTGTTGGTATTCTTGCTTATAAGTTGTTACATGACATTGCTCGCTTACGGTTAGGGGAACGGGTTCTCATTCATGCTGCAGCAGGTGGTGTTGGCACAACGGCCATAGGGTTAGCGAAACAGATGGGAGCGCGAACGATTGTTGGAGTGGTTGGCCATAAGGATAAATTAGAAATAGCCTATCAAGCAGGGGCAGATCATGTTTTTCTTAACGATCGATTTAGTGAAGAGGTCATCACTAGAATGGGAGGAGTGGATGTGGTCTTAGACTCAGTGGGAGGGAAAGTTTCTAAAGAAAGCTTGAATTGTCTCGCTCACTATGGAAGGTTAGTTCAATTTGGAAATGCTGGTGGACACACTGGTCAATTCCAAACGAGTCAGTTACATAAAAGCTGCCGATCTATATTAGGTTATAGTCTAGGTACCACCAGACAAGAAAGACCGGAAACTATTAGGGGGGCAGCACACGAAGTACTTAGGTTGCTTGAGACCAAACAATTACATATACCTGTAAGCAAACAATATTCGCTTGAAGAGATAAGGGATGCCCATGCGTGGGTTGAGTCCCGTAGAAGCATAGGCAAACTGGTGATAAATGTAAATAGATGAGACATTAAGCATCTGGAATGACGGCGTAAATAGCAATGTTCTCTTGGGCAAGTGTCCGCACTACTTCAGGTATTTGCTGCATAGCAATAGAAACAATATACCCATGTTCTCTTGCTTCAATTTGACCGACAAATTGAAGGGATTCTAAAACCGTATAGACAGCTTCTAAATCAGATACTTCAAAATAGACAGGAAAGCGTTCGCCGCTATAATCTAAAGGACTTCTCTCTGTATTCATATCCATCCCCACTTTGTTCATAGTGCTTCTATTATACCATATATTTAGGTGAATTTTGATAGATCAGTATGTTTGACTGACGACCCCAATTAACAAAAATGGGCATTAACTCTAGAATCTTGAAGAGAAACTCATCAAGATTCTTTTTTTATGATTATACATATGAAACTTTTATAGTAGTAAAACGACTGTTACAGGAAAATGAGAAGAGAGGAATAGGTATGAGGAAATATGTAATTGGTATACTTCTATTGATTTTAGTGGGGTGCGGACTTGAAACAGAGACATTCGCTGAATTTTATAGCGGAGAGGTAACTAGAATCGAAATTGTGAGCGGGGAGACCGGGGAAAAGAGATCAATTGAAGATCTTGAGAGGGTCAATCGATTCATAGACCAAGTGGAAGATGTTCAGTTCCATCCTCAGGAAAATCAAGAAAAGCGAGACGGATTTAGGTATTCTATTCGTTTATATAATGAAGATAAAAAGGTATTCGGATGTACATTAACGATGGTGGATGGGCATTATTATGACACGGAACCGGACTTGTATTCAATTGTAGATAAATGGTTTAAAAGGCTAACGGCTCAATAGGTGAAGGAATGCGGAATTAAAGATTTCCTCAATTTTGGCGATAGATAGAAAGAGAGGGTGGGATGTGTCCATTTATATTGAATGATATAGAAAATAGAATGGGATGTAGTGGTTAACAAATAAAGAAATTTATGTATTCCTCCTATTAGGATAGGTTTATTTTTTGCTATAATTATACCAACTATAAATAGAAAGAATGAAAGAAGGGATACCTTGAACGAATACCTTACATCCTTAGATAGACCTATTGAAGCAGTCCGCTATGCAGGGCTTACTGTTAAGTTGCTTTCTACAGGTGATGGAACAGAAGTAATTCATCATACTTTACAAGAAGGTTCAAGATGGTCTATGCAGCCCCAAGAAGGTTGGACAGCCTCTGAGAGTATTTTCATCACTAGTGGGTCATTGAAGGTAACGGTAGATGAGGAGACAAAAGTGCTATCGACTGGTGACGTGGTGTCTGCTTCTCCTATAAAACAAGGTCTTGTATTTCTAGCTTTAGAAGAGACAGAATTTATTTATATATCTTCTCAACCTGTTTTTCAGTTTTTCTCTGAAATCGTAAGGAAAAATCAAGAATTAGCGATCGAAGTAGCGCTTAAAGATGGGTATACGGCGGAGCATTGTAAACGGATAATGCAAATGTCAATGCTTATTGGAGAGAGGATGGAGCTTTCCCCGGGCGATATGTGTACCCTTAATTATGCCTCTTATTTGCATGATGTTGGTAAAATTATGATTCCTAAGTCCATCCTCTTAAAAGAAGGGCCCTTATCGGAAGAAGAATGGGAAGAAATGAAACGGCACTGTACATATGGAAAAGAATTATTGGAAGCGACAGATAGCCCCTATATGAGGGCTTCTGGTACAATCGTGGAACAGCATCACGAACGTTTTGATGGCAAAGGATACCCCAATGGTTTACAAAGAGATGAGATTTCTCCACTGGCGTATATAGTTAGCGTAGTAGATGCCTTTGATGCTATGACAACCGATCGTCCATACCGTAAAGCGATGTCGGTGGAAAATGCTATTGAAGAATTAAATGAAAATGCAGGGACAATGTTTCATCCAGAAGTTGTAAAAATATTTATTGATTTAATTCCAGAATGGAGTAAAATGAAACAAGGGGTGTAAAAAGATGAAAAAAATGGTATATTTCTTAGCGATGACTGCTTTAGCAGCTGGATTGGTAATCGAACCACAGAGTGTTCCGATTCCATTCTTTAATTAATCGAACGAGCTCTTTATTCAAATGGATAAAGAGCTTTTTCATGTCCGTGTATAGCCATATGAGCGGTTTAATAACTAATCTATAATCGAAGCCCCCTCTAAGGACGTGCTACTATGACCCTATTAAAAACATATATAATCGCTTCCATTGGAAGTTTACTATTTTATTTCTTTCAACTGCCTCTTCCCTGGGTGCTCGGTGCAGTTTTTGCGCTTTTACTTTATAAAGTGACTGTTGCCGCATCTTTAGATTCTTCACCGATATTAAAGCAAGTAAGTTTTGCTTTACTAGGAATCCAGCTTGGGTCAGCCTTTACGAAGGGGACATTTACGGAGATTGGTCCGTACTTGTTCCCTTATTTGTTGTTTTCTATTTTGCTCATCTCAATCAGTCTTTTAAACGGATATTTGGTTTCGAAGTGGAGTAATGTGCAAAAGGATACATCGATGCTTGCGACTATACCAGGTGGATTATCTGCATCCATTGCACTAAGTGATGCTCTAGAAAGCAATACCGTTTTGGTCACCATTTTTCATACGATTCGCCTAATGGCTGTCCTTTTTATTATTCCCTTTATAGCAACTCATTTCCTCTCTGGAGGGGATTCGAGTGGTTCGTTCTCATTACCTGATGCTAGTGAAGGGGCATGGTACACATTAATCATTTATATCGCTTGTTTCTTCCTCGCTCGAAAATTAAATAATAAAATTCCGGCAGCCTTAGTTATTGTGCCTATGATCCTAGTAGGAACCCTTCAATCAATTGGAATGCCGATGTACATTCTTCCATCCTTCCTTTTCGTATTAGCTCAAGTAACGCTCGGGGTCGACCTTGGTCATAAAGTATCAGTTAAGGATATAAGAAAAGCGGGGAAGTATTGTCTTATTTACTTCGGGTTATCCTTATGGCTTATTCTCTTATCGTTTGGTTTTGGTTACCTCTTCAGTAAATGGATGGGGGTAAGTTTTGCGACAGGCGTATTGAGTGTGGCTCCAGGAGGGTTATTGGAGATGGCATTAACCGCTCAGAGTGTAGGTGGGGACCCGGCTATTGTAAGCTCCCTTCAACTGGTTCGACTTCTAATTGTTGTTATGATCGTGCCGATAGGGTTGAAATGGTTTCTTGAGAAGAGGTCCTATAGTTGAAGACGGGTGAATAATCCCTATATTTTAGTAAATTAACCTGAAGTTTGAAATTCAGGATTTATTTTCAATAGATTTAATATTTCGAATTTATGGTTAGGTCTTGTTCCTTTCTGTTAGAGCTCTCATTATAAAAAGAGGGGGTCTATGAAATTTCCTAACAAAGATAAAAAAGGTAATTTCATAGATAAATATTGGAAAGGGAGTACAGAATGAACTACAAAAAGATTATGACATCAACAGCACTGGGCGTTACCTTGTTATTAAACCCTATCATGAATGTTGCAGCAGAAACGGGAACGGTAGATGTGAATACGACCTTAAACGTACGAGAGACCCCAACTGACGGAACAATTATTGGATCCTTACAAGATAACAGCGAGGTTCAAATACTTGAACGGCAGGAAGGTTGGGCAAAGGTTCAGTTTGGAGATTTAATCGGATGGTCAAGCTTAAATTTTATCGAAGAAACTGAGGACCTTGGGAAAGTAAGTTTTAATAAAGTCTTTAATATCTATGAGAGTCCAGACACATCAACTAAAATTGGCGCAGCGAAGCCTACTAGTATGGACGTCCTTGAACAAAGGGGCGATTGGTACAGAGTACATACTTACCTCGGTAACACCTGGGTTAAGAAAGAAACGACCCAGTACATTGGTGAAGTATCATTTTCAGAAAACTTCAACATTTATGAGTCACCTGATAAAAGTACAAAAATAGGTGTAGCCAAACCTGTTACAATGGACGTTTTGGAGCAAAGAGGCGATTGGTATAAAGTAAACACGTATTTAGGTCCTTCGTGGGTTTATAAGGGTCAAAGCGAACAAGATTTTGAAACGATCAGAAATGGAACGGTTGTAGCAGATTATCTTAACGTAAGGTCTGAGCCCACACTTCGTGGCTCCTTGAAAGATCAAATTACGGAAGGGACGACTGTGTCCATTCTTCAAACAGAAGGTGTATGGTACTATATCGGGTACGGAAGCTCAAAAGGTTGGGTTCATTCCGATTACATTTCAAATGAAAGTACGCAGGGCATGATTACAGCCGATGTACTAAACATTCGGAGTGCACCGGGTGAATCTGTGAAAGATCAGATTCCTTATGGTACTAAAGTGATGATAACGAAATACAGCGGTGAATGGGCTTATGTTTCCTATGAAGGAAGTGAAGGTTGGGCTCATACCGACTACATACAAGAAACTTCTAATGGTCAATTGTTAGAAGGAAAACGAATTATTCTAGATCCTGGTCATGGAGGGTATGACAACGGAGCTCTAGCAATCGATGATAAGACCCAGGAAGAGGATATTAATCTTGAGTATTCGAAAGAATTACAACAAGAACTTGAATCAATGGGTGCTACCGTCATCTTAACCCGGGATTCAGATGTATATGTAGAACTAGATGACCGTGCAGCGATGTCAGAAGAACATAATGCCGATATCTTTCTGTCCATTCATGCGAATACGATTGCAGACGCTTCTGTAAGTGGGTCAGAGTTGTTTTACAATACAACTCCTTGTGACATCCAAGAGGATTGGTGTGATGAAGGGGAACAAAATGACTACCCGGAAAAAAGCAAAGACTTAGCGACCTCTATTTGGTCAGAAATTAAAGGAGTATTCGGGGAGAGCCCTCGTGGAATCGATGGATCAAATCATTACCGGGTAAACCGAAAGAATACAGTTCCTTCTGTATTAATTGAAATAGGTTTCCTGTCTAATTGGTCTGATCTATCAAATATTAAAGATGAGGCTCATAAAGAAAAGTTTGTAAAGAATCTGGTTAACGGGATCGTGAACTATTTCTAGTAAACTTTAATACGAAATAAATCAGAGCGTTCAGAATCTATAATTCTGAATGCTCTTTTATGTAATGATTGGGTTCTCTGTGATAGGAAGCTTTATGTCGGAGTAGTTTATAGTTGTGTTTTCTGAACTTTCTTCATTTTGATATAAACCCTTAACATGGCATAAATGTAAAAAGCAATTAGAGAAAAGAAGATCCATTTTATAATTGAGACGAACGTATAACCAGGTTGAGCTTGAAGAGATGTAACGCTACCTATGATTAAGAGAAATAACGGAAGCAATAAAGTTAGCAACTGTTTGTATTTAGCCCCTTCTGAGGCCTGGTCTGTGTAAATAACAGAGGTATCTTGACCATCTGATAGTGGTTTTCGAAAATAGTGCCAACCGTGGAAGCGGGTGACATGCTCCCATCCTGCATCTTCAAATAAAGATTTATAATCTTCTAAATCTCGGTCTGAACTCCCTTTATAATCTAGCCTATAGACTTCTTCGATTGAAGAAGATGGTTCAAAAGAATATATACCTAACCTATAAGAAGACAATCTCCATCCATCTTGAGCCATCTCGCTTAACCAATTTTCTTCTTGATCATCTTTCCATGCTGGAAATAGTTTAAATACTTGCTTGCTCATCAGAATCCCCCCTGGTTTCTTAAGATTTTCGTAGTTTATGAACTTTTCTTCTAAAACCAAGATAAGGCATTCCTGTAAAAACGAGCACAATCATAGATACGTAGCCTAAAACAATGCCAACTTCACCGAATATATCGGCCATCCAATTTAAATCACTTAATGGGTATAGCATAAAGAGAGCGATCGTGATGAGCAATGTAGGTAAAGCTGCCCTTCCCATGACTCTTTTCTCTGCTTCGTATTTCTCAATGGTTGATGGTTTGTCCGTATAGATAGGGGTTGTCCCTTCAGGAGCGCTAAATAAATGAATGTAATTAACGGCTGTTGAAACATGAGTCCATCCAGCTTCTTCAAAGTAGGCAAAGTATTCATCATCTGCATCTTTTCGATAATCAACAGCATACTGAAGCGATTTTGACTCGCCGCGCTTACACACATAACCAAATGGAGCTAACTTCTTAGCAATCCAACCTTCTTCAGAAAGAGAAGATAGTTTTTTCATGTCTTCTTCTTCGGAAAAGGCAAGGCCGCCGCTTGCAATATATTTTGTTTTCCTCATTTATTGTTCTCCTTCCTCATTCAGAACCAATCTCGCATGTGCGAGAATATTCTCTCGGCGTTCCATATCTTTCTTTAATAAATGGATTCCTCGCTCTGTCGCGATATACGTTTTACGCTTTCCTGTACCTTCACCTTGTTGTTCAATGAATCCGCCAGAAAGCAATTTCTTAATCGTGGTATACAAAGATGCAGGACCAATAGATACTTTTCCATTCGTGAGTTCTTCAATCCTCTGCATGATTAAATAGCCATGCCTCGCTTCTGTAAGAGAAAGTAATATATAGAAAGAGGTATCTGTCAGTTCACCAGCTTCAAGGGTATCGCTTCTTGCCATAAAAATACTCCCTTACGTTAATTTTATATCATTTAATGATATATCGATAAATGAAATATATCGTTTATTTTTAGGAAAGTCAATCTTTTAAAGGTATATTTTAGAAAAAATAAAGGGTAAATGTCTTAGTTGTAGTTAGGAAGAATAGTAGCCAAGTCGCAGTAAAAGATAAATAATTATACAAGAGGCAATTAAACTACCACCCATAGATGCGGCAACTTTAGATTTCTTCTTCGTTTCAAACCAAACGAAGACACCAATCAAAAAGGTTAAAATGGTGCAAATAAAAAAAGAAGCTTTAGGAGTCGTGGGCGTAATCCAATCGTACCAGCTTAAAAAATCCATCTCATCAACCCTTTACTAATTTGTTTCATAATAACACAAAATTCCAATATATAGGTCGGATGTTCCGGTTATTACATGCCGTGCTAGGTCTTAAAGGGTGAATCCTTATGAACGCCTTAAATTAGATGTCATTCGTTTCGATATTAAAGAAAATTCGAAAACGACAAGGAGACGACCATCTATGAAGAGTAAGCTGTTCGTGTTAGTTATGGCTAGTGTGTTTATGGGAGTATGGATCGGAGGTACGGTTTTTGGTGAAGGGGCCGTAGTGACAGAAGATGAAGTTATGTGTGAAAGCTGTTGGTCCTTCTCTTATATCGATCAAGGATCGGAAGTATTTATTAATGGTAAAGAGGAAGGAAAGTTTTTGCCTGTGTCGACACTTCTAGCACGAGATGCTGCAGGGAAGATGTATAACTATTACAACCTATCGGATGTAACCGAATCAGCCACACAAATTGAAACAGAGGCGACCGTTAGCCGTCCAGTTAGTGAGGTCATCTCCATTCTTGGTAAACAAGGTGATGAGGTAGAGACAACATTAAAAGGAAATAATCAACGATTATTAGCTCTATTAAGAACCCATTTAGAACGCAATGGGTTCACAGCTAACGTAGTGGTAGATTCTGAAATGGGACAAGAAGTATCAATTACCTATACAAAGGGGCAAGCACGGGGATTTTTTACAGAGGCTGACTTAACCTCTTTATCTTCAGTTACGGCGCATGATGCTTCAGATCAGTTTCAGATCTACGGGAAAGCTATCCAAGATGCCTTGAACGAATATACTACACGTAAAAGTGTATGGCTTTGGGATAGTAAGGCGATCTCTGAGCGAGCGGATGAAACGATTCAATTTCTATCAAGTCACCATATAAATCATGTGTATCTTCACTACAATCCTTTAGTGGAAGATTACTATCCTTACTTTATTTCTTCTTTGAGTCAAAAAGGGATTACAGTCCATGCGTTAATGGGAGCACCTCACTGGGGTTTAGAAGAGAATATACCTGAAGGGAAACATAGGATGGACCGCGTGATGGCCTATAATGCAGAAGTTGCAGAGGGGGAAAGGTTTAAAGGGATTCACTTCGATATTGAACCTCATGTTCTAGATGAATGGGATACGAACCGCGAGGGCGTTATCACTCAGTGGTCAAAGGCATCCGAAACCTATGTTCAATACGCAAAGGACAACGGTTTTATTGTCGGAAGCGATTTGCCATTCTGGACGGATGGCCCTAGTGTAGCACCTTATGACCCAGAGTTTTATCAAGATATGATCGATCGCCAGGATTACGTAACAGTTATGGCTTACCGGAATACAGCTCTTGGTTCGAATAGTATAACCTCGTTATCACAAAATGAAGTGCTATATGCCAATTCTGCTAAAGTAGAGGTCGGGATCGAATTACAACCTCATTATTTAGATTATGTCAGTTTTGACGATAAGAGTTATGAAGAAATGGAATATGAGCTAGCGGAAGTAAGACGATACTTTAAGGAATTAGATGCCGATGGATTTATGGGGACAATCTATCATAGTTACACCCAATGGAAAGGGCTAGAAGCGAGGTGAATAGACAGATAAAAGCGTATAACCTATCCTGTTGCGGTCATGGAAAAACTTTGAAATAATAAAAGGGTAGGAGTGGTCGGTATGGATTACTTATTCTATTCATCAAGCTTATTTACACTACTCTTTGCCCTCTTAATCGGTATTGTAGTTTATAAGGTCATGATCAAAAAAGAACGCCCTAGTAACTACTATACTCCCTTTGATCACATTGCAGGACAATCGATTGACGAGTTTCATGAAGAACGTCAAGAGGATGAACAGGAAGAGGAAGAAGATGAGGGAGACGATAAAGATCGTTAAGGTACAAGAAAGAAGATAGCAACGAGGAAGAACTTTTCCGTTTGGGAAGGTTCTTTTTTTAAACATAGATTTTTAGGATAACTAGATAAAGCAGGGGAGTGTCGTAACGAAAGATGGAAGTGTCCGAACGAGCTAGGAGAATGTCAGGACGAAGGGCGAAAGTATCAGAACGAGCTTGGAGAGTGTCGGAACGAAGGATGGAAGCGTCCGAATGAGCCTGAATGGTGCCAGAACGCCGCTGTGAAGTGTCGAGATAAGCCGGGAGAGTGACAAGACTACTATCAAGAGTGTCCGTATAAACCATAAAATGTCAGAATCCCTGAACCCTTGCAGCAAAATATCTCAGGAAGTTTAAACATGTTCTAGCTAACCCCTTATATTTTGAATTATATCCATAGTTTTGAAACAATTGATAAGAGCAGTTATGCCCTGCTCATTAAAAAGGAACCCAATACTGGATTCCCTCTACATAAAGTAAGCCCTGAGCAAGGAAGCCAGGTCTGTGTATCGTTCATATTTTTCTAAATGGTGAGCCATTCCTGTAATGATGACTTTTCTTGGAGATGGAGATTTTAATTCTTGTATTAAAACATCAATGGTTTCTTTGATGGCTGGTTCAGGGTCACTTAAAGCGATCAGTTCTAATTGCTCCAAAAGATCGTCTAAGTTATGCATATTATAGGTGGAAGGTGTCAATTGTTGAATGACGTTTTCTGTAATGACTGGTGGGTCATTTTTATTCGCATACCCTTCTATTAGTGAATCAACTCTATTGGTAATCGATTGAGCTAATAAGTAATAATCAAATTCCACATTGTCGACAATGATTAAATCCATATAGCTTTTTAAAAGGCCTTGTACCATGACGCTTGCTTCCCATACATAAGGTTCAATTCCCTGGCCATAAATGCCGAGTAAATGATTTCTATAAAAAAGGATAGAATGATAGCGCATTCGTCGGATGAAATGTTCAATCGTCTCATTAAAGGGAATGGCTTGTTCTCTGACTTGCATAATGATGAAATCCCGATGTGTAGCGATTTCTTCTATTGTTACCTTAAGTTGATCTGTAAACTTTTCTTTAGGATCCAAAGGCTTTGATGATACTTCATTTATACGGGTTTGCATGCGACGCCAATAATATTCAAATAGTTCATGGAGAAGCTCATCCTTGGAATTGAAATGGAGATAGAAAGCTCCTTTAGAGATCTGACTTGCTTTAACTATTTCCTGGACAGAGGTTGAGCTAAAGCCCTTTTGGGCAAATAAAGTGATGGCGTTCTCGATAATGTTTACTTTCTTTTGATCCATTTGAAAGCCTCCTTTCTGAAGAAAGCTATATTTATTTCTTGACCGCTGACTGACTGGTCATGTATATTGTATATCGTACTGACTAACTAGTCAACGGACGTGTTCGAAGTAAGGAAAGGGGATATAAACATTGAAGAAAATTATTAATTTCTCGATGAACAATAAGTTTGCTGTATGGTTGATGACCATTATTTTGACCGTAGCAGGCTTGTATTCGGGATTAAACATGAAATTAGAAACGATACCAGATATTGATCCTCCCATTATTACGGTGACAACCGTTTATCCAGGAGCCACTCCTGCGGAGGTAGCTGATGAGATAACAGAACCTATTGAACAGCAGGTGCAGAATTTAAGTGGAGTGAAGACCGTTAGCTCAAGTTCATTCCAGAATGCATCAAACTTACAATTAGAATATAGCTACAGTAAAGACTTAGATGAGGCTGAAGATGAACTCCAAGAAGCGGTGAGTTCAGTAGCACTACCTGATGCCGCACAAGAATCAGATGTCTCACGTATTAATTTCAATGCATTTCCAGTAATAAGCATGAGTGTTTTAAATGGGGATGGTAGTTTAGAAGAACTTACCACCACAGTTGAAGATCAAATTGTTCCTGAGCTTGAAGGGCTAGAAGGTGTGGCTTCTGTTCAAGTATCCGGTCAACAAGTGAAAGAAGTTCAAATGAGTTTCAATGAAGAAGCGCTCGCCGAGCGTGGAATGGATAAGGAAACCGTTCAGAATCTAATCAAAGGGTCAAACGTAACGTTCCCATTAGGTTTATACAACTTCGATGATACTCAGAAATCAGTAGTGATGGACGGAAACATTGCAACGCTTGAAGATCTAAAGCAATTACAAATCCCAATGATTCCATCCCAATCCCAAGGTGCACCATCTCAAGCCGCACAACAAGCACCAGGAAGCCAGCAACCTCAGGGAACTGCGCAAGGGCAAGCACAAGGGAACGCCCAAACTCAAGGGAGTGCCCAAGCTCAAGCTCAGGGAATTCCGACAGTTGAGTTGCAAGAAATTGCGGATTTAGAGATTGTAGGGCAAGCTGAATCGATCTCTCGCACAAATGGAGAAGATTCCATATCGATTCAAATCGTAAAATCTCAAGAAGCAAACACAGTTGATGTTGTAAATGCAGTAAAAGACCGAGCAGCTGATTTTGAAGAAGATCTTGATGGCGTAGAATTTGTGTACTCCTTTGATCAGGGAGAACCTATCGAGGAATCAGTAAGTACAATGTTGAATAAAGCGCTATTTGGTGGATTATTTGCGATTATCGTGATTCTGTTGTTCTTACGTAACTTTAGAACAACGCTCATTTCAGTCGTATCCATTCCATTATCTCTATTAATCGCTATTTTGATCCTAAATCAAATGGGTATTACATTAAACATTATGACACTCGGAGCTATGACCGTAGCCATAGGACGTGTCGTGGATGACTCCATTGTTGTAGTGGAGAATATATACAGACGAATGTCCTTGCAAGATGAGAAGCTTGAAGGAAAAGAATTGGTTCGTGCTGCCACACAAGAGATGTTTATGCCGATTCTATCTTCTACTATTGTAACTATTGCAGTATTCCTTCCGCTTGGCTTAGTGCAAGGAGTGGTTGGTCAAGTATTCTTACCATTTGCCCTAACGGTTGTATTTGCATTATTGGCCTCTCTTGTAGTAGCGATTACGATCGTACCAATGATGTCTCATTCGTTACTCAATAAGAAACAAGCGATGAAGAGTCATCATGAAGGTCCTGGTAAACTAGCCAACGCATACCGTTCTGTATTGGATAGCGTTCTAAATCATAAGATTATCACATCGATCGTGGCAATCGGGATTTTAGTTGGAAGTATTGCTCTTGTCCCTCTTGTAGGAACGAGTTTCTTGCCATCTGAAGGTGAGAAAATGGTCATGCCAACATACAGCCCAGCACCAGGGCAAACGATTGAAGATGTAGAAGAAATCGCTCAAGACGCACATGAATATTTTGACGGTCGTGAAGGGGTTAAGACGATCCAATATTCAGTAGGTGGCGAAAATCCGATGAATCCTGGAGCAAGTAACCAGGCGGCATTCTTTGTTGAATATGACGAAGATACGGAGAACTTCGACGAAGAGAAGCAAAAGGTTATTGATGACTTGAAAGCCATGACAGAAAAAGGTGAATGGGCAAGTCAGGACTTCTCTGCCACTGGATCAAGCAATGAGATTCAGGTTCAGGTCTTTGGAGAGACCATGGATGACATTAAACCATATGTAGATGAAGTGAAGACGATCTTGAACGATCAAGAAGATTTACGTGATGCTGATTCCAGTCTTTCTGAGTCTTATGAAGAGTACACGCTCGTTGCCAACCAGAAGAAGTTAAGTCAGCTAGGTTTAACAGCAGGTCAGATCGGTATGGAGCTAAGTCCGAACCGTGAACGCCCGAAAGTTACAACGATTCAAGAAGACGGAGAAGAGCTTCAAGTGTACCTTGAGGTGAAGAAAGACCAATATAATAATATTGATGAATTAACGGATAAAGAAATTCAGACTCCACTTGGTCAATCCGTTCCATTGAGTGAACTTGTTGAGGTGAAAGAAGGTACTACAGAAGATACCATTACGCGTCAGAATAGCAAGGTATATGCAAGTGTAAGTGCCAAATCCACGACAGACGATATCGGTACAGTATCTGCCGATGTTCAAAAAGAACTGGATGAAATCGATCACCCTGCTTCCATTGATCTGAAGATTGGCGGAGTAACAGAAGATATTAATGAATCATTTAGTCAGCTTGGTATTGCTATGCTAGCAGCTATTGCAATCGTTTATGTGGTTCTTGTCATCTTCTTTGGCGGAGCTTTAGCACCATTCGCCATTCTATTCTCCTTACCATTTACGATCATCGGTGCCGTACTTGGATTATTAGTAAGTGGAGAAACGCTTAGTATTTCTGCTATGATTGGTGCGCTTATGTTAATCGGTATTGTTGTTACAAACGGTATTGTATTAATTGACCGCGTGATTCAGCGTGAGAAAGAAGGAATTTCTACGCGTGAAGCTTTATTAGATGCTGGTGCAACACGACTTCGTCCAATTCTAATGACAGCCCTGGCTACAATTGGTGCACTATTGCCATTAGCACTAGGCTTTGAAGGTGGTTCTATCATTAGTAAAGGACTTGGTATTACGGTTATCGGAGGATTAGCAAGCTCCACGCTTCTAACACTTCTAATCGTACCAGTTGTTTATGAAATGCTTAGTAAAATCGGACGTAAGAAAAAGAAAGCGTAATTCACACTCCATGAACACAGAGGTGTGTTAAAAGAAAAACAAACAAAACCGCTTGGATCATAAGTGATCCAAGCGGTTTTATTATAGTTTTGTTTAAAGGTTTCTTAATCCATTTTCTGCTTTACGGCTCTTGAGCTGAATCTTAGTGGAAAGCAGACGCTATTGATCTGCCGTCCCTAAAGTCATGCCCCCGTCGACCACAATTTCTGCCCCTGTGCAGTAAGAGCTCTCATCAGAAATGAGAAAAGCTACCGTTTTGGCGATTTCGTTTGGTTGTCCGATTCTACCGAGTGGCACTGAATTATAAAAGCTTGGGATTCCTTGTCCTTCTGTTGCCATCTCCGTTTCTATACCTCCCGGATGCACCATATTGACTCGGATTCCTTTTGGACCTAGTTCAATTGCAGCTGATTTCGACATGGCTACAACAGCCGCCTTTGTTGCAGCATAGGCAGAGGATTTTTGAATGGGGGCAAAAGCGGATATGGATACATTATTAACGATGGATCCTTTTTGTTGCTTTTCCATTTGTGGAATAACCGCTTGCATTCCGAGGAATACACCTAACTGATTCACTTCAATCATTTGTTGGTAATCTTTCATGCTCATTTCTATAAAAGGCTTTCGGACCAGGACCCCTGCGTTGTTGACAAGGCCGTCTATTCGGCCAAACTTTTCAACAACAATTCCAATAGCAGAGGCCCACTGTTCTTCTGAGGCAACATCTAATTGGACTGGATAAGCTAAAGGACCAATTTCTGTTGCTGTTCGCTCTGCTTCTTCAAGTTTTCTGGCAGCCACAATTGTAGTAGCTCCGCAAGAAGTAAGATGTTCGGCAATCGCTTTTCCCTGACCTCTGTTGGCTCCTGTAACGATGATAACTTGTTTTTTTAAATCTGGCATAATGGTGTTCTCCTTTATCTGGGCATTGGTCGTCATTATAGATGCTCTAGGACAATTTGTACAACTAAGTTGCACCTTTTGCTTCAATCTATACATGGAGGTTGACGTATACTTAGAAAGGGTACATATCATAATCCGGATCGTTTGTAGAAGGATGGCCCCGTTATCTCAGAATAGGTAATGAAGGCGAATGGGCATGCTATTAGTTACAGATCTAACAAGTAAAGGAGATCCATTATGAAGGTACATATAGAAGTTATATATAAAACGTCAAAAGGAGCAGAGGCCGTATTTACTTCAGAATCTCTTCAAGGCGCTCATGCGCTCTTAATCGCAGAGGACTTTGAACGGACCGGTCGTGTGAAATCCATTAAGTTTGTGGATATGTACGAGCAGGAATGGGGCCTGAAGAAATTAAAAGAATATATGAAGGAATACGAAACAGAACCGCATAATATTACGGTTTATTTCGACGGTGGCTTTGATCTTGGAACGAAGATGGCAGGTCTTGGATGTGTGGTTTATTATGAACAGAATGGAAAGTCTTATCGTTTAAGAAAGAATGCGAAAGTAGAAGAATTAGAGTCCAACAACGAAGCGGAATATGCTGCTCTCCATTTAGCTCTACAAGAAGTGGAAGCGCTTGGTGTTCACCATATGCCTATTACGATAATAGGAGACTCACGCGTGGTGATCCATCAACTTCTTGATGAATGGCCTTGTTATGAAGAGTCCTTATCAAGCTGGGCTGATCGAATTGAAGAGAAGTTGAAAAGCTTGAATATACAACCGGAATATAAAGCGGTCTCTCGTAAGAAAAATCAAGAACCTGACCGACTGGCCACACAAGCATTAAAAGGCGTGGAAGTCTCCAGTACAATTGAAACATAACTTTAGACAGGGAGGATTCAGTGCTCGGGACGAATCCTCCCTGTCTTTTGTGCTTTAAAGCACTGATTGGTGTCTGACACCCTTTCCTGCATTAGCGAAGGAAAGGGGGATTTTTAAGATTTTGGGACATATGTCCTTTTGGTAGCGAGCGTTGTTGTATTTTAATAAGAGGAGTGAATGACAACGTTTGGAGGTTATGAAAGTGCAAGGAATTTTATTCTCGTTAATCGCTGGGCTTTTTATTACGATTCAAGGGGTGTTTAACGCTCGCCTTGGAGAAACAATTGGAGTTTGGCATACAACGGTTATTGTACATACAGTAGGTTTACTGCTCTCTGGCACGATCTTCTTGTTTGTGAAAGATGGTCATGTGAAACAAATTAGAGATGTGCAACCCATGTATTTATTAGGGGGAGCATTTGGGGTTTTAATTGTCTTTGGAGAGCTAATGGGGATCTCTTTACTTGGAGCAAGCTTTGCTGTTTCTCTTTTGTTAGTCTCTCAGCTAATGTTTGCTTTTTTAATTGATTCAAAAGGGTTGTTCGGAATGCAGAAAATCCACTTTAGCGGTAACCGTATAGCTGGAATTGCTATTATGGTTCTGGGTATTATTATCTTTAAATTATAGAGAGGTGTAAGGATGAAACAAGTAATCGATCGTTTTAAAATTCGGGCTTTGCTAGATCAACATGAATTGCAACATACTTTTCCGGAATCCTTACAAGAACGCATTCGCTTATATCAGTTTGAAAAGGGAGAAAGGATTTGTACCGAAGGGGAAGAGCTTACCCAGATGTACTTTCTTGTAAAAGGAAAGTTGAAGATTTTTACCGTTTCCGCTGAAGGGAATTCTCGGTTGCTAAGGTTTAAGAATCCTTTAGATATTGTTGGCGATGTAGAATACCTTAAGAGAAATCGTGTGTTTAACACAGTCGAAGCGGTTACAGATGGCTCCGTGCTAGGGATTTCTTATGATGATATTACTCGACTGGCTTATGATTACCCGCCATTCCTTCAATTCCTTCTTCATGAAGTAACACACAAGTTCTATACGGAATCTAATGCTTCGACTCTGAACCATTTAAATTCCGTTGAAACGCGTTTAGCTAGTTATTTTCTCTCGACTGCTACAACCGAAAAGAGTACGTTATTCTATCAGGAAATGAAGACCACCAATTTAAAGGATATCGCTGACCTTATCGGAACGAGCTACAGGCATTTAAACCGTGTCATTAAAGACTTGTGTGAGCAAGGAATTCTTGAAAAGACAGGGAAGCGTATTTACATAAAAGACCATGACTTGCTGCGGGAGCGAGCTCACGGAAACATCTACGAATAGCAGGAGGAGAAGGCATATGCAAGGCATCATTCTTTCCGTCATTGCCGGCGTATTTATTAGTTTACAAACAGTATTCAATTCAAGAGTCAGTGAGAGGTTCGGTTTATGGGCTACAACGACCTTAGTGTTTGTTGTAGGACTTGTAGTCGCGATCCCTGTCTTTCTACTAGTGGGAGAAGGTTCACTCTTTCACCTTGAAAAGGTTAATCTCCTTTATATGACAGGCGGACTCTTCGGAGTGGGCATCGTATATAGCATAATGAGGGGAATACGAGCCCTTGGTCCCGCCTATGCGGTTTCCATTGTCCTCGTGGCACAACTATTATTGGCGCTCATTATTGATACCTTTGGCCTCTTCGGAAGTGAGGTCATTCCATTTAGTATCTCGAAATTAGTGGGGTTATGTGTAATGGTAGTAGGTATTGTTGTTTTCAAGATGAAATGATTAAATTGTTTTAACCTTAAGCCTGTCCTTATTGGAGCGGGCTTTTTTATATAATGATGTAGAATGATGCACATTTATTGAAACTTTTGGAAAGGATGGGGCGTCTATTTAGAGAAAGAGACTGGAATGATACGTGTTTTCTTATAAAATTATAGAAATACATAGGAATTATCAAGGAAAGCATGGTAAAATGTGTAAATAAATGGAGTGAGAATGGAGAGGGTTATATGAAAAAAATAGGAGCTATAGCTGTTCTTACATTAGTCATCCTTTTTGTCATATTTGTCCTGGAACCTAAGCGAGATCCTATTAATACAACAGAGAAAGTGTTTCATGAGACATCCGAATCGAATTCAGAGGGGAAGGACTTTTTGAAAACCTTTGATGAATCCACCGAAGAAGGGGTAACGTCTTATAGACTTGAAGCCCATGATGGTGAGAAGCAGGTTACATATGGAGGGGTGGCAACAGGTGTCACCATTAAACCTAAAATGACATTCCAAATCAAAGAAAAAGGGGATGAGTGGGAAGCTGTTCCACTTCAGTTTAGTGTCGAAGCTGGAGAGGGGGTACGGGTCCTTGAAGAAGAATGGGAGAAAGAACTAACTGGTACTTATTCCTATACGAAATCAATTAGCGTCAAAGGGGATAAGCCATTAAGAAGAGCCCTACCTGTTGGTCAGGCCAAAAAATTAGCGGAAGAGACAACGGTCACATTTCAATTTCCTTCTGAAAACTACAATACTCTTCAGGAGTTGTTAGACGAAAAGGATGATTCAAAGATGTTTGAGGCGATCTATAATCCTAATTTTACTTTTGACCAAGTCATTACATTTACACTAGTTGATCCAGATCATGTGTTCGTTAAGGTAGAAAGTTAAATTCATCAAAGGCATAAAATTTATAAATACCAGGGTATATTTTAAGGAGGCTATCTATGAATCCGGCTGTTATTTTCGATATGGATGGTACGCTTTTTCAAACAGATCTTATACTTGAACCTGCTTTAGAGGAAACGTTTAATCAATTGAGAGAAGAAAATCTTTGGGATTCTGAAACACCACTAGAAAGCTATCGATCTATTATGGGGGTCTCACTTCCTGAAGTATGGAGAACGTTGTTGCCTAACCATACTGAAGAGGAACGTGAAGCTGCTAATGAGTCATTCCAAAAATATCTAGTTGAAGTCATCCATAGAAACAAAGGGGCATTATACCCACATACCAAAGATGTCCTGCAAGCCCTTACGGAGCAATCCTTTTCTGTGTTTATTGCAAGTAATGGAGAAGAGAAGTACTTACATACAATCGTTCAACATTTTGGACTAGAGAAATTTATTGAGGATATTTATAGTATTCAATCTATAAATGGAGGAAACAAAGGGGACCTTATTCGTAAGCTCATGATAGACCATAACATTTCCCGGGGAATGGTAGTAGGGGATCGTAGGTCTGACATCAAAGCTGCCAAATCCAATGGCCTCACTGCAGTAGGTTGTAAGTTTGATTTCTCGCAGGAAGGGGAGTTGGATGGAGCGGATCTGGTGATAGAAGATTTGAGTCGTGTGACGGACGTGGCGTCCTCTCATCTTTTGCACGTGAAAAAAGTTTGAAGTCGCATGTAATTATACATCATCCTTGCGTGACGTCCTTCTTGAGTATAGGGGTTCTGTAACGCAGATAACCGTCTCATGAACTGTTGATCACATTCGCAAGGGGCACCGCCGCGATCATAACAATCGTCATGAGCCTTACAAGCCGCATCAACAGCATTTACGGGGGCACCAGGCCCTTTGCATCCTGGACCGCAGTATTTATAACCAGGGAATAAACAAAACTTTATTGGCATTGTTGTGCCCTCCTCCAATATAAAGATCCGGGAACCCCCAAGAGAATGGAGGTTCCCGGTGCTTTTAATTAGTAGCCGTAGCCACCGCTGAATGCTCCTGCTCCAACAATGATAAGCAAGATAAATAGAACAACGATTAGCGCGAAACCTCCGCCATATCCTCCGCCGTATCCTCCAGACATAACTTCAACTCCCTTCTGTATCAAGCTATTCTTTATGTGTAACGTTGTACTGGACGACGCCAAACAATGGTACGTAAAGAAAAGGTAAACCTGACCTATACAAAAGGTCAGGTGTAGGATATTAGTAAACGAAAGAAGCTCCAACGATGATAAGCAGAATAAACAATACAACGATTAATACGAAGCTGCTACCGTATCCACCGCCGTAGCCACCACCATAACCACAACCGTATGACATACAAACATCTCCTTTCCTTACTAAATGTTGTATAATCCACTTCGTGGACCTTACACTATCTCATCATATGGAATTAGGGAAAAGGTGTGTAGGTGCATCCCTATTCCTGTGAAAATAATCTGTATTTGGGTGTTTGCCTAGCCCTCTACCAAAGGAATGCTCCTGCTAATGCAATACCTGTAATGGCACCTAGTGCAAATGGAACACCGAATCCTCCGTAACCAAATCCGTAATATCCCCAACCTAATCCTCTTGGACCGCCGACAGGTCGAATCCATACATGGCTTCTTGATACGCGTGTGACTTCCCCAACGTGAACACGTCCTCTGGATTCCAAGCGCACGACTCTTCCTTTATAACGGCAACAACGGTTATACATGTTATGAGACATACATATCCTCCTTCCTTTCCTGATATACATATCAGTATGTAGTCATAACTTATGCAAAAGCGTTTTGGTTGGACTAGACGGATCTACTAGATATGACAGAATAGGTGAATAACCAGAGAGGGAAGAGGGGGACTTTTATGGGAATTGTGAGAACAGATGAATGGGTAGAAGAGCTTTTAAGAGATTATGAGGAGAAGCGATCTCAAGATTTATATGAGGGACAGTTAAACAAGATCGGGGTGCCGGTCAGTCACCACTTCCCGTCTTCAAGTCCTGAAGAGGTTACGTACCATTTACAGCAGCATGGTTTATTTCAGCCTGGAGAATGGCGGAAGATGAAACGATTGGTAGGTGACATGAAAGACCGGGGAATATGGGAGACGATTGAGCATGAATTTGTACAGTTAAAAGATCAATGGAAGGGACCAGACATACCGGTTTATATATTTCCTATCACGCGTGGTTATGAAAAAAGGCAAGTTAAAAATAAGAATGGATTAGCGATAAAAGGAGCTGTTTTTCTTTTCCTTACTGCCTCGCATAAACAACAGGAGCTGCGGGCTATATTGGCACATGAATACCACCATGTCTGTAGAATGACCGCACAGGGTCTAAGCGAAGAAACCTTGCGCTTGGAGGATCTGTTAGTCTTAGAGGGGACCGCAGAACAAGCTGTAAAGAGGATCTATGGAAAGGAATGGCTCGCTCCTTGGACTTCAGTGTATAAGGAAAAAGAATGCAAGTCTTATTGGGGAAAGTACATTCTTCCATTATTAGAATCGACAGACCATGAACAGAACATGAAACTAATGTATGGAAAGAAACATGGTCGCCCCCCCAAATGGGTAGGGTATAATGCGGCTTATCACCTAGTGAATGCATATTGCAGGACTAAAGGTTTGCATGATCTTAGCGATCTATTTCAAGTTTCTGCTGAAGAAGTCATCAAAGAGTCCTCATTTGTTAAAAGCCAATTGTAAAAACTCTCCTCCTATCAAGGGGGAGAGTTTTTTTGAATAATAAAAGTTATCCTAAATGACATCTAAAAGTTCGAAATCCAAGGTGTTTCTTGCTGATTTCAACAAGCTCAGCGTGTTGGTCCCATAAATCATATAGAGATTCAGGGATGTTAGGGCTTAAATTCATATCGGATAGAGCACTTTCATTTAAATTAGACGGAATGTTTAAACATTCAATATTTGTGAATCCTGCTCGATTTAATTCTTCTTTCCACTCGGACTCTAAATAAATAGCTTGGATGTGATAGAGATTCATAATTTGTTTTTTCAAAGAGTCAGGAATGGGGTGTTCTGCAGTCATCTCAAGAAATAAAACGGTGCCTTTTGGGGTAAGGACACGTCTTATTTCTTCAAGAGTTCTAGGCATATCTGTAAAAGCAA
This sequence comes from Pontibacillus sp. HN14, assembly GCF_021129245.1. NCBI lineage: Bacteria > Bacillati > Bacillota > Bacilli > Caryophanales > Bacillaceae > Pontibacillus > Pontibacillus sp. HN14. The sequence continues at coordinate 1,272,083 of NZ_JAJOLR010000001.1, read as the reverse complement.
TGGTGGATTCTGTGAAGATAAAGTCGAAGCTATGGTCAGGAAAAGGCAAGTCTTCAGCATCGCCTTCTAAAAATGTAACATCTGCTTGTCGCTCATTAGCTTTTTGGATCATGATTGGATGCTGATCAATCCCCGTTACTTCACATCCAAATGTATCTCGGATATATTCTGAGGATTGCCCTGTTCCACAACCAAGGTCTAAAACATGGAGGTCACTAGTTAACTTCTCTCCGTTAAAGATCTGTTTACTCAGCTCAAATCCACCTGGATGAGCCCCGCCTATGCCGAAGTACGCTAATAAATCTAGATAATGGTTCGTCATCACTATTCTCCTGTTTAATCATATTTCTATTAAACTATGTGAATTGGATGGCTTCGTGAAAATAAAAAAGCAACCAGTCTGATGAACAGGCTGGTTGCTTTTATTTACAAATTAATGTGACCAAACTTCCCGTTAATGCCTTCCCCTTCTGATAAGGAAAGGGTTCCGTTGCCGAGCTTCCATTCATAGGAAGGATTACCCGCTAAGTCTTGTGAATGTTCGGGCTCCCCGAGCTGATAGAATAAGGTCCATTGATGAAGGGCAGCTTCTAAATCCTGGACTCCCACATGAATGGTTTCAAACGGTATTGAGTTTAAGTCCTGTGGATCAGTTGGTCCGTTCTGTTTCTCTCCCCACTCAATGATAAAAGGAAGGGGGAAAGCGCTCTCGGCTTTAGGAAATAACATGCGCCAGCTAAGCTCTTGACCATCCGGGGTCGTACGACTTCCCTTGAAAGGCCCTTCGTAATTCAGGTTTTCTGCTTCCCAATGTTCGATGAGCTCGTCCATTTGGGAAGTCCTCAGTGCAAACGTAAAGGGTCCTTCGATTTCTTGGTCATGGGTCTCTAAAGCTTGTTGAATGAGTGGATTATCAGACTGTGAGGCTTTCTCGTAATCTGTAATCCCAATCCATTCTATGTAGGCACCATTTTCAAAGAATGCTAAGTGGTTATAGGTTCCCCATTCCTTATGCTCGCCCCCCTTTTGCCCGCGTATTCCGTGTTTACCTTTCATATCTTGCTGAGATTTTTCAGGAGATTTCGCCAGTACAACTAAATGATCAAAATCCATGTCCACGCCTCCTCTAAAAAGTTATAACTTATGTACCCTGAGGAGAGGGTTCACAAACAGAAGGGGCGGTTGTGGATCAGCATTAAAAAGGGTTCGTTGCCCATTGAAGGGATTGTTTAATAAAGATGCGCGGATGCAGTTTTAGCTGCGCCGTCATATACTCTGCAATGTCTTCTGGCTGCATATACTTCTCTCTATCCTGTTTTTCATCAAAATTGTCACCAAAAGCTAGTTCTGTAGCCACAAGGCTAGGGTTTAGGGTGAAGACTCGAACATTGTGACGACGAACTTCTTGCATAAGGGCTTCTGTCATCCCTTGAATTGCAAATTTCGATGCACTATAAGAAGTAGAGCCAGCAGTTCCTTTCAATCCATTACTTGAGGAAATGTTTACAATATCCCCTTGATTCTCATCAATCATATGAGGGAGGACAGCTCTTGTAACATGATAGGTTCCATACACATTAACCTCAAAAGTACGCTTCCACTCTTCAGGCTCTAATTCAAGGAACGAACCATATAATCCAATTCCAGCGTTGTTTACTAAAATATTGGCTGGACCAACTTCTTGCTTTAACTGCTCTACAGCTCTTTCTACTTCTTCAAGATTGGCAATATCGGCTACCGCATAAGATGCTTTTACGCCATAAGAAATAACTTCATCTCTGACCGTTTTAAGTTTACTCTCTGTTCTTGCAATAAGTCCTACGTGAATGCCTTCTTTAGCAAACTGAATCGCTGTCGCACGTCCAATGCCACTACCAGCTCCAGTAATATAAGCCACTTTTCCTTTAACTTCTTGTGCCAATGTTATCATCCTTTCTTTATCAATAGTGTAAGCGCAACCTAGAACAATCTCAAAAGAATTGCTTTCTATTCGAGATGTTTCAATAGTGGATTTAGCGGTAATACATGTTACGTAAGCACAAGCAGACAACTTTTTACAAATTAAATTATAAATAAAGGAGACCTCGAATATGCGTAAGAACTTAAAACATTACATTAATGGAGAATGGATTGAATCAACTGGTAATGAAACATACAATGTGATCAACCCGGCAACGGAAGAGCCGATGGGCCAAATTAGTTTGGGTACCAAAGAAGATTTAGATAAAGCGGTAAAAGCAGCCCGTGACGCTTTCCCTAGTTTCTCTCAAACGTCCAAAGAAGAACGCGTAGAAATGCTTGAGAACATCGCTGAAGCCTATGCCAGACGTAAAGATGAATTCATTGAAGTGATGACAGATGAACTAGGAGCACCTCTTAAAATTTCAGAAAAAGTTCATTATAGCATGGGCTATAATCATTTTGCTCAGGCCGCTGAATCTCTTAAATCCATAGAATTTATGGAAGACCGCGGCGATCATACTCTTGTGAAGGAATCTGTTGGGGTTAGTGGTCTTATCACACCATGGAACTTCCCGACAAACCAAGCTTCAACGAAAATTGCTAGTGCCTTCGCAGCAGGTAGTCCTGTTGTCTTAAAGCCATCTGAAATGACGCCATTTGCGGCTATTATGTTAGCAGAGATCTTTGATGAAGTAGGCGTGCCTAAAGGCGTATTTAACTTAGTCAATGGTACAGGTGAAACAATTGGGGATGGCATTAGTTCTCATCCTGACATCGACTTTGTATCCTTCACTGGTTCTGCAGGTGTAGGTGCCAAAGTTATGCAAAATGCGTCTGAAACAATTAAGAATGTGGCTCTAGAGCTAGGCGGGAAGTCTCCGTTAATCGTTCTTGAAGATGCCGATATGAAAGACGCAGCACGTAATGCAGTAAGTAATATCGCAACCAATACAGGGCAAGTTTGCTCAGCAGCTACAAGAATGATTGTTCCAGCTTCTAAGAAAGAGGAATTCGAACAAGCAGTTCTTGACGTACTACCTGAATTTCCAGTAGGTCATCCTCGTGAAGGAAATTATATTGGACCACTTGTATCGAAAAAGCAATGGGATACGGTTCAATCTTATATTGAAAAAGGTATCGAAGAAGGAGCTAATGTGATTGCCGGTGGTACAGGTCTTCCGGATGGTTTAGATAAAGGGTATTACGCTAAGCCAACCATTTTCACTGACGTTTCCAATGACATGGTTATTGCTCAGGAAGAAATCTTCGGACCAGTCATGAGTATTATTACGTATGATAATATTGACCATGCGATTGAAATTGGAAATGATGTTGTATACGGCCTAGCTGGCTATGTATACGGTAAAGATCCTGAAACTCTTAAAAAGGTAGCAACATCTATCCGAGCTGGACGTATCAAGGTGAATGATGCTGCTCACGACTTTGCAGCACCATTTGGTGGGTATAAGCAATCTGGTATTGGTCGTGAGTGGGGTGACTTTGGTATCGAAGAGTACCTTGAGAAGAAAGCCATCCTAGGATATCCATCATAAACTAGATCGTAAATATTGCGAGCCGCCCTTTTAAAAGGGTGGCTCTTTTCACGTTTATTGCTAAGAACAAGCCCTTATTTGAATGAGTAATAGGGGTTAGGAAAAAAATAACTTGAAATCTTTTAAATAAATGCTTGTAGAAAGGGTTTTCAACTGGTATAGTAAGAGTTAATTATTCTTGTTCGTTTACGAGTGAAAGAAAAAAGTAACTGATCAGTCGCTTTCGTCTGGAACGAATATGCAGAGCAATAATAGTAATACAATGTGGACTTGATCCACGCAGGAGGTAACAATTATGTTACAAGGTACAGTTAAATGGTTCAACGCTGAAAAAGGTTTCGGTTTTATCGAAGTAGAAGGTCAAGACGATGTATTCGTTCATTTCTCTGCTATTCAAGACGAAGGTTTCAAAACGTTAGAAGAAAACCAAACAGTTTCATTTGAAATTGTTGAAGGTAACCGTGGCCCACAAGCTGCTAACGTTCAAAAGTAATAACTGCGATAAGCGATAAAAAAGACTGCCGGAAACGGCAGTCTTTTTTTATATGAGTGTATAGAGGATATAGGCGACGATCAGTGCGATGGTAAGAACTCCCGTCCCTTTCCAACCCAATTTGTTTACCAAGTGACCTAAACTAAAGAGGTCTTCATTTGAATAGCTCTCTTTCCTTTCAGCCGTCATATCGTAATTACTCCCATTTGTTAATCGTTTTCGTCTTTCTTTAGCTGTTTCCTTTTTATCCCCCATAATAACTCCTTATTAAGTGTTAATCTGATTTAATGGTCATCCTATCATACTATTTAGGATAATTGTATCGTTTGAGAAATTGATTATGATGGGGAAGTGGTTTTTCCTTATTTATCAATAAAATGGAAAAATAAAAATTAAATGGTAAAATAAGGTTAAGGCTAATCATTTTCGGTAATAGGATAGTAGTGAGCTTCTATGGATGCTCGCTTTCTTTCCACATACTATATAGGATTGCGATATAGTGAGAAACGAACTGGTAAAGGCGTGGACATTATGAAGGATAAGTGGCTGATGCAGTTAAGGAAAGGAAGCTATGAACTAGCGATTTTGCTTTTATTAAAGGAGCGGCCGATGTATGGATACGAGATTACGAATAGGTTGAAAGAAACGGACGAATTAAGTATAGGAGGTGGAGCCATCTACCCTGTACTTAAGCGCATGCAAGACCAGGAGCTTATTTGTTATTACTGGGAAGATTCAGAACAGGGACCAGCCAAGAAATACTATTACCTTTCAAAGAAAGGGGGGGAGACAGCGAAAGAACGGATGGAGGTCTATGAGAAAATGTTTGAAGCCTTAAGGTCATTCGATCAACCGACAAAGGAGTGAGTAGAGTGGTGGAGGAGGTCTATGAAGAATATACAAACGAGATTGAGAGACATATGAGCAAAATACCCTCTTTATCTTCTGATTGGGAAGAATTCAAAAGTCATGTGTACGGTTTTGTTGTGGATGTCGCTTCTGAAACCAATACAAAAGCTGCTCTATTAAGTGCGGTGAAAAAAGAATTTGGGACTCCTGAAGAAGTAGCGAAACAGTGGAAAGACCTTGAACTAGTTTCCGCATATAGAAGAAACTCAGATCAGGTTACAAGGTATCTTCCATTAGTCACTAGTCTCTCTTGTATAGCCTTAGCGATGTTCACACCTTTTCACTACGCACCTATTGGACTATTGTTTCTGTTTATATCTTTGTACGCTGTCTTAACAAAGCACCCCTTTTTGTTTTCTTACTATAAGAAGAGACCTTCTAAGGTTTATAAAAAGGGCCCTTTTTGGGTATATACAAGCTTTTGTGTGAGCTTAGGTTTAGCCTTCTTCTACATGGAATGGTGGCTACCATAAAGAGAGGAGGAAGTTCATGTATTTGAATACAGCACCTTTAGCAATAGGGATTATTTTGTTGTTGTTTGCGTTTATGGTAGGGGTCAAAAAGCAGACGTGGTTATTAAGCGGGTTTAACCAACACCGTGTACGGGACAAAGAAAAGCTATCAAGATTGGTTGGTCATTTAGATTTATCCACGGGTCTTGTTTTAATCCTTTCAGGGCTATTAACGCCCCCTACTTCGATTGAAATCGTTATGGGGATTTTGGTTCCTATTATTCTCGTTGCTCATCTAGGGATGATACTCTATGTTCAGAAGAATATGGTAGAATAGTGCATTCCTTTTTAGGGATGCCTTTATTTTTCTGTGGCTCTGGGTGTATACTTTTTTAGTAAACTTGAAACATAGTAGGGTTTGTCACCGTCATATAATAGAATAAAGGAAAAGAGGAGAAGTATGGCCAATTCAGCATTCCATCATATCTGTATTCAAACAAATCGTTATAAACAATCCCTTGATTTTTACACAAAATTATTAGGGTTCACACTTGCGCGTGAACATCCTAATTTCCATGGCCGTGCTTATAACTCATGGTTACAACTAGGAGACTTCTATATTGAATTACAAACAGGAAAAGGGAATGACGTTCTATCTGAGCCTTCTAAAGAAGTTCAGGGCATGGTCCATTTCTGCTTGTGGGTAGAAAATATAGAGGAGATCGTGACAGAGTTAAAAGAAAAAGGAGTAAAGTTTAAACGTAAAAATGGTAAAGAAATATATGACGTTGAGGGAGGTCGTCTCTCGAAGGTGTACGCACCAGAAGGAACACTTATTGAACTGCGAGAGAATAAAGGGATCTAAAGGTTGGGATATATACCTAGAGTTCGCATCCAATCTGTGATGAATAATGGATTTTTACATAGGAAAGGAACCTGCATATGAGCAAAAATGAAATAGCAAAAGAAGTCATTAGTTGGAGTAAGGTGATCGTATTTGTACTCGTCTTTTCCGTGGCGATTACGACATTTCTATTACAACCCTTCAAAGTAAGTGGCCAATCAATGGAACCGACGTTAGATGGAATGGACCTTAAAGAAGGGGACATGAAAGGCGATCGGCTTTGGGTGTTTAAGAGTGCTTATACGCTTGGTCAACAGCCTGACTACAAAGATATCATTGTAGTCGATAACCGCTTGGATGAAGAGAGAACACTTAAAGATAAAGTGCTGGAAAGTCCAGTCGTAAGCATGATTCTAGGAAGTGAAAGCCAAGACAATTATTGGGTGAAGCGCGTAATCGGGAAGCCTGGTGATACTCTAGAATCTAAAGATGGTAAGCTTTATCGAAACGGAGAAGTTATTCAAGAAGACTATATTAAAGAAGATATGATTGGTTCATTTGATAAAGTGGTTGTATCAGAGGGGCATGTATTTGTGATGGGGGATAATCGCAATAACAGTCATGATAGCCGTGCAGTGGGAGCTATTCCGATCGATCACCTGGTGGGTCAGGTCTTCTTGCGCTTTTATCCATTTGACCATATTAAAACGTTTTAAGTACAAAGCCATCCGGTAAAGCGGATGGTTTTTATTGTGCAGGTTGTATGAATTGAGAAAATAATGTGGTTCTGAAATAATATTGATAATGAAATTCTATCCAAAATCTTACTAAACTTATAGAACGAAAGAGGTCTGATGGTATGCAATTTTTAATTATGTTAATGGTTTTCGTAGGTGGGATTGGTGTGGCTGTTCAGTCTTCTGTGAATGGAGGGTTAGGTCAGAAAATTGGGGTATTTGAAGGAGCATTTGTCTCATTCTTGGTTGGGACGGTCACTCTCTTTATGGTGATGCTTTTCTTTGGGAAAGGGAACATTGTTCAAGTATTTCATGTACCAAAATGGCAATTAATCGGGGGGATGCTTGGAGCTTTCTTCGTATCCGCAATGGTACTTGCTGTGCCTCGTATTGGTGTAGGAGCTGCAATCTTTACACTGGTATCGGCTCAGTTAATTGCTAGCTCCTTAATTGACCATTTTGGTTGGTTTGGGTTAAAACAGATTCCACTTGACTCATCCCGAATTGCGGGTATGATTCTAATGATTATAGCTGTTATTTTATACACGAAGAAATAATCGCTGCCTTTACTTGTTCATCATATCTTTGTAGGTCGTTACTTTTTTCTCAAGCATTTGTTCTGTTTCCTTCAATTCTTGGATTTGATTTTGAATTGAAGCCTGGTGGTCTTCTAATAACTGCAATCGTTCATGAACGGTATGCTCTCCTTCTTGCAGGAGCTTTACATATTGTTGGATCGTGGCAACAGGCATATGGGTTTCGCGTAGTTTCAAAACAAAACGAAGCCACTGAACTTGTTGATCGGAATAGTTCCTAACCCCAGCTTGATTACGGCTGGATTCTAAAATCCCTTCTTGTTCATAATAACGAAGGGTATGAGGTTTTATATTGAGTTGAGATGCGACTTCACTTATAGAATACATCATTGAGCCTCCTCTTGAGAGTATTGAGCGCATGAATGCTTGACTTCAAGTGCACTTTAATGGATAGGCTTATAGTGTATCACATAATAAAGAGGAGGATCATGTATGGCATACACAGTTATTACGGGAGCAAGTTCTGGAATTGGATATGAAGCAGCAATCGCTTTCGCAGAGAGAGGGAAAGATCTGATTCTTGTTGCGCGTCGTGAAGAAAAGTTAGAGGAATTGAAAGCAGAGATAGAAAAACAACACAGTGTGAACGTCGTTGTTAAAACAGCAGACCTCGCAGAGCCTGAACGTGTTCATGCTCTATACGAAGAGATTAAGTCCTATCCGTTAGAGACATTTGTAAATAACGCTGGATTCGGGAACTTTGATCCAGTAGCTGAGCAAGATCTTGGTAAGATCCAGAAAATGCTTCGCTTAAATATCGAAGCGTTAACGGTTCTTTCTACTCTATTTGTACGTGATTATGAGAACAAGGAAGGAACTCAACTCTTAAATATCTCATCAGCTGGCGGGTACAATATCGTTGGCGGTGCAGTGACCTACTGCTCGACGAAGTTTTACGTAAGTGCGTTCACCGAAGGCCTTGCGCAAGAACTTGAAGGAAAAGGGGCGAAGATGAGAGCGAAAGTGCTGGCCCCTGCCGCAACCGAAACAGAATTTATGAAGCGTTCCCTTGATGTGGAGGACGTTTCTTACGAAGGCAATGTGGCTCAGTACCATACTGCAAAAGAAATGGCTCACTTTTTACTAGATCTATATGATAGCAACAAAGTTGTTGGAATTGTGGACGGAGAAACATATGAGTTTCACTTAAAGGATCCAATCTATCCTTATGTTGAGCGCTCTACTAAATAAGTTGAAGGGAGCTTCCAAAAGGAAGTTCCCTTTATTTTTTATGAGTGAATGTTTCTGTTTCCTTTAATTGGAGATAAAGGTAGTTCTGAAAATCACTCGCTTTTCACGAATTGAAACGTTTCATGCTTTACCGTGGCGAGGCCCAGGGTTTGTTTGTCTCTAACATATCTCCTTTAGAAGTGAAGCATACTAAAGGTAACTTTATTAAAGGAGTAGATGCTCATGTCTCAAAAAGGCCCATCCAAACATAATCAAAAATCTGCTGAGATCGCAAAAAAGAACAAGCAATTTGAAGCGGAGTTAGCAGAGGATGTACAAATCGGAAATGCTAAACACCAGAGTCAGAAAAAGAGTGGAAGACAAGCAAATAAAAAATAAACAATAAGATTTTTACAGGAGGGAAGCCATGTATAATACGTGGCTTCCCTTTTTCTTATCCCTCGGTAATGCTCATAAACCTTCCGCTCATAAGAACGCCTTACATTACACAACCTAAAAATATGAAGATGTGGAGGTATGACAATGAATGTTGCTCAATTGTTAATAAAATGTTTAGAGCATGAAGGGGTAGAATATATCTTTGGTGTTCCTGGTGAAGAGAACATCGATGTAATGGACGCTATTAAAGAGTCTAAGATTGAATTTATTACGACACGTCATGAAACGAGTGCTGCCTTTATGGCAGGAACGTATGGCCGGTTAACGGGTAAACCTGGAGTTTGTTTGGCGACTCTTGGACCTGGTGCAACGAATTTGTTAACCGGGGTTGCGAATGCAAATATGGATCACTGTCCACTCATTGCCATAACAGGACAGGCCGGCTTAAATCGCCAGCATAAGATTTCTCATCAATATTATGACCTTGTAGACATTTATGAGCCAGTTACGAAGTGGAATGCACAGATTAAAACAGGAGAAATTGTACCTGAGGTGGTTCGAAAAGCCTATCAATTAGCTGCAGGCGAGAAGCCGGGTGCCACGCATATTGATTTACCAGAAGACGTTGCTGAGATGGAAGTGGATCTTGATCCTCTTTACATAACGGATTATAAACGACCTCAGGCTGGTGAGCATGTTTTAAAGGAAGCATCAATGTTGATTTCTAAAGCGAAAACGCCTTTGATTTTAGCCGGAAACGGTGTAACGCGTTGTGGGGGGAGTAAGAAGCTTCGTGAGTTTGTTAAGAAGACACAAATTCCTGTCGTTCATTCCTTTATGGGCAAAGGGGCTGTTTCTTGGAAAGATGAATTAAGTCTTCTGACAGCAGGACTTAGTGGTGGAGACTACATTACGTGTGGGTTCAATCAAGCGGATTTGATTATTACGATTGGATTTGACATGGCAGAGACACCTCCAAGAAACTGGAACCCAAACGGCGAAACCCCTATCCTTCATATTGACACAGAAGAGGCAGAGATTGATGCCTACTATCCTGTCGCTCTTAACGTGGTTGGAGATATCAAGCAAAATCTTGAACAGTTAATGAAGATGGTTCCAGAGCAGGAAAGGAATTTGGATTGGGCCAAGTCAATTCGTAAGAAAGCGCTCGATGAACTAGATTCCTATAAGCAAGACTCTGGCTTCCCTGTGAAACCACAGAAGATTATTGCGGACCTGCGTGATGTGTTACGAGATGAGGATATTGTGATCTCTGACGTCGGTGCTCATAAAATGTGGATTGCTCGGATGTATCATACAGCACAGCCGAATACATGTCTCATATCAAATGGATTGGCTTCAATGGGAGTAGCCGTCCCAGGGGCAATTGGTGCGAAGCTGGCCAATCGTGACAAAACGATTGTGGCCGTTTGTGGGGATGGGGGATTCCTCATGACAGGAGCAGACATTGAAACAGCGGTTCGCCTAAATGTACCGATTGTTATTCTATTATGGAGAGATGAGGGCTACGGTCTGATTGAATGGCATCAGATGAAGAAATTTGATCGACCCGCTCATATTGATTTTGGGAACCCTGACTTCTTAAAGTTTGCAGAGTCGTTTGGAATGGAAGGCATGCGAGTGGACCGTGCAGAAGATTTAAAGCCAGCTTTGGAGAAAGCTGTTGCCATGAAACGCCCTGTATTAATCGATTGTCCAGTGGATTATAAAGAGAATATGAAGTTAACAGAGAAGCTAAACAATATCACGTGTGAATGAGGTGACACCATGAGAATCGGATCGATTATAAATGGTCAAGAATATATAGAAGAAGATAGAGAGACCCTTTCTGTCAGGAACCCCTACAATGATGAACTTGTAGCGGAAATTGCTCTAGCGAACGTGAGTGAATTACAGGAAGCGATAGAAGAAAGTTATGAAGTTTTTCATAACACGATGAAGAAGATGCCAGCTCATAAACGGGGTGACATTCTGCGTGAGGCTGCTGATCTATTAGAAGCACGCGAGGATGACTTTGCTCAAATTATTTCGAAAGAGGCAGGGAAGCCTTTGAAATTCAGTCGAGGAGAAGTGCAACGTTCTGTCCAAGTACTTCGCTTTGCATCTGAACAAGCGAAAGATATCAACGGGGAAGTTATTCCGATGGACGCAGCCATAGGTGGAGAGAACCGATTAGGCTTTACAAAACGAGTGCCACTAGGGATTGTGGCAGCGATTACGCCGTTTAACTTTCCTTTAAACCTTTCTCTTCATAAACTAGCCCCTGCGATTGCAGCGGGAAATACGGTGGTGTTTAAGCCTGCCGAGAAAACTCCTGTGTCTGCTTATATGCTTGTAAAGTTACTCCACGAAGCGGGATTACCTCAAGGTGCGCTAAACCTTGTGCTCGGGACAGGTGAAGAGCTAGGTGATCCGTTAGTGGAGCATGAAAAGGTGCATAAAGTCACTTTTACAGGAAGTCTTCCGGTCGGAAGAAGAATTAGGGAAAAAGCCGGATTTAAAAAAGTTACCCTTGAACTTGGTTCAAATTCACCCAATATTATATTTGAAGATAATGACGTTAACGATGTAGTGACGGATTTAGTGAAGGGGGCTTTTGCTTTTTCGGGGCAAGTTTGTATCTCAGCCCAGCGCGTATATGTACACCAGTCTCTTTATGAATCGTTCTTAGCAGAATACAAATCACAAACCGAATCCTTAACGATCGGCGATCCCCTTGATGAAGGTACAGATTTCGGTCCGATGATTACAGAGGAAGCTGCTGAACGGGCAAAAACCTGGATCGACGATGCTGTGAAGAATGGAGCGACAATTGAAACAGGGGGAGAACAAAGAGGCACGATCTTAACCCCAACCATTATGACAAATGTCAAAAGTGATATGAAGATCATCGCTGAAGAAGTATTTGCTCCAATTGTGTCGATTATTCCATTTGAAACAGAAGAAGAAGTGGTCCAGGCCGCTAATGATTCGATTTATGGACTACAAGCAGGTATATTTACGAAAGATATTAACCGAGCCTTTCGAGTGGCAGATCAGATTGAAATGGGCGGCGTGTGGATCAACGAAATCTCAACCTATCGCCAGGATAACCATCCTTATGGGGGTGTCAAGCAAAGCGGTATTGGAAGAGAAGGTGTGAAGTATGCCATTGAGGATATGACCGAGATGAAGTTTTATGGAATAAAGTTAACGTAAAAGGTCAGGGGAGTCTCCCCCTGACCTTTTTGGTTTAAAGTAGTGTAGAGAATATAGTGTACATGATTAGCTAGTTGGTCTAAATATAGTAACCAAATGTTTTGAATGTTTTTATCTAGATCAAGTTGAGAAATCTAGCTCTCTTTGAAATAATTGGTTGGAATGGAACGAACTTTAATAAGATGAAGGGCGTGTCGCTATGAAAATAATCGCAACTTGCTCCATTGTTGCTATTCTTTTACTATCAGGCTGTCAGTCCTCAGCAGATGAAGGAGTAGAAGGGTCACAAACCGAGAACCAGGTCGTCGACCAAGTAGAAGACTATACGTTTGAAGATTATAAGGCGATGTTTAAAGATTCTGTCTCAGAAGCGGAAGCATTTGAGGTTCAGGAGGATAACTTAGAGAAATGGATCGCTCGAACAATTTATCAATCTAAACGGAATGGAAATGATAACGTCAAAGAAGAAGCGGTGCTTGAACAAGCAAAGGAAGCTCTTCAGCAACAAGAAGATAGGAAAAGGTACGCTCAAGAAACCTATGGAGTGCAGGTAACAGAAGAGGAAGTAGATCGTTATATCGAAGAAGGTCCAGATCAATTGGATGTGATGGAGCAGAAGGCAGCTGCGGAGGCGATTGGTATGACGCCAGAAGAATTCAACCACACCTATGACCGCGATCATTATGAAATGGCTGTCCTATATGAAAAGCTCCTCCCAGAATTGAGGAAGAAGTACGATGAAGTTTCTGATGGGAACTTAATTGAACGCTTTAAAGAAGAAGTGGAAAAGGAATAGGAGTTGGAAGAGGCGATTATGGAAGAACAGCTAAGAATTTTCGATCAAAACAAGCATCCAATTGGTGTAGCCTCACGAAGAGACGTTCACCACTATGGATACTGGCACGAAGTGTTCCATTGTTGGATGATAACGCTAATTGAGGATGAGTATTATGTGTATTTGCAACTACGGAGTCCCTTTAAGAAAGACTATCCGGGCCTTTATGATATAACAGCTGCAGGGCACCTTCTTGCTGATGAATCCGTTGAAGATGGAATAAGAGAGGTTGAGGAGGAACTAGGGATTTCCGTTCAGTATGAGGATCTGACTTCGTTGGATACTCTCTCCTATCAGGTTGAGAATGACACAATCATTGATAAAGAGTTTGCGAATGTATTCTTATTAAATAGTAGACTCCAGTTCGATGATTTTAAATTGCAGGTCGAAGAAGTAACGGGTATGATTCGGGTGAAGTTGAATGACTTTGAACAGCTTTGGTCCCATCAGGCAGATCAAGTTAAAGCGTGTGGGTTTAAAATCGGTGTTGATGGACGAAGTCAATCTTTTGAAGAGCGAATCGGTCGAGAAGATTTTGTAGCTCACGATGGTTCATTTTATCGAGAGGTAGTAAGAAGAATTAAGGGTTCTTTATAGATTGGGTCCTTCGCAGCAAGAAAGGGCTGTTTGGGGGATTCTTTATGTACAATCGTAGGAATCTATAAGGTTTGGAGAGTTATGTAGTGTATTAGAGGAGTATGCACCTGGAATAGCCTGTTGGCTTTTCGTTGTTACCACATTATTTTGAGAACTGATAAAATAATAGGTGAGAAGGGGGAGGACGATGAAAAGAGAGCCGATTTATGTGGAAACTAGAATAGAAGCGGATATGGAAGATCTTTGGAACGCTTCCCAGATACCCGATCAACACGAGCAATGGGACCTCCGCTTTTCATCTATTATTTATCAACCTAAAGAACAGGAAGAGGATCCGCAAGACTTTACATATAAGACAAATATAGGTCTAGGTCTTTCAATTGAAGGGTGGGGGAGAAGTAAAGGAACCCATAATGGTAAGGATGGTTCGAGGACTTCTTCTCTTCATTTTGGAACAGATCAAAGGATATCCATTATTACAGAGGGAAGAGGATATTGGAAATATATTCGAAACGATAAGGATTTAACCTTCCTCACTCAATACGATTACCAAACGAGGTTTGGTAAGGTGGGAGCTTTATTCGACCGGTTTATCTTTCGTCCGATGATTGGATGGGCAACAGCACTTAGCTTTGATGTGCTTAAACGTTGGCTTGAGAAAGGGGTCACACCTAAGTCTCAGTACATCCAATTCTTTGTTTATTGGATGCTCGCCTTTTTCTTTTCTTTTATATGGATCTATCATGGGCTAATTCCTAAGATTTTATTTCAACATCCAGAGGAAGTAGCGATGGCAGAGAGTCTCTTGCCTGATGGAGTGTCAGCACCTAATGTTGTACTCGTCATGGGCAGTGGAGAATTGCTCTTTGGTCTCTCGTGGTGGTTTGTTGGTAGACGGAAGTGGCTGCATTTGATTCAAGCATGGGCTATTCCGATTCTCACTCTCTCAGCTATTGTAGCAGACCCGGGTACGCTTACTCATCCTTTCAGTCCTCTCCCTTACAATAGTAGTTTATTTCTATTGTCCTTAATCGGATTGACTATAAGTCGGGACGTGCCAACAGCTAAGACGTGCAAAAGGAAGAGGAAGGAGTGATGGGAATGCCGATCTATTCACAAGTGTTAGGAGATCGATTTAATCGATTACACCCGATGCTAAAGCGGCGATACAAGCAGCTTGAGAAAGGTCCATATAGAGGGTCAGGTGTCATGAAGAAAATAACAAGAGGGCCGAAGTGGATGTATCCACTGATGTTTTTGGGAACAAGAAGAAAGCTTCTATTTCCTGAGAGTGGAGTATTCATCCCATTTACCATTCAGCATCAGCCTTTAACAGGAGATAATGGAGAGGAACAAGTGCACTGGGAGAGAGTGTTTTATTTCAGTGGAAAGAAGCGGTATTTCAATGCCCTGATGAGCCTTGATTCTGAGCGTGGGATTATTAAAGACTATCTTGGGGAGCCCTCAGTTCTATATTCTGATTTGGCATTAACTGTTCTTGAAAACGGTGGTCTCCACATTCAGTCAAAGCGGCAGCGCGCGGTGATTGGTGATAAAGAAATCCCTTTACCCCGATTCCTCCAAGGGGTGGCAACCGTAGTTGAAGCCTTTAATGAGGAGAGAAATGTGTTCGAAATTCAGGTGAGGGTTCAAAACCCAATCATCGGAACGATCTTTTCTTACGAAGGGGAGTTTACTCAGGATGCGTAACATTCCTACCAGTAGAGTCAAGGGTTCGTTCCATGTCGGAGAGAATGTGCTTAAAGACCATGAGGACAGAGAGCGTCAAGAAGTAGGTCTCGTAGAAGACATGAGATTATATAGGGAAGATGTTGATCTAAACACCTTGTCTCCGGCGATTATCGATTTTTATGAAAGAACAACCTCTTATCGCTTAT
Source organism: Pontibacillus sp. HN14 (assembly GCF_021129245.1). NCBI lineage: Bacteria > Bacillati > Bacillota > Bacilli > Caryophanales > Bacillaceae > Pontibacillus > Pontibacillus sp. HN14. The sequence continues at coordinate 1,256,419 of NZ_JAJOLR010000001.1, read as the reverse complement.
TGGCCAAAGTAAAATGGAAAGCATGGTTTAAGCCATTTGCAGCGGTTTATCGTTTGTTAAGTAAGAGAACGGAACAAATTAATTTGCCTCTATCTGGTAAAGAAGTAGAAATGACAGGGGATATTGTGCCGGTTTCAGAAGAGACAGACGGTCGGTACCGGCCAAGGGCATGGGTGAGAAAGATCGGGGACGAAGTATGTTTTGTTGCTATCTATTCTTTCCATAAGACGAATCAGCGGACCTATATGAATATTGGGCTCCCATTACCCTTTTCAACGATGACAGGAGTACTTGAACTTCATCAAAAGGGAAGTCGTTTAAGCTTATCGAGTAAACGCCTTAAATCAAAGGATGCTGATTCTGGGACGTATTTAAAGACTAGACTTGGAAGCTTCAAATTACCGATTGAAGAATACTTTCTGGTGGAAGAAGTGGGAGAAGGGGCGTTACATGCGACCCATAACATGTGGTTATGGTCGATTCCCTTTTTAACAATTACATACTGTATTTTACCGAAATCAGAATAAATATTACATAAATGAAGCCCTGGCTCTCCACTTGAGCCAGGGCTTTTTTTGTATAAGGATTAATGAGCTTCAGCCTCATCGACATGCATAATGTGTTTCTTATTCATCCATACAAATACCACGGAAAGAAGTACAAAGAATGCTCCTACATAAAATGGCATGCTAGAGTTGAAGATCTCGGCAAGTTTCCCTGCAAGGAAAGGTGCAAGCGCTCCTCCAAGGAAACGAAGAAAGCTGTATGCAGCTGATGCTGTGGATCGTTCAACAGGACTTGCATTCATTACGGCAGTTGTAATGAGGGTGTTGTTATTCCCTAATAAAGCACCTGCAAATATAACAGCTGCTATGACCACCCACTGAGCGGAAGTCCAAATGCCCATAGCTAAAAGGGTTGCAGCAAATAGAGTAAGCATCAAGCACATGGATTTCACAGTACCAATCCATTTTTGAAGTTTAGGTGCCATAAACACTGAAGTGATGGCAAGTAAGATTCCCCAACCTAAGAACACCATGCCAAGGCCGTGTTCATCAAGGCCTAATACAAATGGCGAAAAGGCTAATAACGTAAAGAATCCGTAATTATAAAGAGCAGCTGCAATACCAAGAACCAATAAGGAGCGGTGTTGCAGTGCACGAAATGGATCGGCTAGAGAAGTTTTCTTTCGCTTCGTTCCGCCAGCACTCTGAGTACGTGGCATAAGGGTAGTTAGACCAATAAACGCTATGACCATTAAGGTAGCAACACCTAAAAATGGACCTCTCCACGACATCGCACCGAGCCAGCCTCCAATAAGAGGACCAACGGAAATTCCGAGGCCAATAGCTGCTTCATAAAGAATGATAGCTTTTGCATTACCACTGTTCGATAAGGTGACAATGGCAGTTAGGGCCGTCGCAACAAATAAGGCATTTCCAAGGCCCCAGCCTCCCCGTAGAAAGACAAGCTCCCATATGCCGTTTGATAGTCCTCCTAGTCCAGAGAATAAGGCGATAATTACAATTCCAGATAAAAGTGTATATTTCATTCCTATTCGCGATGTAATCACGCCTGTTACAAGCATGGCTACGGCCATGACAGCATTATAGCTTGTAAACAGAAGGGTAACTTCACTAGGTGCTGCATCTAGTTGTTTCGCAATGGCAGGTAGAATCGGATCCACGAGTCCAAGCCCCATAAATGCGATGATACACGCAAAAAAGACAGCCCATACTGCTTTTGGCTGCTTTAGTATACTTGGCTCTTCTGCAATTGTAACCGGCGGGACCGGATTTGGTTTTGCTGACATATTTACATTCTCCTTACTGATCTAATGTATTTAGTTGTATTATACAATCAATTAATTGTATAATACAACTAAATACTTTGGGGTGTCAAGGTAGCCGGATGAAATATGGTATGCTAGAGGGAAAAGGAATTCGATTGAGGTGGAGAATATGAGTGAACAATCCGTTGAATTAATTGAACGGCAAATAACGGACTTTATACGGAGAATCGTCATGACTGAACAGCGAAAAGGGAGAATGGAACGATCTGCGTATATCTTGTTAAGGCAACTTTCATCATTTGGCCCAGCAGGAGTCAAAACATTATCAGAAGAACTTCATTTGGATATTTCCACAGTAAGCCGACAAGCGACAAAACTAGTTGAGAAACAATACGTTGAAAAGCTTCCAAACCCAGATGATAAACGAGCGTACTTTTATAAGATTACAGAGCTTGGTTCAAAGGAACTCGAAGGAAATAAACAGCAAAGGTTCGAGCGTCTTGAGGAGATGTTAAAAGACTGGACAGAAGAAGAACAGGAGACGTTTGGAAGGTTATTAAAGAAATACAATGAAACGGTAAATGAGCGGTTGAATTTTTAATTAGATCAAAAAGGAGAATGCTTTTCTTTTTCACAAAGAAGAGGGTTCTCTTTTTAATCTATTTTCTTTTATAAAAAAATATAAAATTTAAGGTGAGTTTGAATAGGTTTCTTTGACTTGGAAGGATTTATGCTTAAAGTTGTGGAAATGCTAAATAGATAAAAAGATTAGTAGGAGGCGAGAACTTGGAAAAAGACTTCTATCGATTTACCCCCAGGACAACGAGGATAATTGACAAGGTAAAAAAACGCGACTGCATTATAGAACCTTATCACTTTCTGATAGGTGCTTGTGAAGAAGGTACAGGTCCATGCGGAGAAGTGTTCTTATATTTATACAAACAAATCGGTGCGGATTTCATAGAACAAATTGAGAAAGTTTGTGACAAGGAAACAGAAGTATACACAGAATGGAAGGGGATCAAGGTATCCTCTGCCACTGTAGATGTGTTGGAGCGGGCCAATGAGAAGAAAGAGCATTATGGACAAGCACTGATGAATGAAGGACATATTCTATACGCTGTTATAGAGAAAGAGGTCAGTCTGAGAGAAATCTTAACGAAAGAAATGCTTACGAAGATCTTTACGATAGCCTGTACACCAAGGGATTTAACGGTTCATCTAGGTGATTATGTACATAAAACGTTCACCCCCTACAATAAGATTAGGAGAGCCAATCTGTCGGACCTTCCTGCTCTAGAAGATTATGTTCTGCAAGAATTTGGTGAAAGATGGCTTGAGCACATCAATCATTCTTACAATATGGATGTGATCCCAATCCTTCTGGCCGAACAAAATGGTAGTATCATAGGTTTTGCTTGTTATGACCTTGTTCATAACCAGAAGGGCTTATTTGGTCCAATGGGTACCTCGAAAGATAAAAGGTTTCAATTTGTGGGCAGAGAATTGCTCGATACATGTTTAATCGAAATGGCTAAGCTTCGCTACCAATATGCGATTATTGGAGAAGCAGGGCCGGTCGAATTTTATGAAAAAGCATGTAACGCAAAGTTGATCCCATTAGAACAGTAGCCATTCTTGTACATATCAAACGTAATAGTGGTCTCTATTTCATCCCTGTTTACGAACAAAAGGCAACCTCCTCATAGGGAAGTTGCCTTTTTGAATGCCTTACATATAGGGTGTTTCAACTGTACGCTTTGGTAATAGGAGGCCGATTACAACTCCTAGTAGTGCCGGCAGCATCCAGCCAAGTCCCATGCTATATAAAGGTAATACATCAGCATAGAAGGTTTGGATCGATTCGAAAGCTGACACGGTCCATCCAGGAAGGTTGGCTACTAATGCTTTATATCCGTCTATGACACTTACAAAGAAAGTAAGGAACATGGAAACGGTGTATACACTGCGCTTGTTACCAAACAGCGGTGAGGTTAATCCTAGTAGGATAAGAACAATCGCTAAGGGATAAAGGAACATTAATACAGGTATTGCAAACTGAATAATGTTCGTTAACCCAAAGTTTGCAATGATGAACGAGACAAGGCAAAGGATCAGTACAAACGACTTATAGCTGACTTTTGGAATGATAGAGTGGAAGTAATCACTACAAGATGTAATCAGTCCAATACTCGTTTTTAAACAAGCCAAAACGATAATAATGGCTAGTAATACAGAGCCAAACGGTCCGAAATAATGTTGAGCCACTTCTGCAAAGATTAGCCCACCATTATCATAAGTTCCAATGGCTTCAACACTCGATGCACCCATGTAGGTGATAAGTCCATAAATAAGCATCATAAGGCCCATCGCTACAATACCCGCTTTCCATGTCGCCTGGGCAATCGCTTTTGGTTCTGTGACCCCTTTTGATTTAATGGCGTTAATCACGACGATCCCAAATGCAAGAGAAGCCAGCGCATCCATTGTATTGTACCCTTCCGTAAATCCGGTCATGAAGGCCATGTCCTTATAGTCGCTCGCAGGACTGCCAAACGCTCCCATCGGATTGAAGATTGCCGTCCCAATCAGGATAAATAAGAAGACAAGGAATAATGGTGTTAAATATTTCCCGATGTAATCCATCACTTTAGCAGGGTTTAAGGAAAAATAATAGACAATAGTAAAAAACATGAAACTGAAAACCCCGAGCCATAACGTAACCTGTCCATCATTTAAAAATGGCTCAAATCCAACAACAAATGGAACAGTTGCTGTACGTGGGATTGCGAAGAAAGGACCGATTGTTAAATAAAGCACCGTGGCAAAGGTGATTCCAAATAACGGATGAACGCGGCTCGCTAAATCTTGTAGTCCGTTACTACGTGAGAGTCCAATCGCGAGTATCCCCATAAAAGGAAGGCCGATCGCTGTAACTAAGAATCCGATAAGGCCAGGCCAGAAATTTGTTCCCGCCATCTGACCAAGCTGGATCGGGAAGATAAGATTCCCTGCTCCGAAAAACATACCAAACAGCATGGTTCCGATCAGGGCATAGGTTGAAAATGATAATTTGTTTTGCATCGTATAAGCCCCTATCCTATGTAGTATTAAATACTGATAATTCAATAAAAATAATACTATCAGGTAATGATTACAGGGGCAATAACATTCTTAATATTCTTTTATCCTAAATATATTAACATTTCTTGTGTATCCCTTTTCACAAAAAAAGGTGCCCGATTATTGAATCGGGCACCTTCTTCCATTAGAATGCTAGAGCTGCTTGCTCAGTTTTCTTTAACCCATCCTGAATAATTTCGTCAGCTCGGTCAGGGTATTGATTGTGTCCTTCAATGACAAGTGTAGTGATATCTTGGATACCCCAGAAGTTAAGAATGTTCGTTACATAATTTACGGCCATCTCAGACGATTGAGCAGGGCCTTCTGAATAAACGCCACCTCGTGCATTCAGAAGAACTACCTTCTTATCCGTTAATAGTCCCACCGGTCCTTCAGCTGTATACTTGAACGCTTTACCAGCTTGCGCCAGGTAGTCAAAATACGTATGCAAGACAGCGGGGATGGTGAAGTTCCATAGAGGGAATGCGAATACGACTTTGTCCGCTGCAAGGAATTGATCTAAATAACGATTTACCGTTGCTGCAGCTGTTTCTTCTTCAGCTGTTAATTCCATGCCTTTAGCCTGCTTAAACATGCCGTTGATTTTATCTGTGTCATAGTATGGAAGGTTCTCTTCAAATAAATCTAGCTCAGTGATGTGATCAAAAGGATTCTCTGCTTTATATTGATCTAGAAATGTATGATATAACTGCACGCTTATAGATTGTTCAATGGGTCTAGAATTTGCTTTTATAAATAGTACGTTTGCCATAGTTGTTACCTCCAGAAATTAATTGTTGTTATAGCAACTATTGGAGAAAAATGTCCATCATTGATCCTGGACATTATGGTTGATCTTGTTAAGCAAGCGTTCAAGCTCGCTTAGTTCCTCGCTTGAGATTCCTTTGCAAACCATCTCGTTAAACTCTTCAGCAACCGGAATAACTTTTTCACCAAGTTCTTTCCCGCTATCTGTTAGAAATAACATAAGAGAGCGACGGTCTTCTTTGGGGTGGGCTCTATGAATATAGCCCTTTTTCTCTAAGTTAGAAGCCATTCTCGCAATGTTGGTTTTATCTTTATCAAGTTTATCGGCTAGTTGATTTTGGGTTAATCCATCCTTTTCCCAAAGCAACATCATGATTAAATTCTGCTCTGGAGCGAGGTTAAAATCATCTAACTTTGATTTGATGAATTTCGTAAGATTGAGGTCTGTCTGGTGAATTTTTATACTGATGTAATCTTGAAAAGATAACTTCAAACGTTTCCCTCCTGAGTTAGTTGCTATACAAACTATTTCACTTACGTTAGTATAAATATAGATATATTGTTTGTCAATTTAGGGAATGGAAATATAACTGCACGATCAACTTTTTCTTATACTGGGTGAAAAGTTGTCATCATCACTATTGGCATAGGAGGAGTTTAATATGGCGAATGAAGACAAACTGAACAGACATGTACGGGATACATGGTATGTAGAATATGAAGAAATGAACTTCCCGGCTATCCAAAAAGGTTGGGTACTCCCGGCTGATCGGTGGAAAGAGTTTGACCCGTTTATCCTTATGGCTGAGGACTGGTTTAAGAAAGGGACCTTCCCTGACCATCCTCATAGAGGGTTCCAGACGATTACGTACGTGATTGATGGTCGATTGGAGCATATCGACAACGGCGGAGGACGCGATATTTTAGAACCAGGCGATGTTCAATATATGAACGCGGGTTGGGCGGCACGTCATGCTGAAGACGGCGTAGAAGACGACGTAGCCCACACACTTCAATTGTGGTTGAACCTCCCACAAGAACAAAAGCAATCCGAAACTTTATACCAGAACGTTTATGCTGAAGATGCTCCAGTAGTGAATGTCGATGAAGGAACCATAAAGGTATATGCCGGCGAAGTGGCCGGTGTAAAAGGGCCTATGGAAACGATCGTGCCTATTACGTTATCTGAAGTAAATCTCTCAGAAGGGGCTTCTACTACACTAGAGCTACCTGAGAATCATAATGCTTTTGTCTATGTTTTATCAGGAGAAGTAGAAGTAGGCGGAGATCAAACACCCTTAAAGAAACATGGTGTAGCAACGTTAGACTATCGCGCCAACGGAGAGTCAGATAAAGGAAGCACCCTAGCACTTAACGCAAAGAAAAGACGTACAAGAGTTCTTGTTTATTCAGGTCTCCCAATTGAAGAAACGATTGTTCCTTATGGGCCATTTGTGATGAACTCCATGGACGAGATTAGAGAAGCATTTAAAGACTTCAGAGACGGGAAATTCGGACCACCTGCAGTTTAATTTGGATAAACAAAGACCGGCTAGTTCATCGTGAACTAGCCGGTCTTTTTTGAAAGAGCTGTCTGTAAAGCAAATGAACCATAGGATGAAATGCCGAGTGGAACATGATTTATGGGTGGAAGTAGACGTTTTCAGATTGGTTTGAAATAATTAGGGGTAGGCAGAGAAAGTCAGGAGTGAAGGAATGGAAAGAGTTTATCTAAGAGATTATAAAGAAGAAGATCAACCCTTCCTCGCAGCAATGTTACAAGATTCAGAAGTGATGAGGTATATAGGGAATGGTAGTGTGAAAGAAGAGGGAGAGGCAACTCGTTTGATAAATCGGATTCTAGAGACCTATAAAGAAGACCCAAACCTCAGGTTGAAACTTTTGATAAGAAAAGAAGATGAGGTGAAGTTGGGTCATGCGGGCATTGTTCCGCAAATGGTAGATGGTAAAGAAGAGTGGGAGATTGGTTACTGGATCGCTCGTCCTCATTGGGGAGAGGGATATGCATCAGAAGTGGCTAGATCACTGAAAGACTTTGGATTCAAAAGTCTTAAAGCGAAAAAGCTTATATCACTCATCCAGCCAGGAAACCTTGCCTCAAGAAGAGTGGCTGAAAAGCTTGGGATGAGCGTGGAGCGGTCTATCACATTTTCTGGTCAAGACGTGCTCTTGTATTCTATTTCAAATCATAAGTAGCCCACATATAATTCTTGAGGAAAACTAATCCTTCTGTTTACATTTGATACCTCGTAAGAAAGGAGGGCTAAAATGTGTTTAATTAATTTAGCTTATAAAGTGGATCAAACATATGATTTAGTTGTAGCCGCGAACCGGGATGAATTTTACCAAAGAGAAACCGCCAAAGCTCACTTCTGGGAGGATGCTCCACATATACTGGCTGGACGGGACCTTGAGAAAATGGGGACGTGGATGGGCGTTACGAAGGTAGGTCGCTTCGCTGCTCTAACTAATTACCGTGGCCCTGATGAAGAGAAAGGAGGGACACGTTCTCGTGGGGAGTTGGTTAGTGATTTCTTAAAAGGGACGGATTCACCACAAGAGTTTCTCGAGGCCGTTCATGAAAGGAAACATTCTTATCCGGGCTTTAACTTGATCGTCTCAGACGGGGATTCTTTATATTATTATTCAAACCGGCAAGGAGAGATCCGGGAACTGCAACCTGGTATCTATGGTTTAAGTAATCATTTGTTAGATACTCCCTGGCCTAAAGTCATAAAAGGGAAAAAATGGCTATCCGATTGCCTGGAGAGTCAAACAGATAATGTGGATGCATGCTTATTCCAAACACTTCAGCATGCTGAACCCGCAAATGATGAAGAGTTGCCTGATACAGGCATTCCCCTTGAGTGGGAGCGGAGTCTGTCGTCCCTGTTTATAGACACGCCGAATTACGGGACAAGAGCGTCTACGTTGGTGTACCAAAAGGGAGGACATTCAAGGTTTGTGGAACGCGTTTATAGCGACGGTAGTTTTGAGGACCGTCTGTTCGAATTATAAAGATAAAAGAATAGATTTATACAGAATAGCGACTATTAGGACTTTATCGTTCTTCCCTCTTTCATAATAATATATGGGTTGCAAGTTGAGGGGGAAATTCCTAGAATAAATTTTTCTTTACAGCTTCCATTCTTTCATATATAATTTCTTCCAATTAAACAAACGTAACCTAAGAAAAAGAGAGTAGTCGTTGGAAGACATTAAGAGAGCCGGGGACGGTGGGAGCCTGGTGGTAAGAAAGCGACGAACCGGACTTTTGAGGTATAGCTCTGAACGAAAGTAGGGGCTATCGGTACTTGCCGTTAACAAGAACCTAAGCTGACCTTTCTTTAAGAAAGGTAATGAGAGTGGCACCGCGGAAACGATACCCGTCTCTCCTCCTGTAATGGGAGGGGAGGCGGGTTTTTTGTTTAGAGAAAGGATGGAGGAAATGAAAAACGTTAAAAAGGAAATTACAAAAGCATTAGGTGACGAATTACATGAATACCTTTCACTGCAAAAGATAGATGAGCTCCTTGAAGTTCCAAAACACGAGAATATGGGGGACTTAGCTTTTCCATGCTTTGAACTGGCAAAAGTCTTTAGAAAGAATCCATCACAAATTGCAGCAGATCTCTCAGCGAGTATAAAGCTCTCACCTCTTGTGGTGTCTACTATAAAAGCGGTCGGCCCTTATGTGAACTTCTTTTATAACAAGGAAGCCTACACCAAAGAGCTTATGACTTCGGTATTGAAGAGTGCTCACACATACGGAAGCCATACATTTGGGAATGAAAAGACCATTCCCATGGATCTATCAAGCCCAAATATTGCGAAACCATTCTCCATGGGTCATCTTCGTTCTACGGTTATAGGGAATGCGGTTGGAAAGATCCTTGAGAAGTGCGGCTATAATGTAGTTCGCATCAATTACCTTGGAGATTGGGGGACTCAATTTGGAAAGTTAATTGCGGCTTATACATTATGGGGAGAAGGAGAGAAAGTTCGTAGCAATCCTATACAAGAGCTATTGGCGTTATATGTTAGGTTCCACGAAGAAGCGGAAAAAGACGCGTCACTTGTGGAAATGGGGCGCGCCTGGTTCGTAAAGCTTGAAAAAGGAGATCCGGAGGCAATAAAGCTATGGAAGTGGTTCAAGGAAGAATCTCTCCTATCATTTAAGGGGATTTATAACCTGCTAAATGTCTCGTTTGATTCGTATAAAGGGGAATCCTCCCACCACCAGCAGTCAGAAGAGATCCTTACCCTTTTAAAGGAAAAGGGGTTACTTGAAGAATCTGATGGAGCCCTTGTCGTTCGTTTGGATGAAGAGGGTCTGCCACCAGCTCTTATTCAAAAATCTGATGGAACCACCCTATATACCACGCGTGACCTGGCTGCGGCTATATTTAGAAAGAAAACATATAACCATGCTGCCTCTTTATATGTGGTGGGAAATGAACAGAGCTTGCATTTTAAACAATTAAGAGCTGTGTTGAAGAAAATGGGCTACGACTGGGCAGACGAAATCACTCACGTTCCATTTGGCATGATGCTTAAAGACGGGAAGAAAATGTCGACCCGCAAAGGGAAAGTTGTCTTCTTAGAAGAGGCGCTCGAGAAATCAATTCAGTTTGCCAAACAGAATATAGAAGAGAAGAACCCGGGTCTTAATCAGAAAGAAGACGTTGCACGTAAAGTTGGTGTTGGAGCGGTCATTTTCCACGACTTAAAGAACGATCGCTTAAATGATGTAGAGTTCTCTTATGAGGAAATGCTGAAATTCGAAGGTGGAACAGCGCCTTACTTGCAATATACGTATGCTCGTGCGAAATCTATTTTGAGAAAAGCGGAGGGGGACGTTACTTCCTATTCTTTCAATGCAGAGGACTGGGGTTACGCTTGGTCTGTAGTACAAAAGGTAGCCGCATTCCCTGAAGTGATTGAACAAGCTGCCCATTATTACGATCCTTCAAAAGTGGCGAAATATTTATTAAAACTGGCACAATCCTTTAATGCCTATTATGCGAATGTACGCATTTTAGAAACAGGTTCCTACCAGAATGGCCGCCTTGCGTTGACGGAAGCAGTCGCTATTGTGATCGGTGAGGGACTACGCCTTCTGGGAGTTGAGGTGCCTGAAGAGATGTAGATCCTTAGATAGAAGAGGCTTAGTAGAAATAGGGAAGAGGTCAACACTCTTCCCCGTTTTCTAGCAATCTTTAAAGTGTTTAGGTGTTCTCTCTTCTTACTCAATCGGAAAAATGTACACTAAGTACTTGAATTCATTCTCTAATCCTATCTTCCGGGCAATAGCATTCGAAGGTGTATTTGCCTCCTCGCAATCCCAATAAGGCTTCATCCCCTTATCTAAACAATCTTTCACTACGGAGCGAGCTGCTCTTTGAGCTAACTTATTTCCCTGGTAGGTCTCTATTGTTTCTATATCCAGGGCGTGAGTATTCTCCGCTACAAATCCTGAGAAACATAAACTTACGATTCTCTTTCGATGGACTACGCAATACCCTATTCCTTTTTGAAAAAAGTCCTCTGGGGAAGACCAGAATTCTAATAGTTTAGAGTGTAAAAAATCTATATTCTCAATGGTGAGACTTTTATTCTCGAAAAGTTCTCTACAGATTTGGAATACGTTATAATCTTTTTCAATAGGAGGTACATTTGTTTCTTTAACTTGGCTTTTCCTTAACTTATAAACACTTTGATGACTTACATTCATAGGACGTTGTTCAAAGATACGCTCTATTGTTTGATCCCAACCTGAATGATTCCCTATGGCTATAAAATGCTTCAACCCGAGCTCCTTTGCTTCAGGAAAAATTACGTCATCGATAAATTCATTTAAATCATGATTAAACTCTTCATTTCCTTCATCTCCTATGAAGAAAAACCCATCATGGTTACCTAACCAAATTAGTCCTGTTGTCGGAGAATCAGTATGATCTACAAAGATTCGACCTCGGTTATTTCCTTCTATTATTGCTTTAACTTCCAGGTGACCCTCATCATTGATTAAAGTTTTGCATTTATAAAATTCATTGTGATTTAGTTCACTGATCATTATGACCCTCCTCTAGTTTTCGTGATATAATCCATGATTTTATAAGTCAGATTATTCAAATATGTTACAATATTAACAGTTTTTATGAAGGTGTGCTTCGGAATTCACAAGATTTTGGGTTTATTGTTGGACACTAAGAGGTTTTAATGTGCTAGCAGTGGAGGAGTGAGGTTGATCAAAGTAAAGATACATATGTAAGTGATTAAAACTGGGAGGGATGTTTATGGTACCACAGCGCGTTAGCTTACTTACAATAGGAGCTCACGATGTTTCAGCGCTCAGGAAATTTTATCAAAATTTAGGCTGGGAGGAGACGAACCATGGGTATAGTGATTATGCTGTATTCAAAAATGCCGGAGTTATGCTTTCCCTCTATTCTTACGATAAATTGATTCAGGGCACAGATCTTGATCCCCCACCACTAGGTACTTTTAAGGGAGTGACGGTTGCCATTAACGTGGATGCCCCTGAGCAGGTTGATGAGACAATTGCCCGTGTTAAGGAAGCAGGAGGACAAGTGACTAAGCCCCCTGTAACAGAAGATTCATCCTTCCGCTCAGCATCTTTTCAAGATCCGGAACATAATGTTTGGGAAGTGGCGTATAATCCTGATTCAACATTTGACGAAAAGGGAGTAATGTTGAGTCTTTAATCGAATAGAAAGGTGGTAGCAAGGATGTGCAGAACCATGTTGTGTAAAACGAAAACAGCTCATGCAAAGCCTATGATTAGAGGGCGATTCTTTGCATGAGGAAGAGATTTTTCACATCGCCAGCAGGTAGAAACTAATCATGTAGGCTTTGCACCTTATTGAATCAGAACAAGGATCAATTAAGGAGCTGGCTAAACATGAAATATGTGAACGCAACAAACGTATTACCAGAAGAATTAGTCATGGAACTTCAGAAATACATCCAGGGAGAAACACTTTATATCCCTAAAGAAAAGAAGGCTCATAGAAAATGGGGCGCCAACAGCGGAGCTCGAGAACGAATAGAGAAACGCAATGAACGCATGAAAGAAGCGTTTTTGGATGGCGCTTCGATTGAAGAGCTTGCTTCCTGCTTTTTTCTTTCACAGGAAACGGTTAAAAAGATCGTTTATAAGAAAAAGGATGACCTTTATACATGAACATAAATATATGGATGAGATAAGCGCCGCTCTGAAAGCGGCGCTTTTTTATCTAACACCTTTCTCTGCTAGGGCAACTTTAGTTTATAACCATTTTGTTTCTATATAACTGTATTCTTAGATTGTATACTTGAAGTGATTAGGAGGGGAAAGATATGACAATTCGATTTTTAGAGAGTAAAAGGGTGTTCCTGAGGCCTATAGAAGAAGCGGACTTAGATCTATTTTATAACCAAGGCCTTTGGGATTCTGAAGTTAGACGATTAACAGGAACTCAAGCCTTTTTTAATAGAAAGAGTGTGAAGCAGTGGTTCGAAAAGATAGGAGAGGATTCAAATCGAATCGACCTCCTCATTTGTCAGCAGGAAGATGAAAAGCCGATAGGAGACATGGCAATACTTGAGATCGACCAGTTGAACCGCAAAGCGCTTGTAAGAGTTTCTTTATTTGTAAAAGAAACTTGGGGAGGTGGCTTAGGAACAGAAGCTCTCTCGCTACTAATTGATTATGGTTTTAGGCAGTTGAATCTCAACCGGATTGGGCTAGATGTATTCTCTTATAATACACGCGCCATTCGTTCTTATGAAAAACTTGGGTTTGTTAAAGAAGGTCAAATTCGGGATGCTTTGTATTATGACGGCGTGTATCATGATTCTATTTTAATGGGGCTGAAAGAAGAGGAGTTCGTCAAGCATCACAACTAGGAGGAAGCAAAATGAAAACAGTTATAGACCGGCCATATCATCTAAGGGAAGTAGCACATTTTATCTCAGAACTCAATAAAGACCCCGCAACCCACATCGGCTATGCGGGAGATGAAATAGAAGAAATTTATGATACATTAACGTCTGATTTTTCGGATCTTGATCCTGTTTCTTCTTTTTCCGTTTGTTATGAAAGTGGTCATATAGTAGGCGCTATGGGAGTAGATGCTAATCTGGATGATGGGAGTGGAGAAGTATGGGGGCCTTTTGTTCGGCAGGAGGCTGATGATGAACTAGCTGAAACGTTATGGGGAGATTTACTGGCGAAATTACCGTCTTCTATAACGAGTTTCTCTTTTATGATCCATAAACAAAATAAAGAAGCTAAAACATTTCTATCAAGAGTAGGAGCGAGAAAGCAGCACCATCACCTTGTCCTCCAAACCACCCTCGCCCAGCAACAAGATGAAGAGACAATCGCTTCCTTATCTTCTTACACTCCTTCAGACTTTGAACTTTTCAAAGCATTACACGATACCATTTTTCCTCATACCTACTTCAGTGCACAAACGATTGTAAACCGCCTTAATGAACATCATAAGCTTCTCTTCGTAAAGAATGGTTCAGGAAATTTGAAAGGATATGTGTATATAGAGGCGAATCCTGATCATAGGGAAGGGTCCATTGAATATATAGGGGTCTCAGAAGCATATAGAAGGAAAGGGGTTGGCCATCAGTTGCTTACCGCTGTTCTAGAACATCTCTTTTCATATAAGGAAATCCAAGAAATATCAATCTGTGTATCGAAAGAGAATGAAGGGGCCATTGCTCTATATAAAAGAGCTGGTTTCAAAGAGATCAGTGAGTTAGAGAATTATGAACTTGAAGTGGGGAGAGAAGATGGATGATCCTTCTCCAATTAAACGCATAGTGCTTAAGGAAATGTGAGGAATGTGCAGTCTAGATGAGTACTTTAGAATATAGGAGGATAAGCGATCTTAGATAGAGTTTATCCTCCCTTTGAGGAAAAATTATTGTATGGGTTCCTCAATTTCCTTCGTAAGGACCCATTCCTCACCTATGTACTCCCAGTTTTCTATCGTAGATCATATATGTGTATTCATATTCCATCCCTTTTCTTTTATTCCTCTTTAACATTTTCCACAAGACTATTCTAAAGCCTCCATAATAGAAGAATTCACCCAAACTCTGTAAAGTATTGTAAAACATTTGGCGTTTTGTCATACTATTCAGGTAATAGTGTGTAAGTGGACGCTTTTTTATTAAGGAAGATAGTAGGAAAGTTGTAGAGGAGATCGGGAGGAAGATTGGAATGAATTTTTATATCGGTTCAGGGTTCCAAAATAAAGAACAAGTACAGTTTGTTCGTGATCAGTTGATTCAGAGAGGTTTTATACATACATATGACTGGACCGAAAATGAACGGGCGGCTAGTAAGGAAGCGCTTGTTGAAATTGGCCAAAAAGAGAAAGACGGAGTATATGAAGCGGATCTTGTAGTGATTCTTCTTCCAGGTGGAAAAGGAACGCATATTGAACTTGGGATGGCTCTTGCTCTGAACAAAACGATCATCCTGTATGCTCCTAACAGAGAAGTAGAGGATTTCACAAAGACAAGTACGTTCTACCATCTCCCTGAAATTCAATATTCAGATTCATTGGATGAAGTTATCTCCAAGACTATAGATCTAAAAAGGGGGGAGTAAAATGTTAAGTAATTTCGGAATTCCCGGTATTATTCTTATGCTAATCATGCTTGTTATTGTTGGTGCTATTGGCATGCTAATCGTTAAGAATATCAAGAAATAGATGGGACAGTTAGGATAGCGAAGGGGCGGTGGGTGCGTATATGGAGTACATATATTACATCCAGGAAGACGATGTTCTTTTTGTGAAACATACAACGTATCATCCTTACCCTAAACTAGTAAAACATCCTTTGGTGTCTCAAGCTTAAAAAAACCCCGTTAGTCGGGGTCTTTCATGAACTGGTGATTGCTTCTTCTTTAGGCATCTTTTGTTTAAACAGTAGATAGGATACGACAATAGAAGTAATCAGACCAGTTGTGATAATGACATTGGTTTCGAGCGTGAAGTCGAAACGAATGACCTGGTGGAAATCGAACACCCACATTAAAAGAAAGAATAAGGAAGCGTAAAAGCCAGATCCGATTTCTGTTTCTTTTCTTCTAAATGTTTTTGTGATTCCAAATGCTATACCAATCGTTACAATGGAATAAGCAACAAATGAATAGACATTACCTGTTGTTAATTCTCCTTCAAAAAGGAAGAGGCGGTATCCTCCTAAGACAAGCATAGTTGCTAATACAACGCCGTACAAAGCTTTTTGAATTAGCCATTTCATCATTAGAACCATCCTTTACGAGTTGAGATGTATTTCATTTTCATATTCTAGCAAAGATGTGCTTTATTGGAAATGAAGGATCGCAAGGAGAGACGTGCATGAATCTTAATGAGCCGATAGCAGAAGGAAATACAGCCATGATTTATTTAAGTCAGGACCAGGTTATAAAAGTATTCAAAGACCACTTACCAAATACCGAAGCTTTGAAAGAAGCCAAGAAACAAGAGTTTGCCCGTTCATGTGGACTGCCGGTACCGCGTGTAGTAGAAGTGACAACGGTTGAAGGAAAACCAGCCCTGGTAATGGAATACGTAAAGGGGAAGTCATTAGGAGATCGCTTTATGGATCATCCGGATCAAGTAGAAAACGAGGTAAGACAATCTGTAGAAGTGCAATACTCCATTCATAACGTTTCTTGTACTGGACTGGAATCGATGACCCAAAAGCTAACAGAACAAATTCAAGGAGCGAGGCTTTTAGATTCTTTCCAACAAGAAAAATTAGTAGAGTTATTAGGAAGTATGAATTATACGCCTAAGCTTTGCCACGGAGATTTCCATCTATATAATCTGATTAGAACAGATTCAGATATTCAGATTATTGACTGGGTAGATGCTAGTGCAGGTGACCCGAGAGGCGATGTTTATCGGACCTTTTTACTTTATCTTCACCATTCTAAAGAACTGGCTGAGCTGTACCTGCGTCTCTACTGCGAAAAGAGTGGATTAAGTCAGGAAGAGGTTTTAATATGGGCACCCATTATAGCGGGTGCTCGATTGGGTGAACACGTTTCAACAGAAGACAATAACCGCCTTCTAACTATTGTTAATCATTATTGTTCCGTTTTGTAGAGAAGATTCTTCGTCATTCCCTCCATAGATACGTGTAAGTGAATTGATGTAAAAAACCTATTGTTTAGGAGAACGTTTGGTGTGAATTTCATTATAGAAAGTAGGTCATAACGCAATGTAGAAACTCCTTTTTATCAAAGAGAACGATCTGATAAATAGGAGGGCGTATGATGAAGAATTCTTTTCGATTATTATGGAGCGGGCAGATGCTCGCAAATTTTGGTGATGTGTTTTATATAGTTGGAGTTATTACCTTTTTGTATGCTGCAACGGAATCGGCATTTTTCTTAGCGATGCTTCCGTTCCTAAATACATTCGGACGCTTTATGAGCGGTATGGTATCCCCGATCTTAATGAATCGGTTTCCTCTGAAAACATTGCTTATGGCTTCTCAAGTGAGTAAAACCTTTGTGCTCTCCACC
The DNA here is from genome assembly GCF_021129245.1 of Pontibacillus sp. HN14. Taxonomy (NCBI): domain Bacteria; kingdom Bacillati; phylum Bacillota; class Bacilli; order Caryophanales; family Bacillaceae; genus Pontibacillus; species Pontibacillus sp. HN14. The sequence continues at coordinate 1,239,146 of NZ_JAJOLR010000001.1, read as the reverse complement.
TTAGCCATATGGAATACGATGGGGCATGTTCCGGTTCTAGGATTATTTTTGTTTATTTTCCTTATTGCACTGTTAGACGGGTGGGCATTACCCGCAACAGACGCGATGTTACCGAGGCTTGTTAAGAAAGAAGAGCTCGTTAAAGCAAACAGTTTCGTCTCTATTGTTACACAGAGCACCCAGCTGGGTGGTTGGGCAATTGGTGGACTAATGGCCTCCTTTTTGGGTGGACAACACTTCATTTGGATTACCTTTATCCTTTTTGTGACCTCGACCGTCCTATTAAAAAGAATCCATGATCCGGTTCCTTTTAAGAAAGAGACCGGGGAAAAGAGAATGATAAGGGAGTTACAAGAAGGGTTCATCCTAATCTGGCGTACTAGATTGTTTCGCGTTATTCATATTGAAATGGCCATGCAGGCAATTGCAAATGTTGTATGGGTGGCTGCGATTATCTATGTTTATGTAGAAGAGGTACTTGGAAGATCAGAGGCTTGGTGGGGGTATTTGAACACAAGTTTCTTCCTTGGTTTGATTGCAGGAGGGTATATTTGTTCCATCTATCATGACCGATTAGAAAATCGAATGCGTTTGTTTATGATCGGAGCTTCTTTGGTAGTAGGTTTGATTACGTTTCCATTCGGTTTAGTCAAGATCGCCTGGGCAGCTTTAATTCTTACTTTCATGCATGGTGTCTTTGACCAGGTGAAAGGGGTTGCGCTTCAAACATTCTTGCAGAAAGAAGCTACAGAAAAGCAGCTCCCTAAGATCTATGGTCTCCAGTCCGGTGTGTTTTCACTGGTCTTTGGCGTAGCCACCTTAGTGTTTGGAGCCTTAACAGAATGGATGGGAGTTCAATATGCGTTTGTCATATCAGGCATTCTTTTACTGTGGGGTACGATTTATTTAATGGTGAACAAAACTGCTTTTCCTGAGTACAGTGACAAGTATGAGGTGAAGGCTCACTCTTAATAAGTAAGGGGGGGAGTTTAAGACTTCCCCTTTTTATTGATAGGAAATAATAGTAGGATTGAGGTGGCTGTGATGGATAAATTATACATGCTACATGGTTTTATGGGTACAGGTGGCTCTCATTTCGCAGAACAAATTCCATTCTTTCGAGAAAATTATGAAGTTATAGCTTTGGATTTGCCGGGACATGGTGCATCAGAGATTGAGGCAAACTCTCCTTATTTTGAAGGTGCTTTGGAATGGGTTATTGCACAGATCAAGGAAAGGGGCAAAGGGTATATATTAGGTCTCTCTTTAGGAGCTTCCCTTGCCATCCATGTAGGCTTAAAAGAACCAGGTTTACTTAAAGGGATGATCCTAACTGGATATTCCCCTTTCATCCCAAACCATTTAAAGGATGTAATGGAAAAACAGTATAAGTATTTTTCAAATATAGAAGAGAACGATCCAAGTATAACTAACCAATTAAAAAAACTTCATGGAGAAAAGTGGTATCAAACATTAAAGAAGGTCTTGTATTCACAAACTTACCATTACCCCTCAGTATCCGAGGCGCGGTTACGTGACTTACAGGTCCCAGCGATAATCGCTAATGGAAGTAATGATCAACATGAGGTGGATGCGATCCAATATGTAAAAAAACATAGTAAGGATATCAAGGTTGCGTTAATTCCTTATGCAGGTCACACTGCGAACATAGATAGTGGGGGAATTTATAATCTAATAGTCGAGGAATTCTTAAATCATCACTAAGGTAACAGGACGTACAGAAACTTACATTTTCCTACTTACATACTCTGTTAGTAAAGCCCCAACTAAAGAGACACCACAAACAACTGATAGAATCATCATAAGAATAATATCAGTGATCGGCTCATATTGTTGAGAAATGAAGATCATTTTCAAATAGATTACGCCAATGCTTAGTGCCGAAGCTATAGAAGGAACATACTTCATTAACTGAGGAAACGAATCTTTACCCAATTGATACAGTAAAACAGAGATTAATCCAGCTAATAGAATGGATATGAAGAATACGAAAACAAGTTTCACACTATAACACTCCTACCGTCTAAGATTAAAAAAGGAACCTTCTAGTTTGAGAAAGGCTCCTTTCAAGAAAAATTCATATTAATAAGAAACTAGTCTTTGCTTCTTAACACTCTTATAGAGTCCAAATACGCTTTGGATAGAGAACACAATACCTAACACTAACACTAGATAAAGAAGTCCTCGATTCATCTCGTTCAATTATATTTTACATTTTCAACCTAGTATAATTATAACATTATTTTCTAATAATTATAAGACTATCATTTCCTATATAAATTAGTAAACTTTACGAAGGAGTGATTATAAAGGGGGAAATAGAGAATGCAGTATGTGTATCACAAAGTACCTGAAAAGATGTCAGGTAAATGGTTAGTTCCATTAAATCGCTTGAAGGATGAAGAATTACTCAATCTTTATAAGAAAAAGTATTATAATCATCCGGAGAGATCCAAGCTGCTAGAGAGGACAATACCTAAACTAAACTGTCTTTGGAACGATGTGGTTCACTTTTTACCTATTCATCCCTATTTCGTTTATAAAGCTTTAAATGATACGGGCGTCAATGTGACCAGTAAATTACAGTTTTATAAAATTCCCATGAGAAACTTAGACAAGAATCAAAATGCTTTATATTTGTACGAGAAAGAAACCTACAGAGGACCGGCATCCCCAATAGAAGAAGATCAAATTCAAGCGGTTACTTCCGCCACTTACAAGGAGCTAACAACCCTTCCCTCTGAAACGAAAGATTATTTCGATCAAAAGCATAATAGAGCTGAGCCAATGGGCATGTTTCACTATATCCCTCACATTCTAAGTTTAGGTGAAGTTGAAATCGCTGACGCTGAGGTGATTAGGTGGAATGGAAAACCAAATGAATGTAATAAAAAAATTCCCCCTTTCTATTAAAGGGGGAATTTTTTTATTCTTCATTATGAGAAAAGTCTTTCCTGCGAATAAATACAAAACTAAGAATGGCTCCAAGAGCAAGAATCACTCCTGAGGTGATAAACACCTGATCTAAGCTATTCACAAAAGCGGTTTCTGCGATTGTTTGAATCTTAGAGAACCCCGGCATGTTTTGGTAAGCTTCTGATCCAGCTCCCTGTAATCCTTGACTTCCAGCGATAGGACCAGCAGAAGAAACTCCGTCTATGATGTCCTGCTTTGCTTCTTCCGGTATTTCACTTAAGGCATTAATGTTGGTTTCAATTTTATTCACATATTGATTAGATAAGATAGCGCCGAGAAATGCTGTTCCAAAAGCAATTCCAATTTGCCTTGAAACGTTATTGACACCTGAAGCCATTCCGACAATGCGGTTTGGTACCGTGTCTACCGCCGTTGTGGAAATTGGCGGATTCACAATTCCATTACCGATGCCAGCCATGAGGAATGCTGGAATTAATGCAGCCCACGTTTCTGATTCACTAGAAACGACGGTCATCATGAAAACAGCAATAGAAAGAATGGCTAAAGCTCCACTAATTAAAGGTTTAGTTCCTACTTTATTGGTTAGCATTCCAGAAATCGGTCCAAGGAATAGCGCAAACCCACTAATCGTAATGAAACGTATCCCTGTTTCAAGAGCCGTGTAACCATAATAGTTCTGTAATAATAGAGTTAAATAGAAAAAGAGGGCATAAACACCAGCACTCAAAGAAAAGGCTGCAATGCAAGCTCCTGAGTAGCTCAAATTTTTAAAAATACGAGGGTTAACCATCGGTACTTTCAATCTTAGCTCTACTAAGATGAAGACAATGAAGCTAATTAAAGAACCAGCTAGAAGGGCTAAAATCTCAGGTGAACTCCATCCAAGGTCAGGCTGGTTGACTTCGATTAATCCATACACTAAGCAAAAGACGGCAGATGTGATGAGAAGCAGCCCCCAAAAATCTATCGTTTTAGCTGTTTCTTCGTCTTTAGTTTCTTTTATATAGAAGAATGCCATGAAAAGAGCAATAATTCCAATGGGAATATTTATGTAAAAGATAGATTCCCAATTGATCTTTTCTACTAGTACTCCACCAACTAACGGGCCAATTGCAGTAGCGAGTCCACTAACACTCCCCCATACACCAAAGGCAATGCCACGTTCTTTCCCAAAGAAGGTAGTGGAGATAATGGCCATAGATAAGGACATCATAGCTGAAGCCCCGAGTCCCTGAATTCCTCTTGAAATATTCAAAAATAAGATACTTGGTGCTAGCGCGCAAAGTAGTGAGCCAATACTAAATACGATTAATCCAATCATAAAAAACTTTTTACGGCCGAAAAGGTCGCCTAATCGGGCAACGGTAATCAATGCTACAGCAAAGATTAAGGTGTATGCGTTTAATACCCACTCTAGATCACTGAACCCGGTCTCGAACTCTTCTTGTATGGTTGGTAACGCTACGTTGACAATTGTGACATCGAGCAATGCCATAAATAGCCCGAAGCAAACGGCTGCCAAAGCGAACCATCTTTTTGGGGAGAGTGAAGCTTGTGTTTCATTCATTTTGATAACCTCCTTTAATGATGTCCAATTGTTGTTTTATCCAGTTTAGTTGAATCTGTACGTTGTTTTTTCTTCGATCCAATACTTTATGGATGCTCCCTCTTTCTTTTGGAGAGATATCTGGTTCAACATTCACACGATCTTCATTATCTTGATAGTGAATTTGTAAATGATGCAAGTAATCCTTGTATTGTTCTAGAATACCGACTTGAACTTGTCCAGAAATATGATGGAAATTGCTTAATTTGATATCAAATAAGTCATCAGTCGTTTGGTCGTAGGGGAGCGGTTCTTCTATCAATTCGTAGAACCGTTTGCGGCCAGATTCTGTTAGACTAAGGATTTTTTTCGGGCGACCTCTACCTCCGTCATCTTGGACTGTCTGTTCTATGAACCCTTGATTACTCAGCTTCTGTATGAGTGGATAGAGAATTCCCCAACTGATCTTCCTGTTTGGCCCGACAACTTTATCTAATACATGTTGTAGGACATAGCCGTGCATCGGCTTATCCATTAGTTCTCCTAAAACAAATAGTTCGTACATGACATCCTCCTCTAATTTTATATCTTCAAGATATATTTATATTATATCTTAAAGATATAAAAATCAAAGATCTGAGTGTTAAGTTAATTGGTCATGACTAGAGCACTTCTATCAAAACGTTTCTTTGTCAGTATACAAATAATGTAAAGATTAGTTATGATAAAACTAATCTTTTTTTGGATGTATTGCTAATTCTCACATAAAGGTGGATCTCCTATGCGTAAGAAGACGTTCCTCACACTATCTGCTGGCTTATTGATAGTGGTAATAATACTCAGTCACGGGTTAAAGGAACCCCTAATAGAAGGGGACTTTCAAAGCCTATCCGTCTATCTCGATGAAGAACAAATATAAAACAAAAGATCCCCGTTTCATCAATCAAATCATTCATAAAGTGAATAGAAGCAAGAGGGAATCCACTGATAACTGGAGTCTCCCTGAACCTGTTGGAAGCATCGTTTTTAGAGGAGAACATAATCAAATTAAGGTGGATCTCCATGATGGTGGGGATGTTGCAGTTAATGGAGTATGGGTTTATACCGGGTTTGCTTTTTTCGAATAAGAAGGTCTATTCACCTTCCTCTCAACTAAAGCTAACAAAACGTTATATTGCATCATTCATGCCTTAAATTAAAAGGAAAATATTGAAAAACTAATGGTATTAGTTATAATAAAACTAATACCATTAGTTAGGAGTGATTGAATGAGAATTAGAAAGGATCAAAATATCTATCAGTTAACCTATATGCCGAATTTTTTTCCTGTGAACTGCTATCTTGTTGAGGAAGAAGACCACCTTGTGCTTATCGACGCAGCGCTTTCTTTAAATAAAAAAGCGATTATACAAGCAGCTAAAGACATAGGTAAACCCATACAGCGGATTTTATTAACGCATGTTCATAGTGACCACATTGGCGCACTTGATGGGATCGTTGGTGATCTTCAAGGAATTGAGGTCCTGATTCCAAGAAGGGAATCGAAGATCTTAGAAGGAGATTTAACATTAGAGGACGGGGAAGGGGCGAATCCAATTAAAGGAGGCGTACCAAAGAATGTGCGCACCCGTCCAGATCGATTACTTTCTGATGGAGATGAAGTGGGGTCATTAGTGGCTATCGATGCACCAGGACATACTCCTGGACAAATGGCTTACCTTGATAAGCGATCAAACAGTTTGATCGCAGGGGATGCTTTTCAAACTCGCGGGGGGTTAGCTGTTGCCGGAGATCTTCGTTTGACCTTTCCTTTTCCCGCCCTGGCCACGTGGGATAAAGAGGTTGCCCTTCATACAGCTGTAAAGCTCTTATCCTATCAACCTGCTTATCTCGGAGTTGGGCATGGTAATTCAATCAAAGACCCATCTAACGCTATTGAAAAAGCAATCCAACAAGCTAAACGGTCATTAGAGAAGGGGAAATAGAAATGGCAGCAAGACCAGGGTTAACTAAGGAGCGAATCATTGAGAGAGCATTAGAATTAGCTGAAGAAGAGGACTTGAGTAATGTGACAATGGCTAACCTCGCCAGATCATTCTCCATTAAACCACCTTCCCTTTACAATCACTTCAAGAATTTACACGAAATCAAGCAAGCTATGGCTCTAGAAGCTCAGGAGATGCTTTATAACGACTTGAAGGAAGCGGTAGATGGAGAAGGGGAGTCGGGAGACCGTATTCAGGAAATGGCGAAGCGCTACGTTAAATTTGCCTCTCGTTTTTCAGGAATCTATGAAGCATCTCTAATTGCACCCGATCTAAAAGAAAGGTCCCTTCAGCAGGGTGAGGAGCCACTTGTTGAATTATTACAGAAATACGTAGCACCATATAACCTCTCAGAACAAGAAACCATCCATGCAATAAGAGGATTAAGAAGTCTCCTTCACGGCTTAGTGGATCTAAATAAGAGTGAAGGTTTTAAACGGAGTGTTGATCTTGAGGAAACTAGGAGCTACCTGGTTCAAACGTTCGTGAATGGATTGCATCACAATGGAAAAACGTAATTCCTTGAGAATTGCGTTTTTTTACACAAAATAAAGGAAAAAAGAGGAATTTCGTAGAAGCTGTGATCGTAGCAAAGAAGGAGGTCTACCAGTGATGCACGTGAATATACGAGAGGGGAAAATAGAAGATGCTCCTGTGATGTGGGAGATCCAACAAGATGTGGCAAGTGAAGGTCCTTACCTTATTACGATTACCGAAGAACTAAAGAAAACAAGTGAACATCACCATAATTGGGTGAGTGAATTAATTGAACATGAGCGGAAACATTTGTTGGTTGCAGAGATCGACGAGAAAATCATTGGGTGGATTGTCTTTCAATCTCCTTCTAGAGCGAGACTTGCTCACACAGGGACGTTTGGGATGATGGTTCAAGAAGCTTCCCGTGGAATGGGGATTGGGAGACAACTCCTTGAGCATTTAATGGAGTGGGCTAAAGACCATCCGGTAATAGAAAAGGTGAGTCTTGGAGTCTTCTCTTCAAACGAAAATGCCATACGTTTATATCAACGTCTTGGGTTCGTTGAAGAGGGGAGGAAAGTAAGAGAGATCAAGCTTGAAGAAGGGCAATATGTTGATGACATTTTGATGTACAGATTTGTTTAAGAGATCGTGTTTATGGTTGAGTAGGAATAGGAGAAGGTGTAAAAGACACCTCCTTGATTCCTTGCCTTAAGGCAGGAAAGTTAACACAAATCCTTTCCCTCTTATGTTGGTAATCGTCATTAGATCTTTCGTTTTTTTGCGAATTCTATAAATCAAGGCATTAATCTCTTCATTGCTTACATCCGGGGCTGGTTGGTCCTCATAAATCCTTTCAGGCCACACTTTTTCCTTGATGTCTGAGAGATCTACAAACTGATCTTCTTTCATTAGAAGGAGTTCTAAGCAGATAAATTCTTTCTCAGAGAAGGCGAGAATTTGATTATCGATATGTAGCTCCTGGTTAATCGATTCAAGTACATAAGGTTGATCTGTGTGCATTATAGGTATGTTTGGTCCTAAATCAGCGGTTTGATCCATGCTTGAAGATAGGAAGATCATTTGGATATGATGATTGGCAATCGAAATCTGATCTGTATCTTGTAATTCATATTCCTTGTTAGGTGTAAGGGGTTCATTATTAAGTAGTGTCCCATGCTTGCTACCTAAATCCTTTACATAGAATCGTCCATCTTTAAGGAAGATAGCTAGATGTCTCCGAGATACATAGATATTTGGTATGGATAGATCAGGCTTCCAATCGTGTACTTCTCTCCCTACAATCGTATTCGTTTGGTTTAATGTGAAAAGGGTCCCTTTTTCAAAAGGTAGCCCATTTTCAATCATGATTGAGGCTAATGTGTTCATAACAAACTCCTGTAAAAGCATTTATAATCCGAGGTTTATCATTGAATTATCATTGACTATCCATTGTTTGAAGCGTGTGGATTCATTATTCTAATTGTGAGTTTATCATACTCCGGCACATAATTAGAATATGGAGGAAGAAATGAAATTGAAAAAAGTGATGAAGAGAATAGGCCTTTTATTTTTATTATTGATTTTATTTATGTTTGTGAACAACAGCAATTGGTTTCATAAGGGTGACAATTCCACTCCGAAGCTTCTCGCTCATGTTGGGATGTCTCAAACCTATCCAATGGACGGGATTACAGGAGAAACATGTACAGCTAAGCGAATTTTTGAACCAGAACATCCTTACATAGGGAATACGATTCCTTCCATGGAAGCTGCTTTCAAGCATGGCGCTGACATTGTTGAGTTAGATGTTCATCCTACCAGAGATGGTGAGTTTGCAGTGTTTCATGATTGGACGCTCGATTGCAGAACAGATGGGACAGGGGTTACAAGGGAACATACAATGAAAGAATTGAAAACATTAGATGTAGGCTACGGATATACGGCTGATGGAGGAGAAACCTATCCATTGCGGGGAGAAGGGGTGGGACTAATGCCTACCCTTCAAGAAGTTCTCACTCATTTCCCAAATAAGCCCTTTCTTATTAATATAAAGAGTAATGACCAGGAGGAAGGGGAAAAGCTAGCAGAGTATTTGTCAGATCTATCTGATGTGAACGTGGATCAGCTATCCGCCTATGGAGGGGATAAGCCGATTCAAGCTCTTCAAGAAGAACTACCCGGGATACGGGTCATGTCTATGGAGACGTTGAAAAGCTGTTTAATATCATATATGGGAGTGGGCTGGACTGGGTATATCCCTGCTGCCTGTAAAGATACTCAAATTCACATCCCTGAAAACGTAGCTCCGTGGCTATGGGGTTTCCCGAATAAGTTTCAGGATCGGATGGAAGCTGTGAATACAAGGGTGATCCTGGTTGCTGGAGAAGGTAAATGGTCAGAAGGATTCGATGATCAGGAAGACCTTAAACGAATTCCTGATGATTATGATGGTTATGTGTGGACCAACCGTGTTGATGTGATAGCTCCTTTAGTAAAGAACGACTAAAAGTTTGAAAGCGCAGAGGATGATTTATTCTCTGTGCTTTTGTTTGTATCAGATTTTGTTCTGCTGAAATTCCTTCACTTAGAGTTTGCTTTAAGCGAACAAAAAGGTTCCCAAATAAGAAGGCGTAGTGTAAAACCACTACGCTCTATAGTTATCTATGATAGATTAACTCAACGACATCATCGTGTTGTTTCACCTCTCTTAATGAGAATTTCTTTTCCTCAAGTGGTGCTTCAAAAAGCGGAATTCCTTCACCGAGAAGGATCGGCATAGTAAAGATTTTAAATTCGTCAATTAAATCTTTAGCTATGAATTCTTTTAAGAGGGAGGCCCCTCCTACAATCCAAATATCTTTACCTATTTGTTGTTTTAATTCTCTTATGAACGTTTCTGGAGATTCTTTGGTAAGCTGAACGTGTGCATTCCCCTCGTGTTGGGTTTTGGAGAAAACATAGTTAGTCTTGTCCTTATATGGAAATTCATCTACTAATTCTAAGACATGCTCATAAGTTTTCCGGCCCATCACAGTGGTATCGATGGTCTCGTAAAAGTCGTAATAGCCGAAATCACTGCCTCCTTCAAACTGATGCAGCCAATCGACATCACCGTTCTTGTCAGCAATATAGCCGTCTAAGCTCGTTGCGATATATAATATGACGTTTCGTGACATTGATTTTTCATCCTTTCTCATGTAAAGTCTGATTGCTTACAAGACATACTATAGCAAGAAATGGTGACAGATTTTGTCCTATTTGAAGAAAAGGAGTGGCAACATGTCTAAAACCTCTCGTTTATTCGAGATTATGATGTATATCAATAAGAAAAGAATCTTCACGGTCCAAGAGGTAGCAGATGAATTTGATCTCTCATCTCGAACTGTGAAGCGTTATATGGATGATTTGAGTGTCATGGGGCTTCCTCTTTATTCTGAACAGGGAAGAGGAGGAGGATACCGGATTCTTGATCATAATTGGGCGTCACCAGTTCTTTTTACGAAAGCGGAATCTGTCTCGCTATTCTTTGCTTTTCAGTCCTTGTCTCATTTTAGTTCCCTTCCATTCCGAGCAGAGGTTAAGAATTCTTTACATAAACTGTATAACCATCTGACTGCTGATGCGAAGGCAAAAGTTGATTCGATCGAGAACCACGTACGCTTTTATTCCCCCAACCGTAATGTAGAAACACCCTTTCTTGAAGACATTCTCGACTGTAGTATTAAGAAGGAGCGGATCCGGATTGACTATCAATCAAAAGGGCGAGATAAAACGTATGAGGTGTTTCCGCTTGGGATTTTTGCGCAAGATGGCCTTTGGTATGTACCTTCTTTCTCCTATGAGAAAGAAAAGATCATTCTGCTTCGTGCGGACCGGATCCTTTCTATCGAATCAGTTAGTGTAGATAGGGAGCGGAATATGGATTTAAAGGATTTCTTCGCTTACACGCCTCAATATAATCAAACAACATTGCGCGTCTTTCTATCAAGAGAAGGAGCTAGACAGTGTAGCGGGAATGCTGTTTTTCAAAATCATGTTAAAAAAGTAGATGAAGAAACTTGGATACTTGAGATGGAAGGGCCTATAGAAGAGCTATTGTTCCAAGCTCCTTTCTTCTTTCGGTTAGGGAAGGATGCGAAGGTCGTGAAGCCTCAAGCGTTAATCGATCACCTTACGTCCCATGCTAAAGAAATCCTTTCTCACTATGAGTGAAAACAGGGAATTGATTGCTAAAGATAAGTGTGCTAACATTATGATAATTAATGTGAGGAGGTGAATGAAGATATGGTACACGCTTTAATGAGCACGATTGATTGTCAATTATTATATATCCATCGTGCGCAAACTCATGGTTTTGTTGCTGACGGGACACGTATGTCCTTTTTTAGTAACAGAATATGAGCACTGCGTGTGGGTATAACTTCATTCAACCTATAGTCGGATTGAGAAACCACACGAGGAGTGTGGTTTCTTTTGTATAGATGAAGTATGTGCATCCCCCTTGAGAAACCACTCTCAAGGGGTTTTTTATTTTCTATTATAAATAATCGGAGGAAATCATTATGTTCGTAACAATGAAAGATATCAAGAAGATTGTAAGTGGAGATCTATTATTTGAAGGGATAGACTTTGAAATTCATGAAGGAGATAAAGTAGGCCTTGTTGGGCGTAATGGAACAGGGAAATCAACGCTCTTTAAACTGATTTCCGGAATCGATCAGCCAGATGGTGGAGAGCGCTTTGTTAAGAAGCAGGCTACAATTGGTTATTTGGAACAAGTGCCAGGTTTTAAGGATGGCACGGTACAGGAGTATTTGAAAGATAGCTTTACGGAGTTACTCGCTTTAGAGAAAAGGATGGTTGAACTTGAGGAAATGATGAAGCATCCAGAACAATTGGAGAAAGTCATGGAACAATATGGTATCCTCCAAGAACAATACGCTCGCTTGGGAGGATATGAGCTTCAGTCCACAATTGAGAGAGTCACTCATGGGCTTGGACTAGATGGGTTCTTAGATGCTTCTTTTGAAAGCTTAAGCGGGGGCGAACAAACAAAGGTTGGGTTAGCCCGCCTCTTATTGCAACAACCTGACGTCCTTCTTTTGGATGAGCCGACAAACCATTTGGATCTTGAAGCAATCGAGTGGCTAGAAGGTTATATTCAGGAATACAAAGGGGCGATTTGGATCATCTCACACGATCGAACCTTTCTAGATCATACGGTTACGAGAATTATGGATTTGGAGCAAGGGGAACTGCTTCAATATGAAGGAAACTTCTCCTCATTTGTGAATCAGAAAGAAGAGTATCTGTTAGCAGAGTTTAAGGCTTACCAAGAACAGCAAAAGAAGATTAAGAAGATGAAAGAGGGGATTAAGCGTTTGCGTCAGTGGGCGAATGAAGCCAATCCCCCTAGTGAGAAGTTATTTCGTAAAGCCAAAAGCATGGAGAAGGCATTGGAGAAGATGGAGAAGAAAGAGAAACCTTTACTCGATGGGAAGCGCATGGGATTAAGTCTCGAGGCGAATGAACGAAGCGGGAATGATGTGCTAGTTGCTGACGCGGTACGGAAGCAGTACGTGGACCGACATGTGTTAGCAGGAGTTAGTCTTCACCTCCGTTATCAGGAACGTGTTGCGATTGTTGGGCGAAACGGAAGCGGCAAGACGACGCTTCTCCGATTACTGATGGAACAAGAGACTCCAGACCATGGAAGTGTCAAAGTCGGGAGTGGAATTCGCCTTGGTTATTTACCCCAGCATCCACTAAAGGAAGTGGATGGGAACTTGCGTATGATTGATTACTTCAGGGATCAAATATCTGTTGCAGAGGGGCAGGCTCGTCATATCTTAGCAGGCTTTATGTTCTTTGGGTATGCCGTGTTCAGGAAGATCGGACAGCTCAGCGGAGGAGAACAAATGCGTGTAAAGCTCGCCATTTTCATGCATCAGGGGGTGAACCTGCTGGTATTGGATGAGCCGACCAATCACCTGGATATTGAATCACAAGAAGTGTTAGAAGATGCGCTCCACCATTTTAATGGAACAGTGCTTGCTGTTTCGCATGACCGCTATTTCCTCAATCGTTGTTTTGATGAATGTGCATTTCTGGAGGAAGGGAAGTTGTACAGGTTCCATCGATCTTTCGATGAGGCGCGTGTGAAGCACGAGGAGAAGAGGTTCGGAAAGGAAATGGATAAGAAACAAAAGAAGCCAAGGAGGACTCAGGAAAAGAAGGCGAATGCAACTACTGATTTTGAAAGCATCATTGAATCATTAGAGAACGAACTGACCGCTTTAACAGAAAAGATGGCGGCTTCAGAGGACGTTGAGGTACTGATGGAGTTGCAGCAAGAAAAACAAACGCTAGAAAGCACGATAGAAGAGAAGTATGAGGAATGGTTGGGAAGTTGAATCGTTCCAACCATAAAAATAGAGAGAAAGAGGTAGATCATTATGAGTCAGGATTCCATGAAAGAAATATGGGATCGTTATAAGAAGGACAACCCAGAAGCACCAGAGAGCTATGAGGCCTGGGCATTTGGCGACTCAAAGGAGATGGCAGATGAACTAGCTGAATTGGTCGTAAAGGGTACCAAGACAGCAACAGCTTCAAATTATATGGCTTATGAAGAATCTGAACCGTTACCCTATGTTGGTCTTCACAATATCATTCTTGATGGAGATGGAAGAGCTGTAGCGATTGTTGAAACGACTTCTGTTAAGATTGTTCCTTTTAATGAAGTAACGGCAGAACACGCTTATTTAGAAGGGGAAGGTGACCGAAGTTTGGAGTTTTGGCGTAAGGAGCATGAGCGGTTTTTCAGGAAGGAATTAGAAGAAATCGATCAAGTATTTCATGATCAAATCCCTGTTGTATGTGAGAGATTTAGGTTGCTTAAATGATAGAGACAAGAAAAACGCTTGGTTTTCCAAGCGTTTTCTTTATGAGATGATTCATCTCTTAATATATACATTAAATCTTTAGCACTTAATGTGTTGTTTCCAATCATACTCTTTCCCAAAATAAGAGCTGGCTACGGTTTCCTGGCATGTCTTGATTGCCGCAGCAACTTTTTGGTCGTAGGCAGAATTATCCACATTATCTTTAATGTCTTCAAGTTCATTTAAAACAGTAATGATAGTTACATCTTCATTTACCTCAACCTCGTTTACCATCGTATTTTCACTAGAAGGATTACGAATCTCTCTAAACATTAAACTGATCCCTGCTGTTGCTACAAGAATTATTCCGCAGTAAAGAAATAAAAGAGCGGGTGATATGATCCCTAACAGCCAACCTACCGCAAGAAACGTAATAGGTTGAATCCCTGTTGAACCTAAAAGTTGGAGACTCATGACTCTTCCAAGTGCTTGGGGAGGAGCGTGGACTTGTATTAACGTAACGGATAGGACGTTAAGCATGCCCACACATATTCCACTTAAGAATAAGAAGAGGGAAGTGATGTATAAATATTCTGGAGTAAAGCCTACAAACGACCAGAAAACTCCTAGGAATATTGCGATTACCATCGTCGAAATCCCTTTTGATTTCAAATCCTTGAAAAACCCTATAATAAATACTCCTATTAATGTTCCTAATCCTAGAGAAGACATTAAGAAGCCAAGGTGTTCCGCGCCTCCATCTGGAATTTGTTTAGCAATATACGGTAAGCCTATTTGCTGAGGTCCTATTATGCTTAAATTTAATAGAGCAGAAATAACGACAAGCATGAGTAACAATTTGTTTTTGTTTATAATTTTAAAGCCATCTACGACATCTTTGGTCAGATTTATTAGACTTAACTTTGAATCATGAAGAGTGTTTTCATCGTTCTTCTGGGGAGAGAGATTAGTTAAGAGAAAACTACACAATAAACTTATACTAAAAAATAGTGTCATAGTCGCATACACAGTTGGGACCCCAAAAGCTGAAATGAGCGTACCGGCTAAAGCGGGGCCAAAAGTATTCGACAATTGCATGCTTAATTGGGAAAAAGAGTTCGCTGGTTGTAAGTAATCGTTGGGTACTAGTTTAGGAATTAATGCAAAAGAAGTAGGGAGAAACAGGGCTGATGATATACCGAAGAATATAGAAAATAATACTAGCATCCATGTATGTATAGGTAAAAAGAACAAAAGGATCGTAAAGATGGTTGTACTTCCCACTAATATGGAGATGTTTGTAATGAGTAATTTTTTAGGACTTATGCGATCGAACAAAACACCACCTAAAGGAACTAATATTAAGCGGGGGACAGCAGTAATCGTTAATAATCCACCTAAAATCATTGTGGAATCTGTTACGTCTAATGTAATCCAAGATAAGGATATAAAGTAAAATTGCATAGCAAGTAAGGTGAAAACTTGGAGGAACCAAAAGCTTCTGAAGTTAGAGATCTTTAATAACTGAACAAAAGCAGCATTCTTAATCATGAGCCCTCATCCCCTTTACTAATAGTTTCAATTGATTATATAGCCGATTTAATTCTCCAAGCGTTGGCTGGTAATTCCTCGCAACCCAAAACTGCACTTGTCCATCCACATAGGACCAGAAAATTTGTGCCATCGTATTAGAGTCAACTTGAGGGTCAAACTCATTATTCCGTTTGCCAAGGTCAATAATGTCCGTGAAATATTGTTCTGTTACCGAATAACTTTCTAGTAATTTTTCTCTGTATTCAGGTTTTTTACTCGATTCAAGCCAAAACTCAAACGTAAGTTTAGTGGATACATAGTCTAGCTTTTCCCATGAGAAAATGATGCTTTTCCACTGTTCTAAAAGTTGGCTGTATGCACTTTGCTCATGGTTCACTTGACTTAAGTAGTATGGTTTTTGGTTAAGGATATATTCGAGAATGAAAATAAAAAGGTCTTCTTTACTGTAAAAGTATGCATAGACCCCGCCCTTACTTAACCCTGTATAAGATGAAATGATATTCATTGATGTCCCGTGATACCCATGATCTTTAAAAGCCTCTAATGATTTTTCAGCGATTTTCTTTTTGTTTTCTTCTTTTTGTTCCATAGAGATTCTTGGCATAAGGTAAAACACTCCTTTTTAAAAACGACCGGTCGTTTTTTGTTTTATTATAACAGAAATTTATGGAAATGAAACTCTTAATTATTGTTGATATTATTCACTCCCTTATAGCCTAATAAAAACCGTCAGACTCTACTAGTCTGACGGTTTTATGTATTACGCTCTCTCGAATTGTCCGGATCATAATCTACATACAAGAAGATATCATTTACAATATGAATCGGGTTTTGATCCTTGTTTGCAATAATCCAACGAAACCTTTTCTTTTCATTCGTTAGTTTCGTTACTTCTTCCGCCGTTATATCGTTCGGCAATGGTTGTGTGACCGTGAACGTATAGTTGTGTTCTGTGTCACCTTCTTGAATGACGGGCCCTTTGACCTCTCTAATTCCTTTTAAAGGTGGTTTCTTCACTCGTTTGGGATTTGCCAATGAGATTCTATTTCTCATATCCACTACATACAATTTCACTAACTTGTCTGCAAAAAGGAGGTATGGAATGGATGAGAAAATAGGGTGGGGTCTTTTCCTTGGGAGGTTGGTGCTTGGCGTTATTATGGTCGCTCACGGTTGCCAGAAGCTCGGACATATGGAGGATGCTGTTCAACTATTTCATAGAATGGGGCAACCTGCTTGGTTAGCTTATGTGACGGCGATTATTGAGACGGGAGGAGGACTTTTACTAGTTGTGGGACTATTTGTTGTGCCAGCTGCTATGCTACTTGGACTGACTATGATCGGAGCGATCGTGCTCGTACATCTTCCTCAAGGGTTAATCGGAGGTTTCGAATTCCCGCTTGCACTATTAGGAATCTCGATGATTTTGGCTATGACGGGGAGTGATAAATTATCTTTGGCAGAGATATTCAAAAATAGAAAAGAGACGTAAATCAGAACGGGGGACTCGTTCTGATTTTTTATGGAGAGACATAGTTGTTAGACTTTTCTTATTTTACAGATATTTGATTGTCCTTTATACTACTTTCATGTTCTAATCTAATACACCGAGAGGAGATGCAGCATGGACCAGCAAATTGAGAAACAGATCAGACAAAACTTTGAACACTTACACGAAAACGGGGAGGTTAGCTGGGAGGAATATAAAACGACAAAATATATTGAAGAAATATTAGAGAGTTATGGATGTGAAACAGAGACCTTCCAAGAGTGTCCTGGTGTTGTAGGGAAGTATGGAAATTTTGATGGGACGGTTCCTGTTGTCGCATTAAGAGCAGATATCGATGCGTTATGGCAAGAGGTAAATGGGACGCCGTGTGCGAACCATTCTTGTGGGCATGACTCCCATATGGCGATGGTGCTTGGTGTTCTGTATGTTTTACATAGTTTAAAAGACATTAAAAATCAGGTAGCGGTCAAGTTTATCTTTCAACCTGCTGAAGAGAAGGCAGCTGGTGCGTTAAAAATGGTCGAGCTTGGTGTGATAGAAGAGGTTGATTATTTATTTGGTGTTCATTTACGACCTGGAGCGGAAGTGGCCGATGGATTCGCGACTCCGATGATCGGGCACGGTGCGACAAAGCTGATGGAGATCGAAATTGACGGAGAGGACGCACACGGGGCCAGACCACATTTAACACATAATGCGGTTAATGTAGGAACGCAGCTTGTTCAAGCTATTAATCAAATCCGCATGAATCCAAGCGTCCCCCATTCTGTAAAAGTGACCAAATTTCATGCCGGAGGGCCGAATACAAATATCATACCAGGTAAAGCATCCCTTTCCCTTGACTTAAGAGCCCAGACAAATGAGGTTATGGAAGAGTTAGAGGAACAAGTCGATCACATTTTTAAAACGATTGAGTTTCAGTATGGTACGAAGATAACCGTAGGTGCGATCAACCAGATTGCAGCCGCCAGAACAAATGACGAGGCTATTACAGTTATGAAAGGTGCCATTGAATCGGAGCTAGGTGAAGCGTACACGCTTGAACCAACCGTAACTCCAGGAGGAGACGATTTCCACTTCTATACGATTAAGAAGCCAGAATTGAAAGCCACGATGTTAGGCCTAGGCTGTGACTTGAAGCCTGGGCTTCATCATCCTCAAATGACGTTTAATCAAGACCGTATGCTGGATGGAACGAAGATTCTGACACAAGCCGTATTAGGGGTATATGACATTCGGGCGGAGCTCTCTAAGCTTACAAACTAATATAACAAGCAGTAAAGACCGTCTTTCTACTGGACGGTCTTTCTTTTGTCTGATTTTTCTTCCTTTTTTGCTTGTGGTAAAAATACCCATCATGTAGAGTGATAGTGAGGTAGAATTTACATATTGGTGGCGATCCATGTGAATGAAGAAAATCAGAATCATTTCGATATCTATTTGTTGCTAGCCATTTTTTCTTTAATGGCTGTAAGTTGCGTGACCCTCGTCAACACAGGATTAGGAACATCTTTCTTCTTGAAGCAACTTGTTTGGTTTGTTTTGAGCTTAATCATTGTAGCAGTCATCTGTTTCAGTGATTTCTACCAAATTCGAAAAATAACTCCATATTTGTATGGAGCGGGGCTTCTCGCGTTAGTAGGGGTCATCGTAGCACCAGAATCCATCGCACCTATGCGAAATGGAGCAAAATCCTGGTTTGTTATCCAAGACCGAATCTCGATTCAACCCTCTGAGTTTATGAAAGTATTTTTGATCTTGATGCTTGCCGTAACCATCGCAAGGCATGCGGAGAAACATGCGGTTGGCTTAGTACCGATGGATTTGTTTCTATTGTGTAAGCTAGCCCTTGTAGCAACTTTTCCTATAGGCCTAACCCTTTTGCAAAATGACTTCGGTACCTCACTGGTTATGCTTGTCATTTTAGCTAGTCTCGTATTTGTATCAGGGATCAGCTGGAAGATTATTATTCCAATTGTCACAACAGCTGTTCTGATCGTAGCAGCTCTTGTAGGCATCTTCCTATACAATGCAAAGCTATTGTTAATCTTTCTCGATGAGTATCAATTAAATCGAATCTACTCCTGGCTTGATCCGTCAGGAAACGCTGCAGACATTGGCTACCAGCTAAAGCAATCGCTCCTAACAGTAGGCTCTGGAATGCTATTTGGAAATGAAGAAGGAGTCCCAGTGCCAGAAGTAGAAACTGACTTTATCTTCTCGCTCGTTGCTGGAAGATACGGATATATCGGTGGAAGCTTACTGATCATGCTGTACTTCGTAGTCATCTTTCGCATCGTACGCATCTCCATCTACAACGCAGAACATCCTTTCGAATCCTTACTATGCGTTGGCGTAATCGGCTGGCTCTCCTTCCACGTATTCCAAAACGTAGGGATGGTCATCGGCCTCCTCCCCATCACAGGAATCCCATTACCCCTACTAAGCTACGGAGGAAGCTCTGTCCTAGCCATGATGATCGGACTAGGGTTGGTTTTAAATGTGTCCCTTAAGACGAAGGATTTTATGTTTTCAGATTAAAGAGATGTGATTCCCTTATAAACTATGTAAAACGGAGGTATGGAATGGAGTTTTTACATATTTTCAATGAAATCGTCGATATCGCCCATCGTGACTATGCAGGATGGAAAGACAAACAAGGCTTTGATGACCCAGAGCCATTCCGAAAAGTCTTGCAGAAATCAAACTTGAGCAAAGAAGAGTTCGGAGAATTAGTCCAAGACTACTTACTAGCCTTTAACGACCATCATTTCTACTTTACTGCAGAAGGAGAAAGCGCCTGGGATCGTGGCTTCCGTGTCAGAAGGTATGAAGACCGCTTATACGTAACGGAAGTTAAAGAGGATGACCGTTTACAAGTAGGCCAAGCCATCATCTCCGTTAACCGTATTCCAATACCAGAGCTCGTTCAATCTCATTCACTTGAACTTCGTGAGAAAGGAGCAGAACGGGAACGATGGAAACGCCTGTTAGAGAAATACCGAACGATTGAAGTAGAAGACAAGCAGGGAGCGATTTATAGTATCGAGATGAAGCGTCATAAGAAAAGACCTTATCAGCCCACGCATTCCTTAGAGGTACTCAATGAAGAGACTCTTTTGATGAAGCTGACGGACTTTATCACTCCAGAACCCATCAATGATCTGATTCAAGAAAATGAATCTCTCTTAAACACCTACCCGAACTTAATCTTAGATCTCAGGAATAACGGGGGAGGTAGTGACTCAGCCTTTTACAGACTTGCGCCTTACTTATTCCCTGAAGGAAGAACAGCAATTACCCCAGAAGAGGGTGACTACATGTGGTATAACTGTACCCATGAGAATGCAGAGCGGGTTTTTAAGGAGTATAAAGATTTCCGTCAACAAACTGATGACCCTCAGTGGCTTGAAGTCTTATCATTGGTAGAAAGCGAATGGAAGAAGCATAAAGGGGAAGGGTTTGTTCGGTTTGATTTATCGGCTCTTGAAGAAACGTTTGTGATAGAAGGGTTCGTAAATCCGAAGCAGATTGTTCTGTTAACCGATATCTCAACGATCAGTTCAGCCGAATCTATTGTTGATGTGGCGAAACATTCCGAAATCATCACTACGATGGGGAGAAGTACCCTTGGTGTGAATGACTATGCGAACTTGATTACAGCGTCATGGGGAGACCAATTCCACCTCTCGATCCCGACGACGAAGCTTTCTAGGGTGGACCAGGGAATAGGGATGAACGGGGTAGGCATTGAGCCTGATATTCATATTCCTTGGTCGCCTGCTCATTTGGAACGAGATGTTGATGTTGAAGAAGCGTTGAGCTATTTTAAGAGCATGAAGGAAAACGAAAGAAGGTAAGGGCAATGAGGAAACATCAAACGAGTACAATCCTTGCGCTAATGATTCTAGTACTAGCTGCCTGTAGTAATGATTCTGGAGCTCAATCTCAGGACGAGCCTTCAAATGACACGACTATTCAAACTCAGAATGAGGAAGATGGATTAGAAACAAGCGACAATACCACTTCGACAGACTCCAACGGAACAAGTGATGAAGAAACAGAAGAAGATGAAGAACTAGAAAGTATGAAGACCAAATATCTCACTGAATTAAACAAAATGAACGACGCAGACCATATGGCGGAAGCTAAAACAACCATGGTCGAGATGGAGAAGCAAGAACAAGCGAGATATGAAAAGTGGGATAAGAAGTTGAATGAAATTTATGGAGTACTAGAGGAGCAACTTTCTCAAGAGGAGATGGACCAATTAAGAGAAAAACAGCGTAAATGGATTCGTTACCGAGACGAAGCTGCAAAAGAAGCTTCCCTGAAATATGAAGGGGGTTCTACAGAGCGATTAGAATATGTAGCTACAGAAGCCAGTTTAACAAGGGAAAGATGCTTTGAACTGGTGGCCCATTATATGTAGAAATTGCCGCATGGTTTTGAGTGAACGTAAATTCCTGATTGTGGTAAACTAAATGGAGGAGGTGACGATTCGTTGAGCCGTACCAAAAGAAAAGCGCATAAGGATTCTTTCCTTATGTATCTCGATGTGTTCATTGAGGTGCTCTTGTATGCCCCCAAACTACTCGGGAAAATGGTAAATTGGATCGTGGAAGCAGTCTGATGGCTGCTTCCCTCTTCTCTTTCCCCCTCATCTTTATTTCCTTCCCCTTGCCTTCTCTATCATCTCATAGTACAGTTGTGTTTCGTTGAAAGGAGTGGAGACCATGACGCGAGTGGTCATCTTAGCCGAGAAGCCGTCACAAGCGAAAGCCTACGCTGACGCATTTCAAATTAAAGAAAAAACCAAAACATACATTGAACTAAAACCAGATAGCACCTTCCCGGAAGGAGCTACGATTACATGGGGCATTGGTCACCTGGTTGAATTAAAAGAACCCCATGATTACAAACCAGAATGGAAGAAATGGAAGCTTGATCAGCTACCGATCGTGCCAGACCAATTTTACGAGAAAGTTGCAAGCGGCAAATGGGAGCAATTTAAGGCTGTTAAGCAACTGTTCCAGAAAGCGGACGTCATTATAAATGGAGCTGACGTCGACCGTGAAGGCTCTAATATCTTTTATAGCATCCTGCGCCTGACTGGCGTGAAGGGGAAACCCGTTAAGCGGCTATGGATTAATTCTCTAGAGAAAGATGAGGTCCGAAAAGGCTTTAACCAGCTTCAAACGAATGAGAAGGATTTGCTCCTCTTTGATGAAGCAAAAGCTCGTCAGATTAGCGACTGGATGGTTGGAATCAATGCCAGCCGATTGTTTACAGTTCTGCTTCAAAAGAAAGGATTTTCAGGCTATCTATCGATTGGACGAGTTCAGTCTCCAACCGTGTATTTAATCTATCAAAGGCAAAAAGAGATTGAGAACTTTGTTTCTGAACCTTTCTATCAAATTGAAGGGCTTTTTAAAGCTGAAAAAGGGAGCTATAAAGGCTTAGCCAAGATTAAAGAGAAAGACAAAGCGAAAGTTCAGGCTCTTATGGACCAGCACGAATTGAAAGAGAAGGAAGACATTCAAGGGACCGTTCAAAGCGTGGATAAAAAGACGAAGCACCAGAAGTCACCAAAGCTTCACTCTTTGTCGACGTTACAAAGTGTGGCCAATAAGCGGTGGAAGTACAGCCCGTCCCAGGTGCTGAAGACGATGCAAAAGCTGTACGAGAAGCGTCTCGTGACCTATCCGCGTACAGATTGTAATTACATTACAGATAGCGAATTCTCATACTTGGTGAAGAACTTAGGTCGCTATCAGGAAGCAATGAACGTATCGTTTACCCCTGGCTCAACAAGACCAAGTAAACGTTACGTCGATAGCAGCAAAGTCCAAGAACACTATGCCATCATCCCGACCAAAACCGTACCGACTCAAAACAAGATCAACGGACTAAGCCGGGAAGAGAAAAACATTTATAGTGAAATCATGTTGAACACGCTCGCCATGTTCCATGAAGATTATGTGTATGAAGAAACGACCATTATGACGGATGTAAAAGGTCTAGCATTCAAATCAACAGGCCGTACGGAAGTGAAGCGTGGCTGGAAGGAACTCTTCCCGCAGCCTACTAAGTCCAAGCAGGAGAAAGATGCACTATTACCTGAAGTGAAAAACGGGGAAGAAGTAGGGGCCCGCGTTCATATCAAGGAAAGTATGACGCAGCCGCCAAAGCCATACACAGAAGGTCAATTGATTAATATGATGAAAACGTGCGGGAAGCTTATTGATAACGAAGAAGATGTCGAGATCCTAAAAGAAGTCGAAGGACTCGGCACAGAAGCAACTCGCTCTGGTATCATTGAAACGATCAAAGCTCAGAAGTATATCGAAGTAAAGAAAAACGTGGTTTATGTGACGGAGAAGGGGATCACCTTATGTGAAGCGATTGAAGGAACCCTTCTATCGAGTCCTGCGATGACCGCTAAATGGGAATCCTATCTGAAGAAGATTGGAAATGGACAAGGATCTAAACAAACCTTTATTAAACAAACGAATCAGTTCATTTACAAACTTATTGAAGAAACCCCTGCATCCATTGAGAAAGTTCAAGTTCGTGATACGGGAGAGAGCAATAAGAAGAAATACAACACCCCGATTGCCAAATGCCCAGCCTGTCCAACAGGGTCGATCGTGGACCGCTATAAATTTTATGGCTGTTCTGCTTATAAGGAAGGGTGTAAAGTATCCTTCCCGAAAAAACTTGCAGGGAAGACGTTAACTCAGAATATGATTAAAACGCTCTGCGAGAAAAAGCAGACGAAAGTGCTGAAAGGATTTAAGGGGAAGAAGCCGTTTAGCACGGCCCTTAAGTTGGATCAGGAATATAAGATTAAGTTTGATTTTGAGAAGAAAGCTTAAATGTGAACTTTTTTAAGTAGGTCATAGAGCAGATATCCTTTTAGGGGTGTCTGCTTTTTTTATTGAATGTTGGCGTGAGCATGTCGCTTATATAAGCCACATGCTCACTTCTTTCCATTGACAAATTCCGCATGTCCCCTTTAGAATATAGCTACAATACTTTACTGATTAAAAGCATAAAAGCATAAAAGTGCTAAAGTGTTATGCTAAGCTTTGAGAGGATGAGAGATTATGAGACGAGAACCCCGCATATGGCAAGCGCTACTACCACTGATTGCTCTAATAGGAGCAGCTGCTTGTTCGATATTCTTCTGGAAGGTAGGGATGTACATACCCTTTGTCATCGGTATCGTGACTTCCGCCCTTGTAGGGAAACGTCTTGGATATAGCTGGAATGAACTGCAGCAGTTCTTAACAAGCGGCGTTTCAAAAGCATTACCCGCTATTTTTATATTACTTATTATAGGGACCATTGTGGGTACATGGATTCTTAGTGGGACCATTCCAACGTTAATTTACTATGGTCTTGAACTGATCCAACCTAACTTTTTCTTACCAACGGTTGTTATTACATCTGGAATTGTGGCAATTACACTTGGCAGTTCCTTTACCTCTATTGCCACCATCGGCTTGGCTTTTATGGCGATTGGAACAAGCTTAGGGTTTACACCTGCTCATATTGCAGGCGCTATTATTTCAGGAGCTTTCTTTGGAGACAAGCTTTCTCCGCTTTCTGATACAACGAATATCGCCCCGGCTATGGTCGATGTTAATTTGTTTGACCATGTTAAGCACATGATGTGGGATACGATTCCTGCTTTTATTCTGACAGTCATTGCTTTTTGGATCCTGGGATTAAACACGACTGCCGGAGAGTTTAATACAACTCAAATTGAGACCATTCTAAATGGACTGGACAACGTATTTGTCATCCATCCATTGCTTTTACTCCTACCCGTTGTCACGATTGTCTTAATGATCCGTCGAATACCAGCCATCCCTGCACTCGTTATGGTAAGTGCACTGGGTGGACTTGTTGCGATGATCGTACAAGGCAACACGGTTTCAGAGGTTATGCAATCCATGACGAGTGGGTTTGCATCTGAAACTGGTAATGAAACGCTTGATAGCCTTCTTTCTAAGGGAGGAATCGATTCGATGCTTTCTACAGTAGCCCTTGTTGTCTTTGCCACATCGCTTGGTGGGATTATGGAGGGAATTCACGTGTTCGATGTTTTAATTCATCGATTGATCGAGAAGGTTCAGAGTACAGGTTCTTTAATTTCAACCACTCTACTATCCACTTTCTTTGTAAGTTTCGTTAGTGGAGCGATGTATTTAGCGATCATTCTTCCATCGAAAGCATTTCTTGGTGTATACCGGGAAAGAGGGATCTCAGCAACCAATTTATCTCGTAACGTAGAAGCTGCAGGGACTGTAGGGGTAACCCTTATCCCGTGGGGTGTACCAGCTGTATTTGCAAGTGGTTTAATGGATATCAGTCCTTATTCGTTTATTCCATTCATTTTCTTTGCCTACTTTGTTCTGCTGATTAACGTCATTTATGGCTACACAGGTTTTACAATTACAAAAGAAGAACCTGATGTGCCTGCTGAACACGAAGAGTTGGCCTATCCTAAAACGGTATAAGAGAGGTCGTTTCATCATGACAATTGTAAAAGTACTTGGTACAGCTCAGGATGGGGGAGTACCTCAGACTGGGTGTTGCTGTACGAACTGCCAACAAGCAAAATTATCCTCTGAACGGCGTCGTTCTGCCACTTGCCTGGGGATTATTGATGAGAAGACAAAGGAATGGGTCCTCGTGGATGCCACTCCAGATATTAAATTACAGATGGAGAAAATGGAGACAGCTTTACATCCTACCCCTCAGTCTATTTGGCTTACTCATGCACACATTGGACATTATCCTGGCTTAATTTTTCTAGGGAAAGAAGCGATGAATACAAGCCAATTGCCCGTGTACGCGGGTGCCGGGATGGGTGAGTTTCTCCGCCATCACCTCCCTTGGAGCACACTGATAGAGGGGAAAAACATTTATATTGAAGAGCTTCAGCATGGAAAGACCTATTCCAAGGAGAGCTACTCCATACTTCCTTTACTCGTACCTCATCGAAATGAATACTCTGAGACATTTGGATTCGTTATTAAAGGGAATGAGCGCTCTCTTCTATACATTCCTGATATTGACCGGTGGGACGATTGGGATGAAGACCTTCTCTCTGTGGCAAAAGAGGTGGATTATTGCTTACTCGATGCAACCTTTTATTCAGAGGATGAGGTGAGAGGACTCGGACGTGATCCGAAGTCCATCCCACACCCTTTTATTAAGGAGACCATGGACCGCCTTCAGCCGTTAGTTGACCAGGGGAAGCTGATGGTTTACTTTACACATTTAAACCACAGTAATCCTGCGCTTGATTCCAAGTCGGAAGCCAGAAAGACAGTCAATCAAAGAGGGTTTAAGATTGCGGAGGAAGGAATGAGGATTGAATTATAAGAAGGAAAGACTTTATCATGGGAGTTTTAATGAAAGAGTGAAGTCCTAGTGGTGTTCTTAAACTATATGAAGTAAGAAAAAATGAAGACACATTGCCTTGGCTATGTGTCTTCATTTTTCTTTTTCTATTCAATTGTAAATGGCATCTCTAACGAAAGGAGCTCACCATTTGTAATAAAAAAACATCCTACTTCGCCTGATCATCAGGCTGATGAATGCCGAAGATATTACCTTCTGTATCTTTGTAATACCCTTGCCAAGCCATACCAGGAAGAGCGTACTTGGGCATAGCTACTTCACCGCCAAATTCGAGAATTTTTGCCTCACTTGCATCATAATCTTCCACTCCCATGGTGCAAGCATACCCACTTAAAGGCTGGTTAGCCTCAGGTGAAGGCCCTTGGCGTTTCATTAAGGCCCCATTAATTCCAGGCGTATCTTCACTGCCTGTCACGGCTCCTAAATAAGGCATCCCCGCATACTCTGTCCAGTCTTCAAATGTCCACCCAAACACTTCACCATAAAAACGTTTTGCGCGGTCCATGTCGTCAACGTGTATTTCGAAATGTACGATTCTCCCCATAATTTCCTCCTAAATGTTTTACGTCATTAAATAGTCTTTATATATTTTCTATAAATGTATCAGACTTCCTTCTTCTTGAATGAGGAGATTCTTGTAGTCTAGCTCCATAGACGGAATTTTAGTTCTGTAAGCGAACAAGATTTCCTTATAGAAAAGAGCTCAGCATTACTGCTGAGCTCTTTTCTATTATCTATTTAGCTATCGTGTTTAACGTAACTTCAATGTTGTCACGCGTGGCACGGGAGTAAGGGCACACCTGGTGAGCCTGATGTGTTAGGTCTTCGGCTTCTTCTTTTGAAACCCCTTTGATCTCAACATCTAATTCAACTGCTAAACCGAAGCCATCTCCTTCTTTGCCAATGCTCACATTCGCTGTAATTGCAGATTCAATAGATTTTTTGGCTTTAGAAGCGACCAGTTGAAGAGCACTATCAAAGCAAGCAGAATATCCAGCTGCAAATAGCTGTTCCGGATTCGTTGTTCCTTCTTTTTCTTGTCCGCCAAGTGATTTAGGCATGGATAGTTCGAAATCGATCGTTCCATCACTAGAGGTTACCTTTCCTTTACGTCCACCTTGTGCTGTTGCCTGTGCTGTGTATAGAGCTTTTTCCATGAGTTCATCTCCCTTTCCATTTTGATTGTGTGAAATTAAATTGTGCACAATTTAATTTATAACAACTTATAACATTTGTCAAAATAAAAGCGTTCGATTTGTTTGGTTGTAGGAGAGGTGGAGATTCGCTACACTTATTGGTAGAAGGAGAGATCTGCATGGCTGAAGACCATTTAAAATTAGAAAATCAAATTTGTTTCTCGATCTATGCAACAGCTCGGGAAGTAACGAAATTGTATAAACCTCTCTTAGAGGAGTTAAATGTGACGTATCCTCAATACTTAGTACTTCTCGTATTGTGGGAAGAAGATGGCATTACCGTGAAGGAAATGGGGCACCGCCTTTACTTAGATTCAGGGACGCTAACCCCGATGCTTAAGCGAATGGAAACAGCAGGGCTTGTATTCCGTGAAAGGTCAAAGCACGATGAACGTAGTGTTGTGGTGCGCTTAACAGAAGAAGGGAAGAAGGCTGAACAAACCGCTGACTCGATTCCATATCAATTGATTGATCAGCTAGATATGGGTCAAGAGGAGCTGAAGCAGTTCAAAGCATCCATGGTGAAGATACTTCAAAGTGTTCATCAGAAGAATGAATCATAAAGAAAGCAAAGGGAAGAACTTATTCTTTGTTCCTACTAATGAAACATCGCCTGAATAAAAAGGGGGTGTTTCTTTTTTTGCTTTTTTTGAGGGTGCTGCCGCTGATGATAGGAAACAATGAGGGGGAGTTAGTTTCATATATAGAAACTTACTTTCATTTTTTGATATTTATTTTACGGAGCTATACCATAACAAATGTGCAAAGGGGGCACAGACTCATGAGTCAATATGAAGTTTCAACGTTGAAAAAAGGATTGATCATTCTCGATCTGCTTATGGAGAGTGGAGGAATGACCATGAACGAAGTGATGCATCAAATTAATTTGAACAAAACCACGGCTTTTCGCATGCTCTATACGCTTGAACATATGGGTTATATCGAAAAGCATGGTCAAGTTTATCGGGTTTCCTCTAAGCTAACGGAATTTAAACAAGACCATAACCCTTTAGTAGATTGGGTGTCGGTTTCCCCTCTATATGAACTAAGTCAAGAGCTTGGAGAAACCGTATATATTGGAATTCTCGACGGGACAGATGTGATTACGACCCAAGTAGTGGATGGTACTCATGCGATGCGTATCCATTCACAAGTAGGGGACCGTGATCCTGCTCACGGAAGTGCCCTTGGAAAAGCGATCGTTGCTTTCTTTGAGGAACCGAAACAAAGGAAGTACTTGCAAAAGCTTCAGTGGAAGAAGCAGACAGAGAATACGTTCGACGATGAACAATTATTTCTCTATCACCTAAAAGCTATTCGAAATCAGGGCTATGCAGTGGATGATGAAGAAACGGAGATCGGACTCCGTTGCATCGCAGCTCCTATATACCGAAACGGCGAAGTGGTGGCTTCTGTTGCATTATCTGGTCCGGCTAGCAGGATTCCAAAGCAACTCGACACTCAGATTAGTAAGAAAATCAGAGCATGCAGCGCCCAAATTTCAAAACTTTTATAACGATAACGTAAGGAGGAGACCCCTGTGAGTAAATTGTCATCAAAAGCTATCATCGGACTTTTGTCATTAGCGATTAGTGCGTTTGCCATCGGCACGACGGAGTTCGTTATTGTCGGACTCCTTCAAACCGTAGCGACAGACCTGGATATTTCCGTAACAAAAGCAGGAACATTAATATCAGTTTACGCAGCAGCCATTGCCATTGGAACTCCCATAGTTACGACGATGACCGGGAAGTTACCGAAAAAAGGCCTGCTTCTTACCTTTATGACTATTTTCATTATCGGAAATGTCCTTTCAGGCCTTTCCGAAACGTATGAATTACTAATGATTTCAAGAATAATTACAGCTGTATCTCATGGAGTATTCTTCGCCATTGCTGCAACCGTGGCTGCTGAACTGGTTCCAAAGGACAAGCAAGCCTCAGCTATATCCATTATGTTCACTGGATTGACGGTTGCTACCATTATTGGTGTACCATTTGGAACATTTGTGGGGCAAGCGGTTGGTTGGAGAGCCACATTCTACTCTGTTGCCGTTCTTGGCTTCATTGGACTCATAGCTAATATGTGGGCAGTGGATCGTATAAAACGACCAGCTGAATCTCCAACTCTTATTGATGTAGGAAGACTGGTATCTAATCCAAGAATACTACTCGCTCTATTGATGACTGCATTCGGATTCGGAGGAACATTCGCACTATTTACGTACCTTTCTCCGATTCTTGAGGATGTCAGTGGATTCTCAGAAGGAGCTATATCATGGATGCTTCTCTTATATGGCATAGCAGTGGCAATTGGAAATATTATCGGCGGTAAAGTGAGTAACAATCATCCCGTTAAGGTGTTACGATTTGTCTTCTTTATCCAAGTCTTCGTCCTGCTCTTGCAAGTGCTATTGTTACCACATAAGGCCCTTAGCTACCTTTCTGTCTTCATACTAGGTTTATTTGCTTTTATGTTGACCCCAGGCGTGCAGTCCTACATTCTCATGCTCGCAGAGAAGCTTGTGCCAAAAGCTAAGGATGTCGCTTCTGCGATGAACATCTCTGCTTTCAATATTGGGATTGCCGGTGGTTCTGCGATCGGGGGCTTTGTAGTGGAGACGATGGATTACCTTGATACAGCTTGGATAGGTGGCATTATGGTATCCATTGCACTTCTACTGTCTGTTATTAATTATCGATTAGATAGAAAGCAAAACTTATTTTAAAGGAGAATAAAGATGAATACAGAACAACTACAACAACTAGAGAACGAGCTTGTTTTTGAACAATTTACTAATGAAGAGGCTTTAAAGCTAGGTATGGAACTGGTGAATTATGCAAAAGAAAATGGCAAATCTGTGGCCGTACACATTGAGAAGAATCGTCTGCCGCTATTCACTCATCTGATGGATGGAACATCGGAAGAGAATGTGAAATGGTTGTATCGGAAGAAGAATGTTGTGGATCACTATAACCACAGCACTCAATTTATTGCCGCTCGTTTTGAAGAAATGGGCACCACACACAACGAAAGCTCCCTGCTCCCTATAGAGGAATACCAGGCTGTCGGTGGTTCTTTACCAATAAACATTAAAGGTGTGGGCACGATCGGCTCTGTTACCGTAGCAGGACTAACGCCACAAATGGATCATGATTACTGCGTTGCAGGTGTGAAGCGTTTCTTGGAGAAAGATGTCTAGGTGAAAGAGAGTCTATCAATAAATAGATGAACGTAAGAAAAGGAGCACCAAGTCACGGTGCTCCTTGTTTTATTTAAAATCATGGGTTCTTTTCCTACCTAGCGGTGTCATAATAGGAAAGTCTGTGTCAATCTCATCAAGAGCCCATAGGAATTGATGCCACTTTTGAATATCTCCTATCACTTTTATAGAAGAAGGGGGAAGAGCGGTTGTTCGTGGTGGCCAACTCATACAAAGTCTTCTTATTCATAATGACCTTCACTTGATCTTCTTTTATTTCATCGGATAGATATCGGAAAATCCCTCGTTTAACCTCCGTTAAAGCTTGTTCTTTCCTATCCGGAATAATGAAGTTCAATTTAAAGTCATAGTCCCCGGCGATCAATCCGTTTATTCGAATGCTTAACATGTTCAATACTTGTTCTAGCGTCATAACGTCTAGTACTTCTGCGGTGATTGTGGACTGCTGTATAGGAATAATGCCATAACGAAGCTCTTGAGCCCCCATCAAATATTCATTCCGCCATGGCCCGGATTCTGCGATGTATCCAAGTTGTTCCAAGGCATCTGCACAAAGGTACCTGGCTTTTTTATTAGATGGGTTTGCGAAGATGACGTGCTTGGTTACTTCAGCAACCCATTGGTATTCTCCTTCTCTGAAGCTTTTCTTTGCTTTCTTGATAACTTCATCTTCTCCACCCATAAATTCCACATATTTTTTTGACGAATCTTCCGGTAAGAGCTTATTTAAATCGACTGGGTTTCCGTTATACCATCCTATATATTTTTGGTAAACCGCTTTAGAGTTGTGGTTTACCGTTCCATAGAATGAGCTATTGAACCATTCCTCTTGTAAACTTTTAGGGAAGGCAACCATTCTTCCAACTTCATCCATGGTGTAACCTTGATTAATCAACCTTAAGGTCTGATCATTAATATATTGGTACATGTCTCGCTGCTTTTCCATATAATCAATGCAGTATACTCTTCCGTGACGTGGCCAATTATGCACTTCGAATACAGATGTCAATTGTTCCCCAAATAGATCAATGGCTTGTTGGATGTACTTCGCCCATGCGACAGGATCTCGCACTTCAGCTCCTCGTAATGTATATATGTTATGGAGCGATGCTGTACAATTCTCTGCAATGCAAAGGCTCTTTTCCTCAGGCACAAACATGTTCATTTCAGCCGGTGCTTCTGTATCCGGGGTGATTTGGAATTGAAACTTTACACCATCAATCATCTTCTCCACGAAAGATTCATTTGCTAAAGGTGAAATTTCTTCAGCAGAATTCACTAAAGTTACAACTCCCGTTGATACATATTTCCCTATGCCGCTATCTATTTGACCTTTTTCTCCACGAGGTAGTATTTCACCATACATATAAAATCCTCGTCTCGACATCGCCACTCCTGCTGTTACATTCTCCTCTAAGGCGGCACTCAAAAAACCGCTCGGTGCATAAATCTTAACATCATCGGTGGTTCCACTATTAAGAACTCCATCAACACCACCATAATGATCGACGTGTGAATGAGAGAAAATGATCGCACTAACCGGAACCTTACCAAAATAACTATCGATTAATTCAAAAGCAGCTTCTGCCGTCTCTCTACTTGTAAGACAATCGATCACAATCCAACCTGTCTTTCCGCGAATAATGCTCAAATTAGCCAGATCGAATCCTCTAACCTGATAAATGTTTTCTGTCACTTGAAATAGACCGGCGTTTAAGTTCAATTTTCCTTGATACCAGAGTTTTGGGTTCACGGATGAGGGGAGTTTATCGTTCAGCAGGAAATCATAACGCTTTAAATCCCAAACAGGAAGAAGTGAATCATCTGGTTTAATAACGGGAAGGAGGACGTTTTTTAGTACGTTTCGCGTTGCCCATTCCTGTTCAACCTTCAGTCTTTCCCAGAAAATATTCTTTTTTATGCATTCATTGATTTTTTCTGTTTTCTTCGTGGCACCTTTTCGAAAAGGGGTGAGTTTCGCTTCGAACTGATCATGATGATTTTGCTCCATAAGATGTCACCTCCATGAATATAGTATTCGGTGTAATTCCACTGTATACATAGATGAACGAACGAATTCATTAGGTGTGAACACCTGAGTATGCTAACGTTAATTTGTCTAAAAAATTGGGTGCTCTTTATAATAATCTTAGTTTGAGGTTGACTGTGTAGTGCACTACATCCTTTAAGATTTAAATGAGGTGGAAGACATGTACAAAGTCGGTGAGTTTTGCAGAATGACTGGTTTAAGTAAAGAAACCTTGCGTTACTACGCTCAAATTAAACTCCTTGAACCAGTCTATATTGAACCTCGTAATAACTATAGGTACTATGATAATGGTTCATACTTGATTGCGAGATTGCTAGTCTACTTGAGGAGATTTGACTTCTCTATTCAAGAAATGTTGACCGTTGTAAATGATGAATCCTTTGAACATTTAGAGGAGTTAATTAAACAGAAACGGAAGAACTTATCTCAAGAGGTTCGTCGCATACAAACCGTGATCGAAGAGATGGACGAGTTCTTTGAGATGGAAATGGGAGCTAAATATGAATGATTAAGTGGCATGAAGAACGGGTGTTACCTTTCAACATTGAAGTGATCTGGAGATTGTTTGAAATCGAAAGCCTTCCACGCATTATGCCAAATGTGATCGAAACCAAAGTGCTCGATAAGAAAGACGGGGTAGTTGGAACCACTTATGAACAAAAATATAAAGAAGGAAAGCGAATTGAAACGTACATTGTTGAAGACCTTGAGTATGAAAACACTCCTCAGAAGAAACATAATAAAATTGGTTTTACATTAGCGAAAGCATTTGATATACAAGCATCTTTTACATTAATAAAACAAAGTGAGAATGAAACAAGATTTATTTATAAAGGGCAAAACGTAGGATTGAATTTCTTAGGTAAAACGCTGCTTAAATTAGGAGGACAAAAGAACAACCAAAAAGTAGTCGATGATTTCATGGACAGAGTTGAGAAAGAAGCCATGGTGGAGGATCAGTCATAAGAACAATAGAAAAAGGAAAAAAGTCCACTTACCAAAAAAGGTGTTTCACGAATTTAAGAAACCTGTTTCACTTTAAAGTGAAACAGGTTTTTAAGTTTATATCTAAAAAATATGAAAGTGTGAAATGTTCCGCTATATGGAAAATATCCATTTGCTAGTGTGACCTATATCTCCTTTTATAACGGAATAGAACCTCGGTATATCTATATCCTATTTTTAGTTCGTTTGTTATTAATTTCCTTGAAAGCGTGCATCATTTGGTAAAATATTAAAAGTTCGTGAACGATCTATGACAAAGTTGTGAACAATCGTTTCTATTTCGCCAAAATCTGATATAATCAGTCACGCCCTGATACGTATAACAGCTCCTAAGTTTCCGAGTTTTATACTTATAATTTAACAGATTGATAGGAGGGTTAAGATTCATGAAAGCTAAACATCTCCGAAATAGATGGTTAGGTTTGCTGCCGCTCAGCTTGATTTTCTTCTTAAGCGGGTGTGGGCAGTTGGAAATGACTGTGCTCAACCCAAAAGGGCCAGTCGCTGAAAGTCAATATGACCTGATTGTATACTCCCTATGGTTCATGCTTGGAATTGTTGTTGTCGTGTTTGCTTTATTTACTTACATGATTATCAAGTACCGTGAGAACCGTCCGGGACGTAAAGAAAGTGACTATGACCCGAACTTGCATGGAAATACAACCATCGAGATTATTTGGACGGTTATTCCGTTTATCATTGTCATCCTTTTATCCATCCCAACCGTAACAACATTGTTCGACTTGGAGGAGCCTCCTAAACCTGAAGCAGGGGAAGAGGTGAAGGAACCTTTAGTCGTATATGCCACAACGGCGGATTGGAAATGGTTCTTCAGTTATCCGGAACAGGATATTGAAACCGTTAATTACTTACACATCCCGACCGATCGTCCAATCGAATTCAGGTTAGCTTCGGCTGATTCGATGTCAGCTCTTTGGATTCCGGCACTAGGCGGTCAAAAGTACAACATGGCGGGTATGATGACCAAATTGTATTTAGAAGCTGATGAAGAAGGAGTCTACGATGGCCGTAACTCTAACTTCAACGGTGAAGGCTTTGCTGCTCAAACGTTCAAGGTATATGCCGAGAGCGAAGAAGAATTTACTTCATGGGCAGATGAAATTAGCAACGAAGCACCAGAGCTTACAGCAGAACGTTATGACGAACTGCTTGCGCCTGGTTTGACTGACGTACAATCCTATTCCAACACACACTTGGATTACGTGAAGCACCATACGAAAGAGGATGCGGGTTATGTCGTCGAAAAATACCGTGAACAATTCAAACAGAAGCTTCATTTAGAAGAAATTGAAGAACAAGAAAGCTTCCAATAGTACGTAAAGAAAGCAGGTGAAGACATGCACATTACAGATATTCTAGTCACCGGTGAACCGCTCATCTATGGTGCCATGGTATCGATGGCACTAGGTGGGCTCGCCATCCTTTTCATTCTGACGTATTTCAAAAAATGGAAATGGCTTTGGCGTGAATGGTTGACCTCCGTTGACCATAAGAAGATCGGTGTCATGTATATTTTAAGTGCCCTTCTCATGTTATTCCGTGGTGGCGTAGACGCCATGATGATGAGGGTGCAGTTGGCATTTCCTGATTTGGGATTCTTAAGCTCCCAACACTATAACGAAATTTTCACAACACACGGAACGATCATGATTATCTTCATGGCGATGCCGTTCTTGATCGGACTCATGAACATCATCGTTCCATTACAAATCGGAGCGCGTGACTTCGCGTTCCCATATTTAAACGCATTAAGTTTCTGGTCCTTCTTCTTCGGAATGGCGCTCTTTAACATTTCCTTCGTAATCGGAGGTTCTCCGGATGCCGGGTGGACGAGCTACACCCCACTTTCCGGTGCAGCGATGAGCCCTGGACCAGGTCAAAACTTCTATCTACTGGGACTACAGCTATCAGGTATCGGTACCCTGGCTACAGGGGTTAACTTGATGGTAACGATTTTGAAAATGCGTGCCCCTGGCATGAAGCTATTCCATATGCCGATCTTCTCATGGTCGACATTGGTTACATGTTTCATCATCGTGTTTGCATTCCCGATTTTAACAGTAGCTCTTGCACTACTTACAATTGACCGTGTATTCGGTGCACAGTTCTTCACGTTGACAGGGGAAGGCCTGCCTATGATGTGGGCAAACCTGTTCTGGATGTGGGGACACCCGGAAGTGTACATTGTTATTCTTCCTGCCTTCGGTATATTTTCCGAAATCATTGCCACATTCGCGAAAAAGCGTCTATTTGGCTACAATGTAATGGTTTGGTCTATGATCGTCATTGCATTACTTAGTTTCTTAGTATGGGTGCACCACTTCTTCACAATGGGTGCTGGCGCATTTGTTAACTCCGTCTTCTCTATTTCGACGATGTTGATCGCCGTACCAACGGGTGTGAAGATTTTCAACTGGCTTGCAACCCTTTATAAATCGAAAATCGAATTTACTGTACCAATGCTTTGGTCACTTGCTTTCATCCCAAGTTTCATTCTTGGTGGTGTTACAGGTGTTATGCTTGGTATGGCAGCAGCGGACTATCAGTTCCACAACTCGTACTTCCTGATCGCGCACTTCCACTACGTGCTGATCGCAGGAACCGTATTTGCCTGTTTCGCAGGACTTGTGTTCTGGTATCCGAAAATGTTCGGTCACAAGATGAACGAGCGTTTGGGTAAATGGGCATTCTGGTTGTTCTTCTTTGGCTTCCATGTGTGCTTCTTCCCACAATATTTCCTAGGCCTAGACGGGATGCCACGTCGTTTATTTATCACAAACGTTGTAGAATGGCTTCCATTGAACGTTATTTCTACTGTCGGGGCTGTCGGAATGGCACTTGGTTTCGTTGTGTTCGTTTACAACGTTTACTACAGCTATCGTTACAGCGAGCGTGAAACAACAGGTGATTCTTGGAATGGTAACGGCCGTACCCTTGAATGGGCGACAACGACGCCAGTACCTTACTACAACTTTGCAACAGTTCCATATGTGGATGAAATTGATCCATATATTCGTATGAAAGAAGAAGGCAAAACGACATTTGAAGAAGATGAAGTGAAGCCGATCCACATGCCAAGTTACACAGGGGCTCCGATCATTATGATGGCTCTTCTTGGACTTGCCAGTTTCGGTCTTGTCTTTGAATGGTTGTATGTCGCTGTCATCGGATTGATCGGTGCTGTGTTTATGATGATCCTTCGCTCCTTCGATTATGACGATGGTTACTATGTACCAGTTGAAGAAATTAAAGAAACAGAGAAAAAAGCGAGGGGGTTATAATATGGCTGCGGAAGAACTGAAAACAGGTCCTTTAGAATATCGCACCCAAGAAGGGCAAATGACCATCATGGGCTTCTGGATTTTCCTTGGAGCCGAGGTTGTCCTCTTCGCGACGTTATTTGCAACATATGCTGTGTTGTTCGGACGTACTGCTGATGGACCACTGCCAAGCGAACTGTTTGAGCCAGGTACCACTCTTATTATGACCTTCCTGCTTCTAACTAGTAGTTTTACATGTGGACTTGCGATTCACGAAATGAGAAGGGGATCAGTCAAAGGGCTGATCTTCTGGATGGTTATTACGTTAGCTCTTGGTCTTGGGTTCCTTGGATTCGAGATTTACGAATTCGTTCACTACACGCATGAAGGCGCAACAATTCAAGCTAGTGCGTTTTGGTCAGCATTCTTTATCCTTGCCGGAACTCACGGACTGCACGTTACGCTTGGTATCGGTTGGGCGACCCTGCTCTTGATCCAAATCAAGCAGCGAGGACTAACAAACGTCACAAGCCGTAAATTATTTGTCGTAAGCTTATACTGGCACTTCCTTGATGTCATTTGGATCTTCATCTTCACGAGTGTCTATCTGATTGGGATGGTGATTTAATATGGCCGATTCGAAAAAACGCGTACCAATGAATCACGTCATTGGCTTTATCTTGTCACTCGTCATGACGCTAGTTGCAGCATGGGCAGCACTTCAATCTGACTTGTCTACGACATGGATCATCATCGGTATTATGGTTCTTGCTCTGTTGCAAGCAGGCGTACAATTGTTTATGTTCATGCACGTTACAGAAGCTTCAAGCGGAAATGGGCACGTACCATGGAACATGATGTTTCACGGTTTCGCTCTTGCCGCAATCCTTGTAGCAGGATCCCTGTTCGTCATGTCCTTTGGCCATGATCATGGTGATATGGGCGACATGGGCGATATGGAACAACACGAAGAACAACATTCAGAAGACCATAGCGGTCACTAAAAAAGTGGGGGTTATTAGGATGGAAAAAAAGCAAAACATGCCACTAGAGGCCGGATGGCCATGGAAAGATTTGATTGGGTTTATTCTCTCAATATTGCTGACGGCTTTTTCACTAGGTGGAGCGCTTTATTCCTCCTATGACTTTAAACTTGTTTTATTTATTCTTGCAGGTTTCAGTTTTGTACAGGCGATGATCCAACTGTACAAACTGCAGCCGCAGGATTAAAAAAAGAAACGCTTCTTTCCTGGAGTCAGGGAAGGAGCGTTTCTTTTTTATTTATCTAAGTTGTTCTTTTGTTAATTTCTCTTTCAGTTCAGAGCTTGATTTTACGGTCGCCACCATGAACATCACCCAAGCGATGTGGGCGCCAATTAAACCAAGATAGAACATGGCCCCTGTAATGGAGAATGGTCCTGGATCTGAGTACATTGTCACCTGGAAGAAGTATAGCCACATGCCGATAAGTAGAATTGATTGCGCTACGGCAAATGCCATCTTTTTCGTTTGTAAGAATAGAAATGGAGCTATAGTCGCCAAGAGCAAGAACATTACGGTCGCACCCATGAAAATCATCTCCTTAGTTATGTTTCAAAATTGAAAACGTTTTCTTTGATCTTATTGTAACAAAAAATTCGCAATTTGGACACAAAATGTTCATAAATGGGCTAACATTTTTAGAATTTCCGTTTTTTAGCTTGTCTAAACAATATTTTTTTGGCCAATTAAGGGTGCAAATACTTGTGAATGGTCCTTTCCTCTAAAAGGAGGAGGTTTCATGTGGGACGTGGAAAGATGGGGATAGCTACCGATTACAAAAGGGAGCGACTGCTAAAAAAAGACGCTTAGGTGTGAGGCCCCCAAGCGTCATTAATTGATCTATGTGCTTCTACGACTACTATACAAAAATAAACCACAACACCGCGGTGACTACAATAGCGGTAAGACCTTGTATCAACGTTCCCATTGTTTGAGCTTTATAAGCTTGTGTAATGGAGAGACCACTGAACTCTTTGACGACCCAGAAATAACTATCATTTACGTGCGATACAACCATTGCTCCAGCTCCAACGGACATAACCATAAGAGATAATGGCACAGCGCCCTCAATCCCAACTTCAGTCAGGAGCGGTGCAATAAGTGTTGAGGTGATCACAATCGCAGCAGTTGATGAACCTTGAGCACTCTTTAGAGCGGCTGCAATGGCGAAGGGGACGAAGATAAACAGAGCGCCAGTTGCCAGGTCATTGTTCGCTACCCCTTTAATAAGATCAGCAATACTCGTTGCCTTAATGACAGAGCCAAATGCACCGCCGGCACCTGTGATCAGTAAGATCGGTGCTGCTTCTTTTATACCTTCTCCGACCCACTTCGTTAACGTTTCTTCACTAAACTCGTTCACAAGTGTGAAGGATAGTAGAGTACCTACAAGCAAGGCGACAACAGGTGATCCCAGGAATAGGAAGAAGGAGAAGATGGCACCGTCCCAGCCTGCAAAGGTAATAACAGAGCTAAATCCGATAAGAAGGATTGGAACCAAGATCGGCGCAAATGCTTTCTTGGCGGAAGGCATATTCCCAAAGCTTTCAATAACCGTGTCGTACTCAACTGTCGCAGCCGTTTCATCTTCTTCAATATGAATCTTCGTTCCAGCTTTCATGGCCCAAAGATATCCGGCTAAAATCGTCGGGATCGCAACGATTACGCCAAACAAAATGACGGTTCCTAAGTAATTCTCAGCCCCAATGTTTCCAGCCGCTGCAATTGGACCAGGAGTAGGGGGGACGAGGGTGTGCGTTGCAAATAACCCTGTAGATAACGCAATCGCCATTGAGGCAACCGTTACATTGGTTTTATTTGCAAGCGCTTTCTTTAAAGACGACAAAATAACATAGCCAGAGTCACAAAAGACAGGGATACTGACTATACTTCCGATCGCGCTCATCGCAAGCTGAGGACGTTTCTCACCAACGAGTCGGAGGACGACCTCAGCCATTTTCAACGCTCCACCTGACTTCTCAAGAAAAACGCCAATAATCGTACCAAATACAATAACAAGTCCAATGCCACCCATCAGTCCACCGAAGCCGCCATTCACAGCAGAGACGACGTCATTCATAGGCATTCCAGCAGCGAGCCCAATTCCAAACGCAGCAACGAGTAGGGAAAGAAATGGGTGAATCTTGAATTTGGCCGTAGCGACAATGACAAAGAGTACACCAGCTAAAATAATTAATATAAGTCCAATACCGTCCATTTATCCTTCACTCCTTTCTAATATGTGTCCCCAAAGTCGTGCAACTTCCACACTCGTGTCATAGAGGTAATCGGAAGCATACTTCATACAGTCATCTAAACTAATGATGCTTGGTACGATCGAGAAGCTACTCATAAACTTGCCCCGTAATGCATCCCGATCTCCTTCAATACTTCCGGACAATAGAATTGTCGGTACACCGTAATCCGCACCTAAATCCGCAACATAAGCAGGAGCTTTTCCATGAAGCGTTTGTTCGTCAGACTTTCCTTCTCCTGTAATAAGAAGATCAGCATCCTTAATGGCTTCCTCAAGCTTAATGGCTTCTGACACAAGATGAGCCCCTGATTCAAGGTCTCCTTCTAAGGTTAGAAATGAAAAGCCCAGACCCCCGGCAGCACCAGCACCAGGTGTGTCCATCATGCTTTTATCTAAAAGACGCCCCCACTTATCCAAGGCCTCATCTAACTTCTTTACCTGTTCTTTTGAAGCTCCTTTTTGTGGTCCATAAACATGACTTGCTCCATTAGATCCTGTAAGAGGGTTGGAAACGTCGCATGCAATTTTGAACGTACAGTCTTTCAGACGAGGGTCTAGTGTACTCTTGTTGACTGAATCAATCTGGTAAAGATCTTTTCCAAAAGAACCAACTTCTTTTCCATTATTGTCTTGGACAGTAAGTCCTAACGCCTGCAAAATACCAAGTCCACCGTCATTAGTGGAACTCCCGCCAAGGGCAATCATGAATTTTCGATATCCATGATCTAATGCATTAACAATCGCTTCTCCCAATCCGGTACTTGTCGTTTCCTCAGGATTACGTTGATCAGATGGAACGAGCGTAAGTCCAAGGACACTTGCCGCCTCAATCACGACCGTATCATCTCCAAGAATCAAATAGCTTGATTCGATCGGATCCCCAAGTGGTCCTGTTAAGCGGATGAACTGTCGCTTATGGTCCGTCGCAGCAGCAAGTGCATCAATCGTTCCCTCGCCGCCATCTGCCATCGGTTTTTGTATGACCGTAAGCTCTGGGTGAACGTCTTTAAAAGCACGAGCCACATGCTGTGCAACTTCACTCGAGGCGAGACTACCTTTAAATGAGTCTGGTGCGATAACAATCTTCACATCTATTCCTCCAATCGCTTTTTATCTTTGCCCTTAGTTCTATTAGAACGTATAAACCGGGGAGGGCACAATTGACAACATTCACGAAAATATCAGAAAAATGAATCCGCTTACTTGTGCATGTGCACAAATGGTTCATGAATAAGCAAGATTGTAAGTAGCGCCGCTTCTTTAAAGTTTCGCGGGTCGAGCCCCACTTTGATTCGAATTTGATCTATCCGATAGATCAACGTGTTCCGGTGGATATGTAAGTCGTTCGCCGTTGAAGTCATGCGTAAGTTATGACGGAACAATGCCTGTAACGTGACAACGTAGACTGGCTCTAATGTCGCTAATCGTTTCCCGTGTACAGAAAGTGTTTGGTCATAAATATCTTGATCGATTGTATGTATGAGACGTTCTAATTGGAGGTCCGCACTATAAGAAACAGGTGCTTCTCCAAGCGTAATCGCGTCTCTAGCTTGCTCGAAGGAGATCCGGATTCCTTTCACGCCATACTGAGGTTCACCTACGCCGATCTTGTAACTTGACGTTTCAAGCGTAAATTGCCCATCAGTGGAAAAAGGTACGATACATACGATGTAGTGCTGATAAGGAAGCACAACCAGAGGGTTAAGCGGCTCCGCAATTTCTTTCACGCCTTCCAAGTGATCATGGGGGTTCGTAGATTGAAAGGCAACCACTTGCCAGGTGTCAGATAAGTGAACGCGGAACGTATTCTCAGCTTCTTGTAACAACGCCTCATCATGCTCCGCTGAATTCTCTAAGACCTTGTTCAACCACTGAATCCATTGCCGCTCTTCATAAAACGCTTGTCGCTGCAAATAAATTTGATCAAGCGTTATCTCAACAGACCCCTGAGTCATCCCGGCAGCCTGCATTACGTCATCCGGGTGCCCAGTTAACCCAACAACACCCGTTAATCTCCCCCGGTGAAAGACAGGAAGGTTTACTCCAGCTTGCGTATTCTTATAGTGTTTTAAATCGTTTGGGTAGATCGTACAAGGAGCGTGGGTACTTACGACTTGCTTCGCTCCTTCGTGCAGACGATGCATACGGTTTTTATTGGTACTTGCGATAATGATGCCTTTTGGGTTCATGAGATTGATAGGGACGTCGATATAGGTGGATAAGCGATCAATGATTTCTTGCCCTAGGGATTCGGTTAGGTTCATAGGTGTCACCTCGAGTTTTTCTTTACAGTATAGCATCGGGGTCAATGGTGGAAAGGGGGAAGTTGTAGTACATTTGGTGTAAATGGGGTGGAGTTAAAGGTAATAATAAATAATTTGACCTTTAATTCTTTTCTTGTGAAGTATGTATCAAGAAAATGCTATGATAAAGTAGGTGTTTTTCTGTTATATTAATACAATAATGTTGCTAAAGTAGGAAAAAAAGGATGGTTGAATGGGATTAATAGGTCGAAATGAAAAATGTCACTGTGGTTCTGGGAGAAAGTATAAAAAGTGTTGTTTAGAATCGGACAATAACAATATCGAAAATGGGGTATTACCTGGGAAAGGGAATAAAGCGTTTGATCTTGTTGCGCCAAAGCATGATAGTTCTATGGGAATTAAAGAGCTTGTGTTAGCGCAGTTGGATCAAGTTAATGTATGGTTATCTAGAGAGTCTATAAACGATCTTGGCATTGAGTTCAACTCGAAAGAATTGTTAGAAATAGCAAATTCTAAAGATATGACTTATAAATTTTTTCAGGTAAATAGAGAGATACTAGAATTAAAGGGCATTAAGCATCCATATAGGGAGATGAAATTGGTAGAAGAAAGAGCGGCTAGCTTGCCATCATTATCCGAAAACGAGCGAAGAATTCTAAGAACAGTAGCAGAATCGAGTCTTGGTGAATATGAGATGTTGTCTGATATGCAAACGGCTGATTACGGTGCTATGAAGGTACTCAACGATTTTGCGTATCGTTCTATAAAAGAAGGAGTAACAGACGACAAAGGTAATATCTCTTGGGTTAATTTATATGTAGATACGAATGAAAAACAAGAAGAAATCTTGGTTAATTGGGAGTATGAGTATTCTGATGATCAAGAAGTATACGAATATGTTGAACTAAACTTTTGTCACTTGGATGAATTACATAATGAGTATCAAAAACTAGCCCATTCGTTTCATGGGTTGGAAGATAGTTCTAAGGATCAATTAGCCACAGCCTTATTTCAAGAAAAAGCATTGCCTGAAAAGTCCAGGCGCAGAGCTTCATACAATGGAATAATCAATTATTATACCGGCATCTTTGAAAATGAGCTAAGAATATTGATTAACCATAAAGAAAAGCAAGAAAGACCGCAGCTAATGATGAAGAATATAGTAGACTATTTACATATTAATTCACTTCCATATATATCCGGAAATATCAACGATCTTCCTGCGAGGTTGGATGAGATACGTAAAATAAGAAACGAAATATCTCATGGTAAAGGTGGTTTGTATGAGGATTATTGTAAGGTGAAAAAATTAGCTCTAGACGATGAAGCCTTTAAATTTATTTCCTGGTGTAAAGTATACTTTGAAGATATAGAAGAGAAAGTAACTCCGTTACCTTAAGGTCGTAGATGAAGTACAAGTCATACACGTCCATATACTCCTTCCTGCCACATTTAGACAATAGACCTTTACACGAAAACGATGGGAAGCTAATTCTTTAGCGGC
Organism: Pontibacillus sp. HN14; assembly: GCF_021129245.1. Lineage (NCBI taxonomy): Bacteria > Bacillati > Bacillota > Bacilli > Caryophanales > Bacillaceae > Pontibacillus > Pontibacillus sp. HN14. The sequence goes on along the minus strand of NZ_JAJOLR010000001.1, from coordinate 1,194,910 downwards.
GAATTGTGGGTAAAATCACACGTTGCGTTTCGAAGAATGATCGAAAATTTAAGCAAAGGTGCAGATGCTTGTAAGCTTATTTCAACGCTTTATTTAGACTTTTTACAGTTACTATTTTTAGCTTAATAAGCTTTTTATAAGGTCCATAAGTGGAAATATAAAAATGCCAGCAATCAATTGCTGGCATTTGAGCTCTTATAAACTACTATTCTATACTTTTAGCAATTTCAATAAGTTTTTTCTTCTTTTCTTCGGTGAATTGGCTTTTCTCGTCATTTTTTTCAACCATAGTTATAATGAATTTCCATCCAGACTTTTCAAGGTAAATGGCATATGCAATTCCATCTGCTCCGAAAATCTTTGCTTTTGTCTCATCCAAATTAACTTCTTCTGATATAGCAGTTCCATCATAAGTATTTGCTTTAAAAGTTGGCTCAGCACCTGGAGCCTTACTTGTATGAACACTAATGCTTTGGTTTTCTTCTTCTTTGGATTGAAAATTAACCTGGTATCCATTTACCTTGTTGCTTTTATCTAGATAAATCGTACTAAATGGAGCAATATGAAGATCAGAAAGTTTACTTGGAAATGGAATATTAGAACTAAACTTCTTCTCAGCCTGTTCAATACCCTCAAATTCTACTGTTTTAAAAACATCTTGGTTGGAAAAACCATTTCCAAAAGAAGGGGATTCTAGTGAACTGTCTTTATCATATTGGGTAACTTCGAATAAACCACTAAAAACTGCTTGAACATTGGGGCTTACCCAAACTCCAATACTTAAAATTATTGCTGCTACAAAAGCCAATAAAGGTTTATTATTTCTTTTATATTTTTGCTCCTTTTTAGCTTTTAAAACTTGTATGGTTGCCTTTTCGTGAAGATCTTCAGGAACTTTTATCTTATTTATTTCATCTTTAATTTTATTACCCATGACCAAGCTCCTCCTTATAATATCTTTCCTTTAATTTTTTTAGTGACCGATATAGAAGGGATTTTGTAGTCCCTATTGGAATCTCCATGAAATCTGCAATTTCCTCAAAGGTGTATTCATAGTAGTACTTGAGTATGACCACGCTTTTTTCGTTCTCATTAAGTCCATCTATTAAGTCTTTTACTGAAATAGGAAAGGAAAGATCTTCTCTACCATCGCTAATAAAATCATCATAGTTAGGATCTAAATTAACTACTTTTTTATTGTTTTTAATACAGTCTAAAGAGCAGTTTATAGCTATTTTAATTATCCAAGTCTTGAAATAGTCAGGCTCTCTCAGAGTGTTTATATTCTTGAATGACTTGAATGCTACTTCTTGTACAACATCTGAAGCATCTTCTTCATTTTTTACATACAGGTAAGCTGTTTTGTATAACATACTTTCATACTCTTTAAATAACTTTAGGAATGCTTTTGTGTCTCCTTTCTGAGCTTTTTTTATTAATTTTTTCATATATGGTCCACCAGCCTTTATTTCTTTTTATATAAGATTTAAATATTAGACATAGAGTGAGCTTGTTTAGCTTCATGAAATTTTATTTTTTAACAAATTACTCTGTGAGCAGTAGGAAAAGCCTCTATAAAAGAGTATTACATAAAATTCGTTACGTTCTAGCGATAATTTACCCCATGGAATTAGATTAATGTTGAAGAAGTGCAGGGACGATTCTCAAGCTTCCTTTTTACAAGAGAACTAGCGGCTGGAGCAATGGTCCATTCCTTAATAATGTCAGCGTACAGTTCTTTCTCGTTAAATACTAAAAAAGCATTTGTCCCAGTGGTCAAATGCTTTTGTAATTTATTTTTTTAGAGTTTGATTTTAATTTTATTTAACTTCCATAAACATTAACAAATTTGGTCTTTTAAAGCTTTCCTTCTTCTTTTTCAAGTCATGACTAAAGACAAAGTATAGAAAAAAACGTCATACCCACAATAATCGCTTCACCATTTATTATACAAAATTTTTAACAATTAAAAGGCTAACATCACTATCAATTAAATGCTCGGTGATTATTATTGAATGGTAAAATTAAAGGATAAATACACTTCTTAATAAAGGGGGAGTGAAAGAGTGAAAGATATTCTAATTCAGTATATGAAACGTTTCACAGACCTCAGTGAATCACAGTTAAAAGAACTGACTGTGGACATTCCTGTTACTACGTATAAGAAAGGAACCATCCTTTTGCATCAAGGGGAAGTTCCTTCTAAATGTTACTTTGTCTTAAAGGGTTGTGTTCGGCAATACGCTGTAGATGAGGATGGGAATGAACATACGTCCAATTTCTTCACGGAAGAACAAAGTGTAACGATCTTTAACCAACACACTACAGATAAAAGTTCTAAGTACTCCCTTAGCTGTTTGGAAGACTGTACCCTTGTTGTGGGTGATCTAGCGACTGAACAATCTTCTTACGACGTGCACCCCGTGTTAGAGGATATGACGCGCAAGATGATGCAAGAAGATATGGGTGCGTTGAGGGATGAGTTCTCTTCCTTTATCTCTTCAACACCAGAAGAACGCTTCCATGCTTTAATAGCGAACAGGCCAGATTTAATTAACCGGGTTCCCCAATATCAACTAGCAAGTTACCTCGGAATAAAGCCAGAAACCCTAAGTCGGATTAAGAAACGCGTCGCCTCAGAATAATGAATTAGTTCATCGTCCATTTTCTTCCCTTTACCAATAGCCAGAGCCCAAACCCTAATTCACCTACGACCATGGGCGCCATAAGAACCCATTCCAATTGTGCTGTCAAACCTTCAATCTGAGGTAGGAACGTGTACATGGTATGAATGCCCGAGTAGCTAAAGCCTGCTAAGACGACTAGAATACTAATCATTTTAGGGATCTTTTCTGTACTCATTGCGACCAAGCCAACAAGAATTAAGTGAACGCCAAAAATAATTAATCCAAAGGACCATATGTCTTCAAAAGATGAGATGGAACGCATAACTTGCTGGGCGAAATTATCAGGTGGAAGGCCAGATTCAACATTTTGAACCGCACTACTGGTAATAACAAGGTGCGACACGGCCATTGCCAGAATGGCGGTATAGAGTAAGCGAAGCCAGCCGGCTAACAAAGCATATCCATGATGGAATGGTTTTAAAACAATATAAAATCCCCATGAAACGATGATATCCAACAATATAATGAGGAGCCATCCAAGTATCTCAATGCGAAATAAGGATTGAGACGCTTGGATGTTTTTGAATGTTGTAGCCGCGTCTTCATTTACAACTAATGAACTGTGAATAAATCCTTGTGCACTAATAGCAGCTAGTGTCATGAGAAGTAATGCGATACCAGAAATGACGGCAGCTTTTTGCTGTATAGGTGTATTTGCTGTATTCAAATGAGATCCCCCCAGAACTTGATTTCATCAACATTGTATTCTGTGTAAGGGAGTCTTTCATTGACTTAAGTCATGAATAAGAGGTTTCATATAGTTTGGCAGCAAATTCCCCTATATTACATTCAGGAAAACGAATTAATAGTTCTCGGACGAAACTTTTTTCTTATTACAAAAAATGGTTCCAAGCGACCTCAATCTATGAAATAATTTACAGAACAAGCGAGAATTTAGCCTGTAAAAATGGGCATAGAGTGAAGGAAAGGTGGTCTTACTTGTGCAATTGTTCCATTATCACTGGTGGATGAATCAATTAGAGGAGATGGAGAACTTTTATAAAGAGTTGGGTTTTCAGACGCGTTTGAGAGTGGGGAATGATCAAGGAGAGATGCAAACATTTAACCCTCCTCTAGAGTGGGATGACTTCAGAGAGCGCGGGGTTACATTTCGAATTATAGAAATGGTAAAGGGTCAAACCAATGTTACATTTGGTTACGGGAAGAAAGATCGGTTTGACCACATTGGAATATTAGTGGAGGAAGGGGAATATAAAGACATTCTTCAAAGGGCTGAGGAATTGAATCTTCACATAAATGAAGGGGAACGAAGGACTTTTATTTCTACTCCATGGAAGTTCAGAATTGAATTACAAAGAAGAACAGAAGTTGTTGAGGAAGAAGAGAGTACCCTCATCCATACGGTAGAGATCGGCTTACCTTTTGCGAAAGAACATCCAAAGTTACTGGCCGAGCTTTTGAATCTTGAGGTTGTTGAAGATAAAGGCAACGATCTTGTTAATCTTGGAAACGGTCAATGGAATATAATGAGTCATGATGAAGATTACAGTCGTTTGATTACTGTTCATTTTATAAAAGATACCTTTAACCGTAATGATCCGGTTGGTACCAGATTAATAGGTCATCACTCTTTGTAACTCATGGAGAGAAGTGTGCTATCAATACATGCTTTATATAGTATAACGGAGGGGTTCAGGTGAAGAACAATAATGAGTTAAGAGCGCTTTTAGACATAGACTATCCAATTATCCAGGCACCTATGGCCGGTGGTCCAACGACGCCGGAACTGATCTCAGAAGTTTCCAATTATGGGGGGCTTGGCATGGTTGGTGCGGGCTACTTACATACCGATCAACTAACGGAACAGATTGGAAAGGTTAAGAGATTAACAAGCCGTCCTTTCGGTGTCAATTTATTTATCATCGATCCTCCAGAGGTCAGTGAAAAAGAAATAGAATCTAGCAGTAAGGCATTACAATACTTCCGTAACAAACTTAATCTTAAGGAAACCTCCAACGACGTCTCTTATAAGGGGAATGATTTAGACCGTAAAATTGACGTGATCATAAGCGAAAGCGTTCCAATCTGTTCATTTACATTTGGACTTCCACCCCATGAGGTTACCACCCGATTAAAACAAAAGGGTATTAGAGTTATTGGAACGGCTACAACCGTTAAAGAGGCGATTGCTGTCCAACAGGCTGGAATGGACGCCGTTGTAGCGCAGGGAAACGAGGCTGGAGGGCACAGAGGTTCATTCTCAAAGCCTGAGGACTCAAGTGGAATTGGAACCATGGCGCTTGTGCCACAGGTATGTGACCATGTCACCATTCCAGTTATCGCATCTGGTGGGGTAATGGATGCAAGAGGGATTGCAGCTTCCCATGTATTAGGGGCACAGGGTGTTCAAATGGGGTCAGCTTTTTTAACTACTGATGAGAGTGGAGCTCATTCTGAACATAAAGCAGCTATATTAAAAGCAAACGATGATGACACGGTCGTGACGAAAGCCTTTTCTGGGAAATGGGCAAGAGGAATTCGAAATGAATTTACGGACTATATGGGTAAGGAAAGCACCAGTATAGCACCTTATCCGATCCAAAATAGCCTCACTAAGCCGATCAGGACTGAAGCAAAGAAGAAGGAAAATCCACAATACATGTCGTTATGGGCCGGACAAGGGCTTCGTTTGAGTCAAAAAGTTCGGGTTAGAGAGCTTATGGATGAGTTAGTGAGGGGAACGGAAGAGCTGATCGACTGGAGTTAGGATTGATGTTTTTAAAGTTCACAAATAAAAGAGCATACCACTCCTTTTATTTCCTTTTTTCGCAATCATAAAGAGCCAATAAACTGTACCGGAAAGGATTTGATCATTACATATGAAAACTAAAGAAAGTTTCAAAAGAATAAACATCGATGAATGGTCATCGGATGAAGCGGACGAGTGGATGGAGTGGATGCTTACCTTTATAGGAGATCCTGATCCAGAGCTTCGGGATGAATGTATCTACCCTGCTTTTGGAAGGCTGATTCAAGAGGGGCGTTTACATAAAGATCAAGTGGATAAAATCTTAGAAACATGTTTGAGTGAGTCTCATCTTTTTTATCGGATTGGTGAACAAAAGGGGGATGGTGTGTTTACTCGATCCTTTTCTGCTTTAGTCATTGCTGAGGTTGTCCATTCTGATCAAGGATGGAAGCGGGAGCGATACGAACAGATATTGAACGCCGTGGGTGAGTATCTAAAGGAAGAACAGGATATGAGAGGCTATGTTCAAGGGAAAGGTTGGGCCCATAGCATGGCACACGGGGCTGATCTTCTTGTAGCTCTTGTTGAGCACACTCAATTCAGACAAAAAGATGCGAACCTTTTTCTGCAAGCTGTTCAAAATGCCTTTTGGAAAGAATACGCGTTTACCGATGATGAGGAAGAGCGCTTAGCATTTGTAATCGAGGCTTTATTACAAAAGGGAGTGGCACCGTCTATTATTACGAAATGGGTAAAGGAGACATTCGTCAAATTGGATGCGGAATGGAACGCTAGACCCTTTGCTATTCCCGTTTTTCGTATCAGAACAAATGTATTGCATTTTATGAAGGCTCTGTTTTTCAGGGTGGAGGTGTCTGAGCTTCAGGGGATGATTAAACAATATTTAGAGGAATGGCATAAACGGGTGTATCAACATTAGGGTGAGGAGATCACCGGGGTCTTCATTCTCTTTTTTTAGACTAACTTAGCTATCACAAAAAGGACTCTAATTTCTGAGTCCTTTTTATGAGGAAATGTTAGGCGTACACCTAATTAACTTAAAATAGTTGATAAAATAAGCCGTGTTTCGTATCATACCATAGCAGTTTCCCGTGCTTGCGTTTTGGGATCCGCGTTTGCAAATTCCATTCCGGATATTGTTTCATAATTTGAACCTGATCACCTGTGGCTAAGGCGATAAACGATATATAGTGGTCTTTTGTCATGGGGTGGTCGCTTGTTATAAACCATTCCTCGTCACTGTCTGTAAAGGTTAGCTTCTCGTCATCTGTCGCTTTCTTTGCTTCGAGTGGTTCTAACTTTCTCCCGCAACAAGATAAGGATATATCTCCAGTGGCTAGTACAATATTATTGCATGATGGGCAAACAAAATAGCTTGATTTTTTCATATTTCCTCCTACAAATTCATTAGAAGTTAGTTCTCCGTCTAAAATATTTTCTATATTGACTCCTAGTAAGGCAGACAAATGAGGGAGTAGTGTTACATCCGGGCTGCCATACCCGCGCTCCCATTTCGAAATGGTTCGATCAGAAATATGCATTTGATCTGCTAATTCCTTCTGAGTGAGTCCCATTTCTTTTCGCAAATGATAAATTAATTCTCCAACTTTATGGTTATTCATTTCGTTCTCCTCCTGCTCTACTTACAGCTTAGAGTGTTCTTTGCTTCATCGCAACAAACGTTCCGTAGAGTTACGTTTAGCTTTCAAAAGGTCACTGATGGTCTAATACTGTGAATTCATTTGTCTTTCTTTTACTTAGTAGCAACTCCGATATTTAAAACCCAATAGCGCTGGAGCATATTCTAGAACCAATCGTTCAAATAAAAAAGGACATGATGGGAGCCCATCATGTCCTTTTCCAATTCATTATCTCTCCACCAAAACTCTCTCCAAATACTCCATTGCCTCTACCACATCATCTTTCGTAAAGGATGAGATCAACCTAAGCGTTTCGTCCGGCTTCACGGCATGAGCGGCAACAATGGGCATTGCCTTGTTTTTGTTCTCAACAATGTTCAACCCTTCTAAACTCGCAGGAAATCCAAGATCTTGATAGAAAGGAAGCAGGTTTTTCACTTCTTCTGTTTTCCCTTCAAGAACGAGCTGGACTAGAATCCCGTAAGCCACTTTGTGTCCATGAAGAACCGAATGGGTTTCATCAATAAAACTTAATCCATTATGGATCGCGTGAGCTCCTGCTGTTCTGCCGTACTTTCCTCCATACCCTCCAACTGTACCGGATAAAGGAATGATCGCTTCGATGACGTTTTTGAAAGATGAAGTTATTGTATTCGATTCCATGCTTTCAATAGCAGCGCGGCTTTCGTGTAGTAGGATCTCTTTTATGTAGGAAGCGTGGTCTAGTGCGACCTTGACCATGATGGACAGGTCTTCATTTTGGTCATTACGGATAATTGGTTCTGCTTCGTACCATTTCGCGAGTGAATCGCTAATCCCGCTTTTTACATATTCGATAGGAGAAGTTAGTAGGAAAGCAGGGTCGACTAGAGCAAGGTGAATCGTCCGGTTGTGGTAATCGACACGAACAAATGCGCCAGTGTCATCGTACATGACACTTAACGGAGTAGCGGCAGCGCATGTTCCAGCCACGGTTGGCACCGTTGTAACCTCAACGCCCATATGGTCTGCGACCGATTTCGCTGTATCTAGTATGACTCCGCCTCCGATTCCGATAATGACATCAGACTCTCCCGCAAAGGCTGTGATCGTATCGATCGCTTCATCTGAACAATAGCCATCGTGCTGATAGACTTTCGTCTGAGGTAGAGATGCATAGTTTCGGAAAGCTTCATATGATTTGTAACCAGTAACGATTAGGGGAGACTGAAACGACTCTATGAAAGTAGAGAGGTCTTTAAGAATACCTTCTTCACAAATATATTGATTCGGTCCACTTCTAAGAATTTCATCTGGGTTTACCATTCCATTCACTCCTTCAAATAAAAGAATCCTATTCTGAACCACATAAAATCATTTCAAGGTGAGTAACTCCTTCGTAACTGACTATAGTAGTCCTTAAAGGTTTGACCATATCGTAACACTTTTGATTGGTATTTAGAATAATCAAAAAATATTATTAGTCAAATTTGATAGATGAATATTATTCTCTCTTCCATCGAAGTTTTTTTAATTACAGGGGAATCTTGATTTTTTCTTGATAGTTGCGATGTACGATGAATGTATCGAATGAAGGAGGGGTTATTTTGAAGAATGAAAATGTGATTAAAACAGTGAACATTACGAAAAGAGTGAAGAGGAAGGTGTTGCTTGAAGATATTTCCTTAAATGTGGAGGCAGGTTCGATTTGTGGATTTCTCGGACCAAATGGAGCCGGTAAGACGACGCTTATGAGGGTGATGATGGGATTAGTGAAACCCTCTCAAGGATCCGTCTTTCTTAATGGAGTGGATGTGAATGGAAATAGGCCAGAAGCTTTAAAACACGTAGGCGCGATGATCGAATCCCCTCTGTTCTATGACTACCTAACAGGTCGTATAATGCTTCTGAACTTATCAAGACTTCATGGTTATACGAAAGAAGAAAGAGAGGAAAAGGTCGAGGAAGTGCTTCAGATTGTCGGACTAGAAAAACGGGGAGAGGATAAAATCCATACCTATTCCTTAGGGATGAAGCAGCGCCTTGGTATTGCTCAAGCCCTCCTTGGGGACCCGTCTTTAATACTTTTGGATGAACCGGCAAATGGGCTTGATCCTATTGGAATGCGAGAGCTTAGAGAGCTTATCATCTCATTGAATCAAGAGAAAGGCATTACGTTTTTCATATCGAGTCATTTGCTGGATGAGCTGCAGCACATTTGCAACCACTATATTTTAATTAGAGAAGGTCGTATTTTGTATCAAGGGCAAGTAGACGATCTCATGAAAGATAAAGAAATGCGCCTTGAAGATTTATTTGTGGAGATGATGACGTCATGAAAGCCTTGTTTACGAGTGAATGGGAGCGCCTATGGTCGAGGTCATTTGTCGCTTTCGCTTTGTTTTCCATGCCCATTCTTAATGTTGTGCTAGGATTCTACTACCAATTTCGTAACCAGTCCTCTACAGAAGAGGCTGTAAATTATGCCACCGTTATGAACTTTCCTGTATTAAGCCTTTCAGAACACCTGTTTATTACATTCAATGTTGTCATTCTTGTTCTTGTGGGTTTTGTTGTAACAGAAGAACAACAAAAAGGACAGCTAAGGCTGCTGCTGCAGAGGGCTTACTCATTAAAACAACTATTCTTTGCTAAACTTGGTGTAATGGCAACAACCCTGTTTCTTTATCTAGGGGTGTATGGCCTGACTTCTTATTTAGTAGGACTCTTTTTATTTCGAATGCCAGAACAGTCTATTCAATTTATAAGCTTTGATAGGATTTCGAATGTGGATATGGGCCTTTATACGATCGCTTATTATGGATTGGCCTATCTTTCTATCATTGCTGTCTTATCCTTGTTTCTGTTTGCAGGCACACTTTGTCCGTCTGTGAACGCTTTACTAGCAGCAGGAGTCAGTCTGCTTGTATTCCTTATTGCCGTGCCTGAGCTCATGCAATTATCAACGGCCTTTCACATTAACGTTTTGCCGGTTATTTATGCTTCAATAACAAAGGTTCAATATTCTGGTATTGCTCTTATGTTGTTAAATGGAAGAAATCTAGCGTGGCTTTTAAGTGTCATAACCGTGTATGTATGTGGATTCCTTTTAGGATCCTACTTGGTATTCACAAGAAGGAGTTACTTTAACTAAGGAGGAAGTTGGATATGAAAGAGTTGATTCAGAGTGAATGGGAACGTTTATTAGCGAGGAGAGTTGTAAGAAATTTAGTTATTATGATGGGACTTATTACGTTTATAACGATTTATTTCTTAACCATGTATGATAATGGACAGTTCACGAGCAGTCAGAATACGAAGCTTAATGCGGTTAATTTTCCTTGGTTTGTCTTAAGGGAAGTGTCATTTTATATTACGCTTCTTCTTATGCCAATCGTGACGATGATCTCCGTTAATAGTGAAGTGAAAACAAATGTATACAATATGGTATTGAGTCGCCCTTTTAAGCGTCTCTCTTTCTTAATGGCAAAGTGGTTTAGTTTGTTGAAATTAGGGGGTATTCTTACAGTTGGAATTTTGAGTATATCAATTGTAGCTGGATTTTTATTGTATGATATGCCAAGCCGTGTTTTTCTTTTTCAACAATCAGAGCCTACTACTATCCTTGGAGGTTATCTCTATACTCTACAGTTTTATGGCGTTTTTTATATCATCCTTATAGCAGCTATATTAATTAGTTCGTGTGTAGCTTTATGGGTCAACAATCCGATGCTGGCTTTTCTGATCTACATCCTTTTATGTGGAGCTCCGGTATATTTTACTGATGCATTTCTATTTATGCTTCTTCCTACTCAGTCTATTTTCATTTCTTTAGCAGAATCAGGCATTTCTTCTATTTACGGATTCCTAGCCATACTCATTATTGGGTTTGGGATGGGAACACTTGTCCGCTGGGAGAGGTATGATTTTAAGTAGTCGATGCCCGGGGAAATCGATTATACTAGAAGGATAGAATTGGAAGGAGGGGCGTTTATGGAAAAGATTCTGATTGTAGACGATGAACCAGATATTACAGCGATTTTAGCTGACGTTCTAAGTGATGAGGGATACGTAGTGACGCAGATTCACGATGGTAGAGAAGCCATCCAATCTATACTAGAAACGTCGTTTGATTTAGTCCTTCTTGATGTGATGATGCCAGGCGTAGACGGGTTAACAGTTTGCCGCGAAGTTCGATACCGTTCAGAAGTACCTATTCTATTTCTGACAGCTAAGTCTGGGATCCCTAACCAAATTCAAGGGTTAAATGAAGGGGCGGATGATTATATTGAGAAGCCATTCTCAAACGAGCAAGTGGTGGCCCGAGTGAAAGCTCATTTAAGAAGGGAGAAGCGGTATCAGAAGAGCTCTCAAACGAAAACGTATAAATCTCTCGTAATGGATGTCTCTACCTATGAGGCTTATTATAAACAAACCATACTTCCTTTGACGAAAAGGGAATTTGATATCGTCCGAGTTCTTATTGACTTCCCAGGTCAAGTTTTCTCGAGGGACCAACTATATGAGCGGGTATGGGGGCTAGAGGCGGACGGAGACGCCTCTACCATTACAGAACATATTCGTAATATTCGTGCTAAGGTAAAGCGAATTGACACTCAGGCTCACCTATTGCAAACGGTATGGGGAGTAGGATATAGAATTGGGTAGGAAAAGAAGTACATTAAAAAAACAAATTCAATGGACGATTATTAAAACGATCTCCTACAGTTTTCTATCTACGCTTTTGCTGGGGGGATTGATTTTGCTTTTGGTCTTGCGATTAGATGAAGAAAGCCACGCCAATTATTATGAAAAACAAATTCCTGAGGTTACATCTTTTATTAAGACGGCTAAGAGTGAGCTGGTGGATCATCCATCTGTTTCCAGGGAGCGGTTAAATGAGAAGGTACCGTTAGATGGAATGACTTACCATGTCTACGATAAAGATGGCAGCCTCTTGTACGGTTCAACGGAAGCCCGAGGTATGGAATTGCCAATCATAGAGAAGGTAAATACGACCGATTTCGAAAATGATTCCTATCAAAAGTATTTACCGATTTTGTCCTCTTCAGAAGAACTGGTTGGGATGGTAAAGCTAACCTATCAGTTAGAGTCAGGTACACCTATACAGAGGTTATCGCTCCTAATCATTCTTGCTCCTTTTTTGTTTATCGTTTTTTACACCTACGTATGTGGAGGGAAGTTAAGCAGGCGCTTGTTTACGCCTATTCGTGAATTAGCAGGAGCTATTGATTCTATTAAAGAACAAGATTTGGATTTTACGCTACATGCCGCCAACCGGAGTGATGAGTTAGGGGATTTGGCAAGAGCTTTTGAGACCATGAAACAAGAATTACATACGTCTTTAGAAAAGCAATGGAAGCTTGAACAAGAGCGTCAAGATTTCCTAAGCGCTGTGACACATGATTTGAAGACGCCTTTAACGATTATGAAGTCGAATGCACAAGTTTTAGACAGAAAAATAGATGACAATGAGCGCGTATACAGTGCGGCTATTTTAAAGCAGATTGATCGTGTAACCAACCTCGTGCATGAGGTGGGGGAGGTCCAGAGGATTAATGGAGGGTCGTTTCCTATCCAACTGCAAAAGGTTGAACCAAAATCTTTCTTTGAAAAAGAACTACAATCCTTTCGAACTTATATTGAAGCTAAAGGTGACCATTATTCGATTCAATTAAGTGATGAACGATCGGTTCATAAAGATATTTCGATCGACCCGGATCGCATGCGTCAAGTTATAGAAAATATAATCTCAAATAGCGTTCGTTATACACCATCTAGTAGTACGATCCATGCTCACCTAGATTTAACAGATGGAGCGGTTGAACTCACCATAAGTGATAATGGCCCTGGGTTTCATAGTGCTGAGTTGCCTCAAGTATTTGATCAATTTTATAGGGGTAACCCTAGTACTTCAGGGCAAGGACTGGGTTTATCGATCGTTAAGAACATCATTGAAGCTCATCGTGGCGAGGTGAATGTATGGAATGATGGAGGAGCTAGTATTTCCATTACACTATTTGGCTGAACGATCGTTGGTTTGCGAGACTGCTAAGCCTGGCGTAACACTCTTCACTCCTTTAGAGCGAATTAGCCTTCGCTGTTTTATTAAGTTTATTCACTCTAGAGTACTATTTCGTTTATAGATAAAGGAGAAAAGGAATAGGAGTACTCCATCACTAGTAAGTTCGAATTAGAAAAAACTAGTGATTTGTATCGGTGATATGTGGGAATGATAAAGCGAGTTTAACAGCGGTAAAAGGAGCGTTGAGCATGAGTGAGCATTATGAAGTGGTGATTATTGGGGGAGGAGCGGCAGGTTTAAATGCAGCTCTTGTCTTAGGACGATCAAAGAGAAATGTACTTGTTCTTGATGAGAATAAAGCACGCAATAACGTTACAAAAGCTTCCCATGGTTTCCTTACTCGAGATGGTGTGAAGCCAGAGGAATTTAAGGAAATGGGAATCGGTGAAATCAAAGCTTATCCGAGTGTTTCGTATATAGAGAGTAAAGTAACTTCGCTCCATAAAGACAGTGGACTCTTCCATATTCACGGAGATGGACAAAACTATACAGCCGACCGTGTAATCGTCGCCACAGGAATGAAAGACGAGTTACCGGATATTAAGGGCGTAGACCTTGTGTATGGGACAAGCGTTTTTCACTGTCCTTACTGTGACGGATGGGAGCGCAGAGAGGAACCGTTAGCCGTCTTTGGGAATGATCCAGGGATCTTAGATTATGTGAAACTGATTTATAACTGGAGCCAGGATCTAATGATTTTTACGAATGGACCTGCAGAAATTACCTCTGAGGAGAAAGAGGACTTAAAGCAGCACGGAGTCGCGCTTATAGAAGAAACCGTTCGTGAACTGGTCTCTGAAGATGGATATCTTAAACATGTCGTTACAGAGTCAGATGAGGTTTACGACCGTTCAGGAGGATTTATATTGGAAACAAGCGAATCCCAGTCCTTCCCCCTTCATGAATACTTTGATATAGAATTCACCGATATGGGCGGATATTACACTAAAGATGGATGTGAAACGCTTGTAGATGGACTATATGTGATTGGTGATTCTAGACATGGATTTTCTGGATTACTGAAGGCGGCTAGTGAAGGATATGAGCTGGCGGTTGCCTTAAATCATGAACTTGCTGTAAATGCCTGGGATCGGAAAGGGTAACTAGGTTTCACTTTTTAGTTCAAATGTTACTACAAAAAAGAGCATTTTCCTTTTTGGAAAATGCTCTTTCTTCTTATACGAACGTTCACGTCACCCGTTACTTTATTTAATTTGAAAAATAAGCATTAAAAATATTAGAAGGATTTTCATTTCTTAGGCTTAGGTAAGAAATATGTACTACCACCCATTAAAAAGCCACCGATTATTCCAAGTAATGTACCGATTATAACCCAATAAGTTAATGAAAAAGTAGATAAATATATTCCTAACAAAAATAAGAGTAAGCCAGCAAAAAATAAAATTCTTACCTTTTTCATTTTTCTGCTCCCCTCAAAATATTTTCAGTTAAAGTCTAGTCCACTTCTTTATAAAGCATCTCAAAACTGCTTCGTTTAATTCATTTTACCATATCAATATTGATTACTGCTGCAAATTAACATGCAGTTCACCCTACAATTTCACATAAAAAAGTAGTTCAGTGGGGTGCAAGTTGTAAATATTGCACTTTAAAACTGAACTGATCACCTATAAATAGAAGGTTCTTTTTGGTGGAAAATAAGGTTGTGTAATGCGAAGGGTTTTGAAATAATTGGAATGCTACGAGAATATATTGGTGACCTTTTATCTTTAAAGAGGAGTGGATGAATTGCAATTAAACCATACCTACACAAACGCATTTGAAGATGTACATACTCATGTGAAAGAAAGTGCTAATAAGTTAGGGGCAAGTGGTGGGGCCTTATATATGATTCAAAATGACAAGGTGATAACCGAGTCTTATTTTGGCTATCAGTCTGAGGACCCTAACGCTCGAAAGGTTCAAGGGGGTACTCAATTCCACATTGCCTCTGTAAGGAAGGCTTATATCGGATTTGCAGCTGCGTATGCAATCTACCATGGTTACTTTTCTATAAATGACCCAATTTGGCATTATGTTGAAGATTCTCATTTATCCCCGTATGAAGGTGTAACCATCCGTCACTTATTAACCCACACACATGGGTTACAAATAGTGGATGGGGAATTAGTTCGTAACTTCCATCCTGGGGAATCATGGGCATACCGCGGCCCTAGCATTGATTTGCTGACAAGCATTATCCATAAAACTACAGGACAATCCGTTGCTGAGATTGTAAAAGAGCAAGTATTTGATCCGGTCGGCTTCCAATCTACAGAATGGATTAAGATGAGTCAGCCACATTCCAAAATAGCAAGCACTATTCGAGATACTAATAACGTCTATTGGACTGAAACAGATGTGGTCGATGGTTCAGGAATGAATATGTATGTGTCTGCCCGAGAGCTTGCGCTATGGGGATATCTACATTTAAAAGAAGGAAAATGGGGAGATCGTCAGCTTGTTCCTAGAGAAATTATTCAATTGGCGACATCCATCCAGACACCTGATCCGAGTCTTCCGATCCATAAGAACGGATGTTTATGGTTTGTCAAAGACACGAACTATAGCTTTAACCAACTTGGTGACGGAGTACCGAAGGGTTCCTATCAATTACTTGGGTATACAAATGTTGCGCTGCTTGTGATCCCAGATGAAGACCTCGTTGCAGTGAGAATGTTTAACCGATACGGTTCTTCTGAAGGATTCGATTATCTCGAGGACATTCGTTCTTTTGGAGATATGGTTTATCAATGTGCTGCAAAGACAAGTGCTACATGATAAGAAGCTAGAGCGAAAAAGGGGACTGATCAACTCCTTTATAATTAGGAACATACTTAGTAGCAACTCCGAATATTTATGAATAAAATCAGTTCAAAAAAACCTCTTAAGAATGTCCATCATAAGGACTGAGATTATTCCTCCTTACCATATCAATAGGTATATCAAGAAGGGAATTTGATGTTTTTGTCGAAAAAAAGAGTAGAAGGACGATTTCATATCTACCAGGGATATTGAATAGATTAGTAAAATAGCAACCACAAGGGTTGCTTATTTTATTTGAAATAATCCTTTTGAAAAGCATAAGAAGTATATGTTGGAGGTGTTAAACCTGTTCATGGAATCACTGAATATGTGGCAGTGGGGAGATATCATAACAGTATCTTTATTTGTAGTCGGGATCATTTTGTTCCGATCGATATTATCTCTTTTCATTAAACGGGTTTTCCGAAATAAAGAAGGGGTGCGGCAAGCGCTTCTTTCCCTTATAAAGTGGTTTACCTATAACGGAATACTTGTATTTCTGATCGTTTATTTCTCTGATTCTAAATGGCTGTTTTATAGCTTTTTCTCAATAGGTGAAGTAAACGTTACTTTGTTTTTAATCCTCATTGCTTTGTTAATCATCACGCTGGCAAGTCGACTTTCTAAAATTCTTAATCATTATATTCTTCCATTCTTTTATGAACGTCACCAATTAGACAAAGGCTTGCAATTTACAATGGAACGCATTATCCATTACGTAATTATGGTGATTGCTGTTTTTGTAAGCTTAACGACCGTCGGGATTGATCTGAGTGCTCTAACAGTATTTGCCGGAGTGCTTGGGGTAGGGATTGGATTTGGAATGCAAAATATTGCATCCAACTTTATCTCAGGACTCATCTTACTGTTTGAGCGACCGATAAAAGTAGGGGACCGTGTTATTATTGATGACGTAATCGGTGACGTGGAAAAGATCAGCATGCGAGCTACCGTTGTTCGTACACTTGAGAACGAGCATATTATTATTCCGAACTCTTACTTTCTAGAAGAAAAAGTCGTGAACCGCTCCTTCTCTGACCCAAGACTTCGCCTCACCGTTCCAATCGGAGTGGCTTATGGGACCGATGTTCTTCTTGTAAAGGAGATCCTGTTAACCATTGCTAGAGAAGCAAGGGTGGCTAACTCTATCATTTTAGATTCACCAGAACCATTTGTGAATTTCACAGGCTTTGGTGACTCATCTTTGGATTTTGAACTATTCATTTGGATCTCGAACCCTGAAGAAGTCATTCGAATTAAAAGTGATTTGAACTTTCGAATTTATGAACAATTAAACCATTACGGTGTTGAGATTCCATTTCCAC
Organism: Pontibacillus sp. HN14; assembly: GCF_021129245.1. NCBI lineage: Bacteria > Bacillati > Bacillota > Bacilli > Caryophanales > Bacillaceae > Pontibacillus > Pontibacillus sp. HN14. The sequence goes on along the minus strand of NZ_JAJOLR010000001.1, from coordinate 1,177,637 downwards.
AGAGAGATTTGCATATTAAATCCGGCTATCCCATTCAGGAGAAGGAGGATTAACTAGCTAGGTTGTTTCCTTTCGGTTAAACCTGAGCGTGAGGTGTGCTTGGAAACCACCCGATTTCCTGTTGGAATTGAAATCACGTTTCCCATTAAAGAGTCTAAAAAAGGTTCCTTCGGTTAAGATCGAAGGAACCTTTTGTAAGTTAACTCGTTTGAGCTTTCTTCACCGCAACATAAGCATTAATCCACGAAGTAATAGGGATGATTAGTGCAATCCCAATCCCCGCACAAAAGATCGTAATCATTTCAGAACTAAAAACCTTTGAATTGACGATTTGTCCAATGGAATAATCTAGATCGATAAACCAAATAAGCAAAGCCATATACCCGCCAAAAAAGGCGAAGAATAATGTATTCGTATCCGTGCCAAGAATATCCTTCCCGATCCTCATACCAGATAGGAATAAATCTTTTCGACTAATGGTAGGGTGGTGTAGCAAGGTTTCACCCATCGATGATGTAATGGAAATCGCTACTTCTGTAATGGCCCCAATCGTGCTAATGATAATGACAGATGCACCGATTTTGATGAAATCGACTCCAACAAACAAGGAGTATGGAGCAATTTCTTCTGACTGCTCTTCGCTAAATCCTTGAATCATCGATAAGCTTGTTATGACATCAATTAATAGCAATAAGACGGCAATCGTAATCATCGTTGAAATGAAAGCTGTAATGGTTTTCCTGTTTACTTCATTGACGAAGAAGAGATTAATACAGCTAAAGAGAGCGCATGCAATGATCGTTAAGATAATAGGGTTCATGCCTGGTGATAACATGAGAAAAATCGCGATCAGAAGGACCACAAAGTTGATAAACAAAGAAAGGAACGATAGTGCTCCTTTACTGCCTCCAATAAGCGTCATTAGAACAAATAAAATTACAGATAGGATCATTAATGCATTCATATACTATTCCTCTTTCGTTTCACAAAAAATATAGAAGTGTACACAGCTATCGGAATGGTTAAGACGATTCCAATTCCACCAGCCAGGGCACGGGTGAACTCCAATGAAAGGTTCATCGATAGGGTGAACCCTAAAGCAGAAGAATTTTTTAAGAATAATATGATAGATGGTATAGAACCACTGGCATAGACGAAAAACAATATGTTCGTGAGCGTCCCCATTACATCTTTTCCGATATCCATTCCTGATTGGTGTAGCGCTTTGACGCTAATTGTGGGATTGCTCTCATAGAGACCAAAGATGGACGATGAAATGGTTATGGCGACATCCATAACAGCCCCGAGTGACCCGACGAACAGTCCAGCCATGAAGACAACTTTATAAGGTCTGGTAAGAAACTGCATTTCTTCATATCTTAGTCCACTTCCTGCTGTAAACTTAATGACCACATATGTAATCAATAAAGAGAGAAAGATTCCAATGAGCGTGGATGCAATTGCTGCATACGTCATTTCATTGAAACCATTGAGTAGTAATAAAGAGATGACTGTAAACAGAATGACTAAAATACCACTGATCCACAACAAACTCCAATTTCCATGATTGACGTATACATCAAGGGCGTAAAACATGAGTCCTGCGTTAATAGTCAAGCTAATTAATGAGAATAAGCCCCGTCTTTTCCCTACAACGAGTAACATTAAGATAAAGAACCAGCCCACTAATACAACGTATTTATCCCGTTTTACATCTAAAACAGAGCCGGATAATTTCCCTTCAGCGGAGCGGTTATCCACAGAAATAAACAATTCATTACCTGCCTGATAATGTTGATCATAGGCACCGGAAATGGAATATTTATTTGTTAAATGAACGGTGTCTCCCTTTCTTTCTCCATTTTGAATAACAGCGGTTAGTTGCTGCGTTCCAATTTGGTCTTCATTTCCATGTTGATCCTTCACATTTTCCTTATTTTCCAATTGAGTGTCTGTAACTTCAGCTATGGTTCGTTTGTAAAAGGAACTATTATGATTCACAAAAACCATAGAAGCGATAAAACAGATACCAATTAAGGTAGTAAAGATCCATTGCTTGTACGTTAATCCTCTAATTAGATCTACAATCCATTTCAAAAAAAAGCCTCCATTCTTAAGAGGGAAAGTTACATATATGGTAAGAAGCTTTCCATATTCTCTTTAAACACCTGAACAATCATAGCAAATGGAAGAAGATAAACACAAACCAGAATATCCTAAATCATGCGGGGTATGGAAGTCCTCTTTAAAAGTATACTTATTAGGGCCATGCCGCGCCCCTTGTGAAAGTATCCTTTATGAAACCAGGGGAGGATTAAGTGCCTTCTTGTTAGTCGTTGTAAAAGGGAATATAGTAAAGCTAATGAGTTTATGAAGGGATGAGGAATATGGAAAGAACGTTCTTTCAAGATCCGGCTATTCGAGTTGGGGAAGTTGCATTAAAAGTTCAGGACTTAGAAAAATCAAAAACATTTTATACATCTATACTGGGATTGAAAGTTATCGAGGAAGATAAAACGAGGGTTGTGTTATCCTCGGATGGGATAACACCTCTGGTGAGAATCGAGCAGCCAGAATTGATTGAACCCAAGGATCGAAGAGAGGCAGGACTTTATCATTTTGCCATTCTTTTGCCTAATCGGAAAGATCTGGCTACGTTTATTTATCACCTATCTGAGAATGGTATCCGTTTAGGTGCTGCTGATCACCTTGTGAGTGAAGCATTATACTTCGATGATCCAGATGGAAATGGGATTGAAGTTTATCATGATCGTCCTACACACCAGTGGAAGCGTGAAGATCAACAAATTGTCATGACGGTGGAGCCACTAGACGGGGACTCGATTCTATCAGAGTTAAATGGGGAGAAATGGAAGGGAATGCCTGAAGAGACGGTTATCGGACACATCCATTTACACGTGCGTGATTTACAAGCAGCAAAAGATTTTTATTGTAAGGGTCTTGGTTTTCAGACGACGTTTGATCAACTAGATAAGGCCCTTTTCATCTCAACAGCCGGGTATCATCATCACATAGGATTAAATACGTGGAAAGGAGAAAAAGCTGAATCACCTTCTACTAATCGGGTTGGTCTTCAGCACTATTCTCTTATCTTTCCTGGATTAGAAGCGAGACAAGAAGCTATTTACCGCTTGGAGAGCTTAGGTTATCGTGTGAACGAAGATAGGATGTTAATCCATGATCCTACAGGGAATGTTATCAAACTAGATGTGAAGTAACTTTATAAAAAGTCCCGACATGAACAAAATGTCGGGACTTTTTTAGTTTGAATTCATCACATAAACGTAGTAACGTATTAAGCAGAAAAGTTCTTACATCGAGGGACTATCTTGTTGTGGAAGGAATGAGAGAATGTCTATACCATGTAAAGCGAATGAAGTTCTTGAACTTTTAACCGGAAAGTGGAAACATATTATTTTATTTCACATGATGGAGCATGAAACACTCCGGTTTAGTGAATTGCAGAGATTAATTCCAACTATTACTAAAAAAATGCTAAGCACTCACTTAAGAGAGTTTGAACATCATCAAATAATCAACCGAACGATCTTTCCATCTGTCCCCCCAAAAGTTGAATATACGTTAACCGATTACGGAAAAGAACTAAAGCCCATTATGGAAACCCTGCATAAGTGGGGAGATCAACATGCCAAACAGTTCGAATCAGAATCCACTGACTCTGTGTAGAATAGGGCAGAGATGGTTGTAGGCGTTCTTTTATATATGAAGGTGTCCTGACTCCTTTCCTTTTGAGGGAAGGGGTTTTTTAGTAGGGATATAAGAATAAGTTGATGCTAAGGGTATTTCGAAATCTTGTTCCATAAGGTCGATAGCAGAACAAGAGAATACGCACTTGTTATGGAAAACTTTACAAATCGAAAGATGAAAGATATAATAATGATTGATTAATCAATCATTATTTATTGGGAGAGATTATAATGGCCATGCAAAAATCATCAGAAAAAAGAGAACGTATACTTCAAGCTGGTATTCAAACGTTTGCGGTTAACGGATACTCTACTACCACTATTAAGGAAGTGGCTAAAACAGCTGGAGTAAGCTATGGGACCGTTTTTACGTATTTTGAAAATAAGGAAGATCTTTTTAAAGCATCTGTACTCGAGCCTTTAGAAGAAGTTAAATCCGTAATGTTCAGCATTCCGCATCCTTCTGAACATCCTGCGGAGCAGATTAAAGAGACTATTGAGAGGCAGTTCCGTTTCTTTGCCCAACAAACCACTTACGCTCGCATGCTCCAATATGTAATCGGTCAACCAGAACGGTTCCCGGATCTGTTTAAGGAACTTGATCAATTTTCCCTTCACCTGAGGGAGGCTCTTAGACCTCTTATTTTAAAGGGGCAAGAGAAGGGGGAGCTCATTCAATTAGAACCGAATGATATTAGCGATTCTTATTTGTCGTTTATTAATGGGGTTCGTCTAACGTTTATCGATTCTGCTGAGGAAATGGAGCGATGGGATACATTCATTCGCCAGGCTTATCTATTATTTGGTCCGAGTAATCCATAATACGAGGAGGGATTGTATGAAGTTTAAAGAGCTGCATCGCAATGTGAAGATAAGATTGATCACTCAGTTTTTCACTCGATTCTCCAACATGATGGTTCTTCCATTTCTTGCTGTGTATTTTGCTCAAAAAGTGGGTGAAGTCGTAACGGGTTTAATGGTCATCAGTCTTATTGGCTTTGGAATAGCAGGAGGGATCATTGGTGGCTTCTCCTCTGACCGAATTGGGCGAAAGAGGTTAATGGTATGGTCAGAAGTAGGAGCCGCTATTGCTTTTCTCGCAATAGCCTGTATGAATTCCCCTTGGTTTGATGCTCCTTATGCCACATTCGGTATTTTTATCGTTGCTATGTTCTTCGGTGGGGTCATCGGTCCCGTTTCTCAAGCCATGGTGTTAGATGTCACTTTTAGTGAAAACCGTCGGTATGTGTTTACGTTATTGTACTGGGTTGGAAACATGGCTTCAGCTATTGCTGGAGTAGTAGGTGCCCTCTTGTTTCAACATTATCTTTTTCAACTGTTCCTAAGTATATCCGCTGTCTCATTATTATCTGCCATCATCACACAGCTGTTCATCACTGAATCCTACATAAAAACTCCAATAAAACCATCAAATCCAGAGGCCAAAGACAATATGTGGACTAATTATAAAACCGTTTTCGGGGACCGCATATTCGTAATGCTTCTGTTTGCGGCGATCTTGGTTTTATCCCTTGAGGAACAACTTACAAATTTTTTAGGCCTCCATTTTGTTCATACCATTGAAACGCAGAAATTGAGCAATATCCCATCCATAAATGTTCAAATTGATGGCTTGTTGATGATTGGGATTTTGCGTTCAGAAAATACTTTTCTCGTAGTCTTTGCGGCTAGCTTTATAACGTGGTTCATTAAGAGATGGAGTAATCACACTGTTTTAGTAGTCGGGTTAATCTCTTATACGGTCGGGTATGCCTTGTTTATATTTGTCAGTTCCCCGCTGATATTAATTGGGCTAATGGCTATTGTAACAATCGGCGAACTCATGTATATCCCCATTAAACAAAGCATGTTAGCTGACTTGGCTCCTGAGGATAAGAGAAGTTCGTATTTAGCTGCCTTTCAGTTCACGGGATACATAGCGATGCTAGTAGCCGCTCTTGGAGTGGTTATAAGCGGTCTTATTCCAGCGTGGGCTATGGGGGTGAAGTACGTTGTTCTTGGTTCATTAGGACTAATTCTGTTTTTGAAAGTGAACAAGAATCTTCTTTTAAACAAACAAAAGATTAAAGAGGAACAGACGGAAAGAGTAGAACATTTTTAAATAAAAATGATTGATTAATCAATCAATAAAAATTGGATGTGGAGGTGATCATATGAAAGACAAAAGAGTGTTGGTCAAAACCCTGAGTTTGGTTGGATTGATTTCCATTATGTTGATAATCGTTGCCCTATTCTTCCCCACCTGGACTCCAAAAGTGAAAGGTGATAACAGTATCAGTACATTAGAACAAGTCAATCTTAATGGGACTGGTCATGAAATTATGATACGTGGGCAAGACCGAGGCCATCCTGTGGTTATTTTTGTGCATGGCGGGCCTGGTTCTTCCGAATTAACCTATGCAGATGCTTATCAGAGCGGTTTAGAAGATCAATTCACTGTAGTGAATTATGATCAGAGAGGAACAGGAAAGTCTTATCATTTCTTGGAGGACTATTCGAATTTATCTTCTTCGGTACTAGTGGAGGACTTATTAGCATTAACCGACTATGTTTCAGATCGACTGGAGCAAGAGAAAGTCATTCTGGTTGGGCACTCTTATGGTACTTATATTGCTATGCAAGCTGCCGCTAAAGAACCAGAGAAATTTGAAGCCTACGTTGGTATTGGACAAATGAGTGATGTCGTTAAAAGTGAGGTGGAGAGTTGGAATTTTGCAATGAAGGAGGCAAAAGCTGCGGGGGACCAGGAGGTGGTGGAAGCGCTCCAAGATGTGAAGATGCCGGTGTATAGCGGAGAGACTGTAACCCCGAGAAGATCTATTATGAAGTATGGAGGAGCAACGAGGAAGATTGAGAATCCTGATAAGAACCTGGTTGGGAAAATGTGGAGTAGCGAATACAACTTAATGGACGTGATTCGCTACCTGAGGGGAATTTCTATCTCTCAAGAAGCATTGCTGCCGGAAGTATTTGAACACCCTCTGCCTTCAATCGTTACAAATTTGGACGTTCCGGTTTATTTTATAATGGGAGATTATGATTACCAGACTTCTTCTGCGGCGGCTAAAGACTACTTTGACACGATTAAAGCAAAGGAAAAGGGGTTTGTCAGATTTGAAGAATCGGCCCATTATCCGCAAATAGAAGAAAAAGAAACGTTTGAGGCATGGATGGAAGACACGTTTGCACAGTGAAAGGAAGGCTTTGGGTAAATAGGTTGTCCCGCTGACCTCAATCAAAAGTTAGAACTGTAAAAAAAGCTCTAACTTTTGACTACTTAATCCATTGTTTCAATTTCACGAATGATCCTGCATGAGCCATCACGAACCCTTGCTTCAAATGATGTGTCCTCCGGATAACAAACGATAACTTCATCATGGGTTGTCACAATAGCTTCAACTGTACAGATACATTCATTATTACAGCGATAGGTAAGAATAATAGGGACTGAGATTTCGATTGGCACTATACTTAGTTCAGGCTGTTGTGGAAATGGTTGAATAGTACCCACAATATCAAAAGTACTTTCATCAGATAGTACTCGACATGTTTTTGTAATCGTTTGGCCGGCGTTTTGGCAATCTAGTATGGCCACGATACACTCATCTGGGAGAGGAATGGTTACTCGTTCAGTAGAGCAGAACACAATCCAATCATATACTTTATTAGCATTTATACAATATGAGGGTGGTACGTTGTTTTGGGTAAACGTTAGTTGATCTGAGGGAAGTTCTGTTGGAAGCTCAAGTGTGATAGGGGCGGTGACATCGACTTCATTCGTAATACGAACAAGAACGTCCGCACTCAGTTGATTGATTTGGGCTACTCTGACGCTAAACGTACATTGGCTCTTATTTCCGGATGCATCTGTGGCAGTACAGGTTACAGGGGTTGTGCCTACAGGAAAGAAGTCGCCTGAGGAAGGAGTGCAGTCTGCTGTTGCTCCCTGGCAGTTATCGGTTACTGTTGGATTCGGGAAATTCACAATTGTCCCTGGTTCGCCGGGGCCAACGCCAACTACCACATCAGCAGGGCAGGTGATAACGGGTGGTTCTGTGTCATTTACAGTAACGCTAAAGCTACATTCACCCTGGTCCCCACTGGCATTTGTTGTGGTGCAGGTAACATCAGTGGTTCCCACAATAAACGTTTTTTCTTCGGTGATCGTCACTTCTTGTTGAGGGGGAAAGAAAGTCTGAGTGTTTCCGTTGCAAGTTATTTCGACTATGCCACAATCGTTACTTCTAGCTGTGACCTCGTAGCTAACCACCGCTGAACATTGGCCAGGATCATTTGAAACGATGATATCATCGGGACATAAAATGTTAGGATTACAAACTTGCGCAGGTTCAGTAAGAAAGGGGAAGTAATCTACATTCCCTACAATTGAACCTGGAGGCGGCCCGGAAGCATCCCCCCACCAATTGTCCTCTGCGTCGAGAGCAGGTGGAATCGATGAATTATAAAAAAGCTCACCGGCAATGTTGTTAAAAATGTTGTTGCCTGTAACAAGTACATTGGTTGGAAGGTTTCCATCTTTGCCGATGCGGACTCCATAAGTTAAACCACCAGGTTCTCCATTATCGCGAACGCAGTTATTCGTAATCGAAATTGAGTCAGGCCGCCCGTCAATATAGATGGCACCGTTGTCACTTCTGGTGTTATAGATTTCATTTCCATCAATGAGGGTGTTACTCATTCGAAGAGTGATTCCATCCTGAGCGACATCGTAAACGATGTTATTACGGATCACACCTCCTGTTAGATTGTCATCCCCACTGTCGCCGAGCTTAATTCCGTCATTAATACGAACATCGTGAACAATGTTTTGTTCTATGATGAAATCACTGGCTTCATAAAAATACAAAGCAGCATTACCGGATCGAATGTTGTTTACTTCATTGTAGCTTATGGTGTTGTTGGTAGATCCACAACAAACGTTTATGGCATCTCCTGCTGTATCATAAACATGGTTGTAGGTAATCAATCCATCCCTTATTGCGCGTAATTGTATTCCTTCATCAGTAAGACTATTGTGAACAATATTGTAACTTACAATTGGTCGAAACTTGATGGGAACAGGTGAATATATTAAATCTCCGTTACCGTTACGAACTTCAAACCCATTAATGGTCACATCATCGGCTTGGATGATAAATATATTCGAGAGTGCACCACCCCCATCCACAATTGCTTCTGTAGTCGGATCACCAGGGATTCTTGTGGTCGAGCAAATGGGTCTTGGATCAACATCGGCCTGGGGACCTAATATCGTAACAGGTTTAGTAATGGTGATAGAAGCTGCGGGTGTGTACAAGCCTGCTTCAACATAAACGGTGCCCCCTGGATCAACATTATCAATCCCCTCCTGGATTGTGGGATAATCGGTTGGAACATACACTTCAGTAGCCATGGTATTCTCCTTTCTATTAGACATGTACTACTATGTATATTCCAAAAAGTATAAAGAGGTATAGGCATTGAGGGGAGGGGACTGGCCTGATTTATAAATAGTCCAATGTCTTAGGTATGCATAGGGGAGAGAGGGGACAAATATTTAGTAAGGTTTAGGGGTTCACTTTAAGCCTTACAAATTTCCTCTTTCCCACCTGTACGACAATTCCATCAACAACTTCTATCATTTGTGAAGGATCCATTACTTTTTCCTGATTGATGCGGACACCACCATTTTGGACCATCTTTCTGGCTTCGCTTTTAGAAGGCAATAAATTCAACCCTTTCACTAAGTCAATAATGCTGATACTTGTTTCGAGCTCCCAAATAACTTCGGGCATATTTTCTGGCATCTTATTCTTACCGAATACATTAGCGAAATTTCCTTGGCTTTGATCCGCTTCTTCTTTGCTGTAGAACAACTCTACTAAGGAATGAGCGAGACGAACTTTTGCATCTTTCGGATGGAGGGTGCCATTTTCAAGCATTGATTTAATCGTCGAGACTTCCTCGATGGAGAGGTTTGACGTTAACTCAAAATACTTCACAATCAACCCATCTGGAATGGACATGGTCTTACCAAATATGTCGTTCGGACTTTCGTCTACTCCGATGTAATTGCCTTTCGATTTAGACATTTTCTCAACACCATCGAGACCTTCGATCAGTGGCAAAAGTAAGACGACTTGCTTCTCTTGCTCATAGTGTTCCTGAATTTGGCGCCCGAAGAGGACATTAAACTCTTGATCGGTTCCCCCGAGTTCTATATCTGATTGTAATGCATAAGAGTCATACCCTTGCATAACCGGATAGAAAAATTCATGAAGATAAATCGGTTTATGGGATTTGTAACGGTTGTGGAAGTCGTTTCTTTCTAACATGCGGGCGACCGTTACCGTGCTTGCTAACTCAAGAACTTTAGAAAAATCAAAGGTGGATAACCATTTGGAGTTGTAGTGAAGTTCTACCTTTTCCATGTTAATGACTTTCCCGAATTGTTCGTAGTACGTGTTCGCATTATGCTGTACTTCTTCATCTGTCAGGGCTTTTCTTGCTGTGTCTTTCCCAGTGGGATCGCCAATCCTACCGGTGAAGTCCCCGATAATAAGCTGGATCCTATGTCCAAACTGTTGGAATTGCTTCAGTTTATTTAATACGACCGTATGGCCTAAGTGTACATCAGGTGCAGTTGGATCTAGACCTAATTTTACTTTCAATGGTTGCTTTTTTACGATCGACTTTGCGATTTTTTCTTTTAACTCTTCTTTTGGAACGATTCGTTCCACTCCATATGATAATACTTCGAACTGTGTTTGTAGCTCCATTTGTTGATTGTTGTTTAATTGGTTCACAAATTTCATAATCCATCCCCCTTTTAACATACAAAAAAGCACGCCCCAATCATGGGACGTGCTTCTATCACGCGTTACCACCCAAGTTAAAGAATGAGCTTAAACTCATCTTCCACTTAACAAGATATCGGATTTACCGTCTGATTCTACTACCTGCTCGGTTTCCAATCAGAAGCTCAGGAAAGTAATTCACATAAATATGTGTGTCGATTCACAGCAACCATCGACTCTCTGTAACAGGGATATTTATCCTACTCTGTTCCGTCATTGCATCACGTATGAAATTAAGAATAATAGTACGGCTGTTGGTGGAGTTTGTCAAATTTTATTTTAATGGAGTCTAAAATATGCAAGTTAGAGGAGGGAAATATATCCTTTCGTAGAAGTGGGTAGGGATGCAATCTTCTACAATAGGAGCTGTGGATGGTAAAAGCAATATCCGCTTAATGAAAAAGGATTAGAATGCTAGTTTAACAACATAGAAAGGAAGATAGGATGAGTATCTTATTTAGGATGGAATACTATGTCAAAGATATAGAAAGATCTTTAGACTTTTATCAACATCTCGTAGGGTTAGAGCTATACGGGAAGAATGAGCGTGCTGCACGATTCAATTATGATTGTTTCTCACTTTTGTTAACTTCAGAAGAGGTGCTTAATAAGAAGCAAGAAGAGCGAAACTACTTCAGTCGAAATGGAATGGCACACGGTAAAGGGAACGGAGCTGAGATGATTATCGTAGTTGATCGACTTGAAACGGTATATGAGCGATTTCAGCAAGCGGACTATCCTGTTGTAGTGGGGATTCAGTCGTACCCATGGGAAATGAGGGGTTTCAAAATAGCTGATCCAGATGGAAATCTGATAAGGATTACTTCTGAGTAAGGTGAAGATACTGGCTTGGAAGAATCCGTTGTTGTTGCTGTCAGGGGTTGGAATTTCTTTTTTAGGAAACTGGATTTATTTAATTGCTATTAACCTGTTGATTTTAGATCTTACAGGTTCACCTGCTGCTGTAGCGGGTCTCTATGTATTAAAGCCTATCGCCGTTCTATTGATGAATGTGTGGTCAGGTAGTGTCGTAGACCGGGTGAACGAACGAAAGCTAATGGTAATGGTTGATATCCTAAGGGGTGCCCTCGTCTTTTGTATTCCCTTGCTATCCTCGCTATGGGGAATCTATGGGTTGATTCTAATTATTCATATGATTGGAGCATTTTTTGGTCCGGCTTCTTCTGTATACATAACAAAACTTGTACCTCAAACGAAACGGAAGCGGTTCAATTCATTTTTAGGAATGACAAATTCAGGAGCATTTCTGATTGGTCCTGGTTTAGCAGGGGTGCTGATTATGATGGTGGGTACAGAACTGTGTATTATAATTAACGGTATTACATTCCTGATCTGTGCCTTCTTGATCTTCCTTCTTCCTGACGATTTGGATCAAACGGGGAAAGTACGCGAACCGATGTCGTGGAAAGGCATTAGGAAGGATTGGCAAGCATTGAGAACTTTTGCTGAAAAAGCTCCATTTTTCATTACAGTCTACTTGTTATTTCAGGGTGCCATGATGGTAGGATTCGCCCTTGATTCTCAAGAAGTGACATATATCAAACAACATCTTCAATTATCTGACCAGAAATATGGGTTGATTGTCAGTATAACCGCGGTTGGATCGTTAGCCGGAGGAAGTGTAGCGGCGATTTTAGCAAATAAACTGTCTACAAGAATGTATTTAAGTGGAGGCATTTTACTTTCCTCTGTAGGATATGTGTTTTTCTACTCTTCTTATAATATGCTAACAGCGACAGTAGCTTTTATCTTTTTGGGCTTTTTTATGGCGTTTGCGAACACGGGTTATACGACGTACTTTCAGAACACGGTCCCCGTAAATCTTATGGGGCGGTTCGGAAGTGTAGCCAATATGGTTCAAGGGGTGATTCAGATCTTGTTAACGACGTTACTTGGTTTGTTCGCTCAGTGGTTTACGTTACAAGTCGTTTGCTTAATCTTAGCAGGTGCTGGAGCCATATTGGCACTTTTCCTTCTGTTCAAAGTGTTTATCCCTTCTGAGCGAAACGATTTTTCTCAACAGAACGTTTCTTTCTAAATTAATAAAGGAGGGTAAAGGAATGAGGGATTTTCATCAGAAGCACTTTTTTGTTCTAATGATTTTTTTGTTGCTTGTTGTAACAGGGTGCAGCACTTCGTTGAATGGAATCAAAGTAGACCAGGTAAAGGTTTACATAAACATCGAAAGTGAAGCCAACACAATGGTTAAAGAAATTACCGGTGAAAAGGATGAAGCAGGCGTCCTGATTAAACTTGTTCAACAAGTAAAGGAACAAGATAAAAATATAGACTTGCCACCTTCTGACTATCAATTAGTGTTCTCTCTTGAAAATGGAGAAACTCTCACTTATTCCCTTTGGTTAGATCCGGAGCAGGGAAGGGGGATTGTTATGGGAGATACTTCCCATTTTGCCGGAATCAGTTCCTCCGATGTGGAGAGGGTTGCTTCGATCATTAACGATTAACACATGCACTTCTTTCTTAATTAACAGAAAATTTAAATAAAATTTACAAAGAACACAAGACTTCTTAAAAGGTTTCGGGTTACAATAGATACATAGTTATTAAGTACCAGTTATGTGTAAGAGAATTTGTGCTCGTAATCTTTTATAGAAGGTGGTGCAGTGTTGAATCTGGTAGTCGTTTTGTGTTGTTTAATTCCTTTTATTTACAAACAAGTTTCCTGGCTTACTTACCGTGATAAACTCCTTAAAAACCCTAGAATAACGAGTAGTGTGGTCTTATGGCTTAGTTTTACCGTAGGGTTACTTCTAATAGGTCCTGAAGGCTTTTCTTCTGTTCCTGTAATCGTAGCAGGACTCGTTCTAATTCTAACAGATTATGGGTCTAATTATTCATGGATTGGTGAAGGAGGCAGGAGGATCGGGAGGCTTTCTGCAGTTTTAATTGTTTCTGTATTCGGAGACATTCAACTCAATACGATCTTCTTCCCTTCCTTACATGAGGGTATATCTCTTCATTATGTGACCATTCCTTTAACCATCATCTGGTTTCTGTTTGTGATGTCTATGGTACACCTTGCAAGTAAATTTACATTCAAGGGGACGAGAGTGCTATCAATCGTTCTATTGGTTATGCTCTTACTAGCTGTTTCTATGGGGCACGCATATGTAGTGATGTTTACAGGACTATTATTCTTATCCATTATTAGCACTCACTATGCGTATGGTGACCAAAGTACATCGACTGTAGATATAACGGGATTTATGATCGGGGTTGTCACCGTGTTCGATGCATCACAAACGGACGGAACCTTTGTACTGGGAGGGGCGTTAATCGCTATAACGGTTGTCCTTTCTATTGTTCACGGCTACCGAGTCGGAACGGCCCGTCAGAAACGAGCAATTTCATCCAGCCTTGTAACGATTGTTGGCCTTGCTCTAGTGATTGCTTCAATCCAGTATGTATTGCTCACCTTTATAGGATTAGGCCTTCTCTACTTATTCTTTTCTCATCAGGCCGAACCCGACCATGTATAAAAGAAGTCTTGCCATATGGCAAGGCTTTTTTATATGTAGAGAAATTCCATTTACTATCTCTCATAAAGAATTTGAATCTTACCGTTTTTGAAAGATAAAGATTTTGACATAAAGCTTGTTTCCGCTTCTCCATATAGGAGAAGGTGGTTCAGGAAATCGCGAAACTCCTGCGGCAGAGAGCATAGGGAAAACCACTTAGAGATCAACGCGAGCGAGGTGCCTTCCCAGCTCGCCGCGGAAAGCCAGTGATTCCCCGAACCACCTTACACTCTTTAGAATCGAACGGAAACATACATATCCTTCTTAAAGGTAGTATAAAAGTATTGTTTCTGAAAAGGTTTGGAACTTTCAGGTAGAATTATCGTACACTTTTGAGTGGGAGGGATGAATATGGAAGAAATACCAATACATATTGAGAACTACAAAGAGTTCGAAAGAGATCATCAAATAGATATAGACCAAGCAGAGAAAGTTCGGAAGCACGAATGGAGTCTTGCCAAACGAAGGATGCTGAAGAAGAGTAGTAAGGGTTTAATCATATGGGGTCTGATTCTGGCCGGGGTGACTTACCTATTGCAACTTCATTTCATATTTCCAATTATTATTGGGACCTTGTTTCCGATCTTTGTTCTGCCCTTTGTCTGGGTGCAGGAAAGAAGTGTAGCACAGGAGAGATTCACAGAAAAATACAAAACCCTCATGCATACAATGATGGAATATGCTGTTGAAGAAGCGAACAAGGAATACCGAAATCAGGGGCTACTCAACTCTTCTGGAGTCGATACACGGGATACGCTCACATTTGATTCGAACGGTGGGTGTGTCGACCGGCGTGAACTCTTGGAGTCAGAAGTCCTCCCACTCTTATCCTCTGATGTGAATGAATTTTATACAGAAGATCATGTCAAAGGAAAGATCGGAAAGACACGTTTTCAATTTAGTGAAATTCTGACGAAGAAAGTGGGGAAGAAATTAAGATACAATAGACAAAATCAACATACAAAGTATGTGCGAGTCGTGGTCCCGACGTTTGAGGGAATCGTCATGAAGCTGACACAACCTCAATATATCAGGGGGAAGATCATCCTCAGAGAACGGATAACAAGACGCTTTACACCAAGGAGAGCCGTTCGGAAGCTTCGTTACTGGATGATGAAAGTTCGTTATTTTTTCTATGTTCTGTTCATTCTTATATCGGGAGCGTTTGTTTATTCTTCATTCGATACCTCGGGGGAACATGCTACTCAAAAAGCTCAAATGATTTCTATAGCCGCCCTGGTCGTGTGCAGCGTTCTTTTTGGAGGATATGCCCTTTGGGGGTATGTAGACCGGCGCAGAAGATACAAAAGACTGAAGACAGGAAATAGCACCTTTGATCGTGCCTATATTGTAGAACACTCAGTAGAGGGGAGTGTGGAAGGTAAGATAACAAATCAACTGATGGAAGGAATCTTAAAAGCCCGTAAAACGTTACGCAACCCCATTTATCTAACGTTTAGTCAAGATAAACTGTACATGGCCATTCCGTTTGAGGCGCAGTCTCTATTCGAGCATCCTGTTTCGAAACGAGTAAGCAAGCGTTCTATGAAACAAGAATACAAAGCGTTGGCTGACTTTCTGTCTTGTATCGTGTTGATGGATGTTCATACAAGACAATATGAACAAAGATCTACCACATCGTAAAGGAGAGAGAAATTCGAACTAAGATTTTGTAATGGGGGAGCTAGCACAAAGTGCTAGCTTTCTTACTCTAATTCTTCTTTTGAAACCTTTTTTATTACCCATTGTTCGTTTTCTCGCACAATAATGAAGTGCGCCTTCACATGGTTAAACAACTCATTATCTCTTTCCTGAACAAGCTCATATTTCTCTTCTTCTAGTTGATTGAACGTATAGGGCTGATCGGTTTGTAATTGAATTCCGCCGTCGCGAGGCTTTACCTCAAACTGTCCTTCTATTGTCCAGAAGTAAGAATCTGCATTTGAAGCCGCTAGTTCTTCTGTCATCGAATCTGTGTAATACTTTTTTATTTCTTCTTTAGAAGTATAGTCATTATCAGGGTTATCATCTTGCATAACGTCTATGGTATGGGAGATCGCTTGTTCATATTGCTGAACGACTTTAGTGGCTTCTTCTTTTGTTAATTCTTCTTTCTCACTCGAATCAGATGTGTTCTTTGGATGGCTTTGATTGTCTTTCTCTGAATCCATTGTAGGTGATTCTTTCTTCTGCGGATCATTCTCTTGTTCTTCCATTGGTTCCGCAGTTGCTGATTGGTCTTCTTGAGAGGGAGCATCCTTGCACCCCGTAAGAACACAAAAGCTTGTTAATATAAACGCGGCCGTCTTTTTCATTTTACCCCTCCTTATTAGTAGGCGTATCACGTTGAAAGATGAAGCAAACGTCTGATTGGCCAAATTTTATAACGAATCAACAGTTAAAAAAATGGATGCTTTGTGATAGACTAAAGAGAGATAGGAAAGCGTTTTCGACTTGTTGGTAGCGTGGATAACGGGGAGAGTGATGATCTTGACGATTTTACTCATTTGTATATTACTAGGGTCTTCCATCGGAATTGCATTTCTATTGGTAGGCAAAGTTGAAGTGGCAATGAAAGGTTTCTTCCGAGGTGGTTTCGCTGGGGTTACGAATAGCAATAGTGCTTATGTACAATGTCCGACTTGCCGTGCAAAACAAAAGAGAGGAAATGGGGACCCTTATTGTGCAACGTGTCAAAGATACTTTTAGAAAAGGCAATGCTAGACGGCATTGCCTTTTCTTTATGTAGCTAGTTGGAGCTTTTCTGTCATTTTCCCTTCAAAGAGACGTGTGAATGAGGTGCAACGCTCATAATCTTCTTTTACATTTAAAGCCATTTCAATCTTGAATCCTTCCTGACAAATGAATGCACCTGATGCTTCAAGGCGTGATTGAAACAGATTGACGGCTTCACAAAACTTCGGATAAGACGTATCCCCTGATCCGAAAGAAGCGGCTGGTAGTCCATTTAAATCGACTTCTTCCATTTCTTCATAAAATTCTTCTACCTCATAAGGAAGATCTCCGTCTCCCCAAGTGTAAGAACCTAATAAAACCGCATCATAATCTAAGAGATCTTGTGGGTTCAATTCGTCCATTTCCTCTAGAGTGATTGAATGACCCGAATCTTCTAATACACTCATGATGTGGTCAGCTATTTCTTCCGTGTTTCCAGACATACTAGCATACGCTATGAGGATATTTGCCATCGTGGTCAACTCCTTTAAGATGGGATTCTAGTAAATGATGTAGTGAGCACATCCTGAACTTCTTCTAGCTTATTTACATAGTGTGAAAATTGGTCCTGGTTCCATTCGTCCAGTGCGGTGTTAACTTTATATTGATAGTAGTTCCTTTGTAAGTCGAGGTCCATTTCTGATTGGATGAGATGGTGTTCGTAAAAATCTTCAAGGTCGTCAATATGGACGAAGACCTGATAGGTTTGGTTCATAATAATCCGGACATACCATCCCATTGGTTCCACATTTTTCACCTCATCTGTCAGTTCTATTCGATCTCCTTTTTGAAAGGGAATCTTACTTGTATGAGGCTCCCCGGAACAAAAGCAATCTATCTTATGTTCAAAGGACTTTGTAACAATCCATGTGTATTCCATAACCAAACTCCTTTCATTAGAGATCTAAATGAAAATCATTATCAGAGATTAGGTTTGATTATAATTGATAAACATTCTCACAGTCAACCTTTAATTGATATTGATAATTATTTTCAATTGTGAAATACTATAGCTAAAGAGGAGAGGAGTGGTGAAATGAATAAAGAATACCAAAATTTCGTAAACCACATTGTTTATCAACTTTATTTACTGCCTGCTAAACAGAGAACGACATCATCTGTTTTACATATTGTGTATCAGCATCAACAAGAAAAAGGGAAGGAAACGTTCTTTAAATCAGGTTGTGATTATATTGCTTTTGTTCAGATCGTTGATCATCTCCTGCAGCAACTAGACATTTACCAAGACGAGCACACTTGGTATTGTCCGTTGTGGAAAGGGGTGGACCCGCATAACGCTAAGAGCTTTCGCTTAGATCATACGATTATTGGGCAAGATCACAGTCAAGTAAGATTTAGAAAATTCTTTGCGGAGTGTAGTACTCAAATGCTTAAAGACTATAAAGAGAAAGCCATCTTGTGCAGTGAACATATGTTTCAAAGGAAGCCATCTAGTATCGAATGCATTGATTTAACGACAGGGGAACTTCATGTGATGAATAGTGCGTAAGGCATAGAGGGTAGGAAAGATCATCCTAATCAAGGATGGTCTTTTTTGTTTAGGATTAGCATAAATTGTCATTTAATAGGAGGGGATCATGAAGATCAATAGAATCTAGTAAAGAGTGATCCATGTTGGGGGAGGCCGGGGACGATGAAATGGGATAAGGTTGCTGAGATTATTTTTACTCCGATTCTTACGGGCATGTTAATCTATGACTACTTTTTATCGAGCGTAGATGGGGCAATATGGATTAAGTGGGGACTTTTAATCGGTTGGGGGCTACTAATCGTCATTAGTATTTTTCTTGGAGAAAAGGGAAGTCAGATTCTTCCTTTATGGGAAATAGGGCTGACCATCTATATCGTTAGTCTTCTTCTTTTATTTACTCTGTTAGGTGGTGAATCTGCAAGTGGGCTATCTTTAAGTAACCCAGTTCTATGGGTAGTTGTTTCCCTTACGCTCATGAATGCCATATGGAAAGGCAGGAAGAACAAGAGACATTCATAGCTGACATAAAAAGAAACGGAGGAGGGAGATTAAAAGTGGATAAGATTCAAGAATTACACATCCCATCTGGTAAAAGAGTAATTGTCACATCTGATATTCACGGGGAAGCAGAACTTTTGCAAGACTTATTGACAGAAGTTGGCTTTAATGAAGAAGATTACTTAATTATTAATGGTGACTTGTGTGAGAAAGGGGCCAATAGTTGGGCGGTCGTACAATTTGTGATGAAGTTACAGCAGTCTCACCCTCATGTTTATGTGACAGAGGGAAATTGTGATGTGCTTGTCCATGAAATCATAAATCACAATCAGAACATTATTCCATATTTGCTTCAGAGGGAGAAGTCATTAATAAACGAGTGGCTCCGCTTTTTAAAGGTTGAAATAGCGGAGGATACAGATATTAAGGATATTCAAAAATTCTTAACGGCACACTTCCAAGAAGAAATGAATTGGCTACTAGGATTGCCAACAGCTATTGAAACGAAAGATTATATTTTTGTTCATGCGGCTCTCGAGTATAAAACGAATTGGCGTCAAACAAAAAGATCCCATGCGATTAAGGATTATTCCTTTATGGATAAAGGTCATCTGGCTCCCCAGTATGTGGTGGTTGGGCATTGGCCTGTGGTCAATTATTCTAAACAGTTATTACAACATAATCCGATCATGGATCACGAGCTAAAGGTGATTAGTATAGATGGAGGAAATGTGATTAAAAAAAGTGGTCAGCTAAATGCGTTTATCATTCACAAAGAGGATGAGACGGACAGGTTTACCTATCAATCAGTTGATCACTTACCTAAAATACGTATTCATACAACGTATAAAGCTCAGTCCGAACCTTCACGTGTTATCACTTATCCAGATTACGAATTAGATATCATAAGTAAGGGTGAAGACTTTACCCATTGTCTACATAAATCATCAGAGAACAGGTTATACGTAAAAAATGAAATGATCATTCAGACTGAAAACGGGCTGTATAAAACGGCCGGTGATGCTTCTGGAAATGAACTGAACGTATGCCAGGGAGACTATGTCTCCTTAGTGGACGATTCGAAGACAGGCTATTCGTTAATTAAAAAGGAAGGCGTCGTAGGATGGGTTCCGCATACTGTACTAGAGAAGGGGGATTCTGTTGTCACAACAAGGACTGCTACATCATATTGAACTATATGTATCCGATCTGAAACAAACCACCGATTTCTGGGGTTGGTTTCTGAACGAGTTGGGATATGAACCGTTTCAGAAGTGGGATAGTGGAGTGAGTTATAAACTAGGAAACACCTATCTTGTCTTTGTACAAACGGAAGATCGTTTCTTGGATATTTCTTATCACAGGTGTCGTGTAGGTTTGAATCATTTAGCTTTTCATGCATGTTCTAGGAAACAGGTGGATGAAGTAACAGTAGCGCTGAAGGAAAAGGGAATGAAGATCCTCTATGAAGATCAACACCCGTACGCAGGTGGAGAAGATTACTATGCCGTTTATTTTGAAGACCCTGATCGCATAAAAGTTGAACTGGTTGCGCCCTGGAATGAGTAATGGAATAGGAGTTTAATGGATGTGTCCCCATCCTTATACAGAGACAAAGTAATACTTAACGAGAAAACCCCTACCTTTAGTTAGGCAGGGGTTTTTGTGTATATCTCGCTTAGTTAGATTTCTTCCAGTAAGCTGCAGCGTTGCTCGAACTTAGAGGAGGGAACGTTTGTCCACTTTCTAAACTAATATGTTTCTCATCTTCGGTCGGATTTGCACTTTTACGTCCATCCGTTAATCCGTCAAACTGATACGTGCCATTCTCAGGTACTTTTTCTCCTGTTTTGTAACGGTTAGCCATCAGAATACTCTCCTTTAAGAATTTTTTTGCAACTATATAGGAACGGTGTGCCCTTATAGCTGAAGGTGTGGTTTATTATCCTAAAAAAACATTCATGTGTGGCGGACAGTTATTCAAAACTGAAAAAATACGGATCCTACAACTTCTTTTTAGTTAGACTTCTTCCAATAAGCTGCTTCCTTGCTTGAGCGAAGAGGAGGGAATGTTTCGCCACTTTCTAAACTTACGTGCTTCTCATCTTCCGTTGGTGTCCCATTTCCATTCGTGTCAGCAAGGCCATCAAATTCATACGTACCGTTTTCTGGTACCTTTTCTCCTGTCTTGTAACGATCAGCCATGTTCATTCATCTCCTTTAATTGGTAATTTTGTTTACACAGAGTTATATAGCCAGAATTATACAAATCTAAACAAGAAAAACACATTTAAATGCTATTTTTATAAAATATAGGACAGAAGGAACGTAAGGGGGTAAGTTGTTATGCACTTTCTATAAATCTAGCTAATTATTTGTCGGTTTGAAATAATAGGAAAGAGCGAAATTAAGAAAAGAGGGTATACAAATGGAAGGTATTACGATTGAAATGGCAAGGCCAGAGGATGCATTTGATTTAAGAAATGTTATGAAACGAGCTTTTGATAAGGAGTCGAGGAAATGGCTCACAGGTGAGCAGGAAGAGAAGGATTACAACATTGAACCGCCTGGGTATGGATCTGTGGATCGTATGATGTATTCTATTCATCATTTACATACGTATAAAGTAATGAGGGATGAGGATATTGTCGGTGGTGTAATCCTGACTCTTACGGGGCGATCTTTTGGAAGGATAGATCGGATTTTCATTGATCCTTCACAGCAAGGTAAGGGGATAGGGAGAAAAGTTATGAACTTTATAGAAGATGAACATAATGGAGTTCGGGTCTGGGAGCTTGAGACATCTCGTCGTCAAATAGGGAATTTACATTTCTATGAGAAGAGCGGGTATAACAAGGTGTTTGAAACAGAAGAAGAATGTTGTTATGAAAAGCGAATTCATAAAAATATGTCCGGTGGTGGTAATGGACTTGTGAGAGAATATTCAGATCAGGCCCATTCGGAATGGTATGGGGCCAATCTTTCTAATATTTCTGTGAGTAACAGCAACATTGAGAAAGGCCATTATCATAATTGCAATTTAAGCGGGTCTGTTTACCAAAACATTAACTTTAGGAAGACTATGTTCGCTGATTTAACGTTAGAAGATAGCACGATTTCTTTTGTTTCTATGGGCGGCCTTCGTTTTTGGCACACGGATCTAGGAGAAGATAGGAAGTCTATTTCTTTTACAGAATGCGATCTCCATACAAGTATATTTGAGCAATGCGATTTAAGAGATGTGGCTATAAAGGATAGTCAGATCGAAGGGATGACAATAAATGGTATAAAGGTCAGAGAGCTGCTGGATAACTATGAGGGGATAAAAAGTTCTTAAACCTTATCAATTATAACGGTCATAAAAACAAAGAAGCCAAACTAAGAGCAGTTTTGGCTTCTAATTTGTTAACAGGGGCGAGGGAGCTATTACATTTGTTTTTTGTACTGTTGTCCTTTTTGTACATACGCATCTATTGATTGTTGAATGAGTTCAAGATCATTCTCTGTTAACTCTCGTACGACTTTTGCAGGTGATCCAAGTATTAAGGAGCGTGGAGGAAAGGATTTACCAGGGGGGACTAAGGAATTGGCACCGACGATACACTCTTCTCCGATTAAAGCGCCATCTAGAATGGTTGATCCCATCCCTATAATTGTTCGATTTTCAATTGTACAACCGTGGAGGATGACGTTATGACCCACCGTAACCTCGTCTCCGACCTGTAAAGGAGATTCTTCATAGAGGTGGCAAGTGGAGTTGTCTTGAATGCTTGTTCTTTTCCCGATTCGAATAGGAGCTTCGTCTCCTCTTAATACCGCGTTAAACCATACAGATGATTCTTCTTCAATCGTAACATCCCCAATAATATGGGCACCAGGAGCTACAAATACGCTTCGATCAACAATTGGGAAGTTGTTCCCGTATTTATAAAGCATTCCATTCCTCCTTGAATTGTGTTAACTTTATGAATAGTATAACATTTCTGTAACGAGGTGAGAATGGAATGAATGATCTTTGTCGCGTTTTAAATTTACAATACCCTATTCTTCAAGGTGGGATGGGGAATGTGAGTAATGCACAGTTATCTGCTGCAGTCAGTGAAGCAGGAGGTCTAGGAACAGTTGGAGTTGGGACGATGGAACCTGACGAAGTAAAAAGGATTCTAAAAGATTTAAAAGTACGTACAAAGCAACCGATCGCGTTAAACATTCCTTTAAATGTAACTCCTTACAGAGACGAAATGATTGAGTTAGTCGTGGGGGAGAAGGTCCCTGTGGTCTCATTATCGGCTGGAAACCCAGCTCCATTCATCCCTTACTTTCAGGAGTATGGTGTGAAGGTGATTGCTGTGGTGGCTTCTAAACGTCAGGCACAAAAAGCTGAAGAAGCGGGCGCAGATGTGATAGTAGCTGAAGGGTATGAAGCAGCTGGGATTAATTCAAACTTTGAAACGACTACCCTTACGTTGATTCCTCAGATTGTAGACGCAGTATCTGTGCCTGTGGTGGCAGCTGGTGGAATAGGTGATGGTCGCGGGTTAGCAGCAGTTCTAGCTCTTGGAGCAAGCGGGGTTCAAATGGGCACGAGACTGATTGCAACCTCTGATTCACCCATGCACAACTCCTATAAAGAAGCACTCTTAAAAGCGGATGACATTCAAACGGTCATTGTTGGCCGTAGCATTGGGAAAGTAAGAAGAGTGATGAAAACACCATATGCCGGACAATTGCTTACACTTGAAGAGAAGGGGATCGAGGAAGACGACTTTAATCGTCTGACTTCCGAATATTATCATAAGTTAGGGGCCTTAGACGGGAAGCTGGATCAAGGTTTTATTAACGGGGGGCAGGTGTCCGGATTGATTCACAATCTTCCTACAGTTCAAGAACTTTTTGAATCCATGATGGAAGAAGCATCGGGCTGCTTTCAATCTTTGTCCAAAACCTATTCCTTAACTAAACCAGAAACAAAGTAACAGATGAGCGAATCGCTCGTCTGTTTTTTGTTTGCTTTAGTTAGGTGAAGCGTGTCAGGCACGCATCTTCACTTTAGAGTGTGAAAGAGGTTGGGGAGTGTATGACGTAAGAAAGTTTTTGGTGTTTAGTTGTGGTTATAATAGCGGCTTTTAAATGAGGGGGAGTTGGGAGTGAGGCTTTTTCGCTCTAAATTATGTGAGTAATTTTAATTTTTTGAAAATTTATTGACAAATAGATAGGCGTCCGATACTATTACGTTATAAATACGTTGTCTGTATTGTTTATCATACAATTCGCGGACGACCATTTTTTTAGAGATTAAATGTAAACGGTTTCAAACATCTGAGTCTTACATAATAATTAAGGGATTAATGGGAAGGGGAGTTCGATGAAAAAGATTAATTGGTTGTTGATGCTTGTGGTCTTAGGGAGTTTACTCGTGTTAGGAGCTTGTGGATCTGACGATAGTACTGAGGACGCGAGTGGTGATGCGGATGATACAGCGGGTACTGAAGACACTTCCGGGGATGAGTCCTCTAATGGAGAAACGTATCAGATAGGGGTTACTCAAATTGTAGAACACCCATCTCTTGATGCAGCGTTTGAAGGGTTTAAGAAAGCGTTAGAAGAAGCTGGGGTAAACGCAGAATATGACCTTCAAATTGCTCAAGGAGACCAGTCTAATAACCAAACGATTGCTACTAATTTTGTAGGGGATCAAGTAGATTTGATCTTTGCGAACTCGACACCAAGTGCTCAGGGAGCGCTCAATGCAACAAAGGATATCCCTATTATCTTTACATCTGTTTCGGATCCTGTAGGGGCTGAACTTGTATCATCTATGGAGGAAGCCGGGGATAATATCACAGGCACTACCGATAACCACCCAGAAGCGATTCCTAGTACAGTAGACTTTATTAGCAATGAGCTCGGAGCGAAGAAAGTTGGTATGATCTATAACTCTGGTGAACAAAACTCGATTGCTCAGATTGATCTTGTCAAGAAAGCGATGGAAGGTACAGACCTAGAAATTGTAGAACGATCTGTATCGACTTCAGCAGAAGTACAACAAGCAGCAGAAGCACTTGTAGGAAAAGCGGATGTCTTCTATATAATCACGGATAATACTGTAGTTTCTGCTCTAGAGTCCGTTATTTCTGTAGCAAACGATCAAGATATTCCGGTCGTAGCAGGAGAGTTTGACTCAGTCGAACGTGGGGCTCTTGCCGCTTATGGGTTTGATTACTATGATATCGGCTATCAATCAGGTGAGATGGCAGCCAAAGTATTAAAAGGTGAATCAGAAATCTCCTCCATTGCACCAGAAGTGCCAGGCAATTTAAAACTTGTGATGAACAAGACAGCTGCTGAGGAACAAGGTGTAGAAATTAAATCAGAATGGGAAGAGAAAGCTGAATTTGTAGAGTAAAGATTGGTCCAGGTGGCCCAGTGAACTAAGTTAACTAGCGCACTGGGCCCTTTTATGAAAACGAGAGAGGGTGATCATTGTGCCTTATGCGATTTTTGGTGCGTTTGAATCTGGAATTATTTATGCGATTATGGCGCTTGGTGTTTATTTATCCTTCCGTGTGTTAGATTTCCCTGACCTAACTGTTGATGGGAGTTTTGTTACGGGAGCAGCCGTTGCTGCGATTTTAATATTTAATGGATACAATCCATTTCTTGCGACAATTCTAGCGTTTATCGCTGGGTTCCTTGCAGGGTGTGTAACAGGTATCCTTCATACAAAAGGTAAGATTAACCCTTTATTATCAGGGATCTTGATGATGATTGCTCTTTATTCAATCAATATCCGGATTATGGGGAAACCAAACGTCGCTTTGCTTAACCAGGAGTCTAGTCTTGATGTAGTATCTGGTTGGTGGGACAGCCTTGGTCTCAATGAACCATTTAACGCTTTATACAACATGGTAGGCTGGGAAGGTTACCTACCGAGTACATGGGGTATTTTCTTCTTCATGATTGTTGTGACCTTCTTCATTAAATGGCTTACGGATCGCTTCCTAAAAACAGAAGTGGGTCTTGCCATTCGTGCAACAGGTAATAACAAGAAAATGATTCGTAGTTTCTCTGCGAACACAGACTTATTTATTATTTTAGGTCTAGGCCTTTCCAACGCACTTGTCGCTTTCTCCGGAGCGTTAATTGCTCAGTTAACGTCATTTGCTGATGTTGGAATGGGAATAGGGATGATTATTATTGGGCTTGCTTCTGTCATTATCGGAGAAGCGCTCTTTGGAACGAAGTCAATTGCCCGTACAACCCTTGCAGTGGTTGGAGGAGCTATCGTGTATCGCATTGTCGTAACTGTAGCATTGCAAGCTGAATTCCTAGAAGCTAGTGATATGAAACTCGTAACGGCATGTATTGTAATCATTGCGCTTGTATTGCCAAAGGTTATTGATAATTATAAATCTCGCCAGCTAAAGAAAAAGAAAAACGCAGAACGTATGGCCGCGGTCCAAATGGCATCAGCCGGAAAGGATGAGTAACGGTGCTTCAACTAAATCACGTTCATAAAGTCTTTAATGAAGGAACACTTGATGAAAAAATTGCTCTTGAACACATTGATTTGTCTTTAAAGCCAGGTGATTTTGTCACGGTAATTGGAAGTAACGGTGCAGGGAAATCAACGCTCATGAACGTAATATCAGGGGCAATGTCACCTGATATTGGAACGGTAACCATCCAGGATAAAGATGTAACACCTTATCCGGAATATAAACGTTCGAAACTAATTGGGCGTGTTTTCCAAGATCCAATGGCTGGAACAGCGCCGGAGATGACGATAGAAGAAAATTTGGCTATCGCTTACTCGAGAAATAGAAAAAGAACCCTTAAAAGGGGCGTTACAAAAAAGAGAAAAACGTTCTTTAAAGAATCTCTTGAAAGTCTTCATTTAGGTCTTGAAGATCGTTTGAACGCAAAGGTGGGTTTGTTATCCGGAGGGGAACGACAAGCATTGTCACTCCTTATGGCAACATTTACAGAGCCCTCCATTCTTCTTCTTGATGAACACACGGCGGCTTTAGACCCGTCAAGGGCTGAACTTATTACAAATCTAACAAGTGAGATTGTAGATAAATATCATCTGACAACTCTTATGGTAACTCATAACATGCAGCAAGCGCTCGATCTTGGAAACCGTCTGATTATGATGGATAAGGGACAGATTATATTAGAAGTTTCAGAGGAAGAGAAGAAAGAGCTTACGGTTGAAGCGCTCCTAGAAGAATTCCAGAAAATTCGTGGAGAGCAAATGGTAAACGACCGTGCTCTATTATCTTAGTAGAGGAGGAGGACGATGAAGGAAGGCTTAGTCATAGGTCAGACGGCTGAAATTACAGCCGAAGTTACATCTGAAATGGTTGCTCAATTTGAAGGGGGAGTCGTACACCCTGCTTATTCTACTGTATCAATGGTCTACCATATGGAATGGGCAGCCAGACAGATTATACTGCCATACTTAGAAGATCATGAAGAAGGGATAGGAGCCTCAGTTACCGTGAAACATGTTGCTCCTACTGCTGTTAGTACAATGGTAACGGTTAAGGCTACTGTTACGGCATTAAAGAATCACTTAGTGATCACAGACGTTGAAGCTCGAAATGAAAAAGGAATCATAGGGAAGGGGGAAGTGACACAGGCGATTCTACCTAAAGAACAAATTGCGGAACGGATAGAAGCGAGTCTGGTGTCAAACGCCTAAAAATGAAAACGCTTTCTGATTTAAATATGAACCACAAAGAGGTGGGAGAGATGGATTTGTTTGAGAAGTTCACAGAGCACGAACAAGTCGTCTTTTGTAACGATCCCGCAACAGGGTTAAAGGCTATTATAGCGATTCATGATACCACATTAGGCCCGGCCCTTGGCGGATGTCGTATGCAACCTTATGAAAGTGTGGATGAAGCTCTTAAGGATGTACTTCGCTTATCGAAAGGGATGACTTATAAGTGTGCGGCAGCAGATGTCGACTTTGGCGGAGGGAAGTCCGTCATTATCGGAGATCCTGAGAAAGATAAATCTCCTGAACTATTTCGAGCATTTGGGCAATTTGTCGAATCGTTAAATGGAAGGTTCTATACCGGAACTGATATGGGCACATTGCCTCAGGATTTTATCCATTCGTTAAAAGAGACCAATTGTATCGTGGGGGTGCCTGAAGAATATGGCGGAAGCGGAGATTCTTCCATTCCAACAGCGCTCGGTGTGATATATGGGATTCAGGCTACTAACCGAGCTTTATTCGGTTCGGATGACATGAAGGGAAAAGCCTATGCGATACAGGGGTTGGGTAAGGTTGGAAGTAAAGTAGCGGCTCGCCTTGTAGAAGAAGGAGCTCACTTATATGTTTCGGACATTAATCAACATGCAATTGACCAACTCATTGATAAGGCAAACCAACATCATGCAACTGTTCAAGTTGTAAGGGGAGAAGATATTTACCGGGTAGACGCGGATGTATTTGTGCCATGTGCCTTTGGAGGAATCATTAATGATTCTACGATTGAAAGCTTTTCGTTTAAAGGGATTGTTGGATCTGCTAACAATCAACTTCTAGATGAAAGCCATGGACAAATGCTTCATCAAAAAGGGATTCTCTATGCCCCTGACTATATTGTGAACAGTGGTGGATTAATTCAGGTGGCAGATGAATTATATGAACCTAGTAAAGAGCGTGTCTTACAGAAGACAAAGAGCATTTACGATTCTTTACTATCAATCTATCAATACGCTGAACTTCATCATATTCCAACCTCAGAAGCAGCGGATTTATTCTGCCGGGAACGAATGGAAGCGCGTAAGAGACGAAACAGCTTTTTCTCACATGCTAAACGTCCTAAATGGAATGTACGTACATAAGGAGGAGAGGAACATGGAAGAACAATTTCCAATTATTCAATGGATAGACGAGAAAGGAAACCTTGTCCAGGAGCTTGATCAGGAACTCATTACAGAGGATGTCATTCGGAACATGTACCGAAATATGGTGAGGATCAGAACATTCGACCGTAAAGCGATCAGTTTGCAGCGTCAAGGGCGGATCGGTACGTATGCTCCATTTGAAGGCCAGGAGGCTGCTCAAGTGGGGAGCGCTTTGTCATTACGGGAAACGGATTGGCTGTTTCCGACTTATCGTGACCACGGGGCTACAATGACTTTTGGACATTCTTTAAAGACCATATTCACATATTGGAATGGCCGAAATGAAGGCTGTGTACCACCTGAAGGGTTGCACATCTTCCCGCCAAGCGTTCCTATTGCCACTCATTTACCTCATGCAGCTGGGGCTGCCTATGCGGAGAAGCGAAAAGGAACAGACAATATCGCAGTTGCTTATTTCGGTGATGGGGCTACTTCTGAAGGGGACTTCCATGAAGGGTTAAACGTGGCCAGCGTATTAAAGTCACCCGTTGTATTCTTTAATCAGAACAACAACTTTGCAATCTCTGTTCCTATTCATAAGCAAATGAACTCAAAAACCATCGCCCAGAAATCGGTCAGTTACGATATGCCAGGGGTACGGGTTGATGGGAATGACATTATAGCTGTATACACAGAGATGAACCGTGCGATTAAAAGGGCTAGAAACGGGGAAGGACCGAGCTTAATTGAGGCGGTAACGTGGCGATATGGTGCTCATACTACAGCGGATGATCCTACGAAATACCGTGAGCAAAAAGAAAGTGATGAGCGCCGAGCTTCTAAAGACCCTGTTACGAGGCTCGAACTATATATGAAACAAGCGGGGCTCTGGGATGAAGACTGGGTGGCAGGAATTCAGCAAGACGTTGCTAACGAAATTGATCAGGCTATAGAAGAAATGGAGAATCTACCTCCTGCAGATATAAATGTCATCTTTGATTATGTGTTTGAAAAGCCTACATGGACGATTGAAAAACAAAAGCAAGACTATGTCGCACTAATGGAAAGAGGGGATCAGTAATGCAAACAACTGTAGGAACGAATACGTTAACACTTGTCCAGGCGGTCACAGATGGTATGCGTACGATGCTTCGCGAAAAGGAAGAAGTCATCGTGATGGGGGAAGACGTAGGGAAAAACGGCGGTGTTTTCAGAGCAACAGATGGTTTGCAGTCTGAATTTGGCGATGATCGTGTCATCGATACCCCTCTAAGTGAGGCTGGTTTTACAGGAGCAGCTATTGGGATGGCGGTAAACGGATTTCTGCCAATTGTAGAGATTCAATTTCTTGGCTTTGTTTACCCAGCTTACGAACAAATCATGACACACGCATCTAGAATTCGAGCACGTACCATGGGTCATTATTCTGTTCCGATGGTTATAAGAGCTCCGTACGGTGCAGGAGTGAGAGCCCCTGAAATCCACTCTGATTCAGTGGAAACCTTATTTACTCATATGCCAGGGATTAAGGTGGTTTGCCCATCTTCTCCTTATGACGCTAAAGGGCTTCTCATTGCTAGTATTGAAGATCCAGATCCAGTGTTATTTATGGAGCCCATGCGTAATTACCGATCTTCTCGTGAAGAAGTACCAGAAGACAAGTATACGGTTGAAATTGGGAAAGGGAAGCGAATTTCTGAGGGAGAGGATGTTTCGGTCATCGCTTGGGGAGCTATGGTTCCCGTTGCGGAAAAAGCCGTCAAAAAGATGGAAGAGAAGGGTGTATCTTGTGACTTGATTGATCTCAGAACGCTTTACCCTCTTGATAAAGATCTTATAGCAGAATCAGTCCAAAAGACAGGGCGTACGGTGATTGTTCAAGAAGCGCATGCGACTAGTGGTGTTGCAAATGATGTAATTTCAGTTATAAACGATACATCTTTCCTTTATCAGAAAGCTCCGATCGAACGGGTGACAGGATTTGACACACCCGTGCCATTCTTTGCTTATGAAGATCATTATTTGCCGACACCAGACAGAGTTATGAAATCTATTGAAAAGGTCATATCGTTCTAAAGGAGGGTCTTGAATGGTAGAAGTAAAATTACATGATATTGGTGAAGGAATGACAGAAGCAGAGATCCTTCACTTTTTTGTGAAACCAGGTGATGAGGTAGCAGCGGATGAGCCGTTAGTAGAGGTCCAAACGGACAAGATGACAGCAGAAATTCCATCACCAGGAGCGGGCATCATAGGTGAAATTCTCGTGGAATTGGGAGAGACCATTACGGTTGGAACCACGGTCCTTAACATGGATGTAGGTCACAAGTCCAATTCAGGAAAAACGTCTTCTGAAAACACGAAGAAATCTTCTGAAAAAAGTGACAATCAAGGAGAGGTCCACACTTTTCAATTACCTAAGCGAAGTGAGCGCATCTTAGCTGCACCCTATACAAGGAAAATCGCTCGGGATAATGGAGTGGATATTAGTCAAGTAGAAGGCACAGGGCCGGGGGGGCGCATCGTAGATGAGGACGTGCTCGCCTATATGAAAGGGGACACCGGAAAACAATCGGTGGCTGTTGCGGACCCTTCTTTTGAGAAGGAACCTGTTATGGCTAAGCAAGAGGTCGAACCTGTGGTTGGTCAATCGATTCCGTTTAAAGGTCGCAGGAAGCAAATTGCGAAGAAGATGACCCATTCTTTGCATACGATCGCCCATTGCACGCAATTTGAAGAAGTTGATGTCACAAATGCGATGGAATGGCGGGCTATGTGTAAGGAACAAGGGAAAGTATTTTCGATCGCAGCTTTTTATATTAAAGCAGTCTCAGTTGCGCTCAAAGATTTTCCGATCTTTAACGCTACATTAGATGAACAAAATGAGAAGATTGATCTTAAAGAAGCTCATAACATCGGCCTTGCTGTAGATACTGAAGATGGATTAATCGTGCCGGTCCTTCGAAACGTGGAGTCTAAATCGATTACACAGATTCATGAGGAAATGAAGGCTTTAACTGAGAAAGCGTTGTCTAATCAATTAAGTATGGCTGATATCCAAGGGGGGACGTTCACAATTAGTAACGTTGGTCCTTTGAAAGGAAGTACTGGTGCTACTCCAATTATCAATCATCCGGAAACGGGTCTTATTGCCCTTCATAAGACGAAGAAGAAGCCTGCTGTTGTAAATGATGAAATTGTCATCAGATCAATGATGAATATATCTTTCACTTTTGATCACCGTGTAGCAGACGGCGGGACAGCTGTGGCCTTTTCTAATCGATTGGTGCAACTTATGGAACACCCGAATACACTCATGTTGGAGCTGGTATAGATGGTAGTAGGAGAAATTGCAGAACAAAGAGACGTTGTCGTTATTGGAGGAGGTCCAGGAGGATATAATGCAGCCGTTCATGCAGCAAAACAGGGCTTTCATGTGACGATTATTGAGAAGGGCGTGCTTGGTGGGGTTTGTTTAAATGAAGGATGTATCCCTTCAAAGCTGTTCTCCACTAGTGCGTCGAAATTAGCAGAAGTTAAAAGCTTTAGTGATTTTGGGATCTCTACGGAAGGGACCAGCTTTAATCTGAGTCATCTTCAGTCCTATCGTGAGAAAGTAGTGGGAAATTTACGTAAAGGTGTAGAAGCTTTATGTAAATCTAATAAAGTGGAAATTATAGAAGGACACGCTTCTTTCTTATCTGAAGATCGGATTGGGGTGGACCACGGTCATCAATTTGATGTGTATCACTTTAATCATGCGATTATCGCAACAGGGAGCCGCCCGTTTCTCCCTGATACCATTGAAGCTAGCGATGAGAGAATTTTAACAGGGGAATCACTGTATCGTATTGAGGACGTACCTGATCATCTTCTCGTCTATGGAAGTGATTATATTGCCCTTGAGGCGGCGATGACATTCCGTCAATTTGGAGCCAAGGTTTCACTTGTGATAGAAGAGGAGAAAGAAGATTTTGGCTATGATTCTTCTATTAATCGGGAGTTAAAAAGAGTCTTAAAAAAACAAAAGATTAAAGTATATTCTTCCGCTTCTATCGGGAAGATGGAGGTTAAAGAAGAACGGGTCAATGCTGTCCTTCTCCATAAGGGAGAGGACGTACAGATTGACGCTTCCCACGCATTCGTTTCAGCTGGTGTTCTCCCTAATTTAGAAGAGTTAGGAATCGATCGTTTGGGGATGGAAACAGAAGATGGTTTTATCAAAACCGATGCTCAAATGCATACGTCCATTAAAAATATATATGCCATTGGTGATGTAACCACAGGACCGGCTCTTGCAGTTAAAGCTATAAAGCAAGCCGAAGTTGTAGGGAATACTATAAATGGCGTGCCAGCAGAGTTTGATTCTACCTTCATACCAGTTGTAGCCCATACCATTCCTCCTATTGCTTCTGTTGGAATGACAGAAGAACAAGCGCTAGAAGCAGGATATCAAGTGCGAGTAGGACAGTTTGGATATGGTGGGAATGGCTATGCGACGATTCATGGAAAGCGAGAAGGTTTTATAAAGCTCGTTATACAAGATGACACTGACATCGTATTAGGTTTCCATGCGTTTGGAGCAGGTGCTGTTGAACTCATTTCGACAGGCACAGTGGCCCTAGAAATGGCGGCAAGGGATGAAGATCTTTCTTTCCCCCATTATCCACACCCGAGTTACAATGAGTCTATCCCAATGGTTGAGCCAGAGGTGAAAAGCCTGACAGAGGCCAGTTTAAAATAGGTAGACAAAAAGAATGCTACCCACATTCATTTGTGGGTAGCATTCTTTATTATTCCGTATTTAAAATTGTAATTGTTTTTCGTGGGTGAAGCCTATCTTCTCAAGAGCTTGTTGCATATTTGCGTAGCTGTTAATGTCTTTAAAGTTGATGCCGAGGCTAATTACGGTTTGGGCAATTTCTGGCCTCATGCCTGTGATGCTTGCTTCGACTCCCATAATCGTTAGAGCCTGTATGATACTGAAGATGTTATTGGCGACCATGGTGTCGATCATTGGTACACCTGATACATCAATGATTAAGTAATCTAGCTGGTCGTCTGTACTATGTTTTAACGTGGATTCCATTATTAATTTGGCTCTGTGTGTATCAATTTCACCAATTAAAGGTAGTATAGCAACCCCTTTTGTAATCGGCACAACAGGAACCGATAGTTCTTCCATCGCGAGCTGAGCGATGTTCATGGTCTTCTGATGATCCTGTACAATAAGGTTACTAAATATATAACTCACTTCGTCTAATAGTGGGTTGATTAATTTGCTCACGTCTAGCATGGTGACGGCAGAAAAATTCTTCTGCTCCAAATCTTCTTCGAACACATCCCATATGACAGTGCGAAAGAACGCTAAACTTTTCAAGGATTCATTTAAAGGAATTCCAATATCTAAGCATCTTTGTCCAACACGGTTGGCCCATTCTTTTGTACGGTTCATCACATCATCATGGTCTTCTATAAGGGACTCACCGATAAGCTCAATTAATTCTGTTCGCCAGGTGATAATATGATCGTAGGGTATTTCTGCAGTCTTTAATGTAGTCACAAACTCTTTAGCTTCTAAAGCTTCCACAGCATGAGCGAGATCTGTCTTATGGTTTACTATTTTATTCCCAATATATTCAAGCTCTTGCCTCATCTTCACCATCTCCTAAAGCTTAGTACTTTCATCGTAATTCAAGTCGTGATACAACGCAATTATGAACTCTCTTTATAAGAAAGAAATTAGTGAGGGTAGAGGTCTTGTGATACAATCGGAACACAGTGCGGTTTCAAGAGGAGGATTTATGCTTTATCGTCATCCCTATTATTGCGTGACCAGGTCTATTAAAGATGGACAACAGCTCTATGAGGAAGAAGAGCTATATCTAATTTTATCCGAAGATAAAATTACGACAAATTCGAATGTATTTATGCTTGAGCATGTCTTCGATCTTTCATATAGAAAGACAGCAGAGCTGTATGGTTTTCTGTATTTACATACGAATAAAGGCGTCTTTTCTTTCAACGTGAAGCATGCACCAGACGAATTGATTCGAACGTTTCGTTCGTTAAAATAAATCATTGCGAGGTATGTATTATGCAATTAGATAAACGTGAAAATTGGATGGGGCTTCATGTCCCGGCAATGTGGAATGATTATACGATTGAGGCTTTATTACGAGACGTATGGCAAATTCCGAAGAAACAGCTTCATCAGATTCGCATGGATAAAGGTGTTCTAGTCAACCATGAACAGAAGCGTTGGAGTGAATCACTTATTGAAGGGGACTATCTGGAAGTGAAGCTCTTCATTCCTGAAGAGTCAGATGTGGTTCCAGATCAGAAGAAGGTTGAGGTTTTATATGAGGATGATCATATACTAGTTGCAAACAAGCCAGCAGGAATGGATACGCATCCGAATGAAAAAGGACAGACAGGGACGCTTCTCAATGCTGTCGTTCATCATTGTGGTCCTCATACTAACGTCCGTCACATTCATCGTTTGGATCGTGATACGACGGGGGCTGTGTTGTTTGCCAAACACAGAATTGCTGGTTCCATTATGGACCGCCTTCTTGAAGAACGGAAAGTAAAGCGTGCTTATATGGCGCTTGTACATGGATTAGTATCAAAGAAAAAAGGAACAATTGAGCAAGCGATTGGGAAAGATCGACACCATGCAACACGGAAGCGAGTTTCCCCTAAGGGTCAATCGGCGATCACAGATTATGAAGTACATGGGTATTTGAAAGAAAAAGATGCAACACTTGTGAAGCTTTTCTTACGAACGGGTAGAACCCATCAGATTCGTGTACATATGAGCTATATGGGTCACCCTCTCCTTGGTGATACTCTTTATGGTGGGAAAAAGAAAGCTGCCTCACGTCAAGCACTACATGCAGCCTCGCTTACATTTCCGCATCCTTTCACGGGAGAAACGATAACATGTGAAGCGCCATTTATTGATGAGCCACCTATATTTGAATAATTGAAGAGGTAGGTATGGAAAAGGCAGGGGACCTAGGACCCTGCCTTTAATCATTTATAAGGGATATTGAGTCTGTTTTCCTACCATCTCATCGCTTTGCTTTGCTGGAGAAGCTTTGACTCTCCTGTACGCTCCCATTCTTCTACGGTTTGGTAGGCTTTTTCAGGAGAATACCCCTTCCCGACAAGTACTCCCATAAGAATGAATTCTTGTAAAATGTGTGTGGCATTAATTCCTCTTTTCACATCTTCTAATCCTTCATTTACTAGAAACGTCGTGTGCTGAACCCATTCATCAGGCGTTTTTCCGTCTATAACGACTCCGTTTCCATTATTGTTGTGTTGTTCCATAGCTATTGCATCTGCCTTAGTGTTATGAACAGTGCCAAAAGGATGATTAGGAGGAGCGTAGATCGAATAGAGTTTTAAAGGGGTATTGCCAGTATTGGTTACATTATGCCACGTTCCGGCTGGAATCATGATGGCAAAGTCATCAGATACATTTCGTTCATAAGTTAACTGATCTTTCTTCTTCCCCATTTGAACAAGCCCTTGCCCTTGTTCAATTCGTAAGAACTGATCCACATCAGGGTGAATCTCTAAACCGATATCATCACCAACATCGATGCTCATCAAAGTTACCTGCAAATGCTCCCCTGTCCATAAAGCTGTGCGATAGGTCTGGTTTTGTAGCGTAGCCTCATTAATATTGACTACATACGGATTTGGACCATAATCTTTCAGCATCCCATTAGAAGATTGTGTTCTGTTTGAGTACTCATACGCATTTGGGGAGCTGTAGTAACCACAGTTCCTTCCATAGTAAGGGACGGGATTACTCGTGTAATAAGGGTAGGGATAAGGATATCCATAAGGAGTGTAGTACATATTTTTAACACCTCCGACAATATAGAACTATCATATGCAAGTTGGGCAAATGTGTACTTTGGATTGTTTAACGTTACGGTGGTGAATTTAATAGATTACCTTCCGTACCCCATGCACTCCTTAAACGTAAGGGCGTCCATCCACACTCAATTGGAATAGCTCCCACCTTTTTGAAATGTATATATGCGCTTTTAGGCATTATGGTATAATGCCACTAGATAGAAAATAGGATAAGAAAAGACTTGGATGAAGCAGACAACATTCCTACTATACTATTCTGCTGAATAGGCGGAAGGGGAGTCATGGGTGGAAGAGAATCGTTTGACTATGAGAAGAGCGAGGCGCAGAAAGAGGACAAGAAGAATTGTGTTAGGTTTCTTTGTTTTCTTCGTGCTGATCGGCGCTTATGTCGTATATGAATATACAGCTGGTCTTAGAAATGCAAATCAAAATGCCCCGGGTATGAATGAAAGCTACGGGGATGAACCGTTTGAGGGAAGCGAGAGCCCTGAAGGAAAAACCAATGTTCTCCTACTTGGCATTGATCAGCGGGGGGACGAAAGCACACGCTCAGACACGATCATGATTGGCCAATATGATACAGATCAGAACAAACTTAAACTTGTGTCTTTAATGCGAGACACTTACGTAAATATACCCGGCTATGGCTATAAGAAGCTTAATGCCGCCTTTGCCCTTGGAGGTCCTGAGCTTATGCGTAGAACCATACAGGAGAACTTTGGGGTGGATCTTGAATATTACTCCATTATTGATTTTGATGGGTTTGTCAGTATTGTGAATACCATTGCACCTGATGGAGTAACGATTAACGTTGAGAAAGATATGTACTATAAAGATGGTGTCCAAACGATAGACCTAAAAGCAGGGGAGCAAACTTTGGATGGTAAGGAATTGCTCGGGTATGCGCGTTTTAGAAACGATGCTTACGGAGATTTGAAACGGGTGGAAAGGCAACAGAAAGTATTAAATACGTTAAAAGATGAATTTGTTTCCTTCACGGGGCTTGCCCGTCTTCCTAGAGCATTAGGTGCCATTCAGCCTTATGTTAAGACAAACATGGGTACTCCTGCTATACTGGGCTTTGGGACAGATTTTCTAATCAAAACTCCTGATGATATTGAAACCTTCACCATACCAAAAGATGTAGGGTATACAAATCTGCGTGTTCCAGGTGAAGGAGCTGTATTGTCGCACGATGAGGAAAAGACGAAAGAAGCACTTCAATCCTTTTTAGAATAACTTCACTAGGGTATATAAAGAAGATGTCCGTTACGAGCGGGCATCTTTTTCGTGATTTTAATCCTTCATCTATAAAATGTTTGTGAGAGAGAGGAGAAAGAAGAAGGGATAGGGAATCTATAATGAGACAGCAAAAGAGGTGTGTAGGATGACATTACAGTGGATATTGGCTGGTGTTGTAATCTTCCTGGTTTTATGGGAAGTCCTTCTGGTTCTTCCAACAAAGTGGTTGAAAGTGGAAAGGATTGGATGGGAAGGAAAGACTAATAAGAAGGTGCTGCAAATTAGTGATCTGCACATACGACACATGCGAATTTCCCTTTCTGAAATAAAGGCTCTTATCGATACAGAGCAACCTGATTATATCTTTTTAACAGGAGATTATGTAGATCGGTCAGAAAAAGAATTCGAAACACTTCGACCGTTCTTGGAACTTATACAAGAATCAGGGGTAGAAACCTATGCAGTCCTTGGAAACCATGACCGCTATATAAAGAATGTAGAAGGGCTTGAGGATTTAATTAAACAATACGGAATCCACTTGTTGAAGAATGAATTCGTTGAGAAAGAAGACGTAGTCATTGTTGGAGTGGATGACTATGCCCAAGGGTGCCACGATCTTGAGAAGAGTTTTTCCTTTTTAGGAGATGATAAGAAAGATGTGCTGGTACTGACTCATGACCCGGATGTTTTGCTTGAAATGAAGAAACCCTTCACAATGCTAGTGTGTGGGCATTTACATGGCAAGCAAGTCAATATCCCTTATTTCTTTAAGATTGCGAACATGGGGCAATTAGCTCAACAAGGGATCTATAAAGGGAAGCATGACCATACACACGGCTCTTTCTACATTTCTAAAGGGGTAGGCCAATCAAGATGGAACATTCGCTTCTTTGTTCGCAGTGAAGTGACCATTCATTCAATACGTTCAGTAAAAAAAGATTCATGAGCAGCTAAAAAACTGATATGATAAGGAATGCTGCAATAAATTTTAACCCTCTAATACAGGGTAAGAGGAGAATACGATGACACAAACTCTTCCATTTGAAATCTCCAAGGAAGATACGTTTTTTGACGTATTAGGTGATTACATTGGAGATGTCTTTTATGACATATTACCAGAACAAGGTTATGAGCTACGGGATGAACAGATCTATATGGCATTCCAGGTAGAGCAAGCTTTCAAAAATAAACAAACCATCTTCGCAGAAGCAGGGGTTGGAACGGGGAAAACGTTCGTATACTTGCTTTATGCTATTTGCTATGCTCGCTACATGAATAAGCCAGCGATTATTTCGTGCGCTGATGAAACGCTGATCGAGCAACTTGTTAAAAAGGGCGGAGATATTGAAAAGCTTGAAAAAGCGCTTGGTTTAAACGTTGATGTGCGTCTAGCGAAAGCACGCGAACAATATGTTTGTGTGAAGAAGCTTGATAAACTAGAAGAAACTACAGAAGATGAAGATATTCTAGACGTTTATGATTCCATTCCCCAATTTGTTTTCGGCGGGGATGCATCTATGCAGAAGTTTGAACGCTACGGGGACAGAAAAGAATATCCTTGGGTCTCAAACGAAAAATGGGAATCGATTTCCTGGGATCCTTTACAACAGTGTTCAACGTGTGATTGGCGTCATCGCTGTGGTCAAACGTTAAACCGTCAGTATTATCGTCATTCATCTGACCTCATTATTTGCTCACACGATTTCTATATGGAACATGTATGGACAAAGGATTCGAGAAAGCGTGAAGGTCAACTTCCACTCTTGCCAGAAGCAAGCAGTGTGGTGTTTGATGAAGGACACTTACTTGAATTCGCTGCTCAAAAAGCATTAACCTATCGTTTTAATTCGAAGACTTTAACAAGTGTTCTGACAGAATACTTAAATCAGGATATTCGTGAAGAGTCTCTTCTTCTTATTGAAGATATTTTAGATATGCACGATAGATGGTTTGAGATTTTAAGGGATACGAGCTCTGAGGTAGAGGGATCGAATCGCCACGAAGTACCACGCTCGAAAGAGATGATCGATTTAGCTGACCAGATGAACAAAAAAGTGCATAACTTACTTGAACAACTCGTCTTTGATTCTGAGCTCTTCTTAATGGATGATTACAACGTTAAGATTATTGAAGAATACCTTGAGTTCTTCTCCTATGGGTTAGCCATTCTATTAAAAGATAATAAAGGAATCTTCTGGCTTGAAACAAATGGGGAAGACAGTTCTCTTGTTATCATGCCAAGACTAGTTGAGGACGTTTTAGAAAAGGAAGTGTTTAGTCAAAACATTCCATTCCTATTTTCATCCGCAACGCTATCCCGTCAGAAAGATTTCTCTTATATTTCAGGTAGCCTTGGGATTCAGAATTACCTTTCCTTCACAGTTGAATCACCGTTTGATTATGAAGAACAGATGAAGATGAGAGGGTATCTTGACCAAGGAGAAGAACAAAAATGGGAAATGATGAAAAGCCACTTAGAGGATGAAGAAGGGCAGACGTTAATCTTGTTCTCTTCAGTAGAGGAAATGAATCGTTTCCGTTCTTGGGCGGATCAACAGACCTTCTCCTTCCCGGTGCTTTATGAAGGAGACCGGGAAATTAGTGAAACGGTCCAGGCATTCCAACAAGATCGTGCGACCGTTTTATGTTCTTACCACTTGTGGGAAGGGCTTGATGTACCCGGGCAATCACTTTCTCAAGTGATGATTTCATCGTTACCGTTCCCACCAAAAGACCCTGTATTTGATGCTAAGCGTAATCATGCAGAAAATGCCATGCAAGAAGTGGACTTACCTTATATGCTTCTTCGGATGCGTCAGGGAATTGGCCGTCTCATTCGCGGTCATGAAGATCATGGATCTGTTCATGTATGGCTTACGCCAGACCAGTACAATGCCATTGGGAAAGAAATTGAAAACATAGCTCCAACCCCTATTCAATGGAGTTAATAGAAGTGGGGAGGGTCAATTCCCTCCCCTTTATTGTGTTATGGTTATGATTTTACGTATAATGATGAAGAACTACGCATAGGGAAAGGAAGATGGAAATGGATCAAATGATGATTCGCGTAAAACAGCAAGGGGAGGAATTCTCTATTGAGCCAGTAAAGGGTCAATCCTTGTTAGCGTCAGCTTTTGAACAAGATGTTCCTTTGGATTACAAATGTCAAAAAGGAAACTGCACAAGGTGTCGTGTGGAATTACTGAATGGAGAAGAAGTGGTGAACAAACCTACCCCGAAAGAGCATGTGAAATTAGAGAATGAATTAGAGGACGGATTCCGCTTAGCTTGTCAGACTGTCCCTGTTAAATAGGTACATAATGAATAATTTAAGATGATAAGTAAGAGTACCAGGTTGTGACTGGTACTCTTTTTTTGCCTTAAGAAGTTATGAAAAACAAAGGGTTATTAAAGGTGAATAATCTTTTTATGTTAAAATATGGATAAAGTAAAGGGGTGGTGATCATGACCGGCTATTTAAAAGGGGCTATTTACCTACTGGTAGCGATTGTTCCTTTATCTATAGGAGGCTATTTCCTTGCTGTAAACGCTGAGGATTTGTTTATCTTTTACGAATGGCTCCTTGTTGCTGTAGTATTAACGGCTTTTATTCTATCAGTCAAAACAGTCTGTGAAAATCAAGGAGCGGGAAAATGGCTAGCTGGTTCTGTTGTGGCATTTATTCTACAGTTTACCGTTCTTAGTCTCTTCTTAGGGCCTTTTACGTATTACTCAATGATTTTCGTATACTATGGAGTGGCTTTTCTTGCTTTTATAGTCTACGTGAAAGCTTTAAAGAAGAACAGGGTGCATCGTGCTATTCCTATTATCCTTTTGGTTTTCACAAGTGTATTCACTGTTTATATGTTTCTTTTGAATAGTTTATGGGGAGTCAATTGGTCGTAATTAGAAAGAGAAGGGGAGGATCTTTATTCGCAATTCGCAGCGGTTTGGTTACTACTTTGTTTGGATGCTCGTTATTGGATTGGTCATCTATTTGGGGAAGAGCTATGAAATGGAATTACAGCAACAATTTAAAGTAACGTATAAATATCCGATGGCTCTTGTGTTTTTTACTCCTTTGTTTCCGGTCGCAATAGGCATACTCTTACGTCTACCTAAATTCATCCTCGAAATCATGTCACGGAAGCCCTGGACGCTTGATTGGGTTCGATTGTTGGCGATTGGCATCCCGACGCTTGCTGTCCTCGTTATGTGGACGCTTGCTTTAGCCGGTTATCAGTGGGGTCCGGTCCAACCGTTTATAGTAGTTTCCCAACCCACCCTAACAACGATTGCAGGGATTGCTTTAGGATATATCTTATTAGATTGTATAAAAGAAAGCGCCTAATGATTGTACACCGGGCGCTTTCTCTTTCCGATTAAGCCTTAACTCGGTAAGACTGATTATGCTTCTTAAGTGAATCATCTGTACCAAATAAGAAGTGTTTCTCCATGTTCGGCGAATATTTAGAGTTAATAGCTTCACGGCCAACGGTTTCCGCAACTTCACGTAGCATACTAGGTGATGCTCCGCAACATAAACCAAAATAATTCACCCCTGTGTCCAGTGCGTCTTTAGCCCAACTGGCTATCTCGTAGCGGTTACAGTAAAGTGGGTCAAGGGAGGTTGGGAATGTTGTTTCAGTTGGGAGATGACACGCGCAACCTCCGTCTGGAAGGTTAAAGAATGTTGGATGCTCTTCAGTTGTTCGGTAAGGTACAGGTAACGCTGCAACATAACCCTTGCAAGCTTCGCGGATCTTCTCAACATAAGGCTGCATTGTAGCGGGGCCCCGGAAACAGTTCATTCCCACTACTAAGGCACCTTGTTCTTCGAGGAGTCGGCAGGCTTCTTCGACTTCATAACCGTCACGCATTTGATTTTCACCCATAACGCCAAGTGTAATAACAGCAGGTAGGTCTTGCTTTTTTATTTCCTCAAGTGCAATTTGGGCCTCTTCGAAGTAATAGAATGTCTCCCCGTTTACAAAGTCGACTCCTTCTTCCTTACACCACGTGATCATTTCAGCAAACATAGTACGGACGGCTTCTTTAGATGACTCATCCTCAGGGTCGAAGAGGTTTGTGTTGGAAATGTTTCCGGCCACTAAGGCTTCTTCAACTGTATTTTCCTGCGCCACTTCTTTCGCCAGGCGAATAGCTTGACGATTAAGGGGCTCAAGCAGTTCTTCTTTTCCGATAATACGCATTTTCTCTCGGTGAGCATTATAAGTGAATGCTAAGACCACATCAGAGCCAGCATTCATATAGTCACGATAGGTTTGTTTTAAGGCTTGAGGATTATCAAGAGCTACTTCAGGTACGAAAGAGCCCGCTTGTAAGTACCCTCTTCGTTCCAATTCGAATAAGTACCCCTCGCCGCAAACGACCGGTCCATCCTGTAAGCGTTGTTCAAGTGTTCGTTTCATCTTTATTCATCCTTTCAAAAGTAAGTATACGGAAGAGAGTATAAGAAAACCCTCTTCCTGAATAAGAAGAGGGTGGATGTAACAAGGCCTCCTCTTATCTGCCAGATCATCATCTGATCTGTAGGAAGTAGCACCTTTTTCAAGATGTTTCTTGAAAGGTTGCCGGGCGTCACAGGGCCTAGTCCCTCCGCCACTCTGGATAAGAGTTCGTTATTTAATTAATAAAGCTTGATATGGATTATAACGGGTGAGAAATTTTCCGTCAATCCTTTTTCTGAAAAATGTTAAGATTCTATTTTTATTGTATACTAAACAAGGGAGGGATTCGAATTGGCAAGGAGTATAGAGGTAAGGAATGTAAGCGCTAACGATATTAATGAAAAATTCTTAATAGATTTTGACCGCTATCAGGAAACGGAAGATGTCTGGTATATAAATGGTCAAACGAAAGTGGATACAAGGTCTGATTATTTTATAGATAATTGGAGTGAAGAACAAAAACAAGATATTTCATTGTATTTAAGAGAATGCTCAAAAAATGGCGGTGGTGTCGTTTGTGCAATGGATGGAAAAAAGGTAATCGGGTTTGCGAATGTAGAAAAGAGATTCTTCGGTTCAAAAAATCAATATATCCCGTTACCGTTTATTCACGTTTCAAATGCATACAGAGGGGAAGGCATAGGGAGACAACTGTTTCTTAAATGTTGCCAAATCGCTAAAGATTTAGGTGCGGAGAAACTCTATATAGGCGCTCACCCTGCAGTGGAAACTCAACAATTCTATCAATCTGTAGGATGTGTCATAGCAGAAGAGGTAAATCAAGAGATCTACGAGAAAGAACCCTTGGATCTTCAACTTGAAAAGAAACTATAAAAGCGCCTGCTTACTCGCAGACGCT
This sequence comes from Pontibacillus sp. HN14, assembly GCF_021129245.1. NCBI lineage: Bacteria > Bacillati > Bacillota > Bacilli > Caryophanales > Bacillaceae > Pontibacillus > Pontibacillus sp. HN14. Next base: position 1,133,410 of record NZ_JAJOLR010000001.1, on the reverse strand, counting down.
TTTTATTATAGGACGAATTCATAGCGTTTCTTAAAGTTCGGATGCATCAAGTAATAATATGGGTAAGCTCTGGTATAAGTGAGCTGAATGATCGGTCCAGCAAATAATACCCCGGCTGCAGTGCCAAGTCCCACAGGGCCGCCCATAAGTAGGGCCGAAGTTGACGTAGTAAGAGCCACAAGGGTTTGACTAAGGCGTAAGCTTATTGTAAATCTGCTTGCGATCGCAAGGAAGAGCTGATCGACAGGAGCTCTTGGCAAGGCAGGCAGAATGTAAAGACCAACCCCTGCTGCACTGAGTGAAATTCCGAGTATCATGGCACCAGCTTGTAAAAGGAATGGTGCATGAAGCAATGTGAAGTTATGAAAAACAATTTCTAACCAGAAATCTAGAATAAAACTTTCTAAAAAGAGGGGGATCAGGGCACGTGGTTCAGGTTTTTGCTTCATAAGCCATCCGTTTGCGAATATAAACAGAAACTGAAACAAGGCATACCAGAGGCCTACTGTAAATCCAAGTTGATCGGATAGTCCGACGAACAAAGCTGTCCAAAATCCTGCGCCAAGAGTTGCTTTAATGAGTAATGCAACACCAAAAAAGTTCACGAACATTCCTAATAAATATATACTTACGCGATAGACCATTGTTGACCCTCGTCTTTCCTTTAGTATCAAGGCATTATTAACCCGCGGAATATTCTAGTATGTATAAGAAAGATAGGTCAATATAAAAAGTAAAGTAGAGTTGTGGATTTTGATCGAATTTTCTGATAAAATAACAAAAAGGCGAATTTGGGGGAATAATCATGTTTCCGTATGGTTCAAGTAGAGCGTGGAAACGTAAGGGAAATAACGAATTGTATTATGCTGCTTTAGGTGTTATAAGCGCGGTTTTATTGATTCAGTTCCAATCCGCTCTTTCAGCTGGTGATAAACTGTTGTTAGTCACTACATTGACTCTAGGTATTTTAAAAACTATTTATTACTCCTTTTTAAAAAAGAAGGCTTACATTCAATTTTATAAAGACAGATTGGAAATAGCCCAATTTCCTTTATTTCAGAGTAAGCAATTGAAGTATAATCAAATTCACCATCTGGTAAGGGGAAACGATGACACGCTTACATTAAATATGGTAGATGGATCAGAATTTATAATCGATCGTAATCAAGTAACAGAGGAAACATTCCGTAAGTTAAAAGATATTCTGGTTGAATCAAATTAAGCTCAAAACAAGGAACTGTAGCGAATAGAAGAAAAGGGAAGGGGTCGATGGGATACCATGGGCTCTTTTTTAGGTTTAAACTAATCTTTATGAAAGCGGTTCCTTTGGGTCTAAATAGCGATGTGTGGGGTCACAGCTGGTTCCATTTCCTTATTTTAAAATTGGGTAGTTTAATACGAAGGGAAAAGAGGGAAAGTTCAGAAATTGTAATAGAAAGAAGGGAGTTGGTGGTTTGGAGAGTCCAAAGAAAGAGATGCCGATAGGAGTAGCGGTTTTACCGTTATTGATTATGATTGTAGGAATGGGGTTCACAATCATAAAATATGAAGGCGCACCTCATGTACCTTTATTGCTTGGAGCTTTCTCAGCCTCAGTTATTGCTTTGCTCTACGGGTATTCGTGGGAAGCGATTGAAGAAAGTTATTATAAAGGAATACATAAATCTTTGCCTGCTATCGTGATCCTGTTATTAGTCGGTCTTATTATTGGTTCATGGATTGGAGGCGGCATTGTTGGAAGTTTAATTTATTACGGACTTAAATTAATTTCACCTGGATTTTTCCTTGTTTCCATTATGCTTCTTTGTACGGTTGTTGCTTTATCGATCGGGAGTTCCTGGTCAACGATGGCAACTGTGGGGGTTGCTGGTATGGGAATAGGAATTAGTATGGGCATTCCTGAGCCTATGATAGCAGGTGCGATTATTTCCGGAGCCTATATGGGGGATAAGATGTCTCCTTTATCGGATACGACGAATTTGGCTTCAGGTATTGCGGATGTCAATTTATTCGAACATATTAAGCACATGTTATATACGACGATTCCGGCTTATCTAATTGCCTTTTGCATCTTCTTCTTTATGGGGAGACAATTTTCAGGAAGCGGCTTTGAAGGAGGGAGGATTAAGGGCATTATGACGAGTCTTGAGGATCACTTCCTCATTTCTCCTTGGTTGCTTCTCGTGCCTCTTGCGGTAATTGTGCTTGTATTATTTAAAGTGCCGGCTTTACCCGCTTTAAGCATTGGAGTTATCCTCGGATTTCTCTGTCAGATTGGTATTCAGGGAGATCAGGTAGGAACAGCAGTGAATACATTGTATGAAGGCTTTTCCTTAGAAACGAATAATGAGATGATCAGAGAGCTGCTGAACAAAGGTGGTCTAAGCAGTATGATGTATACGATCTCTCTAACACTTGTTGCAATGATTTTTGGTGGCGTTTTAGAAGGAACTGGGATGTTGAAGCGATTAATGGATGGGATTGTGACGTTAATTCGCTCAGGAAAGGCCCTTATTCCAACCACCATTTTCACCTCGTTCTTAACGAATATTGCGATGGCTGAACAATACATCTCGATTATTATTCCAGCCCGAATGTACGCAGAAGTTTACCCGAAACATAACCTTCATAGAAAGAATCTATCGCGTGCTGTTGAAGATGGAGGGACGGTAACGAGTGTACTTGTTCCTTGGAATACAGGCGGGGTGTTTGTAGCGGGTACTCTTGGAGTCCAGACGCTCTCGTACGTGCCTTATGCCTTTTTTAATTTGATTACACCGATTCTGTCCATTATATTCGCACTGATTGGATTTAGTATTGTGAAGAATAAGATTGAAGGAAAGACAGATCAGTCAACTTCCATGTAACACGAAAGGACTAAGCCATATTAGGTTTAGTCCTTTTTTAATGAATTTCGTACAGAAAATAAGTAAGGTGCATAGGATGAGGTGATGAATTTTTAAAGGGGATGATGGTTATGTATTATGGTTCTCATATTGAGCCATATCAAGATGATGTTTACTATAGATCAGGTGACATCAATCGTAGCAACGAGCAGATAGCTGATGCACTCTTAACAGGAATAATAGGGGAAGCAACGGCGGTTGACTTTTACTACCGGTTGGCACAGGCCACCACCAATGAAACTCAGCGGCGCTCCATTCATGATGCCTTAAAGAAAGAGCAAGCCCATTTACAGAGATTTACCGATTTGTATACAGAAATAAAAGGAAACAATCCTGCTTATCAAATTGATCGCATATCGTTTAACACATTTGAAGAAGGATTAGATCTAGCTTATGAGATTCAGTCTAGGAACTACGGAGCGTATCGTGATAGGTATGAACACCCTCAGCTTTCGCCAGTCCAAGATTTGTTCTTAAGAGCGTGCAATGACGAAGCGGAAATCGCAGAGCGTTTTAATGCGCTATCTGGTCATGAGTCCCGTATGCCAATGCAGGACTACGGTGGTGAGCCATTGGTAGTGGATATCAACCTGCTTACGCTTGAGAATGATAACTTTAGAACCGCCCTCTGGACTGGAGAACATTTTCAAGTCACGTTGATGAGCATTGAGCCTGGTGATGACATTGGGCTAGAAGTTCATCCTAATGTTGATCAGTTCATCCGACTCGAGCAAGGAGAAGGATTTGTGCAGATGGGAGACACAAAAGATCAGCTTACGTTTGAGCAAAAAGTGATGGATGATTATGCGGTTATGGTACCAGCAGGAAAGTGGCATAACATAACGAATATTGGTGACGTACCGATGAAAGTGTATGTGATCTACGCTCCACCTGAGCATCCTTTTGGAACCGTTCATGAGACGAAGAAAGACGCTATGGAAGCAGAAGGGTAAAAGAGAGGTGCAGTGATGTTATCACTGCACCTGTTTTATTCTCATAATGTTACTTGAAGCTTCTCTAAACCTCTTAATAAGAACATTTTTCGCCAAGTAGGAGTTGTGTTCGGGGCAAGATCCAAGTTTGGACAAGAGGTAATCAAGTTTTGTATGGCAACCTTGCCTTCTAACCTTGCAAGAGGCGCGCCCAGACAAAAATGAATCCCAAATCCAAATGCAACATGCTGATTGGTCGCACGTGTTAGGTCAAAATGATTGGCTTGTTCAAACTTTTCTTCATCCCGGTTTGCTGAGCTTAGTGAGGCGAAGATGACATCCCCTCTTTTAAGCGTTTTGCCATGAAAGTCCCGGTCGTCTTCTACCCAACGAGCGGTGGAGAAGTCAACAGGGCTATAAAAGCGTAATCCTTCTTCAATTGCGCTTTCAATCAAAGAGTGGTCTTCTTTCAGTTGATTAAACTGACTTGGATGTTGCATGAGAGCGTACATGGTATTGGCAATTAAATTAACCGTCGTTTCATGTCCGGCGATGATAAGAAGAACAACCATGGAGTAGAGCTCATTGTGATTTAATTGCTCTCCCTCTTCTTCTGCTTGAATGAGGTTTGAGATAAGATCATCTTTAGGATCGTGACGTCGGCGCTCGAAGAGTTCATCGAGATAGGATACAAAGTCTTTTACATCTTGAGAAAATTGAGGATGGTCTCCTTCAGATGCAGAAACGATGGAGTTGGACCATTTTCTGAATGAATGACGATCCTCAGGGGGGACTCCGAGTAATTCACTTATGACAATAATAGGGAGTGGAAAGGCAAATTCATCGATGAGATCAACAGGTCCTTGTTTTTCTTTCATTTCATGAATTAGATCTTTGGCAATCTCATCTATTCTTGGTTCTAATCTCGCTATCGTTTTTGGATTAAAATAAGGTGCTACGAGTTTTCGGAGTCTAGAGTGGTCAGGTGGGTCAAGGTCTAGCATCATATTACTGAAAATGTTCTGCTCAACATTTCCTTCATCTTGATTCTGGTATAGTTTCGAGAAGTCTTTTAGAAAGCTTGGCGTCTTTAGGAGTTCCTTCACATCTTTAAAACGTGTCACCATCCAAGTTGTCTGATTATGTACTTCTGACATTTTAAAGATGGGATCATTTGCTCGAAGGTCTTCATAAAAGGGGTAGGCCCCTTCTTTAAACTGAGATTGAAAAACTTTTTCTTTCGTAGTCATGGAATACCTCCTTCTTTCTTTTATTATAAGAGAAGGGAATCGATCTAACAAACATTATTTACCATCGCAGTGATACAATGAAGTGGGGGTGATTACGCTGGATGAATCTTACTATGTAGGTTGGGGAACGCTTGCGTTAATAAACGCTGGACTTGCTCAAGGGAAGAACCGAACCGGATTAAACTGGTTCTTATTATCCTTGTTCACGGGGCCTGTCGCGACGTTGTTGCTCCTGTTGAGTGAAAAGCGAGAAGAGTCTAATTGAGTTGCGACGTTAATTCTTGTACAATGACGAGAGTATATTAGACTGAATAGGGATAGGTGTCATCATGAAAAAACATATCGTCATTGGAGGAGGAATTGTCGGTGCCTCCACTGCTTATCATCTTGCTAAAGCAGGAGAAAGGGTTATGCTTGTTGACCGACAAGACCAGGGACAAGCCACTGAGGCAGGCGCCGGTATCATATGTCCATGGCTAACGAATCGTTCAAATAAATCCTGGTACAAACTTGTTGAGAACGGAGCCGCTTATTACCCTGAACTGATTCAAGAGTTAGAGAAAGACGGGGAGACAAATACAGGTTATGAGCGCGTAGGTGCTATTAACATTTTTGATACAGATGAGAAGTTGGATCGAAAGATGGAAGTCGCTTTAAAGCGACGAGAAACCACTCCTGAGATGGGGGAGGTTACGAGACTTTCTGCTGAAGAGACCAACCGTCTGTTTCCGGTACTTTCTAAAGAATACGGTGCAGTTTATGTAAGTGGAGCCGCTCGAGTTCAAGGCGGGGCAGTGCGAGATGCTCTTGTTCGGGCAGCGGAGAAAAATGGTGCTGAACTTATAAATGGGGATGCATCGCTAGTGTATGAAGGTAATCGTGTAACGGGAGTGAAGGTCGGAGATGACGTTTATGAAAGTGACCAGGTGTGTGTGACAGGTGGTGCATGGGCGAAAGAGATCTTAAAACCTTTAGGACTTCATTTTGAGGCTCGTCCTCAAAAAGCACAGATAATCCATTTAGACCTACCTGAGTCAAATACAAAAGAATGGCCCGTAGTCTTGCCTCCATACAATCACTATATCTTAGCTTTTGATCATGGGAGAATTGTCGTTGGAGCTACTAAAGAGGATGAGGCTGGATTTAATCCTGATGTGACAATTGGGGGAGTAAATGAATTGCTGGATAAAGTGCTCCGTGTAGCACCTGGTTTAGCGGATAGTCAGTATGTACAAACGAAAGTAGGCTTTCGCCCGTTCACACCAGGTTCAAGGCCAGTGCTAGGAGAAGTACCGGGTATACAAGGGCTGTTTGTGGCGAATGGCTTAGGGGCATCCGGTTTAACGAGTGGTCCTTATTTCGGGGCAGAATTAGCCAACATTGCAATGGGCACTCACACGAAAATTGACCTTAAGGATTTCGACCCTGGTATGGCGATTCAATAAGTTTGAAAAGGCGACTTCCTCTTTGAAGCGCCTTTTTTGTGTATTGCTTTAGCAGACAAAAGGGTGTCTGACACCATTTATCGCTTTACCATAGTAAAGCGAGGTGGTGTGGTACACTTTAATGAGGAGTATGGAGTGAAGTGGGGCATGAAAATGAAAGAAGAAAAGAGTCAAATAGGGTGGAGAGATTTTCTTAGTCTTGTTCGTGGAACGAATCCATCTAAGGGACGGATGGCTTTCGCTGTTGGTTTTAGTGTGTTATCTACAATCGTTGGGTTAGTCATCCCTCTGTTAACAAAAGGATTTATTGATGATTTTACAATGGAATCTTTTAAGTGGATCTATGTCGTTGGATTATTTGTAATCTTCCTAGTACAAGCTGTAGCAAGTGGTCTTTCCATCTATCTATTGAATTATGTCGGTCAGCATATAGTGGCGAGCCTAAGGACTCGTGTGTGGGATAAACATATCAAGTTACCGGTTTCGTTTTATGATCAAACGAAAACGGGTGAGATGATCTCTCGTATTATTAATGATACAAGCATTGTGAAGAATTTGATTACAGAACATGTTACTAATTTCTTTACTGGTTTGATTTCGATCATTGGTTCCATTATCATTCTTCTTTATTTAGATTGGAAGATGACGATGGTCATGTTGATCGCTGTTCCTCTCGCAATTGGGATTATCCTTCCTCTAGGGCGCAAAATGTATAAGATTTCAAGGAGTCTGCAAGATGAGACAGCCACGTTTACGTCCACCATAAGCCAGACTCTTTCTGAGATACGTCTAGTAAAGGCATCTAATGCTGAAGAGAGAGAATTTAATAAGGGTAAGACAGGCATTACCCATTTGTTTGAGTACGGGGTGAAGGAAGCAAGGATTCAAGCGATTATAGGGCCGCTCATGACCTTGGTTATGATGGCGATGCTCGTTATTGTATTAGGGTATGGAGGATTTCGCGTCTCCTCAGGGGCTCTTACTGCAGGAGATCTTGTCGCTTTTATTCTGTACCTCTTTCAAATCGTGGTCCCTTTAAGTCGTTTTACGAACTTTTTCACTCAGCTACAGAAGGCTGTTGGGGCTACAGAGAGGATCGTGGCCATCCTCTCACGAAAAGAAGAACCTCTACAATCTGGTAAGAGATTAGGGGAAGAGATGCATTCGATTGTGCTAGACCATGTTCAATTCTCTTATAATCAGGACGAGCCTGTTCTTAAAGATGTCTCGTTTACAGTCAAACCTAACGCTGTAACGGCTGTAGTGGGTCCTAGTGGGAGCGGAAAAACAACGTTGTTCTCGTTATTAGAACGTTTCTACGCTCCAACAGGAGGTGCTATTATCGTGAACGATCTTTCTATTGAATCATTCTCACTAGAAGAGTGGCGGAGTAAGATCGGCTATGTTTCACAGGAAAGTCCTATAATAGCAGGTACAATAAGGGATAACATCGTGTATGGACTGGATGAAATACCCCCCGAAGAAGAAATCCATCAAGCGGCACGCATGGCTTATGCAGATGAGTTTATTCAAGCATTCCCGTCTGGATATGAGACAGAGGTGGGGGAACGGGGAATTAAGCTTTCAGGAGGACAACGCCAGCGTATCGGGATCGCTCGGGCGCTCATTCGTAACCCGCAAATTCTGTTGTTGGATGAAGCGACCTCGAGTCTCGACAGTAAGGCTGAAATGGTCGTCCAAAAAGCCCTTGATAACTTAATGAAAGACCGGACGACGATTGTCATTGCTCATCGGTTATCAACTGTTGTCAATGCAGATCAAATAGTATTTCTCGACCAAGGAAATGTAACAGGTGTAGGGGATCACACTGAGCTTTACGACACCCATCAGACCTATAAGCAATTTGCGGACGAGCAACTAAAAATGAAACAAAACTAAGCAGGGAGGCATAAGTGCCCCCCCTGCTTTTTATTTTAAGAAGATGAACTTTATTGGTGTCAGACACCGTTTACTGCTTTAGTGAGGTGCAGGAGCCATTATTGGGATAGGGGACGAGGTCTCTTTAGTCTTGATAGAGTATAGATGGCTAATCCGGACCAGATCAACGTGAAGGCGATGAGATGTACATGAGTAAAGGGTTCGTTGTACACGAATACCCCAATGATTAGCATAATGGTCGGTGCAAAGTATTGTAGGAATCCAACCATTGATAAGGGGATACGTTTAGCTCCACTTGAGAAAAGAAGGAGTGGTATCGCAGTGACAATCCCTGCCCCGAATACATAAAGAGAAGTCATTGAAATCCATTCGATTTCTCCTAGATTTCCAGATTGTTGAATACCCAAATAAAGTAGGGCAATAGGTGTGACCACTAATGTTTCAATGGTAAGTCCAAACATCGCTCCTACATTTACCATTTTCTTAAGTAAGCCATAAGAGCCAAAACTAAAGGCAAGCAGTATCGCAACCCATGGGAATGATCCGAAGTTCCACGTCATATAAGTAACACCGGCAGCTGCTAAGAAAATGGCTACCCATTGAGCTTTATTAAAGGTTTCTTTTAATACAATGAATCCTAAGAATATGCTGACAAGTGGATTAATATAATAGCCTAAACTAGCTTCTACTACATGATTGGAGTTCACTGCCCATATGTAAGTAACCCAATTTATGCTGATCGTAACAGCAGCGAGACTAATACCGATCATTTGCTTTTTGTTAGCTAGAATTCGTACAAACTCTTCTTTAAACTGGTCAGCTTTACGAAGGGTAATAATAATGCCAAACATAAAAAGGCAGGACCAAATGATCCGGTGGGCTAATATTTCGAAGGCAGGAATCTCTTGAATCAACTTCCAGTAAATCGGCAAAATCCCCCACAAGATATAAGCGCTAGCTGTATAAAGTATCCCGATCTTCTTTTCATTATGCATAACGGAGGTCCTTTCTCTTTGGAATTACCTCATTCATTATAATTCTCATGTAATAACATCGCCAGTTAAAAGATTGAAGCAGTAAGGGGAGGAGAAAACGCATGAAACCCTTTAAAGCACATTTATCAGAAAAAGATGTTGTGGCTCTGGCATATTTAGTGGGTCAAAGACTTGATTCCATTATTGCTACATCGACAAGTCTTCATGTACAAGATGAAGCTCTTGATGAATATGATTCTGTTTTGATTGAAGTCAATCATCAGTACATCTCCATTCATAATACAAGACTTGAATCAGAAGGGTTTGTTCGTTACTGGGATGTGACGAAACTTCATCCTTCTGAGTTGCATAGGGAAGAAGAGGACGAAGAGAATGTTTTATATCATATTTCTGTGGATCAGCTCTTTGTAACTGAAATAAGAGGCATTTCCATTTATGCGAAGGAAGTAGAGACAGACGAGGTTACGTTAATGATAGATGAAATGATTGTTTTTGATTTAGAGGATGGACGAGAATTTGGCCTTGTAGCCAGAAAAGGGAAATCAGGTGTTGGCATTTTATTTGAAGCAGATATGATTCAAGCTGTTGCTGAAAATTGCATTGAACGCTGCCGATGTGGATAAATACCATTTATTCCTAAAAATTGTGTTTACAATCCTAACAAATCAGGTATAGATTACTGTAGTCAACAAAGTGAACTTCTAAGGAGGTAATAACAATGGCTAGTAACAGTAATAATCAAGGAAAAAGCGGAGAAAATCGTACGGAAGAACAGAATAAAGAGTACGGCCGCCAGGGGAAATACGCAAAAGGTAATAAGAAGAACTCAAGTGAAAACGAATAAGGGTTTGATACACAAAAAAAGCTGACCTTAACGTCTAAACGGGACTGTTAAGGTCAGTTTTTTGTATCTGAAATCCTTTACTCTTCAACCTCTTCTTCAAAATACTGTCCTTCTACTGGATCTTCCCCTTCAGGAGCGAGTAGGCCTGCCTGGGTAATTTTGTCTTCTGTAACGAGGTAATTGTAAAACCATTCCGGCTCATCTTCGAATACAACAGTTATGTAGTGAGACGATTGTTCTCCTTGTTTTTGCGGCTTCATTTTATAAATGGCATTCGGATACTTATCATCTAAATACTCTGATAAACGTTCTATACCTGGCTCTTCTTTTAAGGTTTCTGCATCTTTAAAACCCTCTGGTGTGGTCGTTGGCGGAGTAGATGTATAGGCCATATAAGCGAAAAAAATAGCTAAACAAGCTCCTATCGCTAGTAAGAGTTTATTCTTCTTTATGCCGCCAATTACAATAAGAATGATGGCAATGGGGGCAACAAATAGGTATGCCATGGTGGTTCCTCCTCATACGAGTGATCTGTTTGCTTTTTCCAAGTGTTCATTTTGTAATATAGGTGTTGTAGCTTGAGACGTCAATAGAAATATTCCGACAAAGTCCGTTATGATTTTCCAAGTAATTTCGTTGAAAGCCCTGGGCAATCTTGATATGATGGGCTTAGTAGATTATCTACAAAAAGGAGCTATGCACATATGGACTTTAATATTTTCATGCAAGACGCTGTTGGTCAGGCGCGTAACGAAATCGAATCGGTTGGTTACGAACAACTGACCACACCTGAAGAAGTAGACGAAGCATTACAGCGTAAAGGAACCACACTCGTTATGATTAACTCTGTATGTGGTTGTGCTGGCGGTGTAGCACGCCCGGCTGCGGCTCATTCCGTTCATTACGATAAACGTCCGGATCACCTTGTAACTGTATTTGCTGGTCAAGATCGTGAAGCTACAAATCGTGCCCGTGAATATTTTGAAGGTTTCCCACCATCATCACCATCTTTTGCGTTCTTAAAAGACGGTAAGATTGTTACAATGGTGGAACGCCACGACATTGAAGGCTTTGATCCTATTCAAGTTGTGAACAAGTTACAAGCAATCTTTGATGAACATTGTGAAGAAATGTAAGTGAAAAAAGATGGTCAAATTGGCCATCTTTTTTCCTCGTTTAAATGGAATAGTGACCGACACTAAAGGAGATTAAGACGTGAAGATTGGATATCGAACGATTAAAACCGCGGTAGGGACGCCTATTGCGATTTGGATTGCTCAAATCTTGGCCTTAACGAATTTCGCTTCGGCTGGAATCCTTACCATACTATGTATTCAAAACACGAGAAAGCGCTCAATTATGAGTGCCTCGTCCCGTTTCGCAGCTTGTTTACTAGCAATGGCTTTTTCATTCGCTGTATTTGAAACCATCGGGTATCATCCCCTCGCTATTGGGCTCATGTTGATTTTGTTCATACCCACCACAGTGAAATTAAAAGTTAAAGAGGGAATTGTAACAAGCTCTGTTATCATCCTGCACTTATATGGCTCTAATAATATTGGCTTTGAAACCCTTTATAACGAATTCTTATTAATAGTTGTAGGGATCGGTGTCGCCCTTGTTCTTAACTTGTACATGCCGAGTTTAGAAGGCAATTTAAAAGAAAAGCAGCGACAAATCGAGAATCATTTCAGTATCATCCTTAAGGAAGTTGCTGAATTCTTAAGAACCGGTGACCAGAAGTGGTCTGGAAAAGAGTTAACAGAGACAGCTCATATGCTAGAAGAGGCTAAGAGCCTGGCTTACCGAGATGTTGAGAACCATTTGCTTCGAAACCACCATGAATATTACCACTACTTTCAGATGCGCCAGAAACAATTTGAATTGCTCGAGCGCATGTTACCGCTGATTAGCCGAATTAATTCTACTTATGAGCAATCCATGATTATGGCAGAATTCTTTGACGAGCTATCAGATAGTGTCCATCCCGGAAATACGGCCGTCTTGTTTTTGCAGCAGATTAAAAAAATGAAAGAGGGCTTTAAGAAGGGAGACCTCCCGCAAACCAGAAAGGAATTCGAAGAGCGAGCGAGTTTATTCAATTTATTAAATGAAATTGAGCAATACCTAATTATTAAGAGATCGTTTAAAAAGAGTGATATTTAATAAATAGAGAGGGCAAGCTACCACTAAAACCAAAGTCGTTAGGAGGTTTTAGTGATGAAGAGCTTGCTCGTTTTTATATTACTTGTTTCTCCGATCTGGCCCATAGGGGAGAACCCTGCTAGAGGGTATCCTTTCGTTGTAGTGAATAAAGCAACAAATGAATTGGCTTTCATGAATGATGGGAAGATTCAGGGCGTCTATCCCGTTGCGACAGGAAAAACAACGGACCTGACTCCGGAAGGCCTTCATACCATCACAGTTAAAGCAAAAAATCCCTATTATCGTAAATTGAACATACCTGGAGGAGATCCTAGGAATCCACTAGGAACAAGGTGGATTGGATTCGATGCCAAAGATACAGACGGTCGGATCTACGGTGTACACGGTACGAATCGTCCTGATTCTATAGGGAAATATATTTCAAATGGATGCATTCGTATGCAAAATAAAGATGTGGAATCACTTTACGAGAAAATTCCGATTGGTACAAAGATTCTTGTTACCTCTACAGATAAATCGTTCCAGCAACTAGGAAAAGAATATAAAGCTATTGATGATTAGTCATAAAAAACTCAGACCGATGTCTGAGTTTTTCTTATTCTTACTTTCTTGTTATAGCTTTAGAGAAGGCATCAAGGTCATTGTGAGAGCTCCTTGTAACCTGTTCTTTGTCATTTAAGTTAATCCGGTCTTATTTTTTGTTCCATAAAAATGTAAATTGAACAAATTCATGAACCTTAGCCTATCCTCATACCATAGTATGAGGAGGGGATTAGCTTTGAATGCAGAGTTGATGGGTGTCGTCATAGCGTCGATGTGCACCATTTTAGGTGCGTTACCTGTGTTATTGATTAAAACCCTTTCTCATAAAGGGCGAGATATATTGCTAGCTTATACAGCCGGAGTGATGGTAGCGGCTTCTACTTATGGACTGATCCCATCTGCTTTAAAGCTGTCTAGTGTTCCTGTGTTGATTACAGGTATTTTGGTTGGCACACTTGTCCTCATGATCTTAGAGATCATTCTTCCTCATCAGAATTTAGAGCATGATGGCACAAGGGTATCCCGCTCATCTATCATACTCTTTATTACAGCCATGTCTCTTCATAACGTACCGGAAGGGTTATCTGTAGGAATTAGTTTTGCAAGTGGAATAGATGATTTGGGTTCCATTGTGGCTTTTGTAATCGGTCTTCAGAATATGCCAGAAGGATTCCTTGTCGCATTATTCCTGATCCTTCAGCAGGTTCGAAGGGTGAAAGTCATGTTATTTGTAACCATAACCGCCCTTGTCGAACTTGTCGCTGCGCTGATTGGAATATGGTTTGGACAATTCTTTCATAGTGCCATTCCATACGGTCTCGCATTTTCGGCTGGTGCGATGCTGTTTATCGTCTATAAAGAACTCATACCAGAAAGTCACGGAGATGGAAATGAACGCGTGGCTACAGTCTCATTTATACTTGGATTTGTAAGCATGATCTTATTAACCGATAGTTTACGGTGAAATGGAGCGCGCCCCCTGATACGGGGGCGCGTTTGTCGTTAGCAATTGTGTACCCATACCACATGAAGAGGAAAAAAGTTCGTTTCGTAAACTTTATTTAATGTTACGATAAAAGGGCTAAATACATAAGTTTTCCATTTTGATGAGGGGAGGAGGTAAACGGTTGTGGATTAATGATCTTATATTGGGTGTGATGTGTCTTTTTATGGTGCTTGGAGCGCTAGATTATTATGTTTTGAATCATAAACTGTATCTCGGTTGGCGATTTTATGAAGCATTTATGATGATGGGGCCTCTCGCTCTTTCTATGGTTGGGATTATCTCCCTCGCTCCTGTTTTAGCAACATGGCTCTCACCTATAGTTGTGCCGGTTTTTGAGTGGTTTGGAGCAGATCCGTCTATGTTTGCATCAATGCTTCTTGCCATTGACATGGGGGCTTATCCCTTAGCAACCTCTCTTGCTTCTACCCAAGAAGCGGCTATTTTCTCATGGTCACTCCTCGGGACGATGATGGGGCCGACTCTGGTTTTTACGATTCCAATTGCTTTAACCGTGATACAGAAGAAGGATCGGCCTTACTTCGCTAAAGGGATCTTAATCGGAATGATGACCATTCCCGTTGGGGTCTTTATAGGCGGATTTGTTGCAGGTTATAAACCTTTTTGGATGATTCAAAATCTCGTACCCTCTATTCTGTTGGCGCTCCTGATTGCGATGGGGCTATGGCTATTCACAAATGCTACGATACGTTTCTTTGCTTTGTTTGGAAAAGGGGTTGAGCTCACTGTTATTACTGGTTTAGTAGCCATTATTATTGAGACGCTCACAGGTTTTACCGTTATCCCTGGCATGGCACCTTTGAGTGAAGGCGTGGTCATTGTAGGGCGTATTACTGTAACGTTGGCTGGAGCTTACCCTCTTGTGGCGTTTTTAAATCGGAAAGGGGAGAAATTATTTACAAAATGGGGTGAGCATCTTAAGTTAGATGCCAGTGCGATGACAGGACTGATGGCATCTTTAGCTCATCACTTACCTATGTTCGGAATGATGAAGGATATGACGAGCAGAGGGAAAGTTGTGAATGCTGCCTTCTCTGTTAGTGGAGCGTTCGTAATAGGAAGTCACCTTGCCTTTGTAGCTGGGGTGGAGAAAGATATGATGGTCCCCGTTATGATTGGGAAAGCTTCAGCTGGTGTGCTGGCCGTTGTTGTTGCTTTAAGGCTAACAAAGAACGATGAAAGGGAGAACTCTTAAGACTTTATTACAATGAAGAGGAAGTGAACGTATGGATCTGTTAAAAGCCCCCCTTCAAACTTCTAAAGAAGAGAAAGATACCATGATTAAAGAGGTGGTAGATAGACTAATTACCACACACGGAAAAGATATTATAGCTATCGGGGTGTATGGCTCCGTGGGAGCAGGGAACCCGGGACCTTATTCAGATATTGAGATGCATGTTATCACAAAAGATGGGGTAAAGCTTGAAAGTTATGAGTTTATATACCCTCCTTATAAATTGGAAATTGGATCGCTAGAGAGGTCTTCGATTATAAAGAAAGCGAAGCGCTATGAAGCCACTTGGCCAATCTGGGCTGGGTCTTTTGTTAATGTATTACCGGTATATGATCCGGAAGAGTTCTTTGAAACATTGAAAGAATGTCCTTTCACACATACCGAAGAAATGAAGGTTGATGTTATGAGGGAATTTATGATTTGGGAGCCGTATGAATGCATGGGTAAAATTCGAAATGCTTATGTGATAGGGCATTTTACATTCCTGCCACAAGGAGCATTTCAGCTCTTAAGGCAAACTTCCATTCTAATAGGGCTTGGAAACAGAACGTTTTATAGTACTCAATCGAAAATGTTTGAAGAAGCGATGGGTCAAGCTTCTAAGCCTTCGGGGTTCGATGAACTGGCTAACACGGTACTGAAAGGGAATCTTTCTGATGAAGAGTCTGTTTATGATCAATGTGAGGTACTCTGGGCAGGGTTAAATCAATGGTTCTACGAACTTGGGATTGAATATAAAAGAAATTCTCTCCCTTTCTAATAGAGTATCCAAAACAAGACAATAGACGAGATGGGATAAAACCCTATATCATAGAAAGAAACAGACTAGAGTAGGTGGGGAAGAATGAATTTTATAGCGCTTGATTTTGAAACAGCTAACTCTTCGAGGTCCAGTGTTTGTTCGATTGGTCTCGTTGAATATGAAAATGGTCAGCCCAAACAAGAATATTATTCATTAGTAAAGCCAAAACGAAGCTATTTTGCGCCGATAAATGTGTCCGTTCATGGCATTACGAAAGAAGACGTTAAAGATGCATATGAGTTTGATACGCTTTGGCAGAAAGATCTTCAACCCCTTTTAGAAGGGAAATTCCTATTAGCTCATAATGCTCAATTTGATATGGGGGTTTTACGTGCGGTGCTCGATGAATATAACCTTCCTTATCCAATGATTGCTTATAACTGCACGATGAATATTGCCAAGAAGACCTGGTCGTTTCCAAGGTATAACTTAAAGGAACTATCTCATCATTTAAATATTGATCTGAATCACCATCATGCCTTAGATGATGCACGCGCTGCAGCTCAAATCTTCTTAGAAGCAGGAAAGCATTTAGATGCAGGTGATGAGAAAGAACTCGTTGAGAAGAGTCAGACGATTAACGGGATGATGTTTGATTCATCTTATGAACCAGCCAGATTAAATCGAAAGAAACAGGCTAAAAAAGGAACTTCAAAAGCAGAAGCTAGAAACTATACGGCAGCTTCCCGAGAATTTAATACCTCTCACCCTTTTTATAACGCGACGTTCGTATTTACTGGGAAATTGCAATCCTTGAAGAGGGAGGAAGCCATCCAGCGTGTTGTGGACCACGGGGGTATGTGGGAATCGTCCGTTCGGTCGACAACCAACTATGTGGTTGTAGGTGATCGAGCGTTCCAGGATTATGTACAGGGGAAGAAGAGTAGCAAGTTAGAACGTGTCGAAACCCTAATCGCTCAAGGGCACTCGATTGAGGTGCTTTCTGAAGAGGACTTCATTCGTTACTTTGAAGCCGTATAAAACCTGAAAATGCTCTAGGAACTTTCCCTGAGCATTTTCAACTCTCTTATTTCCATAGGGTTTTCTAAATGGGAGGGATAGTATTGAAAGGACCAACTCCTTTTCAAAAGCGGGTGAAAATCCTGAAGGTTGTTGTTATTATTGCATTTATTATTCTTTTGCTGTTTTTATTACGAACCATCTTTCTGTATGATTAGCACCTGTTTAGCGCCGATTTTTATCAAACGTTTATTGTATAATAGAGCGGTTTCATATTATGATATTTAGGAAAAGAATGGGAGAGGGAGGATGATTGGATGAGTTCAGATGTATTGCATGCGATTCAGGATTGCTATCCTGATGACTTTTCCTGGTGTTATGGGTGTGGAAGGCTAAATGAGTTGGGGCATCAGTTTCGGACAGGCTGGAATGGAGATCAGACCGTAACCATATATACACCAAAGGCTGAGCATACAGCCATTCCGGGCTTTGTCTATGGAGGTCTGATTGCTTCCTTAATCGATTGTCATGGTACAGGTTCTGCCTCACTAGCCTTACATAGAAAAAATGGACACGAGCCAGGTGATGGGGAAGAAGCCCCTAGGTTTGTAACCGCATCCCTTCAAGTGAATTTCCAAAAGCCAACCCCACAAGGTCAACCTTTAAAGGCAATGGGCACCATTGAAGAAATTCATCCAAAGAAATTTGCCATTCATGTTGAAGTATTCTCTGGTGACGTATGCTGTGCTACTGGTAAAGTAGTGGCTGCGAAAATGCCAGAATCATTTGGCCAATCAACATAGTAGAACAAAAGGAGAGGTATTATGAAACAAATTATAGCTATACTTCTCTCCATGATTGCGATCGTCGTATTTACAACCGTCTACTTTTTCTCCTCTACGCAAGGGATACGAGAAAACATCTTTCAAGAGGACGGGTACACACTTAAGTTAGAGGACCCGGCTATAAAAGGAAGCGTTAGGATCCAAAAAGAGTGGTTAAACGATAAGAAGACAGATGTGGATAAGCCTGTGCTTAAAAAGGGAAGCTCTACGGTTCTTTTAGAGAGCGTAAGCATCGATTCAGACAGTAACTACACTCTGACATTTGACATACGTCAAAGTTTCAAGGATAAAGAAAAAGGCGGCTTTCTTACCAATTTTAATCGTGGCGGTGAAGAAGTAACGTTTAAGCCGAAAGAGAACGTCCTATTTACTACAGCAAATGGAGAAAAAATCGAAAAGGACCAAATTTTGGTTGGGGAAACGTCTGGTCCCAATGAGCGCTATACAATCGATGTAAATAGAGATTATTTCGATACTGTTCAAGACTATGTAAGGGTAGAGTTTGATTTTCAATACTACACTTACAAGAAAGACCAATAATGAGTCATCTTTAGGACGGAAGCGTCCCAATAACATGATAATAGAAAAAGCGCAGGCCTTCTAACTCAATAGAGGCTTGCGCTTTTCTTTTACCCTTTAACAGATCCGGCAGTCATGCCAGCGATAAAATAGCGTTGCAAGAACACGTAGGCAATAATCATAGGAGCGGAAGCGATCATCACCCCTGTGAAGAGCATTGGGAAATTCGTCATGTATTGCCCTTGAAACTCTAGAAGGCCTAGAGGCAATGTTTTGTATTCGTCTTTCGTAATAAATAACAAAGGATACAATAAATCGTTCCAATGCATCACGAATAAGAAAATAGCCGTCGCTGATAGAGATGGAAGAGATAAAGGGAGAGCAATGCTTGTGTACATTTTCCAATTGTTGGATCCGTCAATACAGCTTGCTTCAAACAATCCTTTTGGAATGGTTGGATACATCAAACGCAGAAGGAAACCCAATTGGGTTCTCATACATTTCAGAAGTTGTTTTGAATGTCGAGAAGAGTACCGTGAGCATCGGAATGACAATAAGACTGGCGTATATCAGTAACAGTAAACGTTCTCCTGTTTTCTCCATAATGGACTCTTCTCCCCCCTTAATGTGCTTTATAGTCCAAAGCTCTCATTTGTACGATTGTAATAACGGCAATGACGACCATAAAGTTAACGGATTCGACGGATTCTGCCGAAGCATAGCCGAACCGAAAGCTTGATTAGTCTTTTGGTTTAGGCACATACATTTAGATGTTAGTTCAACTTCACCATTCTTCTTTCATCGAAAACAACTTTAGAAGGGAGGTTGGTAAGTGAAACAGTGATGTAGGGAGAATTCACTATTGCTTCAGATGGAATGTTAAACCTCAGTTTCTCTTCCCCATTGTTCACTTCTGCGCGATTTCCGGTGTATCCAATGGGGATCTCTGAGCCATCTGCTTTTGATGCATCTACGGAAAAAGGGGACTCGGTTTCATTGGCTACCCCAGACACCTTAGGGCCAGTATGGAAGCTAATCGTTTTATAAGGAGCATTTAAAGAGTTCATTGATTTCCTTGCTAGAGTAAAGGATAAATAATCACGATCATATTTAATAGAAGAAAGGCTTACCGCTGAATCATCAATTTTTTTGATGACCTCATTCGGGTGCTCTTCATAGGAATCGTTTTCTCCTAATCCCTGTGGTAACCGGGTAGTATCCATTTTAAAGGAGAAGTCTTTATGACCATTTAATTGTATGCTCTTTAATGTAATGTCTAAACTTTTAGGTATGGAATGAACAGCTTCAAACCCATTCAGAATATAGTCGTTTGTCACTTCACGTGTTTCCTTATTAGGCACTAGCCTTTGTACAAATTCAATCTGTTCAGAGTCAGGGGTGCTCGCTGCGATCTGAATCTCTTTAGGACGACCACCTTTAGGATGATTGATATGGGTGAAAAGCTTTGTACCAAATGTGCCCATTTCAATCGAATCTAGTGTTACAGAAACGTTTTTATAGGTGAAGGTTTGTGAAAGCTCAAATCTCTCTACAACATCTTCTTTAGCATCGATCTTGAAAGAAAAAGTCACTTCTTTTGATTCTCCATTAATGTTCACCATGGATGTGCCGTTCACCAAAGCGTTTTCCCCTATGACCTTTACGTCCTGAGGAACAGCTAATGTTAAGCTGGAGTAAAACCTATTATTAAGTTGTATCCCTTTCCCTCTTGCTAGCCCTGATGTCAAAACGATCAGCGGAGACAATTGTTGATTAACTTCGATTGTATAAGGCGTGTTTTCTTCTGAATATAAGTGTGGTACAGGTTGTTCTTCACCATTTGGTGATGTTCCTATTCCGACGGAGGATACTTTCCGATGGTATAAAACGTATAGATTCTTCCCGTTGTACCATGCTTCATCAAATGTAATCTCTCCATCAATTCCTCCTACATCATAGGTTTTATCAATATCTTCTGTTAACCCTAAAGATTCAGCGCGTTTTAGACCACTTAGGTTTTGATAGTAAAAGTTTTTTACCTCATCCATGTTATGAGCTACCTTTACGGATTCAAGATCTATAGGTTGTATTTCTTCAGGTGTATCCATTGATGTATATAAACCAATTCCGATTAAGAGGATCATTATAATGGCAATCGTAATCCTATTTCTCATTTGGGTACCCCTTTGATTCGATGTTTATTCAATCGTATCAAACGAAGGGAAATTTGTGGGAGAAGATTGTAAACTTCCTGAGAAAGTGCAACCTGGGAGAAGGGTTGTACGACTAATGGGTAAATCCAAGCGAAGGAGCGGTGCAGGATGAAGAGATGGATAGGAGCTGCGGTTATCCTCGTTGGAATAATAGGAATCACACTGATGCAAAGAGCGGATTACAGTGGTTTTTATGTTGACGAGGTAGAAGAAGGAGGGAAGAGTATCGTTGTTTCACCACCAGCCAATGACCCGGAAGCGGAATACCCTGTGTATAAGATTCTAATAGGTGAGAATACAGAAATAGAAGGAGATAAAGTAAAAGGGATTTCGGTAGGTGACCATGTAAGCATCTGGGTGAAGAAATTAGGAAATCAAGAAGTGGCCACTAAGGTTATCAGAAGAAGTGAATAATACAGTCCCTGTGTCTCTAATTTTTTTTCATAAAGAAGGGTGACCATTTCCCGCTGTGATATCTGGAAGTAATTATTGTGTAGCAATTTGATTGGCCATCTTGAATACATCTATTATTTTTGTAACGAAGGATCACAGTTGCATGATCATCTCCAGTCATGACAGATTCATCTTTAGGCATAAACATTGCAGATGAAAAATTGTAATCGTATAGGTTGTAATCTGAGCTTAACTCCTTTTCTGCATAGGATTTTCCTTGTTTTAAAAGAGATTTCTTCCCATCTTCGCCACCGAATACGACTCTTTGCTCCCACATATCATAGCCTTTGAATGTACCGGTGAATAGGAGGGCTACAATGATCCACCCACCAATGAAATGACCAGCTACTCGTATATGGTGAAATTTCTTTTTTCTCTTTAAAATAAACCTTATTCCTAGCAAAGGAAGAACCAATCCCCATACAAAAATAAGTCCAGTAAATGCACTCACTAAAAGAATCCCAAAAATTATTTCTTTAAGATTAACAAAGTTTCCTGTGATAGCAGTTATAAAAATAAGTCCTTCTATGTAAATCCATAAAATAAAATTAGAGGTAAGAAATAATGAGGTTTCTTTACGCCAGGGTTTCATAGACTAAACACCTTTCAATAGAATATGCACTGTTACCTATTCGTTGAATGCGTATAAAATCCTTTATTAACTAGGGGGGATTTGAAAAAAGTAGAGAAAAAAGGAGATTGAAATTGGAAAAGCGAGCCAGGTCGTCACCTGACTCGCTTTGTTATCGTACTTAGGAAAAAATGATTTTACTCATTTATCTTGCTTGCTTATTTAGCAAGGTCTGTGTTTGATTAGATCGTCAAACACTGCCGCGGTTTATAAATTCTACAAGGTAGTTTTTCAACTTAAACGACGCAATCCCTACCTCTATTGCATCCTTACAGCTCCGAAGCTGATCCAGTGTGATTAAGTCGTATTAAAACATAGCAGAATGCCAGTCTCATACACATCACTCTTTCAATTTCCGATATTTATTTGCCTTTTATCGAAGGCACAATAATTAATTATAGTATCTATTGTGTGTAATGTCAATACGTTTCCAAACTGCTATTATTACTACCTATTTAATTAAGTGTTGCTGATCTTAAGAATACCCGCTATAGAAATTTGTAAACCTCATAGAATATTATTTCCGAAAATCTTCACTATACAGTTCTTCTGTAGAGGAATCATCTTTTGATTTTGTTTTCTTTTGTTCTTCAACTTGCTCTTCTCGTTGATCTTCTGTTGGGACTCCGTCTATTAAGCCTTCTTTTTCTTTCTTTTCTTTAAAGCTCTGATCGTTCTCAGTAAGTTTTCGGTTTTGCTGTTTCTTCTCAGCCATTTTTAACCCTCCGTTTGATTACTTTAGGGATATATTTCCTCTTTTTTGTAAACGTTAAACTCCCTGGGCGCATTGATAGGTGTTCCCTTGATGCTTCAAAGCATTTCAATGTGATATTCTAAACATAAATAGAAAGTTACACTGAGAGGAATGCACAACTGTTGAAATTATTATTAAACATCGTAGCTTTTTTAATACTGTTTGTGGGTGCCGGGTTTCTTGTACTATGGCTAATAGCCAATACCGACTCGGTGGAAAGCACGAAGGATGTTTTTCAACCTATAAAGAAGAAGGATGTGTCTATGCCTACGGATCTGCATCCTAAAGTAGAAGAAGCTAAAAATACATTAGTAAATAGAGCTGAAGATAAAGGGATTTCTGTAGTGATTACCGATGGCCATCGATCAATCGAAAGACAGAATGAATTATATGCGCAAGGCCGAACAGATAATGGATCTGTCGTAACCCATGCGGATGGCGGGGAATCTTATCATAATTATGGACTTGCTATTGACTTTGCCTTACGCACCAAGAGCGGAGATGTCGTATGGGATACAAGCCGTGATGGAAATGGGAACGGAAAAGCAGATTGGATGGAAGTGGTCGCAATTGCTAAGGACTTAGGGTTCGAGTGGGGAGGAGATTGGAGCTCCTTTAAGGATTACCCTCATCTCCAAATGGATTTTGGATTATCGATTCGTGAATTGAAGTATGGAAAAAGGCCAGAAGTAGAAAACAAGGAAAGAAAAGAGTCAAAGGAGAGCGAATCGTCCTAATCAGGAGGTTCGCTCTTTTCTTATGAATAATGGCTAATGGCCTGTTATATATTTTGTAATAATCAAAAAATTATTTGAATTAAAAGGTTTGTTTTGGTAGTTTAGTAGGTGGGGTATTTTGAAAACGCTTTAATAAAAGGGAGGGAGTTTTATGAAACGAGCAATTGATTTTTCGAATAGGCTCATGCAAAGATATTTGCCAGACCCATTTGTGTTTGTCATTATTCTTACACTCGTTGTATTTTTACTAGGTATGGGAGTTACGGGGAGTACTCCTGTCGAAATGGTTCAATATTGGGGAGAAGGATTTTGGAATTTATTAACCTTTTCCATGCAAATGGTGTTAGTTCTTGTCACGGGGTTTGTGTTGGCAAGCAGTCCGTTATTTAAAAGGATCCTGAGTGGTCTTGCATCAAAACCAAATTCACCTGGCCAAGCAATCGTATTTGTCACCCTTGTATCCTTATTAGCAAGTTGGGTGAACTGGGGATTTGGTCTTGTTATTGGGGCATTATTTGCGAAAGAATTAGCCAAGCAAGTGGAGAATGTTGATTATCGTTTGCTTATTGCAAGTGCTTACTCAGGCTTCCTTGTGTGGCATGGAGGATTAGCAGGATCCATTCCATTAACGATTGCTACCCCGGATCATTTCTCGCAAGGTATCATAGGAATTATACAAACGGATGAAACCATTTTCTCCGTATTTAATTTGGCGATAGTTGGCTCATTATTTATTGTATTACCTATACTTAATTACCGTATGATGCCAGAGAAAGAGGAGAGAGTCGTTATTGATCGCTCTTTGTTAGACGAAGGCAAAGATTATCAAGCGGCTACACTCGATAAAGAAGAAATGACCCCAGCTGATCGTCTAGAGCATAGTAAGATCCTTGCTATAATAACTGGTGTTCTGGGGCTGGCATTTCTCATTTATTATTTTGTCAGCAACGGATTTCAACTCAACTTGAATATTGTAAACTTTGGTTTCTTGTTCCTTGGTATTCTGTTTCATGGAACGCCTAAAGCCTTTATTGAATCTGTGAAGGAAGCTGTAAGTGGAGCTAGTGGAATTATCATTCAGTTCCCATTCTATGCGGGAATTATGGGGATGATGGTGGCTTCTGGTTTCGCGCAAGAAATGTCCTCGTGGTTTGTGAACATTTCAACTGAATTTACATTTCCTTTCTTCGCCTTTATTAGCGCTGGAATTGTAAACTTCTTTGTGCCTTCAGGTGGTGGACAATGGGCGGTGCAAGCTCCTATTATGCTTGAAGCTGCCAAAGAACTAGGTGTCTCCATTCCTAAAACCGCAATGGCAGTAGCATGGGGAGATGCCTGGACCAATATGATTCAACCCTTCTGGGCATTACCTGCCTTAGCTATCGCGGGTTTAAAAGCTAAAGATATCATGGGCTTTTGTTTAATTGTCCTCATCATAAGCGGTATATTTATCTCCCTAGGCTTATTGTTATTGTAAGAAAACCGCTTTAGTGAAATAAAGCGTGCCAGACACCCGCTCCTCCTTTAGAGTGGTAAAGGGTGTCTGGCACGCGTTTGTGCTGTAGTGTGATAAAGATCGAGATACAAAAGGAAAACCAGGACCTGATTGGTCCTGGTTTTTGGTTTTAGAATACTTTTGTTGTCCAGTCTTCGCAGTTCCATACATCCGTTACGATATCCTGGTAGAAGTCAGGTTCGTGTGAGATGATTAAGACGCTTCCTTTATAATCTTTAAGCGCTCGCTTTAGTTCTGCTTTCGCATCCACATCAAGGTGGTTGGTCGGTTCGTCTAGGACAAGCAGGTTTGTTTCTTTGTTAATTAGCTTACATAAACGAACTTTGGCCTTCTCGCCACCACTTAATACTTTCACTTTACTTTCGATGTGCTTTTGCGTTAAGCCACACTTTGCAAGGGAGGAACGAACTTCGTACTGTGTAAGATGACGAAATTCTTCCCAGATTTCTTCTATACAGGTATTATTACTTTCTTCTTTCAACTCTTGTTCAAAGTACCCGATATGGAGATGATCGCCAAGCTCAACAGAACCTGAGACAGGCTGAATTTCTCCTAATATACTTTTAAGCAGGGTTGTCTTACCAATTCCGTTTGCACCTGAAAGGGCAATCTTTTGATTACGTTCCATCTCTAAGTTCAATGGTCTTGAGAGGGGTTCATCGTACCCAATGACAAGATCCTTCGTTTCAAATAAATATTTGCCTGGTGTACGGGCTTGTTTAAAATTGAAACTTGGTTTTGGCTTTTCAGAATCCAGTTCAATGACGTCCATTTTATCAAGCTTCTTCTGACGAGACATCGCCATTTTACTTGTAGCAGCATTAGCCTTGTTACGTGCCACGAAATCTTTTAAGTTGGCAATTTCTTTTTGCTGTTTTTTATAGGCAGCCTCAACTTGTTGCTTCTTCATTTCATATACACGTAAGAATTCATCATAGTCGCCAGGGTACCTTGTAAGCTCTTGGTTTTCCATATGATAAATCAAGTTTACAACGCTATTTAAGAATGGGATATCGTGTGAGATTAAGATAAAGGCGTTCTCGTAATTTTGAAGGAACGTACGCAACCACTCAATGTGTTCTACGTCCAAGTAGTTTGTTGGTTCGTCGAGTAGCAGGATATCTGGCTTTTCAAGAAGTAGCTTAGCGAGTAGTACCTTAGTGCGCTGTCCCCCGCTTAAATCGTTCACATCTCGTTCTAAGCCAATATCATCCAGGCCAAGACCGTTTGCGACTTCTTCTACTTTGGCATCAATGGTGTAGAAGTCATTGTTTGTTAATTCATCTTGCATTCGTCCCGTCTCTTCAAGCAACTGTTCAAGTTCCTCTGGCTCTACCTCACCCATTTTGGCAAATAAACCATTCATTTCAGTTTCAATATCAAATAAATATTGGAACGCTGTTCGTAAAACATCACGGATCGACATACCTTGGCTCAAGTCTGCGTGTTGATCTAAATACCCAACTCGCACTCGCTTTGACCAAGTAACTTTCCCCGCGTCAGGCTCTAATTTACCTGTAATAATATTCATAAAAGTAGACTTACCTTCACCGTTGGCTCCGATAAGTCCAATGTGTTCTCCTTTTAACAAACGAAAAGAAACGTCCTCGAAGATCGCACGATCCCCAAAGCCGTGACTTAAGTTCTTTACTGTGAGTAAGCTCATGTTTTACACACCTTTTCCTTCGATAAGTTCATGCTTGTCTATTATAAAGGTCATTTTCTATTTGCGATAGTAGAAGCGGGCAAAATTTCGCCAAAAAGGTATACCATTTCTCAAGTTTTCAGCGTCATCCATATAAAACGAGCTAAGGAAGAGACTCCCTTAGGATTGCGAATTAACAGATAAAAGTATTGTGAACCTATAAGTATTACGACAAAATAGGTCAATGCATAAGCATGACGATTGAACTCTTTCCGCCGGCATTTCTTTATTAATAGATTATGGTCTAGATCCTTTTGATTTAAACGGATTAAAGAAAAGGAAAATATCGGATGAGGGAAGAAGTTAAAGAGTAAGGGCTCATTGTATTTAATCGATCGAAGTAAAATGATGATTCTTAACTAAAACATCATTAAAAGAAGAGGTAGTAGAGAAAACATGTAGGAGGATGAGGGAATGCTTGAATCAGTTGACCTTTCTTTACAGATAGACGACAAAAAGCAATACAAGAAAGAGTTGAAACAAACCCAGGTGGAATTGCTTCAACTTCAACGGATGTTAGTAGATCATAAGCTTGGTGTGCTAATTGTATGTGAAGGATGGGATGCAGCAGGGAAAGGCGGAGCTATTAAAAGGTTAACCAGTGGCCTGGACCCGCGTGGTTTCTCTGTACATCCAATTAGTGCCCCTTCTTCAAATGAAAAGAGGCATCATTATTTAAAACGTTTCTGGACAAAGGTACCTGCTTACGGTGAGATCGGTATATTTGATCGATCCTGGTATGGAAGAGTATTGGTAGAAAGAGTGGAAGGCTTTGCGGATTATTCAGAATGGAATAGAGCCTATCATGAGATCAATGATTTTGAAAAGTTACTCGTTCAGGATCAATACATTGTGATTAAATTATGGTTTCACATCTCCAATGAAGAACAGCTAAGGCGATTTAAGGAAAGAGAGGCAGATCCATTAAAGCAATGGAAGATTACAAAGGAAGACTGGAGAAACCGGGAGAAGTGGGATCAATACGTGGCAGCGGTAGAAGATATGCTTGATAAAACATCTACTGCTGAAACAAAATGGCATGTGATTGAAGGGGAAGACAAATATTATGCAAGGGTCAAAACGAATAGAACTATTATAAAAGAGATTCGAGCTAGGTTACATCAATTGACTCCAAATCAATAGTGAAGACTTTTCAAACTTTGAGAAAACGAAAGAAATAGAACAGCTATCAGATACATTTGGAGAAGACCTCTAATGGAAAAGTCTTAAATAAAAGACAAGCCTCCAACCTTTCAAGCATTAACCTGAAGGGCCAGAGGAGATAGTAATTAAACCGTCAACTGAGCGAGTTGCTCTTCAATGTCTTGTTCCATGTCAATCGTATCCGTGGTGCATTCAAAGCGTTGAACCACTTCTCCCTCCGTATTGATTAAGAACTTTGTGAAATTCCATTTAATGGAGTAGTCATCTGTGAGGTATTCTGGGTGTTTCTCATTCAGTAGTGGAATGAGGACTTTCGCCACAGGGTGAAACTTGTCGAAACCTTCAAATGCTTTTTGATTAGATAAATAAGTGAAGAGTGGATGGGCGTGTTCTCCTCTTACATCCATCTTCTGAAAGAGAGGGAATGAAACGCCGTAGTTTAATAGACAATTTGTTTGAATCTTTTCGTTCTCATCAGGTTCTTGGTTATCAAACTGGTTACATGGAAAACCTAAGATAACAAGACCTTTATCCTTGTATCTCTCGTGCAAACGTTGAAGGTCCTCGTATTGATATGTAAACCCGCATCGACCTGCTGTATTAACGATTAAAAGCACTTTTCCTTTATATTCTTCAAGGGATTGCTCTTTGCCGTTCATCGCTATAGCTGAGTAATTATAAACGCTCATGTAATTAGCCTCCTAGTCATTTGTGAGAAACAAACTAAGTCTTTTGACTCACGTTTGAGTATGGCAATCTTTAACCTATTTAGCAAATAATAAACTTCTAAATCCTAAAAAACTTAGTGCATTATGAGAGATTAAGAGTATTAATTAAAGACAGATGGAGGGTTCGTCTATGTATGAACTAAAAACAAAACCGAATGATCAAAGCGTCATCGAATTTATAGAACAAGTGGAAAGTGTAAAGAAGCGTGAAGACGCATACCGGTTGCTTGACCTTTTCACCGAAACAACTGGATGTGAGGCGAAAATGTGGGGAGATTCCATTATTGGCTTTGGATCCTATCATTACAAGTATGAATCGGGGCATGAAGGAGACGCGCCTGTCGTAGGTTTCTCTCCAAGAAAAGCGAAGCATAGCCTTTATTTGGCACAAGGAGAACCTGAACGAGAGAAGCTATTGGAGCATTTAGGGAAACATAAAACAGGGAAAGCCTGCGTTTATGTAAATAAGCTCGCAGATATTGATATAGAAGTTTTGCAAAAGTTAATTCTAAATTCCATTACTTATATTCAGGATCAATACTCAACCGATATGAACTGAGTTCATTGCTTTAACAAGTTTATTTAAGCAAATTGAATGATTGTCTTTCACTTCCTCATGGCCTGTTATGTTCTATGTTTCAATGAATATACTTAAGTGTTTTAAGCGTTTTTATGGGAGGGGTAATCCGATATGGCACGAACTTATTTTATTACAGGATTTCCTGGTTTTGTATCATCTAATTTGATTAAAAAGTTAGTTGATATAGACCATGATGCTCGCTTTGAATTATTAGTCTACCGTGACCAAATTCAAAAGGCCTATCATGCAATAGAGGATATGGTTCATTATTCGAAAATCACCATTATTGAAGGCGATATTACAAAGTCTGAACTAGGAATAGATGAAGGAACAAGAAGGAGGTTAACAGAAGAGGTCACACATGTTTTTCACCTTGCAGCTATATATGATCTCGCGGTCCCAGAAGATATTGCGCATAGAGTGAATGTGAACGGAACTAGAAATGTATTAGATTTTATTCTTCCGTTTTCTTCCTTGAAACGATTTATCTATTTTAGTACGGCTTATGTTTCAGGAGATCGGTCTGGTTCCATTTATGAGGACGAGTTAGAGTGTGGTCAAGCCTTTAAGAATTATTATGAAGAAACCAAATATGAAGCAGAAGTTATGGTTCATTCTTATATGAATAAGTTACCCATTACGATTATTCGTCCAGGAGTTGTGATGGGTCATTCAAAAACAGGGGAAACGGCTAAGTTCGATGGCCCCTACTTTATGATGCGGTTCTTAGACAAATTCGCAAGACTCCCCATTCCATATATAGGGGGAGGGGAAGCGCTTATAAATCTTGTCCCTATAGATTATGTGGTTGATGCGACAACTTTCCTTGCGCATGATGAGACTGCTAAGAGTAAAGTATTTCATTTAACAGACCCTGAGCCTTTGACTGTAAGGGAGGTTTATCGTTTAATCGCTCAAACGTTAGTCGGAAAAACCCCTTCCTATACACTCCCGTCTTCTTTCGTGTCTAAGACGCTTTCTTTATCTTTGATTCGCAAATGGGTGCAAGTGGAACGGGAAACGATTGACTACTTTACATTACAAGCCTATTACGATTCTGCAAATACTATAAAGCACTTAAAGGGAACGGGCATTGTTTGCCCGCGTCTAGCTGATTATATGACTCATGAAGTGGATTATTATAAGAAGCACAGGCATGAGCCCGAAAAACTTATAAAAGTCAATTGATAAAAAGAGCTAAATCCTTTTAAATCTCTTTATCCTTTAATGTCTCACTAATAGAAGTTATAGGTTCCTCCATAAAGCTCAGAAATTCTCCTAAATCGACGAAAATTACATTTTGACGTGTTCATTTACAATCTATATAATTAAAAACTATGTAAAAAAGGTCGGATTTAAAGGGGAGAAGCATCTTCTAATATAGAGAAAGAACAATTCCAGAGCATCTAAGAACAAAATACGAACTATATCTAGCAAAAGATATAACACAATTCAGGAGGAAAATAATGACTGACGAAACGAATAGGAGAACGGGGCTTGATTGGGTCGCATTTATCATTAGTGGAGGTTTTCTCTTACTATTTCTTGTAATGTCCCTTGTGAATGACACACTAATGGGGGAATGGATCACAAGTGCGTTCGACTTTTCTGTTAAATTCTTTGGAGCATTCTGGCAATTACTATTACTTGCTACTTTCATTGTTGGAGTGGCATTGGCACTATCGAAATATGGAAAAGTGAAACTTGGTAACTTGAATAAGCCTGAATACGGAATATTCCGTTGGGTATCGATGATTTTATGTACGTTATTAGCGGCAGGAGGTGTTTTCTGGGCAGCTGGAGAACCGTTGTACCATTATTTGACGACGCCTCCTCTGTTTGCAGAAGAAGGAATGACACCTGCAGAATCCGTAGTGCCTGGACTAGCTCAAAGCTTCTTCCACTGGGGATTCACTGCTTGGGCAAGTCTTGGGACGGTGACTACCATTGTACTTATGTACGCTCACTATCATAAAGGCTACCCTCTAAAACCTCGTACGATGCTTTATCCTATGTTTGGGGAAAAAATCTTCCGCAAAGGTAGTATCGTTGGTTCTGTAGCTGATATCGTATCTATTATTGCTGTAGCAGCGGGAACAATTGGACCGATTGGATTTTTAGGACTTCAGGTAGGCTATGCCCTGCAGTATTTATTTGATGTACCAGATACAATCTTTACCCAATCTGTCGTCATTATCTTTCTAGTAGTCATCGCTTCTATTTCAGCCGCTACTGGTGTAGATAAGGGTATTCAGCTGTTAAGTCGAATTAATGTAGGGTTAGCGTTAGTGCTAATGGTAGGGATGCTTATTTTAGGCCCTACGTTCTTTATCATTGACTCCTTTATTGGGGCTGAAGCATTTCAAATCCAAAACTTTGTACGCATGAGTCTTTACAGAGGGGATGACGGTTGGCTTGGTTACTGGACGATTTTCTTCTGGGGTTGGTTTATTGGATTTGGTCCTGCTATGGCTATGTTTATTAGCCGTATCTCAAGAGGTCGTTCTATAAGAGAATTAATAATGGCTGTGGCCATTCTAGCTCCGCTTGTAAGTAACTTTTGGTTCTCAGCCGTGGGCGGATCTGGTCTATTCTATGAAATGAAAACACCAGGATCTATCTCTGATGCTTTAAACAATTCAGGCATGCCCGCTGCTGTGATGGCAATTATGGAGCAAGTTCCATTTGGAACCGTAATGGCAAGTGGATTCCTAGTGGTTACCATCGTATTTGTGGCCACAACAGCTGACTCTATGTCTTATTCAGTGGCCGTAACGCTCACGGGTCACGCTCATCCACCACGGATGCTTCGCGTATTCTGGGCTCTATTATTCGGAGCCATCGCCTCAACGTTACTTGGAATAGGCGAGAGTAGTATTCAAACGCTCCAGAACTTTATCGTTGTAACAGCTGTACCGGTATCTATTCTTATGTTACCACCAGTATGGCTAGCTCCTAAGGTTGCGCGTGAAATGGCAGTAGACCAGGGGATTGTTTCCCAAGAAACCCAGACTGCTTCAGAAACATTAAAAGAAGAAACATCATCTTAAATAGAGTAGAGACCTAAATCGTTACGATTTAGGTCTCTTTTTATGTTAAACTGGTAAAAAAGTCCATATCGTTAGTGGACGATTATGATACTCACAAAGGAGGCGCGCTTTGGTTACCCTACAGCCATTTACTTCATCAGACTTTTCACGGCTTATGGACTGGATTCCATCACCTGACTTATTGGTGCAGTGGAGCGGTTCACAATTTAGTTTCCCATTAAGTGAGGATCAGCTTGAAGACTATATTCATGGGGCGAATCAAGATGGAGCCGATCGATTTATATACAAGATTAATGAAGAGGGGAAAACAGTCGGTCATATTTCCTTAGGGCGAATAGATTACGTGAACCGCTCTGCACGAATTGGAAAGGTGTTTGTACATGAATCTATGAGAGGGAAAGGAATTGCTCCACAGGCAGTGGAGAAGGTGTTGCAACTAGCCTTTGAAGACCTTAACTTACATCGAGTCACTCTTGGCGTATTTCATTTCAATACTTCTGCGATCCAATGTTATAAGAGGGTAGGATTTCAGACGGAAGGTCTTTTACGAGATCATAGGAAAGTGGGAGAAGGGTATTGGAGCTTGTATGAAATGGGGATTTTAGAGCATGAGTGGAAAGAAAAGGGTATGAAAAAATCAGCCCAGAAGAGCTGATTTTTTCATCTTTTAGATAGTTTCAACTTCCCAGTTTTCATTAACAAATAATCCAATAACTTGTACAGGGAAATCCCAAGCTTGAACGGCTTCTACTGCTTGTTTAATTTCTTCTACTTTCTGTTCCCGTCCGACAGGGTTTCCGGCACAGTCATGGTGACCAACAACCGCAAGAACTTCAGAGCCATGAGCATCACAAGAGATGGTCACCTTTTCTTTCATAGAGTCCACCTCTGAAGCCGAACCAGCCAAGACAACTTTCTCTGGTCCTGCTGCTGTAATAGTATCAATAAAAGGCGTATTGTATTGGTTTTGCATCCACTCGTTTACAGGTAGTTGAACGCGTCCATCCATACATGTAATAACAGTAGCAAATGTTTTTTCTGACATAATGGTCCTCCTAGCATAGTAAACTTTACAAATCTATTATATATAAATTCTCATAAAAGAAAAAGGATCCTTTCTTTAAAGGTGGAGGGTAAATTGAATAAAGTCTTAACACCTATGGCTTTATAAGTACAAAGACATCAATTGTTTTGAAAGCGTTTACTATAAGTGTTAGATTCGCTGAAATAGGTTCGTTCCGTGTATAGTAGATCAAGTGTTAGGAAGTTATCAATGATTAAAGGAGAGCGAGTTATGAAGAAACGAATTGGTTGGATTGTTATGGCCATCGTTTTTATTATGATTGTGGGTTTAGGAGGTGCAGGTAACTACTTTTATGGAGTCGCTATTGATAGTGGTAGTAGAGCGGTAGATTTGCACGGTGGTGAAGCTGACGTGGCTAAGGCTGCGAGTGTGATAGAAGAAGAGCAGGAGAAAGAAGAAATCGTGAGAGAATGGACGGAAAAGCAAAGCTTTCAACCCCTGGAGATAAAAACCGATGATGGCTTATCGCTTAAAGCTGTTTATTTAGAAAATGAGAAGCCTAACGGCAAAACCGTTATTCTTGCTCATGGGTACAAAGGCAATAAAGAGCAAATGCCAGGGATCACAAAGTTTTATTATGAGGAAGGTTACAATGTACTAAAGCCAGATGCCAGGGGACACGGGGATAGTGAGGGGGACTATATTGGATACGGATGGGATGATCGTTTTGATTATAAACAGTGGATCAATCTCCTTATAGAAGAAAAAGGGGCAGACTCTATTATTCTTCATGGTTTCTCGATGGGGGCGGCTACTGTCCTAATGACTGCGGGAGAAGAATTGCCGAGTGAAGTAAAGGGAGTTATTGCTGATAGTAGTTATACAGCCGTTAATGAAGAGTTAGCTCATCAGATGAAAAATCTTTATCATATCCCGTCATTTCCTATACTCCAGGTTACGAGTTTAGTTACAAATATAAGGGCAGGGTATACATTTGAAGAAGCTTCTGTCGTGAATCAGGTAAAAAAATCCAAAGTTCCATTATTCTTTATCCACGGAGGAGATGATGAACTAGTTCCGACAGAAATGGCCAATAAGTTGTATAAAGCAGCCAAAGGGAAGAAAGAGTTATGGATTGTACCAGGTGCAACGCATACCGAGGGATATTCAGTTGCTGAGGAGACCTATCAAGAGAAGATCACAAATTTCATAGAAGAGTTATCGAACAAATAATACGATCTTCTGGGAAAGTCGAATTCTATTAGGAATTCGACTTTTTATTATTGGAGAAGAGTGGAAGTAAAGTAGATGGGACAGCAATGAAAAAAACTCTCCGGAAGAACGGGAGAGTTTTGCTGCTAGTATAGTAGGGAGAGGTGCATCAGGATAAACCTATACTAATGAATGCTATTAGGAGCATTAGGACAATGATGATCGCCATTAACAATAGGGAGGCTTTTCCATAGTTACGAACGGTTTCATTCTTATTACCAAAAGCCAAAACGAAGATGGTTACCAGATTGACGACAGGGATGGCTAATAATAGTAAATAAAGAAGCCATTTCTTAACCGATACAACTTGGTCGCTAAAATTCAAACAAATCACCTTTCTATGAATGCTCTCATCATCGTAGCATCTGCTCAACAACGGTCTCAACGGAATAGTTGATAGTAAATGATGGTAATATTCGTGAAAGGGTGGTTCGGCCAAGAATTAAGGACAAGCAATCACGCATGCTCATTTATTGGTTAAATATGTTAAAATAAGGTGTGGTTAGCCAAATGGGAGGAGTAGCATGGTAGAAATAAATATAATGAGTGAAATGTTGAAACATAATAGCAGGATTTTAATTGGAATAGATGGATTGAGCCGGTCTGGAAAAACGACCTTTTCAAAACGTCTCTTGCAAACGTTATCCGATCAACAAGTAATGGGTGTGATCTTTCATCTTGATGATTACATTGTAGAAAGATCAAGACGTTATGGCACGGAACTTCAGCAATGGGAGGAATACTATCATTTACAATGGGACGTTGAACAAGTAACGACAGATCTGTTTGAAAGGGTATTGAATTCCGATTCTGTTACGCTTCCTCTCTATCATTCTAAAAAGGACCAATGCGGAAATGTAACTGTTAAACTCCCTGATAAAGGTGTCATTATTGTTGAAGGGGGCTTTCTGCAGAGGGAAGAGTGGAGGTCTTATTTAGACTATTGTTTCTTTTTGGAATGTCCGAGAGAACAAAGGTTTAAACGGGAGGATCCACTTACTCAAAGAGACCTGAATAAATTCAAACAACGTTATTGGAAAGCAGAAGAGTATTATGAGACAACAGTCAATCCAGCTTTTCTTGCGGATCGGGTTTTATATACATAATAGTAGTAAGGGTGGTTGTTTATTTGCAAAGAGAATGGATAGAGAAAGGGAAAAATTTAATTATCGTATTTTTAACTTTCACTTTATTGCTTACGGCCGCGGCGTTAGTGTATGAGAAGAAGAGAGCGGATTACGAAGGGAAATTTGAATATGTCGTGAGACACTTTTATAATGATCTTTCTCCTATGATTAAAACCCTGAATAGTCTTTTGAATACAGAAATGGAGAAAACAGACAGAATTCGTAAAGTCATAGAGGTAAAAGAGAATTTCTCCCACTTACAATCCGTTTTAACCCTTTCCGATCAGATGCTCCCTTATCCCATTGACGATCAGCCAACATTTCTTCAGTTTGCCAGGGATAGCCGGGAATATGAAGAGGAGAGTTACCTAAAAGGGGTAAAAGGAGTACTTGTTTTCGTCAAAGGAGTAATAGGTTCTGAACAAATTGAAGAATATCCTGATGTCACACCGGAAACATTCAGTCGCGTGATACATGAAGCTACAGAACGGTATATAGAAATGGATGAGGAAATAGACGATTAGGTCCAAACAAACATAGGAAAGTTCACGATGAAGGATATCTCTATATAGTAGGCGTACATCGAAAGAATAAATTCCAAGCTTGTCTCTTGAATTTTCTGAATAATCAGCATACAATGGAATTAACATACTAACCGGTTAGTATGTTAATGGGGAGGAGGAAAACCATGCATTTTGATTACTCAAATAAAGTAAATGAATTGCTTGAGAGAGTGCGTTCCTTCATGAATGAACATGTCTATCCGAATGAAGCGGTTTACGAAGAGCAGCTGTCAGCACAAAGCTCTCGTTTTGATTCCGTTCCTTCAGTCATGGAAGAATTAAAACAAAAAGCAAAAGATCAAGGGTTGTGGAACTTATTCTTACCCGATTCTACATACGGAGCTGGTCTAACAAATCTTGAATATGCTCCTCTTTGTGAAGAAATGGGACGGTCTCTCATTGGCCCGGAGGTATTTAACTGTAATGCTCCTGATACAGGTAATATGGAAGTGTTGGCGCGGTACGGTAGTGAAGAGCAACAAGCTCGTTGGCTCAGGCCGCTATTAGATGGAGAGATCCGTTCCTGCTTTTCAATGACTGAACCTGATGTTGCCTCCTCTGATGCGACAAATATTGAGGCAAGGATTGAGCGAGACGGAGATGAATACGTCATTAATGGACGGAAGTGGTGGTCTTCAGGAGCTGGAGATCCACGGTGTAAGGTCGCCATATTTATGGGAAAGACAGATCCTGAAGCACCTCGTCATAAACAGCAGTCTATGATTCTCGTACCGCTAGACGCACAAGGTGTGAAGATTAAACGAATGCTTCCGGTGTTTGGTTACGATCATGCCCCTCATGGTCATGCAGAAATAGATTTTGACAATGTGCGTGTACCCGCTCAAAATATGATTCTTGGAGAAGGAAGAGGCTTTGAGATCGCGCAAGGACGTCTTGGTCCTGGACGCATCCATCATTGCATGCGGTTAATTGGTGCAGCTGAGAGAGCGCTTGATGATTTATGTAAGCGTGTACAAGAACGCGTTGCTTTCCATAAACCATTGGCTGATCAGGGGGTAGTGAGGGAGTGGATTGCTACTTCCCGGATAGAGATTGAACAGGCAAGACTTCTAACTCTAAAAGCTGCCTATATGATGGATACGGTAGGGAATAAAGAAGCGAAAGCTGAGATTGCGATGATCAAGGTTGTTGCTCCTCAAATGGCATTAAATGTAATTGACCGGGCGATTCAAGCTCATGGAGGCGCTGGTGTGAGTGATGACTTTACATTAGCTGCTCAGTGGGCTAACTCAAGAACATTACGATTAGCCGATGGACCAGATGAGGTGCATCGACGTCAAATAGCCAAACTTGAACTCGCCAAACATCAATAAAGGAGGAAGACGATGCACGTTCAACAATTATTCGATCTAACCGGAAAGACGGCTATTATTACCGGAGGAGGCCGGGGGCTTGGTGCTCAAATGGCTGAAGCATATGCAGAAGCAGGCGCCAACTTGGTTCTCTGTTCACGTAAGAAAGAAGCATGTGAAGAAGTTGCTCGGAGCATGGAAGAAAAACATGGTGTTAAAACGATTGCTTTGCAGTGTGATGTCACCAACCAAGATCAAGTAAATGAAGTTGTAAAACAATCTATAGAATCGTTTGGAAAGATTGATATCTTAGTTAATAATAGTGGAGCTACGTGGGGGGCGCCATCTTTAGAAATGCCTCTTGAAGCCTGGCAAAAGGTAATGAATGTGAATGCAAGCGGAACCTTCCTGATGGCACAAGCTGTTGGAAAAGTAATGGTCGATCAAGGCGCAGGTAAGATTATCAATATTGCTTCTGTAGCTGGATTAGGCGGGGCTGATCCTCGTTTTATGGATACAGTCGGATACAACGCGAGTAAGGGAGCAATTTTAACGCTTACGAAAGATCTCGCCGTGAAATGGGGAGCCCATGGCGTCAATGTGAACGCGATCGCCCCAGGATTCTTCCCAACCAAAATGTCAAAAGTGGTCCTTGAGCAAGGTGGTCAGCACATTTTGGATCGAACACCACTAAATCGGTTTGGTAGTGAGGAAGATTTAAAAGGGGCAGCTCTATTTTTAGCCTCTGCAGCTTCAAATTATGTAACAGGTGAAACGCTAGTGGTTGATGGTGGGATGCAGGCTCACTGTTAACGACTTACACAACTTACTAACGAGAGGAACGTAAACATGAGAGAGAAAATCATCAATACAAGCATAGCCCTATTCGGAGAACGAGGGTTCAGAGAAGCATCGATTCAAGATATTACAAGAGAACTCGGTGTAACGAAAGGAACCTTTTACTATTACTTTACCAATAAAGAAGACGTGTTGATGCATATTCATCTTCGGTTTATTGAAGGATTGCTCGATCAACAGAATCTCATTTTACAAGACAAAGAGCTTACGGAACGAGAGAAACTGTATGCGAATGTGAAAATGATCATCAGTAATATTAAGTCAGGTGCTCAGAGCGCCAGGGTGTTTTTCAGGGAAATGCGTCATTTAAGTGAAAAACATACCTCAAAAGTACTCCCAAAAAGAGATGAATTTCAGCGGAATTTACAGCACATTATCCAAACGGGTATCGATCAGGGAGAGTTTAGAAGTGATCTGCGCGCTGATATGCTTTCTTTTGCTGTATTAGGAGTCTCGAATTGGAGCTACTTCTGGTATGAACCGGATGGTGAGGTCTCAGAAGATGAGTTAACAGATCTTTACATGAAGATGATCCTCGAAGGGATACAAATTTAGGGAGGTAAAGAAATGAAAATTAATAAACTGGCCGTCATTGGCGCGGGTTCAATGGGACATCAGATTGCAATGCTTGGGGCGCTAGGGGGATATACCACCGTACTACAGGATGTAAACGAAGAGTCCCTTGAGAAAGCAAAAGAAACCTTGCACGGCATTATGGATAAATGGGTGAAGAAAGATAAGATTTCAGAAGGTGATAAAAATGAAGCCTTCAATCGCCTTACTTTTACACCAAGCCTTGAAGAGGCAGCCAGTGAGGCAGATTTCGTCATTGAGGCCGTGGTGGAAAAACTTGATGTAAAGCGCGATGTCTTCAGTGATCTTGATAAGATTGCTCCTGCACACACAATCCTTGCTACCAATAGTTCTACTATTGTAAGTTCTTTGATTGCTGACGCAACAGAGCGACCTGACAGAGTGTGCAACATGCATTTCTTCTTCCCGGCTCTTGTGATGGATTGTGTGGAGGTGGTAAAGGGGGATCACACCTCAGAAGAAACAGCCCAAACTGCGATGGAAGTTAGTGAGCAAATGAACCGGACAGCCGTCCTTCTTCAAAAAGAGATTTCAGGATTTATTGCCAATCGAATCCTTTTCGCGATCCAAAAAGAAGCTATGAGTCTCTATGAAAATGGCTACGCTGATTTCAAAGACATTGATACGATTACAAGGAAAGCCTTAAGTCATCCACTAGGTCCTTTTGAATTGCTTGATCTATCAGGTATTGACGTTGGGTATTATGTGATGCAACAGCAATACAACGAGTCAGGGAATCCTCTGGATCAGCCTCCAAAAACCATTGTGGATAAAGTAGATGCAGGAGAACTTGGACGAAAGACCGGCAAAGGATTCTATGAATATAACGAAAATGGAAAAGTGCGTTCATAAAGGTGAGGTGGCGATATGCACCAGCATAAAGTAATCGTCCGTTTTTGTGAAACGGACTTACTTGGTCATGTGAATAACAGTAACTATTTCGTTTATTTTGAAGATGCTAGAATTCAGTTTTTTTATGATGCAGCTATCTTCAATAACGATCAGAATTATGTACTTGCTTCAGCGAAGTGTGATTTTATAAAACAAGCTTATTTTAGACAGGTTCTTGTAATTGAGACGAAGATTACGAGGATCGGTAATAGCAGTTTTACTGCCCAACAAGAAATCTATGATGACGAAACAAAAGAATTGATAGCAAGAGGGGAGACTGTCATCGTTTCTTTTAATGTCGAAACAGAGAAGAGCCATCCCCTTTCTAATTCAATTCGGGAGAAGTTAGCTCATTATATCGTCAACGATTAAGAAAGGAGGAGAACAATGCAAGAGACCCAGCCAGTAAGGAGTGGAGAAGAGCTAGAAGTGAAGAAATTGGAAGCATTTTTGAAAGAACATGTACCATCTTTCCCTCAAAGGGGATTAGAAGTTCGTCAGTTTGGTGCGGGGCATTCAAATTTAACTTATGAATTAAAAGCAGGAGAGTGGGAAGCTGTCCTGAGGCGCCCTCCTTTAGGGCCAGTAGCTCCGAAAGCTCATGATATGCATCGTGAATACACAATTTTGAAAGCGCTTAATAAAAAGTTTGATCTTGCTCCTAAACCGTTCGTTTACGGAGATGAATCTGTATTCGGGGCTCCTTTTTTCATAATGGAAAGAAAAAGGGGGATTGTTCTTGATACAGAATGGCCAGATGGGATAGAAGGTTCTCCTGAACTCGGTCAAACGATTTCAAAAGAAATGGTTGATCGTCTTGTAGAACTTCACAATCTTGACTATAAGGGTACAGAACTCGAAACAATGGGGAAGCCTGAAGGGTTCATGGAACGTCAGGTGCATGGGTGGATCAAACGGTATGACAATTCTATAACAGATGATGTGAAATCTGGGGAACGGATTAAGAAGTGGTTGGTTGAACATATACCCTCTTCTTCTGAAGCATCCGTGATTCATTACGATTACAAATTGAATAATGCCATGTTTGCTAGTCATGATTACAGCCGTATGGTAGGGCTTTTTGATTGGGAAATGACGACAGTCGGTGATCCAATGGCAGATCTCGGGGTAGCCTTAGGCTATTGGATTGAAAAAGATGACCCGGAGTCTTTAAGAAAAGGGCTCGGTAAGCCTCCTCTTACAACTGAGGATGGATTCTTCACTCGTGACGAATTTATACAGCGTTATGCTGAGAAGAGTGGACGGGATGTAACAAATGTTAACCTTTACCTCACCTTTGCTTACTTTAAATTGGCCGGCATTGTGCAGCAAATTTATTACCGTTATAAAATGGGGCAAACCGATGATCCTCGATTTGCTCACATGAATCACTTTGTTAATCACCTTATTGAACTAGCTGAAGATACAGC
Source organism: Pontibacillus sp. HN14 (assembly GCF_021129245.1). Classification (NCBI taxonomy): domain Bacteria; kingdom Bacillati; phylum Bacillota; class Bacilli; order Caryophanales; family Bacillaceae; genus Pontibacillus; species Pontibacillus sp. HN14. Next base: position 1,092,443 of record NZ_JAJOLR010000001.1, on the reverse strand, counting down.
GAGGGTGTAAATGTGGGGCGCATACATGTGGTAATGAAGAAAGAAGATATTGATCCGTCTCGCTGGAAGGCAGACTCAGTCGCGGTTGTGTTTGACGTACTACTTGCTACTTCTACTATCACCTCAAGCTTAGCGCACGGAGCACTTGAGGTTATTCCGGTGTTAAATGAAGAGGAAGCTAAAAGGGTAGCCGAGGAAATGAAACGTGAGAATCCTATAGTAGCAGGAGAATATGGAGGAATTACGATTGATGGATTTCATCCGCCAAACCCTTTGGCGCTTAATTCTGTCGTAAAGGATCGCCCCCTTATTTTGTCTACAACGAATGGGACCGTCGCTACCCGTCGATCAGAAGGAGCTTCTTTTGTCTATTTGTGTTCTCTTTTAAATGTAGGAGCCGTAGCTGAACACCTCTACCACAATCATCAACATGGAGATCTTGTGCTTGTATGTTCAGGCTCTGCTAACGCATTTTGCCTTGAGGATTATTACGGGGCAGGGGGGCTTATTCAAGCTTTAATGAAGCTTGGAGAATGGTCTCTTTCCGATGCGGCTCGGGGTGCTTTAATGATTTATAGGAACGAAACGTATAGGGCAAAGGAAGTCTTAGCGGAGACCCGGGTGGGTGAAATGATGGCAGCTTACGGGTTGGCTAGGGACATAGAGTTTGTGGCGAATGAAGATTATTTCAAAGTCGTCCCTGTATTCTCTAAGCAGTCAGGGTCGATTAAGGAGGTAGGACAATATGAATCCAGTCGATAAGATGGTAAAAGGCGGTCAATTTCTAACAGAGAGGATCTCGCTTGAAGAAATGTTTACCCCTGAGGATTTGACGGATGAGCATAAAATGATTCAAGAAACAGCACGTAAATTCCTAAAGGGAGAAGTTTATCCTCATAGAGAAACGATCGAAAGCGGAGATTATGATCTGGTCGCTTCGCTTATGAAACAAGCAGGAGAACTGGGTTTACTTGGACATAGTATTCCAGAAGCATATGGGGGGTTAGGTCTCGATAAGATCAGCAAAGGAATAGTGGGGGAAGCCCTTGGTAGTGCGAGTGGATATTCCGTAGCTCACAGTAATCACACGTGTATAGCTTCTCTTCCAATTACGTATTTTGGGACTAAGGAACAGAAAGAAACCTACTTACCTAAGCTTGCTTCTGGTGAATTTATAGGAGCGTATTGCCTGACAGAACCAGAGGCAGGGTCAGACGCGTTATCAGCTAGGACTACTGCGGTACTGAATGAAGAAGGTACGCATTACATCCTTAATGGAACGAAGATTTATATTACGAATGCGGCTTTCGCTGATACATTTATTGTTTATGCAAAAGTTGATGGAGAGCATTTCTCAGCGTTTATTGTTGAAAGAGGTTTTTCAGGGGTATCCATCGGTCCAGAGGAACAAAAAATGGGTATTAAAGGTTCATCAACGTGTTCTGTCATCTTTGAAGATTGCCAAGTTCCTGTTAAGAATCTCCTTGGAGACGTAGGGCGTGGGCACGTTATTGCTTTAAATGTATTGAACTTAGGTCGTTTTAACCTTGGTTTTGCAACAACTGGTGCGTCTCGCGCTGTTTTAGATGCTACTTTGGCCCAGGTAACTGAGCGGAAACAGTTTAAGAGGCGCATAGCCGACTTCCCTGCCACTCAGGAGAAACTGGCTACGATGGCAAGTGAGCTGTATGCCGCTGAATCTGTTATGTACCGGACGGCTGGGCTAGTGGAGTCAGCTCTAGGGGGATATGCGGAGTCGTTTGATTATAAATCGATTGCAAAAGCAATGAATGAACATGCATTAGAGTCAGCAATCTGTAAAGTAGTTGGGTCGGAAACACTTGATTATATAGCTGATGAAGGTGTTCAGCTTCACGGGGGAGCAGGCTTTATTAAAGAGTACCCAGTCGAACAAGCATATCGTGACGCGCGAATTAACCGGATTTTTGAAGGCACCAACGAAATAAATCGTTTACTCATACCAGGGGCTTTCTTTAAAAGGGTTGCGAAAGGGGAAGTGGATGCCCGTTCATTAATAGAAAAAGCCCAGGCGAAGCTCGAAAGTGGCGTCCAAAAAGAGGAGGACATTCTCACTTCTCTAAATCAGGCTGTAGAAACGTTCCGTAACATCTTCCTAGTCTGTGCTGGAGCTGCTTATGAAGCCTACGGTGAGGCCATGAAGAATGAGCAAGAAACACTTATGAAGCTTGCCAATATTGCGATCGACCTGTACCGGGCAGAATCTAGCGTGATCAGAGCAGAAAAAGCAAGAGCCAAACAAGATCGCCATTCCACTTTGAAAGAAAAGTTAGCTCAAACATTTGTTGAGGATTGTTTAGCTAGAGTAGAAACGAATGCGAAATATTTAGGAGCTTCGTTACTAAAGGATGAAATACGCTCTCAATTTCTAATGGGGGTTTCTATAAATTTAAATGCCTTTCTTACAGATAATCGGATTGAACGAAATCGTGTTATTGCGTCTCAAATGATCGAAGCGAATATGTTCATTCGCTAATATAAAGGAGGAATTAGAGTGTTTGAAGGAAACGACCATTTATTGATTGAACAAAACGGTCCAGTTTTATCCTGTGTGTTGAATCGTCCAGATCGTTTAAATGCCTTTAGTGAAGAAATGATCCTTGGGCTTACCCAAGCTATCAAAGAAGCCGATCGTTCAGATGCAATTAAGGCGATTACGATTTCTGGTGCAGGCCGCTCTTTCTCTGCTGGTGGAGATGTAAAAGAAATGGGGCACGCCACAGCAACAGATGTATATGACCATTTAGGGTATTTAAATGAACTCATTTTAGCGATGAAGGAATGTTCAAAGCCCATTGTGTCCATCGTTCATGGATTCGCAGCAGGGGCAGGATGGAATCTAGTATTAGCGAGTGATCAAATTCTAGCAGCCAAAGATAGTAAGTTTGTTTTAAGTTTTGCCCAAGTAGGATTAGTTTCAGATGGGGGAGGCAGCTACTTTCTCACCAAAAAGCTAGGGCCTTATAAGGCGAAAGAGCTTTTGTTCCAAGCAGAACCCATATCAGCCGATCAGGCTAGTGACCTTGGACTCGTGAATCGCGTATACGAAGAAAGTGTGCTTGAAGCATCAGCAAAAGAATATGTTGCAAAACTCGCCATGGGGCCAGGACGTGCCATTAGTATGATGAAAAAGCTTGTGAACCAATCTGAAACAAGTGACCTGGCTTCCATACTCGAGCAAGAGCGTATTACACAAACTGTCATGGTGTCGACTGAGGATCACCAAGAAGGCGTTCAAGCATTTGTAGAGAAACGAAAGCCTGCGTTTACAGGCAAATAAGGAGGAAGATCTATGAAAGCTGTTCAATTTGAGTATTATGGGGGACCTGAGGTTTTAGAAATGAAAGACTTCAAGAATCCTAGTCCTGCTGAAGGAGAAGTTCTTCTTAAAGTAGAGGTGATCGGCGTAAACTACGCAGATACAGCTCGTCGTGAGGGCGCCTATGTTGTGCCTACCCCTCTCCCTTTTATTCCTGGAGCTGAAGTAGCTGGAGTTGTGGAAGAAGTTGGTGAGGGTGTACAGAATGTGACTAAAGGAGACCGTGTTGTGACGCTTATTGAAAAAGGAGGCTATGCTGAATTTGCGGTAGCAAACGCTCAGACTTTAATTCCTATTCCGAATGGCGTATCACCTGAAACAGCTGTGGCTCTCCCTCTTCAAGGGCTCACCGCTTACCATATTCTAAAGACTATGGGCCAACTCGAAGAAGGAGAAACGGTACTTGTTCATGCTGCAGCTGGAGGAGTTGGTTCCCTTGCGGTGCAATTAGCGAAGACGTTCGGAGCCGGCAAAGTCATTGCAACAGCTAGTACCAAAGAAAAGTTAGAGTTTGCCAAATCATTAGGGGCAGATGCTGCGATCAACTACACAGAAGAGAATTGGCGTGAGCAAGTAATAGAAGCAAATGGAGGCAAAGGAGTTGACGTTGCGTTAGAAATGGCTGGAGGCGAAATTTTTCATGAAACAGTGAAATGTATGCGCTCATTTGGACGAGTGGTAGTCTACGGAGTTGCGAGTGGAAATCCAGCACAAATGTACCCGTCTGGTTTAATGAATCGTAACCTATCTGTAATTGGCTTTTTCTTACCGCAAATTATGAAAAAGCCTAAACTATTCAGTTCAAGCTTACAAGAGCTCCTTGGGCTTGTTGAGAGAGATGAATTGAAGCTTACCATTGGTGGTGTTTACCCGTTAGCTGAGGCAGCCAATGTACATGAACTACTTCAGAGCCGTAAGACAAAAGGGAAATTGGTACTTGTTCCATAAAGGAAAGTAATGAATTTGTTTAAAGTGGAAAGGGGAATGACGAAATGTTAACGAATCATTATGACTATTATCCGAATCGTGTAACGAAAAGTCTGTCTGTACCACAAACGACGCTTTACCATAACTTAGAGGTAGCGGCTGCTCGTTTTCCTGAACATCCTGCCATATCTTATTATGGAAGCGAGATCTCTTATCGAACTTTTAAGGACGAAGCAAAAGCTCTTGCAGGGTATCTTCAGCATAAGCTTAACGTTGAAAAAGGAGAGCCAGTTTTAATCTTTATGCAAAACTCTCCTCAATACGCGGTAAGCTTTTACGGCATTAATCGCGCTGATGCCTTAGTCGTTCCAATTAACCCCATGCTTACGTCAGAGGAATTAGCCTTTTTTATACAAGATAGTGAAATCAAACACGCAATCGTTGGACAGGAGCTGTATGAACGGGTGCAGCCCCTTATGAAATCAACAACGCTTGAATCCATTGTTGTGGCCTCTTATCATGATTATCTGCCTGCTCAACCGATGGATGGGCTACCGCCAGAAGTACTCACCCCGCCACAGTCATTCCACCATGCGGGCACGTATTACTGGAAAGATGCTTTAGCAGCCGGGTTTGAACCTAAGCCGGCCGAGGCAGGACCTGATGATTTATGTGTGATGCCTTATACATCCGGAACCACAGGAAAACCGAAAGGATGCATGCATACCAATTCGACGGTACAAGCAAATGCGGTTTCTGCGTATAACTGGGTAAGCATAACAATGGATAGTGTCCATTTAACGACGTTGCCACTTTTCCATGTGACGGGTATGCTTCACAGTCTTCATGCACCTGTTTATGGTGGTTGTACGATGGTGATCTTGACTCGTTGGGACCGTGAGATGGCAGCGAGAATGATCGAGGAAAAGCAAGTCACTCACTGGGTAATGATCAGTACCATGCTGATTGATTTCCTTTCAAATCCGAACCTTTCTTCATACAACATCTCTACCCTTCAAGTATTAGCAGGTGGAGGAGCAGCTCTACCGGAAGCTGTTGGGAATAAGCTATACGAAATGACAGGTCTTAAGTTTATAGAAGGATATGGATTGTCTGAGACTATTTCACATACGCACTTTAATCCACCTGATCGTCCGAAGCTTCAGTGCCTTGGTGTGCCATCCTTTGATGTTGATGCGCGCATTATTGATCCTGCCACCCAACAAGAATTAGGAGTCAATGAGACAGGAGAAATCGTCGTAAACGGTCCTCAAGTTTTCGTTGGATACTATAATGAAGCGGACAATGAAGGAGCTTTCCTTGAACTGGAAGGTAAGACGTTCTTCAGGACCGGGGATATTGGACGTGTCGATGAAGAGGGGTATTTCTTTATTGTGGACCGTGTTAAACGCATGATAAATGCTTCAGGATATAAGGTATGGCCCACAGAGGTGGAATCCCTACTTTATAACCACCCCGCTATTCAGCAGGCCTGTGTCGTAGGGGTGCCTGATCCCCGTCGTGGAGAAACCGTGAAAGCTTTCGTGATCTTAAATGAAGATGCGGTGGGGCAGGTTACAGAGGATGAAATTATTGAGTGGTCAAAAGAACACATGGCTGCTTATAAATATCCGAGGTTGATAGAATTCAGAGACTCTCTTCCGACAACGAGCTCAGGTAAAATTCTTTGGAGACAACTGCAAGAAGAAGAGAAGAGTCGCGTTTAAATTTGTAAGAATAAGGGTGACGAGGGGCAAAGTCTAACAGACTTTGCCCTTTTTTTGTTGGGAGGGAGGTTCCATGGGGACGGTAACAGAAAAGGGATAATAGGATAAGCCACTCCTACATACTTATAAACTATGGATCTTTCCATTCACTCTAACACCAGGAGATTCTTTATACACAAAATGTGAGGTGAAAGTATGCCGAGAGTAAAATATACAGATTCAGATATTGCCCTAATGGCTAGGATGATGAGAGCGGAAGCGGTGGGTGAAGGCAAGCAGGGAATGCTTTATGTGGGGAATGTGATTGTAAATCGGGCGGCAGCCAATTGTTTGGACTTTAAAGATTTGAGGACGATCTCTGATGTTATTTACCAAGTTCAAGGAGGGAACTACTCGTTTGAAGCGGTCCAAAAAGGAAACCTTTTTTATAATAGGGCCAGGTCTACAGAGAAGCGATTGGCTGAAAAGAATCTAAAATTCTGGAGACAATTTCCGGCTAAGTATTCACTTTGGTATTTCAACCCTTCAGGTTCTTGTCCACCTACATGGTATGGTCAACCGTTTGCAGGTCAGTATAAAGAACATTGTTATTATGAACCGCAAGCTAACACATGTGCGAGCGTATATCGATAAAAAAGTTGAATAGATTTATTGAAAAAAGATTGACGATAAACTAATTTTGGAATATAGTAGTAAAAAATAACAAAAGCTATGAAAAGGACATGAGGATTCTGAACGGTTTTAAGAGAGGGAAGGGTGCTGAGACTTCCTAACGCAGCAGAGTGTCTTACCCCCTTCGAGCTGTATAGGTGAACTTGTATGTAATCTATACCGTAGCCGCTACGATACAGCGTTTTTTGAGTCATTACAGATGTAATGAGAACTTGGGTGGAACCACGAGCAACACACTCGTCCCTATTTAGGGATGGGTGTGTTTTTTGTTATTCGTTTTGGCAGGATCGGTTAATGAGTGTTTGGAGAGCAGTGGATCTAACTTACAATGAAGATTTTTTTCATAGTTATTTAGCGTTGAACAGGACATGAGCGATTATGACCGATTTACAGAGAGGGAGGGGTGCTGAGATCTTCCTAATGCAGGTGAATCGTCTTACCCCCTGGGAGCTTGCGTGGCTGAACTTTTAGTAAGCTTGCGCCGTAGATGCTACGATACAGCGGTCACGAAGCCGGTTTGTTTACCGGGAAGTGGGGTGGAACCACGAGTATACGCGCTCGTCCCTTTTCATAGGGATGTTGCGCGTTTTTTTAATTTTTATTGAGGAGTGAATAAAGATGAACGAAAGTATGATCTATATGATTTTTCCAGATGGAAAGGAAAAAGAGTACCCAAAAGGAAGTACGTTAGAAGATATTGCTGTCTCTATTAGCCAAAGCTTGAAAAAGAGATCAGTTGGAGGACGAGTAAATGGGGAATTGTATGATTTCAAGCGTCCTATTGAAGAAGATGCACGCATTTCGTTAGTCTCTTTAGATTCTAATGATGGATTAGAGTTAATGCGCCACACAAGTGCACATGTATTAGCACAAGCCGTTAAACGAATTTATGGGGAGGCTAGGTTTGGAGTAGGACCGGTTATTGAAAATGGGTTCTACTATGACATAAAAGTAGACCATTCCATACAGAAAGAAGATCTTCTAAAAATTGAAAAAGAAATGAAGAAGATCATAAGTGAAAACTTGGAAATAAAGAGAGAAGCTTTATCACGAGAAGAGGCGGAACGTCTCTTCTTCCATGATCCTTATAAGATGGAGCTACTACAAGCTATTCCAAGTCACGAACCTGTAACTGTTTATCGACAAGGGGAATTTGTCGACCTTTGCAGAGGTCCACATGTTCCGTCTACAAAGTGGATCAAATCCTTTTCTCTTACGAGTGTAGCGGGAGCATATTGGAGAGGTGACAGCAGCCAGGATGTGATGCAGCGTGTGTATGGAATTGCTTTTGCTTCTGCAGAAGATAAACAAGCGTACGAAAATTTCTTAGAAGAAGCAGAGAAGCGGAACCACCGTAAGTTAGGAAAAGAGCTTGATTTATTTATGTTCTCTGAAGAAGCTCCGGGCATGCCGTTTTACTTACGGAAGGGTCAAACAATAAGGAATGAATTAGAAAGATTCCTCAGAGACTTGCAGCATTCATTTGATTATGAAGAAGTCAGAACTCCAATGATGATGAATCAGCGGCTTTGGGAACAATCGGGTCACTGGGACCATTATAAAGAGAATATGTATTTCTCAGAAGTAGATGATCAGCGCTTTGCTCTAAAGCCGATGAACTGTCCGGGGCATATGTTGATCTACAAGGATCAGCTTCATTCATACAGGGATCTTCCGATTCGAATGGCGGAATTTGGTCAGGTCCACCGCCATGAATTTAGCGGAGCGCTAAATGGGATGCTTCGGGTGAGAACATTTTGTCAGGATGACGCTCATATCTTCGTAACACCGGAACAAATTGAAGATGAAATTCGTTCCTGTTTAAATTTAATTGATTATGTGTATCAGACATTTGGTTTCGATTATTCGATTGAGCTTTCAACAAGACCAGAAGATTCAATGGGAGACGATAGTCTATGGAATCAGGCCGAAAATGCATTAGAGACAGTCCTTCAGTCACTTGGATATAACTACACTGTGAATGAAGGGGACGGTGCTTTTTACGGACCGAAGATTGATGTTCATATTAAAGATGCTCTAAACAGAAGTCATCAATGCGCTACAGTCCAGCTTGATTTCCAAATGCCTGAGAAATTTGACCTTTCTTATGTAGATAAGGACGGGCAGAAGACACGACCTGTGGTTCTCCATAGGGCGGTATTTGGTTCGATAGACAGATTCTTAGGCATTTTGATTGAACACTTTGGAGGAGCTTTCCCAGACTGGCTTGCACCTGTTCAAGTAAAGGTAATTCCAGTATCGAACCAGGTTCACGGGCAGTATGCGGAGGAGCTGAGAGACCGTTTAAAACATAATGGGGTTCGGGCGGAAACCGATTTTCGGGAAGAGAAACTAGGATATAAAGTTCGTGACGTTCAGATGAAAAAAATTCCATATCTACTCGTGGTAGGTGATGATGAAGAACAGCATGGAGCGGTTCAGGTGAGGCAATATGGTCAAGAAGGGACTTATAAGAAGTCACTTGAGGAATTTGAATCAGATCTGCTGGATAGGATATCTGAAAGAGTGTTATAAATTAGAATAAATGATTTAGGCGGTTGTGTTTCTGCATCCGTCTATTTTCTGTAAGTGATTTTAGTATTATTTTCCTTAAAAAGGTTGAAAATATAATTTAATCAGCTAAACTGATAATATAATAAACTGATTATTTAGGAGGGAACACGTTGCAGATACAAGATTCTTATGGTTTTTTACTGGCTAAAGTAGAAGAGGAAATGGAAGCGTTATTTACGGAGTACTTAAGAAAATTACATATAACCGCCCCGCAGTTTGGGGTATTACAACACATTGAACAGTATCCGAATGCATCTCAAATCCAAGTTTCCGAAGCGCTATTCATTGATCGAACGACGATGGTAGCTCATGTAGATCATTTAGAAAAGATTGATTTGATTAAAAGAGTGAGAAATCCAAATGATCGACGTTCTTTTGGATTAACGGTTACGGAGTATGGAGTATCCGCGCTAAAAAAGGGAAGAAAACAATTGAATAAAACAGAAAATTCTGTTTTATCGGTGTTAGATCAAGATGAAAAAGGTCATCTTAAATCCATTTTGAAAAAGGTTTGGAATTCTATTCAAGAGGGGGAGCATGATGGAAAGAATTGATTACTTTAAGGCCAAGTTAGATGCAACCATTAGTCCTATGGGGTATCAATCGCTAGTGAACGAAACGCCTGAAAGCGTAATTCTTGTCGATGTTCGAATCGGTGCGAAAGCTCAAGAAGAGCGTATCCCAGGGTCATGGGAGATCCCGCTTAATCAATTAGAGGAAAGAATAAATGAGTTCCCGAAGGACAAAACGATTGTCCTCTATTGTTGGGATACGTGGTGTACCCTGGCTGCTAAAGCAGCAATCCCGTTATTGCATAAGGGGTATGATGCGAAGGAATTATATGGGGGTATAGCTGCCTGGAAGAAGATTGGCTTCTCTGTTCAAAAAGAAGAAGGTAATGGTGGAATGAACTGTTATTGTTAGAACTAATTTTCTAAATATATAAGTCCAAGCAGGTAGCTGAAAAAGCAACGCTTATTCTTTAAGAATAAGTGTTGCTTTTGTTTATGTTTTATACATAGATCTAATCAAGTGATAAGCAATTGTTATCTCTTACTATAGAATAGTTGTATTATTCTTACTACAACAGCTCCGATATAATTAAAGCAGAAAGGGAGGCATGTCATGATCGACTTTCACGATGAAAGCAACATGTATACGTATACTGACAGAAATGCTCACGATCAATGGTTACAACAAATGGAGGGCATTATTGACGGAAGAGTTGTTGATAAAGCTGCTGATATCGGCTGTGGTGGAGGGATTTATTCAGAAGCCTTACTAAAGTTAGGTGTGGGTAGCGTGACGGGAATAGACTATTCACATTCAATGATCAAAGGCGCTTCAGAAAAGGGAAACTATAACGAGCAGGCTTTACAATTTGTTCAGGGAAAGGCGACAGAGACCGGAGAAAATACAAATTCGTTTGACCTTGTCATAGAGAGAGCGCTGATTCACCATTTAGAAAACTTAGTCCCGGCATTCCATGAAGCCAATCGAATTCTTAAAGATGAGGGTTTGTTTGTCGTTCAGGACCGTACGCTCGATGACTGCTTCTTACAAGGGAATCAACATCATTTGCGAGGATTTTTATTTACGCTGTTTCCTCGACTTAAATCCATTGAAGAAAACAGACGTTATGAAAGTGAGTTTGTAAAGAAAGCTTTAATGCGTGCTGGATTTCACTCAATACAAGAAACAACATTGTGGGAGCAAAGAAAACGCTATGAAACGAAAGAAGAATTCTACGGTGAAGTTCGATTAAGAAAGGGTCGTTCCATCTTGTATGAACTAAGTGACGAGGAAATTGAGCAGTATATTTCCTATATAGACAAAAGGATAGACAAAGAAGCCTATATAGTAGATCAAGACCGCTGGACAATCTGGTGGGCAATAAAAAAGGGGGAGGGGGCATAGTGGAAATAAATAAAGTTGTTTTAAAAACAAAAGCGCTCCAAGGTATGAAACGCTTTTATAAGGATGTATTAGAGATGGAAGTTATAAACGAAGGTGGCCATTGCTTTGAAGTTCGTGTCGGGGAGAGCGTATTAGTGTTTACTTCAAAGAATGTAGCAGGTGCCCCTTACTATCACTTTGCTTTTAACGTTCCTTCTAATCAATTTAATGACGCGAAGCAGTGGGTTCAGTCGAGAGTTCAATTGAACACAGAAGAAGGAGAAGATGAAGCAGATTTCTCAAATCTTCCTGCTCATTCCCTCTATTTCTATGATCCGGCTGGAAATATTGTTGAATTCATTGCTAGACATTCCATATCAGAAGACAGGGAGGAACCATTCTCAGCAAAAAACCTATTAAACATTAGCGAAATAAGCCTAACGGTTCAAGATGCGCTATGGGCAGGGGAAAAGTTGAAGAGTATTGGAATACATGAACGAGATCAGGAAGCTATTAGTGGCTCATCCCTCAACTTTATGGGAAATAGAGAAGATGGGAATTCTCTCTTGCTAATTGAACCAGGCAGGCGGTGGATCTTTTCAAATAAAGAAGCAGAAATTCATCCTTTAGAAATTTTGCTGAAAACGGGTGAACGGATTATGGTTAATGACCAACATGAATTAGAAGTTAAATAAAAAGGCGTACCCAGTTGAGGGTGCGCCTTTTTGCGAATTTTTATTGAATTCAGCTAATTAATTTGGAATAATGTGTACTATGTCATTTATTGTAAACTTCCTTGAAGTTTGTTTTTGTTATTTTAGTAACTTTTCAACAATAAGAAAGGATGAATGAAGGCATCAGTTTAGGAGGGGTTGGATGAGAATTCGCAAGGCAAAAATGGGAGATGGGAGAAACGTTGCAAAAGTGCAGGTGGATACGTGGAAAACTACTTATAAAGGTGTTGTACCTGATCAGGTTCTAGAAAAGATGACTTATGATAGTCGTGAAAAACAATGGAAAGGAATTATCGAAACTCAATCCATATATGTTGCAGAAACTGCAGAAGGAGAAATAGTGGGGTTCTCAAATGGTGGGAAGGAGAGAAGTGGAAAGTATGAAGGGTATGAAGGGGAATTATATGCGATCTATATACGAGATGAGCACCAAAACAAAGGGCTTGGTAGAAAGTTGGTTCGTCCAGTGGTGGAGGATCTCTTAAAAGAAGGAATCTCTTCTATGGTGGTGCTCGTGTTAAGAGAAAATCCTGCCTGCCGCTTTTACGAATCACTTGGAGCTGTGGAGATCGCTTCAGTGCCTATCAAAGTGGGGAGCGAAGCTCTCGAAGAATTGGTTTATGGATGGAAGGAGATTGGAGATCTTCACTGAAGAGTCCATTTATATAAGGATGGTTGAAAGAAATGGGGGAAATCGTGAGTGGGATACATAAAAGAATTGAGGAAAACGGTAGGGACAAGACCTCTTCTAATGCCGGGTTCATGTGTGTTGTTATTGAATAAGGAAGGTCAGCTATTGTTGCAGTTAAGGAAAGACAATAAGTGTTGGGGACTGCCAGGAGGCTCCATGGAACTAGGTGAGACTTTAGAAGAAGTGGCTTTTAGAGAATTAAAAGAAGAAACGGGGTTACATGCCTTAAAGTGGACATTACTTAACGTGTTCTCAGGCGAAGATTTCTATTACAAACTGCCTCACGGGGATGAAGTTTATAACGTGACTGCTGCTTATATATGTTTTGAGTATAGCGGAACGTTACAAAAACAAGAAGAGGAAGTAGATGACTTGCAGTTCTTTCCGTTCACCAGCCTTCCATCTGAGCTGAATCCACCAGATATCCCGGTTATAAGGGCAGCTAAAGAAAAACTCGAAGAAGTGTAATTATCGAATCTATATTGAGAAGGTCAGGAGGATCATGACATGTAAACAAGAGATGCTACCTTTTATATAAATAAAAAGTGGAAGGTGATCATCTTGCTTCATTACTATACTATAAATAAGAATTTCTTAAAGATGTGGTCCTCTAATTTAAGTTCTGTTCTTGGACAAAGATTTAGAGAACTTGTCATTCCCATTATTGTGTTAACGTTAACCGCCTCACCGCTTATCACAGCCCTTGTTGCGCTCTCTCAACAAGCGGGTGGACTCCTATTCGCCATTCCAGCTGGAACATGGATTGAAAGTAAAGATAAAAGAAACGTCATGATCTACTCGAAAGCTATAAGCTCTGTTCTACTCCTTATCTTATCTTTTTTATTATTTCAAGGAGAGTTTACGAGTTTACTGATTGCTGTCGTGTTATTTCTTTTAGGTATTGTAGGGTTATTAAGTAGAACCGCGTTTAATTCACTTATTCCGAAAGTGTCGGGGAGAGAAAATCTTGTTAATGCTCATACAAGTTTAGAAGCAGCTGATGCGATTTCGACTTTAATAGGACCGATTGTGGCAGGATTCTTCTTAGCTCAATTTGGATCAGCGGCTACTATTTTAGTGTGTGGAGGGCTTATGCTAATTTCAATGCTCTTCATTCTGAGCGTGCAGGTAACGGGTGAAACTATAGATAACCACACCAACAAAGTGGGGAATAAAGAGAAGCTTAAAAAGTTCTGGCAGCAAGCGGTTGAGGGGTTTACTATTCTTTTTACCAACACTTCGCAAGTTGTCTGCACGATTGTTATCTGTCTGCTTAGTTTTTCTACGACATTTGTCGTGTTAACGGTCGTGATTCACGGTAAAACAGCCATGGATTTGGAGCCTGACCGTATTGGCCTGTTACTTTCTTGTGCCGGAGTAGGGAACATAGCAGGAGTGGTGTTGTTAAGGTGGGTGAAAAAGCTCAGCTGGATCCCTCTTCTTAGTATCATGCTTATCGTTTCTGGTATGGGAACGCTCCTCATTGGGATGGGTACAAACTTTTATGTAGCTTGTTTTGGTATGTTTTTATTTGACGGGGCCTTGTCGATGGCATTTGTTATACAAGCTTCTATTCATCAGGGTATTACTCCAGATCATATGCTTTCTAGAGTAAAAAGTTCAACCTATGTAATGGGAGGCATATCCGGTATACTTGGAACGTTTTTGTCAGGAGCGATTCCTGAAGCGGTCAACTCATATATTGCTTTATGGACAGGAGCTTCTGTTTTAATCGTTCCTTCTGTTCTATTACTGTTTTTAACAAGTCATAGCACCAGAGTGGATAAAGTGGAGCCACTACAAATGTAGTGAATTCTCTTGGGCTAGATATTGTATTTCATATATAAGGAGGAATCTATGGAAGATCTTGATCAACTATATAATTTCGATGAGTACGATAACCCCACTCTTTATGATAAGGAACATAGCAATTATCAACGAGATCTCCCGCTTCTTATGAAATGGGCAAAGAGGCAAGGGGGGCCTGTGATGGACCTGGCATGTGGAACTGGGCGTGCTACGATTCCTTTGGCGCGTGAGGGCTATCCTATCACTGGAGTAGATGTGCATCAGGGTATGCTGGATGTAGCAAAACAAAAGACCACTTCAGAAGATAAAATTACCTGGATTCTTGGAGATTGTTCAAAATTAAACCTTTCTATCAAAGTGGACTTTATCTTTACAGTGGGAAATTCTTTTCAGCACTTTCTCACAAATGGTGCTCAGGATGGATTGCTAGACTCCGTTCGCCGTCATCTAAATGAAGGTGGTGTGTTTATCTTTGGAACCCGTTTCCCAAATGCCTACGAGCTATTGAATGAACCAGAAGAGGAATTTGAGTATTCATACGAAAATGAAGCAAGTGGGCAGATGGTTGATGTGTATCACTTGAGCAGGTATGACGCATTAGAGCAGGTCCAATACAACACCACCAAGAGGAAATATAGAAATCAACAGGGTAAGATTGTGAAGGAAGATCATGCTCACATAACACTACGATTTGTCTTTCCAAGAGAAATGAAGAGACTGCTTGAGCGTCATGGACTTACTATCCTTCATACGTACGGGAATTGGGAAGAAGATCCTCTAACTGCTACTAGTCATGAGATGATTTATGTGTGTCAAAAGTAAGATACTAGAGAGGGAACGAGGCTATGAATCTATCAGAGCATAACCAGAAAGCGTGGGACAAAAAAGTAGAAGACGGATCAAGATATACATTAGCAGCAGACGCGTAAACGGTTCAAAAGAGCAGAGATGGGCGTTTGGAGATCTGTGTCAAATATGAAACATAAGATGTCTCTCGGAGATTATGTCTTCTGAGGGGCATCTTTTTTTCGGATTTTGTTGAGGGTTAATAAGCAGATTCTATAGATGTAGTTCTGTATTGAAATATTTTACATTTTTAAAACGACCAGTATTATAATTCTTTTTCTGTTGGGATAAACGCTTTTAAACCTAAACCTAAATGGTTAGATGGTTTACCGCTGCATTAATAAATATTTTAGCGAAGTCATGAAATAAGTGTTTTGTAAGCGATGACAAACATATACATGTACCATTGAAAGGGGGAAAGACATTATGAGAAGTGCGTCCAAGTATCTGATTCTTTCATTAGTATTAGCTTTCGTTAGTATGGTAGGGGCTTATTTTGTACAGACATCTGGAAACGATGTTGAAGTAAAAGATTTACGCTTTGAAACCCCATCCGGACATTTATTGAGTGCTCTTTTATTTAAACCTAAAGGTGTGTCTGAAGAGGACAAAGCGCCTGGAATTGTAACAAGTCACGGCTGGTACAATAATCGTGAAATGCAAGACTTGAACAATGTGGAACTTGCGAGACGTGGCTATGTTGTGATTTCTATTGATATGTATGGGCATGGCAACTCGGATCCTGTTGAGCCTTCAGAATGGCAAAAACGAGGTACAGGAATGTATGATGCCGTAGAATTATTGGCTGATCTTCCTTATGTAGACCATGAGAGGATTGGGGTGACAGGCCACTCAAATGGCGCAAGAGCTGCGAACTGGTCTGTTCTTGAGGACAATAAAAAGCCTGAGGAAGAGCGTTTAATTTCATCTGTCCTTCTTGTTGCGAACGATGCCATGTATACAAATGATCCTGGGGAACCTCTTTATTGGTCCATGCGTAATGGTGATCAAGAATATGCAAATATGTATGGGACCCGAGATGTTGGAATCGTTGCTGCAAAATATGATGAATTCTTTTTCCGTAGCTTAACAGAAAACGGAACAGTTACTCCGCCAAGAGATTACATCGATACAGATTATGCTCAGTCTTTCCTTCACTTTGGGGTGGACCCAAGCGAGATTAAGGAGGACCGGGAGAGCTATAAAATTTATAAGGAGGGCGTAAACGGAGAAGAAGCGATGAGGGTTATTTATAATCCGAATCAAATCCATCCTTGGAATCATTTCTCAAGTAGTGTCGTAACAAGTCTACTAGACTATTTTGACGAATCGATTGGGGCCCCTGAATCAATTGATTCATCAAATCAGATTTGGCAGTGGAAAGTACTCTTTAACTTCCTCGGATTAGTCGCTTTCTTCATATTTGTTGTAAGCTTTACAAAAGTTCTGCTGAATACAAGTACGTTTTCATCCTTGAAGGCAACGGAGTCAGCTGTAGCTAGCGCAGCGCCAAGAGGGGTAGGTAAAGCATGGTTCTGGGGTGGACTCCTTGTCAGTGCTATTGTATCTGGATGGTCTTACTTAGCATTGTTTACCTGGAGCGCAACAAATCGTCCGGACTTTTTCCCCCAAGCTCCTGTTTACTATATTGGCGTTTGGTCAGCTGTAATGGGCGTGGTCACGATTGTAATATTGTTCCTATCTTATATGTTTTTCTCTAAGAAAGAAGGCCTTGATCTTCGGGCGACAGGAGTTTGGATCAGCTTAAGAAGCTTGTGGAAGACAATCCTACTTGCTCTTCTAGTAACGGTAAGTGCTTTTGGATTAGTCTTTGTAGCGGATTACTTCTTTACAACGGATTTTCGGATTTGGGTTCTTACCATTAAGGCTTTTACGCCAGATAAATTATTAATAGCACTAAAGTACTTGCCATTCTTCTTGCTTTTCTATGTGGCTAATTCAATTTCAGTTAACTGCTTTAACTACGTAGCAACCGGGAAGAAAGAGTGGATCAACACAGCTTTGATGGCGCTTTTCAACGGATTGAGTGCGATTGTTATAGTAGCCATTCAGTACACTCATTTCTTTATAGAAGGTGACGTATTCTTTACGAACATCTCAAACATCGCGGGGATCTGGTTGTTCCCAATTATTGTCGTCATCCCGTTGGCTGCAATCATCACACGCAAACTATACAGGGTGACCAAAAACCCTTATCTTGGAGGGATTATTTACGCAATAATCGTCACGGTTATGATGGTTTCCAACACATTGACTCAATTATAAGTGTTATCAAACGCGTACCAGAGGGATTGACCTTTGGTGCGCCTTTTTTAGTTTTATTAATATCGTTAGTGGAATTAGGTACATAGATTAGAAAGGAGTGGAAATTATGGATAGATCTATACCAATGATTACACTAAATGATGGGCTAAAAGTGCCAGCTATTGGATTTGGTACGTATAAATTGAATGGAAATACAGGTGTTCGTGCGATTCAAAGCGCCATCGAAACAGGATACCGGCTTATTGATACTGCTTATAATTACGAAAATGAAGGGACAGTAGGAGAAGCGATTCGCCGTAGTTCTGTTCCAAGGGAAGACCTGATTGTGACCTCTAAGTTACCAGGACGCTATCATAATTATGATCAAGCTGTTACAGCCATTCAGGAATCATTATATCGGGCCGGGCTGGAGTATTACGACTTATACTTAATTCATTGGCCGAATCCGAGTCAAGATGAGTATGTGGAGGCTTGGAGGGCGTTATTGGATGCGCAAAAATGGGGATTAATCCGATCAATTGGTGTTTGTAACTTCCTTCCTGAACATTTAGACAGACTAGAGAATGAAACAGGCGTAAAGCCAAGTATTAACCAAGTAGAGCTTCATCCGTTTTTCAATCAAGAGACTCAGCGTACGTACGATCATGAAAAAGGAATTCAAACTCAGTCTTGGAGTCCGTTAGCAAGAGCGAGTGAAGTGCTGCAGGATGAGGAATTGCAGCAGATTGCATCTGCCTATAATAAAAGTGTGTCACAGGTCATTTTACGTTGGCACTATCAGATCGGTTCAATTCCAATTCCGAAATCATCTTCTTATAAGCGCCAGCTTGAGAATATCTCTATCTTTGACTTTACATTACATGAAACTGAAGTAGACAAGATCAATGCGCTTCATCAAGACCATGGGCGATTAAACGATCAAGATCCAGCGACTTATGAGGAATATTAACAAAAAAAGGACAGGGGCTCCCTGTCCTTTTTGTTTATTCTTTTTTTAACATTTCGGGTATTTCTGTCAGATCGATCCCCCAAGCAATAGGTAGCCAGAAGTAAACAGCAAGGGTTACAAGTACAATGCCTGTTAAATTAAGGGCGAATCCTGCCTTAGCCATATCTGGAATCCTTAAATAATTAGACCCAAATACAACCGCATTCGGTGGGGTCGCTACAGGAAGCATAAAGGCTGATGAAGAAGCAACACCTGCTGCAATCATAACTGCATAAGGGTGCACTCCGAGTGCCACAGAAAGAGAAGCCATAATCGGATACATCATATTGGCAGTAGCTGTGTTAGACGTAATTTCTGTTAGGAATATAACCATGGCGGAAACGACCAGCAGGACGACGAAAATATGGATGCCTTGTAACACGGTGAGTCGATTACCGATCCATTCTGATAAGCCTGACTCCGTAAATCCTGTTGCGATGGCAAGTCCTCCACCAAACAGCAAAAGGATTCCCCATGGTAATTTTACAGCTGTGTCCCAGTCAAGAAGTCGATCCCCTTTTGTCGTTCTTGAAGGAATCACAAATAGGATAAAGGAGGCCGTTAAAGCGATCATGGCGTCTCCGATATTCTCATTGACATAGGGTTGAAGTAGGAATGAGCGAGTGACCCAAGAGAAAGCTGCAAGGGTGAAGATAATTAAAATTATTTTCTCCTCGAAAGAAGCGTTTCCAAGGTCGTCTTTCTCGTTCTTGATTACTTCACGTCCACCAGGTAGTTGACTGATTTTAGGAGGATAAGCTACTTTCACCAGGTAGAACCAAGCGATAAAGATAAAGATCCATGCAATGGGTACGCCAAACAACATCCAACGGGCAAAGGAAATTTCTATTCCATATAAGTTGCTAATTGCCCCTGCAAAAGCTGTATTTGGTGGTGTGCCAATGAGTGTGGAAATCCCTCCAATTGAGGCCGAATAGGCTATTCCAAGCATGAGAGCTTTCCCGAATTCAAAGTTTTCCTTTGAGGTATCGATCGAGTCGTCGTCTTTCAGTTGTTCAGAAACTTGATAAATAATAGCAAGACCAATTGGAACCATCATCATCGCTGTCGCTGTATTAGAAATCCACATCGATAAGAATCCAGTTGCTACCATAAACCCGAGTATGATGCGTCTTGTATTTGTTCCAATGGCTAAGATAATCGTCAGTGCTATGCGTTTATGTAAGTTCCACTTCTCCATAGCAAGGGCGATCATAAATCCTCCCATAAATAAAAAGATGGTGTCATCACCATAAGAGGATGCGGTTTGATCCATATCAAGACCACCTGTTAAAGGAAATAAAACGATAGGGATCAGGGAAGTGACAGGGATCGGGACCGCTTCTGTCATCCACCAAATAGCCACCCATAATGTACTGGCTAAAACAGCTTTCCCTTCATAGGATAACCCTTCAGGTTGAAAAAAGATAAGAGTTAGGGCAAAGAGTAAAGGGCCTATTATAAGTCCAATTAATTGAGCTTTCTTATAACTTCTTTTTCCACCGCCACCGCCCGATGATTGTTCTTTTTGGTTCGATTGATTCCTCTCAGTGGCAGTGCTCTCGTTCGGCTTAGTGAAGAAACGAAGCAAATCCTTTGCTTGATCATGCTTTTCCCAAAGCCATGTCCATCCTTGTGTCATCATGGAATCTCTCCTCAAAACATAATGTTCGTAAGTGAATTCCCTTTCAACGTTTTTCCAAAACTAAGAAATTTGATTATTCGCAAACATTGGATGGTTAGGGGGGAGATGTAAACAGGGAGGTTTAGATTCGACAATGTCGCTTGGTTCGTATAAAGTTAGTAGCACAGAGTGGAATGATTTTACATTAAGGGAGTGTTCGAATTGAAATTAGCTTTCCTATGTCATCCTACGAAAGATATGAATCAATCTCTATCCTATTACAAAGAGGTACTTGGTTTAGAGGAAGCCTGGCGGGAAGGAGATCATACAGTAGCATTAAGGTTCACGGAGAATGAAGAAGTTCAGCTTATGGTTGAAGATGATGAAGGTTTGGTTCCTTCAGGTGGGGTATTCGTTATTGAAGATGTAAACCAGTTCTATGAAGAAAATCAGCATAAGCTTAGCTTTATCAAGGAGCCATGTGATATTCCACCAGGAAGATATGCAATCTTCCAGGACCCAGATGGGAACCCATTTCGCATTATAGACATGACAAAGAATAAGAATATCTCAGGGAATTTGGTGTAAACCAAGGAGATAAATTAAAATGAAACGTTCAACTTTGACTTAAGAGGTCAAAGTTCTTTTTTTGTTTCGATGGAGCTATTCTCTAAGTTATACGATTTTCGCATATAGATTGTAAGAGCAATCCTTTTCATATCGTCTAATGTATATTGGAGGCAAGAAAACTCCTTTTCTAAAGGTTTGGTCATATGTGTTAAAATGGATTTGTTGTATTTTTCTGTTAATTACATTTGCGTTACATAGAAAAGATTCAAAACCAAAGGATGGAGGAATTACATGACCATTGGGGAAGCATATCTACGAATCGCAGAGGACCGATTTCGGCGTGTGAAAGGATTAGGTGACGGAACCTTTCGTCAATTGTCAGAACGTGATTTCTATGAAAGGACAAGCCAGCATGGAAATAGTATTGCAATCATTGTTCAGCATCTTAGTGGGAATATGGTGTCAAGGTGGACAGATGTAATGACTAGCGATGGAGAGAAATCTTTCCGGAATCGTGATCAGGAATTTGAACCGGCTGACCTACCGATGGATTTAATACTCGAGCAATGGGAGAAGGGCTGGGAGACATTATTTAATGCTTTAAGAAACCTAACAGAAGAAGATTTACTAAAGACCATCTATATTAGAAGTGAAGGCCATATGGTACTTGAGGCGATTGAACGACAAATGGCTCACTATGCTTATCATGTGGGACAAATCGTTTACTTGGGAAAGGAAATTAAAGGGGGGCGATGGGAGAGTTTGAGTATACCCAAAGGAAGTTCAGATCAATATGCTGAAGAAATGAAAAGAATTCATGGAAAAAACGGCGGTTAGCTTATAAGGAGGCAGACAATGAACTGGGCAGTATTAAAAGACGGGAAGACGAACACTGGTTTTCTGGCGAGCATCATATTAGGGGTGATTGCCGTGATTCTGGCCTCTAGGGATATGGAATGGTGGGTATTATTTATGATTCTAGGTCAAATGATGACAGTTTTAACAGTCGCTAGAGCGGATCGCTTAACCAGAATGTTGATTCAAGATTAGATTTGCTTTTGCTACTCAGTCACGAAAATTGATACAGAGAGAGGAAAATGGAGGATGAATAACGTTCTGATGGATGAAGGAAGCGGGGGGGATTCTCACATTCGGTTGGCAAACGTGACAGATGCTTTAAGTCTTTCGGAGGTAAGATTTAAAATTGACGGAGAGACAGAATTCCTAGATCGTGTTCAGGGAGAGGATCATCTGGGTGAGAAGGATTTTAAGCATTTGATTCAATCGGATAAGTTAAACCCTGTTAATCTGTTCTTGGTAGCTGAACTCGAAGAAGAAATTGTAGGTTTTTCAAGATGCGAAGGTCACTCTCTTTTAAGGAAGAAGCATCAAGTGGAATTCGGAGTGGCGGTATTAAAGCGTCATTGGGGATGTGGAATCGGAAAGGCATTATTGAAAGAATCTGTCCGATGGGCTGATCATAATGGCATTTTAAAAATGACCCTTCAGGTTGTAGCAAGCACTGAAAAAGCTATTCATTTGTATAAACAACAAGGCTTTGAAATAGAAGGTGTATTAAAGAAGGATAAATATCTTTCGGATGGATTGTTTTATGATACGGTTCTAATGGGGCGTCTGAAGAAGGACGAATGCGAGATATGATCCTTATTTACTTAGTGATCTTTGTTCTTGTGTGCTATGGGTTTATCTTTTCACTAATTCGCGTAATCAAAGAGGATGAAAGCCATCATCAATATACATTACATAAACACTTGACTGTTCTTTACTTCATCGTCTGGTCAGCTCTGATCATGTTCGTGAATTAATATCTGGTTGAATGATTGCAAGGTAAACTATTAGAAGTGGTGCAACAATTGGATGCTCCCGAGTGAACCATTTATAAGTGATGGCGTAAGGAATGCCAAATAGACCTTCCTAATGATTTGGGAAGGTCTATTTTTTATATAGACATGGCTAAGCTTAAACAAACCTTGTGAGTATAGTTATTCTCCTGAACGTTTTTGAAAAGAAAGTCTTCTTCTTTTCTTCCCTTGTTCCATTTCTTTTTTGTATTGATCTGTAAGGATGAGTAACCCTTCTTGGTTTATTAGAGTAACCCCGCAACGCTCGGCTGTTTTAATAGCTTTAGGGGAGAACCTACGATTCGTGAGCACCACTTTCCGGTCGATATCCCAATCCTTCACATCCCGCAGCATCTCATTAATTGTTTCAACTTTAACCCTCTCGTTACTGTAGGCTAACTTTAGGCGGATTGCAGTCTTCACTTTTTTCTTCTTAATAAGAACATAGGAAGCGCCCTCCCTTTTTGAAGGTGGAATCTGTGTAGAATAGCCAAGACCTTCATAGAGTTTAACGATAAAGGTCATAAATTCCTCTTCAGTCATTTGATCTATTTCATTATTGGCGAGCATTTTGTGGTTACTGTTTAGGTTTTTAAAGGAGAGCAGGCTACTATATTTATGAACCATAACCAAACCTAAAGCTAAAGTAAAGACTCCATATACTTCAAAAGATTCACTTGCCCCGATGGTAATGAGAGTCACGAATAGATAAATCCCTAGCCTTAGTTTCTCCATAAGAGACCAGGTTCGAATTCGTTTTGATCGTTTGTAGGTGAGATGAAGCGTTAAGGCTTTAGCTATGTACATATTCATACCGAGAAGCAAGCCACTTAACACCCACCTCGTTTGTACATCTTCTTGACTAATACTCACACTTAGCAATAGAGCTATGAAGGTAAAGCAACTAATGATAAGTCTGGATTGGATTGCTGGACTTAAAACCGATCCTTTCGATGAACGTTCTCTCATTTAATCACCCTTATACACGTTATAAGGCTATCTTTTCCATTTATAGGTGAGTTATAAGGGGATATTAGCCAAATTTATTACAATCCTCTATCATTATTTTACGGTTATATGAATTTGTAGTTGGTGTGGGTTATATCCATTATGATGGGGGAACGAGGAGAGAGTACTTTCTAAGAATGTGAGGGGATCCATCATGAGCTTGTTTGGTTACATTAAGAAATATGGTTCCATGTCAAGAAGACAGCGAAAAACAGAATTAAACTCTACTCTTTGGTTTATGCCGCTATGGTATATTGCAGGCGCAATATTATTATCGATTTTTACTTTCTACCTGGATTATATATTGGATGTTGGTTCTTATTTGCCAGTAGGGCTCGGTTTTAGTGGGACAACTCTTCAAGTACTTTTGAGTGCACTTGTTGGTGGTGTCTTAACACTAAGTGCTTTTACAATTAACTCTTTGCTCGTTGCTTTAACAACATTTAGCGGCCAGTTCTCATCCAAGATGCTAGTTAACTTTGTTAGTGACAAGATGACTCAACATGTATTAGGGATTTTTAATGGAAGTTTTATTTATGTACTCCTTAACTTCTTGTATGTCACGCATGAGAAAGAAGAATATATATTTGCAACGCCCATTTTATCTATTTTGACGGCTGTGATTGCAGCGTTAACCTTCGTTTACTTTATTAATCACACGACCACTTGGATGCAGGTTCATAATATTAGTTTTAATATGAATGCGAAATCAAAATCCGTGCAAGACTCTCTTATTCGGGAGGAAGAACCGTTTATACTCGAATATGAGAAAGGTCTTGTACAAAAGTTACCAGACGAACAAGGACAGGTTCAACTCGCTCCAAAAACCGGTTACGTTCAATTAGCTGATATTAAGAGAATTGTGCAAGAAGCTGAGAAAGATGGAGTGACGGTTAAGCTTGAAGCTGGAATAGGGGAGTTTGTACTTAGTGAAGCTCCCTTATTAACAATTTGGGCAAATGGGAACCCTGTTGATGGAATGAAATATTTAGATCTAATTGAAATCGGAGAGAAGCAAACAGAAATTCAAGATCTTGAATACGGTGTGAATAAACTTGCTGAAGTTGCCATTAAAGCGATTGGAAATAATGATCCATTAACAGTTTCCAACACACTCCATCAGATTACGGACTTATTAAAAAGCATAGGGAAGCGATCAAATTTTTCCCCTTATCTTGGAGATGGGGAAGGGAAACTTCGTTTTATACTGGATCAAAAAGACTTTAGTTTTTATCTTCATAAGGGATTTGCACACGTACGTGAATACGCGAATAACAATACAACCATACTGGCAGAGATTTTACGTATGACAGCTCTTCTAGCCAAGGTGCTTCCTGAGAAACTTCACAAAGACTTGTGGGAATTTTCTTATGAAACGGTATTAGGCCTGAATGATTGTCAATTGCATAGGCAAGATTGTTATACCCTTCTTGATCCATTGTATAAGATTGCCAGAGACACAAAGGAAGTCGATGCTTTCCAGAGTGTGAAAGAAAACCTCTTGTGCACCATTCGTGTAGACCCACAATTTGGATAGTCGAGAAAAGACTCTTATTCCTATAAGGAATAAGAGTCTTTTTGTGGTTCTAAAAGAACTTCATCCATATTTATGGTAAAATGAGCCATAGCTTTTGCGTGCGTTTTTTGTTAAAAACCTTGTTTTATCAAGAAAATCCATAATTACATACATTACACATTGTAAGAGAAAGGTATGAGTTTTTGAGGAAATACATAGGAGCATTATCACTAGTACTTTTATTAGGGTGTCAAAGAGAAGCCGCTACACTTAATACGGAGCATTTAACGGTTTATGAGAATGGAATACAGTCAGATGAAGAGCAACCAACGATGTATAAAGCAAACTCTGTTGAAGAGGCATTGAAGGCTCTGCCGTTTACGTTAACGGTTCCAGATGATCTACCAGAAGCATACGGATCGTTTAGCGAGCCCCTAATTAGTGATTTCAATGACCCTGAAGATCAGAAAGATATTGGAATCTCTATTACTGCTTCTACAAATGATCGGAATGAGAAAACATTATCGTTGTTCTCTTCAGACTTTGAACTTGTGGATTTTAACCATTTGATAAAACAAGCTGAAGAAGTGAAGCTTTCCGGTGGTGATACGGTTTATTATAGTCCGTCTGCCTTTCCTGATGAGGCCTTTCAAACCTCTAGTATTTACTGGATGAAAGAGGGGGTTCTGCATGAACTATCTCATACAGGTCACGGGGATTCCCCAGAACAAATTAAAGAACTGCTCCTAGATTTAGTCACGCAAATGCAAGAAGGTGGGGAAAGCGAATGATCTTAAAGTGGATTGAGTGTATCGTTCCGTTTCAAAAAAGAAATGCTTTCTCACAAGCACAGGCTAAGTGGGGACAACTTAAACGGATAGACGGATTCATTGGGCAAATTGGCGGTTGGGAGAAAACGGATGCTCGGAAAGCGTTTATTCTTGCTTTTTGGACAGATCTTGCTTCCTATCAATCGTTTATGAATAACGAACATGAACGCTTTGTTCAAGAGAATCAGCAGGAATCTACCTATGATTTCATCTCCGTATCTCTATATTCAAATGAAGACCAAGTGAATGTCAGGCCTTTCTTAGAAAGAGGGGAGATGGTTTGTTACAGTGGAGAATATATGGATAAAGCTTTGAAATTTAATTCTTTACTCGCCCATGATTCAAGCATATATATAAGCGCTGTAGAAGAGTGCAATAAATGTAAAGATATAATCGAATTAGAGAAGGAATGGAGAGTCACACAAAGTCAGAAGGAGGGCTGATATAGTGAGTAGAATATGGAAAGGTGTAGGGATAAGCATCTCGATCATGGTTATTGCTTACTTCTCGGTGACCTTGTTTGTTCAATCCAAACTACAAACGGTAAAAGCGGAGGTCTTAGAGGAAAACCCGGAAATCACCTCCGTTGAAAGTATTAACCGTCTGGGTCACTGGGGAGAATTCTTCACAGAATATGTACTGGTAGTAAACAAAGAGGGAGATAAGCAGTACAGGGTCTGGACATTCGGCGATGGTGAAATTAAAGATGAAATCGAAATCAATGATTGAGAGAGGAAGAAAAAAGATGACTGAAGAGGGAGGACCCTGTGGATCAGAGCATCCCCCGCAAAAAAAATTTTAAGGAACCAGATCAAAGGTTGCTGCAACACGAACGGTTTTGAATCGATCATGATCTTTATCCTCTTGATCAAAAGATTTCACAACCCTATAGGTCCCTTCTGTTAATGTATAATCGAGACCAGTTAAATGAACTTCCTCTTCATACGTATTACCTGGGCTAATCGAAAGGCCAATATCGTTAAAAGCTCCATTATCAAATGGAACCTCATACCATGTACCGTCTATTTTTTTCTGAATGGTGTAATGGGTACCGAATAAGAGTGGAACATCCCCTGTATTTCTGACTGTCAGCTTAACGATTTCTGTGGTGATAGGGTATTGAAACTTCTCGGCAGTCATCCCTACTGTAATTTCATCTTCGCTCACTTGTTCTGAGATCTCTTGTTCATTTGCTTTCTTAGTAAGTTCATTCTGCTCTTCATCGATTGTAATGGAAAGCATATCTCCGAATTTATTATAGAGTTGTGCCTGCTCATCCTCTGTTAGATGATCGATCACTAGGTTAATTTGATTATTCGAGATGTCTGATGCAACATGGAAATTATTCCTTTTATCTTTTGCGAATTCTTTTACATCATCATAAACAACGGACATTTTACTGTGCAAGGTGTTAGTCGTATACGAGACCGTTTCAAAACGAATCCATTTATCTTCTATGGTATCTTTTAAAGCTTCTCTAAACTCTTGGGCTTTTGCGCTGTCTTCAAGTAGTCCAACCACATATTGTTCTTTCTCCCGGTCGAGATAGAAAGTGCCATAATCATTTCGGTTCTCCTCTTCTCCAAATACGTCATTCTCCACTTGCTTGATTCTTTTTGACACATCCGTTTGGAGGGTTTTTAAGGTATCATTTTCAAAATAATCATCTTGGATGGTGGAGTTCGATTGTGAAGAGTCGGTATCCTTGGTTTCTGTCTCTGTTACCTTTTCCCCGATTCCGCAACCGCTCATGGTTCCTATAAAGATGGAAGCGATGAACAGGAATTGTTTTACGTTCATTCAAATGTCTCCTTTTTTAGGTCTTACCTCATTTGTCGACAACAATCATTGGAAGTTACAAAAAATATAGTCATAATTATTAGGCGTTTATCATCCATTTAATAGGGGAACGAAACTAGATAAACAGAGGTGATGATATGAATAATCTTGTTAGAAATGATGCCAACCTCCAATGGGAAGATGTTGAAGTAATTAATAACTATCTGGCCAATCTTTTTGTTGTAAGAGGGAAGCTCGATACGTTTACTTCTAGTGATCATATGGGGGATCATTATGAAGAATTAAAAGATTATGTATCAGATGAAATGGAGTTGTTAACAGAAAGGTTAAAGCGAAACGGCGGGGATCCTGTAGGTACTTCAGAAACGGTATTCCAACGTTCAACGATTGATGTAAATGCCTCACAGCTATGGGAAGATATACGTACACTCGCTAATGATCTTAGGGCCAAGAAGCTAGATCTATTAAGTGATGCCATTAGCGTCTATGACTCTTATAGTGAACGATTGCGAACTTTAGAAGCATAAGAAAAATCCCACAAGAAATGTGGGATTTTTCTTTTGCTTTATTTTTCTTGTAAATGAAAACCAATATATTCAAGCGCACCTTCAAGGTTATGCACGGTCTTGGCTTTAAGGTCTTGAATGTGTTGACTACTAATATTATGTAGGGCCGCTTCAGGTGTTATGCCCGTAATAATTGTTTCTGCTCCAATTAACTGAAGAGATTGGACAAGCTTAACTAGTAAATTTGGAAACAGATCGTCTATAATGACCAGTCCTGATAGATCAATAATAATGTAATCAATTTGCTTCTCGGAAGTGTGCTGGAGGACACTTTCCATAATTTTATTTGCTCGTTGGTCATCGATTACGCCCTGTAGCGTCAGAATTGATACCCCATTTGTAATAGGGAGGATCGGAACACTTAAGAAACCCATGTTAAACTTGGTCTTATCAAGCTCAATGATATGGGAGAGAAGATCAGCCATAGATTTTAGGTATTCTACATCTTCTTCACTAAATTCCCTTTCTTCACGGTCCATCACACAAAGTGTTCCAAAGATCGTACCTTCCGTATCCGTAAGGGTAACACCTAAATATCCCTTAATACCAAGCTCTGGTGTAACGTCTAGATTACGAGTTATCTCATAATGGTTTACATCCGCGGTATGCATCTCATTGTTTACATTGTTAAATATATGTCTGCAATAACTCCCACCGTATTCAACTGAGTATCCCTCTGGAATAATTTCTTCGTCTTTGTTCAGGGAACTAAGAACAGTCATTTCTTTCTCCCCGCGCTTCGCTACATAAGCTGTATTCACGTTTAAGCGGGTCACGATCATATCGAACATCTTCTTAGAGGCGGTTTTCAAAGATTGGAAGTCCGTTGAATTCAAGTTGTATTCATTTGCCATTTGTTGGCGTCCTCCTCTGTGTGATCAAAAATCGAATCACCTATCTTCTAATTGTAAGGGTTTCAGTTATGGAAAGTAAAATGAAGAATGCTGGTCTGTAAAAACAATTTGCGGTGGATAATAATTATCCATTCCTTAAAATTTTGAAGCGCCCAAGCCAAATGCCTGATTAAAGGAGGATGTTGCTCACAACTAGGAAATAGAAGAATATGAGGTAGGGATATATTTTAACCGTTTTTGATTTAAAAGCAGAAGGGTGAAGGCCGTCATACAAAAACTTGAGGGAATGATACTCCAACCTGGGCCTATCGTATCTAAAGCCAGACCATAAATAATCATTCCAAGAGGAGATAACCCTTGTGCCATCATCTCCAAAATGCCAAATACTCTTCCCTTCACCTCATCTTCTATAACATTCTGCAATAGAACGCCTAGGGGTGTATTCACAAAAGTGAGCGTTATGCCATATATGAGACCGATGACCATGTAAAAGCTCACATTTCCTCCATAACTCAAAGGTATGAAAAGTGGTAATGTAGTCATAACCATGATAAAGCTCGCTACTACAATCCCCCACTTCGTTAGGAGCAAAGGAGACCGAAATGATTTACGAATTGAAAAGTAAATAGAAGTGACTAACATCCCCGCTGCAAACGTCCCTTCGATTATTCCAAAATGTGCAGATTGAATCCTAAGTTTTTCGACAGCAATAAATGGAAGTCCTACCACCAAAGACACGGCAAAAAAATTAACGACTAAACCAGTACAGAATAACCTTAAGAGATTCTCGTTACTCTTTACATATCGCAAACCCTCTAACAGCGACTGACGAAATGGAGAAGGCTTGGAGAAAGGTTGTTTTCTGTAAAGAGTAAAATTCATTGTAGCCTCTAGCAGAATCGCGATGATATAGCTTGAAATGTGGATCAGCAGGAAGACTTTCATAGAGAAGAGTCCAAACAATGCACCACCTACAATTGGTCCTCCTATTGTAGATAAGGAAATAGAAGCCTGTTGAAAGGCCATGGCTTTTTGAAGTTTTTCCTGGTTAAATAGTTGAGTAATTGAAGAAGTAAGCGTGATACTTGTGAAGGTAGAGCAGATCGATAATAGAGCTGTAGTGGTGTAAATAGCAGAGACATAGAGTTCCTGAATAAAGGAAAAGCCCAGTAAACTAAGGACAATAACAGAGGCTCCTCCTTGAGAGATAAGAACAATTTTCTTCTTCGATTTGCGATCTGCAAGAGTTCCGGCAAAGGGTGCAAGAATCGCTCGCGGGAGAGTATTACAGAGTAAATTGATCGCAAATCCCGTAGCTGAACCTGTAACGTTTAGAATATACAAGCTCATTCCAAAGCCATACACACTGCTTCCAAATGAAGAAATGAGCTTACTCATTGCAAACGTCCATAAATGGTATGTAGCTTTCCTGTGCTTATCCAAAATTGAAACCTCCTTCAAAAGTTTAATCAAATTAAACAAATCGTAACATGGTAAGCACTTCCATACAAGCGTTAAGTTTAATATAATTAAACAATAAGGGGAGGGGATATAGATGACTTCACTGGGAGCTCGAATTAAAACACTTAGAAAAAAGAAAAAGTTAACTTTGCAAGGGCTGTCTGGAGATTACATGACGAAAGGAATGCTAAGCTTAATTGAGAATGATAAAGCAAAGCCTTCGATGCAAAGTCTTCATTATATTGCAGACCAATTAGATGTATCCGTGAATGAACTACTTGAACAAGTTAGTGTAACGGAAGTTCGTGAGCTTTTAATTACTATTGAAACGCTTATTAAAGATGGTGAGAATGAGGAAATTATTGAAAAAATGTCTCCTCTGAAGACGGAGCAACTACCAATCTCATATGAGTCCGCAAAAGTGTTGGAAATCTACGGTAAGAGTTTATATGCAGTAGGAGAACAAGGTTGGGAAGTGACTTTACACCAGGCGGATCATTTGTATATAACACTAACTCTTTTTAAAGAATCGGTTCAGGTTACACTTTTTGAGGCGTGGAGCAAAATAGAACTACAACAGTATGAGGAAGCACTGCATTTAATAAGAGAAAAGCGATCAGTCATACAATCGAAAGGAGCAGAACTTGAAACGTTAACATCGCTTAAGTACCTTACGTTTGAAACCATCTTACTTTTTGCTATTGGTCACAATGAAGAAGCCTTGCACGTATTGCATAGGGCGATCGCCCATTCAAGAAAAAGCAAGACGTTTTATCAAGTTGAAGAGTTATACCGACTGGCTTGTTATTATTCGATTATGACGCGAGATGAAGGTGCTGTCACATTTTATTTGGATAAGCTCGATTTGTATAGCAAGTTTGTAGACAGTAATGAAACCAAAGCCTTGGTATTGCTGCTACAAGCTCATTATTATAATGAGGTAAAAGGAGATTATAAAGAAGCAGTGCGATCCACGGAGACCTTTAAACTGCTATCTGGTGGTGAAGTGGATTCGTATTATGCAATGGAAAAAGGGAAAGCTCTATATCATATGGGAGATATAAAAGGTGCATGGCAACTACTGAATCAATTCAACATTATTCCTGAATGGGTGCACCCCTTTGATCGTTCTCTGATTTACCATGTCAAAGCATATCAAGCTCGTTGTTTGATGGAATTAGGAGAATGGGAAAAGGGAAAGGTGTATGCAAAAGATGCATATGAAGGAATACGAGGGCTCCCGGAAACACCTTATCAACAATTTGTGTACGAAACTTTTAAACAGTCCCAATAAAAAATGGTCAATAAATCTGTTATGTGGTTAAATAGAAACGAGGAAACAGAAGGAGGATCCACCTTGAAGAAAAAATTAGTCACGACTATTATAGTCAGCATCATCGTGATTACAGGATTATCGTTTTATCTGAATACGAAAATCGCTCATCACGAAACGTTGCATGATGTGAAAGTTATCGAGAAGCATGACCTGGAAAAGGAAAAATCCCATGAGTACATAATAAAGGTTGAGGGCATGGATAAAGAATTAAGATTTGAAGATAAAATGACCTGGAACCTTGTAGAAGTTGGCCAAACTTATGATATTGAATATGAATATTCAAAGGCCCACCCACCAGCAGTAACAGCCATCGGAGATCTTGAAGGTCATGGTGGAGGGCACTAAGGTTTTTATTTCAGTTATGGAAGAGAAAGTTGTACCTCTTTCATAACTGAATTTTTTTGTCATTTTTTAACTGAATAATTTGAATATTTATGGTACAATAGCATGAATTGAAGCGAATGCATGTTCGTAAAAAGGAGTAGTCTATAGTGCTAAAAAAATGGATTGTCATCTATGTATTGCTGACGAATGGTGTGTTTTTCCTTAGTATTTGGAGTAATTTATCAAATTGGATTGCTTCCATCCTCCTTGTTGTTCTAACCATTAGTTTTATTATATTAGTTGAAATAGCTAGCAAAAAAGGAAAGCTCAACGATATTGAATGATTAAAGGAGTGGAATGAGAGTGGATTTTTGTATAAAGAGGGATATTTTCATAAAAGCAATAGATGATGCTAATAAAGTCATTCGTTCCAACACTTTAAATCCTTTGTTATCTGGGATTAAGCTTGAAGCAAACGAAAAGGAATTAACGTTAACAGGTAGTAACGGGGAAATCTATATTATGCGCAAGGTCTCAACACAAATTGAAGAAGAGCTCACTATTATGCAGGGAGGGAGTGTCGTTGTATCGGCAAAATCGCTTCATCAATTAATAAAAAAACTCCCTTTAGAAATACATATTCAGGTTGATCAAAACAATCGAATCACGATCAGATCAGGGGAGGTTAAAAGCCATATAAGCGGATTTGACTCTTCTTTGTTTCCGAGCATTCCTGCTGAAATTGCGCAAGAAGCCATCACTTTGGAAGGTAAAGATTTGCTCCAAATGGTAAAACAGACAACTTTTGCAGCTTCTAATCATGAGAATCGCCCTGTCTTGACTTCAGTCCATTTATCTTTTCAAAAAGAAAGCATCCGGGCGGTCGCTACCGATTCCCATCGTTTAGCCCTTAGAGAGTTTTCATACAAGAATCATTTGCAATGTTCTTGTAATGTTCCAAAAACAGCTTTTTCCCTCCTAGCTAAGGTACTGAGCCATGAAACTTCCCCAGTAAAAATCTCCATACATGATCGCTCAATTGTATTTGAAGCAGGTGACTTGTTGGTCTATTCAAAGTTAATTGAAGGACATTATCCAAATGTAGATCAGTTCATCCCTAAAAATGCACCTACTATACTCTCTGTTAATAAGCTTCAACTTCAGGAAGGGATTGAGAGGGCATGTCTATTTGCGAATGAATGGAAGAACCACAACATTCACCTTGAAGTCAGAAAAGGGGATCTTCATATATCCTCATCATCTTCTGATTTAGGAGGGATCGAAGAAAAACAAACTCTCCTGAGCGTAGATGGGGAAAAGGAATGTTCCGTAACTCTTGATGGAACTTTCTTAATAGAGGCGTTAAAAGCAGTTGAAGAAGAAAAAATTCGAATAGGAATCTCTGGGTCAATGCGTCCTATTTTTATACGTCCTCTTGATCATGAACAAGTTTGTCACGTTCTATCTCCAGTGCGGTCTCACTGAGATAAGAGGAGACCTGTACTTTTAGATTTTTAAAAGAAAGGTAATAACATCCTTTTTAACTAACAGAAAGGAGAAGGAGACCATAAATGGTCTCCTTCTCCTTAAGAAACTTAGGATTTATCCTTCTTTAACCGAGCTGTATAGGACATGGCTCTGTGGAGAGGAGCTTCTTCATTAAATTCTCCTGTGGTATAATCCATTGCCCCGCCTGGTATAGAATGATCCAAGAAGAGTGTACTCTCCTTTAGCAGAAGTTCAAGGTCAGCTGGAGAATAACATCGGAGAGACTGGGTCACCGCTTGGCTTTCGTCTCGACTTGACCACCACGTATCAATCATCCTGCAGTGATACGGATCGAAATCGTATAGCCTCATAATCTCATCAAAGCTCATTTCTATTCCAGCTGTGTTTGCCCAGTACCAGGGTGTATAGCAGTCGATCAGTGCTTGGCCATCCTCGTTTAACCAAATCCCAATAAGCTGGAGGAGTTTGGTTTGATCGGTATCTGTTCCGATTCCGAATCCGTCCCAGTAACAAATGCAATCGAATGTCTCTTTAATTGTAGTTTCATAGAAGTCCCCTTCATAAATGTGAAGTGTATCCTCCACATTATGATCTCTTGCCAGGGTCCTCATTTTTTCTATTGCTTTCGGCGCTAGTTCAATAACCGTAACCTCATACCCTCGTTTAGCGGCAGCGACTGCAAACTGTCCTGTGCCTGCTCCGAGCTCCAGGATCTTTTCAGGTTTGGATTCTATTAATTCTTCCATTTTATCAACCAAATCATCCCTAAGCGTCAGAATCATAGGGTTATTGGTTAAGAGTTCATATTGCTTATTGTAAAATTCTTTAACCCATTCCATGTGTAAGCCCTCCCTTTATGTCGTTTCCTCATTACTTGAGAACTTCACAAAGATCAATAGTAAAAGAGCACAGTCATCCTCCTAATTATCCGACAATTCTATTTCTATTGTAGGGTAAGATTTGATTGTTCACAACAAAAATTTCCAAACGTATTCTACATGAACCTGAAGGACAAGCATAGGATGAAAGAAAGAGTTCCTTTAAAGAGGAGGAGCATATATATGTCTACCAAACTGGCTGCCTCTTTCTACGCAACTTTATCCATCACATTTTGGGGTATATCTTTTGTCTCAACTAAAGCAGTTTTAGATAAGCTTGATCCTTATACCGTACTCGTCATTCGATTTGGATTCGGGGCTTTGTTTTTATTAAGCGTACTTGTATTCATGAGATATCCAATGAAATTAGCCCTTATTCACGTTCCAGCCCTGATTGTACTTGGAATACTTGGAGTCTTTGTCCATCAAATTATTCAGGCAACAGCACTTTTAACCATTGATGCGTCTCATGCGGGATGGATTATATCGTTTTCCCCTGTGTTTACCGTTTTCTTGTCGATGATCTTTCTTCATGAAAAAGTGACGCTCTCAAGGGCTATAGGTATAGGGGTGGCTATAGCTGGTGTCATCTTAATTACGACCTCGAGAAGTGGCCAGGGGATCTCATTTGCTATGAACATAGGCTATCTTCTTATGCTCCTTAGCACCCTGAATTGGGCGGTTTATGGAATTCTTTTAAAACGATTACACATTCCGTTGCCTTCGATTGTCATTACTTTTTATATGAGTGCGCTCTCTTTCATCCTCACCGTCCCTATCCTCATAAAGGGGCGAGGATGGGAGGATTTAGCGCTGTTAAGTCCGGGGGAATGGGGTCACCTCATATTCCTTGGTGTGTTTGTTTCGGGTATCGCCTACTGGTACTGGGGGAAGGCGCACGAAGTATTAGAGGCTTCTCAGGCAAGTGCTTTTATGTACTTAGAGCCACTGGCTACATTAATTGCTGCAGTTTTACTGCTTAACGAGAGAATCTTCCTTCAAAGTATCGCCGGAGGAATCATTATTATTGTGGGAGTCATTTTCGTAAATGGACAGGTTTGGAACCTTAGGAACATTCTAAAGAAAAGGAGGGTGTAATATGGAGTGGAAAGAACGAATGGAAACTCTTCTTAAACCGTTAACTTCTCCGTCTAAAGAAGAGTTAAGGAGGGTGCTTCAGGAATTGAACACAACAGTAAAAGACGTAGAAGCAGAACTTGGCGATCCTGATGGGAAACCCTATTATAGGAAGCTTTTGTTTCATAATAAAGAGGTGGAACTTCTTGTTATGAATTGGTCTGATTTAGAATGTTCTCCTCATAATCATGGAAATTCTTATGGGTGGATTCATGTCCTTAATGGAAAAACAGAACATACGGTTTATGAGGTGCAGGACGGGAAGGTCCCACGGGCTATATTTGAAGAACAAAGGGGGGCAGGGGAATTTTTGTATGCTCCTGTTAAAGGAGTTCATAGAATGAAAGATGATCAAAAGAGTGGTTTAATTACCTTACATCTCTATGCTCCTCCTATTAAGGATATGGTGGTGTATGATCTTAAGGCTTGCGCAGCATGTGTGGTCTCAGAAGATTGTGGCGCTTGGTGGCCAGAGGAAACTCGGCAACGTGTGAAAGAGTTAAAGCTCAAGGCTTGAGGATTTTTTCCTCAAGCCTTTTTGTATGGGTCTCTATGGTTATCCTGTACAGATCATAATGATGTTTTCATCAGCATCTTTAATGGTAAAGAAGGAGATATCTTCAAAGCGTTGGATATCTGAATGGACACTGTATTCAAGCTCTTTTACAAATTGGAAGGATGAGTCAATATCCTCAGTATGAAAGTTAAATAAGGGGTGAGCTGAAGGCTTAACTGTTTGCTTTTTTCCTGGAGGTCCTGCATCAAGTAGGACACCCGTTGTGTGGTTGATCTTCATGTTATAGACGGGTTCTTTTACTTCCTCAGGATTATACTCCTGGCCTAGTAAATGACAGTACCATTTGGCTGCGGCCTGTAGATCACTTACTGGTATAAAAATAGTGTTCACTCTATTATGAATAGGGCTTTTTGTGATTTTCATTTTTACTCTCCTTTTATTTTTGCTTGCTTTACTGTTTTCTGGAAAATGGAAAGAATTCCTTTGTGAATTTTACAGTGAGCTCTCGTATGAGGTGATTGAAGGAAAGATGGATTTGATTGAAGAAAGAATATGGAGGTATGAAGAATAGAGTGGTCTAATTGAAGAAAGAGCTCTCAGACTGTATAAAAAGAGGTTAGAATGCAGAAACCAAGTATAGGTATGTAGGAAAGATGTATCTATATGTATAAAATGTCCTGGCAACTGTAGAAAAAGCCACCGAACTGCACAATTGAAAGAAGAAATGAAGAAAGAGAAACCCGCAACTACATTCCTCCGTTCATCAAAAAAGAACTGAGCTAAAAGCTCAGTTCTTCTCACCAAATTCATGAAACAATTCAATTCCAGCAATTGATACACCGGCTACGAAACAAGCAACTGCAATGGTCCAGTGAAAGAAGAAGAAAGAACAGAGCATAGAGAGGAATGTCCAAAGAAACCAAAGGAGCCAAGTTTTATTGCGCATTCACTTCTATGTCTCCTTCATACATTTCACTAAATACTTTAGCAAAAGCTTTTACGGTGTTTCTAATTTCCTCATTGTTGTTTGCGTAACCACCAATCTCTATAAGTAAAGCTTTTTCAGAAAGATCCTGATTGTAAAGACCATTTCCTTGTGCTTTGCTCTTTTGAAATACGCCTCGACTAATGCTTGGATACTCGGTGTTTAGTTTTTTATTTAGCTCTGTAACGTATTGTAAGTTTTCTTCATAGAACTTATTTTCTTTTCCTACGATGAAGAAGAGTCTGGCATATGGCTCTCCGTTTATAGTAGTGGTCGTGATTTCTTTATCAACTGAATCACGGTGGATGTCGAGAATGTATTCTACATTATCGTTTTTTGCAAGGGCAGCTGTAGCAATTTCCCGTGAAGCTTTGTAGGAATCTGGATAAGACCAGTTCTTTTCTTTCAATTCTGTTGCGACATTGTCTTTAACGTGCTGTGTCTGAATATTGTATTTGAGCAACTCTTCTTTTAACATTGTTCCTACATTTACTATATTTTTTGTCTCATCGTGGCTAACCGCCTCGTTAGGTTTCGTTGCTCCGCTTAGGTTGGGAAGAAAGGCTTCCCATGTATGTGTATGATAAATCAAAACGGATGCTTCTTCTGGAACTTTCTCTTCTGCGGGTTTCTCCTTTTTGTCTTCAGCACTTGAGAAAAAATCTTCTGGTGGAGGTGATTCATAAGGAAGTGTAGTGTAATCGGTTCCCTCACCAGCGACTAAGATCTCGGTGTGATAAGCATCTAATCCGGGAATCTCACGCCCGAGAAGACTTCTGGCATCTCCTAAGCGTATATCTGTTAATGCATCAACGACAAATCGTGACGTGGAAAGGTCCGGGACTTCATCTTCATATTCTTGTAATAAGGGTGGCATCTCTCTCCCCATAACGGCCAGTAAAACTTCAGTACTATTAAAGGACTTTAATGCATTTTCAATGGTTTGAGACGATAGAAACGTTTTACTATATGAGGTAGCCGTCATAAGTCCAATTAACATAAATAGAAACCCATAGATTACTAGATATCGACTAATAAATGTTACCTTTGCTCGTATGGAAGCTCTTGAAATTTGTAGCAAACCAGACCCCCTCCCTCACTCTAACTCTATGTAGGAGATGCGAAGAATATTAAATAAAAATATCTTTTCTAGTAAACGAACGAGAAAAATGAGAGAACAAAAACGGATATCATGTATCTTTTCGCTTTAGTGATGTGAAGAGGTAAAGGGTGTCTGACACGCATCTGTTTGGTAGAGTGCTAAAGAAAAAAGTATTGGGGTTTTTATGCTCATAATGAATAAATGTTTACGTAGAATGGAAGATTGGAGGGGGTTAAACTTGCTTTTATTCTAGAGCCTTGTATACCATTAAGATAGCAGATGGGTAGGGAAACAATAGGGGAGTGAGCTTGATGAAGGTACGTTTTATTCCAATGAAGCAAGAAACGTTTGAAGAGTATTACCAGACATCTGTAAGAGAATACGCTAATGAACATGTTGAGGCAGGTAATTGGACTGCTTCAGAAGCCATGA
Organism: Pontibacillus sp. HN14; assembly: GCF_021129245.1. Taxonomy (NCBI): domain Bacteria; kingdom Bacillati; phylum Bacillota; class Bacilli; order Caryophanales; family Bacillaceae; genus Pontibacillus; species Pontibacillus sp. HN14. Next base: position 1,053,624 of record NZ_JAJOLR010000001.1, on the reverse strand, counting down.
TTAATGCACAGGAGCAGTTTGAGAGTCTCTTACCAGATGGCTTGAATACGAGGGATCATGATCTTTTTGCGGTGGTCAATGAGGAAGGGAAAGAGATTGGAATGATCTGGCTTCATCGACAGCACCGGCCAGAAGAAACGCACATTTTTATCTACGATATAAAGCTCCATAATGAAGAACAGGGAAAAGGTTATGGAACAGCTGCAATGAGAGCTTTAGAAAGGTATGCAGAATCCTTAAATATCGTACAAATCGGGCTTCATGTTTTTGCTCATAATAAGCGAGCTTTACATCTTTATAAGAAAATGGGATTTGAAACTACAGATTTAGTGATGAAAAAACGATTGTCTTTCGAATAGCATAGGCTGCTTAAGAAGATTGTACTTCTTAAGCAGCCTTTTCTACGTGATCTTGATTTAGCACGTCTTAAAAAGATAAACGTTCACCATCGTTTGGTATAATGACTTGGCTTGTTAGCTGATTTTCCTCCAGAAAACTGTGTAACGTTTTTCTGGATAATAAGCAATGATTTAGTGATTCCATATGCACGACAATGATGTTTGAGTTGGGTGCAGCTTGATGAGTATTGTAAATATCTTCTGCGGTCATCGTAATGGGTCCGCCTTCAAGGAATTGAGCAGCTCCACTATTTACAATAATTAAATCCGGAGAGTGAGCGGTAAGGGCTTTTTCTACATCCTCACACCACACTGTATCCCCTGCAATGTAGAGAGACTGCTCTTCCTGATGCTTAAAGACCATTCCAGATACTGGGCCAGTCATCTTAGTAATGTCCCCTCTGCCATGTTGACCATTTGTTTGGTTAATCGTTACATCGCCTATGTGAACTTGTTTTTCAAAAGAGTGAACATTTGAAAAGCCCTCTTGTTTTACGGTCTTTAAATCTTCTTGGTTTTGAACAAATATTTTAATGTCTGTTGGCAATATTTCTTTCGCTTTCTCATCGAAATGATCTGGATGAAGATGAGTAATAAATACAGCATCTACCTCTAAGTATTCACTCGCTTTATCTGGTAGTGGTACAAGTGGGTTAGATAATTCCTGATTGGGTGTGTTTGGAAAAGCAGGCATAGAACCCTGGTCAGCGAAGAATGGATCAATTAAAAAGCTATGTCCTCCATACTCTAGTAAAAGGGTTGCATTTCTTATATGATGGATATTCATGTGAATCTCCTCCTTTTTAGGTGTACACGTATAGGATAATATAAATGGAGTCTAGCTTACATAGATGAAATCAAGAATTTTGCGCCATGAACTTGAAATTTGAAAGGAGTGAGAGATGGTGGATGCCACGGATTATAAAATTGTACATGAGCTTAATCAGAATGCTCGGTTAAGTATGAAAGAGCTAGGTGAAAAAGTTCATTTGACAGGGCAGGCTGCTTCTTCACGAGTGTTAAAGTTAGAAGAAGCGGGGATTATTTCAGGTTATCAGGTTTGCGTGAATGAAGAGAAGATGGGGAATCCTGTGCATGTCTTTATAAATATTTACACAAGAGGGCCTTATCATAGATCTTATTTTTCAATTTTGGACCAATATCAGTATTTTGTAAGGAATAATTACAAAATTAGTGGAGATGGATGTTATTTATTAGAATGCCGTTTTCCATCAAACGAAGACCTTGATGAATTTATTACCAATCTTAGTGAGCATGTTGAATACAAACTTTCCATTGTTTTGAAAAATACACTTAAATAGAAGGACGACTTTTTGAAGTCGTCCTTCTATTTATTGTTCTTCTTTTGGCTTTTCATTTGCTTCTGGCATGATTTCATCAGCAAATTCAGCAAACGCAGCACCATTTGGGCGTGAATCTGCACGTTTCATATAATCTTGAATTTTACCAGCATATTTCTTCATTGGTTCATCATGGCTATGGTGCTCATCCTCGCGACCACGTGTAATGCCATAGAAGGCCGCACTCACCATTGTAGCCGCTACGCCCAGAACGGACATGACCATAGGGGTACGACTTTTTTTCTTTTTTCGAAACATGCCCATCCACATGGGTTGTTTTTTTGTATTGAACATGGACAACCATCGATTGTTTCTCATTAAAACATCCTCTCTGAAGAGTGTCTTCGTTCTTAGTGTCTCTAGAAATAGGTCGTTTATGAGAAGAATAACAACGTCGCCATCGACAAAATCTACCTATAACTATGTTATAGTTGCAATCACAATGGAAGTGAGGTGTGCATTATGCAAAATAAGTCATTACATAATAAAGCGAATCGTTTAAACCATGAAAAATCCCCCTACCTTCTTCAACATGCTTATAACCCTGTTGATTGGTATCCTTGGGGCGAGGAAGCCTTTCAGAAAGCAAAGAGGGAAGGAAAGCCGATATTTCTTTCCATTGGATATTCAACTTGTCATTGGTGTCATGTAATGGAAAGGGAATCCTTTGAAGATCAAGAAGTGGCCCAAATGATAAATGAGCGGTTTGTAGCCATTAAAGTGGACCGGGAGGAGCGTCCTGATCTCGATTCCGTTTATATGACCATTTGCCATATGATGAACGGCATGGGGGGATGGCCGCTAAGTGTGTTTATGACCCCTGAACAAGTTCCTTTTTATTCAGGGACGTATTTCCCGAAAGAAAGTCGGTATGGAATGCCGGGCTTGAAAGATGTCATCATTCAACTTTATCAAAACTTTAAGCAGCAACCTGATAAAGTGAAAAATATTGAAAAGAATGTTCAACATGCCCTTGATCAGGCCTTTCATATAACACCTTCAACAGAACTTTCTGAAGAGGTGCTCGATCACACTTATAGCACCTTATTTAAGCAATTTGATCGCACTTATGGCGGTTTTGGAAACGCCCCTAAATTCCCAAGACCCCATACACTTACATTTTTACTTAGGTATTATGATTACTCTGGTCAAGAAGAAGCGCTAAATATGGTCACTAAAACACTCGATGGGCTTGCTGCTGGGGGGATTTACGATCATGTAGGATTTGGCTTTTCACGGTATAGCGTGGATGAGAAATATCTTGTTCCTCATTTTGAGAAAATGTTATATGACCAGGCTTTACTTGGGATTGCTTATACAGAAGCATACCAGGTGACGAAGGAACCTCGTTTTAAGAAAACAGCTGATGAAATAATGTCTTATGTATTAAGGGACCTGACCCATCCTGAAGGAGGGTTTTACTCTGCCGAAGATGCTGATTCTGAAGGGGAGGAAGGCAAATTTTATGTATGGACCCCGGATGAGATTAAGGGAGTGCTCGGGAATTCATTAGGAGAACAGTTCTGTGAGATCTACAATATTACCGATCATGGAAATTTTGAAGGGAAGAGTATTCCGAACGTAATCGGTATTGATTTACAACAATATGCCTCCTCTTACAATAGTACTGAAAAAGAACTTGCTGAAGCCCTCGATCATTCTAGAGCAAAATTGTTTGAAGCGCGAAAGAAACGTATTCATCCCTTTAAGGATGATAAAGTGATTACATCTTGGAATGGGATGATGATTGCCGCATTAGCTAAAGCTTCTCGGGTATTTGAGAATGATACGTATATAAACGCGGCGAAACATGGACTTGAGTTTATCGAAACCCATCTGATCGTAGATGATCGGCTTATGGTCCGCTACAGAGACGGGGAGGTCAAACACCTTGGTTTAATTGATGATTATGCCTACATGTTGTGGGCTTACCTTGAAATGTATGAAGCTACTTACGATCTTGAGTATATCCAAAAGGCTAATCACCTGAGTGAGAACATGTTTAAGCTGTTTCTTGATGAAGAAGGTGGAGGGTTTTATTTATACGGCCACGATCATGAACAATTGATCGCCAGACCTAAAGAAGCAGCAGATGGCGCCGTTCCATCTGGTAATAGCGTGGCTGCTCTCCAGCTTTTACGATTGGCCCGCTTAACGGGAGATCATCAGAAAGAAGAGGTGGTAGAGAAAATGCTTCATGCTTTCTCAGACGACCTAGCTAAGTATTCGGACGGCCATGTTTACTTGATGCAAACGTACTTACTTACAAAAAGTAACATGAAAGAAGTTGTGATCTTACAAGGAATGAATAACGGAATGAAACCATTACTGGACTCTTTAAGAAATGACTTCTATCCGTCTAATACCACACTTGTTGCAGTAAGTCCTGAAGAACTTAAAGAGGTTGCCCCTTTTGCAGGTGACTACACATATTTGAATAATCAATCGACTGCGTATATTTGTGAGAATTTCAGCTGCCATACCCCAACGACAAGGGTGGATAAAGCATTTCGATATTTAAAGGTGTGAGGAGAACATCACACCTTTATCTCTGTTGGAAAAACTGAAACCCAAAGAACCGTTCATTCGTCTATATTGAATAAGAGGTGAGTTATTTGGGATTTTTATTGTTTATTATTGTTGTCCTAGCTATGGTAACCTCCAGTTTCCGAACGAAAAATCGAGACACGTATGGGGACAGTGATGCGAGTGGCGGAGACTCTTCTGGCTTTGGTTTGTTTGGAGATGGTGGTGACGGTGGAGGAGGCGGTGAGTAACGCTTCTTTCACAACGAGAGTACCTATAAAAGAAAAGAGCATTTGGCTATAGAAGCCAAATGCTCTTTTTGTGTCTCTTAGCTTATAAAAACATACCTGCTCCAGCAAGTAGTGATGTTAGCAACATCGTTACGATCATTAAATAGACTACAACTTTCTGGCGTTTTTCCCTCTTAGATGGTTTACGCTTTTGAGGCGCTTCTGTTTGTTTATTTTGAGCTGTTTTAGATGCCATCGTATTGACCTCCTTCATCCCCGATACTAGTCCTATTTTAACCCGAATCCGTGAATGGAACAAGTCTCCTTTTTTATAATACCAAAGCCCTTCTCTTCGTATTGTTGAACATTACTCTTATAGTGAATAATGATTCATTTTATAACCAGTTTCATGATACAATAAAATTGTCGAAAAATTGAAAGGGTTTTCTTGTTCTTTATCGAATACGTTCAAAATGATGCGTATTTTATCTAAAAGGGGGAGTTCGGATGGGGTCAACCTATAATGAGCAAAAACAAAAATGGGAGGAACAATCCAAGAAAGCAATCGAACGATTTCCAGAGAGGAAGGAACCGTTCGAAACGAGTTCCCATATTGAAATTGATCGTCTTTATTCACCAAATGAAATCAATGAAGATTATATTAATGATATAGGGTTTCCCGGGCAATATCCATTTACACGGGGGATCCAACCTACAATGTATCGAAGTAGATACTGGACCATGCGTCAATATGCAGGCTTTGGTTCCGCGGAGGAAACAAATAAACGGTTCCGTTATTTGCTCGATCAAGGGCAAACGGGACTTTCTGTAGCTTTCGATCTACCAACGCAAATTGGATATGACTCTGATGATCCTATGGCCGAAGGAGAAGTCGGGAAGGTCGGGGTAGCCATTGATAGTCTAGCTGATATGGAAACGTTGTTTAACGAGATTCCTCTTGAGCAAGTAAGCACATCCATGACCATTAACGCCCCTGCTTCTGTATTACTTTGTATGTATATCGCTGTTGGGGAAAAACAAGGTGTACCGAAGGAGAAATTAACAGGTACGATTCAGAACGATATTTTAAAAGAGTATATTGCGAGAGGAACGTACATTTTTCCTCCTAAGCCATCTATGAGAATCATTACGGACATCTTTGGTTATTGTCATGAGCATGTCCCTAAGTTCAATACGATTAGTATATCGGGCTATCATATCAGAGAAGCAGGATCTACTGCCGTACAGGAAGTGGCATTCACTCTTGCAAATGGATTGGCTTATGTAGATGCAGCCATTGAATCAGGTCTTAAAGTCGATCAATTCGCACCACGTCTAGCCTTCTTTTTTAACGCACATAATCAATTTTTTGAAGAAGCGGCTAAATTCAGGGCGGCTCGCAGAGTGTGGGCAAAAATTATGAAAGAACATTATAAAGCGGAAGATCCAAAAAGTTGGAAGCTTAGGTTCCACACCCAAACAGGGGGGTCTACTCTTACAGCACAGCAGCCTGATAACAATATTGTCCGTGTAGCGTTGCAAGCTTTATCAGCTGTAATGGGCGGGACGCAAAGTTTACACACAAACTCTCGCGATGAAGCTTTGGCACTACCGACCGAAGAGTCTGCACGCATAGCCCTAAGAACCCAACAAATTATTGCGAATGAAAGTGGCGTTGCAGATACTGTTGATCCTTTAGCTGGTTCTTATTATGTTGAGAAGTTAACGGATCAAATTGAAGAACAAGTCAATCAATACCTGGATCAGATTCGTGAGATCGGTGGAGCTGTTCAAGCTGTCGAAGAGGGCTACATGCAACGGGAAATTCACCACGCTGCTTATGAAACACAGAAGAGAATTGAAAGTGGAGAAGATGTGATCGTCGGGATGAATCAGTATAAGATTGACGAAGAAGTTAATCCAGAGTTATTAAAAGTTGACGAATATTTAGAGAAAGCTCAGGTACAGAAGACAGGTAACATTCGTATTCATCGAGACCAGGAACGTGTCGAGCAAGCGCTCAATCGGATTAAGCAAGCAGCCCAAGATCAAAACGATAATTTAATGCCGCATATTCTTGAAGCCGTAAAAGCATACGCTACTGTTGGTGAGATTTGTCACACCCTTCGAAGAGAATTCGGAGAATATGTTGCGCGCTAATTAGAAGAGGGGGAACGGTTATGGATAGAAAAATACGTGTACTTATAGCGAAACCAGGACTTGATGGGCATGATCGTGGAGCGCTTGTCATTTCGCAAGCTCTTCGTGACCATGGTATGGAGGTCATTTATACTGGGCTGCGCCAATCGCCTGATCAGATTGCTCAAGCAGCTATTCAAGAAGATGTCGATATTGTGGGATTATCCTCATTATCAGGCGCGCACCGGTCACTGTTTCCAAAAATTGTGGAAACATTAAAAAAATACAATGCAGAGGATATCCCTGTTTTTGGTGGCGGTGTTATTCCAGCTGAAGATATTCCGTTCTTAGAGGAAAAAGGGATTAAGAAGATCTTTACACCTGGTAGTTCGACAGATGAGGTAGCGAAATACATTCAACGGCTTGTTGATCCTGAACAATCCGCAGAGGTTAAACCGCCAGAGAAGATTGCTCACATTGGAATCGCTGTACAGAACATTGAACAAACTCTTCCGTTTTACACAGATACCCTTGGTCTTACTCTTACACATGTTGAAACAGTTGAGAGTGAAGGCGTTAAAGTTGCCTTCTTACCAATTGGGGAGACTCAAATCGAATTGTTAGAGCCGTTAAGTGATGATTCTTCAATTGCTCAGTTTATTAAGAAGAAAGGAGAAGGAATCCATCATATTGCATTTGAGGTATCGGATATAGGCGATCGGTTAAAACAATATAGGGCTGATGGCGTTCCTTTACTCAATGAGGTGCCAAAGAAAGGGGCACACAATGCTGATGTCGCTTTTTTACACCCGAAAGCATCTAACGGTGTTTTATATGAGTTATGTCAGCATGGAGGTGACCAAACGTAATGGATATTTATAATAAGATTAATGAACTCTATGATAGAAGAAGAACCATAGAAATGGGCGGTGGAGATGAACGTATACAAAAACAACGAGATAAGGGAAAGATGACAGCTAGAGAACGAATTGACTATCTCCTTGATGAAGGAACGTTCGTGGAACTCAACCCATTTATTGAGCACCGGGGCACAGAGTTTGGAATGGCAGGGAAAGAAGCACCTGGTGAAGGGGTCGTTACCGGTTTTGGGAAGATTAAAGGCAATGATGTGTACTTATTTGCCCAGGATTTTACGGTCTTCGGTGGGGCATTAGGTGAAATGCACGCAAAAAAAATTGCTGCGGCCATGGATCTTGCTGTCAAAAATGGTGTCCCCTTTATCGGTTTAAACGACTCAGGTGGCGCTCGAATTCAAGAAGGAGTCACTTCTCTTGATGGTTATGGGCAAGTCTTTTATCGAAATTCGATCTATTCAGGAGTGATTCCACAAATTTCTGTTATTATGGGACCTTGCGCAGGGGGAGCGGTTTATTCTCCTGCGATTACAGATTTCGTTATTATGGTTGAGGAAACGTCCCAAATGTTTATAACAGGACCTAAAGTAATCGAAACCGTAACAGGTGAGCAAATCTCTTCTGAGGACCTAGGTGGAGCGCATGTACATAATAGTAAAAGCGGAAATGCTCATTTGAAAGCAAAGACAGAAGAAGAAGCGTTAGATCAGGTCCGTTCTTTAATTGATTACCTACCTGCTAATAATGAAGAGAAACCTCGTCAAATAGAAATGGATGAGGAGGATCATTACAGACCAGACCTCACAGACTTAATCCCGTTTGATCCCATTCGTCCCTATGATGTAAGGACCATTATTGATCAGGTAACGGATGAAAACTCCTTCTTTGAAATTCATCCAGACTTTGCGAAGAACGTTGTGGTTGGATTCGCTCGCATTAAAGGGAAAACGGTGGGACTCGTTTGCAACCAGCCTAAAGTGATGGCTGGTGGTCTGGATATTGATTCTTCTGATAAAGCTTCCCGTTTTATTCGCTTTTGTGATTCATTTAATATTCCACTCATTACATTTGAAGACGTAACTGGGTTTTTCCCGGGTGTTAAACAAGAGCATGGTGGAATTATCAGACACGGAGCTAAAATCTTATATGCTTATTCAGAAGCGACTGTTCCAAAGATAACAGTCATTACTCGAAAAGCATATGGCGGGGCTTATGTGGCGTTAAATAGTAAATCAATTGGAGCAGACCTTGTCTACGCGTGGCCGAATGCTGAAATTGCGGTGATGGGGCCAGAGGGAGCAGCAAATATTATTTTTGCCAGAGACATAAAGGGGAGTGAAAATCCTGAAGCGACTCGTCAGGAGAAAATCAATGAATACCGTGAAAGATTTGCCAATCCTTATGTAGCTGCAGGTCTTGGTATGGTCGATGATGTTATTGATCCTAGAGAGACAAGAATCTCTCTTATTCAGGCACTAGATATGCTTAAAAATAAAAAAGAAGAACGACCAAAGAAAAAGCACGGAAATATTCCTTTATAAGAAACATCGTTTGACACTTGAGATGGCTTTCGCTAACGTACTAATAGAGAGTCATCTCTTTTTTTACATATTGAAGGAGGCAGCATATATGCTTACTGTAAATCGTGACCGATTAATTGAAGAATTTCTTGAGTTGGTTCAAATTGACTCAGAAACGGGAGACGAAGCAAAGATAAACGAAGTATTGAAAAAGAAATTTACAGACCTTGGTGTCGAGGTTTTTGAAGACAATGCCAAGGAAGTGACAGGGCATGGCGCTGGGAATCTTATCTGTACCCTGAAAGGAAGTAAGGGGGGTGTGGATCCAATTTACTTTACTTCTCATATGGATACAGTTGTACCTGGTAATGGCGTGAAACCTACTATTCAGGATGGCTATGTGGTTACAGATGGCACAACGATCCTTGGGGCGGATGATAAGACTGGATTAGCTGCTATTTTTGAAGCGATCCGTACCCTTCAAGAGAATAATGTAGAGCATGGGGATATTCAGTTTATCATTACAGTTGGTGAAGAATCAGGTTTAGTCGGAGCTAAAGCGCTGAATCCTGAACATTTAACTGCTAAATATGGCTATGCTCTTGATAGTGATGGGAAAGTTGGGAATATCGTAGTGGCAGCACCTACACAAGCTAAGCTGAATGCAGTGGTTAAAGGGAAGACTGCACACGCAGGTGTCGCTCCTGAAAAAGGAATTTCAGCGATTACACTAGCGGCTCGTGCCATCTCAAAAATGCCGCTTGGACGCATTGATGAAGAGACGACGGCAAATATCGGCCGTTTTGAAGGTGGTCAGAAGACGAATATTGTTTGTGATCACGTAGAAATCCTAGCTGAAGCTCGTTCACTTGTTCCGGAAAAAATGGAAGCTCAAGTGGAAAAGATGCGAAAAGCCCTTGAAGAGACTGCTGAAGAAATGGGCGGAAGTGTAGATATTGAAACCCAAGTTATGTACCCAGGCTTCAAACATAGTGAAGGGGAAGAAGTCGTTGAAGTAGCCAGACGTGCTGCGAAGGCGATCGGTCGTTCTACTGATCTTCTTACTAGCGGTGGAGGTAGTGATGCAAATATTATTGCAGGTCACGGAATTCCGACGGTGAACCTTTGTGTAGGATACGAAGAGATCCACACAACGAATGAACGTATGCCTCTTGATGAACTAGAGAAAACAGCTGAACTCGTGGCAGCAATTGTACAAGAAACAGCTCAAAAATAAGTCAAAAGCCTTCCGCCTGTTATGTCAGGTGGAAGGCTTTTTTACATATTTCTTCTGTGGATCGTAGACACTATGGACTGATGGATACAGGAGGGATAAACGTGCAACAACAAAACGATTCAACTACGAATCAAAAGAACATGGCCCCATCGACTAACCATGGAGGTCATGAGCTTTTTGATGCTCACGAAGTTATTGCATCTGTTATAAGTTTAATGGATCAATACCAAATGTATGAACAGCACATACAAGACCAGAAGTTAAAGGATATTTTAAATCGTCAGTACGCTTTTATTGAAACGATGTATAATACGATTGTAGAGAGCTTTAGCACGGGAAATAAACCGTCTGTTTCTACCCAAGTATACAAGATGGAAGAAGATCATACGACCGTTTATGGATTAAATCAGGGAGAGCCAAAAAAGCCCAATCAATCTGTACAAGAACTATCTGATAAAGGGTTATCTGCTTACATGTTAGGACAAACGAAGTCTCTAGCTACGCTGTTTTCGATGACGGCTTTAGAGATGACAAATCCCGTATTAAGACGCGTCATAGCAGATAGCGTTCCAAACTTAATTGAAATGTCGTATGAAATCTTTCTTTATCAGAACAAACATGGGTATTATCAAGTTCCACAATTAAATCCTCAGGACATGAACCAGATGCTTCAAAGTTATGTTCAGACCAATCAAAAGCCTATGCAATAATTTGGAAAAAGAGTCACCTTAAAAGGTGACTCTTTTTTTTGTGTCCCTTATGTTTAAAACAACTTAAAAATATTTAAGCCGTCTAATCCCATGAGTGCTCTTAAAAGTTACAAAAAGGTACCTATACTACATGAAAGTACGTACTTTTTTCTTATATTTTTACGATGCATAATAGCAATTGTTGCAACGGCAGTGAAGGAAACAGACAAGCCGTAAGCAATAGTCTTATGTATGAAACAGCTTATAGTTACTTTTTAGTACCTACCGTACTTTAAAGTGCGTACTTCCGCAAAGATGAAGTACATTGCATAATGTAATGTACGCAAGTTGGATAGGTAATGGCGCCTTATCTATTCAGTGATTATTAACGATAGTTCAAAGGAGGATCTCTTTAATGAGTTCTAACACACAACATTCAAATCAAGCTCAAAATAAAGGAGGCACACTGGCGCTACTTGCGCTAGCGATTAGTGCCTTTGGTATTGGAACAACGGAGTTTGTTCCAGTTGGACTTCTTTCATCGATTGCTGATGATTTATCTATATCGATTACGTTGGCAGGTCTTTTGATTTCTGGATATGCAATTGGAGTATCTATTGGGGCACCGGTTCTTACAGCATTAACATCCAAGATGAATCGAAAAACGCTTCTGATGTCTTTGATGGTTCTGTTTATAGTAGGTAACTCTGTAGCGGCGTTATCAACTAGTTTTACAGTCTTATTTATAGCTCGCTTTATTACGGCGTTCTCACATGGCATATTCTTCTCGATTGGCGCAACAATTGCTGCTGATTTAGTTCCGCAGCATAAGCGTGCCAGTGCAATAGCATTTATGTTTACAGGCTTAACAGTTGCGACCGTAACAGGTGTTCCACTTGGGACATTTATTGGACAAGCCTTTGGTTGGAGAGCAACCTTCTGGGGAGTCGCACTACTAGGTCTTATTGGTGTTATTTCCAGTGCGATATTGGTCCCTAAAGATCTTAAAGAAGCACCACCAGCGAAATTTAGTGAACAGCTTAAGATTTTAACAAATGGTAAATTAATCTTAGCTTTTGTCATTACAGGTCTAGGGTATGGAGGTACGTTCGTAGCCTTTACGTATCTTTCTCCGATATTAGAAGATATTACAGGATTTAGCGCCCGTTGGGTAAGTATTATCTTAGTTGGATATGGTGTGGCCGTTGCGATTGGTAACACCATCGGTGGAAAAGCTTCAAACAAAAATCCACTAAAAGCTCTGTTTTGGATGTTTGTATTCCAAGCTATTATTCTATTTATCTTAACGGTAACAGCGCCATTTAAAGTACTTGGTTTAATTACTATCTTCTTTATGGGTCTGTTTGCATTCATGAACGTTCCTGCTTTGCAAATCCTTGTTGTGAACCTGGCTGAAAAATATGTTCCATCTGCTGTTAACGTAGCATCAGCTTTAAATATTGCAGCTTTTAACGTCGGGATTGCGATTGGATCGTTTGTTGGGGGAATAATTGTAGACTCTATTGGACTTGAGCACACACCTTGGGTAGGTGCTGTCATGGTAGTTGGCGCTATATTATTAACAGCGGTTCTTCGTTCGATGGAACGTAAAGAAGACTAATCTGACTCAGAAAGGGCACTCCGAGTTAGATAACTAGATAAATCACCCGAACGCAGCACCCTGGTTCACCAAAGAACCAGGGTGTATTATATTGCATTCTATTCCATTTTAAGGATAAAATAGGGCGGGGAGGTGAGGATGAATTGGCTCAAGAAGGAACCCGTCTTCCTTTTCGTGACGTCGTTTTATATTTTATTAGTTTAGGGATTTTAATTTGGGTTTTGAACTCACTCACGTTGATGAATGCTTTATGGTTTGGAGTTCCTATCCTTGTAATAAGCTCTATCATTACGTATATCCGTTCTAATAAAGTCCAATCTAATGTACACCGGTATTTGCAGGAAAAAGGGGTAACCAAAGGGATTGTTTTTCCGATAATAATGATCCTCCAGGTCTCATGTTTTCTTGTATCCATCTCGCTAGAAAGTGGCCCCTTTATTGTTAATGGTCAGACAGGTTTCGATGACTACATGGTGAGGGAGTTCAATAGAAGGTTAGCTTTATCACTTATACTATTTTTATTTGGTATTCGAACGGTGATAGCAGGTTGGCTTGAGAAAAGTAAATCTTCTATTTGGATTGGTGTAAGTGTTATCTTCCTTTATTTTGGTATAGTTTACAAGATGGGGATAAGTTATGGAGTATGGTAAGAGTGTTAGAGAGTGCCTTGAAAAGGTGCTCTCTTTTTTGATTTTAGCAACCGTCATCTCCCGTTTAATGCTATAAAACATTAGCTAGAGGTGTCTTTGGAACGAGGAGACCCCGGACTGAACGAAGTAAAGGACAGCATGCCCGCGGAAATTCAGGAATAAATATCTAAAGGAGGGCTAAAGACCATGTCTAATGGTACATGCGTTCGTATTTAAAATAGACTTTTTACCTATTGAAATGTGACAACCTCTAATGCTATAGATTCAATTACGTTAAAAATGATTGAAAATTCTTACAATAATAGTATGATAAGGATAATACTATAGAGAAGGGTGATGATATGGATCAGGTTTATTCACTAGTCGAGCTATGGCACATTTTTAAATTGGCGATTTTAGTAAGCTTGGTGGGGGCATTGATTGGTCATTATAAACGAAATGCGTGTATTTTACTTCCGATTGTAAGTATTGATTTTAAGTTCAAGGGGTTTGAAGAGTGGAGCCAATCTTCTTATCGGGGAACAATGAGAGCGTTGATGCTGATTGTCACGATTGTGAACGCGTTTATTAGTTTCTTATTGTTTTTAATTGGAATCCGGTATGGAGATAACAAGAACACCGATCCGATTTTATTCGAACTTGGCGTCATTGGTGACCTCATTATAGGGGTTGGGGCTGGCATTATAGCCAAAAGCACTGTTACGCTAACGGGTACAGAAAATCAGCTATCTATTATTGTAACATCGTTACTTGCAGGGTATGCTGGGTTATCGTACATTCAAAAGTACCAAAAAGAATCTCTTGAAAATGCCTGTATTGATTATGAAAACAAATTAGCCTGTTCAGAAGAGGACAGAAGTCCGCACTTGTACCATAAGAATAACTCTTCCGATGAAATTGCGGCAACAAAGGAACCATAAATACTCCACGGAAAGAGGTTTGTTATGAAAGTCCGATTAACTCAAGAAGAGAGAGAGCAACTGGAATCATATTTGAATGTGCTGCAAAATCCTTTTGAATCCATTGCAAAGCGCAGGCTTGCGAAAAGTAAGTTTGATATGGTTTATAATCGAGCAGCGGCAAGAACCGCCAACTCCATGGGTTCTTGCATAAATAAAGAAAATCAGACTGCTTGCTCAAACGAAGGGGAAGAAAATCCTTCCAACCTGTAGAGAGATAATCAAACTCCCTATAGTTGGAAGGGTTTTTTTCTGTGTAATGAGCCAGGTCGTGTCAGACACCCTTTACTAAGGTAAAGGGTGTCTGACACGAAAGGGTTTTGAGTTGGACGGGAGGCGTAGGGTTGGTAGATGTGTTACAATAGATTATAGAACGAATGTTCGTTAGTGAGGAGGTGTGTTGATTTGTCGAAGTGGTATCCGAAGAATGGACGTGTGATTTTCCATGTTGATATGAACAGTTTCTATGCTTCTGTTGAGATGGCTTACAATCCAGAATTGAAAGGTAAACCTCTCGCGATTGCGGGAAACCCTGAGGAACGAAAGGGAATAGTTGTAACCGCCAGTTATGAAGCGCGGGCAAAGGGTGTAAAGACCACTATGCCTCTGTGGCAAGCAAGGCGTCTTTGTCCCGATATGATTGTGATGCGTCCTAATTTTGACCGTTATCGAAAGGCTTCTAGAGAGATGTTCTCCATTCTTTCTCAAGTCACACATCTTGTTCAGCCTGTTTCAATTGATGAGGGGTATATGGATATTACCGATTGCGAAGATCAGGGTACTCCTTTAGATATTGCAAATTGGATCCAAAAGACCATTATGGAGCAGCTCGAACTCCCTAGTTCTATAGGGATTGCGCCGAATAAATTTCTTGCTAAGATGGCTTCAGATATGAAAAAGCCAATGGGAATTACGGTACTTAGAAAGCGTGATATACCAACGAAATTGTGGCCGTTGCCTGTTAGAGAAATGTATGGGGTAGGAGAGAAAACCGCTGAGAAATTAATCAATAGCCATATTCATACGATAGAAGATCTTGCAAAAGCAGACGTGTATGCTTTAAAAGGGAAGCTTGGGATTAATGGGGAGCGTCTACAAAATCGTGCAAACGGAATAGACGATCGACTTGTGGATCCTGATGCGGTTAGCGAGTTCAAAAGTATTGGGAATTCCCAGACATTGCCTCATGATACGACCGATGATATCGAAATTACAAAACTCCTTCGTCAATTATCACAGAAAGTTGCCGATCGTATGGAGAATAAAGAGGTTGTTTCAAGAAATATTCAGCTAATGATTCGGTATCACGACCGGAGAACCATTACAAGAAGCAAACAATTACCTGAATATATCAGTAAAGTGGAAGAGATTTATCAATACGCCGTAAAACTTTGGGAAGACCACTGGAACGGGACGCCTATCCGACTTATGGGTGTTACTGCACAGGACCTAAGTGAAAAGCAGGACGCAACGCTACAGCTTGACTTGTTTACGTATGAAAAGGAAGCTAAAAACGAAAAATTGTATTCCGCCATTGGAGAATTAACGGACAAATACGGGTCCAATCCATTTAAGAAATTAAAGGCTAAGCCAAAAGCGACCCCAACCACCAGTTTTCAAAAAGACTTTCTGGACGATTTTAAAAAACACCAATCATCTGATTCGGAAACAAACTAGACAGACGCTAGTTTGTTTTTTTATGACTGTGGAGCACTAAAGCGTGCCAGACACCCTTTACTTTGTTAAAGGGTGTCTGGCACGCTTTAGTGCTTTAGATATATAGAGATCTGGAGTTTTGAATTTATTTTATATATTCGGTTCAAAAAACGTTGTCTTCTTACATATATTGAGGTAAGATGAAGCTAGAAATGAAATGATTTTATAATTATATTTCAAATTATTAAATGGAGATGAGCGTATGAGTATCGTACTATCAAATGTGAACAAGATATATCAAAGCGGTGAAGTGACTGTTCATGCGTTAAAGAATGTTTCTATTGAAATCCCTGATCAAGAAATTGTCGCGATTTTGGGCCCTTCAGGTTCAGGTAAGTCTACACTGCTTAATGTCATTGGAGGGATTGATCGTCATGATGAGGGAGAGATAACGGTTCATCACTATGAATTGTCCAAATTGAAAGATAAGGAATTAACAGAATATAGAAGGCAATCTCTTGGATTTATCTTTCAACAATATAATCTTATGCCGACACTCACCGTTTCTGAAAATGTTGAAGTAGGAAGTGAGTTAAGCCAGAATCCTCTTAACATGAAAGAGATTTTGGAGAAAGTTGGAATGTGGGATAAAAAGGACAAATTCCCTTACCAGTTAAGTGGAGGGGAACAGCAACGTGTTGCCATTGCACGTGCCCTGATCAAAAATCCTCAAGTCTTACTATGTGATGAGCCAACTGGGGCATTAGATGAAGAAACAGGTAAGAAAATCTTATCCCTTTTGAAATATGTAAATGAAACGTATGGTACAACAGTATGTATCATTACACACAATAATGGCATTGGTGAAATGGCCCATAAAGTCATCCGAATGAAAAGCGGTGAAATAATGGAGCATTTTTATAATGAGCAGCCCGTTGATCCAGAGAAGGTGAAGTGGGTATGATCCTCAGAAAAAGTATACTTCGTCAGTTTAAAGAGAAGAAGTTTCAGTTTATAGGCGTAACGATTCTTCTGATTGTGTCCATTATGCTTTATGTTTCTATGTCGATGGGAATCTCGACTTTGGATAATCGGAACGCTCAATTTAAAGATGAATATAGCCAAGAGGATTTTCATATGATTCTCTCTAATGAGATTCCTTCTAATCAACTATCAAGATGGGAAGACAAGTTTGACCTAATATTAGAAGAAAGAAGGTATGGGGATCTTCCATACACAAATGAAGACACAACGCTTCGGTTATTTTCGCTAACGAATGAGATCAATATCTCGTATGCTTCAGAGGGAGCGTTGCCACAAGAAGCTGGAGAAGTGGCATTATCTCCTGTCTTTGCAAAAGCACAAAACATCGAGGTAGGAGATGAAATCGAAGTAAACGGAGATGCACTGGAAGTAACAGGGTTCGTTTATCTCCCTGACTACATCTATATACTAGAGCGAGAAAGCGATCTTCTTAGTGATCCGAGTACATTTGGGATCGGCGTTACGACAGAACGTACACTCTTATCAGTTGCTGATCAGACCGTCACGCAAGTATTAGGAGATGGTGCTTCTGTTCAAGCAAGAGATTCGTTCAAATCAACCGTTACAGAAGATTACTCCTTACTGAAATGGTTAAATCAAGAGGAGAATCCTCGAATTCAATTTGTAGAATCGGAAATTGAAAGCTCGCAAAAGTTGATTACAACTCTACCTTTATTTATATTAGCTTTATCGGTTCTAATGGTACTTATGATTATGAAGCGCCGTTTAGAAATGCAAAGAAAAGAGATCGGGACGTTAAAAGCACTAGGCTATCGTAATCGTGAACTCATTCGTCATTATATGATGTATGCAGCCTTTATTGGATTGCTAGGCTCTTTGCTCGGTGTGGCAGCAGGTGCTGGATTGTCCATTCCAATAACAGATCTATATTCCAATTACTTTAACTTACCAAGCATTTCTTATTTCGATTGGGACCCTAAAGTCCTTGTCATTGGTTTTGTAATTCCAAATGTTATATTACTCCTTATGACTTACTTTGTGATCCGTAAGCCCTTGCAACAATCCCCCCTTGATCTGTTGCGACCAAAGGATACGGCTGCTGGGAAGAAGTCCATGTTAGAAAGGCTGCCGCTACTCAATAAGGGAAGCTTTATGACACGGTTTCGCACTCGTTTGTTAGCCAGGAGTAAAGCGAGAGCTGTTTATATTTTGTTAGGGGTTATGTTTTCTAGTATTCTTTTAATCTTTGGGGCAACGATGTACAAAGGTATGGATGGTATTGTAGATGCAACCTATAAAGAAATCTTGACCTACAATTACGCTGCTCACTATAAAACATTGCAAGAAGAAACACCGTCCCAAGGGGAAAGCCCATTTACTGCAGCAGAAGCAGAGATTAGCGAAGTGAATGGAGAAAAAATCGATTCAATTGACCAGCAGTCGATGATCTATGGATTAGAGCCTGACACAGACCAAATTCACCTTAAAACTGAAGAAGGTAAGCTGCTCAATTCCAAACTTAAAGAAGGTGTTATCCTGAGCGAACCCTTTGCGAGCGCACTCGGTTTGGCGGAAGGGGATACGATTACTCTAACGAATGCTTACAACTCAAACACCCTTAAGAAAAAAGTACAAGGAATCGCGAGTGTTTATATTGGCTTTTCCATTTATGATGAACGTGGTGAGGTAAATAAGTTTTTAGGGTATCCAGAAGAGGTTTATACAGGAAAATGGACAAATAAAGAGCCGGAAAACTCAGAAAACGTCTTATTTATTGAGAATAAACAAGACATCATTGAAAATTTTGAATCCACATCTGCTTTAACACGGTACTCTGTATTTGGCATTGCGGGCTTCGCATTCTTAATAGGGGTAATTGTCCTAACCCTCATTACGAATCTAATCGTGGAAGAGAATTCACCGTCAATTTCCCTGTTTAAAGTCATGGGCTATACGGATAAAGAAGTTTCTAAGCTTATTATAAATGTCTATACACCAATCGTCTTGATTGGGTTTATCCTGTCTGTCCCAATTGGAATCTTAAGCATTGATCAACTCATGAATTCACTCGTTGAACAGACCGGTTTCGCTATGCCTGTTCACCTGAGTCCCTTAATGATTGGCATGAGTTTGGTTACGATCTTATTCACCTATTACGTATCTTTAACTCTCTCAAGAAGGAAACTAAAAAAGGTTTCCTTACAAGAAGCCCTGAAAAAACAGCAAGATTAATTGCTTTAGCGAGATAAAGGGTGCCAGACACCCTTTTACTAATTAAAGAATGGTTTACAAGGGTGGGGGAGTTTGGTAATATTATAGAAATTATTAAAAGGCTGTGAAGAGAAGAGTAAATCAGCATCATTTCCTAAAGAGAGCTCCGGTTGGTGAAAAGGGGCGGACGTGACTGGTTGAACCAAACCTCTAGAGCTGCGCATGGGAACATTCAGTTGGGATCGTGCGCCAGGTGCTCCTGTTACAGAGCTAGGGTATATGCATTCATACATGTCGTACCCGAAAAGGTTAATATGGAGACATATTAATAAACTGGGGTGGCACCGCGGATTAATTATCGCCCCCAAGATGAGAAATCTTGGGGGTGTTTTTTATGTGCAAAAGTAAACAGATTCATTCTTCCTGAATAATGGTTAGTAGCTTACAACAGGAGGAAATCAAATGAATCACGTCTATCGAAAGCAACGAAAGCACGCTTCTATCATCTTATTAGCAGCGCTTGGAATCTCTGCACTAGGGGATTGGGTTTACCTTATTGCATTAAATCTCATGGTGTTAGACAAAACAGGATCACCGCTTGCTGTTACCTTTTTATATATAGCAAGACCAATTGCTGTTATTGCCACAAATTTATGGGCCGGCAGTATAATTGATCGTATCAATCAGAGAAATATGATGATTGGATTAGACTTTATACGGGGGTTGCTGGTATTGTTGATCCCTTTAACGAACAACCTAACAATAGTCTACGGACTGGTACTAATTATTTATATGGCCAGTGCTATGAGCGAACCGACAGCTTTGTCGTATATAACGAACCTGATTCCGTCAGAGAAGAGGAAACATTTTAATGGATGGAGAAGCTTGCTGGACTCTGGTGGATTTGTGTTAGGACCAGCTATTGCAGGAGCATTATTAGTGGTAGGAGGCTATAAAATTTCGATTATCTTGAATGGAGTTTCTTTTTTGATCGCAGCGTTGCTTATTTTTTATCTCCCTAAACCGAATAAAGAGAGGGATAGTCTCGAAAAACCTTCTTATGAAATGTTTAAAAGAGACTGGAAAGATGTGTGGTCCTTTTCAAGAAACCATCGTTTTATGATGCTAACCTACTTCTTAGTTGGCGTTATAATGGTGTTCGTGGCAGCTATTGATTCTTTGGAAGCTGCTTTCTCTACAAATATAATCATGCTTTCTGAAATAAAATATGGCCTTTTAGTAAGTATTGCTGGGGCTGGGTATGTGATGGGTTCCTTAGTTCTCATCGCGATTTCCCATTTCATTAGTTTTCGAATGATGATTGGTTTAGGAGCTATATTCGTTGGGGCAGGTTATGTGGTGTATAGTTTTTCAAGTGTAATGGGTCAAGCAGCTACTGGATTCTTTATCCTTTCCTTCTTCATGGCTTGGATGCAAACGGGTTTTAATACGTTCGTACAACATTCTATCCCGCCAGATAGAATCGGAAGGGTATCCAGTATATACGGTTGGTTAGAAGCACTCCTCACTATTATGGCAACGATTGTAATTGGCTTTACTGCTGAATTTCTTACGCTACAAGGCTCTGTAATTGTAGCAAGCGTGATATTAGCTGGCCTTTCAACCATTCTTTTCAGTTTGTCTGTGCTTCAGGATAAAAGAAGAAGGGTCTCTCTTTTATATCATTAAACAAAAAGGCTCTCAGTCATGAGAGCCTTTTTGTTTTGGAGAAGGAAGTTCAAATCGTTTCCCGATCGTTATTCCATCCACTAAAGGGATGTCTTGATTCATAATTTTACCTATCGTTTCATTTGTTAAATCGCCTGACTTTTGAACGGTTATACTTCTCGTTAAATAGGTAACCTGTTCCGCACCAATACTTAATGGAGGGTGGGTGCCTATTTTATTGCGAGTGATATAGCTCGGATAAATAAGGGTGACGAAGCGTTCTGATTTTGTTTGATTTCTTATTTCAAGATTAATTGTAAAGGTAACTTTTTCTTCATTTTCGTTTGTAACATGATAAGAAAAGTCTTTAATAGCAATTGGCTCATCAGATTCTTCAACCGCTGAACAAGAAGTAAGGACAACGGCGAAAAGGATGAGTGCCCACAACCATTTTGTGTGCATACATTTAGACTCCAATCATTTGATTCGGTATATTTTGCTCTTTAAGAGCAGCCCGTGTAGCTTATTTATTCATATGAAGTTATGCATCATTTTAAACCGCCATCCTCCCCTGTTTTTATAAGGGAGAGTGAAGCGTAAGTTCAACCTTAGAGAATAGTAAGGAATGAGTCAAGGTTAACGCTATTCTTGGTACATTTTTGTTAGTTTGCACTTCTTATCATAGACAAATCAAGTGCGTCTCATACCAGGTGAAGGCTAGCTCAGAAGTTATTAGAAATTAAGGTTTCCTTGCAAGTAGTATAGGTTGATAATAACCTGTCTCTTTAGCGCTCTTCCAATTGATATTATAGAAGCCGGCTTCTTCTAATAAAGCGGTCAATTCATCTTGTAAGATTGCACGATAATCTGTTGAAAACTGTTTTGTATGCCAGGTGTCTTGCGTTTTATTCATAATAAAGTGGTGGAGGGTATACGTGCGTCCGTCCTCTTTCCAATCCCACAGTTGGAAGACAATTCGATTCCCTTCATTAAGAGACTTAGGAGGAGTAGAGGCAGGCTTTTCTTTTAACAGTTCGTCATAGTTTCTCATTGTAATAACGAGCCATCCCCCTGTCTTCACTTTCTGATAGAATTGTGAAGCTGCCAAACGTAAATCCTCTTCATTTAAGAGATGGGGTAGCGAATTGTCCGCTGAGAGGAGAATGTCAAAGGTACCCTTAATATCTTGATTTAAACGTCGGAAATCAGATATCCCAAAAGAGATAGACGCGTCTCGAGTGAAGGCCTCTTGTTTTGCCCGCTCCACTGCTGCTCTACTAATGTCCGTTGCGGTAACATTATAACCGGAGAGGGCAAGACCAATCGACTGAGTACCGATCCCACACGAACAATCTAATAAGGATGTATCTTTACGATCTTTGATAATCAGTGATGTAAGAAGTTTGCTTAAGGTTTCTCCCTGGTATTGAATGGCTTCATCCCAATCCTTAAAAATCATATGGTAATGTTCTGCTAGTTGATTGTAAAAATCTTCAGCGGATGGGTTCACTGTGCTCACTCCTACTATAAGTTCTTTTGCCATACTCTTTATAGCTTCCACTTAAATTGTAGCATAGTAAAAAGGGGAGTAAATCTATATAGGTTGTTCAGTCATTTTAATAGGCATAAATAAAGGCTTAAAGCATTCCTGCTCTAAGCCTTTTTTGAGTATCTTTCTTAGATATATAGATTTATAGAAGCTGATGCGTTTTTCGGTTCGTTTTCTGGAAGATATGCACAAGGTCCTCGAGCATTCCGCTTGCAGTTGTGGAGGCTCCAGCACCAGGGCCTGCCAATGTGAGCGGTCCAGCCAAGTCGGTATGAATGACCACGCCATTTTGCTCATGGTCAATGGCATAAAGGGGATGATGATGGGTAAGGGCGATAGGCTGAATGGAAGCACGAACATCACCGTCTTTCCATTCAATGGTCGCAATATGCTTTATTTTCTTACCCATGAATGAGGCTTCTTCTATATGATCAGAGCGGATAACATCGATCCCTTCTACAAATACCTCATTCCAGTTTGGCTGTTTGCCATAAATGAGCTCACTGACAATCATAAGTTTATAAAAAGCATCGCGCCCATTTATGTCGTTTGATGGATCGGCCTCTGCGTACCCTTTGTCCTTTGCTTCTTGCAGAGCCTGGTCAAAGGATACCTTGTTTTCTTTCATCCTCGTTAAGATGAAATTTGACGTCCCATTTAGAATCCCTTCAAACCGTTCTACACGATTGACCTGGAGCAGTTGGGAGAGTGTACGAATAATTGGCGTCCCTGCAACTGTGGTAGATTCATATCCTAAGGAAACATCGCATTTTTCTGCTAACTTCTTTAAAGTCTTTCCATGTTTAGCAAACATTTGTTTATTTGCCGTTATTACATGTTTACCACTCTCTATTGCTTTCTTACAGTAACTAAACGCGGGCTCTTCTCCAACGATCGCATCGATCACAACATCAATATCTTGAAGAAAAAGCTCGTTGAAATCTGTTGTAACTAAACTAGAGTGAGGAAACTCCCGTTTTTTAGTTGGATTTTTAACAAGAATACTAGCAATTTCAACAGGTTCTCCTTCTAAAAGATTCTGCAGCCTTTCCTGATGCGATTGAATGGTTTCGGCAAATCCCTTTCCAACTGTTCCGTAGCCGAGCAATCCAACTCGAATTGTCATGATGTACCTCCTTTACTATGCTTTGTTTGATCTGGGAGGATCTTAGGCTTTAACAGGCTCTTCTATATAATTAGGTATACGAACACCGATGGCATCTCTGTATAAATTTTCAGTGCTTAGTAACGTAAGGTTTTGTTCTCTTAGGTAAGTGAGCTGCTCTTCCGTTAATGTCCCTTTGCGATAAGCTACAAGCTTTGTAATGGGACTAATTTGAACCTGACCTTCTTGTTTCTCGGTTACATAGACAATATCAGCTTCAGTACCTGGCCCATCAGTTAGTTTAAACCCAAGACGTGATAGCTTCGAAGATTCATCTTTTGAATTCGGATTCCCTAAAAAGACGATTTTTTTAGGTCGGACGGCTGTTTCATCACGGTATAAACTTGATTGTAAGTAGGAAGAGGCCCCGGATGCTTGAGGGTCCTGGCTTGAGACTCCTGTTGCTTTATAAATCGCTTGTTCTAAATCTTCAATTAGATCCTTCGTTGATTCAATTCCAACTGATAGGCGTATTAAATCTTCTGTAACACCGGTTTTCACTAAATTCTCGTTATTCAATTGCTGATGTGTAGTTGAAGCAGGATGAATGATAAGTGATTTTGCATCTCCTACATTGGCTACATGGGACCACAACTTGATGTGATCAATAGCGCGTTTTCCTTCTTCAAGTCCTCCTTTTATCCCGAATACAACCATCGAGCCTGCGCCCTGATTTAAGTACTTCTGAGCAAGTGAATGGGATGGGTGTGATGGAAGGCCAGGGTAAGAAACCCAACTCACACCAGGATGATTCTCAAGGTAAAGAGCAATTTCTTTTGCATTTTGAACATGACGCTCTATCCGTAAATGTAAGGTTTCTAGTCCTTGTAATAGATGAAAGGCATTGTGTGGACTTAAGCATGCTCCGATATCTCGTAATAATTGAACCCTTAATTTTACCGCGAAGCCTGCTGGACCAACATCTGACCCATATCTAAGTCCATGATAACTTTCATCCGGTTCAGTAAAGCCGGGGAACAATTCATGATTCCAGTCGAAACGTCCTCCATCTACAACTACTCCTCCAATGGATGTTCCATGACCTCCAATCCATTTCGTCGCAGAGTGAACGACAATGTCTGCTCCAAAAGATAAAGGCTTACAAAGGATCGGTGTTGCAAAGGTACTATCCACGATAAGGGGGATGTGATAGTCGTGAGCGATGTCGGCCACTGATTCGATATCTAGTACATGTAAACTTGGGTTTCCAATCACTTCTGCAAAGATGGCTTTTGTTTTTGAAGTAATCGCATCTCGAAATTGCTCTGGGTCTGTACTGTCAACAAAGGTGACATTGATTCCGTATTTCGGGAGAGTGACGGCAAATAAATTGTAAGTACCACCGTATAGGTTCGTGGAGGCAACGATTTCATCACCAGCGCTTGCGATGTTTAAGATAGCAAGGGTGATCGCAGACATACCAGATGAAGTAGCAACGGCTGCTACGCCGTCCTCTAGAAGTGCAACCCTTTGTTCAAATACATCTACTGTTGGATTGCCAAGACGAGTGTAGATGTTTCCGGGTTCTGCAAGGGAAAATAGATTTTTGGCATGTTCTGTGTCGTTAAAGACATAAGAGGTGGTTTGGTAAATGGGAACCGCACGTGAACCTGTCGCTTTATCAGGATGCTGGCCACCGTGTAAACTTACTGTTTCGTTTTCAAATAGATGAGATTTTTGAGTCATAACAATTCCTCCTTGTTTAAGTAAAAGTCTAGGAAAAATTGCCATACAGGTGAGGGGAAGAAGAGGGCATATAAAAACCCTCTTCATAAGAAGAGGGTGTATGTACATTCCTCATCTTATCTTCCAGATCCACAGACCTGTAGGATGTAGCACCACTCAAGCAATATGCTTGAAGGTTGCCGGGCTTCGCAGGGCCTAGTCCCTCCGCCACTCTAGATAAGATATTCGCTTTGTTTTTTAAGCTATGAGCTTGATATGGATTATAGAACAAATCTAAATAAAGGTCAATAAAAATTCGGAACATTTGATTTCTTCTGTTTTTATCCTTTCCTGAACATGAGTCTGCCCTAAAGGGAACAATAGCTTAGTCTGTTCTTTTATGCTTTCCCTTGCTACAATAGGACATAATTCTAAATAGAGTAGGTGAGCCAATTGGGAAAAACGATTTTATTTGATGTAGATGGGGTTTTGTTAAGTGAACATCGATATTTTGATGCTTCGGCATTAACCGTGTGGGAACTTATACATAGTGAGAATTATTTGGGTCTTCAATCAGACCGTTTTCATACAGACGTAACCGAAAGTGAAGTAGGCGATTTGCGCGCAGAAGTTTTCCAGGAAGATGAGGTATTGTACTTAATTAAATCAAAAGGAATCAATGCAAACTGGGACATGGTCTATTTAACATTTTCCTTTCAACTGATTCGTTTGTTAGCTCAGCTAAATGAAGTGAAACCGAAGTACGTTGAGAAAGTGTTCCAAGATATGACGCTTGACCGGCAAGCACTTCAAGAAATTGGGGGAGAGTTGTATAAGGCTGGTATAGAACCAGATTATAAAACATTTGTCCCAGTTATGAAAGATGTTGAAGCGATGCGAGGTGAGTTGCTTACCCATTTAAACCAAATCGCATATGAAATGACAGGTATTGAGACGATGGCTTTCACAAGAAACAGTGCTCTTTGGGAGTTAGGAAGAGAAACCTTCCAGGAATGGTATGTGGGTGAGGACCTAACAGAGAAATCAATCGGAAGGCCACCGTATCAACAAGGGAAAGGTGGATTTGTCCATATTGAAACGCCTCTTGCGACTATGGAGGAATTGGATAACCTGTTTACGAAATTAAAAGATGATGGGTATACGCTCGGAATTGGTACAGGTCGTCCAGCACTAGAAACGGTAGAACCACTTGAAAACTTAGGCATTCTCTCTTACTTTGACCGGAATCGCATGGCTACTGCTTCTGACGTCCTGGAAGCGGAAAAGAAATACGGTGACAAAGCTCCACTCGCGAAGCCGAATCCATTCACCTATATGTTTGCCTGGTTAGGACGGTCGAGTATAGAAGAGGCGCTTGACTATTCATTTACTGAAGAAGAGAAAGATTCAGTGATTATTGTAGGAGATTCCCTCGCAGACGGTCTTGCAGCCCAAAGTCTTGGTTGTCATTTCGTCGCTGTTCTGACAGGATTATCAGGTCAAAAAGCAAGAAAAGAGTTTGAGCAAAATGATCAACACACCATTATAGATAACATTAAAGACCTTCACAAAGTCCTTTAAGATTGGTCTAGAGATCAACTCTTTAGCCCGGTAGAGAATGAACGCGTGCCAGACACCCTTTACTTATTTAACTTAGTAAAGGGTGTCTTTTTTAGTTTATAGATCAACTAGGGGCATGGCCGATTTTAGTTATAGGGAGTGGATGTTGACCATAGGATAGTAGAGGAGGGGATTTGATGGTAGAACTTTTCTTTTGGGCATTGGCAAGCTTTATTATTGTCATGGTGAGTGGAGCATTTGGAATGAGGGAATTGTTTGTCCGTGAACGCTGGTGGTGGCCTTCTGTCACTCTATTATGTGTGGCCCTAATACTTGGAGGGCTATCGGGGTTGATGAGTCTTTTCACTTCACAACTCATAGAATTAGACAAGCCTGCAGTTAGTTTATATTATGCGATACGCACCATATGTATATTAAGTAGTCTAAGTCTCGTAGCTTTCATCATCCTATGGATGAGAGAGGAGAGAGAACGACTGACGTTACCTAAGGGGTTAAGATTAGTAGAGAATAGAAGGCAAAAGAAAGAAGGTGCATCTCAATAGGATGCACCTTCTTTTTTAACAATATTCGTCGTAGGCTTTCGTTAAGTTTGCCACAATCTCTTCCACCTCGTGATCTTCAATCTCTTCACGTGGAATAAAGTGAACGACTTGTCCCTTTTTCATAACGGCCATTGAAGGGGAAGTGGGCTCGTACCCTTCAAAGTACTCTCTCATACGATTTGTGGCTTCACGGTCTTGACCAGCGAAAACCGTTACAATATGGTCAGGGCGTTTCGTGTTTTGTAGAGATTCTTTTGCAGAAGGTCGGGCCAGACCGGCTGCACATCCACAAACTGAATTTACAACGACAAGAGCTGTTCCTTCCATTTCACTTACGAAGGAATCAACCTCTTCAGGGGTAGTCAATTCGGTAAAACCAGCACCCGTAAGTTCGTCTCTCATCGGCTGTGCTACTTGTTTCATGTATTCTTCATATGCGTTCATGTTTAAATTCCTCCTTAAGGTATTCTTACTTCTTTCTTGCCTGAGTCATTTGATGCCACACAGAACCTTTGGCTTCTTCTCCGCCTTCAATACGACGAAGAGCCATTTTGGCTTGCATGCGTACTTCAAATTCTGAATCCTGAATGGCTACTTGTAAAGCAGGAATGGCTGATTCATCACCAAGTTCATATAAAAACATGGCTGCTCGCCAACGGACTAGCTTATTCTTGTCAGATAAAGACTGAATCATCTCTGGCATAGCTTCCTTGAACCCCAAATCTGATAAACAGTCACCAGCTGTACGGCGGACTGTGGTTGATTTATCGTTTAACGCTTTGTATAAATAGGGAAGGACTTCAGGTTCTTCAATCATTCCAAGATAAGCTGTGGCAAGGCGTCGAATCGATGCCTTCTCATCCTCTAATGCTTTATCCAAAACAGGAAGGTCGTTATAGGTTGGGTGCATACGGTCAAGGGCTGCGTAGCGTACTTTCCAATCAGGATGATCTAATGTTTCAAGCGTTACTTGTTTTGCTTCTTCATGACCTGTTTGAAGATCACCTGCACCTTCATCAAAAGCTTGTTCTACTAATGAGGCTAGTCTGTCTTCATCATAACTTGCCGAAAGTTCTTCTGCCACTTCTTGCCCCACTTCTTCTGGGTCTCCGTAACGTGGGTTCTGTTCAACCCATTTACGTTCCATAACCATGTTAGGAGAAGAGGGTGAAGCTTTCATGGCTGCGTTCATAAAGCGTTCAGGCAGGCCAACCCGTTGCTCATTTTCACCTTCTTGTAGTTTAACCTGCATTGGAATTCCGCGGAACATTTGTACATAAACGTTCACTTCTCCAAATGCTTCGGTATTTTGGGCTGTTTCTTCAGTTTGTTCCATCGTTGGTTGTTCTGATGAACCAAATACCGAACGTACTTCAGGTAATATGTTTTCCCAAGGATGTTTCGGATTTCGGTCTAATGCAATAAAGTCCGAAACGTGATATAAACTTTTAACCCCTTCAATTTCGAAAAGTTGCTGAATGTAATCGGGAGCTTCAGATCGATCGTCGTTTCTTTTATAATTACGTGATTCTCCGTCGGCTAGTTGCTCATTCAAATTAATCTTCATTGAATTGGGGCTTGGTGTCGGTTCAATTGACACAATATTCATTTTGTTGTCCCCCTTACACGTATACTCTTTGTTGATTTTAACAAACACGAGCGATGACTTCCATTGTTGCGATTGATTCTTTGAAAACGTCGAATGTTCAATGGGGGAGGA
Organism: Pontibacillus sp. HN14; assembly: GCF_021129245.1. Classification (NCBI taxonomy): domain Bacteria; kingdom Bacillati; phylum Bacillota; class Bacilli; order Caryophanales; family Bacillaceae; genus Pontibacillus; species Pontibacillus sp. HN14. The sequence continues at coordinate 1,024,657 of NZ_JAJOLR010000001.1, read as the reverse complement.
ATTTGGGCAAAGAGCGTCGGGAAAAGCAGTACTACATAAAAAAAGAGCTGTTCTAGAAGAATATCCATGTACTCTTCTAGAACAGCTTCTTCACACCAAACCTATAAATCTATGTTTTTAGCTGAGTGGATGTGGTCCACTTGTAGTAATTCGCCTAACACATCTTCAGAAAGGGCTCGATCGATGGTTAACATCATAATCGCTTGACCACCAGCTTGTTTGCGACCTACTTGCATGGTTGCGATGTTGATTTCGTGTTTCCCTAGCAGACTACCAACATGGCCGATAATCCCAGGAACGTCAGTATGCTGGATGTAGAGAAGACGGTCAGTTGGTGCAATATCAATTGTGTACTGATTAACATGAACGATACGCGGTCCAAGCCCATCAAATAGAGTACCAGCTGCACTGTATTCTCCTTCGTCTGTTGTTAAGGAAACGCTTATGAGGCCAGAGTACCCCATACTAGCTGTTGTATTCTCCACAGAGTAGCTTAGACCGTACTGTTTGGCGAGGTGAGTCGCATTGACAATATTCACTTTTTCGCCGAGGTAATGGCTGAGCAATCCTTTTACAAATGTACGGGTTACAAGCTCTGTGTTGAAATCGGTTAAAGTACCTGCATAGCTAATTTTAATATGTTTCGGAGCTTTTTTAGCAAGCTGGATCATCATTTCTCCGAGTTTCTCGCTTAATAGGTAATAAGGTTCTAATGTTCGTCTTGTTTCATCATTCACAGCCGGCATATTAACCGCATTATGGAAAGGTTGATCAGCTAGAACATTTAGAATCTCTTGACTCACATCTTCTGCAACATAAAGTTGTGCTTCAGATGTTGATGCTCCTAAGTGAGGCGTTACAATAACCTCAGGTTTCCCAACAAGGGGGTTATTTGTAGGTGGTTCTTCCTCAAACACATCTAAAGCGGCTCTAGCAACAATTCCTTCGTCAATTGCTTCAAGGAGTGCTTCTTCATCAATAATGCCACCACGGGCACAGTTTACGATGCGCACGCCTTTTTTCATTTTTTGGAATGCGCTTTTATTAATTAAATGATGCGTTTCTTTTATGAGAGGAGTATGCACGGTAATGAAATCAGCATTCTCATAAACGGTATCAAGATCGCCTTTGGTAATTCCGATTTGAGAAGCACGTTCCTCTGTTAGGAAAGGATCATAGCCAATCACACTCATTTGAAAGGCTTTGGCTCTTTTAGCTACTTCTGTACCGATCCGTCCCATTCCGACGATTCCGAGTGTTTTTCCTTTTAGTTCTACACCCTTATAAGTCTTCCGGTCCCAGGTTCCTTCCGTTAATGTCTTGTGAGCTTGGGGAATATTTCTGGCTGAAGCCATTAGCATGGCAAATGTGTGCTCACAAGTTGAAATCGTATTTCCGTTAGGGGCGTTTACGACGATTACACCATGCTCTGTCGCTGCTTCTAAGTCGATTGTGTCCACGCCAACGCCTGCTCGGCCAATCACTTTTAGTTTCGTAGCCCTTTCTAGAATTTCTTTTGTGACTTTTGTTTGGGAACGTACAATCAAGCCATCATATTCTGGAATCGTTTCCTTCAATGCCTCAGGTGAGAGGTCGGTTTTCTGATCGACTTGGACTTGATCTGAATCAAGCAATGCTTTAATTCCATCTTCACTTATTGGATCACTTACTAATACTTTAAACATTTTGTACATACACCTCCTGGGCAGCTTTAACACCTTTACCTAATTCTATTTCGACACCTAGTTGTTTTAATCCCATTTCAATCATGGATAGAGTGGTTAAAATATCTACGGGAGAACAGTAGCCCATATGGCCAATTCTGAATATTTTTCCTTTTAGTTCTTTTTGACCTCCTGCAAGCGTCAACCCAAACTGTTTGGAGAGCAAGCTTCTTAGTTCATCTGGTTTAAACTCAGCCGTTTCTTTAACGGATGTTACAGTAGGGGAAGCATCTTCCTCGCTAGTCAAGAGTGGTAATCCAAGTGCTTTTATACCTGCACGGGTCATATCTTTCATAAGGTGATGGCGTTCGAAGACGTGGTCAAGCGTTTCTTCTTTCATCATCTCACTAACTTCCTTTACTCCTTGGATAAGTGAAACGGCAGGAGTGTAAGGAGTCATACTATTTTCAAGTTGTTTTTGATAAGCTTTTAGATTTAAGTAGAAGGATGGATTTCCATCTGTCAGTTTCGCTTCAGCCCGTTTACTTAAGGAAACGAAAGATAATCCTGGTGGCAGCATCATTGCTTTTTGAGATCCTGTTACAAGGACGTCCAGGTTCCAGTGATCCATGTTTCCTGGGACACCACCAATGCAGCTCACACCATCGACTAAAACGAGCGCTTCACTGTATTGATGAACCTTTTCAGACAGTTCTCCAATAGGGTGCATCACACCAGTTGATGTTTCATTGTACGTTAATAGAACAGCTTTAGCATCAGGATGTTCCTGTAAGGTGTTCTTGAGGTCTTCAGGTGAAACAGAGCGCCCCCATTCAACCTCTAATCGATGGGTAGGATAGCCATTATGCTCACAAATATTTGCGAAGCGGTCACCAAACGCCCCGGCTACGACTACAATTACTTTTTCTCCTTTAGGAACAGTATTGGTCACAGCGGCTTCAAGGGCTGCTGTCCCGCTAGCTGTAAGGGTGTAGACAGGTTGCGTGGTTCCAAAGATTGGTTTTAGACGTTCACTTGTGTCAGCAAAAAGTTGAGCAAATGAGGGGGAGCGATGTCCAATCATTGGTTCGTTCATAGCGTGCTTAACGCGATCTGGTACGGGTGTTGGTCCTGGAGCTCGTAAAAACGTTTGATCTTGTAGCATTTGAAAATCCCTCCTGTATGAATAAAAGAAATAAAAAACGCCCCTTGCTAACAAAATGCTAGCAAGGGGCGTTTGTATAAACGCGGTACCACCCTTTATTAAACGACACTCGTCGTTCTCTCATTGGTAAGATTACCAGTCTGATAACGGTCGACGCCGAGTGTGCCTACTGTAAATTCGGACACTAGTTTAGAAGGGCTACCCATAAATCATGCCGTCGATTTCCACCTGCCACCGACTCTCTGAGGGTCATGAATGTATGTTGGTCTTCATCATTACTTTTCCTTATTTTTTAGAAGTTTAGCACGTTAAATCATTCATGTAAACAGAAAAGTTTTACGATTTTACTTTATTCAGGAGGTTTTGATATAGGAGCGCCCATGTCCTGTGCTAGTAACACAAGGGATTGGTTAATGCGCCAGATGTAGTAGAGTTTATACACAAATATTCGTTTAGATAAATCGTTGTTCTGGTCCGGATATCGCTCAATGCGCTCTCTGTCTTGTTCTAAATCATAAATGATTTGATGTCGTTTTGATTTTAGCATCTCATTAATCGCAGCAATATTATGGGTAACATGAGCCTGGATATGATCAATGGTTTCTTTTAATTCAGCATCCATTTCAGGTTCATTTTCCCTCGTTGCATTCAGATGTTTCGCATAGTAATTCGTAGCTACCAAGATGGTCAGCCACCGTTCTACATCAGATCTTGAGAAGCGTGCCGGGCGTTTACGGATGGATTCGGAATCAACTTTGAATTGGTGAAGAGACTGATCAAGGTCAAAAGCTATTTCAGCAAGGTTATCTGTTGTGCCTTTTCCTTTCAGGCTCATCAAATAGCTTTCGATGTATTGAGATAGCAATTCCAGAAATTCGATGGTGGTATCTGTTACTTTCTCCCGTGTCTTCTTAGGGAATACAAGAGCAGCTGCTGAGAATCCAATATAAGCTCCTAAAAAGGTATCCAACACTCGGGCAAATAATAACTGATAGGTAATGCCCCCAAGTAGTAAATCATAAAGCATGGCAATAATCATCGTAATCCAGAACATAGCCAATGAATAGGAAACGTTAAACAAGTAAAACGCCATAAAGATACATAAAAAGATAAAAGCGACTTGCCATGTGCTATGACCACTTAAAAATAAGGATACTAAAAAGCCTACGATAGCGCCGGCTATAGTTCCGATCGTGCGATCATTTGCTTTTATGAAGGTTCTTCCAACTGTGTCAGTACCCATAAATACTATAAACGCTGATAGTAATATCCAGTACTGATGGGTTGGCGTTAAGGCGTACCCAAGAGCAATCGCAAGGGACCCTGCTAATAACGCTTGAAGAGCTTTCTTCGTGGTTGGCTCAAGTCCTTTAGCTTTCTCTTTCTCTGTTGAATCTTCGGCTGCCTCTTCATCTGCTTCTTGTGGTTGTTCTATGTTTTGATGACGTACTTCATGAAGCTCAAAAGCTCCTTCAATGACATGGTTTGCCATTGTGTTGAGTCGTCGCAACAGGAAAAGCCACTCATCATTTTCCTTTTGATTTACATGTTGAGTTACAGTCCGAAGTTTCTGTACATTTTTTTCTGCTTCTCGGAGTTGTTCTAAAACATGTTGATGTCTGAGAACTTTAACATCTCTTGTAGATTGAATCAGTTGTACTAAGGCATCTTGTACACTACTATGATCAAGCGCTTTATGCTCTTTTAGTTGCTCAATTGTAGGAGTTAACGTTTCCATAAGCATTTGAACATCAAATACGTACAAACGAAGCTGGTTTGCTGTGATTCCTTCCCAAACATCATACGGATTCACATCACCGAGTTGAGCTGAGATATTCCGAGCATATTCATTTAACTTTAATACGTTACGATTTAAATACCTAAGTTCTTTTTCATCTTCATAAGGATGTTGAACAATGTGAATGACCCTGGTGAGGATTAAATTCGTTTGGACGTGGAAGGAAGTCATGCTTCTTTTTAAGATTGTTTCAGGTTTGTTTTTTAATAAGACAAACTTATAGAAGTATGCATAAAATACCCCGATTGCGATCCCGATGAAATAGATTGGTAAATCACCAAATTGCACTCCCAGAATTGTGGAGAAATAGATCGAGATAAAACCAATCATGTTTAATGAGAAATAGCGGGAGCCATAACGAGATAGGTAAAAAGCTAAAAAGACAACGCATAAGATCGCAACATCAGATAGGTGGAAATACGATGAGGTCCAAGCTCCAATGCTAAGCGTCACACTACTTGAAAGAGCGAGGAGGAGCGTTGTAACCTTTTGCTTTTGACTCGTATCGTCAAACACAGCAAAGACACCTAAAAGCCCTACAATTCCCGAGAAGATAGGGACAGTAATTAAACTGTAATCGAGCCAATCCAGTAGGAGGTTTGTAGTGAGTACAGAGGAAATAACGCTTAGGGTGGCCTTTACTGCATTGACTAGTCTCGTCAGACCTGGATCTGCCGCTGTAATTCGTGCAAGCCAATGTAGTAAGGTTTTATAAACTGTCTGTTTCATTTTCATAATGTAATCATAAACGATTCCTAGCGCTTCATCCAATCCAAATGCCTAAAATAGTAGAATTCTATCTATTCTGTGAATTCATTCAAGCTTAAGACTAGGCTGTTACACATAAAACACAAAAAGACATTGAATTGTACAATGTCTTTTTGTGTAAAACCTTTTCGTTAGTCTTCGTCAATTGTAGTCTGAGTTGGATGAGTAGCTTTTTTCATTTCCTCTTTAGACATTACGTTATCTTGCGCTGTAAGGGCATCACTAAAAGGTTTCCCCTTTTGGCTCCCTTGCTTTTTCCCTTGTTTATTCTTGTTTGACATCATGACCACTCCTTTACGCTTATTAGTGTATCTCCTGCTGGGTCGATTATGCTTCAAAGTATAGGTGGTAATGAAAGGCACACCCTTCATTCCATGGATGTTGACAAGTACGACAGAGAAAAGGTGCGTTTAAATACGTTTGTATAGAAAACTCTGACCCGCAATGGCCGCAAAGAATAGCTTTATGGGTGAATAAGGTAGCAGGCCACCGTTTTATTGCATGGTTACAAGCGTTATTATGGCATTGATAGCAAGGATAATAGGTATCACAACAATAGAACTTAATTGCAATCACGTCTTTATCAGAATGGTAATGGACACACCTTGTTTCATGATCGATCACTTGTCCGAATACAGTGGGGGAATCGTTCATTGCGAACATCTCCTTTTTGTTCTAGTGTACTGGAGAGATGGGTTTTTGAAAATCTTTCATCACTACCTTGCATTGTTCACTAGTGTGGAGTATGATGAGTGTAGACGAATAGGAAACATTTTCCTAACTAGTGAATATAATTCAGTACTGAATGTTACTCAGTAGGAGGTGGATCGGTGAACGTTCAATTTAAGAAAGGAGCACTAGAATTATGCGTGCTTGTTATGATTGCATCGAAAGATCAATATGGATATGAACTTGCTCAAAATATATCTACAAAAATTCAAATTGCAGAAGGAACCCTCTATCCTTTACTGCGACGCCTCACCAAAGAAGAGTACTTAAGCACCTACTTTGCCGCTTCTTCAGAAGGACCATCCAGAAAATATTATTCCTTAACACCGAAAGGCTCAGACTACAAAGATTCCCTCATCCAAGATTGGAACGTTTTCACAAGTGCTGTCACAGAGTTAATTGAGGAGGAGAGTAAAAGTGAATAAAGAACAGTTTCTAGAAAAATTAGAAGCACCTCTTAAAAGACTTCCGGATGAAGATCGAAATGAACTTCTTTATGATTATGAAGAACATTTTGAAACAGGAATCATGAAAGGGTATTCGGAAGAAGAGTTGGCGAATCAATTAGGAGATCCAAAGAAGCTTGGGAGAGATTTATTAGCGGAGTATAGAATTGATCAGGCAGAAGATGAGAAATCGGTTAAACATATTTTACAAGCGATCTTCGCCACGATGAGTGTGAGTTTTCTAAATATCATACTCGTTCTTGGTCCTGCTATAGGAGTTTTCAGCCTATATGTTGGTTTATGCTCGGTGGCAATCGGATTGTCAGTAGCACCGCTGCTTTTTATTGGAAGTATGTTCATTGGTAGTGTTGAACCTTTCTTCGTGAACCTATTCCTTTCGATCACACTTGGTAGTGGTGGATTACTGATGGGAATAGCTCTTTTCTATGTTGGAAAATGGCTCTATCAGGCCACACTTTCCTATATTCGTTTTAATATAAGAATTGTAAAGGGGGAGAAAGCAGCGTGAGAACCTTTCTAAGATGGGTGATTCTACTGTTTATCATTGGAATTGTAGGAACCGTTGCGTCGCTTCAAGTTACAGGCGCTTTTACAAAAGAAACCATAGAAGTGTTTGAAGAGAAGTCTTTTAATGGAAGTACGATTGACACATTTCATGTGGATACTTCATCTGCGGATATTTATATTGAACCAAGTGAAGATCAATCCATTTACGTTCAGTGGGGCGGGCATGCAAGTAAAGGGGTGTGGGAAGATTACGAGTTAACGACGAAGGAAGAAGGCAATGAGCTTTCTATTAAGCTTCGCCAAAAAGATCTACTAGGCTTCCAATTTGGTCTGTTACAAAGAGATTTAAAGCTTACCGTAAAAGTACCAGAGAAACTGTATGAAACGATAAATGGATCCTCTTCTTCTGGTGATGTTGTGGTTCTTAAACAGCAAGCGAAACGGTTACAGCTAAAGACAAGTTCAGGAGATATTGAACTTAAAGAAATTACGTCTTCTGAGAAACTTGTTACACGTTCATCAAGCGGGAGCATTTATTTAACAAAGGTGAGTGCCGATCGAATAGATACGGATACAAGCAGCGGGGATGTAATGGGTAAAGGTGTAAATGTGGTAGATATCATCGGAGACTCTTCATCTGGAACGATCGATTATCGCGTTTTAACATTGAAAGGTGATCTTATCCTCAAAACATCAAGTGGGGATGTACATTTAGATTTTGAACAAGTACCGAATTCCTATTCTATAGAGTATCAATCCAGTTCTGGTGATGAACGTGTGAACCTTGATGGGGTTGAATACGATCGTAAGGCAGAACACGAAGTTGTTGGACAAAAAGGAAATGGAGATCAGCGCATTGAAATACACACGAGTTCAGGAGATTTCAGCGCTCAATAACATTAAAATGAATGTGGAAGAAAGAATGGTTAATGATCATAAGAAGATCCTACATGGGACATTTACAGTGGGTTCGAATGTATATGAAAGTGAAATAGGGATAAAAAAGGGCTGACCTTCTTGTTCGACCATCCTTTCTAAGATTCTATCATTCAAGAAGCGGTGAGCCTGATGAAGGATTTATTTTACATTATGAACACTATCTATGTTCGAGCAAACTTTATATCGTGAGCATTGTAACAGGTGATTCCGATCGCCTGTTTTTTTATGAAAATTTTTAGTGAGATTTTAATCTATAGGTTTCTAAAGAAGCTATTTAGGTAAAACAAAAGTTAGGCTGAGACAATCCAGGTCAATTGAAAGTTAGGCACTTTTAGCAACAATAGGACGTTGGCTTATGGCTTTTAGGATCGATAACTTATCCTGAGGGGTTAACATGTTCCAACTAGCAGCTTTAATTTTCATATTGATTCTCCTCCTTTTTGATTGAAAAACAAACAAAAGCAAGGGAAACGATTCAACAGTGCATAAACAACTCTGGTCATTTAGTAGTTTATACCGTCATTTAAACAGAATTAAACAACAAAAATTTCTACAAATTTTGCGACAAAATGGGATTAGCGTCCCAAAAAAGGAGGAATTATATGTGGTTTAAACATCCATTTTTTAAGTACGCAACAGGAACCGTAATTGTTTTGATTGGTCTTTACATCCTTGAACTGTTAGGTTTTTTTGGTCCAATTAAGACGATACTTAAATCGCTCTTTTACCCTATACTCATTGCAGGATTCTTATTTTATATTTTAAGACCGATTGTGTCGAAATTAACGAAAACCAGAATTATGAATAAAACAACTGCTATACTTACTGTGTTTTTATCTATTGCAACCGCTCTTTACGCTTCAATTTATTTCCTTGCTGGTACGATTCAAGAACAGATCAAGAACATCAGCTCTAAGCTTCCGAAGCAGTTAAAGAAATCTGCTGAAGAAGCTCAAAAGACAATCGAAAAGAATGATATGGGTATGGTCTCTGTAGAAAACATACGACAAAAAGTAAGTAGTGGAGCATCCGAAGTCCTTCAATCACTAGGTGATAATGTGATGCAGGTGATCTCAGCTATAACAGGAGCCACTACAGTTTTAGTTATCGTACCTTTCGTCTTATTCTATTTCTTAAAAGATGATCATAAGTTCATACCTTATCTACTACAGTTTATACCTGATCGGCATAATCCTAAGGGGAAAGAAGTGCTGAGAAGAATTAGTGAGACGGTGTCAGCTTATATTACAGGTCAAGTTATTGTAGCACTAGTAGATGGTATTTTGATGTATATTAGTTATTTGATTCTTGGACTTGACTATGCACTAATTCTTGCTATTTTTGTTTCCCTTACAGCGGTTGTTCCTTTCTTCGGTCCGATTATTGGGGTTTTACCAGCTCTTATCGTATCGCTAACTCAGGATCCGGCAATGGCCTTATATGTTATTATTGCTCTTGTAGTTGTTCAGCAATTAGAAGGGAACCTTGTCGCTCCCCTTGTCCTCGGTAAGCGACTTAATATTCACCCGATTACCATTATTTTATTACTCGTTGTAGCTTCAGCCTTATACGGTTTTATTGGAATGCTGATCGCCATACCGCTTTATTCCGTCATTAAAGTCATTTTTAAAACCGTGTCTGAAGAAGTCGACACGGAGTGGTTATTCCGGGATGTTTTTAAAACGAAAAAGTCTTAATCGAAACCAGTCCTTAAAGGGGCTGGTTTTTTTGTGATTAGGTCTCTAGGCCCATCCTCATAAGGTCAATAAATATTTTTCATAATCTAACGTATTCGAGTATCTTGGCACCGAGATAACAGGAAAGGTGCTCGATTTGACCCACAAATTCCCTGTTAGGATTTTACCAGACAAAAAAGTCGAAAATAGTAGTATTTTCCTGATTTTCGGGCATTTTCAAGTAAAATCTTTGGTAATTTGTTATATTCTTATCGAACCATTTAGCGATATTTGACAGAAATGTATAAAAGACTGTTATAGGAAATGGAGGAGGCTTCTTGAATAAAATACAGCTTATTTTGGTCGACACAAATCTTGAATATGCCAATTATATCTCCAGATATGTTCGAACATCAGAAATACATGACAAAGTGAACCTAAGAACCTTTACATCGAAGGAGACGTTAAATCAATTTCTGAAGAAAGACCCGGTCATTCATATTGGGCTTGTGTCTGAAGATGTGTATGCGAAATGGGGGAGCGATTCTTTCGTCCATCAAGCTGATCTCCTTTTCCTTTTAGAGGAAGATACAAGAAACCCTGTAGGGGAACGAGGAGTTTATAAATACCAACCGACTCATCACTTATTCTCCTACATCTTGTCTGTTTATTTCGAGGAGTTCCAGACAAGCTTATCAGCAGGTCATCAGAAAGCGAAGTTACTTTCCTTTCATTCAGCTCTTGGAGGAACAGGCAAAACATCACTTTCAGTTAATCTAAGCAGGCAGCTGACGTTACTAGGTTATAAGGTTTTTTATTTCAATCTAGAACTTGTTAATGGAACTTCGCTCTTTTTTCAATCTCCAGAAGATGAGCATACGATTCAGCTCTATTATTATGCTAAGGAAAAGCCAGAGCTTCTTGGCTCAAAACTTGACCACTTAATTAAACGTGATCCTTATAATGGAGTCGATTATTTCGATGTTGCGGTGAACCCTTTGGAGGTCAAGGAACTGACAGGGGATCATGTCCAAACGATTCTCGATTCTCTCGTGCATTCAGACCGCTATGATTTTATCGTGATGGATCTTGATTCACAGCTTCAATCTCACACAAAAAAGGCGATAGAGGTTTCTGATTTGCTTCTTTGGGTATTAAATATTGATGTTAAAGATTTCCACAAAACAAATCACTCTCTAACCTTTTCTTCACAGCTATATGGAGAGAAGGTCAACCTCGAGGAGAAAACATTTTTCATTCTGAATGGCTATAGTCGTGAATTGCCGGTCGAGTTTGAACGGTTTAATGTCCCTGTTCATGTCAAACTTCCAGAAATGAAAGGATGGAAGAACCTAACGTCAGGACGCCCGGTGACGACAACTTCTATATTTCCACAACACATTCTCCAGCTTATTGTTGAACAGGACGTAGAGGATGGTGTGAGGCTTGGTTGATGAGAAGGTCGTGAAACAACTGATAGTAGAGCTTCGAGAAACGCTTGATTTAATGCACTCCATCTCAAATGAAGAGCTAGTAGAGTACATTGAACAAGCTGTTTTCCAATATGCTCACAAAGAATATATAAAAACAGAAGATATGAAGTGGCTTGTAGACCGTATCTATCATGCTTTCAGAGGATATGATGTTCTTCAGCCTTATATCAATGATCCGACGATTACAGAGATTATGGTAAATAACCATAAAGAAATTTTCATCGAACGGGGCGGGGAGACCGAGAAAGTCGAGACGGCCTTTGAAAGCGAGCAAAAACTTGAAGATATCATTCAAGCGATCGTATCGAAGGTGGACCGTGTGGTTAATGAATCTTCTCCGATTGTCGATGCCAGGCTACAAGATGGGTCCCGTGTTAATGTCGTTTTACCGCCAATTGCATTGGCAGGACCTGTGATGACTATACGTAAATTCCCTGCTAAGCCGCTGACGATTGATGATTTGATTGAGTATGACTCTATTTCCGTTGAGGCATCAGAATTTCTCCATAAGCTTGTCGCCTCTAAATACAATATTTTCATTGGTGGAGGTACAGGGTCTGGTAAAACAACTTTCTTAAATGTGTTATCAAACTTTGTTCCAAAAGAAGAACGTATTATTACAATCGAGGATTCTGCAGAGCTGCAAGTTCAAAGCGTCCCGAACTTAGTAAGTCTAGAAACTCGAAATGCGAATACGGAGGGGCGTGGTGAAATATCAATCAGAGATTTAATTAAAACATCGCTCCGAATGAGGCCGGACCGAATTGTAGTGGGGGAGGTTCGTGGTGCTGAAGCACTTGATATGCTACAGGCCATGAACACAGGCCATGATGGCTCGATCTCTACCGGGCATGCCAACTCAACGAAAGATATGTTAAGCAGGCTCGAGACGATGGTATTAAGCGGAGCTCATCTCCCTGTTGAAGTGATTCGGAAACAAATCAGTTCAGCGATTGATATTATGATTCACCTCGCCCGTCTGAGGGATCATTCCAGGAAAGTTGTCGCGATTAGTGAAATGATAGGGGTTCAAGACGGAGAAATTGTATTAAACCCTTTATATGAATTTATCGAGGAATCAGAAGGACCAGATGGTGAGGTTATAGGTTCTTTACAGCCAACGGGTAATGTGCTTCACAGTGAATCTAAGTTGAAATTAGCCGGGGTTTCCTTGTAATGAGTCACAGGAGGTGAAGTCATGAAGGTTGATAGTATTCTCGTCATTCTACTAATTGCCCTTGTTGGCATCTATATTTGGAAGGTTACGAGTCGTAAACGAAAAGAAAGACAAAATGCCCAGGAAGAAAAACGGCGGAATCAGGAAGAAGAAGCTCTGAAAGAGAAGAAATTTAAGACGCTATTTTATAGTCTGGAGAAGTTTAAACAAGAAGATGATGTTGAATCTAGTCACTTGATTGACTATTCCAAGTACAAACTAAGTCTTAAAGAATTCATCTTTTTCGGTGTACTTGCGTCAATAGTATTCGGAATATTGGGAAAATTGTTCTACGACAGCTATATCATGACTATTTTTTTGGGGGCTTTTGGTCTGGTTTATCCTTTCGCGCAGAAAAAAAAGCTCCTCAGAAAACGTAAAGACAAACTGAGTCTTCAGTTTAAAGAGGCAATTGCAAGCTTATCGTCCTCTTTAGCAGCGGGTCGATCGATTGAGAATAGTTTTATTGAAGTTGTAAATGATTTGAAATTGTTATACCCAGATCCTAACACCTATATCATCCATGAATTTGAAGTGATTAACAGGCGTGTCGAGAATGGAGAAACCATTGAGCGAGCAATTCAGGATTTTAGTAGAAGGTCAGACATCGAAGATATTCAGAATTTCTCAGATATCTTTATTACTTGTAAACGAACGGGTGGAAACCTGGTTGAGGTGATTCGGCGAACCTCAGATATTATTTCAGAGAAGATTGACATTCAACAAGAAGTATCCGTAATGGTAGCGCAGAAGCGGTTTGAGTCGAGGGTATTGAGTATCGCTCCAATTGGAATGATTCTGTTATTGAAATATAGCGCTGGTGACTATATGAAACCCTTATATGAGTGGGAGAATATGGGGCCGATCGTCATGACTGTATGCTTAGGATTATTAGTTCTCTCTTATTGGCTCAGCCAAAAGATAATGAATATTAAGGTGTGAGTCTATGATTGGATTTGGTATAGCGACGCTCGTCATTATAATGATGTATTTTGTTCTTTCCTTGAAAGCTGGCAAGCGGTACAACCGGTTTGTAGAGCAATTTGGAACAGACTTTCAGCTAAATTTTATGGCTCCTGTTTCTTTATATTTGATCGATTACTTTCAAATTATGGAGAGGATGTATGGGCAAATCTCTTTTATCCAGAAGCGGATGATCAGTATACACGGTCATAGACAAGCGCTGATGTATACGAAAATGTATCTGGCCCAGCTTATATCTACCGTTTTGGTTTGCTTATTAGGGAGCACCCTTGTCGCACTCCTTGCTAATGGAGATTTGACACTTTTCATTGCAGGGATGGTCTTTACGATTATGATCCCTTTTGTCCTTGTTCAAAAGCTTAGTAACGAAGAGAAAGAACGGAAGGATCAAATTTTAACCGAACTCCCGGAAGTGGTGAACAAAATTATCCTCCTCGTAAATGCCGGTGAAACGGTTCAGCGAGCGCTCGTTCATTGTGTCTCAAGCACCAAAGATAAAAACTCACCTCTCTATAAAGAATTAAGAGACACCGTAAACAAGTTAACGAGTAATGAACCATTTCATCAGGTGATGAATGATTTGAGTAAGAAGGTCGGGATCCAGGAGGTTTCTATATTCACGACAACGATTCTATTAAACTACCGAAAAGGTGGACAAGATTTAATTCTAGCGCTGCGTGAACTCTCTCAAGACCTGTGGGAGAAAAGGAAAAACATCTCAAAAACAAAAGGGGAGGAAGCTTCTTCTAAATTAGTCTTTCCCCTAATTCTTATATTTATCGCTGTCATGATTATAGTCGGCTATCCGGCGATTACAATCTTGTAGACAGTTAAATTATTTGAAAACATTTAGGAGGTATATACATGGAAACTTTAATGAAATGGGTAACGCAATTTAAAGATGATGAAGAAGGGCTACAGACGCTTGAGATTATGTTGATTATCGCTGTTATTGTCGTGATCGCTCTCTTATTCAGGGATAGCATTATGGGATGGGTCAATGACCTAATCAACTTCGGTGATGAGAACATCAGTGATTTCCAACAAGAATAATAACCTGCTTATCTTGGAGGGATGGTATGAAGAAAGTTATGAAACAGATCCAAACCTTTAAGAAAGACAGGTCGGGAAGTTTCACGATAGAAGCATCTATTATCTTCCCGACGCTTCTTATCCTAACCCTTTGCCTAATTTTTTTCAGTCTAGTGATCTACCAGAAGGCAATGATGCATTACAGCGCTACTACAATAGCTGAGCGAATTGCTTATACGTGGGATAACAGTAAGAAGGATTGGGTGACGGGTGAATTTAAAGCGAGTGATTACACGACTTATGATCCAGGGGATGATGGGCTATATTGGCGCTTTACGGGAAATGACTTCTTAGAACAATTTGGAATTTCTCTTGAAATAGGGGATGGTGGGGTAAAGGCTAAAAAAATTGACCCAGCTCGTATCGGAACCGTGCCCTTTGGAGATCGTCCTTCAATCACTTACGAAAATGGCTTAACTGGTAACTTTGTCAAAGTGAGGCTGATTAGTCCTCTTAATATTCCCTCTTTCACGAAGGATTTATTTGGTATTGATCAGCTTGATGTAACCGCCAAGCGGCGAGTGAATGAGCCGGTGGAATTTATGAGGAATGTGGATTTTGCAGTTTATGCAGTTAACCAAATTAAAAATACTCCAAACTTTAGATCGTTATTCAGTAACTTTAGAAATCAATCTAGTCGGTAATAAAGAGGTGAGAAGACAGTGAGAAGAACATTGCTTCATTTAAAACGAAAGTTCATAAGAGATGAAAGCGGAGCTGTCTCCATCTACTTAATCATAGTAGTCCTGCTGTTATTTATTTTCAATGCAGTTTTTATCGACTTTGCTCGAATAATGGTTGCGGAGCACCAAACAGAGGTAGCTGCAAAAAAATCATTGCGCTCTACATTTTCAGCTTATGATACTGAATTACAGAAGATGGGGATGTACGCCTTTCATGAAGAGAGTGTTTCAGAAGAAGATATTTTTGAAGAAGTATTTAAAAGTAATTTAAACGCTGAAGGGGACTATTTTCACTTTATAGATAATCAATTAGAAGAATATACATTGGAAAGTGACCCCGATAGAACGCTTAGAAACGTCGATGTATTTAAGCATCAGATCTTGGAAGATATGAAATACACGGCCCCTGTGGAATACGGAAAACTTATAACAGAACAGCTTAACCCCGTAGCATGTGCGATGGAGAAAACATCAGAATTTGTGAATATCGCTAGTGAAGTTGATCCGGAATTCACAAAGAGAAGTACAGCAATTAATGACTTAAAAGAAGAACTACGTAAGGCGAACGAAGCACTTTTCCGCATCAAAGACAAAGTAAACGGAAATAAAAGGAGTTATCCTTCTGCATCAGACCTTCAAGATATCCTTGTGAATTTTGATGACTATGAGGATGATACTGAAGGGGAAGATCGACCAGATTTTGAGTCAAACTCAAAAAGTACTGTCAATACAATTGAGAAACAACTGAATATAGCGACTAAATCGTTAAAGAAGGCACAGGACGATTTAGAAGAAGTTATAAAGTTGAATGAAAAAATAGAAAAAGAGATTGATGGATTTAAAGAGAAGAATGACGCCAAGTACGAACGGATGAGATCGAAATGTGCTAGTGCGGATACACAAGGTATGCAAGAGGCAAGTAACAGTGTGGATCAATATGTGATAAAGAAGGCTCCTTTAACGACCTTAGAAGGCAAGATCAAAGATGCACACCAGTATATAGGAGATAAGACTTCCTCTTCAGCACTAGACCGCATCCGCCATCTTGAAGATGTTATGAAGGAAGCATTTCAATCAGAGAGCAAACCACCAAACCTTGCTTCTCTTATAAAAAGTATTAGAGATCCTTATGGAAAATGGAGAAAGACAGTTAATACTATTAATCAAGACTTTACTACCTATATTCCAAAAGAGTATTTTACAGAAAATGATATTGCTGCTGGTAAAAAAGAGAAAGCTAAGGATAAATTTAAGCTAGCAAAAGATATCTTTGAACAAGGGAAAGCAACGTATAAGGATAAAGGAGAATATGATGAATTACAAACTTTATTAGGGAATTACACAGGGTCTAATGCAATTAGCGTTGATGAAATGACTAGCGCTGAGGGGACTTCAAAGGCTGCGGTAAATCAAATGGATGATCTATTTGGTAACTTGAGTGAAATCCTTACAGGTGTGAGGGATGAGGCATATATAAATGAATACATTATGACTAGATTTAAAAGTGTTCAAAATCCAAGTGAATTATCTAGTTGTGGTAACCAAACACCAATGTACAAATGTTTACCAGAAGCATACCTTTATTCCAATAGAGAAGTAGAATACATCATTTATGGATCCCACCAACCTGGGATTAATTATGGTTATGCTTTGACGGAACTATTTTTAACGCGTCTCGCTTTGAACTTGGCGGGGGAATTTTCAAATAATGAAACAGTAAAATTAATCCCTCATCCATGGGCGAAATTTTGGTATGCATTAAGCGTGGCGTTGGAAAAAACTCTGGACAATATGGAAGTTTTAACCTCTGGAGGAGAAGTTTCTTTTGTGGATCTAAACGGTTATAAACCTGATTATTCTATGCTTACTGATTACAAATTTTATTTGAGGATGTTTCTTTTCTTACATCCAGAAGGTAAGAAAATTGCAAGAATACAGGCATCAGTAGATAAGTCTACAAATTCAGATATGTCTAAATTACCTACCTATATAAAGGCTAATGTTGAATCTTCTGTTGATTTATGGTTCTTGCCTGGGATTACCAAATTATTGGGTAGAGCTAATATTGTAAACGGAGATGTTTCAAACGGTAGGTATTATATTGAAACAAAAATTGTTTACTCGTATTAAATGACTAATGGAGGGTTAAATGATGAAAAAGACTATAAAAATAATCGTACTACTGGTATTAATAGCAGTTCTTTCTGCATGTAATAATCAATCTGAAAATGAAACTACAAGTGACGCAAAAGATTCTTCTGATCAAACAACCACACAACCTGATAATGAAGAAAGCAATCAATTAATCGAGATTGGAGAAACCCATAATTTTGAAACCACACTTGGTAGCTACAAAATGAATCTTAAAAATGTCGTCGAAAAAAAAGTAGTGGATAGTGAAGAATCTATGAATGGTGAGTTTATTATTCCTGAATTTAGTATTGAGAACACCGGGGATAAGGCAGTAAAAGTAGAATCTATATTCTCTACTTTTGATATAAAAACACCTTTAATAATGATCAGCCAGACAAGAGTTATTGGAGATCAAAAGGATTGGTGGACTAAGGAAATTCAACCTGGCGAAACTTTGAACGGGAAAGTTTATTATGATATGAAAGCTGGAAAAACCTATGAAATAAAATCCAGATATGTGACAGCGGATATGGAAGGTACTAAAACGCTAGGTTGGAAATTTTCCAATGAGGAAGTAGAAAAGGATGCGGAATAGTTCTTATTAATGTACTTATCTAAGCAAAGGAGGGGGGAGGTCTAATGTTTCGAAATGTGAAAGGAAGTATTACGTTAGAAGCTGCAATGATCTTACCCTTTTTTCTCTTGTTTGTCGTTTTTTTAGCCACCCTTATACGTATTTCTATTGCAGAAATTGGACTCGAAGAATCAGTATCCTCCACTACCCAAACGATAGCAACTCATGCTTACCCGGCGACGTATGTTACTGAAACACCAGCTTCTATCATAGATGACCGTATTAAAGGAGCTACTATGGACTTAATTTCTCTTGAGAATGTTGAAAAATGGTCAGGAAAGTCTTTAAGTGATTTTGGTGTTGGGGAAACGGGCTTGAATGTTATTGAACAGCTTTCACAAGGAGCTATTGAATCTTCGGTTCAAGAGAGTTTTAGAGAGAATGTGCCAGGTTCATTTTTTAATCCAGATGATATAAAAGCTACTGTAGAACTTCCTGCTGATATAAAAGGTATGGTAAGTATTACAGCAGAATACAAGTTGGATATTGTTCTGCCATTTGTCGATCGGACGATTATTCTAAAGAAGAGAGCAACAGAAAGGCTCTGGACTGGAGGCTAATACCTTAAGGAACTAATACATAGATTGGAAGTTTTCGAATAAAGAAGGAAAATAAAGAAAGGTGGGAGTTCATGCGAACCGTTGTCAAAACCTTAATTTTTAGTATGGTTCTAGCTATTCTAGCTTCTGGTTGTAGTGATACGTCAAAAAAAGAGAACGACAATAGCAGTCAAGCGAACCAACAACAAGATAACTCAGAAAAAGTCTCCTCAAGTGAAGACGTTTACTATTCGGTGGGGGAAACCCATCATTTTAAGACGCCGATTGGAAATTATAAAATGACCCTAGATGAGGTAGAGATCACCGATCAAGTAAATGGTGAAAAAGCTGAAACGGGTCGCTTTGTTATTCCTACTTTTACGATTGAAAATACTGGAGATTCAACTATTACTGTAGAAGATGCATTTTCAACATTTGATCTGTTAACGAAAGTTAGTAAGAAAAGCTCAACTATTCAGGTTGGAAATGAGCAATTATTGGCCGGTAACATCGAGTCTGGTGAGACAGAAACTGGCAGAATTTATTATGTTATTAAAGGTGATTCCTATACCTTACAATCGGATTACATTACATCAGATATGAAGAATAGAAGAGTAGGATGGGAATTTACAAACGTTGAAAAAGAAAAGTAATTGTAGGTGAACTCGTTTCCTACCCATCTATTCAAATAAGGAAAGAGCATACAAGCTGGGGTGAGATGATTAGTGGGGATGTATGATGCACTGTTTATAGCATTTATTATTGTAGCGTTTATATGGGATGTGAACTATCACAAACTACCCAACTGGCTAACGGCTATAGGAATGGTGACTGGTTTAATGTATCACCTTCTGACAGGAGGGATTAACGGATTTCTTTTCTCAGGTCTTGGGCTGTTGGTATCTGGGGGCATCTTTTTGCTACTTTATATGTTTAAAGCGATCGGGGCAGGTGATGTAAAGCTATTTGCTGCGATTGGGGCGATTATGGGAATTGAATTTACGCTTTATTTGATGATGTATTCTGTCGTTTACGCAGGTGTCATTGGAATTGTGATCTTGCTCGTGGTCAGGACCCCAATGCAAAGGGTTTTTATACGTTTATATGAAAGAACGATGCGAGTACTACAAAGAAATCCTTCTCAGTTAGATGCCTTTAAGCAAAACAAAAGAACAAGGTTTCCCTTTATGTATGCAGTATTACCAGCTGTTTTAACTACCTATTATTATTTTTTATAAAGCTAATTAAAAGAGAGAACGGAGGGAATAGGTTGAATTCTACGATTTTTGGATACTCGTTTGATTTTAGACAACAAAATGGTCTCCAGTTAGTGTGCTTGGGGAAAGAGGGTCGTCATTTGAAGGAGGAGGACCTGAATGCCCTGCAGATGAAAATGATGCAGTCCAACACTGTCCCTCGTTTATTGCCGGTCAAGGTAGATGAAATGGATCTGCAGTTACGTCTTCACTATGACCTTTCCTCAAAACGGATGCTCACCCCCTATCTACGTGAGAAACGGTTATCATGGAATGATTTCGCCCATCTTTTTATTCATATTATTGAAGCGATCGAAGCGAGTTCTTTATATATGCTTAATCACAACCAGTTTGTTCTTGAACGAGACTTCATCTTTATCGGAAGGGATGTAGGAGACGTTTATCTGACTTATCTTCCTATGAAAGAGTTAGATAGGGAAGGAGATATTTCGGATGATCTTCGTTCCTTATTAAATGAACTGCTTGAAGAATATGAGCATCTTCAGGGTGAAAAACAAGAAGAAGTAAGCCAGTATGTGGCAAGTCCCTCCTATAACTTACAGGGTTTAAAAGAACTCCTGATGTCTATGTCTGTCTATCATGCATTTGATGAAGCGAGAGCTCAAGAATCTAATCATCCATTACAAGATGCTTCCATGAAAGATGGAGAACCAATGAAACCTGAAGATATGAATGAGGTTCATACCGATCGAGATAAAAAGGAGAAGGGGAAGAAAGAAGCATCCAACGTTTCTGACCGTGAGAAGGTGTACTTGTTTGCTGGTTCTGCTTTAGCTATTGCGTTATTTTGGAAGGTTTATCAATCTACTGGTACTTCCCTTTGGTTTTATATAAGCACAATTTCTACGATTCTCATTCCAATACTTGATGGTAGTTATCTCGCATGGCGAAAAGGAATTTTTCAAAGATCTAAAAAAACAAAGAATCCTAAGAAGCCTTCAGAACTTCAGAATGAAGAGGAGCTCTCGGTTCCTTCTATCAGAGAAACAAAGTCTGTTTCGGATGAAAGAGTGGAAGAAGAATTTCAGACAAATCCATTAGGAGAAGAGAATGGGGGATCATACGCTTACCAATCTATTAAAGGCGACATCGTTCCATTCTTAACCGTCCGTCGTAACAATGAAACAGAATCAGTCAATATCAATCGTGATCATTTCGTGATCGGGAGACATCATGAAATGGTTCATCACGTAGAAGATGTTGAGGGTGTTTCGCGTGTCCACGCTGAATTTACAAAGGTAGGAGATCACTACGGGGTGAAAGACTTAGGATCTAAGAATGGAACCTATGTGAATGAGAATCCATTAATTCCTTATAAGGTATATGAATTAAAAGATAACGACAAAGTGATCATTGGAAATAGCACGTTGACCTTCCATCATCCGGAACCTGCGCATGTATGACAATCAAGTGGGTTCTTATAAACGAATCAAGGAATTTAAGAATGAAAGCTCAGCCTCTGTCTCATTAGTCCACACCCCTAATCGGCCAGGGCGCTTCATCCTGAAAATAATGAAAAAAAATCACCCTCTCTCTAAGCAGCTTATAAACGAAGCTGAGAAACTTATCACCATGGATACTCCAGCTATTCCTTCTTTTTACCATATTGATATTGATAAGAGTACAGGGTGGGTTGAAACCCTTCAGGAATACAAAGAGGGAAGCACCCTTTCATCATTTATGAAAGATGCTTCCAGTGATGAACTACTTCAGATTTGCAGGACTTTATGTAAGATTCTTCATGATCTCCATTGTCGCGATCGCCCTATTGTGCATAGAGATCTTTCTCCTTCAAATATTATTGTTTACTCACCAAAAGAGGTATCGCTTATTGATTTTGGGATTAGTGTATTTGAGGAAGAGGACGCTTTCCCTATTGGGACGGAAGGTTTCGCGGCCCCGGAGCAATATGTAAGATCTCAAGGAGACGTTAGAACCGACTTATATGGATTTGGTGCGCTTCTTTGTTATTTGAATGACAAAAGGCTAAAGAATCCAGAAATTCATGCATGGAGCAAGAGATTAACAAGTCCAATAGAAGCACGGTCGGTTTCTCTATGTGAGATTGAGGCTGACCTTCACCGTATTCAAAAGAAAGGAGGGGAGGGCCTGTGGAAGAGCCTATTCAGCTTCAACAAGACGAAAAGAATCGATTCTTAACCGCAATCGTGTTGAAAGAAGATACACATATTGTAGAAACAGAACAGTTAGAAGAACTTAAACGAGGCCTTCCACTATTTCTGCGAGTGGGTGAGATCTATATGGAAGAGGACAGGCTAAAGATAGCGTATGAGACCGATCCAGCTTTTGTCCCACTGAGCTCTAAGCACTCGTCATCAACAGAAGAGAAAAAGGCATCATTAGCCCACCTTTTTCAATTACGAAGGTTAGAGGGATCGCCTTACATCCCTTACATGGACCCAGATAATCTTTTTGTCCATCCTGAACATGGTCTAAAGATTGGTCACAGAGGATTAAGAGAAGTTCTTCCCCCTTCAAACGACGAGGAAGGAGAGCTATTTAAAGCTTTTCAAGCCTGCCTTTTATCCATGTTTTCCTCTTATTCGTTTCATCATATTTTAAGAAAAGGGAGCTCACATCTTACTTGGGATGAATCTAGACTCGCCCAAAGAATGGCTCAAGCAAAACGCCTCGATGAATTAGAAGAGCTTATTAGCCCACCACCTAACTCTAAAGATGATCCTAAACGATCTTCAAAGATAAATCCGTTTATTCTTGCTGGCTCTATGCTTGTGCTAGGATTAGGGATCGGATTCAGCGGAGGCACTTCTGCAGATCAAGACGATAGCAAATCACTAGAATATAGAGAAGAGGTGGAAGAGCTGAAGGGACAGCTTGCTTCACAACAAGCACGTGCCGCTGCTTATCAAGCTTCCTTGCAGAATGACCATGAAAAGGCTATCCGATTATTAGAAGGCTTGCAGAATGTGAACGGGGAAACAGAGGCTCTTCTAGACGGAACCATTAAGTCATTGAGGGAAGCAAATACATTAAAAGATTCTTTAAAAGAAGCTGTCGTAGAGAATTTAGTTTCGCTTCAAACACAAGAGGCCAATCAGGTTATTCTTCAAATAGAGTCCAAATCCCCTAGAGTTATGATGGAAAAGGCATGGATCAATGACGATTATGAAAAGGTGTTAGAGCTTCATAAAAAAGTTAATGGGACGCGCTCAACTTGGCTCGCTGCCAATAGCCATTTCCAATTGAATGAGTATGATCAAGCTGTATCATTAGCGAAAGAAGTAAATGAAGCGGACTTTGCTATTAGGGTTTTAAAAGCTAAAAAGGACCAGGTAGAGTCCGATGAAGGTTTAAGTGAAGAAGAGAAAGAGGAACAACTTTCAAGGATCAATCAACAAATTGAAAACCTTCAATCATGAAAAAAATAAGAGGAAGATCTTCCTCTTATTTTTTATGTCCGCCTTGTAAGCCGTGTTTTGAATTTCGATTTGCACCTCGTTGCATATCTTCCTGACTCTTCGTTTCATCTGTTAATTCCACATTTGTCATACTTTCTGTAGGTGTGGAATTGTTTTTTAAAGCTGCATCTCTAGCTACTTTTCGTTTCGTCATCAGTGTACCCTCCCTTCCTGTCTTTATAGTTTTTACGTTTCCTTATAGATCATTCATTGATTTCAGAACGAATCTTTTTCATCATTTGTTCGTATTGTTCAGGATGGACAAAAACCTCTTTATTCCAATTTTGCTCCACCCATGACACTAACTCTTGCTGAGAATTAAATACTTGCCCACTAGTGTCTGCTGTCCTTATCGTATATACTCCGTTATCTGGGTCCACTGTAACTTGGTTGGGAAAAGCACCTTCATAGGTATGCAGTTCGAATTCCATAGAGAATCCCTCCTTTACTATTAGAAGCGAGTTGGCGATTGAATATTTCAATTTATATAATGAATAGGGGAGATTTTGTTCCGAACAATATTTGTGGTTAAGATCTCCCTAATCAGGGAAACGTTTAATAGAAGCATTATACAACAGGAGGTTAGATCATATGAGTGATAAAAAGCGAAATAGTGAAGATCATCAAATGTCAGAAGCTTTTACAGCGAATAGTAAGTTAAGTCAAGCATTCAATGGTGAAGATCACGAAGATAGAGGGATGGAAGGGGAGAATCTTTCCCAATATTATATGAACAACAATACACCTGCCATTGATATTGATCCTCTAGAGGATAGAGACCACGATACAGAAGATCAGGTTAAGAATAAAGAGTAAAAGCCTCGCCCAATGGCAAGGCTTTTTTTATTCCTCTGTATAGGTATCTCCTTCATGATAAGGAATGTCCCCTAGAATGGACATCATTCCGTCTTCATCTAAGTCTTCTTCATACTCTTCATGTGCTTCATTTGGATAGACTTTGATATTTTTGCCATATAGATCATTTCCTGTGAAGTTTTCGTAATCCTCTACATAACTGATAGGTTCATCTGAATTAATGAACGTATCATCATAATCAGAAATGTCCTGTCCGGAAAAATCGGACGGGGTATCTGAAGTTCCATAACGGGCCACATCTTGCCATGAATCTTCAGAGTCATAAAAGTTAGTCACGGCAGCTTCATCAGAATGCCTTCTAAAGCCAGGTTGAAGAATTTCTTCTTCCACGGGTCTTTCTTCATGTTCTTGTTGACTAGGGCTGTGTTCAATGCAAAATGTTGTGGTAGGTAAAGCATCCAAACGTGCTTGTGGTATATCCTTTCCACAGGCCTCGCATTGCCCATAACGCCCTTCCTCTATTCTCTCTAGAGCATGGTCAATATCTTTAAGCTCTTGTTCTGCATGCTCATTTAAAGCAATATCCTTCTCTCGTTCATAAAGAAACGTAGCTGTATCTCCAGGGTGGTTATCATAGTTGGAGAGTTCGGAGACGGATTCATGATCCGACTCTGATTCTAGATCGTAATGATCATTGTGTTCTAAATGCGTTTCTAACTCTTCTCGTTGTTTCATCAATCTTTTCTGAAATGTATGTTGATCTTCTGATGAAAGCATACGATCCCTCCTAACAAGCGTTATGAGGTTTAGTATTTACGCCTCGATAAGAAATCATGCTGTATATATGTGGGGATTAGAAGAACGCTACGGTATATATGAAAGCGGTCTATAAACTGAAAATTCCGAATTTATGTTTTTTCCTTAACAAATAAGGGTTCAAGGTCTATACTTGTATCCATCAAGAGAAAACGGTTGTTCACCTGAGGAGGACAAAACATGAAAATAGGATTATTACCACGACTTTTAATTGGCATTGCACTAGGAATTATTAGTGGATTAGTACTTCCTCAAACGGGAATAGAATTGTTCGCTACGTTTAATGGTTTGTTTGGGAACTTTCTAAACTTTATTATCCCGCTTATTATCTTATCCTTTATCGCACCTGGAATTGGTGAGTTAGGGAAGGGAGCCGGGAAGCTTGTTGGTTTGACAGCAGGCGTTGCGTATGGTTCTACGATTATTGCTGGTTTATTAGCCTTTGTTGTAGGCAGTAACGTTTTTCCTAACATTTTAACAGTTGGAAGCCTGGACGGGAACTTTGAAAACCCGGAAGAATTTTTAGTAGAAGGATTTTTCACTGTTGATATGCCACCTGTTATGAGTGTAATGACGGCTTTAATACTTGCGTTCGTAATTGGTATAGGACTTGCTTCTATTAAGGGAGATACGCTTCAAAAAGGGTTTGAAGATCTGAGAAGTATTATTGAAAAGGTCATTCAATATGTGATCATTCCATTATTGCCGGTTCACATCTTCGGGATCTTTGCGAATATGACCTATGGTGGGCAAGTAGCAACAATTATGTCTACATTTATTAAAGTATTTGCTATTATTATTGTCTTACACCTTGTCATGCTTACATTACAATATACAGCAGCATCGGCGATTTCGAAGAAAAATGTTGTTACTTCAATTAAAAATATGGTGCCTGCTTACTTCACAGCTCTTGGAACACAATCATCTGCATCAACCATTCCAGTAACACTTCGTCAAACGAAGAAAAACAATGTAAAAGACAAGATTGCAGAATTTGTTGTTCCGCTATGTGCGAATATCCATCTCTCTGGTAGTACGATTACCATTGTAAGTGCTGCTATGGCTGTCATGTTTCTGAACGGGATGGAAGTGACCTTCGCAGAGATCTTCCCATTCATTCTGGCACTTGGACTTACTATGATCGCCGCTCCAGGTGTTCCAGGCGGGGCAGTCATGTCAGCGATTGGTCTTCTTCAGTCTATGCTTGGGTTCAATGATGCTATGCTTTCTCTTATGATTGCACTTTACTTGACTCAAGACAGCTTCGGTACTGCTACAAATGTAACAGGTGATGGGGCTATATCAATTATTGTTGATAAATTGATGGGCAATCAAGTTGAAGACACTCAAACAAACGAACAAAAATCAGCTTAATTATTATAGAAGAAAAAGGTGAAATCAGATCTGATTTCACCTTTTTTTATATCCTCTTTGCTATTTTTTATGATAAGTGAATGGATCTTTACGACTATTTCTCTTAAAGGTAGGAAAGACCTGAGAAGGGAATATGCATCTAATAGGGGACGTGAATGTATCTGAGATTTGCTACACTTAATGTAGAACATAAGGGGGGCGGGAGAATTGATTTTAAATAGTGACCTTATACGAGCTGAAGTGTTAAATCAAGAATTTCATTTATTAAATAGTGGAGCTATTAAAGATTGGTTGCTAAATCAGGACCTTTTATCACAGCGTGATATCGAAGTAACGATCTATTCTTCTGAGTCATTCATAAAGGAACGGGATACTGGTTTTGATGGAACAGCCATTCATTTCTACAGTCCGTCTGCTAGTATAAATGAGTTGTATACGATCTTTAGAGGCAGTGAACATAGGGAAGTGTCAGATTGGAGGCCAAAAGATTGGGTGTATAACTTACTTGGGATCTTTACAGGGCTAGGAAAGACCCAATATGAGGCAGCAAGAGCCTTTAATGAAGAGGTGACCAATCATATCCTAAACCAAACAATCCCACCTCTAAGAAAAATCGGGATGGGATTCTCTTTAGGAGGAAATCTTGTTCAGACTCTTCAACTCATTGAAGCGCCATTTGAGATCGTTTTTACTTATAATGACGCGAAGCCAAGTGTGTATCAATTAGCCTATATTGATACTACCTTTCAACATGAAATCGAACTTCATACGAATCAAGTTTTAGACCCTTTTTCGCTCATTTACCAAATTCCTATAGAGGGCCTTGAGAAACTAGCCCATCGGATATATCCAACCGAAAAAGAATTCATTTATAAACTAAACGTAAACAGCGATCTTTTGTACGCTTTTCATATAGTACCTGGGTTTATGGATGTTGGACATGAGTGTCTATTGAGGGTGAGGAAGGGGCAGCGTTTAAGGGAAGTTTTAGAAGATATCCCTCCAACTTTTTTCAGAACCATCAGAGAAGGTCTTGCCACATATAGCCTCCTTTACGAAACGGAAGGGTTCGACGCTTTATGGGAAGAGATTACGGGTCTAGATGCTAAGACCATCGAAGCTATATTTCGCTCCATTGTTGATTACAGGGAAGATGGATTTCATCCAGGGCTACTAAAAGAATGGTGGAAGATTTACACTCATTTATTTGGAAGTATGGATGAATTATACAATCGTTTACCATTATTTACAACTTTGTTAAGTAGAGTTTGGGAGCATGCTCCTACTTTCCTTCGACTTCTGATGAGTAATAACTATTTAACGGTAGAGGAATACAAACAATGGAATGAAAGTCTTACTGTCATTAGGGGGCATATGGGAGGGGACCTTGATCATGGAATTTTGGAACAAGATCTTTGGCTATCACTTCTTACCTCTTTTAGGCTACTTAAGAAAGTAATGATCCTTTTGTTTGAAGATGTTGTAGCAGGTGTGCAAGCTCATGATTTAGATTCATTAATTTATTACATTAGAAAGTATGATAAAATTTTTTTGTGAAAAGAGTAGATAACTATTGCTAAATGGAAGAATTTACGATACTATTTGATTCATAAGTTGCGAAAACGTTTGCACAAAACGTTTTCATTTTTTACATAATTGTGAAAACGATTCCAGATAGTAGAACTAAGGGGAGTGGGAATATGTCAAAAATAAAGCAATTGCCGATCTTTTCATTTGATTTCTGGCAAAAGTTTGGGAAAGCATTAATGGTTGTAGTGGCTGTAATGCCAGCAGCTGGTATTATGATCTCATTAGGGAAAGCACTTGATATGGTGGTAGATGACCTTGCTTTTATGCAAGCGTTTGCGCGAATTATGGAAGATATCGGTTGGTCCATTATTGGCAACCTGCATATCTTATTTGCAGTTGCAATAGGTGGGTCCTGGGCTAAGGAACGGGCAGGTGGAGCGTTCGCAGCCCTTCTTGCTTTTATCTTTATAAACAGAATTACAGGAGCTATATTTGGTGTTAACTCCGCTATGTTAATTGATGGGGAGCAAACTGTAACATCATTTTTAGGTACAGAAATGCCTGTTGGGGATTATTTTATTAATGTATTAGGTGCTCCTGCACTCAATATGGGAGTATTTGTAGGGATCATTTCAGGTTTCTTAGGGGCTAGTCTTTTTAATAAGTATTATGCATTTGATAAATTGCCTGATGCGTTAGGATTCTTTAATGGGAAACGGTTTGTACCGTTTGTGGTTATGTTAGGGTCAGTTTTTGTTTCATTAGCAATGGCGCTCGTGTGGCCTCCCATTCAAACGGTTCTTAATAACTTTGGTGAATGGATCGCAACATCGAGAGATTCAGCACCAATATTAGCTCCATTTGTTTATGGAGCCATGGAGCGTCTTATGCTACCGTTTGGTTTGCATCACATGTTGACGGTTCCTATAAATTACACCGAATTAGGTGGAACTTACATTATTCAAACGGGTAAAAATATTGGACAGGCTGTAGCAGGTCAGGACCCGTTATGGTTAGCTTGGGCAACTGATTTATACAACTACATGTCTCAAGGAAATATGGAAGCTTATAACGAATTGAAGGAGAATGTGACTCCTGCGAGGTTTAAAGCAGGGCAGGTTGTTACATCAACTGCAGCACTTATCGGAATTGCTCTTGCGATGTACAAAAACGTCGATCAGGATAAGAAAAGTAAGTATAAATCCGTCTTCCTCTCAGCAGGTCTCGCCGTCTTTTTAACAGGCGTAACGGAACCGATTGAATTTATGTTCATGTTCGCTGCACCTCTATTATATGTTGTGTACGCGATTATGACAGGATTGGCTTTTGCTGTAGTGGATCTTGTGGACTTGCGTGTTCACGCATTTGGTATGGTGGAATTGATTACCCGTACACCACTAATGATTAATGCAGGAATTGGGAGAGACCTTATTAACTTTGCTGTGACGTGTCTTGTCTTCTTCGGACTGAATTTCACGATTGCAAATGTTATGATTAAAAAGATGAAATTACCAACTCCTGGACGTAAAGGAAATTATATTGATGACAACCCAGAAGAAAGCAGCGCTAGCTCAGCTGAAGGGGAAGAAGGAGAAGATCTTTCTCAATCAGGTCAAGTCATTGCTTTACTCGGTGGAAAAGAAAATATTTATGAAGTAGATGCGTGTATGACTCGTTTACGTGTAACTGTTAATGATTTAGAGAAAGTGGCAGAAGAGGATCAATGGAAACGAAACGGAGCAATGGGCCTCGTTGTAAAAGATAGAGGTGTACAGGCCATTTACGGTCCTAAAGCGGACGTATTAAAATCTGAGATTCAAACAAAATTAGGAGCTTAATCTATGAAATTACTGACCATTAATGTTCACGCATGGCAAGAAGAGAACCCTCACATGAAGATAAAACAACTTGCATCAAAAATCCATAACAGTAGGTATGATGCGATTGCCCTGCAGGAAGTGAGTCAGCATAAAGAGGCCCCGTATCTTTACAATGATATACGGAGCGACAATTATGGATATTTACTTCAACAAGAGCTCCATAAATTAGGGAGTAAGGATTATGAGCTCGTGTGGGATGTTTCTCATTATGGGTATGATGTGTATGAAGAAGGGATTGCCCTTCTTCTGAGACATCCTATCAATTATTCCGACTCTTTTTACGTTACTGAATCGGAATCGATTGACTATTGGAAATCGCGAAAGATTGTTTCTGTATCATGCACAATAGAAGGCGTGCCAATGACGTTATTTTCTTGTCATCTTGGTTGGTGGGGCGATGAAGAAGAGTCCTATGTTTCACAAGTAGATTCACTATTAAGTTATGTCCAAGGTGACCGCTTAACCTTTTTACTGGGGGATTTTAATGCGTCAGATATGAAACGTGGCGAGGGATATGACTACATAAAGAAATATGGGTGGATCGATACACATGAAGAGGCCGTGGATCAACTTGGGAATGCCACAGTTGAAGGAAATATTGCCGGCTGGGACCACAATAAAGAAGGTATTAAGATTGACCATATCTTCTGTAATCAACCTATTGAAGTACTAAGGTCTGAGATTGTGCTAGATGGAGGCAAAAGCCCGGTCGTGTCTGATCACTTTGGTTTGGAGATCACATGTACGATTGGTAAGGGAAAGAGGGATAAATAATGGAACGAGTATGGTGGAAAGAAGCTGTAGGATATCAGGTTTATCCAAGGAGTTTTCAAGATTCAAACGGCGATGGTATCGGAGACTTAAAAGGGATGATGAGTCGTCTCGATTATTTAAAGGAATTAGGTATTGATTTCATTTGGATTTGTCCAATGTATAAATCTCCTAAAGATGATAACGGTTATGATATATCAGACTACCAGGACATATTGGAAGAATTCGGGACAATGGAAGACTTTGATCAGCTATTACAAGAAGTCCATAAACGTGATATGAAGTTAATTATAGACCTGGTGCTGAATCATACAAGTGACGAACACCCATGGTTTATTGAATCGAAGTCCTCCAAAGATCACCCAAAACGTGACTGGTATATATGGAGAGATCCAAAAGACGGTGCCGAGCCTAATAATTGGGAGAGTATCTTTGGTGGTTCTGCATGGGAGTTCGACGAAGCAACGGGTCAATACTATATGCATTTGTTCTCAAAGAAACAACCGGACCTTAACTGGGAGAATGAAGAAGTGCGTGAAGTCTTATATGATACGGTCAATTGGTGGCTTGATAAAGGGATTGATGGGTTCCGCATTGATGCGATTAGTCACATTAAGAAGCGTACAGGTCTTCCTGATCTTCCGAACCCAGATCATGAAAAGTATGTCTCTTCCTTTGATATGCATATGAATCAGGACGGCATTCATGAATTTCTTCAAGAGTTCAAAGATCGCACTTATAGAAATTATGATGTCATGACGGTAGGCGAAGCAAATGGTGTCAGTGCCGATGAAGCTCATTTATGGGTTGGGGATGAAGGAAAGATGGACATGGTCTTTCAGTTCGAACATTTAGACCTTTGGGATCAAGACGCTGAAGAAAAGTTGGATGTACTTGCGTTAAAAGATGCCTTAACCCGTTGGCAAAAAGGTCTTGAGGGAGATGGATGGAATGCTCTCTTCATTGAAAACCATGATAAGGCCCGAAGTGTTTCTACCTGGGGAAATGATAGTCGTTATTGGCGAGAAAGTGCTACTTCCTTAGCGACCATGTATTTCTTTATGCAAGGCACACCGTTCATTTATCAAGGACAAGAGATTGGTATGACTAATTTCCAGTTTCCTTCTATTGAAGACTTTGATGATGTAGCCGCTAAAAATATGTATCACAATATGATCGAAGAAGGTAAAACCGAACAGGAAGTGATGGATATCCTGTGGAATACCTCACGTGATAATAGCCGGACGCCGATGCAGTGGAGCTCTGAATTAAATGCAGGTTTCACGAGTGGGAGTCCATGGATGAAGATTAATCCAAACTATGAATTGGTTAATGTGGATACCCAAAGGAAAGATCCGGACTCAATTCTGAATTATTATAAAAAGATGATCCAATTGAAGAAGAAGTATGACTTGTTTACGTATGGCACATATGATTTAGTCAATGAGGAAGACCCTCAAATTTATGCCTACACAAGAACGCTAGGGGATGACTACGCGTTAGTTATTGCAAATCTAACAGAAGCCGAAGTCTCTTTTATTCCTCCTATAGCAGTTAATGAAGAAGCTTTGATTCTTAGTAATTATAAATCCGTTCAACATACAGATCAAAACCTCTTGAACTTATCGCCATATGAAGCTCGAGTTTATATTCTCTCTAATTAAATATGGAGCTAGTGAACAAAAGCCTGAAGAAAAAAATTGAATAAACGAAAAAATGAGCGCTCTGATTCCTATCAGAGCGCTCGTTTTCGTTTTATTGATAGATCGTTTTTAAAAGTTCTTCTTTTAGTGGGTCAAATTCATTCTCTTTATGAGTATTTCTTGATACAGATTCTAGGTTGTTAATAAGATAATAGCAATCATTCTCAAATAAGCTACATCCATTCAGACCTTTTACGGTTTGGTAGGCAAACTCCCAAATATCCGGAAGGAATCTTTCGTCCATTCCTTTAGCTAATAAGGATAGCATGGATAAGATTTCAGTAATAATCGTGACGTTGTGATGACTATATTCTCTTATATTAGCGAAGCCTTTGTGTAAGTAAAATTTGAAATCTTCCTGGCAAAGCATCAGACGTAAATGCCCATCCTTATCGTATAGATAAGGAGAGAAATCTGTGACGCTTCCTACTTCTTGCAATAATTCTGTTATCTGGTGAAGGGTATTGGTGACCGTTAAAGGATCATCATTCCCAAGAGCGCGTATAGCAACTTCAGCAAGTTTATTTACGCCGTATTCAAGATCTTGAATTTCCGTTTGTTTTTTACCTAATTCGACTAACTTTAAATAGGTTTTCTTATTAAACTTTTCTTCATCTCCCCAATAGGTGAACAGAGGGGTATTGCACAGCACAAACTCTCCGATACGAGGTTGAAGTGATATAACTAAATCATCTTCTTTCGCTTGGTATATAAGTTTTTGAAAATCGGCTAATTGCAGGTAACCAGAACTTTCGGCAAGAATTACATTTCCTTCTTCAGTAGGTTTTTGAGCTAATGTTTCGTCTGTTGTTTTCCGAAAAGGTTCAATTTCTTTCATTAGCGAACTTTGAATAATCTTCTTAGAATTCTCTTTCATCCGTGAGGTGATGTTATGCACCTGCAGCCAAGTTGTAGTGTGATTAATGAAATAAACGAACGTAATAGCTGCAAGAAAAACGGTTGCAATCGAAAGGAAAGGTATAGCTAAGAGATACTCTACATCATCGTTTGAGACATAGAGGAAGTTTAATAAGACGTATATGAAGCTTCCGTTAAAGATTCCCATTACATGTTGAGTGTTTCTGTCACTTATGTAATTCAATAGCATTTTAGACGAGAATTGTCCGCTGAACGTAGTCAGAGCTACCAGAATAGAGTTAATGGTAAAGGCACTAAGTGTTAACACCCCTCCGACTAATGATCCTAAAAGTGTCTGAGTTGTACTTGCGCTAAATGCTATAAGCTTAGGAAAGTAAGCAGCTAAGTCTAGTTTATAGTCCAGGAAAAAGGTTAAAGCGGATAGGCAGATTGATGCGATAATATACCACATTGGCATAAACCAGAGGGTAGACTGTAGTTCATTCTTTCTTTCGCGTTTAGACATCGTTGCATAACGTTTTATTTGATAGAACATAAATTTAAACTCCTTTAATGGTTATATGTATTCTTTCCTTTATTTCTGCCCAGTTAATCTAAAAAATTTATGTTTGTCTTAAAATATTATAATTATGGAAAAGGTGGAGGGAACCACTAGGTTACAGAATCCATCAAATGTCGCAGTACAAATGATGGACATCTGAATATCTTCTAAATTATTGAATAATCAAACAATTAGGGTATTGAAAAACAAGACCTTTCCATAATCTTCATAAAACCTCTTGAGAAGAAATCAGCAGCCTTGAGACGCCACATTGAGTGAATAAGGACGAATGGAACCGTTTACATAAACTATTTCGCCTCTTTACGCCCCACTTATCCGAAAGCCCTTGCATATATTTTTTGGAATGTTACGATAATCATCGTTGTTACAAAAGCCAAAAGGGAGCGTGTTAAAGTAGTGGCACAAACGATTGCTTTTTTAGGAGCAGGATCTATGGCTGAAGCTATGATCTCAGGAATGGTTCAGTCTAAGCAGGTCACTCCGAATCAAATTATCGTATCAAACCGTAGTAATACCAACCGTTTAAACGAGTTGAAGTATAAATATGGCATTCAAGCCAAGAAACGTGAACAGTTAGATTTTGAAAAGATTGACCTATTTATATTAGCGATGAAACCAAAAGATATTGATTCTGTACTAGAATCATTAAAGCCTCATTTAAACCCACAACAAACCATCATTTCTGTATTAGCAGGAATTTCAACTTCATACATGGAGGATCACTTACCAGAGAAACAACAAGTGATTCGAGTCATGCCAAACACTTCTAGCATGATCGGGGAATCAGCCACGGCTATCGCACCTGGTGCCTATGCCCCTAAAGATCGAATAACCTTCACTAAGACATTAATGGAATCCTTTGGCGAAGCTTACGTCATTGATGAGGATCAAATGGATATTTTCACTGGAATTGCAGGCAGTGGCCCTGCGTACTTCTATAATCTCATGGAACACATTGAACAGGCGGGCCTAGAAGCTGGATTAGATAGTGAAATAGCGAGGTCTATTGGTGCTCAAACCATTCTCGGAGCTGCCAAGATGATTCAGGAAAGAGATGAATCCCCAACTGAATTAAGAGAAAACGTCACATCTCCAAATGGAACAACGGCTGCTGGATTGAAAGCGCTCGACAAGCACAGAGGGGGAGAAGCGATTACGGCTGCCATTAAAGGAGCGGCAACTCGTTCTAAAGAGATGGCGAAACAAATGGAAAAGCCCCCGCTCGCAACCCACTAAAACTGAAACAAACTAAATTGCAGGAGGAACTTATGATCACCGACACCGAATCGAAACGTATTGTCATTAAAATTGGAAGCAGTTCTTTAACAAGTATGCACGGAGAGATTAGTCGCCGAAAACTAGAGAAAATCGTGGATGAAGTCGTCCGTTTGAAAGATGAAGGCCATGAAGTGTTACTAGTATCATCTGGCGCAGTTGCTGCTGGTTATCGGAAACTTGGCTGCTTAGAGCGTCCGACAGATCTTGCTGAGAAGCAGGCTGCAGCATCCATTGGTCAGGGACTTCTCATTGAATCTTATTCTGACTTATTTCTTTCACACGGTTATGTGGGAAGTCAAATTCTAATTACTAGAAGCGACTTCTCTGATGAGGACCGTTATAATAACGCAAGAAGTACAATTAATGTCCTGCTTGATCGAGGGATTATACCAATTGTTAATGAAAACGATACGATTACGATGGATTTTCTTAAATTCGGAGATAACGACACATTATCTGCCAAAGTAGCTGGTTTAGTTGATGCTGATCAACTTATTATTCTTTCAGATATTGATGGACTTTATGATGAAAATCCGAATGATAACCCACATGCAAAACTTGTATCACAAGTTCAGGAAATAACAGATGAAATTGAAGCCTCTGCTGGAGGGTCAGGAAGTTCAGTTGGAACAGGAGGTATGAAATCTAAAATAGATGCCTTTAAGATTGCGATGGCTTCTGGGATCTCTTCATTCCTAGGTAAAGCGTCAACGCAAAATATTGTTTATGACGCGGTTCACCAACAAGCAAAAGGAACGTACTTCACCTCTAAACCAGATACAACAAATCTGGATCAAAAGAAACAATGGATTGCTTTTAATTCAGGACCAGAAGGTGAAGTTATCATAGATATGGTGACGAAGGATACCATTGTGCAGCAAAAGGATAGTTTACATCCCGCTCACATTACGAACGTACAAGGTGATTTTGATAAAGGCGCTGTCGTTCGAGTTATGGATAGTGACGGAGAGGAAGTAGGCCTTGGGGTTGTAAATTATTCTTCGGCAACATTCAAATCTTTCATTGGCCAGCCTATTGATCAGCTTTCTAAATATAAACAACCAGCCGTTGAACGTGAAGACTTCGTATGTCATCTTGATTTTGCCTTACCAGTAAGTGTCTAATAAGCGAGGAGGAATGGATCTATGATTACCAAAGAACAAACGAATGTGGAAGCTCAGGCGATTCAAGCCAAGAAAGCGTCTAAAACGCTCTCTGTATTAACTACAGAGGAAAAAAATAAAGCTTTGTACGCGATTGCTGAACAATTAGAAACAGAATGGCAAGAGATATTAAAAGCAAACGAACGTGATCTTATCAAGGGTCGGGAGAAAGGGTATGAAGATGCTTTTATGGATCGTCTTACTCTCACAAAAGAGCGCATTACAGATTTCGCTAATGGCCTACGTGAAGTTGCTGAGCTTGAGGACCCAACTGGCATTGTTCAATCGGACTGGACACTTGATAACGGTCTTCAGGTACAGAAAGTGACCGTTCCCCTTGGCGTTATCGGAATGATTTATGAAGCCCGTCCAAATGTGACCGTGGATGCTACCGGCCTTGCTTTAAAATCTGGAAATGCCATTGTCCTTAAAGGAGGCTCTTCAGCCCTTGAATCGAACAAAAAGATTGTTGAAGTGATGCAAGAAGGCCTTCAAGATACAAGAATTCCTAGGGACGCTATTCAATTTATTGCAAGTACAGACCGCAAGGCGACGAATGCTTTATTTACAATGAAAGAATATATTGATGTATTAATTCCTCGCGGTGGGGGCTCTTTAATTCAAGCTGTTGTGAACAATGCTACTGTTCCTGTCTTAGAAACTGGGGTTGGGAATTGTCATATTTATATTGATGAAACAGCAGATGTTGAAAAAGCCATTTCCATTCTTATTAATGCTAAAACGGATCGACCTGCTGTGTGTAATGCTGCCGAAACCGTTATTATTCATGAGAACTGGCTTAACAATCATAAAGAGGCACTTGTAGCCTCATTAGAAGAGCATGGCATTGTGGTTCATGGAGATAAATTAGCTGTTGAAGCGATTCCTGGTGCTTCAGAAGCTGTCGAAAAGGACTGGGCTGAAGAATATTTGAGTAAGCACATAGCGATGAAAGTCGTTCGTGATGTTACAGAAGCCATTGAGCACATTGAGATTTACGGCACGAAACACTCTGAAGCGATCATTTCTGAAGATCTTCAAAATGTGGATCTATTTATGAAGCTAGTAGACGCAAGCGCGCTTTATCACAATGCATCAACTCGCTTCACAGATGGAGGCGCACTTGGATTTGGAGCAGAGATTGGTATTTCTACTCAGAAACTCCATGCTCGTGGTCCAATGGGGCTTCCTGCCTTAACGACTATTAAGTACCAAATGAAAGGTACGGGGCAGATTCGTTAAATACTGTTAGCCTTAAGTTTGAGGAAGGGGATCCATTGACCGCAATTGTATTCCCTTTTTGTAAATAACTAATTCTATATGTCCTATTCATTTATAAGATAAATGTTTTCCGTTAACACTATCCTTAAGACAAACGTATGGAGGGATAGGTGTTGAATGGACGATTGATGTACCAAGCACCATGGCATGATATTTGTACAGGTGGGTATAAAATTCGAAAGAAAAATAAAAGACTGATTTCATCTGCCAGGTTCACGAATGAGAACCCAATTTTTCAGACAGACCTTTCCAAATTTCATTATAAGTCGTAAAAAAAGCTAGCCATTAGGTTAGCTTTTTTTTATTTTACCTGTGGGGTCCACCATGACTGTAAGAAAGATCGATCAAAGAAAACGTATTCATAAAATAGATGTAAGAAAATTCAGCCTTTACAAAAAGCGAGAATGGGTCTATTCTTTCTTATTAAGACCGTTTAAAGGAGGAACGACATGAAGCAATTTACATATTCTAAAACGCTCGAACGTCTGCCTGAACAGTTCTTTGCTAAGCTAGTAGATAAAGTGAAAAGAGCAGAAGAAGGTGGTCAGGAAATGATCAATTTAGGCCAGGGAAATCCTGATCAGCCGACTCCTTCATTTGTGACAGAGGCTTTGAAACGTGCGGCGGATAATGAGACCTACCATAAATATTCTCCCTTTAGAGGGTTTTCATTTTTAAAGGAATCGGTAGCCAATTTTTATAAACGCGAGTATGATGTAGACCTTGATCCTGAGAAAGAGGTAGCGGTTCTGTTTGGTAGCAAAACAGGACTTGTGGAGATCAGTCAATGTTTCCTTGATGAAGGGGATACCGCGCTCGTTCCTGATCCTGGTTACCCTGATTATTTGTCAGGGGTGGCGATGGCCAATGCACACACTGAGAGGATGCCGCTCTTAAAGGAAAATGATTTTCTTCCTCGATATGATCAGATTGGGGAGGATACGTTTCATAAAGCGAAGTTGATGTTTTTGAATTACCCTAACAATCCTACATCAGCTACCGCAACAGAATCGTTCTTTGAAGATACAATTGAAATAGCGAACAAGCATGATATATGTGTCGTACACGATTTCGCCTATGGCGCGATTGGATTTGATGGAGAGAAACCACTCAGTTTCTTGCAGGTACCTGGTGCTAAAGACGTGGGTGTAGAAATGTATACGATGAGTAAGACATTTAATATGGCAGGCTGGCGTGTGGCATTCGCTGTTGGGAATCAAAGTGTGATTAGAGCACTTGAACTTGTCCAGGATCACTATTATGTGAGTTTATTTGGTGCGGTGCAAGAGGCTGCTGCAGAAGCACTAGAAAACGGTCAAGAATCAGTAGAGCAATTAGTAAAGCTATATGAAAGTAGAAGGGATTATCTTGTTAAAGGACTGCGGGATATTGGATGGCGAGTTACAGCACCAGAGGGCTCATTCTTTATGTGGCTAGAGGTGCCAAGTGAATTTACTTCTGAATCTTTTGCAGATTACCTTATCGATCAAGTTGGAATCGTTGTAGCTCCAGGGATAGGGTTTGGAGAGAAGGGAGAAGGTTTTGTACGAATAGGGTTGTTAGAAACTGAAGACCGCTTAAAAGAAGCTGTTAAACGCCTCAATACTCTCCCATTTACAAATAATGATTGATGAAACATGCTCACACCCATTTGTGTGAGCATGTTTATGGCTAGTTGATCTTTTAGAAACTTAGTAGCAACTCCGAAAGTTAAATAACCACAAAAAGAAAAACCCTCTTTACGGTAAGGGGTTTCGGGAGTGGCGTTTTTTAACTCGTTTTTTGAACTGTTCTACTTTCTTTTGACATATTCTCAGTTCTTTCCAAGTCTCTGCTCTGTCTAAAAGGTCACGGAGCTTCCTATACTCGATTGATTCTTCATGTGTTAATTTGATTTTAGGCTTCGGGAAAGGGATAACATCTCCCATACTCACATCACCTCACTTCAAGGTTGTCCCTTTAGTGTATGAGGGAGAAGGGAGGAAATATGCTAGGTATTCATACAAAAAAGCAGCCATCATTATCATGGTGGCTGCTTTATGTACTAGTTATGGATGTATCGCTCGAAGATGTTTCCGAAATCTTTAACTGTATATTTTTGTTTACTCTCTACTAACCAGTTAAAAGCAAGCTGATTGATGGATTTGAATTCTTCGAATACGCGGTTATCTTTAATGTCTGTTCGGTTCAACGTGTTAGATGCGTAATCTAGGCTTTGCTTGGTAAACTCATAATAAGTTTCGTTCTCACTCATCACTTCACTGATTTTAAGGAGAGCCTTATATAGGTCTTTTAGTTCTTCAATGTTCTTCTTGTGCACATCAATAGAAAAGGATTGATTCCCCATTGAAAACTTAATCTCAACATCTAAATCTACTGTTCCTGCGGTTTCTAGTGCTACATTTGAAATGGCATGTTTATAATAATCATACCGATGAAGCATTCGTTTCTTGCTGGTCGCACTAGTGCCATCTAAATGAATGAGAGCTTTGTTTGTAAAGCAGTATTCGTCAGCCGCAGATTTAATTAGGAAAAATATTTTTTCATCGTCTTCATGCATGACATAATCGTCTGCATCTACTTTGTCATAATCTTCAGGGGTAATGACCTTTCCGACATCACTTAAACCTAAGGCATCAGATGCTACTTTTTTAAACATCGTTTCACTCCTCTTTCTTATGTCTCTTGCTTTAGTAGCCTACTTCAACAGAAGCATTTACGATATACATGAGGTCGTTTTTGTCCTCTTTTTCTTCTAAATGTATACCACTTGTTGTAAGCATTCCACCGTCCATTACCTCAACGGTGACAGTTCCATAAGGGATAGCGTTGCGAATCTGTTCAAGGTCTAGCTTTTCCTTATCACAAGGGACAGCTAACTTTATATTGACCACCATATTGTCTAAAGATTGTTCTGGTAGAATATTTTTAATGCCCGGCATAGAGTTCGTATGTATGGCGTTTTTAACAGCGCGTACAGATGCTTTTGTTACGTTTTGGCCATGAACATCAACACCCATGCCCGTTTCTATAAACACAAGTTGATTCATAATTATCGCTCCTTTCTTGCTATTAATTTCATTTTAGCACATACGAGCTTCTTTGTGGTCAATCTTACTTTTATGCGATCTGGCTGAATGGAATATGAAAAAGCCGAGCGGTATACCGCTCGGCTGTTAAACAGTGGAATGCGTATAAATTAAGTAGCTCGAAGCTAAATAAATAATTACAATCAAAACGGAAGGGAACATATACGAAAAGGTATTCAAAGGTTTTTTTCTTAAAATGGCATAGAGCGTTAAAGCGATTAAAAGCATTGAACCGATAATTGAGTATACATGCGCTTCATTCCCAGCTTGAAGAAGGGGGCCGTTACGGAAGAATAAGTCTGTACCAGCAAGGATGAGTAAATTGAATAGATTACTACCAAGGATTCCGTTCATCATTAATGAATAGTTGCGTAACCGAATTGCGATAAAGGATGAAACTGCCTCAGGCAGAGATGTACTTGCTGCAATAAGCAAGGAACCGACAAATGTAGAACCGAGTCCACTAATCTTTGCAATTTGATCACCTGTTACAGTGAGAAGACTACCTGCAAGGATTGTACCAATAGCCGCTAGTGCAAAATATAAGATCGCTTGCTGTAAACTAGTAGTTTGAATCCTTTGTACGTGTCTTGCATTTGCTTCTTCAACCGGCTGATTGGCTTCATTAGAGGTGAACTGAGAGATAATTCTAATACCAACAAGGTAAAAGACAATGATGATTAAAGAATCAAGACCAACGCCAAAGAAAGAGTAGGGGAGAGAGATGACGAAAGATAATAAGATGACCATCGACATCAACAGACCAAGGCCTGCTGTAGCTGCGTGCTCGTTTGTAGAGTAACCGAGTAGACGAGACCTACGATAATATAGATCGAATAGGGCTAATATAAGCACATTAAAAAGGTTACTCCCCAATAGGTTACCAAGAGCAAGGTCAGGATTATCAATCGTGACAGCTGTGATACTTGTTGTAATTTCTGGCAAGGATGTTGCCGCACCGAGCAAGAGACCGATCATAGCACCTGTTGCAGCCGATTTCTTTTCAATGATGTCTGCATAAGTCGATAAGTTAACAGCTAGCAAAAATGTTACTAGGGCTGCTATTGTAAATAAAATATAGGTCAATGTAGAGTACACTCCCGTATTGATGATCTAAATTCAAATTAAGAAAGGTGGCTGATATCGTTATAGGTGTTTATTTGCCACATCTCATTCAGATGTTCAATATTGCTAATACATGCGTTCATTAATTTCGTTTTGCCTGAACCGATTTCTCCCTCTGATAGGACGGATAGAATTGCATTGATTACAGCTCCATGTGCAACTAAAAGAACTTTTTGATCTTTATAGTGTTTCTGAATGTCATGTAAGCCATCAAAAATTCTCTTCTGAAATGGATTCCACTCTTCTTGACCTTTGTAGTCCCGGTTGGGGTAGAGAGTGCGAATTTCCTCAAACGTCAATCCTGATCCTTCTCCAAATGCACGTTCCTTAAAATGATCCATCTCCACAAGGCGAATGGACTCATCCATTTGTTCTGAAATAATAGTGGCCGTTTCTTTGGCTCTTGAAAGAGGGCTTGTTATGAACACATCCCATTCCATTCCTTTAAGGTGCAAACCAGCTTCTTTCGCCTGTTTACGTCCTGTGTCGTTTAATGGGATATCCTCTTGGCCCTGGAGGCGAGATTCTTTATTCC
The DNA here is from genome assembly GCF_021129245.1 of Pontibacillus sp. HN14. Classification (NCBI taxonomy): domain Bacteria; kingdom Bacillati; phylum Bacillota; class Bacilli; order Caryophanales; family Bacillaceae; genus Pontibacillus; species Pontibacillus sp. HN14. The sequence goes on along the minus strand of NZ_JAJOLR010000001.1, from coordinate 982,651 downwards.
AATCTGTTTCACCGTGTCGAACAAGGCATACTGTAGTCAATATATCTAAGTCCCTTCTATAATAAAACTGCTTTCATTGCTTCGTTTAATAGAGTCACTCTTATTGTACAGAAGCGCTCCTTTAGTAGCAATGGAAAACACTCTTGTAAAGAAGGTCAGATAATTTCTCCCTTATAAGTATTTGAAGGAAGTGTTTGGAAATCATAGGCGATTAAGTCTTCTAATGAGTATACAAAGGCTCTACCTGATTCTGCAATCATAAGATTCATTATTGTATCTTTTTCTGTATAGACGATGATTGGAATTCTGTTTGCGTAGGCAAATCCTATTTCCCACATTGTTCCAGAGTCTGGGTAGGGTTTATTCCCGCTATCATGGATCGCAACCATGACGTCGGATTCCAATATATGAATGACATCATTTGAAAACACAGCCTTTTTCCATAGGGGTTCTCCAAATTCGAGTGGTTTGAATTGATTTTTCATGGGAATAAAAACTTCTAAGCCTTTTACATCTTGTAGCACTGCAGCAATATCACGAACTCGTTTACGTTCTTCCTTATTAAAGAATGGGCCTGCGAGAAAAACTTTCATAATATAACCACCTTTAAGAGAGGATTGAAGACATGAGAATAATTGTTGTCTCAGATACACATATGCCGAAAAAAGGGAACGCATTCCCCGAATCCATAAAAGAAGAGTTAAGTAATTCAGACCTTATTATCCATGCTGGTGATTGGAGTAGTTTGGAAGTATACGATCAGCTAGCTTCGTATGGAAAGGTACAAGGGGTCCAGGGAAATATTGAAGAAGAGGAGGTACGAGATCGACTGCCGGAGAAATTAGTTTTGGAGCTCGATGGTTATAAAATTGGAGTTGTACATGGACACGGAGATAAGAAGACAACCGAGAAAAGGGTTGTCGAGGCATTTGAAGGAGAAGAAGTGGATCTTATTATATTTGGTCACTCCCATTTACCTCTAACAAGATGGGTTAAGAAGACTTTATTGTTCAATCCAGGATCTTTAATGGACAAACGTAAACTTCCCTATACCTCCTATGGGATTATTGATACGACTCATGGTCTTGACTGTATGCATAGGTATATTCTATAGAAGATATTACTTAATTTGAATAACGCCCCCCACATAAGGGGGGGCTCGGACTTATTTAAGAAGTTTCTTAATGAGTTTTAACCCATGCTTACGTCCAGGATAGCGAATGGAAAGGTCAAATTTAGTCGTTTGCTTGACAATTCCTTTCGAATGAGTAAAGGCATCAAAGCTTGCTTTGCCATGATAGGTACCAACGCCGCTTTGACCAACACCACCAAATGGTAGGTGGGGGTTAGCAACATGGAAAAGAGTGTCATTGATACAACCTCCGCCAAACGATAGCTTCTCTAAAATCTCTTCTTGTTTTTGTTCATTCTTAGAAAAATAATAAAGAGCCAATGGCTTTTCATGATTTCTCACTTCGTCAATCACTTCATCTAACTGATCAAAGGTTAAGACAGGTAAAATAGGACCAAAAATCTCTTCCTGCATAATGGAATCATCCCATGAAATATGATCTAAGATGGTCGGTTCAATGGCATTTAAATCTGCGTCATGTTCACCGCCTGTTAAAAGCTCGCCGTCGTGTAGATAGTTACATAATCTCTCGTAGTGACGTCGGTTTACAATATGGCTATATTCTTCATTATAAAGAGGGTCCTCACCGTATAGATCCTTAATTGCAGCTTTTAATTTACTCATTAATTCAGGTTTTACAGAGCGATGAACGTATAGGTAATCGGGTGCTATACACGTTTGTCCTGCGTTTGTATATTTCCCCCAGGCGATTCGTTTCGCAGCAAGATCTAAATTCGCATCCTCATCAACAATAGTTGGGCTCTTCCCTCCAAGCTCCAACAGTACAGGAGTTAAGTGCTGGCTTGCTTTTTCCATAACAATCTTTCCAACAGGAACACTTCCCGTAAAGAATATAAGGTCGAAACGCTGCTCGAGTAGTTCCTGACTTACCTCCGCGTCACCTTCTACTACTGTAAAGATAGATGCATCAAACCATTTGCTTACCATTTTCTTTAGAAGGATAGACGTTTCAGGGGTAAGCTCAGAAGGTTTCAGGATAACCGTATTTCCACCTGCAAGGGCTCCAATAACAGGAGCAAGAGCCAATTGAAATGGATAGTTCCATGGAGCGATGATAAGGGTAACACCGTATGGTTCTTTATATAAGTAGCTTTTGGATCCTGCATGTGTAAGAGGTGTTTTGACCTTTTGAGGTTTCATCCAGTCTTTTAAATTTTTTATGGTAGAGGTGATTTCACTATATAAAAACCCAATTTCTGTCGTATAACTTTCAAACTCTGACTTGTGAAGGTCTTTATAGAGCGCCCCGATAATAGCTTCTTCATTTTCTGCAATCATGTTTCTAAGGTTTGTTAACTGTTCTTTCCGAAATGAAAAAGGCTTCGTAGATTCTGTGTAATAAAATGTTCGTTGGTGATGAACCAGTTCTTCGGTATTCATCTTTTCCCTCCTTAATCACGTACTTTAAATTGTTTTAAATCTGCAGCGATGTCTGTATTAGAAAAATAGGTTCTGGCTTCATTTAATAACGAGTTCACGTCTTCATCTTGGTAGCGAGATGAAATGTGGGTCATGATGAGTTGTTTGACCCCACCTTCTTGAGCAATGCGAGCAGCTTGAGCAGTTGTGGAATGATAGTAATTATAAGCTAGTGTTTCCTCGTTTTCAGAGAATGTCGCTTCATGTACTAACACATCAGCATCTTTTACAAATGGAATAAACCGCTCATGAAAGCGTGTGTCGCCAAAGACGCACACTTTCCTGCCTTTTTTAGGAGGGCCTACATAGTCTTCTCGCTCGATCATGGTTCCATCCTCTAACATGACTCTAGGATTGTCTTTGATCTGCTGATAAATGGGGCCTGGTTGAATGCCTGATTTTTGTAATTGTTTAACTAGCAGTTCTCCAGGTTTGTCCTTCTCTTCAAAAGAGTACCCATAGCTTAAAATGCCGTGATCTAATTTTTTACAGGTAATCGTAAATTGATCATCTTCATAAATTTTACCTTCATCTATTTCATGAATCTGCAAGTCATAGGTTAAGCGAGTTGAACTAATAGAAAGGGCGGTTTCTATGAATGCTTTGATACCCCGAGGTCCGTATATTTCTAAAGGAGTTGTTCCCCCTTGAAAAGACCGGCTCCCCAATAGACCTGGTAAACCGAATATATGGTCTCCGTGTAAATGGGTAATAAATATTTTTTCGATCCTTCTCGGTCGTATGGAAGTATTTAAGATTTGGTGTTGAGTAGCTTCTCCGCAATCTATTAACCAGGTTGCGCCTCTTTCTTGCAACAATTGTAAAGCGATACTTGTAACATTTCGTTTCTTAGAGGGTACACCAGCACCTGTTCCTAAAAATATAAATTCCATGATCTTCCTCCTACTCTATACAATGCTTCTCAACCTCTGTTATGAGTTGTTTTAATAGATCAATTCTGTCCTCGATAGTCAGGAAATAATAGCGCTTTGTTCCTTCTTTCTCTATGGATACAATGCCCGCATCTCGCAAGATCTTTAAATGATGGGAGACAGCGGGGCGTGAAAGAGGAGACTTTTCCGCAATTTCATTGACGCTTAATCGTTTAAATTGATCCAGCAGTAAAATAATATCTTGTCTGGCCGTATCTCCTAACGCATGAAAGGTTAGGGTATTCAGGCGAAACAGCTGTTCAAAGTGGGTAGACATATTTCGATTCCTTCTTTCTGTTCGTTAGTTTAAAAGTTTAAACGAAACAGAATACAGAAGCAAGTTTTTTGGAGGTTAGGATTAGCCCGATCCGGTTGTGGAGAATCGCTATCACATTTAAAAAAAGAATTCAAAAATGTTGAATCGTTTCTATGGGGAAGTTCGTCTAATCTATAGAGGAAAATGTAGTAAGGGTGATGGAAGTGAAGAAGTGGTGGTCTATAGGGGTTTTAATCGGTTTATTGTTGCTTTTATCTGCGTGTGGGGATCAAACGTCTTCTGAAAATCTCGCACAATTAAAAGAACACTATCCTACTTTAAAGAATCAATTGAATGAACTGTCACAAGAGCAGTTGGAGCAAATTAAAGTACCTGATTATATTCCTTTTGAAGTGACAGATGTACAAGCAATCACAAGCTCTGAAAATCCTTCTCATATTGAAATTATCTTCACAAATGGTCAACTAAATTTACATGTGATGACAATGAGTCACCAAGGTGAATTGTATACAAGTGATACGGGAATTGACCTTCAGAATGGCGCCCATGCAAAATTCAAAATGAATGAGTTTGGAAACGAATTGCAATGGAGTAAAGAGAGTGAGAGCAGAGCTTATATCGTGAAGTTGATGGCATATCCTCCGAGTCAGCCACAGCAATTCACGAAAGAAGATGTAATTAAAATTGCTAATTCAATGTATAAAATGTAGGTTTGAAAGAAAAAGGAGTATGAAACTAAGTTTCATACTCCTTTTTTACGTAAACGTGAGAGTGGTGATTACAGCCATCCTCTTTTGTATTGCTCAGGACCTTCTAACTCCACACCAAGTTCATCAGCAGCGGCTTTTGGCCAGTATGGGTTGCGAAGCATGGCGCGAGCTACGAAGATTAAATCAGCTCTTTTGTTCCGGATTGCTTCCTCTGCTTGAAGGCCAGAAGTAATCATGCCGACTGCGCCTGTTGCGATATCCGCCTGATTCCGGATTTGGTCTGCATATTGCAACTGATATCCAGGGTAGACCTCAGGTCGAACAGGTACTACACCGCCAGAACTACAGTCAATTAATTCAACTCCAAGTACTTTCATACGTTCAGCATAATAAAGGAAATCTTCCATTTGATTCCCATTTACATCGTGCTCATTCGCAGAAATCCGAACAAATATGGGTCCATCCCAAGTGGTTTTGACTTCTTCGATCACTTCTTCTAAGAATCGAAAACGAGACGCTCGATCTCCACCATACTCATCTGTACGTTTATTTGTGAGAGGGGAAAGAAACTGACTAATTAAATAGCCGTGCGCTCCGTGAAGCTCAATAATATCGAAATGCGCTTCTTTAGAACGTCTCGCTGCTTCTTTAAATGCCTGTATTGTACGTTTAATATCAGAGGTGGTCATTTCATTTGGGGTTTCCATGTCTTCTTTGAAAGGAATCGGACTTGGAGCATATATGTCTTCATCCAAGATCGCTTTTCTTCCTGCGTGCCCTAATTGAATCGCTGATCTGGCTCCGTGACGATGGATCCCTTCATTAATTTGTTGCAAACCTGAAACATGGTCATCACTCCAAATTCCTAAATCCTGAGGGGAGATCCGTCCTTCAGGGAGTATGGCGGTCGCTTCAATCATAATGAGCCCGGCCTGACCAGCAGCGCGGCTCTCGTAGTGGGCTAAATGAAACGGTGCTACAACCCCATCTTCAGTATGAGAAGAGTACATACACATAGGGGACATAGCAATCCGGTTTTTTAATGTAACTTTTCCGAATGTTATGGGGGAAAATAAACTGGATTCCATAGGTAATCCTCCTTTTTGAAAATACAGAACGAGTTCATTATTTCATAATCAAATGATTTTTACATTTTTATTGCTTCGTGCTTTTCCTTTTTCCTCTTAAATCTTTTAAAGAGTAGAACGTTCCCCTCCATTCAATTCCACCGTTCTTAATCGTAATAGTGAGCGCGCGTACGATCGTGTATATAAACAATAAAGCAGAGTAGGGAAGGGTGAGTGCGTATAAGGAATGGTAATGGGTTAGTTTCCTTGTTGTCATCACCATTAATGCAAGCATTAAAAAGATGGCTATTGCACTTAAGCTTCTGTGATCGTTGGATCCTACAATGAATATAACGAAAGGGAGAACTTGAGAAATAAACGTTCCTGAAACAGCAATAAAGCTTAAGGAGTAAGAATAATTCAATCCGGCAAATGTATTCTTTTCAAGTCCTTTTATCGCAGTACTTAAAGAAGGATACCATTCAACAGATAGTTCATCCATTCCAGTCACAAGCCGTTGTCTGTATCCTGAGGATTTCACCAGTTGTCCGAGATAAAGGTCATCGTCCGGCCTGAGTGAAAAAGACTTATGAGTTCCAATTGCCTCGTAAGTGGAGCGGTTCAGCATATTGAATGCTCCGATGCCCATACCTCCTTTATTAGAATAATCCTTGTTTGCTGTCCACGGCCTTTTAAAGAAGCCAAACCCAAACGTGGTCCACTTGATCCGCTTCAAAGAATGAAAGGGCCTGGTTAATAGCGTTGTTAGAAAAGTAAATGTCTCCATCCGTGAATAGTAGAACATCTCCTTTTGCGTGCCTGTACCCTGGTATAGAGCGTGGTTTTTCCCTAACCAGTCTGCAGGCAGTACCTCAATATGAATAGCTTTTATGCGGGAAGGATTGCTTTTTGCCCATTTGTTTATGATAGAACCTGTTTGATCTTGAGAACGATCATTTACCGCTATGATTTCAAAGGGCTCATGAGTTTGATTTATCAAGGATTGTAATGTTTGATCAATCGCCTTTTCTTCATCTTTAGCAGCCAGAATGATGGAGACAAACTGATTTGAATGATGATCCTGGACCTCTTTAAGAGCTTTTATAGATTTCAAGCCTCTCCATCCATCGATTAGGGCATACGTCCAAAAAGCGATCGTCATGATTAAAAGAATTGTCATGTGCCAGCCTCCGATCTATAGATTAAAATCTATCATACTTCTTGGACAATCACGATGCCTGGATCCTCTCTTAGAGCGTATTGGCATTACTTTTCCCAAAATATCCCCTTTTGTATCCAAGAGGTAAAACAAGCTATAATAAGATCGTCAATACAATTACTTAAAAGCGGTGGTAAGAATGATCGTAATGATCGATAACTATGATTCATTTACATATAATTTATTCCAATATATACAGATGGGAGGGTATGAGGTAGTGGTCTATCGAAACGACCAGATCTCTATTGAAGAAATCGAAGCTTTAGAACCAGAAGCAATCGTATTGTCACCAGGCCCTGGTTCTCCTCAAGAAGCCGGGATTTGTACAGATGTTGTTAAACATTTCTTTAGAGTGGTTCCTATTCTTGGGATCTGCCTTGGGCACCAGGTGATCGTAGAAGCTTTCGGAGGGGAAGTAAAAAAAGGAGAACGTCCAATGCATGGTAAAGTCTCTCTTGTATTTCATGATGGAAATGGCATCTATGATGGCATTTCGTCTCCTACTACTGTTACAAGGTATCACTCTTTAGTAGCTCTTGAGGACAGGCTCCCTAAAGAATTAGTAGTGACCTCGCGCTCAAAAGACGGAGCTATTATGGGAGTGCGACACAACGTTTATCCGGTTGAAGGAATTCAATTCCATCCTGAAGCGATCTTAACAAAGAATGGGTACGAAATGTTACAGAACTTTTTTGATGTAAAGGAGGTAGCTCCTTCATGATTAATTTACAATTCGACTTTGAGAATAAAGAAGGTGTCGTCACCCCATCTGTGTTTACGGAGCCTGAATCTGTCATTGAGGCACACACCATTGAAGAAATTGAAGCAGCCTTCTGTAGAATTGAAGAGGCAATTGAAAAAGGTAAATATGTGGCGGGATATATGTCTTATGAAGCAGCGCCAGCTTTTGACAAGCGATTTAAGGTTTCCCTTAATTCTGAGATGCCACTTCTAATGATGGGAGTATTCTCAAAAAAAAGCGAAGTTCCTCTTGAGAGTGGAAGCCTTCAATATAATGTAGCTGAGTGGAAACTCCAATCGGATTACGAGGAATACCAACGTGGTATCCGAACCATTCATGAAGCGATTGAAAAGGGAGATACCTATCAGGTGAACTATACGGCTCGGTTGAAATCACAATTTAATGGAGATGATCTCGCACTTTACCATGTGCTTGCTAAGAATCAACAATCCTCCTATAGTGCTTATTTGCAATTTGACCGTTATTCGATTCTTTCTGCCTCTCCGGAGCTATTCTTCAGAAAAGACAATGAACATATAACCACCAAGCCCATGAAAGGAACTATTAAAAGAGGAAAGACAATGGCTGAAGATCATCAGCTTAAGAGGACACTATCTCAATCAGAGAAAGACCGATCTGAAAATGTAATGATTGTGGACTTGCTACGAAACGACCTGGGGCGGATTGCCACACCTGGTACTGTCAAAGTACCTCGTTTGTTTGATGTAGAAACCTATCCGACAGTCCATCAAATGACCTCTACTATTCAAGGGGAGGTGCCTCGCGATTTACCTTTCTTTGAAATATTCCGTGCTCTGTTTCCGTGTGGTTCCATTACAGGAGCCCCTAAGATTCGTACGATGGATTACATCTCAGCTCTAGAACAATCACCAAGAGACGTATATTGCGGAGCTATTGGAATGTTCACGCCTGAACGGGAAGCCATTTTTAACGTCCCAATCCGCACGGTTTGGATCGATCGTGAAGAGGGGACAGCTACATATGGCGCTGGTGGCGGAATTACTTGGGAGTCTACTTCAAAAGGGGAATTTGACGAACTCTGGGTGAAAGCAAAATTGTTAACAGAGAAGCGGCCTTCCTTTCAACTGCTCGAAACCATTCGGTTAGAAGAGGGAGAGTATTTTTTGATGGACCACCATCTGAAGCGAATGAAAGATAGTGCGATCTATTTTCAATACCCTTGGCCCGAAAGAGAGGTCTCTGAAAAACTTGCAGAAATTAAGGAGTTTAATGGGCGGGGGCTTTATAAGGTAAGGCTTTTAGTCAGTGATGCTGGGGATATAACAGCAGAGGCTGTTCAGGAAGAGGTTATTGAAGCGGTGATGAAGTGTAAGCTAGCTAGCTCGTCTATTAATGAGGAAGATCCGTTCCTTTATCATAAAACAACTCACAGAAGTATGTACAATAAGCATAAGGATCAAGACTTTTTCTCTGTTCTTCTATGGAACACAAAAGGGGAGTTGACTGAATTTCTAATCGGCAATCTCGTGCTCTTTATAGATGGTGAATACGTCACTCCCCCTGTTGAAAGTGGATTACTAGCTGGTACTTATCGGGAATATTTATTAGAAGAAGGCATGATTGGTACCCAGACTCTCTATATGGAAGATTTGAAACGTGCAGATGAGGTCTGGATGATTAATGGTTTGAAAAAATGGGTACAAGTGGAACTTGTTCGATAAAATCTAAGAGATTCTTTATGTTTTTATGGAACAAGATTTCTAATAGACAGGAGTGTGCATATGGATATTATTTGGTGGCTTATTATTGTCATTAGTTTTATTTTTAGTTATGTGGGGTTACTTTACCCTGTATTGCCGAGTCCACTATTTTTATGGATTAGTGTGCTGGTTTATCAATTTGCAATAAATAGCAATGAACTAGGTATCTGGTATTGGATAACGATGGGGGTATTAACCGTGGTGCTCCTCATTTCAGATATTATCATTAACAGTAAAGCGGTCAAACATTACGGAGGGACAAAATGGGGAGAACGAATGGCAGCTATTGGTGTGATTATCGGTTCCTTTATATTCCCTCCGTTTGGCGTCATTCTTGTGCCATTTGTATTCGTTTTTATTACTGAGTATATTCAAAAAGAAGATTTACAAGAAGCGCTTCAATCCTCTAAGGGAGCTATTATTGGATTTCTCGGAGGTACTTTGGCGAAGTTTATCATTCAAACGTTTATTATTGGGTGGTTCGTCTTAAATGTCACCCTGTTCTAAAGGAACTTATCTCATTTGAATTAAGTGTCGTTAACCTATAATATAAAAAATCCTCCCTCCTAACTAAAGAGGTGAGGATTTTTTATATTATATTAGCTTGAGGTAAACAAACCTCCGTTAACATGAATAAATTGACCAGTCATATAAGATGAGTCATCAGAAGCTAGAAGGACGTAGCTTCCTACATGCTCAACAGGTTGCCCGGGACGGCCCATTAAGGTATTGGTGCCAAACTGATCTACTTCTTCTTCAGGGAAAGTGGCTGGTATAAGAGGCGTCCAAATTGGACCTGGTGCAACTCCATTAACGCGTATGCCACGGTTGACAAGTTGTTGAGCCATGGAGCGAGTAAATGCTACAACAGCTCCTTTTGTGGCTGTATAATCAACAAGCTCAGCGTTCCCTGTATACGGATTTATAGAAGCAGTATTAATAATAGCGCTCCCTTGTTTTAAGTGTGGCAGAGCTGCTTTTACCATATGGAACATAGAAAAGATATTGGTCTTAAATGTACTTTCTAATTGTTCTACTGAAATATCTTCAATGTTATCTTTTGGATGTTGTTCAGCTGCATTATTTACTAAAATATCAAGTTGACCAAAAGTATCGACCGTTTTGGCTACAATATCACGACATGTAGCATCATCCCCAACATCTCCAGGTAGTAGCAAAGCTTTAGTACCTTCTGCTTCTACTTTCTTCTTCGTTTCTTCCGCATCCTCGTGCTCATCTAAGTAAGAAATAGCAACATGGGCGCCTTCTTTTGCATAACCAATAGCTACAGATCGACCAATCCCGCTATCTCCGCCTGTTATGAGAGCCACTTTACCTTTTAATTTATTTCCACTCTGATAGTCTTCATCAGCTTGAAGGGGGGAAGGATTCATTTGTGATTCAAACCCTGGCTGGCGTTGTTGTTCTTGTTTGCGAGGGCCATCTTGCATTAAATTATCGCGATTCATATCGGTTCCTCCTTATTATGTTGCTAAACTTTTTTAGGTTCGGAGGTACTATTCCACATGTATCCAGATTCAAACTCTGATAACGGTATCATTTTTTATGAATATGTATGAGGGTGGACCGTCATAGAAAAAAGAAGGCTAAATCTATCATGATTTAGCCTTCTTCAATTAATTCTTAACCCGTGGTGCCCTGTTTAGTAACCTCCGTAACCGTATCCTCCATATCCTCCATATCCCCCATATCCCCCGTAATAAGGGCCAGGGCCATAACCATATCCGTAATACGGTGGATAGTATGGGTATGGACGATAAAATGGGGAAAAGAGCGCACTACCTACGAGACCTCCGACAAGTCCCCCGACAAAAGGTCCTCCAAAAAATGGGCGACCGAATCCAAATGGTCGTCTTCCGACAAAAATTCTTTCATCTGATCTGTATAAATTGTGGTTCCCTTGTGGAAGCACAGGATAAGCATATCCGTTATGATGCATACTACTTCCTCCTCCTTGTTATTTCCTGATTATGATATGCGCCTGATGAGATTTTTGGGTCTTTATTCTAATGGGAAACCTGAAAATAGGCAGATGTCTATGTGTTACACTGGAGACATTCGAGTGGAGGTGGAAGCGGTGAGAGACTTTCATTGTTGTGCTACATGTGTGCATTTTACTGTAGCTAAGGAAAAGGGGAGAGTTAAACGTTTTTGTAAGCGTCTAGGTTACGAAACAGATCCGAGGTGGAAGTTTGATTGCTGGACCCCGAAAGATCATGTTCTGAGGTTAATGAAAAAAGAAGAAAGTAAGAAAGGGATATAAAGAAAGCTCAGAGTTACAGGGTAACTCTGAGCTTTTATTTATCATCATTTGGAGTATGGAATTACATGTTGATAACAGTAACTTTGTCACGTACAACGGAAAGAAGGCTCTCACGGATGCCTTGTACACCAAGACCAGAGGCTTTCACACCTAAGAATGGGAAGTGGTCTGGTCCACGGGATGTTTTACCGTTTAGCTGAACTGTTCCAACTTCTAGTTTATCAGCGATGCTCATCGCGTTGTCGATATTCTTCGTAAAGATACTCGCCTGTAAACCATACTCAGATTCATTAGCGATTTGAATAGCTTCAGACTGACTAGAAACGCGGATAATTGGAAGAACAGGACCAAATGGTTCCTCCCATGCTACACGCATATCTGTTGATACATGATCAAGAAGAGTTGGGTGAAGAAGATTACCTTCACGTGTGTCACCAGAAATAACTGTCGCACCTTGATCTTTCGCATCATCAATAAGACTTTGTACGTAATCAGCGCTCTTATCATCGATTAAAGGGGTCACATCTTTATTATCTTCTGGCATACCTACAGACAGGCTCTTCACTTTATGAGCGATACGATCTACTAGCTCATCAGCTACTTCATCTTGAACAAGTACACGTTTAATCGCTGTACAACGTTGACCAGAGTAACTGTATGCTCCGGCTACAATCTCTTTTGCAGCTTTATCTAGGTCTGCATCTTCAAGGACAATCGCAGGGTCCTTACCGCCTAGTTCAAGTACTAAAGGTACCATTGAGGATAGTTGAGCGATGTGACGACCTGTAGCTGTTCCACCTGTGAAAGAAATCATATCTACTTTAGGGTGTTGAACAAGGAAGTCACCGATCACAGAGCCACGTCCTGTTGCTACGGTTATAAGTTCTTTAGGAAGGCCAGCATCAATTAGAGCTTCTACCATTTTTATACCGCTAATCGCACCTTGAGTGGCTGGTTTAAACACAACGCTATTACCTTGAACAAGGGCTGGTGCAATTTTAGAAGCTGAAAGGTTAACTGGGTAATTGAATGGTCCAATAGCTAAGATTGTTCCAAGCGGTGCTTTTTCAGCTAAACCAACTTTAGAGCGTGAGCCTCCTTTGAAGCCATCTCCGCGCTTCACTTCACCATTTAATCGATAAGCATCTTCGACTGTGTGACGGATATAGTCTACAGTACGCTCTACTTCAGAAACAGAAGATTTTTTGTTTTTTGCAACTTCTTTCATAATTGCTGTACCAATTTCTTCTTTTCGTTCTTCTAGAAGATCAGCCCATTTATTAAGGATTTCTCCACGTTCTTGCACAGAACGTTCAGCCCATTCAGTTTGAGCCTTAGCTGTTGTTTCAATCGAAGTATTTAATTCTTCCTGAGATAAGGAAGGTACGCTCCCGACAAGTTCTTTATTAGAAGGAGAATAAATATCTACTGTCGCTTTTGACTCGCTTACATTCCATTCTCCGTTTAGAAGTGTTTTAATCATTTCATTTGTTGTTGTACTCACGTGTAAAACTCCTTTATGGTTCAGTGTTTACTTCAAATAGTTAAAAAAATTAATAAATCTTTATTAAGATGCTTCACTGTAAGTCATTTTATAATTGATTAAGGAATATTGCAAAACATATACACTGATATATCAATGAAAATGCTTTCTTTTGGGTTTTTGTTAGTAAAATATGTAACATCATTCTAATAAATGTATTGAATGCGTTTTCTGTGGATTTTATAAAAAATTAAAAATAATTAACAAAATGGTTGTAGAGATTTTATACGGAGAGAATGAATGAAATATAAAAATGAGTAAGCCCAAAAAAGGACTCACTCATTAGGATTTGTGTTTATGTAGATATAATTCTTTGTATTCTATAGCAGAATGGGGAACATCTGTAAAAATGCCATCAAGGTTAAGTTTGTAAGAACGCATCAATCTGGAGGGGCGATTGATTGTATAGGTTCTGACTGGAAGCTGTAAACGATCGGCTTCTTTTAATAAACCTTTTGTTAGGGCGGTGTATTTAATGTGTAAAGCATTAGCTTTGGAGTCTTGTATGAGTTGCTGTAGATCTTTAGGGCGTCTGCTTGTTAGACAAGCACATTCTATCTCTTTTGAGATCCGTCTAAACCGTCTGATGCTTTTTGGGTTAAAGCTTGAGATAATCGTTCTGTGCTCGAGTTTATAATGGGTAATCAAGTTGAAAACCTTTTGTTCAATATCTTTATAATCAATGAGGTTGTTCTTTAACTCAATATTCATTACAAGGTTGGTTGATGCGATCCATTGAAGAAATTCCTCTAAGCTAAGAAGCTGTTCTCCTTTATATTTTTCACTAAACCAACTTCCGGCATCAAGTCTTTTTAATTCTTCAAACGTGTAATCTTTTACATATCCAGTACCATCTGTTGTGCGGTGAAGGGTCTCGTCATGAATGAGGACGGGGATATGATCTTTCGTTAGCTGTACATCTGTTTCAACCCCGTCTGCTCCCATCTTTTGTGCCAGTATAAAAGCAGCCATCGTATTTTCCGGAGCCAATCTGCTTGCACCCCTGTGAGCGAATATAAACGTCTTCACATTAGCACCTCCTGAAATAGAGTCCATCTTGATTGTGTTCCATCCCGATATAAAAGTCAATTTAGTTTCTGTAAAAGAATGTATTGTGATAAGATAGCGTAAATATCTGAATAATACATCAATTATAACCCAAGCAGGAATAGGAGTGGGATCATGTCAGATTGGAAAACTAAGAAACAGCTTGTCGATCTGCTCTGCCAATTAGTTGAATACCCAAGTATTACAGGAAGCGAAGCAGAAATTGCGCTAGCTGAACATATTCACCAACGATTTATGGAAAAAGATTATTTTAAAAACCATCCCGACCACGTTAAGCTTCATCCGTTACCTGATGGTAGGCAGCTCGTGACAGCACTTGTAAAACAAGATGAAGCTCAAGATACGGTAATCTTATTAAGTCACTTTGATGTGGTAGGGGTTGATGATTTCGGTTCTAAAAAGCCTCTTGCTTTTTATCCGAGGGGATTAACTGAAGAATATGAGCGAATACGAGAAGAACTCCCCGATGCTATTCAACAAGATATGAAAAGCGGGGAATGGCTGTTTGGGCGAGGAATTATGGATATGAAAGCAGGACTTACGGTTCATATGTCCATGCTAGAGCGTGCTATGGAAGGTGAATTTAAAGGGAATTTACTTCTCTTAACGGTACCTGACGAAGAGGTTAACTCCCTTGGTATGCTTCAAGCTCTCCCAGCCCTTCAAGAAATCAAAAAGCAGGAGAACCTCAACTATAGGGCATGTTTAAACGGAGAACCGATGTTTAGCCAGTATCCTGGTGACCCAGGACAATATGTATATTCAGGCTCAATCGGGAAATTGCTCCCTGGTTTCTTATGTTATGGAAAAGAGACCCATGTGGGAGAACCGTTTGCAGGACTAAACGCTAATTTAATGGTAAGTTACTTATCACAAGAACTGGAGTTAAATGAAGCTTTCATCGAAACAGTGGGGGAAGAAACCACACCACCGCCGATCTCTTTAATGCAGAGAGACTTGAAGGAGGAGTACTCCGTTCAGACACCTCAAGCGGCTGTAGCCATGTATAATGTTCTTTACTTGAAGCAGTCCACGAAAGAGATTCATAAGAAGCTTCTTGAAGCAGCGAATCGAGCAAGTAGCCAGACGACAAAACACTTCAATGCGAAGGCGCGTGCCTTTCTGAATGAAAAGCCGGGCATTCATATACCAGAATTTCCTGTACGTGTCTTTACTTATGATGAATTATATAATGAAGCAGTGGAGCGATACGGGGGAGAAGAGGTTGAGAGGAGGAGGAATCTTCTCATAAGTCAAAGAGAGAAAGGAGACCGAGAGTTTTCAACCCTTCTTGTACAAGAGCTTGCATCGCTATGTAAAGACCTTGCGCCTATGATTGTTCTATTTTACAGTCCACCGTTCTATCCATCTGTCTCGTCTAAAGAAGATGACTATGTTAAGGATACGCTGCAACACGTTAAAGATTACACGAAAGATCAGTTCCAGATTACTCTTGAGGAAGTAGAATTTTTCCCTGGTCTATCAGATCTTAGCTTTATTGGTCCGCCAACCTCAGAGACTAAATTAAATACGTTGTTAGAGAATATGCCGCTTTATGGCAATGGATTTGAATTATCAGATGAACGACTGTCAATGTTTCAAATGCCCATTTTAAACGTCGGGCCAAGAGGGAAAGACCCCCATCAGTGGTCTGAACGACTAGAACTCTCTTATAGCTTCGAACAGCTACCAGAAATCATTTCTGAAACCATTCATACTTTATTGAAAACGCGAAGTTAAAACAATTTTGTGAGGGATGGGGCTCTTACGGATAACGATCTAAGCTTTAAAGAAGCATAAAAAAAGTCCAGCTCAAGCGAGCTGGACTTTAAGTTTATTTCCATAGGTTTCCATCAAAGTAGATGCCTGTGTCTGGACCGATTGGGATACCGGCAACGACCCAAATGATAAGCATGATCAGCCATGCAATGAAGAATGCAATCGAGTATGGAAGCATAGTGGAAATTAAAGTTCCGATTCCAACTCGTTTATCATATTTTTGGGCAAAGGCAATTACAATGGCGAAATACGTCATAAGTGGTGAAATAACGTTTGTCGTTGAATCTGCAATACGATAGATCAAAGTTGTAAATTCCGGGCTGTAGCCGATACGCATCATAATAGGTACGAATACAGGAGCCATAATAGCCCACTTGGCTGATGCGCTACCCATTACTAAGTTGATAAGAGAAGCGACAATAATGAACAGAATCACAACACGGAAATCGTTAATGCCTGTACTATCTAGGAATTCGGCACCTTTAATAGCTAAGATGCGTCCAAGGTTTGTTTTGGCAAAGAATCCAACAAACTGTGCAGCGAAGAACGATAGGACAATAAAGGAACCCATTGTTTCCATCGTTTCATTTAGTTGGTTGGCTACATCTTTATCGTTCTTAATGTTCTTTGTAACAATCCCGTATACAAGTCCTGGAATAAAGAAAGCCAGGAAGATACTTGGTACTAGGTTAAAGAAGAATGGAGACATCAATACATCTTCATTATTTCGTAGTGGAGACCACTCAAATGCGATAAGTAAAGATAGTAAACCTAATGTAACAAGAAGAGAAAGGAATGAAAGAAGAAGTCCTTTTTTCTCGGCCTTTGTTAAGTAGTTAATTTCTTCTTCCACTTCGCCTTTATAATCACCAAGACGAGGTTCAACGAATCGATTCGTTACCCATGTACCTACTACTGTTAATAAAGCAACAGAGGCTAGCATAAAGAAGTAGTTCATAGTGTATTGAATTTCCCCTGCATATTCAGGAAAAGCAGAGTTCTTTACTGCTTCAATGGTTAAATCAGCAAGTAAAGGATCTAGAGCTGTTAATGATAAGTTCGCACTAAAACCTGCAGATACACCCGCGAAGGCGGCTGCTAAACCTGCTAATGGGTGTCGTCCAAGTCCTGCATATAGAACTGCACCTAAAGGCACAAGTACAACGTAACCTGCATCAGCTGCCATACTTGACATAATACCAGCAAACACAAGGGCTGCTGTAATCATTGAACTAGGAACAGAGGTAACAAGTCCACGAAGCATAGCGCTAATTAAGCCAGAGCGCTCTGCTACGCCAATTCCTAGCATTGTTACAAGTACCGTTCCGAGTGGGGCGAAGCCTGTGAAGTTTGTAACGAAGTTTTCAAAGATATATTTTATACCCTCAGACGACATTAAGTTAAAGACAGAAACCGTCTCTCCCTTAATGGGGTCTTCAACCGTAACTCCAAGGGCTGCCATAATCCCTGAGAGGATGATGATCAATCCTGCTAGTATGGCAAAAAGGGTTGCTGGGTGGGGAAGCTTATTCCCGACGCGCTCGATGACGTCAAGCGCCTTCGTAACCCAACCGCGCTTTTGAGTATCCTCCATAGTTGGATCTCCCTTTCTTTTTCTTATGATTTTTCAAACAATTTGCATCGTTAAGAGTACTACAGAATTATAGAAAAACTTCGACAAGATTTAAAGGTTTATTGTAAAATGCGCAATTTGTCGAATATTATAAATAGTGTTAAAAAAGATTTTTCATATTTATGGAAATGAAATATTCCACACCAGGTGTACAAAGAAAAGAAAAGATATGTACTTTAACACGCCAACGTGTTGGTGTGTTAGAGTTTTTCAGCGATGGCTTTTCTTCATTTTTATCGCACTCAAATGGACATATTAAAAACCAGGGGCAAGGCAACGACCGGGAAAATATTTTTATCTTTTCTTTCTTTAACCCTCTTCTAGTCTTTCAAAAAGAGGAGATGTTCATTCCTTTTTTCGTTCTTGATTCATGACAAACTCCATAGAAAGGAGTACAATAGAAGAAAAACTGAATGATCATTCAGTGTTTGGGGGTTCACTATGGTTCAAACAACAGATAAGATCTATCAACTGTCCATTCCAACGCCATTTGCAGTGGGGGATGTGCATACGTATTTACTAAAGGGAGAAACGCTATCTCTAATTGATGCGGGCGTAAAAACAGAAGAAGCTTGGAAAGCGTTAGAATCCCAATTACACGCGATTGGTTACAGTCCTAACGATATTAAACAAGTGATTCTGACACATCACCATCCTGATCACATAGGTTTAGTTGATCGCTTTGAACAATTAGAAGGAGTATATGGTCATGAGGACAATAAAAGATGGCTTGAGAGAGATGAGACGTTTTTAAATCGTTTTCAAACGTTTTTCTATACGTTATATAAGCAGTTTGGGGTAGATCATACTCATGAAGCCTTCTTTAAACATTTGCGTGATCCTCTTAAATATGTGGCGGAGGGCACACTAACTGGCTCGTTAAAAGAAGGAGATCAAATTCCAGGGCATCCAGATTGGTCGGTTATGGAAACCCCTGGGCATGCCGAGAGTCATTTATCGTTTTACAGATCTCTTGACCAGTCGATGTTGTCGGGGGATCATTTGCTTTACCACATTTCTTCCAATCCTTTGTTAGAGCCACCTCGCCTACCTGGTGGTCCGCGTCCTAGGCCGCTTGTCACTTATCAAAAAACATTGGATAAGTGTTTACATATGGATATACGAGAAGTTTATCCTGGTCACGGCCCGGTTTTCACGAATCCTAACGAGTTAATTAAAGAACGTATGAAAAAGCAGGAATACCGGTCTAATAAGGTATATCACATGTTGGAAGAGGGACCTCTCACTCCATTTCAAGTGTGTAAACAGCTATTTCCAAAACACATTGAAAAACAATTTGGTTTAACGATGTCAGAAACCGTCGGGCAACTTGATGTATTGGAAGAGGAAGGGCGCGTTCATGTACACTTAGAAGATGGAGTTTATTATTATGAAGCAAAATAGGTGATAAGTTTGACGCATGTATTAACGAATAAGAAAGTGGTTATTACGGGAGCATCGAGTGGTATTGGAGAACGCATAGCCTGGCATGTAGCTAAAAAGGGTGGTCTACCGATCCTTTTAGCCAGACGAGGAGAACGTTTGAATGAACTCATTGACAGTATAGAGAAGAGCACCGGTGTGAGGGGTTATGCCGCTTCATGTGATTTGGCTAAACGCTCAGATATTGAACGGGCTTTTTCAATGATAAAGGAAAGATTCGGAGTTGTAGATGCCTTAATTAACAATGCAGGGTTTGGTATATTTGAGTCGGTAGAAGAGACGAGTATAGAGCAGTATGAAGCAATGTTTCAAGTGAATGTGTTTGGTCTCATTCAATGTGTGAAAGTAGTGCTTCCTGATTTTGTTGCACAAGGGGGGCATATTGTGAACATCGCCTCTCAGGCTGGTAAGATGTCTACTCCGAAAGCATCTGGCTATGCGGCTTCGAAGCATGCGGTTCTAGGTTTCACAAACGCTCTTCGCTTAGAAGTAAAACCAAAAGGGGTTTATGTAACAGGGGTGAATCTGGGCCCTGTTCGAACAAACTTTTTCGATCAGGCTGATCCTGATGGAGCTTATCAAAAGTCCGTTGAGCGCTTCATGTTAGATCCTGATGTTGTAGCTCAAAAAGTGATCAAGCATTTGTTTACATCTAAGAGAGAAATTAATTTGCCTTCTTGGATGGAAGCCGGTTCAAAGCTTTATCAACTTATGCCTGGACTTACAGAGAAAGTGATGCGCAAACAATTTGAGAAGAAATAAATCCTCACAACTCGTGAGGATTTTTGTTTTATATAAGAAGGGAACTATGTGATGAAGAGTAAATGTCGAAAAAAGGAAAACATCGCCACTTGAAAATGGGAACGAACATTCGCATAATAAGGATAATAGATCATGCGAACAAACATTCGTATTTCGCGGGAGGGTAACTTATGAATGCGGTGATTGATTATCAGTCGTTCCCGGAACGTAGTATTTTGTGTGTGGATATGAAAAGTTTTTATGCTAGTTGCGCCGCCATCATGAAAGGGCTAGATCCAATGAGGGCCCATCTTGCTGTGGTAGCAGATTTAAAGCGCCCGGGAAGTGTGGTGTTGGCAGCTTCGCCAGCGTTAAAGAAAGATTTCGGTATTAAGACAGGGAGTCGTTTATTTGAGATCCCAGATGATCCGAGAATCCATTTAGTGTCTGCACAAATGAGGATTTATCTGCACATCTCAACTGAAATTACCCGCCTTTTTAATCGTTATGTTCCAAAAGAAGCGATTCACACGTACAGTGTTGACGAAAGTTTTCTGGATGTAACGGGAACGGAGAGATTATGGGGAGACGCTAAAGAGGTTGCTCGAATGATCCAACAAGAGTTGTTTGAGACGTTTCACCTCCAATGTGCAATTGGAATCGGGCCAAATATGCTTCTGTCTAAATTATGCCTCGACCTGGAAGCTAAGAAAAATGGGATTGCTCAATGGGAGTATGAAGATGTAAAGAAAAAATTGTGGCCTGTTTCGCCGTTAAGCGAAATGTGGGGGATTGGTTCGCGGATGGAGAAACGGTTAAATCGGTTAGGCATTACAAACGTTGGACAGCTTGCTACATTTCCTCTCGAACAGCTGGAGAAACGCTTTGGGGTGATGGGGAATCAGCTCTACTATCACGCCAATGGGGTAGATCTCTCTGAGCTTGGTGCTCCCATTATGGAAGGGCAGATCAGCTTTGGGAAGAGTCAAATTCTTATGAGGGATTACCCGAACCCGGAAGAAGTGCGCTATGTCATTTTGGAAATGTGTGAAGAGGTGGCAAAGCGTGCACGTGCGTCTCAAAAAGCAGGGCGAACGATTAGTCTTGGGATTGGATATAGTAAAGTTGAGAATGGCGGTGGGTTTCACCGTTCAAGATCCGTCGCATCCCCTACGAATATTACAACAGAGTTATACGATGTATGTATGCAAATTTTTAACGAATTTTATTCTCATCAGACCGTTCGGAAGATTTCGATAAGCCTATCTAATATTACAGAAGACAAAGCGATGCAACTTAGTTTATTTGAACAAGACCGTGATAAAAAGCGTGATCTTGGTTATGTGATGGATGAAATCCGAAACAAATACGGGAACGATGCTCTTCTTAGGGCCGTTTCCTATACGAAGGCTGGTACAGCGAAGCATCGAAGTAAGTTGGTTGGCGGGCATTATGCGGAATAGAGGCGATTCCTTGCTGGATGATACTCCAGCAAGAAACGCATTCTTGTCCTCAATGACTTATGCTTCTATAAAAAGCTGTTTTTCAATAAGCGTTTGCTTAATGGCGGTTTCGTTCCCGCCTTGGACATCGAGTTCTACTGTTTGTCCAGGCTGTAGAGAGACTGCTAACACTCCTAAAAGACTTTTAGCATCCACGACCCAGTGATCTTTTTTTAACAGCACCGTATCCTCGTACTCACTCATTGTGTTTACAAAGAGACTAGCAGATTCGGCGAAAATCGGTTTCTGTACTTGCAGTTTCATTTTTATTCCTCCTCTTGATTCTTAATCGTTTCATTATCATATTTATGCGTTTACCTGGAGATTTCCTTCTTATAAAAGAGTATGATTCAGAGTTTGTACAAGACGCACAATGATTGGTCAATGAATGTGGGCACTTTATACAGATTAGTCAGAAAGGTTGCTCGAGCGGTTATGATTTTATAAGATAGATAAGACAGAAGGTGGTATGATCATGAAATTAACAATTATGAATGAAGCATTAAATCAATTGCGTCAGTTGCAGATGGACCATAAGCCTTATCTGCGCCTTTACTATGACATAGAAGGATGCGGATGTGGTGTGAACGGCGTACGCATTTTGTATTTTACAGATGAAGTGACACAATACGATGAAGTGGTGGAAAATGATAATTATAAGATCATAATAGATGAACAGCAAAAAACCTTTTTCGAACCAGACATGAAGCTAGAATGGACAGGGCGTTTATTCCGCCTTAAAAGTCCAAATGGGATGCTGAATGCTTCATTATCTTCTAGGGTTATTCAAAAAGGAGTGGAGTTTGTTGGGTAAGAAACGTAAACAAGAGGAAGAAGGCACGTTAAAAGATCTGTTACAAGATGATCTTGTAAAACAACTTCAATCGAAGAAAGCGGATTTGAAAAAGCAAGAAGAGCAGCGAAAAGAAGAAGAAAAGCAAAAGCGGATAGAAGAGCGTAAAAAAAGGGAAGCAAACAAAAGTTTTGAGGAATTGCTAAATGAAAGTGAACTTGATTGGAAGAGTTTCAAAAAGTAAAAGGTAAATAAGTGTTTTCATTTGTCAAGATGTGGTATCCTATACGTAGAAAGCATATAATAAAAAACGACCACAGCTGCAACTGTGGTCGTGTGATCTACGTTCTCTCTACTTAAGAGGATCGGCCCATATGAAATAGACCTCTCCTGCATAATCGTGTGAAGGGAGGTCTATTTTTTATGCTTTAAGAGCTCTGTCACAATCTTCACAACAAAGCTAAGAAGCGAAAGGACGAACATACCAAACGAAAACATTACCATAATGACTTGATATGCGTCGATAGGCATCACCCCCTTTCGGATAGGGGTTAGCCGACCACCCTTTTGATGTAGAGAGACAAGATCTTTCCTAATTATACCATACATCCGTCAGTAGTCGTTAGGACATAAGAACGCATGTCTTTTACATCTAAATGGGTCAAAGGAACTTATTCTCGCTAGGAATCCAGTTGAATAGGGGAGAGCTGGTCGGTTTGATCTCCTAATAGGTAAGGATTGGTTTGAATTCAAGGGAAAATGGATAAAACAAGAGAGCAGACTATTTCTGAGGAGGATAACAATGACGACATCATTCACTCAACAATATATAAATGGAACATGGAAACAAGGTTCCAGTGAGAAAATGGTAGAAAATTATAATCCATATTCAAATGAATTACTACAAACCATTCAGTCAGCAAATGAAAAAGATTTAAATGAAGCATATGAGTATGCTGAGAAGGCGCAATCATCCTGGGCTGACGTAAGCCCTGCTGAAAAACAAGCCTACTTCGACCGTTTGCTTCAGGTTATGAATGAAAGAAAAGATGAGATTGTCGACTGGCTTGTAAAAGAATCCGGAAGTACAAAGGTGAAATCACAAGTAGAATTCCAAGCAGCCATGGCGATTGTGAAGGAAGCGAGTTCTTTCCCAACACGCATGGAGGGGACAATCTTACCTTCAAATGTTCCTGGGAAAAACAACTATGTACATCGTTCAGCAAAAGGAGTCATTGGCGTGATTGGCCCTTGGAATTTCCCGTTCCATTTAGCGCTTCGATCTATAGCACCCGCAATTGCCACAGGGAATACAGTTGTCGTGAAACCCGCTTCTGATACACCTGTCACTTCTGGTTTACTTATAGCAGATTTATTCCACGAAGCTGGATTCCCAGAAGGCGTTATCAACGTATTAGTTGGACGAGGATCTGAAATAGGGGATGCATTTGTGGAACATCCGGCAGCTAAATTAATTTCTTTCACAGGCTCAACTGAGGTTGGAAGTCACATCGGAGAATTAGCCGGCAAACATTTGAAAGATACAGCTTTAGAATTAGGAGGCAACAATGCCATGTTAGTGTTGAAAGACGCTGATATTGATCGAGCTGTTCAGGCAGCGGCCTTTGGTAAGTTCTTGCATCAGGGCCAGATTTGCATGTCTCTTAACCGAATTATCATTCACGAAAGCATTTATGATAAATTTACAGAAGCTTTTAAGAATAAAGTGGAGAGTCTAAAAGCAGGAAACCCTGCTGATGACGATACAGTTGTCGGTCCTGTTATTAACGAGGAAGCGATCAAGCGTATTCAGCAAGATGTAGATGAGAGTGTCAGCCAGGGGGCTAAGAAGTTGCTTGGAGGAAAGGTAGAAGGAAATCTGATGCATCCAGTGGTCTTATCTCATGTAACAAACGATATGCCAATCGCTAAGAATGAGATATTTGGTCCAGTGGCGGCTCTTATTAAAGTGAAGGATGAAGAAGAAGCTATTCAAATTGCCAACGATTCTCCTTATGGCTTAAGCGGGTCGATCTTTACAACAGACCGCTATCACGGTATGGAAGTTGCGAAGCGGATTGAAACCGGTATGATTCACATTAATGATCAATCTGTAAACGATGAAGCCCATGTTGCCTTCGGTGGCGAGAAGCAATCAGGTATTGGTCGCTTTGGCGGCGAATGGGCAATTGACAAATTCACAACCGTTAAATGGATCAGTGTCCAATCCGAATATAGAGAATATCCATTTTAACGAAAGTTGAGGATACTACACTAGTTAGTGTCCGCTCCAATTTGCGTTCAACTTCAAATGTTCAGCACTCCTCAAGACCTGCCGCTAATCGGCAGGTCTTATTTTAATGGGGTTAAATGAATATACGGTGGTTTAGGGTGAAGGAAGTGAAACGAGTGTCCAGTGTTAAGAAAGAATTAAGGTAACAAATTCTTGAAATCCCAATTTATTGTAGTAGTATGGGAAGTAAATTGCCCATTGGCAAAATACATAAAAGTTTCTTTATTTTTGAAATAAACGGAACTTTTTGCAACCTGTCCCGTAAATAGGGATAGGAAATCTATTACATTATGAAAATGGAAAGGGATGGAATGATGACAAAACAAACCAAAAAGATGTTTGCAAAAGTTGGAGGAACTACAGTAGCAGCTACTCTATTAACAGCAGGTCTTGCGACGCCTACATACGCTGCAGAGGCTGATCAAAGTCAAGAAGCTATGGACTTGTATTTAGATGCGCAGCAAAACACAAATGATATCCGATGGGAACAAATGCTTAAATACAGTGAAACATCGATTGAGCTTCAAGATCGCTTATTGCGTGAGGCTTACAAGTCTAATTCAAGCTTTTCAATGGGCTTTGACGCAGAAGGGGATGCTGTACAACCTTTCCTTCCGCAAGTACAAATGGCTAAAAATGTTCTTTCAAAGCTAGAATTCGAAACGAAATCAAAAATCGATCCATCGACAAACGAGGCATATGGAGATGTTGACGTAAACTTGAATAACTTTAACATTGCCAGTGCTTACATGTATCAAAATGAAGAGAAGACAGCCCTTAAAGTTCCAAGTCTATATAGGAAGTATTTCAGCTTCCAAAATGACAAGTATGGGGAACTGATTGAGCGATTAGATGGAATGAGTGGAATGCCTGCTCAGGAAACACCTGGTGCGCCCGCAATGGATACGACAGGAATGATGACTTCCTTCCCTAACATTGTTAAAGCGAATGAAACGAATTTCACATTCAATGAGCTAAAGACAATGGGGCAAGATTATTTAAACGTTATTACGGATGAACTTGAAGGGGCGGAATTCTCCCTTGAAGAAGGCGTAGATTATGACGGAGAAACGTATGACAAAGTTTCTGTTCAAATTGATGAAGAAAAAGCTCAGGAAATGATTAAAGCATTGCTAGAAGAACTAAAATCTGATGAGACGTTCTGGAATGCTGTAATGCAACAAATGGAAATGCAAGGCATGCCATCTGATATGAATTCAGAAGAAATGATTATGGCGGATCTTGAGAGAGCCATTGAAAACGTAGACAAATTATCTCTCCCTGAAGGGATTTCAATCGAAGCTTATATCCAGGATAACGTTGTAGAACATGAAATGATTACAATGGACCTGAAAGCAGAAGGTTCTGAAGAAGCCGTAACAGTTGATATGATCGGCAGCTTTAACAAAGAGGGAGAAGATTACGAAGCAAGCGGAGAAATTTCCTTCGGACAAGCTGGTCAAGAGGAAGGGTTTACACTTAGTTATACAGAAGACGGCACATCTCAAACAGATGGACTAGCTGTTGATAATGAATTCCGCTTTGTTGTAGATGCAGTAGAAGATGCGAATGATCTGACGGTAGGACTTAACGTACAGAGCGAGTACACGGAAACAACTTCAAATTCTACATTTGATGTGGTGCTTGAAGGAGACATGTTTGAAGGACAACCAATCCCTGAAATTGGCGGCTATGTAAATACGACGTTAACTAAGGGAAGCGAAGATGAGTATAGTCAAGATACTGACTTAGGACTAGACCTTAACTTTGACAATACTCAAATGGGAAGTGTGATGGCATCTGTTGATTTCAATATGGAGCAAGATGTGACATTCACAGATGACCTTGAGTTCCCTGAAGTAGTTGAGGGGGACAATGCAGTCAATTTAAATGAAGTATCTGATGAAGAACTTCAGAAGATTGGTCAAGATATTCAAAAGAATATGAAGCGTTACAGCAACTTATTTATGCAAATTTTTGGCGAGACTCTTTTTGCTCCTAAAAAGTAATGTATTATAGGGAAAGCTCCTCACATCATGTGAGGAGCTTTTTGTGATTAGCGATGTTTTTGATAAACAATTGGTCGTGTGATTTGCTGTAGTTGAGAATAAACATCTTCTGTTAAAGGGGGAGCTTCTAACATGGATAGGTTTCTTTCCAATTGTTCTACTGAACTAGCTCCAAACACAGCGGTTGCAACAGCTGGGTCTTTCAGAACATATTGCAGTGCTAGGGCTTGAAGAGAACGATCTTCAGAAGAATACCCTAAACTATGTTCAATCATGTGCTTAACTTCATCATGGGAATAGGATAAGTAACCATCAGTGGCTTTCTCCTGTACTTTTTGGAGACCATTGTCACTTAGCATCCCTTTAGCTAATGGGCCCCTGGCAAGTACGCTGATTCTATTTTCGTTAAGCAATTCTAGTATTTCTTCTTCTGGACGACGGTCGAGTAAACTATATTGCATCATAACACTTACGATATTAGATCGTTTTACATATTCTTTAATAACATTTGGTCGAATAGAGGAGATCCCGTAGTAACGGACTAGCCCTTCTTGGACTAATTCGTCAAACGCTGCTATGGTTTCATCAATAGGGTCATCAATTGTCCCGCCGTGAAGTTGATACAGGTCAATGTAATCTGTTCCGAGACGGTGTAAGCTATTCTTAACTGCTTCCTTTATATAGGTTTTAGAAGGGTCCCAATACCAGTCTTCTTGTTCTTTGTTAAAGTGATTCCCTCCCTTTGTTCCGAGTATGACTTGATCACGTCGACCTTTAATTGCTTTTCCAACAATTTCTTCATTGCGGCCGAAGTTATATAAATCTGCTGTATCTAAGTAATTAATTCCTGCATCCAGGGCACGGTCTACAATTTCTGTAGCTTTTGTTTCATCTGTTCCTAGAGTCATGCATCCTAAACCGATCTCTGATACCATCAAATCGGAAGAGCCAAGTTGTCGCTTGTTCAAAATCTATCATCCTTTCTGGCTAGGGTACTTTCATTGTAAAATGGTCTTATGAAAGACTCAACTGTTACACTTTTCCCTAAAATAGGGTAAGTTAAAAGAGAATGTGAATTATATACTATTGGAGGAAATCGATATGAAAAAATTCGAAGAAAAAACGATACATACGGATTCTATTTATAAAGGAAAGGTAATCTCTCTTCAAGTCGACGATGTTTCTTTACCTGATGGGAATACATCAAAAAGGGAATTAATTAAACATCCAGGTGCCGTTGCTATAATTCCTGTTACACAAGAAGGGAAATTGGTCATGGTGGAGCAAT
This sequence comes from Pontibacillus sp. HN14, assembly GCF_021129245.1. NCBI lineage: Bacteria > Bacillati > Bacillota > Bacilli > Caryophanales > Bacillaceae > Pontibacillus > Pontibacillus sp. HN14. Next base: position 955,014 of record NZ_JAJOLR010000001.1, on the reverse strand, counting down.
ACAGAAAGGCGCTAGAGCGCTCACTCGTTGAGATCCCAGCAGGAAAGCTTGAACCAGGAGAAGGTCCTGAGGAAACAGCTAAACGAGAGTTGGAAGAGGAAACAGGTTACACAACAGATAAACTAGAGTTCGTCACTTCTTTCTCTACTTCTCCAGGCTTTGCAGATGAAATTGTTCATGTGTATTTAGCGACAGATCTTAAAAAGGCAGAATCTAAGTTAGACGGAGATGACGATGAATTTGTTGAATTGCTAGAAGTTTCATTAGAAGAAGCTGAACAAATGGAAAGAGATCAAAGAATCTGGGATGCAAAAACAGCTTATGCGCTTCTTTATGTGAAATTAAAAGGATTGATGGTGTAATGAACGCCTATTTTGCAGATCTTCATATACACATCGGAAGAACGATTCATGGAGACCCTGTCAAAATAACGGCATCTGACGAGCTTACTCTCACAAATATTGTCGACCACGCAGCTTACCAAAAAGGGCTGGACATGGTTGGCGTGATTGATAGCCACGTCCCTGCTGTACAATCGGAAATCTTACAGTTGATTGAAGAAGGGAAAGCAGAGGAGCTTTCTGGAGGGGGGATTCGTTATGGCCCTCTTACTCTTATATTAGGTTGCGAAGTAGAGGTGTATGATGAGTATTGTCAGGGGCCTCTTCACGTGTTGTGCTATTTCCCAACACTCGAAGCTATGCAGCGTTTTACCGTATGGCAGAGCGAACGTGTAACAAATATCACATTAAGTTCTCAGCGGATGTATGGGAGTGCACAAGAATTACAGCGCTTTGTAAAGGATGAGGGAGGAATTTTTATTCCGGCCCATATCTTTATTCCTTTCAAAAGCCTATATGGAAAAGGGGTGAAAACATCTCTTGAAGAGGTGTTTGATCCTAAGCTTATTGATGGAGTTGAGCTTGGCCTTAGTGCGGATACGAACATGGCTGAAGGGATTCCAGAACTTGCAGCCTATTCATTTGTTACAAATTCAGATGCTCATTCATTACCAAAGATTGCACGCGAGTACCAGGAAATTTTAATGGAAGATTGTTGTTTTCAAGAATTGGTCTTCGCCCTTCATGAACAAGATGGTAGAAGAATCATTGGCAACTACGGTATGAACCCACTGCTTGGTAAGTATTATACAACGGTTTGTCATATGTGCTTAAAGTCACCGGAACAATGTCTTTGTGAGGAAGCTGTAATGGTGAAGGGAGTAGCTGATCGCATACATGAATTATCGGACGAATATGAAGGACGAAGGAAAAGGCCTCCGTATATTCATCAAATACCACTCGAGTATTTGCCGAAAATTGGTCCTAAAACATTACGTAAGCTAATAGAAGCATTTGGTACAGAAATGACTATCATTCATCATACCTCAATAAATCAATTGAAAGATGTTGTTCCATTGTCAGTAGCTGAGATGATCGTAAAGAATCGTTCTGGAGACGTGAGTGTTGATGCGGGCGGGGGAGGCATGTATGGTCGTATAAAAGTCAGGAAGTAAAAGAAGCGAACGGAGTGGTCTATTTTAAGAGAACCCTTCATAGAATATCTAGTAAATAGAACAGATTGCTAGAAACGGAGGGTTCTCATGTACGCTAAAGGACACGCTGCCTCTCAACATCTTCGGGAAAATGCTAGTATTTATGTCTTTACTAGCTTGTTATTTTTAATAGGAATTGTTTTTGGAGCTGTCATTGTTAATAGTATGAATGTGATCCAGAAGCAGGACTTATTCTTTTATCTAGATCAGTTTTTTGAACAAATGATGGGCGGAACGGTAAGTGATGCTGTGAGTCTGTTGAAGAGCAGTTTCTTTTATCATATGAAATATTTACTTTTAATCTTTATCTTAGGGATGTCCGTTATTGGAATGCCTATCATATGGATTTTGCTATTTATGAAAGGGATTGTCGTTGGTTTCTCAGTAGGGTTTCTGGTGAATCAAATGGGTTGGAAAGGTCTGTTTATGGCAGCAGCCTCTATTGCTCCGCAGAACCTCATAATTATACCTGTTTACATCATGGCAGGTAGCATAGCGATGATTTTTTCATTTACTTTACTTCAAAAACTAATGGCTAAGAAAGGGCATCAACCTCTACTGCCCCCTTTCATGAAATATAGTGCTTTATTTGTCATATTATTTGCTGTATTAAGTGTGGCGTCCATTATTGAATCGTACGTATCTCCGGGGGCGTTAAAAGCTGTGGTTGAGTTTATTTATGGATCATAATATTTTTAGGTGATAATCATTATAAATAATAGATTGTAATGAATATAATTTGACACTTTCTCTATATCTGCTTATAATGAAAGATGGATATACGAGGGAGGGACCAGTCATGGAACAACGCATAGAGAAAATTAAAAAACAGCTCCATTCCCAGAGCTACAAGCTAACGCCACAGCGAGAAGCAACCGTTCGCGTTTTGCTCGAACATGAAGAGGATCATTTGAGTGCAGAAGACGTTTACCTCCTCGTAAAAGAAAAAGCACCTGAAATAGGGCTTGCTACCGTTTATCGTACATTAGAATTACTATCTGAATTAAAGATCGTCGATAAAATCAACTTTGGAGATGGAGTGTCTCGCTACGATTTACGAAAAGAAGGAGCAGAACATTTTCATCATCACTTAGTTTGTGTGGAATGTGGTGCTGTTGAAGAAATTGAAGAAGATCTATTAATTGATGTGGAAAAGCAGGTGGAAAGTGATTGGGGCTTCCAAGTGAAAGATCACAGGCTTACATTTCACGGCATCTGCAAAAAATGCCAGGTCGTTACAGTAAAATCATAACGCGAAAATGCCTTTTTTCCAGTCGGAAGAAAGGTTTTTATTTTGTTAGATTTCTTGATTACCAAGTTTTGTTAAGGATAAGAGAAAAGAGGGTTTCTCAAGCTTGATGTATGCTTGAGAATGAACATGCTCCGTTTTTTTAGAAAACCATGATAATCCGTTCATATCTATTTACAAATGATAAGAAATCGGTTACTTTTATCATGTGTTTCTCTTTTAAACTTTTTCGTATATTTTAGAGAAATTCTGGCATATCTTGTACTAAAGGACATAAGCACTAAAGGAGATGTGCGGATGCATTTAGTACAGTTAATTAAGGATACAATAAAAATCTTTGTGATTTTTACAGCCTGTACCTTGTTATTTTATTTTGGTTTACGGATGATGAATGAGGAATACGAACAAATTCATCGGTACGATGAACCGGAGGGGAAAGCTGTTAAAGTATTTCAATGGGAAGAAGAACAAATTATAGACCGATTATCGATCTTTTTCCGGTTAGGAGAGTAATGGGTCATGGAAAACGAAAAGAAAGATTTTCTTCATTATCTACAAATTGAGCGAGGACTGTCTCGTAACACCCTTATGTCTTACGAAAGAGACCTTACTCAATATGTTACTTTTTTAAAAAATAAAACAGCTCTTTCGGATGTTCGTAAGATTGCTCGTACGCACATTATGCAATACTTACATCATCTAAATGATTTAAATCGTTCTCAATCTACCATTGCTCGCACACTTTCATCGATTAGGGCTTTCCATCAATTTCTTATCCGAGAACAAATCACTCAAGCGGATCCGAGCTTACATATCGAAACGCCTAAGAAAGAAAGAAAGCTTCCTAAGACCTTATCTATGAAAGATGTAGAAGCCTTATTGTCAATGAGAGCAGATGATGCCCTGTCAATTCGAAATAAAGCTATGTTAGAGATGCTCTATGCTACAGGTCTACGAGTTACAGAACTTGTGTCCTTAAAAGTAAGCGACCTTCATTTGACTATGGGGTTTGTGCGCTGTCTTGGTAAAGGTTCAAAAGAGCGCATTATCCCTCTAGGAAACATGGCTAAAAAGTCAATTGAAATCTATCTATCTAGTTCAAGGTCTGAGCTAGTAAAGCAAAACCAAACAGATGAATTGTTCGTCAACCACCATGGGCGACCATTATCAAGACAAGGGTTTTGGAAGATATTGAAAGCGGTTGCGAAGGAAGTGGGAGTCGAAAAAGAGATTACACCTCACACATTGCGTCATTCATTCGCGACACACCTATTAGAAAATGGGGCTGACCTCAGGGCTGTACAAGAAATGCTTGGACATGCTGACATCTCTACCACACAGATATACACACATGTTTCAAAAGCAAGGTTAACAGACATTTATCGCTCTTATCACCCAAGAGCGTAATTTTTTCCAAAAAAATGATGTCTGACATCATACCACCCCTATTGTACTGCATAGATCCGTGCAATAAGGGAATGTAAACATTATAGGAGGGATCGAAGTTATGGAACAATATAAACGTGTATTTTTAATTGTATTAGACTCAGTTGGGATTGGAGAAGCACCTGATGCAGAACAATTTAATGACAAAGGTGCAGATACTTTAGGCCATATCGCTGAGCATATGAAAGGCCTGAGCATGCCGAATATGGGGGGGCTTGGTCTTAGTAATATTCGACCACTTCAAGGTATTGAACCGGCTGAAAAACCAATGGCTCATTACACGAAGATGCAGGAAGCATCTAATGGGAAAGATACGATGACGGGTCATTGGGAAATCATGGGCCTTTACATTGATACACCATTCCGTACATTTGAAGAATTTCCGAAAGAATTGATTAATGAGATTGAAGAAAGAAGCGGACGTAAGGTCATTGGTAATAAACCGGCTTCTGGAACTGCTATTTTAGACGAACTTGGTCCTGAACATTTGGAAACGGGAGCCTTAATTGTTTATACATCTGCTGATTCTGTTATTCAGATTGCAGCTCACGAAGAAGTTGTACCAGTTGATGAGTTGTACGAAATCTGTGAAATGGTTCGTGAATTAACGAAAGACGAAAAGTATATGATTGGACGTGTCATTGCTCGTCCGTTTGTAGGTAAAGAAGGAAACTTTGAAAGAACATCTAACCGCCATGATTACGCATTAAAACCATTTGGTCGCACAGTCATGAATGAGTTGAAAGATGAGAACTATGATGTCATTGCCCTTGGTAAGATCTCAGACATCTATGATGGAGAAGGGGTAACCGAAGAGATTCGTACTAAAGATAACATGGATGGTATGGACAAACTCGTTCAATCTATGGATAAAGACTTTACAGGTCTTAATTTCTTAAATCTTGTGGATTTCGACGCAAAATATGGACACCGCCGCGACCCTCAAGGTTATGGTGAAGCATTAGAAGCTTTTGACCAACGTCTGCCGGAAGTATTAGATAAACTGAACGAAGATGATTTATTAATGATTACAGCAGACCACGGAAATGATCCCATTCACCATGGCACAGATCACACACGTGAACTTGTTCCGCTACTTGTTTACAATAAACAATTTAATGAAGGAAAAGAGCTACCACTTCGTGAAACATTCTCTGATATTGGTGCAACAGTTGCAGAGAACTTTAATATTAAAATGCCTGAATATGGCAAGAGTTTTTTGAAAGACTTAAAGTAAGGGGAGGACATAAGCATGAACGCAGCACAAACAAAAGAAGCAGCACAATTTATTAACGAACAATTATCAAACCAACCAACTTTAGGCATGATCCTAGGTTCAGGGCTAGGAGTATTAGCAGATGAAATTGAAAATGCCGTTACAATTCCTTATAGTGAGATTCCTCATTTCCCCCAATCGACTGTCGCAGGTCACAAGGGACAACTAGTGATTGGTCAACTAGAAGGTAAACAAGTGATCGCTATGCAGGGGCGTTTCCATTACTATGAAGGCTATAATATGAAGCAAGTCACTTTCCCAGTTCGCGTTATGAAAGAACTTGGAGTTAAGTCTTTATTTGTAACAAATGCTGCTGGTGGTATTAATGAAAGCTTTAAGCCAGGGGACCTTATGATTATTACTGACCACATTAACAATATGGGAGATAACCCTCTGATTGGTAAGAATGATGACGAACTTGGCGCTCGTTTCCCTGATATGTCGAAAGCCTATGATGTAGAGCTTACGAATCATGCTAAAGCTTGTGCTGATCGTCTTGGGCTTAAGGTACAAGAGGGCGTCTATGTGGGGAACACAGGTCCATCCTATGAAACCGGCGCAGAGGTTCGTATGCTACGTACTATGGGTGGAGATGCTGTTGGCATGTCCACTGTACCAGAAGTCATTGTAGCGAATCATGCCGGAATGAATGTACTCGGAATCTCTTGTATTTCTAATATGGCAGCGGGCATTTTAGATCAACCTCTAACACACGATGAAGTTATTGAAACTACACAACAAGTAAGAGAAGACTTTTTAAACTTCGTAAAAGAAATTACAAAATCACTTTAAAAGTGTCATGAATACAGGGGGAATTGAAACATGAGAATGTATGATATTATTACTAAAAAACGAGATGGAAAAGCGTTAACACCAGAAGAAATCACATTTTTTATTGAAGGATATACCAATGGTGACATTCCGGACTACCAGGCAAGTGCTTTATGCATGGCTATCTTCTTCCAAGATATGAATGATGAGGAACGTGCCAACCTAACGATGGAAATGGTGAAGAGTGGAGATACCATTGATCTATCTGCTATTGAAGGCATTAAAGTAGATAAGCACTCTACAGGTGGTGTGGGTGATACAACGACACTCATTCTAGGACCACTTGTTGCCTCATTAGATGTACCTGTAGCTAAGATGAGTGGACGAGGACTTGGACATACCGGCGGTACAATTGACAAACTAGAAGCTGTGCCAGGTTTTCATGTGGAAATTGATAAGAGCGAGTTCATTGAACTTGTCAACAAAAATAAAGTATCTGTTATCGGACAAACAGGTAATTTAACACCAGCTGATAAGAAGCTTTATGGTCTTCGCGATGTAACAGCAACCGTTAACTCGATCCCTCTTATCGCAAGTTCCATTATGAGTAAGAAGATCGCTGCTGGTGCAGACGCGATCGTATTAGATGTTAAAACGGGCGCCGGTGCTTTCATGAAGACGTTTGAAGACTCAAAAGCCTTAGCTGAAGCGATGGTGGCAATCGGAAATCGTGTAGGTCGAAACACAATGGCAGTTATTTCTGATATGAGCCAGCCTCTCGGTCGTGCAATCGGAAATGCTTTAGAAGTTCAAGAAGCTATTGATACTCTTAAAGGCCATGGTCCGGAAGATCTGACTGAACTTTGTTTAACCCTTGGTAGCCAAATGGTGGTATTAGCAGGTAAAGCGGATTCTCTAGATGAAGCACGTGAGAAACTTCAAGAGAATATGAATAACGGCAAAGCCCTTGAGAAATTTGCTACTTTCCTTCAATCTCAAGGTGGCGATTCTCGTGTCGTAGAAGATCCTAGCGTAATGGAAGAGGCTACTTATAAAGTAGAGCTTGAAGCGAAGGAATCTGGATATGTAGAAGAAATTGTTGCCGATGAGCTAGGGACCGCGGCTATGATGCTTGGAGCTGGCCGTGCCACGAAAGAATCTGTCATTGATCTTGCGGTAGGCCTTTACTTAAATAAAAAGGTCGGAGACTATGTAGAAGCAGGTGAATCCCTTCTTACGATCCATGCTAATCAAGAGGATATTGAAGATGTGAAGCAAAAACTATATGAGAACATCACCATCTCATCAAATAAAGTTGACGCTCCCACTCTTGTCCACGATATGGTAACAGAGAAGTAAAAAATTATGAAAAGCCCACTGCTGAGGGAGTCATCCCTCCGCAGTGGGCTTTTTTGTGCTTTGCTCTAGTAAAGAGAAGAAGGGTGTCTGACACCATTTAGTTCTTTACTGGGGTAAAGCTTTATTTTTTTGGTTTTCTTGTTATATATTTTCTTGCCTTGGAAAAAATAGCTAACATAAAGATTGGAGGGACCTCTATGAAAAAAATAGGTGTCTGGTTCATGTTGATGACAATGATAATGACAATGTTTGCACCTGCCTCTTATGCGAAAGAAGAGTCAGGTCCTGAGTTAGTAGAAAGTGCGAAGTCCGCTATTCTGTTGGAGCGAGATACAGGCGAGATCCTTTATGAGAAGAACTCTGAGGAGTCACTTCCACCAGCTAGTATGACGAAGATTATGACAATGATCCTTGTAATGGAAGCTCTTGATGAAGGGAAGCTAAAGCTTAATGAGAAAGTCCGTGCGAGTGAATATGCTGCTTCCATGGGAGGATCTCAAATTTTCTTAGAGCCTGGGGAAGAAATGACCGTTGAGGAGCTCTTAAAAGGGGTGGCGGTGGCCTCTGGAAATGATGCCTCTGTAGCATTAGCAGAACGAATTGCTGGAAGTGAATCCGCATTTGTTAAACAAATGAATCAAAAAGTAAAAGAACTAGGACTTAAACATACGAAATTCCAAAACACCACTGGTTTACCAGCTAAAGACCATTACAGTACAGCACATGATATGGCAGTAATGGCAAAAGAATTACTTAAGCACGAAGGGATTACGAAGTACACAAGCATTTACGAAGATTATTTACGTAAAGGAACCGATAATGAGTTTTGGCTAGTAAATACAAATAAACTTGTAAAGTTTTATAACGGTGTGGATGGCCTTAAGACAGGTTTTACAAGAGAAGCCATGTACTGCTTAACAGCAACTGCTAAAAAGGACGATATGAGGGTTATTGCAGTGGTAATGGGAGCAGAAACACCAAAGGACCGGAATTCGGATGTTTCAGCTATGCTTGATTATGCCTTTAACCATTACGAAACAGAATCCCTATATAAACGCCATCAGGCAGTAGATCAGTTGACAAATATACGGGCGGCTAAAACGACAGTGGATGTAGTGACAAGTGAATCCGTCAGTGTATTAAAGAAAAAGGGCCAAAAGATTGAAAATGTTGAGAAGAACCTGGTCTATAAAAAAGATCTAACACTACCGATTCAAAAAGGTGATACCGTTGGAACGCTTACCATTACAAGCAATGGAAAGCCACTCTCTAAAACAGATATTGTGGTAAATGAAACGGTCGAAGAAGCCGGAATATGGACGCTATTTAAACGATCCATGAGCGAGATGGTGAAACAGCGCTAAATTTAAGACCTTTACTCGAAATGCGACTAGTTTTGTCAGGGTGCAGGAAATAGGCATAAAAAAGAAGAAAGACTCATTAACCCATTAACAAGGAGGAAACCCCAGTGAGTCTTTCAGTTCACTTTGAAACAAAACAGCACGTTTTATTGGTTCGCCTGTCTGGCGAACTTGATCATCATGAAGCAGAGAATTTACGTAATGACTGGCAGGACATTTTATCGCGGCAGAACCTGAAGCATGTGATTCTAAATTTAGAATCGTTAAGCTTTATGGATAGTTCAGGACTAGGCGTGATTCTAGGTAGATATAAAGAAGTCAAGCAACAGGGAGGAGAAATGGTGGTTTGTTCCATTTCACCTGCTGTACAAAGGTTATTTGAAATGTCAGGGTTATTCAAAATTATTCGTTTAGAAGAAAACGAGGCGTTTGCACTTGAAACGTTGGGGGTGGCTTCCTAATGAAGAATGAAATGCATATCCAATTCTCGGCCTTAAGTGAAAATGAATCCTTTGCACGTGTTACCGTAGCAGCTTTTATTACACAACTAGACCCTACAATGGATGAACTCACTGAAATTAAAACGGTAGTGTCAGAAGCAGTGACCAACGCCATTATCCATGGTTATGATGGCTATCCAGAAGGACTTGTCCATATTGACTGTGAGATTGCTGAAGGAACCGTTTCGATCTCCATTTGGGATGAGGGTATGGGAATTGAAAACGTAGATGAAGCTAAACAGCCTTTATATACATCAAAGCCAGAGTTAGAGCGATCTGGAATGGGCTTTACCATCATGGAGAACTTTATGGATGAAGTGGATATCACATCAATTCCCGGGGAAGGCACGACAGTTCGATTAGTCAAACACCTAAAAAAAAGCAAAACCTTATGTAATTAAGGGGTCATGCGTATGGATGTGGAACTAAAACAAAACAAAAAACAAGAGCAACTTTCTGATCAACAAGTCAAAGCGTATATTGAATTAAGTCAACAAGGTGATCAAGAGTCACGGAATATCCTTGTTGAAAAGAATATGCGATTAGTTTGGTCCGTTGTACAGCGGTTTCTAAATCGGGGTTATGATCCTGATGACTTATTTCAGATTGGTTGTATTGGTTTATTAAAGTCGGTAGATAAGTTTGATCTTTCCTATGATGTGAAGTTTTCCACTTATGCTGTTCCTATGATTATCGGTGAAATTCAAAGGTTTATACGAGATGATGGTAGTGTTAAGGTCAGCCGTAGTCTCAAGGAAACTGGAAATAAGATTCGTAAGAAAAAAGATGAACTTACCAAAGTATATGGCCGTGCCCCAACTGTTCAAGAACTTGCGAAAGAATTAGATATTTCAGCAGAAGATGTTGTTTTAGCCCAAGAAGCTTCCAAAGCGCCACACTCGATTCATGAAACCGTTTATGAAAATGACGGTGACCCAATCACTCTTTTGGACCAAATCGCTGATCAAGATACAAAGTGGTTTGACAAAATGGCATTAGAAGAAGCAATTCGGTCCTTAGATGAGAGAGAACGTCTCATTATATACTTACGGTATTTTAAAGATCAAACGCAGTCTGACGTAGCAGATAGGCTGGGTATATCACAAGTTCAAGTATCTCGACTTGAGAAAAAAATTCTGGCCTTCATCAAAAATCAGATGAACGAGTAAAAAGGTGTCTCCTCAATATGAGGAGGCACCTTTTTTATGGAAAGTATTTTACAAAAGATGTAAACGCATGATTCGAGGACATGAAACTCATACTATTTATAAACATTTCTTGTTGAGGAGGATGCGAGATGAGCGAGGTCGTTTATATAAGAATGAAGCAAAAAATAAACGGATATCGTCATCAAGTTATTTATTTGTCTGATATTGCGCTCATTTCTGCAAGTACGCGGTTGACAGAGAAATTAAATAACGTCGTCATCCATACCGTTTCAACACAAGATAAAAACATTGTCATTATTGACGTATTTCGTGTGATTTATGAACTTAGTCAAACGTTTAAAGAGCTTGAGTTTCAACCGATGGGGCCTAATCAAACCATCGTCATGATTCCTTCTAAGCGAAAAAAACCTGCGCTACTCTATGTCGTTCTCATCTGGCTTTTACTATTTATAGGAGCTGGTATGGCTATTATGAACTTTCACTTCGATGTCAGTATGGAAGAAGTCCATCAGCACTTGCATTTCTTATTGACAGGGGAACGCATAAAACATCCGCTCTGGCTGCAAGTCCCTTATTCCATTGGTTTAGGGATCGGCATGATTTTATTCTTTAACCACTTATTTAAGAAACGAATTAATGAAGAGCCAAGTCCTCTTGAAATAGAAATGCACAAATACCAGCAAGACTTGGACCAGTACGTTTCTTATCATGAGAACCAAATCAATCAGGATCATAAGAAACATGATTCCACTGATTGAACTATTTGTTGGCCTTGCTGGTGGGCTGGCTGTAGGAGCAGGTTTTGTTGCATTTTTAACAGTGCTTGGTATTATACCGAGACTTATACAATTGAGTAAGAGTGCTATCTATACAAAATGGTATGAAGGAAGCGTTGTATTGGGGGTCTTATCAGGCACATTTTTATCATTTAATGATAGTCCCTTTGGATTTCCAACATTCTTGAGTTCTATATGGGGATTGTTCCATGGGATCTTCATAGGAATGCTGGCGGCAGCACTGACAGAAGTATTAAATGTCTTTCCGATTCTGGCGAGGCGTATTGGAGTAGAACGAAGTCTTTTGTGGTTTCTTATGGCTATTGTTTTAGGGAAAATTACAGGATCATTATTTCAATGGACGATTTTTGTTAAATAAATGAGGTGACCAAAATGAGTGAGAAATTTAATCAACAGCAATACAACAACACGATCAAGGAATACCAGCCAAAGCCAGCGTTATTCAGTAATTGTTTGAAGGCTTTTTTAGTTGGGGGTCTGATTTGTGCATTTGGCCAAGTTCTTACGGAGCTTTATATGAACGTGATGGATGTTTCTGAAAAGGATGCAGGAAACTATACGGTTACAACGCTAATCCTTATTGCATCCCTCCTTACCGGATTTGGTATTTATGATAAGATTGGGCAATTTGCAGGTGCAGGATCCGCTGTACCAGTAACAGGGTTTGCTAATTCGATAACAAGTGCTGCGCTTGAACATAAAAGTGAAGGAATTGTGCTTGGGATTGCAACAAACTTATTTAAATTAGCAGGGTCTGTCATTGTGTTTGGAGTGGTAGCAGCCTATGTTGTAGGGATTGTGCGTTACGTATTTAAACTCATTCTATAGGAGGTGACCTTCATGCGAAAGCAAGGGAAACAATCTTGGGTATATGAAAACCCCATTTATATTAATGCTACGGGTACAGCTGTCGGTCCGAGGGAAGCAAAAGGACCTTTAGCCGGTACTTTTGATAAGAGTTTTGAGAATCTTCATTGTGATGAGGGCAATTGGGAGTTAGCTGAACGAAAACTAATGGAAACAGCCGTACAGTCTTGTCTCAACAAAGGCGAGCTTACGAAGGAACAGGTTGATCTGTTCTTAGCAGGTGATTTGTTAAATCAGAATGTTACCTCTAACTATCTAGCCCGTTCTTTATCCATTCCATTTCTTTGTATGTTCGGTGCTTGTTCAACTTCAATGGAAACGTTAGCTGTAGGAAGTGCTCTTGTAGACGGTGGATTTGCTAATCATGTTGTGGCTGCTGTGAGTAGTCATAATGCAACAGCTGAAAGACAGTTTCGCTATCCAACGGAGTATGGAGGCCAAAAACCAAAGACAGCTACCTCTACAGTAACTGGTGCAGGTGCTGCTCTTGTGAGTAAGAAAAAGTCAAGCATTCGTGTTGAAGCGGCTACTATTGGTAAAGTAATGGATTATGGAGCTAAAGACCCGTTCGATATGGGATCGGCTATGGCTCCTGCGGCTTATGACACCATTAAGACACACTTTGAAGATATGGGCAGACTACCGACGGATTATGACTTGATTGTAACAGGAGACCTATCAGGTGTTGGAAGTCCAATTGTAAAGGACATGTTAAAAGAAGATGGGTACAATATGGAACAAGTTCATAACGATTGTGGACTCATGATTTACAACAGCGATCAGGAAGTTTTTGCTGGAGGAAGTGGTTGTGCATGCTCAGCCGTTGTGACATATGGCCATTTAATTCAGGCACTTGAAAAAGGAAAATATAAGCGCATATTAGTTGTAGCAACTGGAGCCCTAATGAGTCCTACCATGGTTCAACAAAAGGAATCGATTCCAACAATAGCTCACGGCGTCGTATTAATGCGAGAGGAGGAACAATAATGGATTATGTGTGGGCGTTTGTAGTAGGAGGGGCCATTTGTGTTATTGGTCAAATCTTATTAGATGTATTTAAATTAACCCCAGCGCACGTTATGGCTTCCTTTGTAGTATCTGGTGCTGTTCTCGATGGTTTTAATATATACGATAAACTAATTGAATTTGCAGGAGCGGGGGCTACCGTACCGATTACGAGCTTTGGTCATTCCTTGTTACATGGAGCTATGGAACAAGCAGATAAGAATGGGCTGCTTGGTATTGGAATTGGGATCTTTCATTTAACATCCGTTGGAATCGCATCAGCCATTTTGTTTGGCTTCCTTGTCGCCCTTGTATTCAAACCGAAAGGATAGATGCATATGCTTTCAAAACAAGTCATTGTCATTACAGACGGAGATGAATATGCCAGGAACGCTATAGATTATTTGGCAAGAGAAATCGGAGGAACTTCTCTTGCTGAATATTCCGCTAATCCGACGACAGCGTCTTCTGGGGAAATTATTAAAGCGGTTAATAGAGCCAAGGCTGAACCCGTTTATGTTTTATTAGATGACGCAGGAATCCAAGGGGTTGGGCCAGGGGAGCGAGTGTTATTAGATTTAGCCAAGGAGCCTTCGATTGATATTATCGGAGCGATAGCAGTAGCTTCTCATACTCGTTTCCGTGAGTGGTCAAGATTTACATTCGCTATCGATCGGAAAGGGGAAATTGTTGCAGAAGGGGTCGACAAAGAAGGGGAAAGAGAAATGGAAATTGGTCGAATTAGTGGGGATACGGTCTATTCCCTTGATGAATTGGATATTCCTACTGTAGTTGCCATTGGAGATATCGGTAAAATGTATGGCCAAGACGACTTAAAAAAGGGAGTGCCAATAACAAGGAAGGCGATTGAACTGATTTTGGAAAGGGCTGATAAAAATGAAAAAGGGGAGTAGTCAACCGATCTCTTCCAAAATAAAAGAAAATGAGCAATTTCTTAAAGATCGCGTCGGGGTAGGAGTATCATTTGATCTAGGTTTTAGAAAGATTAAAGTATTTGAAAAAGACATTGATATTTACTACTTAACAGGCATGTGTGATACTCAATACATTATTGAACTAATGAAGAAGTTAATTGAGATCAATGATGTTGAACGACATAATAAATCTAAATTATTCTCCATTGTAGAGAATCGATTAGTCCATCAACAAGTGTCAAAAGTAAAAGATCTAGGTGAAGCAACAACCCAGCTGCTGTCAGGATTAATTATCGTATTTATTGATGGATATAGTGAAGCGTTTATAGTAGATGTCCGTATGTACCCTGGACGAACACCTAGTGAGCCTGACACAGAAAAGGTTGTCCGAGGTTCACGGGATGGGTATACAGAGAATATCATCGAGAATACATCACTAACACGCCGACGGGTGAGAGATGAGCGGCTTCGCCACGAAATCTTTCAGGTTGGCGAACGCTCCAAGACCGACGTTTGTATTTCATACTTACAAGATGTTGCTGATCAAGGTTTAATTAAACTTATTAAAGAGGAAATTCAAAGCATTGATATAGATGGGTTATCGATGGCGGATAAAACTGTTGAAGAGTATTTGGTAAGCCAGGGGAAAAATCCTTTCCCGCTTGTACGCTATACAGAAAGACCTGACGTAGCATCTGCTCATTTGTTTGAGGGCCACGTGTTAATTATGGTGGATACATCACCAAGTATGATTATCACACCTACAACATTTTTTCATCATGTGCAACATGCAGAGGAATACCGTCAAGCTCCCATCGTAGGATCATTCGTTCGCTGGATTCGTTATTTGGGAATCTTTATGTCTGTATTCTTATTACCTTTTTGGCTACTCATGGTCGATGATCCAACGTTATTGCCCCAATCGTTAAAGTTTATAGGTCCACACGATGAGAGTAACATCCCTGTATTTGCTCAGTTGTTAATCGCAGATATAGGAATTGAATTTTTGAGGATTGCAGCGATTCACACGCCGACCCCGCTCTCGACGGCAATGGGTCTAATTGCTGCTGTATTGATTGGACAAATTGCCATTGACGTAGGATTGTTTATCCCTGAAGTTATCTTATATGTTTCGATGAGTGCTATTGGCTCATTTGCTACACCTAGTTATGAGCTTAGTGTGGCAAATAAGATCAGTCGAATCACATTATTGTTAATCACAGCTCTATTTGGTATTAAAGGATTTGTTATCGGATTTACCCTCTATGTACTGTTGTTAACAAGAACGAACTCTTTAAATACCCCGTATTTTTGGCCGTTTTTACCGTTTAACTTTGGAGCGCTCATGCAAATCCTTTTCCGTGTAGCTGTTCCTTTAGCGAAGAATCGTCCAAGTATCGTCAAGCCTCAAAACGATTATCGTCAGTCGTAGTTGTTTATTGAATAACAACTTATGATGTGGTAAATTTATTTTAATCTTCTAACGAATGAAAGAAGGCAGCATCATTCTGTCTTCTTTTTCATGGTTTGACGTAGAACGGGAGTGACTTAAATGGAACAGGAAATGAATGAACCCGGACACTTAATGATCGGCGGTGTGGATGCGGTTGAACTTGCTTCAACCTATGGTACACCTTTATTTGTATATGATGTAAATCAAATTAGACGAAATGCTCGGAACTTTGTGGATACCTTCAAGGAGTTAGGAGTTGAAGCTCAGGTCGCGTATGCTTCAAAAGCATTTTCCTCCATAGCCATGCTTCAAGTGGCGAAAGATGAAGGACTTAGTCTAGATGTGGTTTCGCAAGGAGAATTATACACAGCATTAGAAGCATCGTTTCCTCCAGAACGCATTCATTTACATGGAAATAACAAGAGCATTCAGGAATTAGAAATGGCAATCGATCAACAAATCGGTTGCATTGTAATCGACAACTTCTTTGAAATGGAGCTATTACAAGGTTTGTTGGCTGAAAGAAATGCTTCTATGGATGTATTGCTCCGCGTGACTCCAGGAATCGAGGCGCATACACATGATTATATTCTTACTGGGCAAGAAGATTCAAAATTTGGATTTGACTTATGGAACGGTCAAGCTGACAAAGCGGTTCAGTATCTTCTGAAAGATCAAGAACATATGAGCTTAAAAGGGCTACACTGCCATATAGGTTCGCAAATCTTCGAGACAGATGGCTTTATTATGGCTATTAGAAAATTATATGAAGCCTTAGGTGCCTGGAAAGAAACGTATGGCTTTCATCCGGAAGTTCTTAATTTAGGTGGTGGATTCGGCATTAAGTACACAGATTCCGATGAGCCACTCCCATTATCTCATTATGTACATAGATTAGTTAAAGAGGTAAAAGTCCAAGTAGATTCCTATAATTTCACTTTTCCTGAGATTTGGATTGAACCAGGTCGAGCAATAGTTGGTGATGCTGGAGTTACTTTGTATACAATTGGGTCAATAAAGAATATCCCAAATGTACGGACGTATGTGGCTGTCGATGGGGGAATGACCGACAATTTACGACCGGCTCTGTATTCTGCTAAATATGAAGCAGTGGTAGCAAATAAGGTCAATCAAGAGAAACAAACAACGGTTTCTATTGCAGGGAAGTGCTGTGAGTCTGGAGATATGTTAATATGGGATATAGATGTTCCTATAGTGGAGAGTGGAGACCTGCTAGCTACATTTAGCACGGGAGCTTATGGGTATTCCATGAGTAACCATTACAATCGATTTCCTAAATCGGCTGTTGTTTTTGTAGAGGATGGTCATCATCAATTGGTTATTAAACGAGAATCTTATCAGGAAATGACCCGGTTAGATTTGCCATACACTCCCCCCGAAAACGTCTAAAAAACGAAAACATAGAGTAAACAGGAGGAACCATACATGATGAATAAAGGTTCAATTACATTCGAAAACGGTGAAGTGATTCATTTCGATCTATACCCAAATGAAGCACCAGGTACAGTTGAAAACTTTGCCAAATTAGCTAACGAAGGATTTTATAATGGGTTAACATTCCACCGTGTCATTCCAGGGTTCGTAGCTCAAGGAGGCTGTCCTAAAGGAAATGGAACAGGTGGTCCTGGCTACACAATTAAATGTGAGACAGAAGGAAATCCTCACACTCATCAGGCAGGTTCTCTTTCCATGGCGCATGCTGGTAAGGATACAGGCGGAAGCCAGTTCTTTATCGTTCATGAACCACAACCGCATCTAAACGGTGCTCATACTGTGTTTGGTCAAGTAACAGAAGGAATGGATACCGTTTTACGTATTCATCCTGGTGATGTTATGCAAGAAGTGAAAGTTTGGGAAGATTAAGTAGTGGAAAAACTGTTCCATAAAAATGGAACAGTTTTTTTAATGAACTTATATTGTCAACTGCCGCGTTAGTTAATAAACATACTTGCAATCTCTTTAGATGAAAGAGAAAATATGTATAGATTTGGATAGAAGGGGTCTTTTTTAATGGTTGTGTTTTTCAGTTTACTATTCCTCATAGCTCCTTTATGCTTACTTCTCCATGAATGCGGTCATGCCCTATTGGCACGAAGCGCGGGTGCGGAACGTGTAGAGGTTTTTCTAGGGGTGGGGCCGGCTTACCAAATGCAAGTCCATCCTTCATTCTCTATACATATTGCTTCTTTATACTTCTTAGGTGCTATGGCTTCTTATGATAAACAAGATGTTTTTAAGCCTGGTGAACGAATTGCGATTTCTCTAGGTGGACCTCTTTTTAGTTTAGGAGGAGCTGTGCTTTCGTGGGGGAGCTATCTATATTTCCCTCATCCGATTTTATCGTTTATGATCATTTTTAACCTATGGCTTTTTGCTGTGAACTTAATCCCGTTTAAAATTCGAGGTAAACGCTCAGATGGATCTCTGATTCTTCAAGATCTTATAGGGATTCTGAGAAAGAGTTCATAACCTAAGAGATAAAATGGGAAGGGCTTGCATATTTAACGAATGTCGTTATAATAAGGGAGGAGTAAAAAATTGAAGAAAAAGAATTGGATCCTTTTCTCAATTTTACTCGGAGTGAGTTTAATATGGGGCGTGATTTACTGGATCCTATTTGTAATCCAGTAAGTAAAGTTTAGATCGTTGACTAAGCGTTGCCTTTCAAGTAGATTGATAGATTGCTTTTGTTCTTGATTGAATAATACAAGAACAAAAGAGATGAAAAATGAACTTAGTTATTGATGTATTGTACTTTTTTGGATATCAATGATTGGGAAGTTATTTTCATAATGAGGGGTTCATATGTTAATTCGATATAAAAAGAGTTTTGAAAAGATTGCCATGGGTTTGTTATCTTTCATGCCAGAGGAAAAGGACGTAAAGAAATTATTACAAACAATCCGGGAATATGAAAGTAACGACAACTGGCAGTTGTATTTGTGGAAAGAGGAGGACATCTTGGGTGCCATTGGCATTCAATTTGATGACCAATCAAAAGCGGTTATTCAACACTTAACCGTTAATCCTTCTCATCGTAATACCGGGATTGGTAAACAAATGGTGGATGCTGTCAAATATCAGTTAGGGGAACGTTATCATGTGTGTTCTAATGAATACACAGAAACCTTTGTAGACCATTGTGATGCATAATCCGGAAGGAAGCATAAAAAGCCAGCTCCTCTCTTTTTGAGGAAACTGGCTTTTTTCATCGTTTATGATGGAATACCATCTTGCTTATAAATAAAGGGTGGGTATCATTCCTGGATATTGCTACTGACTTGAGCGTCTTTGTGATAAAGCCTCTAAACGTTCATTAATAACATCTGTACGATCTCTCATACTATGTCGATGGATGATTGTCTCATCATGCAGGTCGCTTGGTGTGTTGTATGAGATTCCCCATTCTTTACAACGAAGAGAAGCTGCTTTCTTTAATTCATCAGACATGAGTGGGATCTCCATGCTTTGATAGGGTTGTTCATGTTCAATGCGATAACGAATGGTATCAATCATAGAAAGTAAGGCTTTAGCATCTAATCCATATTCACCTAATTCACCGTAATGATCTGTCAGGATTGCTTCTGCTTTTTGGATCGTTCGTTTAGCACCATTAAAGTTTTCACGTCTATGATGATAAAGGGATACAGCTAACTGGATGAGGCCTACCCATAGTGCGTTTTTATCAAGAGGTTTATCTTCTTTCCAACGTTCTTCAAGTAATTCATGACATTCAAAATAGTCTCTAGTGCCATGGAAATGTGCTAGATAATCAATATAGGCTTGTTCAAACAAAGGGTAGACTCCTTTCAAAAGTGTACATAGCATAAGTGTATCATAGGTGGAAAGGCAGAAGAAAATGAGAAGAATAAGGAAAGAGAGAGCCAACATCTAGCTCCCTCATGAAACGATTAATTAATATAACCAGCTAGCACCAACAATGATCAATAGAATAAACAACACAACGATTAACGCAAATCCGCCACCATAACCGTAACTCATATTGAATTCCTCCTTATTTTCTGTTAACGGATAAATGTTTTTTTGATAACATTTATCTTACGGTATACCTTATGAGAAAATGCCTTATTCTGTATGGGCGTTTGTACCGGTCTCGGAGAATTTTTTCATAATCCAATAAAATGGGGTACTTTGTACGTAATAGAGAGGATTACAATATGAATACAAGCTACACAGTAAAAATTGATGCCTTCGAAGGTCCTCTGGATCTTTTGCTTCATTTGATAAACCGATATGAAATTGATATTTATGATATACCTGTTGCGACCATTACCGAACAGTACATGGCTTATATCCATACCATGCAAAAATTAGAATTGGATGTAGCCAGTGAATATCTTGTAATGGCTGCTACGCTTTTAGCAATTAAAAGTCAGATGCTTCTGCCTAACCAGGAACTTGAAGTAGAAGACGAGGAGTATGAGGAAGAGGACCCACGTGAAGAATTAATGAGACGTTTAATTGAGTACCGAAAATATAAAGAAGCTGCCGATGAATTAAAAGAACGGGAATTAGAAGCCACGCAGATCTATACTCGTCCCCCAATGAATATGGAAGGAGAACAGGAGGAGCAGCAACCCGTGAGCAATTCAGGGAACGTTTCCATTTATGATATGATTGGAGCTATGCAGAAATTGTTTCAACGTAAGAAATGGGAACAGCCATTAGAAACTCGCATACAAAGACAAGAAATTCCGATACAAGATCGTATGAATGAAGTGCGTGATGTGATTACACATTCTCGTGGAGGGGTACGTTTCTTTGAAATGTTCCCATTTCCTACGCGGACTCACATTGTTGTAACCTTTATAGCAATCTTAGAACTTATGAAAAGCAGAGAAGTTTATTGTGAACAATCCAACCACTTCGACGAACTCGTGTTATACAAGATGGAGGAATAGCAACATGGAAATGAATGAATTAAAAGCGATTGTAGAAGGACTTTTATTTGCAGCAGGAGATGAAGGAATGACAAAGAAACAACTTGCTGAAATTATTGATACTGACCCTAATACTGTCGATACGATATTAGAACATCTTAAAGAGGACTACGACCAGCCATCTAGAGGAATATCACTAATGAAGTCCAAAGCTTTCTTTCATCTAACAACGAAACCTGAGCACTCTGCGTATTTTCAACGCCTGAAGGATGCTCCCCACTCTTCTCGCTTATCACAGGCAGCTTTAGAAGCATTAGCCATCATTGCTTATCAACAGCCAATTACCCGAACTGAGGTAGAAGAAATCAGGGGTGTGAAGAGTGAGCGTCCTATTCAAACATTAATTAACCGTTCACTAATTGAAGAACGGGGAAGGAAAGAGGGGAGTGGCCGTGCGATCCTTTATGGTACGACCACCGATTTCTTAACGTATTTTGGTTTAACTTCTATAGAAGAACTCCCGCCACTGCCAGAAGGTGCGGAGCAACTAGATATGGAAGATGAAGCAGACCTATTCTTCGAGTCTTTCCAAGAAACATTTGATGATTCATCTGAACCTTCCTGAACTTAGGAAGGTTCTTTTTTATATAGTTTATTCCTATTACTGGACTTATCCTTTTGAAAATAAGGGGGAGGCAACATAACCTGAGAATCTAGTTAGAAAAAAGGACATTGCATGGGAGTTGTCGAATAAGTATGTACCATAGAAAAACGCTTATTTATTTCTCTATGGGGATGTATTTTTCAGGAATGACCTAAATAAAGGAGGTCTTTACATGAGTAATCAGATGGTTCGTGCACAGATGGAAGAGGTAAAAGATATCTTACAGCAATCTGTAACTGACACGAACGACTACTTAAATCAACAATCCATGGGTGCTATGCTCCTCGAAGAGGGCAGTCATCATAAGGAGTATTATAAGTTACTATTAAAAGCGTTAAGGCGTTTAGAAGTTTTTTGCGATGAAGCTTATGATGCTGTGCAAGTTATTTTAAAATCTGAAAGCTTTCGTAAACCAGCTGCTGAGCGAACGCTTTATGGCATCTATCATCAATGTGTGATGGAGTTTTTCTCACCCAAAGGGGACATATGGTACGAAGATAGCCGCGCTGCATATACGGGGAACAATGCTATAAAATATCATCATGAACCCCCGCAATCCTTTAAGAAGTTAATTGTGAAATTAGAGAAATCATTCCAACAAATGCGAGAAGATCTAGCGTATTATGAAACAGATTATCATACCAAGATGGTAATGAATGAAGACCAAAGAAGCTCCTCTTAACTTAGAGGAGCTTTTCACTTTTTCTGGGCGTGGGGCATACGATACGACGAGGTGATTCGTATGCAAGAGGAAAGAAGACAATACTTACGCTCATTGCTTAATTGGGCAAATGAAGTAGAAAAAAACCTGAAAGAAGCTCCCATTGAAAAAGAAAAGCTTGAGGGATGGATGGATGATTTTGATCAATGGAAGAACATGATTCAAAAAACACTTCAAAAAAATGAAATTACTAAAGAGGATGTAGAGGACGTGGTGCTTGAAGGGGAACGAATCATGTATCATCTTGAGGATCATGTTGAGGATACAAGGCAAAGAGAGCGTGTGCCAATAGGGAAACACAAATTACCTCCTCTTCCTTATGCCTACAACGCCCTTGAACCCTATATCTCAAAAGAAATCATGCGTCTTCATCATGATGTCCATCACAAATCTTATGTAGATGGATTAAATAAAGCAGAAATTGAGTTAGAAAAGCTTCGTAAAAACGGAAAAGATACATTAATTAAGCACTGGCTGAGGGAACAGTCATTTAATGGGTCGGGCCATTTTTTACACACGATCTTTTGGTTTAACATGTCTCCAAATGGAGGAGGAAAGCCTGAAGGGGAACTGTTAAAACAGATTAATCGTGACTTTGGAAGTTTTAAGACTTTTAAGAAGCAATTTACTGATGCTGCTAAATCGGTCGAGGGCGTTGGTTGGGCCTTGTTGGTTTGGGAATTGCGATCAGGAAGATTAGCTATCCAGACAGTAGAAAAACATCAGAACGTATCTCTGTGGGATGTCATTCCGATATTGGCGCTCGATGTATGGGAACATGCTTATTATTTGCAATACCAGAATAAACGAGCTGACTATATTGATAGTTGGTGGAATGTAGTGAATTGGAAGGATGCTTCCAAACGATTTCAGTCCGTGAAAGATTTAAAGTGGAAATTATATTAATTCAAAGTGCTAAGGAGCCAGGAGTAACCTGGCTCTTTTTTTGATTTAGCAATGATTGGGATGCTGAAATGATTCATATGCTTGTCACGCTCGCATATGTTAATACAAAGTTTATGGAATGGGAGGATTCCCCTTGAAGTTAACGAGGATTCTGTTACTTAGTATATGTTTAAGTTTGTTATTATCTCCATTACAAGTGAAGGCGAAACCCTCCGTTTCAGCACGCAATGCCGTGCTAATGGAGCAAGAAACTGGACGAGTTCTTTATGAGAAACAAGCTCATGAAAAAAGGAATATTGCAAGTATTACAAAGATCATGACCGCTATTATTGCAATTGAGTCAGGTATGATGGAAGACACGGTTAAGACATCAAAACGAGCTGTCTATACGGAAGGGTCTTCTATTTATTTAGAAGAAGGTGAAAAGATGAAGCTTGAAGACCTCGTGTATGGTCTTATGCTTCGTTCTGGCAACGATGCTGCCATGGCTATTGCAGAACATGTAGGAGGGAGTATGGAAGGGTTTGTGTACCTTATGAATCAAAAAGCAGAATGGATTGGAATGAAAAATTCTCACTTTGCAAATCCTCATGGGCTAGATGCGGAGGGACATTATTCCACAGCTTATGATATGGCTTTATTAACCAGGTACGCAATGGATAATGAGGTCTATCGAGAGATCGCTGGAACGACTACCTACAAGTCGGATACAAGAACGTATGCTTGGGGGAATAAGAATAAGCTGCTCACAAAGCTTTACGACCATAGTACAGGTGGTAAAACCGGCTTTACGAAGACGGCAGGTCGTACTCTTGTATCAACAGCAGAAAAGAACGGCATGAATTTAATTATGGTTACATTAAATGGACCAGATGATTGGAATGATCACATCCATACGTTTAATTGGGGTTTTGATACTTACAAAATGCGAGATTTGAAAAAAGAAGGAGAGCAATCACTCGGCTCAGATGATAAAATGACGGGCTACATTTGGGATTCTATTAAAGCACCATTGACCGATGAAGAATTTAATGAAGTAAAAGCAACCACTCATATTCAAAAACCTACCGATTATCAGTCTGTTACTCCTATACTAGGTCACACGATCTTTGAAGTGAATGGTGAAGTCATTGCAGAAGCTTCTGTTATGGCTAATCCAGCACCTGAACCAGGGAACAAGGATTTTGCAAGCTCTGTTTTTTCCTTCTTTAAAAACCTAATAGGGGCGAACTAGATGGTTAATCTAATATGGGTTTTTATGGCGGCAGGAGGTATTATCTTCGCAATGTTTAATGGAACAATGACTGATGTGAATGAGGCATTGTTTCAAACAGCTGATGACGCTGTTATGTTAAGCATTAGCTTAATGAGTGTGATGATCTTTTGGCTAGGGCTCATGAAAATTGCTGAAAAGGCGGGGTTACTTGATATGTTATCCCGCTTGTTCCGCCCTCTAATTAAAAGGCTTTTTCCTGATATTCCTGCTGAACACCCTGCTATGGGATATATACTGTCTAATATCTCTGCGAATTTATTCGGTCTTGGGAATGCAGCTACACCTATGGGGATCAAAGCAATGGAAGAGATGAAGAAGTTGCAGCCTGGCAGCGATGAAGCGAGTCGTTCGATGATTACTTTTCTAGCTATTAATACATCCTCTGTAACGTTAATCCCGACTACTGTCATTGCCATACGGATGAAATATGAATCTGTTGCTCCTACTGAAATTGTGGCCACGACGATTGTAGCCACTTTGATTTCTACACTGGGAGCTGTATTGGTGGATCGCTTTTTTTATACGTTACGTGAGAGGAGGGCCAAGTAATGCAGTGGTTAACAACTGTCAGTACATGGATGATCCCCTTGCTCATCTTACTTGTTTTAATTGTTGGGACAATTAAGCAAGTCCCAACCTATGAAACATTCGTAGAAGGAGGGAAAGAGGGGATTAAAATGGCTATTAGTCTTCTACCATTTCTATTAGGAATGATGGTGGCTATAGCTATCTTTAGAGCTTCAGGTGCGATGGAATCGATCGTAGCGCTATTTTCCCCTTTATTACAGCTTGTTGGTGTTCCTTCAGAAATTGTCCCCTTAGCCATGGTGAGGCCTATATCGGGTACAGCAGCTCTTGGGATGACAACTGAAATTATAGGAACACATGGTCCTGATTCTTTCTTGGGGCGACTTGCCTCTACAATGCAAGGAAGTACAGATACAACGCTTTACATTATTACGGTATATTTTGGGGCTGTAGGGATTAAGCGTATGGGGGATGCATTGAAAGTTGGACTAATCGCGGATTTTATTGGTATAATTGCCTCTATCATCGTTGTGTCGATTGTATTTGGCTCATAAAAGCGTTAAGATGAAAATGCGTTAACATCTTCATGTTAGCGCATTTGTTGTGCATTATAAGTCTACATAGTTAGATTGAAAAGGAGTTTGAAAATGGCAGATCATCAAGAAAGATTGCAAAAAGTTATTGCAAAAAGTGGAGTAACTTCAAGAAGAAAAGCAGAAGTTTATATTACAGATGGAAGAGTTAAAGTAAATGGGAAAGTTGTAAGTGAGCTTGGAACCAAAGTAGGGCCTAATGATACGGTAGAAGTAGATGGGGTCCCTCTCGAGAAAGAAGTTCCTGTTTATTACTTGTTATATAAACCTAGAGGCGTAATTTCTAGTGTTAGTGATGACAAAGATCGTAAAGTAGTTACAGACTTTTTACCTGAGGTAAATGAACGCGTGTACCCAGTTGGAAGGCTTGATTATGATACATCTGGGCTGATTATCCTTACAAATGATGGATCATTTGCGCAGTCTCTTATGCACCCTAAGCATCAAATCGATAAAGTATATGTAGCGAAGGTAAAAGGTATACCGACTAAAGAAGAATTGCAGAGTTTAAAACAAGGAATTAAATCAGACGGAGAGTATTTAAAAGCCATTCACACAAAAATGATATCTAGTGATCGAAAGAAAAATACATCGATTATTCAGATGATTCTTCACGAAGGGAAGAACCGTCAAATCCGTCGTATGTTTGAGGCGTTAGGATATCCTGTTGATAAATTGAAGCGTGAACGGTATGGCTTTTTAACAACTCAAGGTCTTCAACCAGGCGAATGCCGGGAACTCACTCCCCATGAAGTGAAATTACTAAAAAAAGCATCAGAATAAAATTGTAACTAAATTTTCAAAGTTTACCACTATGTAAAATGGTATAATGTGCGGGAGGAGTGACAAACATGGCAGATAAGAAGAAAAAAAGACTGATTTTTCGTAGTATCATTTTAGTCGTGCTGGCGATTGCCGTTGGGTTTGCGCTCTATTCCTCCTTTACAGATGGTGAAAAGGCCGTTTTAAAAGAAGGAGACACGGCTCCAAATTTTAAATTGAAAACGGTTAATCATGAAACGGCCGATGCTCTTGCACTTTCTGACTTTAAAGGCAAGGGTGTTATGGTGAACTTTTGGGCTACATACTGTGAACCTTGTAAAGAAGAAATGCCTTATATGGAAGAGTTATATAAGAAATACAAGGATAAAGATGTAGAGATTCTGGCAGTTAATCTCGATCAAAGTGAACTCGTCGTTAAGCGATTCTTAAATGAATACGGAATCACATTTCCAATCGTTCATGATAAAAAAGGCCAAGTTATGGGGGAGTATGGGGTAGGCTACCTACCGGCTAGTTATTTTATTAATCCAGACGGTACCATTGAAAAGAAAATCATTGGACCATTAACGCTCGATCGTCTGGAGGGTTATTTACAAGACATAACACCTGAGTCTTAAACGAGCCAAGGGATAGAGAGGTTTTTACATGAACAAAATCAAATGTGAGTGCGGACACATTAACCCTGAAGGGACCGTTCTCTGTGAAGCTTGTGGGAAACCAGTAGAAGAAAATCAGCACATTGATGGGAATAACAAAAGCAAACTTTTGAACATGAGATATGATGGAAGTGCGAGACGTTCTAAAACATACAACAAAACAATTGTTGATAAGATTTGGAATTTCTTCTCTTCTGTAAAAGTAGGGGTCTGGCTAATTGCCATTACATTAATTGCTTCATCCATTGGAACAATTTTTCCACAGGCGATGAACAATCAGTCTCCTTTACCTCCTGAACAATATTATGAACAGAATTATGGGATGGCAGGCCAGATTTATTACCAGCTTGGGTTTCATGATTTATATGGTTCATGGTGGTATATGATTTTAATAGCCTCGATAGGGGTTTCACTTGTTATCTGTAGTATTGATCGTGTCGTACCCTTATATCGTGCTTTAAAGAAGCAGAAACCAAAACGACACGAAACGTTTTTAAAGAGGCAACGCGTATTTGGAGAAGCAGAGGATGCTTCGAATGAGGACTACCATAGTATTGTAGAAAATTTAAAAAAACGCCGATATAAGGTAACAGAAGAGAACGGGCATGTCCTTGCTGAAAAGGGTCGGTTCTCAAGATGGGGACCTTATGTCAATCACATAGGGTTAATCATTTTCCTTCTAGGTGCCTTACTGCGGTTTGTTCCTTCTATGTATGTCGATGCCAACGTATGGGTTCGAGAAGGCGAAACCAAAATGCTTGAGGGAACTGAAGGCGAGTACTATATCAAGAATGAGGATTTCATTGTTGAGATGTATGATGAAGATGATGAGAGGTATAAAGAAGCCATCAAAAAACAAGGTGGAGCTGTACCGAAAAACTATCAGACAAATGCTGTATTATATGAACGTACAGACGAAGCTCTCCCTGGTGTGGACCCTGAATTGAAAGAAGTAAAGAATGGGGAAATCCGGGTTAATGAACCGTTAAAAATAAATGGATATGCCATTTATCAAACAACTTATCAGTTAAATGAATTTAAAACGATGACCTTTAAATTACATGAGAGAAATGATCCGGAAGAGAAATCTCTTGGAGAGTTTACAGTGGATTTAGTGGATCCGGAACCAGAATATACACTGGATAATGGCTACAGAGTGGAGCTTTATGATTACTACCCTGAGTTCGAAATGAAAGACGGGGTCCCAAGCTCTTTCTCCAAATACCCTAAAGATCCTGCTTTTGTGTTCCATGTTTACCCACCTGGAGAAGATGAACCAGAAGTGAACTTTCTTGCAATAGGGTCTAATTTAGATCCTGGTGGAGAAAATCAATATAAACTTGGAATTGCTGATTTAGAAGTACGAGACGTAACAGGGTTAACCATACGTAAAGACTACACTTTGCCTTTATTAGGTATTGGTGGTGCGATCTTTATGATTGGCGTTATCCAAGGAATGTATTGGAATCATAGACGAATATGGATTCACAGGAGAGAAAAGGGATTTTGGATTGCAGGTCACACGAATAAAAACTGGTTTGGTCTTAAGAAAGATATAGAAAAAGTCTTAGATGGGACGAATGTTAAAGAACCAGAGGACCAGCAGGAGTTAAAAGAGGAGCCCCATAATGGTTCAAAGGGTAAGGAGGAATAAAGTTGGAACTAAGCACAATAAGTAGTAATTTACTCTATGCCGCCTTTTTTCTTTATCTAATCGCTACTTTCTTTTTCGGAGGTACGATTCGTGAGAAAGACGTTAAACAGAAGGTGTCAAAGGCGGGTACTATAGGAATTGGAATAACCATCGTTGGCTTTGTGGCTCAAGTGGGCTACTTTATTACTCGCTGGATTGCTAGCCATCATGCCCCACTTAGTAACTTATTTGAATACACAACGTTCTTCGGCATGATGCTAGTGCTAGCTTTTATTGTTATCTATTTTATCTACCGTTTAAATATTTTAGGGCTATTTGTATTACCAGTAGCTTTATTAGTTATCGCTTATGCAAGCATGTTTCCTAGTGAAATTTCGCCTTTAATTCCAGCGCTTAATACCCACTGGCTGTATATTCATGTTTCTACTGTATCACTTGGACAGGCTATTTTAGCTGTCAGTTTTGCAGCTGGCTTATTGTACTTAATCAAAACCATTGATCAAACCGAAAAGACGAAGAAAACGTCATGGTTAGAATTTATTATTTACACGATCTTTGCCGTAATTGGATTTATTGTGATAACAAGTGGATTCAGATTAGCTGGTTATGAAGCTGCATTTGATGTTCCTCCTAAAGAAGGAATGACTGAAGTAAGCACAGTAGAATATACACTCCCTCCGATTGTAGGTCCTAAAGATGGTACCTTACAAAATAACGGAGGAAGCGGACCTTTATTTGAAGCTCCTTCTTGGATGAAAGGAGAGAAGGCTGCAAGAAAGTTAAATACTATGATTTGGTCCCTTCTTGTAGGCTTAGCCTTATATTGGTTAACAAGGCTATTGTTAAGGAAGCGGGTTGCTGCAGCCATTCAGCCTAAATTAACTCGTGTGAAGCCTTCATTAGTCGATGAAGTGTCCTATCGAGCAGTAGCCATTGGATTTCCTGTCTTTACATTAGGTGGACTGATCTTTGCGATGATCTGGGCGCAAATTGCGTGGAACCGTTTCTGGGGATGGGACCCTAAAGAAGTATGGGCTCTTATAACGTGGTTGTTCTATGCAGTATTCTTACATCTACGTTTAGGTGCAGGTTGGCATGGCGAGAAATCTGCATGGTTAGCCGTAATCGGATTTGCCATTATTATGTTTAACCTAATTGCTGTTAACCTGGTGTTAGCAGGTCTACATTCATACGCTTAAATTGACAAAGGCTGCTAATCATTAAGATTTGTAGCCTTTGTTGTAACACAGATTGAGAGGGGAGAACCATTTATGGACCAAGGTGGAAAAATTTTAGTAGTAGATGATGAGGAACGCATCCGTCGATTAATTAGAATGTATTTAGAAAGAGAAGAATATGAAGTGGTCGAGGCTGAAGACGGAGAAGAAGCCTTAGAGATGGCTGATAAAGATGATTTCGATTTGATCCTTCTTGATTTGATGATGCCTGGAAAAGATGGGATTGAAGTGTGTCAAGAAATTCGAGAGAAAAAGGCCACACCCATAATCATGTTAACCGCTAAAGGGGAAGAGTCCAATCGTGTACAAGGGTTTGAGGCTGGAACAGATGATTATATTGTAAAACCGTTTAGTCCAAGAGAAGTTGTACTACGTGTAAAAGCACTGTTAAGACGCTCTTCTTCCACGAAATTTCTTCAAACGGAAACAGGTGCAAGAGACGTGTTGGTTTTCGATCATTTAACCATTGATAATGATGCTCACCGCGTGAAAGCCGACGGGAAAGATGTGAGTTTGACTCCAAAAGAATATGAACTACTCCTATTCCTTGCGCAGGCACCTGATAAAGTATTTGATCGTGAGCAGCTTTTAAAAGAAGTTTGGCAGTATGAGTTTTTTGGTGATTTGAGAACAGTTGATACTCATGTGAAACGCCTTCGTGAGAAACTAAGTAAAGTATCTAAAGATGCCGCTAAAATGATTGTTACTGTATGGGGCGTCGGATACAAATTTGAGGTAGTTGGTGACTAATGTTTTGGAGGAGTGTAGTAGGTAAGCTTTGGTTTACTATACTACTTTTAGTATCTTTTGTTTTATTTATTTTAACGGTACTGTTACTTGAATTTTTTGAAAGTTATCATGTCTATCAAGCAGAACAAGAATTAATGCAAACCGCTGAAAAGGTTGAGGATATTCTTGATGAATATGAAGAGAGACCTTTGGCTTTATCCATTGCTGAGAAAATTATAGACCCTTCAAGCAGAATTGTTGTGGCTTTTGATGATAAGGATCAATGGATTTCACCTACCTATAAAGAGGACGTGCCAGTTGTTCCGATCAAATGGTTATACGAGGATGAATCGTTATCTACTGTATTTGCATCTAATGAGACAGTTATGAAGGAGGACATTATTCCTGGAACTGACACCCACGTTATGATTGTGGGGATCCCTTTATCAAATGAAGGAGCTGGAATATTTGTTTATCAGTCTCTGGCTTTTGTTGAACAGACTACCTCTCAAACGACGAAAATCATTTTCCTTGGAGCAGGGATAGCTATTATTTTAACTACAATCTTTGCTTTCTTCCTATCGACTCGAATTACCTCGCCTCTTATAAAAATGAGAGAAGGGGCATTTGAATTAGCTAGGGGAGAATTTAATACGAAAGTTCCCATTTTAACGCACGATGAGATTGGGGAACTGGCTATGGCATTTAATCGAATGGGAAGGCAATTAAAATTCCATATTAATGCTTTGAACCAAGAGAAGGAGCAATTATCAGGGATTCTTCGATCGATGGCTGATGGGGTCATCACATTGAACCGTAAAGGGCATATGCTTGTTACAAATCCTCCGGCTGATCAATTTATCGATTCTTGGTTTTATGAACATGAAAATGGACTGCCTAATCATGATCTCTTACCTGGCGAGTTACAGGAAATGCTTGAGGAAGTTATTACGAAAGAAAAAGAGATTATGACCGAGCTCGTCGTACAAGGCCGTAGTTTTGTTGTCATCATGACTCCGCTTTATGACAAAACATATGTCCGGGGTGCAGTGGCTGTTATCCGTGACATGACTGAAGAAAGAAGACTCGATAAACTAAGGAAAGACTTTATAGCGAATGTGTCTCATGAGCTCCGTACACCTATATCCATGTTGCAGGGGTATAGTGAAGCCATTGTGGATGATATTGCGGAATCAAAAGAGGACAAGAATGAATTAGCGCAGATCATTTATGATGAATCCTTGCGAATAGGTAGACTCGTGAATGAGCTTTTAGATTTGGCTCGCATGGAAGCTGGTCATATTCAGTTAAACCGTGAGCTAGTTGATCTCCATGACTACATTGAGCGAATTGTGAAAAAGTTTACAGGTCTTGCGAATGATAAGAACATTACCATTCAAGTTCAGGTAGATGAGGACTTGGGACAAGTCTACTTTGATTACGACCGTATTGAGCAGGTGTTAACAAACCTCCTCGATAATGCCATCCGCCATACCGATCATGATAAGTTAGTCTTTGTAGATGTAGAAAAAGAAGAAGAGGACGTGCAATTTTCAATTCGCGACCAGGGGATTGGTATAGCTGAAGAAGATCTACCATTTGTGTTTGAACGTTTTTATAAAGCGGATAAATCGCGTAAAAGAAGCGAAGGCGGAAAAACGGGGACTGGATTAGGCCTAGCGATTGCCAAAAATATTGTGGAGGCTCATAAAGGTTCTATTTCCGTTCACAGTAAACAAGGGGAAGGAACAACCTTCTTGTTTAGACTTCCAAATATCAACGAATCCTGATTAGAATAGATAGGTTCACCTAAATATTAGACTTCCTTTTTCTAGAATACTGTGCTACGATACAAGCAGATGATAATTTCATATTTTTAATTATGGTGCTCTCACTAGAGAGCTGAATAGGGAATCTGGTTAGAATCCAGAACTGTCCTCGCAACTGTACGTGTGGACGAAAGAGAAATGCCACTTTATATGTTAGATGTAAGGGAAGGCTCTCGAGTAGATCGATACACAAGTCAGTAGACCTGCCATAGTTAACGGTTTCAAAGCTTCGAGGATTGAGCGTTTGAGAGACCTTTCTTGTCTATTGTATAAATAACGAGATTTGTCATGCTCAAAGACTCTTCCAATAAAAGGGAGAGTCTTTTTTATTACGTTTTATGGATTAGGTCACTTCGAAGCTAAGGAACCTCTACATACTAATTCAGAGAGGTTGAGGGTAAAGTGAAACAACTGTTACAACTATTTTTGGTGTCCTTTTTTGTACTAGGAGGTCTTGCAGCATGTGGACAATCCACAGAAGGTGGAAGCAATGGAGATGCAGATAACCAGTCCACGCAAGAAGAACAAGAGCAACAAGTAGAAGTTAAAATCACCAAAAATAACGGGGAAGAAGTTATAAGTGAAAAAGAGGTTGAAATTGAAGACGGTATGACGGTTATGGAAGTCATGGAAGCTAATTTTAATTTAGAGGCTGGAAATGACGGCTTTATCACTGCTATTGAAGGAGTTAGCCCTGAAGATGGAGAGAAAAAGGCTTGGTTTTATACTGTAAATGGGGAAGAAGCAATGGTTGGAGCGAAGGATTATAAATTAGAGGCTGGGGATTCTGTGACATTTGATTTTCATAGCTGGGAGTAAGAAACGATGAACTTATACAGGTTAACGCTGCTTTCATTGCTTGCTTCTCTTGCCACTGTAGGTCGATTTTTATTCAGCTTTTATCCGAATGTCCAGCCTGTGACCGCAATCATTATTATATGTGGAATTTGGTTAGGTCCTTCTTATTCCGTTATCCTTGCCATTTTGACTACAATCTTATCGAATATGTTGCTTGGTATGGGAATATGGACGTTGCCTCAAATTGTGAGTTGGTCTCTTATTGGACTTCTCGCGGGTTTACTAGGGAAATATCGTCATAAGATTCCATTGTATGGATTTGCCTTCTTTGCGGGTATGAGTGGGTATTTCTTTGGATTTATAATGGCCGTTACATATGGCCAGATCGGAAACCATTTCTTTGCCTATTGGTTAACGAGTCTCCCTTTTGATACGTATCATGCGGTTGGAAATGTCGTTTTTATGGTCATCTTGTATCCTGTCTTATCCCGTTTGTTTCAATTATACGAAAAGAAAAATTTTAAATCTTTTAGCAGACCCAATCAGACTTTGAACTGATTGGGTTTTTTATGATTATCGAATTGTTTCGGGAAGACTTTCTTAATTTTTGTTTTATTTGGAAAAAACCTTTGGATTGGGATAATATGGTCTATTCAAAACCTAGAAAATAATTTATAGTATGGTACGGGTGTAACGTATTTACATAAATAACGACTATTGTTATGAACGGGAGGTTCGTGAATGGATTCCGTATTTCAAGATCTTTATGAGAAATATCATAAAGATGTGTTTCAATTTATATTTTATATGGTTAAAAACCGGGAACAAGCTGAGGATCTCGTTCAAGAAGTCTATATAAAAGTAATGAATTCCTATGACCGTTTCAATGGGGATAGTAGTGAAAAGACATGGATGTTTTCAATAGCACGCCATGTTACGATTGATTTCTTCAGAAAGCAAAAGAGAAAGAGAAATCGAATTTTAGAATTCTTTGACTGGGGAGAAAAAGGTCATCTTATTGAAGACGGACAACCAATCCCTGAGGAAATTGCTCTTCAAAATGAAGAAATTCAAAAAATGTATCATTGCTTAGAAAAGTGTACAATGGACCAGAAGACGGTGATTATCTTACGATTTATTCAATCCATGTCCATACAGGAGACTGCTGATATATTAGGGATGACGGTTAGCAAAGTAAAGACCACACAACACAGAGGGATGAAGGCGCTACAATCCCTTATGAATGAGGAATATGAGGAGGGGATCCAGCGTGAAACGAAATAACCATCACAACGATGATTCCATTCAAGATCTCCTGAACCGGATGCCGAGTGTAGAAGACCGGCAAAGCAGTGAAGAATTGTACAGAAAGATATCAACGAAGCGGTTTCAGCATGTACAGAAACGATCCAAACGCAAGAAGGCCCTAACAGCTTGGGGAGCAGGAATAGCTTCACTAGCAGCCATTATTCTCTTTTTCGTCGTTGCTTTCCCTTCTATGCAAATGGATAATGCTCAACACGATACGGCTTCATCTAATGAGTCAATGGACGCAAGTGCTGACCAATCGACAAGTGAAGCTCATGAGTATAAAGAGGCAAAGCTTCAAGAAACAGAAGAGAGCCATCAGTCAAGTGATCAGTCAAAATCAGATATGGGTAACGATAGTGAACAAGGATTTGTTGCCACTGACAGTGCGTTAAGCTCTCAGGTCGTGTATAGAGAGGATAATAAGAAATATGCGACTTTGCCTTTTGCGGATGTGCAAGGACAATATATTATTCCTTTTACATTTCAGTCCGTAAATGATACTCAAACCGTTGAGCAGTTATACAATTCTCTTTCCCCTTCTATTCAAGAAGATTGGGGCGTAATGGAGTATCAGTTTTCCTCTGTTTCGTTTAATATTAACCAAAAAGAACGAATAGTGGTGGCGGGTTTTCCTGAAGATTACGAATTTCCAGGTTCCTCAGCTCAGGAAAACATCTTTTTAAAGTCTTTAAAAGCCATGTTTCGGCCTCTAAACATTCAAACCATTGATCTTCAAACGAATGGTGAACCTGGTGTAGACCTTGGAAATAATTCAGGTCTAAAGCAGATAAAATTGGATGGGATATCTGTATATAAACGGTTTAACTCACCAAATGGGTTGCAGTTGTTTGTGCAGGTACCTATCAATCAAAGTGCGACAGTTGAAGAGGCGTTAAATAAGCTGAAAGTAGATGAACCTAACTTTAATGTGGAAGGAACGATTCCTAAAGAGGTAGAGGTAATGGCAGTAGAAACTACCGGTGATACACTTGAGGTCAACGTTAATGGTGTTGAAGGCTTGGAACAGGCCCGCTACACCTTGTGGATGATTGAATCCATTCTTATGACCGCAAAGGAATTTGGGTACCAAGAGGTCAAGTTTAATGGTTTTCCTTTTGAACGTTTAGGAACATATAACTTCACTAAGTCTCTGCAAGTTCCATTTAGTGTGAATCCCATGCCTGCAAATCAAAGTTACTCTAAATAAAAAAGCTCGCCAAAAGGCGAGCTTTTTTTTATTTATTTTCTTCGTAGCGTGCTAGACAGTCATCAATCAGTTTGTTAGCGGCTTCTACACCTTCATACTCTCCGATTTCAGTTTTCTTACCTTGTAGGTCTTTGTACGTTTGGAAGAAATGAGAAATCTCTGTAAGCTTGTGCTGAGGAAGATCATCTAGTGTATGAATATCTTTAAAGCGAGGATCTTCAGTAGGCACAGCGATCAGTTTCTGATCTTCTTCACCATCATCAATCATGTTTAAGAAACCTAGAATGCGGGATTCAATTACACACCCTGGGAAAGTAGGATTAGTAACGAGAACAAGAGCATCTAGAGGATCACCATCTAATGCTAAAGTGTCATCAATATACCCGTATTCAGCTGGGTAGAACTGTGATGAGAATAGTACTCGATCAAGTTTAAATACACCTTTTTCTTTATCAAATTCATATTTGTTCTGACTTCCTGTTGGAATTTCAATAAACACGTCAATTACTTTATTTTCAGCCATATGAATGCCTCCTTATTCGACAATAGTATGTAAGTTGTTACAGATTTATATTATATCAACATTTAGCTAGGAAGGAAAGGATAGAACGTGTTAAAATAAAGGTATCGACGTATGTTAGGACTGATGATAAATGGACCAACACTCTTTAGTTGAGCAACTTTCACCCAAAGTCAAGCTTGTTCGTGTCGAAAAAGGCTACACACAAGAACGTATGTCTATGATACTCGGTGTATCAAAGAAGACGCTAGTCCAAATTGAAAAAGGACGTATTGAGGCGAGTTGGACAACTTTAGTAGCGATGGTTGCTTTATTCAGAGATAGTGAGGTTATTCAGCATACACTTGGAGATGACCCGCTTGAGGTATTAGAAACGATTGCTCATGATTCAGTAACTAGGTCAAAGCAGCGTACACTCGGAGGGAAAGTATGGTGGACAACTATAGAGGAACACAATAGCTATGTGATACAGCAGAACGTTCTAAGCCAACACTACCGCATTATTGACGAAAGGCACTACCGTTATTTTAGTAGCTTTGATCTTGAGGAAACACGTCAGAAGTTAGCTGAGCTAGGAGAATCCAAATAAAAGATCCCTCCAATAAAGGAAGGGATCTTTTAGGGCAGAAACTATTCGAACTTAAGCGGGTCACCATCAAATGGCTCGTCTTCTACTTTGATGGAGTCTGTTGGGCAACCTTCAAATGCATCTTCCATATCTTCATGAAGGTCCTCCGGAATTTCCGCAGTACCTTTATTGTCGTCTAATATGACAAATGCGATGCCTTCATCATCATAATCATAGATGTCTGGAGCTGCAGCCCCACATGCACCACATGCAATGCACGTTTCTTTGTCAACAATTGTATACTTAGCCATGTCACATACCCTCCTAAAAATTCAAGACCCTGGTATGGATCTTTCTATTACATATATAAGTATCCTTATTTGGAAACATTTTCGCCTCATATCATATTGTAAAGCTACTTTCTTAACATTTCAACAAAAAATCGGCTATTTCACGAGGCAACCTGCGTTTGACTCATCCCTCGACTGAGCGTTTGAATGGGAACTGAAAGGGGATTTCATGTTTACTACTTTATTACTTCACAGCATCCATCAATTAAAAGGGGAAAGAAGTACTTCGGCAATTTTACATATGCTCACTGGGAAGAAATCTTCCCAAACATTTCAGGATGTTTATGCGTATGGCTTATCAACTTTTTTTGGCATTTATCGTACCATAACGCGTGAAGAATTGATGGCCGAATTGAAATCCTTACAAGCAAATCATTATATAGAGACTAAAGGGAAAGAGATCCACTTAACAACGGCTGGAATATCTCATCTCCAAACACATCCTATAGAAAAAACCCCTCTATACTGGTTAAATGGCGCAGAATTTCAACACATGGATCAGTTATTTTGGGGTCGGTTATTAGTATTCGTTCAGACAGCTTCTAATATTGCTTCAGGTCAGCATCAATTTATTCCAGTAGAGGACCATAGTGATATATTGAAATGGGTGAAAATGAAATATCGATCCATCCAAGGGAATTTAAATGAAAATCTGACATTTCTCTATGAAGAGCTTTATGCGTTATTGAAAGAACTTCCAGAATGGGTGGCTGAGTGCACCACCTTAAGATTCTCAAGCCATCACCGATATGGTATGAGTAAAGAACAACTAGCTATTCGATATGACCTTAAGATCCATGATATAACAATTGTGCTGCAAGCTGTAATTCATTATCTTTTACGGCAAATTCTAAAACATCAAGAGCGTTATCCGTATTTATATGGGATATGTGAAGATTTAATTGTTACTTTACCTCTTACACAATCGGCTCAAAAGACATTAGAATGGATTAATAAAGGTCACTCGCTTGATCGGATATCTAAAATTCGAAATTTAAAGATGAGCACGATCCAGGACCATATTGTTGAGATTGCCTTAGTGAATCCGCTATTTAAGATAGATGAATATGTTTCAAAAGAAGCGGCACAGAACATTTCCCACACAGCTAAGGAATTAAACACGAATCGTTTGAAAGCGATTAGAGACCATCTTGATGGAATCTACTCATATTTTGAGATCAGGCTTGTACTAGCCGCTGCACAAGGAGCGTCAAAACATGCAGGACAGACCACTTGAAAAAACACTATATAAACACTTTGGTTATGAGCAATTTAGAGAAGGGCAAAAGGAAATTATTGAGGAATTACTAAATGGCAATGATGTCTTAGGGATATTGCCGACTGGCACTGGTAAATCGATGTGTTATCAATTACCATCTCTTTTATTGGAAGGTACAGTTATTGTTGTAAGCCCCTTAATTTCTTTAATGGTGGATCAAGTTAAGCAGTTAAAACAACAAGGAATGAAACGTGTGGTTGCTATTAATAGCTTTTTAACTCCAATGCAAAAGCAACAGGTTTATGATCACATCAATCACTATAAGTTAATCTATTGTTCACCCGAGATGCTTCAGAATGCTCAGTTTATGCAGACCTTGAAAGAAAAAGTTTCTGTATCCCTATTCGTTGTAGATGAAGCCCATTGCATTTCTCAATGGGGTCATGAATTTCGAACAGATTACTTGAAGCTAGATGATACGCTTAAACAGTTAAATAACCCAACTGTATTGGCTTTAAGTGCTACAGCTCCGGTTCATGTCCAAAACGATATTATGAGACAAATAAACAGACCCGATATGCAGAAACATATCTTTCCTATGGACCGTGAGAATATCGCATTTACAGTTGAACATGTAACTGGAATGGAGGAAAAAATTGAGCGGATTGCTTCTGTTTTAAAGACTCACCCAGTTCCTACAATGATTTACTTCTCCAGTCGTCAGTGGACGGAGAAAGCGGCTTACGAATTAACTCAAGCTACAAGCGGATTAAGGGTTGCCTATTATCATGGTGGAATGGAACAAACAGATCGTTTATTAATCCAACAGCAGTTTATGAATGATCAACTTGATGTTATTTGCTGTACAAGTGCCTTTGGTATGGGGGTTAACAAAAGTAATATACGTCTTGTTATTCATGCTCATATCCCCTCTCAAGTGGAATCCTTCCTTCAGGAAGTGGGACGCGCGGGAAGGGATGGGGAACAAAGTGTGAGCTTAACCTTTTATAGTCCTGGTGATGGGGAAATTCCTAAACGTTTTATAGAATCAGAACTGCCTTCAGCTGAGCTCGTTTCAGATGCTATTCAGTATTTACAAAACATTGCTCAAAATGGCCGTCTGCTTCCTTTGCAACCAGAAGAAATTGAGGAAAGCCTTCAGATTAGCGAAGTTCAATGGCGCTTCTTGGCGTATCAGTTTGAGAAAAACGGTGTAATCAAAGGCAGGAAAGTTGTACATCAAGCAAATTGGGGAGAAGCTTATCATTCTATTGTGGCTTTTATTAAAGAAAGAACCAATATCAAGCAAAATAAGCTAACGGAACTTTTAAATTGGGTTCATTCTAAAGATTGTTTAAGGGCTAGCTTATATCAGTCTTTTCAGTCTTCCTATAAGACTCCAGTTGGTTTTTGTTGTGACCGTTGCGATTTTTCATTTAATTTATGGGAAACAAGCGAAACTCCTGATCGAATGGAACTATTAGGATGGGAAAAGGAGTTGCAGAAGGTCTTTTTGCAAGGAGAATATCAATGAAACAAGCTGAACTAATTCAGAATATGACCGACCGTCAAGTTGTTACTCAACTTTATATTACACAATTGTTGATATTGCTGGTTTCTTTGGGAAGTAGCTTGTATTTGTTCGATGGATATACAGACTGGTATGAATTATTCCAATGGGATCTAAAGGATATTTTCTACTACGGAGGTTCCGCTGCACTTTTTATTTTATTGTTGGATGTTTTACTTATGAAGATCATGCCCAAACGATTTTATGATGACGGAGGCATTAACGAGAAAGTGTTCAGAAATCTTCCCTTAATGGAGATATTTGCACTCACATTTTTCGTAGCTTGCGCAGAAGAGTTGCTCTTTAGAGGCATCATTCAAACAGAGTTTGGCTATTTGGCTGCAAGTATTATTTTTGCCCTTGTGCATATTCGATACCTAAATAAACCGGTATTATTTGTATCTGTTTTAGCTATAAGCTTTTATATTGGATGGATGTATGAGATCACAGGAAATCTATGGGTAACCATATTCGCCCATTTCTTAATCGATCTCGTTTTAGGTATAATGATTCGATATCGTGTAATGAGGTGATTGGGATGGAAGATTCCTTTAGACATAATGATCAGGCGAAAGCTTTGCGGAATAGGATGGACATTGAACGAACAGGCTTTGATAAAGGGCAGTTAGAAGAAACCTCACTAAGTGATACATTGCCCTCAAGGAGTGAAGTACACAAGGGGAAAGCTAAACGTACAAAATGGAGAATGCGTTATCCACTCATACGCTTATTAGTGGTTCTCTTTATTATCATGCTACTCCTTTTGCCGTTATATTATCTCCGGGGGGATACGAGTGAGGATCATCAACTATCTATAAGTACAACAGCAAGAGCTGTGCACAATGTTGAACTTAAAGGACGTTCATCTTTTGATAATCAAGTAGTATATGAAGTGAAGAGCGGAGATACGTTAGAATCGATTGCAGAGAAGTTTTTCGGGGACAAGAGTAAAGTTAGTCTTATTCTTCACGCAAACAAAATGGAAACAGATGATATAGCCCCTGGGTTGAAGATAACCATTCCTAAATAATAAAGGTTCAGAGCTCATCATCTCTGAACCTTTATTTATATTCGTTGACAAAAGAATTGGTAAATGGGGAAGTATTAAAAGAATATTTGTCGATCACGCTCTTCTTTTAAGATTTCCACAGCTTCACGGAATCTTTGAGAATGGATAATTTCTCTTTCACGAAGATACTTTAAGCCATCGTTTAAATCTGGATCATCAGATAAATTAATAATCCATTGGTAAGTAGCCCGTGCTTTTTCCTCTGCTGCAATATCCTCATATAAATCGGCAATTGGGTCACCCTTAGCTGCAATATAGGTTGCTGTCCAAGCAGAACCAGCTGCATTTTCATAATATAGTGCATTTTCGTGATTCGAATAATGGGCTCCTAAACCCGCCGCTTTCATCTGTTCTGGGGTTGCATCTTTCGTTAGTTTATAAACCATTGTTGCAATCATTTCTAAATGAGCAAACTCTTCAGTCCCGATATCTGTTAAGAGACCAACCACTTTGTCTGGAATGGTGTAGCGCTGATTTAAATATCTCAATGCTGCAGAAAGTTCTCCATCTGCTCCTCCGTATTGTTCAATCAAATATTTAGCAAGTTGAGGATTGCAAGTGCTTACTCTAACCGGATATTGTAATTTCTTCTCATAATACCACATGGTGATCCCTCCTTCTTTGTATTAAACCTGCCACGGCCATGGTGCGTTTTTCCAGTTCCATGGATAGCCTGAATAGCTCTCACCATATTGTCTTAACGGTCCATATTGCTGTTCGTATTGTTTTTTTAGGTTTTTGCTTTGTTTTGCAAATTGGTTAAATTGATTAATGGCTTCATAATCGTCGGGGTGAGTATCTAAATACAATGTAAGTTCTACTAAGACAAAGTCCACAGCTTGAATTTCTTCTAGCAACTCATAATAAGCAGGGGGGAGTGGCTGGTTCATTCGTTTTCACTCCTCCCGTCAGGATTGGGGTAAGGACTGTAAAAGGCAGGCCAAAGCGTACCGCAATAAAGTGCTTGCTTAGGACTAAACTGCTCTAAGTTTGGTGGTTGGAAACCAATATAAAGTTGAGGTGGGGTTTGATAGCTTTTAACCCGTATAGGCGGGCAAGGGTCATATGGGCTGATGTATGGCTGATAGTATTTTACCTGGGTGAACATGGTTTTTTCTCCTTTCGATAAGCTGTATTTCATACCATTACTATCTATGGATATTGTGTGAACACTTGTCCTATGACTGAGTTAATCCTCTATGGGAAAGAGGAATTATTGTTTTCCATCTAGAATAAGGATAGTGAGTCATTATTTAAATACATATAGAGGTGAAGCCAATGTTTGTAAAGGGAATTATGAAAGAGGCGCATCAATGCTGGACAGCATCAATGGAAACACCGTTAAAAGACGTCATCAGTAAACTCAATCAACATGATATTCAAGGCATGCCTGTGGTCGTGGAAGGAATCTTTAAAGGAATGGTTTCTAAAGAATTAATTTACAAAAGCTTTTTTGAGAGTAGTTTAACGAAAGAAACCTTTTTAGAGCAGCACAAAGTTGGAGATGTAATGGCTCATGAGGATCTTTACATCACAGAAAGCGATGTTTTTGAGCAAACTCTTACCACTTTTAAAGGATTCCCGATTGTAGCTGTCATTGGACCCAATTCGAAGTTTTTAGGTATTGTTACGAGATATGACATACTAGAACAATTTGAGAGTGCATTTGGAATGAAGAAGAAGGGTGTAAGGATTGCCTTTACATCAGAAGAATCAGAAGGGCGTATTGCTCGATTAGCTGAAATCGTTAAACAATATCATGAAAACATTATCTCTCTTGCTACATTCGATGAAACAGCTAAACTAGCTCGAAGAATTGTCTTAAAAATAGAGAAGAAAGATAATATAGATAAATTTGCAAAAAAACTCGAAAGATCTGGATTTAGAATTCTTGATATAAAAGAAGATTCATAAGGACTAGACCCCTCCTCTTATCCATATACTAGGAAAGAGGAGGGGTTAAATTGTTTGGGGCCATTGTGATAAGTGGAATCGCTTGGATCGCTACGTTTTTTGCAATATATTGGTTGCCATTTGCTAGAATACCGTTTTCATCTGACTTCTTTTTACGTTCCATTTTAGCTCCAGTAGAATTTTTATTAGGGAGTCTATGTTTATTCGTTGCTTGTATGACACACGGATTACTATTTCGGGTCATTTTCACACCAAATGGAAGGAAAGGCATAAAAATATTGTCTTTTTTAGGTTGGTTAAGTCCTCTTATGCTTCTTATCTTTTCTGTGAAAGTCGTCATCCTTCTTTTTAGTATCTCTATCATTTATGGTATCCTTTCTACAGAGCGAACGAAGGAAAAGAAGGCTTACGATCAACAAAGGTCTTTATAATACTCCTTATCTTTTGTGCAAAACATATCCAAAACCCATACATAGTTTACACAACAAAGGTTTTTACTTATAATAAAGGCAAATAGTTTATTGGGGGATAAGGTATGTCCAGCACTCAAGGAAAATACAACATCAAAGCCGTATCAACAATGCTCGGAATCCAATCAGGTACACTTCGAGCTTGGGAGCGGAGATATAAAATGATACGTCCAACGCGCAATGAGGCTGGTCATCGATTATATACAGATGAACATATTAAAGTCCTTAAATGGCTGATTGATAAAGTGAATAGAGGATTTACTATATCCCAGGCCGTTTCATTGCTAGAGAGCAACCAAAGCCAGCAGACGACTATTTCAGAGGAAAATACAACCACAAATGAAAGCCATGTGGAATCAGTATCGGACGAATTATTGGATGCTCTTCTTCGCTTTAATGAGAGGGAAGCCCAAATGAAACTTGATCATGCGTTCAGCCTCTTTACTCCTGAAAAAGTGGCTATCGATATTGTAGGTCCAATTCTAGTGAAAATAGGTGATCTTTGGGAATCGAATGAAATCTCGAGTGTTCATGAGCATTTCGCAAGCAATTTCCTACGATCTAGACTTGGAATGATGTTAGTCTCTATGCCGGCTAACCATATGCAACCTAAAGCCGTTTGTGTGTGTGGACCTAATGAGAGACATGAATTAGGTATCTTGATTTTCAGCCTTTATCTTAAACGTCAGGGGTACGATGTGGTTTATCTTGGTCAAAGTATTGCACCAGGGGACGTGGAAGTAATCGTAAACGAGCTTAAGCCTAAATATCTTTTCTTGTCTTGTACAATGAAAAAGAACATACCCTCGACCGTCCATATTGCAGATGCATTAAAGGAGCGCTATCCTGATTTAGAAATTGGACTTGGTGGCTTTGCCTTGGATACATTACCACATAAAGATAAAGAGCCAGTTAAGCCCTATATTATCGGAAGTACGAGTACAGAATGGGAAGAATGGTTGTCTAATCATTCATAACGACCCGCGTGGATACGCGGGTCTTTTTGTTGCGAGCTTTGAAATGAATAAAATTGTTGTACACTTATCCATTCCAATTTATACTTTAAAAATAGTACCAAAATCAAAGAAAAAACATATACTAATGTAAGGCATCGCACATGCATTCAAAGGGGGACGAATGAATGCGTCTTGAAAGATTATCAAGTAATAAATTTAAAATATTTTTAACCTTTGATGATTTACTCGATCGCGGTATTTCCAAAGAGGATCTGTGGCACGACCTCCCTGCAGTCCATGCATTGTTTCATGATATGATGTATGAGGCTACAGATGAGTTAGGGATTGAACTTGAGGGAACACTTTTGGTTCAGGTTTATCTTATGCAAGCTCAAGGTATGCTGATTGTTGTTACTCAAAGTGACCAGACAGATGAAAATTACGATGAGGACTATATCGAAATGAAAGTAACGCTCGATGAGAGTAAGGAAATGATGTTCACCTTTCACTCATTCGAAGACATTATCCAAGTAGCTCACCATTTATCTCAGTTAGGCATAGAAGGGGGATCAGTCTACTTCATGGATCGTTACTTTATGCAATTAAATGATGAAGATATGGATGAATTGAATCGAGAAGATTTAAT
Organism: Pontibacillus sp. HN14; assembly: GCF_021129245.1. Lineage (NCBI taxonomy): Bacteria > Bacillati > Bacillota > Bacilli > Caryophanales > Bacillaceae > Pontibacillus > Pontibacillus sp. HN14. The sequence continues at coordinate 910,174 of NZ_JAJOLR010000001.1, read as the reverse complement.
CGCGATTCTTTCTGAATTCGGATCCCCAAGTACTGTGACCAGCTATCGTCTTCACGAATATGGAACAACGATTCTTAGAGGCAATGCGGTTCAGGAGATTACAACGTATTTTCAGTAAATGAAAAGATCGGTCCATTAAAGAGGACGGTCTTTTTTTTGTAGATTAGTGAATCCATTAGTGAGTCCTGAGTAGAAAAGTAAAAAATATTTAAGTAAATATTAGAAGGATTCATATGAACATGTTACGATAAAACAGAATAGTAAATATAGGGGGCTCACATAAAGATGTTATTGCAAGAATTCCGAAACCCCCTTATAATGAAATCGCTTACATTATAAAAGGTTTAGTTTTGACCAAAATATTCATTTTCGTGTTTCCATAAGTGCTAAGAAGTTGTATACTAATTTCTGAAGAAATGGAATGTACATTGACTGAACCGAATTTTCATGGGAGGTAAGTTCATGGTAGCCGATAAAGCAGCAGATTCTGCGAATGAAAATCATGACAAATTAGACGTATTAAAATCAACTCAAACTGTAGTGAATAAGGCACTTGATAAATTGGGATATCCGTCCGAAGTGTTTGAATTGCTTAAAGAACCTGTAAGAATGATGACTGTCCGTATACCAGTTCGAATGGACGATGGTTCCATTAAGATCTTTACAGGATACAGAGCACAACATAATGATGCGGTAGGCCCTACTAAAGGTGGCGTGAGATTCCACCCGGATGTAACTGAAAAAGAAGTCAAGGCCCTATCAATCTGGATGAGTTTAAAGGCTGGGATTGTAGACCTTCCGTATGGCGGAGGTAAAGGCGGAATTGTTTGCGATCCACGTGAAATGTCTTTCCGTGAACTAGAAGGACTTAGTCGCGGTTATGTACGAGCTATTAGCCAAATTGTTGGTCCTACTAAAGATATTCCTGCACCTGATGTCTTTACAAATTCTCAAATTATGGCTTGGATGATGGATGAGTATAGTCGTATTGATGAATTTAATAACCCAGGATTTATTACAGGAAAACCTCTTGTTTTAGGTGGATCACATGGTCGTGAATCTGCTACTGCCAAAGGTGTTACAATTTGTATTGAAGAAGCAGCCAAAAAGAAAGATATCGATATCCAAGGAGCGCGTGTCGTCATTCAAGGCTTTGGTAATGCCGGAAGCTTTTTAGCGAAATTTATGCATGATAAAGGTGCAAAAGTTATTGGTATCTCTGATGCTAATGGTGCACTTCATGATCCTGAAGGTCTTGATATAGATTATCTTCTTGATCGTAGAGATAGCTTTGGAACAGTAACGAATCTATTTAAAAATACAATCACGAATCAGCAGTTGCTAGAGTTAGATTGTGATATTCTAGTGCCAGCTGCAATTGAAAACCAGATTACTGAAGAGAATGCATCCAACATTAAAGCAAGCATTGTAGTTGAAGCGGCGAATGGTCCAACTACTTTAGATGGAACACGTATTTTATCAGAACGTGGCATTCTCTTAGTGCCTGATGTGTTAGCTTCTGCTGGAGGCGTGACGGTTTCTTACTTTGAATGGGTACAGAATAACCAAGGGTATTACTGGACAGAAGAGGAAGTAGAAGAGAAGCTTCACAAAGTAATCGTAAAAGGTTTTAATGCAGTGTATAACACTGCTGAAACTCGTCGTATTGATATGCGACTTGCCTCTTATATGGTTGGTGTTAGAAAAATGGCGGAGGCTTCACGCTTCCGTGGATGGATATAGGTTGAATCTTTTGCAAGCATCTCCTATCATTATGTGGGTAGGAGATGTTTTTTTGTTTTGGAAACATGTTAAAGATTATATACGAAAGAACCTTATGATACTTATGTTACGATGATCTGTGTTGTAGATAGAGGAGTGAAGGAAACGTGCAGAAAGAAGATGTAATAATTGTAGGAGCAGGACCATGTGGTTTGTCCACTGCTATTGAGCTTCAAGAAAAAGGGATGAACCCGCTTATTATTGAGAAAGGGAATGTAGTAAATGCCATCTATAATTATCCCACTCACCAAACCTTTTTTAGCTCGAGCGAGAAGTTAGAGATTGGGCGTATGCCATTTATAACAGAGATGAAGAAACCAGTCCGTAATCAAGCATTGGCGTATTATCGGGCAGTTGCTAAACGAAAGGATCTTCGAGTCAATGCATATGAAAAAGTGTTAAACGTGACGAAAGACGATCATACATTTACGCTCTGTTCAAAGCGAAATAATGGAGAAGAAGTTACTTATCAGGCGAATCACATTGTGATTGCTACAGGGTACTACGACCACCCAAATTATATGGGGATACCTGGGGAATCATTAAACAAGGTAAGCCATTATTTCAAAGAGTCTCATCCTTACTTTGATAAGAATGTAGTGGTCATTGGCGGGAAGAACTCTGCTGTAGATGCTACATTAGAACTTGTTAAAGCTGGCGCAAATGTAACGGTGTTATATCGACAGGCCGATTATTCCAAAAGTGTTAAGCCATGGATCCTACCCGAATTTGAAGCTCTTGTGAACAAAGAAGTCATTCAAATGGAATTCAATGCGAACGTAACCGAGATCACGCATGATAAAGTATACTATGAGGTTCATGGACAACAAAAAGATGTGAAGAATGACTTTGTTTTTGCTATGACTGGTTATCACCCTGATCATAGTTTCTTGCGTGAAATGGGTATTACGATTGAAGAAGAGACGGGTCGTCCGGCCTTTAATGAAGAAACAATGGAAACAAATGTGCCTGGCATTTATATTGCAGGAGTAATTGCAGCAGGCTACAACAACAATGAAATTTTCATTGAAAACGGTCGACATCATGGCGAAACAATTGCCGCAGCTATTTGCGGGAAATAATAAAACTAGAAAAGGTTCTGCGAGGTTAGTCGCAGAACCTTTTTATGTATTTGCCTATCATATAGAGTGAATTGCCATCAATCATCTCAAAGACTTTGACTTTTCGCGCAGCTATGAAAAAATATGTACCAATTCTGAGGCATTCTGTGTCATTTCTAAGGCGATCATTAATTTAATGCGTGCTTTTGGTCCTGTTAAACCGTTTGAAAAGACAATTCCCATTTCCTTAAGCCTGCGTCCCCCGCCTTCATATCCATACACATCTTGAGCTATTCCCTGGTAGCACCTCGATACAAGCACAACTGGTATTCCATCATTGATCATTCCTTTTAAAGGTTCAACAATTTGGGGTGGAACATTTCCTTGCCCTAACGCTTCGATCACTAGCCCATCTGGATTTGTTTGGCGAATCGCTTCTACTGTTTCCCGGTCCATACCAGCATAAGTTTTTATAAGTGAGACACGTTTTGTGATTTGTTGGATTGGATACGACTCATGAGATGTTAAGGTATGGTGAAACATGATCCCTGTTTTCGTTACAATACCAATTGGGCCGTATTGCGGACTTTGAAAAGTAGCTACATTACTTGTTGAGGTCTTTGTCACATTCTTTGCGCTATGGATTTCATCGTTCATGACAACCAGTACACCTTTATCTTGTGCTTCGTCAGAGCATGCTACTCGAACGGATGTTAATAAATTATAAAGCCCGTCAGAACCAATTTCATTTGAAGAACGCATCGCTCCAGTCACAATTATGGGTTTACGAGTCTGCAAATAAAGATCTAAAAAATATGCTGTTTCCTCAAGTGTATCTGTTCCGTGAGTAATGACGATGCCATGAATTTCTTCATTCGCTAAACGTTCATGAATCCTTTGCCCTAACTTCAACATGTGTGCAGGAGTCATGTGAGGAGAAGGTAAATGAAAGACGACCTCATCTTCGATTTCGGCTGAAGTGGCTAAGGAAGGAAGCATATCATATAATGGGTGATCTTGTTCTGGCGCCACAGTCCCTGTGTCTTTATCTTCTTTCATGGATATGGTTCCGCCTGTATGTAATACTACAATTTTTTTCAATATGTACACCTTCTTATTTCAAGTATTTTCTTTCCATTATGTTCATGATACGATGAAATAGATTGAATTGAAAGAGGAGGAACGGTCGTGTTTACTATACTCTCAGCAGCAATGGCACCGGGCTTTGCGCTCATGTCGTTTTTTTATTTGAAAGACCGTTTTGACTCTAAGCCTTTTTCGATTGTATTCAGAACGTTCATAATGGGAGCGTTACTAGTGTTCCCAATCATGTTTATTCAGTACGCTTTTGAGACAGAAGGCGTCTTACAATATCCGTTAACAAAGTCCTTTCTCCTATCAGCAGGACTTGAAGAGTTCTTTAAATGGTTTATTTTCTTATATGCTGTCTATAAGCAAGATCACTTTGAAGGTCGCTATGATGGCATCGTTTATGGTGTTTCGATAAGCCTTGGATTTGCGACGGTAGAGAATATTTTGTACTTACTCGCCAATGGGGTTGAACTCGCGTTTTTACGCGCCCTTTATCCCGTCTCCTCCCATGCTTTATTTGGAGTGATTATGGGATATTATATGGGGAAAGGAAAAACGGACATCCACAAGAAATCAATGTATATCATATGGCTTGCCTTAGTGACGCCTGTCTTCCTTCATGGCCTGTACGATTATATCCTAGAAGCTTGGAAATCCACATGGTTATATACGCTTACCCCTTTCATGATTATTTTATGGATGATCGCAATAAGGAAAGTTAAGCAAGCCAATATGGCTTCTGCAGATATTATCCCTATTGAACAAAATAAATGGAAAGCATAACCGAACCCGTTCTATATAGAGCGGGTTTTATTTTTTTCTGCGTAAGTTTAGTGATGTTCAAGTACTTATATGGAACATATTTAAAGGCAACCGCTGACTTTAATGGTCTCTTATGCATAAAAAGCCGATAGTTTCGGAAACTACAGTGCATAAAGACTATTGTTCAGGAGGATATACGAGATATGAAATGGTTGCGAGTGATGTCTATATTATTGATCGCTTTGATATTAACGGTTTCCGTATCATCGAGTGTGGATCAAACATCTCATGCGTTCAGTCCAAGAATCTTGCAAAAGGGGTCAACTGGAGATGATGTGATTGAGTTGCAAGCACGGCTTCAGTATATCGGCTTTTATGAGGGGAAGATTGACGGAGTTTTTGGATGGGGAACTTATTGGGCTCTTCGAAACTTTCAGAAGGAATTCGGTTTAGAGATTGATGGTTTAGCTGGGCAAGAAGTAAAGCAAAAATTGAGAGATGCGACTCAGTATGATAAGCAGTATGTTAAAAAGCAAATTAATTCTGGTAAAGACTTTACGTATTATGGTGGTACTCCGAAGGAACAGCAAACCCAACCTTCTCCGCAGGGAGGTCAGGAAGCAGAAGATACACAGTCTGAACCTACCGCAGTGAATGTTCCATCAGGATATTCACAGAACGATATTCAATTAATGGCGAATGCCGTACATGGTGAAGCACGCGGGGAACCTTATGTAGGGCAAGTGGCTGTTGCGGCAGTTATTTTAAACCGCGTAGAAAGTTCCACTTTCCCAAATAGTGTATCGGGAGTTATTTTTGAACCTAGGGCATTCACGGCTGTGAGTGATGGCCAAATTTGGTTAGAACCTGATGAGACATCTAAAAAAGCGGTTATGGATGCAATGAATGGGTGGGACCCATCACAAAATGCTCTTTATTACTTTAATCCAAATACGGCTACATCCGGTTGGATCTGGAGTCGGCCTCAAATTAAGAAGATTGGTAAACATATCTTTGCTAAATAGTGAAAGGGTGAAACTGATATGATCCGTTGGCTCCTTATTGGGGTGTTAGCTGTTGGGGTGACGGGTACTGCCGTTTGGGGGTACCAGGAACACCAGGAGAAGAATGCTATACTCGTCCAGGCAGAGAACTCCTATCAACGCGCTTTCCACGATTTATCTTATCATACAAATTTATTGCACGATAAAATTGGAACAGTTTTGGCGATGAATACACAAAAGCAGCTATCTCCGCAGTTAGCTGATATTTGGAGAATTACTTCAGAAGCGCATAATGATGTTGGGCAACTCCCTCTAGCATTGCTTCCTTTTAATAAAACAGAAGAATTTCTTGCAAATATTGGAGAGTTTAGTTACAGAACAGCTATAAGGGATTTAAATAAAAATCCACTTACAGATGAAGAGGTAAAGTTGTTAGAAAACCTTTATAAGCAATCAGGCAAAATTGAAAAAGAGCTTCGAAAAGTTCAATACATGGTTCTTAACGATAATCTTCGCTGGATGGATGTCCAGTTAGCATTAGCAAACGATGATAAAGCGGATAATACTATAATTGATGGGTTTAAAACAGTCGAGAAGAATATGGAAGGGTATTCAGAAGGCGACCTTGGCCCAACTTTTACTGGGGCATCTAAAGAAAATCATGAATACCAGTTTTTAAAAGGTGAAAATTTATCTGAAGAGAAAGCCAGAGAAAAGACTAAAAATATTTTCGAAATTCCAAAGGGTGCAAAGGTTACGATGACAAAGAGTGGTGAAGGAGCAGAGGTGCCAACCTATAGTTTATCGTATCGGGGCGATCAGAAGAATGGCTATATGGATATGTCAGTTAAAGGGGGACATCCCATTAGTATACTGGTTGAGAGAAAACTAAAAGAAGCAGAGTTAGGGCTTTATGATGGCGCTGAAAAAGCTAAAGAGTTTCTAGCGCAATACAAATATACAAACATGGAGAATTTCCAGAGTACTCAATACAATCAAGTAGGGGTTTATAATTTCTTGTATGTGCAGGATGGAGTTCGCATTTACCCTGATTCGTTACAAGTTAAAGTAGCCTTAGATAACGGGGATATTCTTGGATTATCTGCACGTGATTTTCTTATGAATCATCATAAGCGTGACTTGGGAGAACCAAAAATATCAGAGAAAGAAGCTAGAAATAGTGTGAATCCGAATGTAGATATTCAAGAGCAGCATATGGCCATAATTGAAAATGACCTGAATGAAGAAGTGCTCTGCTACGAATTTCTTGGTACATTAGGAGAAAGTACCTATCGTATCTTTATTAATGCCAATGATGGAGTAGAAGAAAAGGTTGAAAAATTAAAGCAAGCCGAAATGAAATTTGAATAAAGATGAAGGGAAAGATAGCGTATCTATCTTTCCCTTTTTTATATTTTTTGCCATAATGTGTTATATAAGACCTTAGAACCAGGATTAGGGGAGAGAGGGACATATTTTGATTAAAATAGGCATGCCTTTAACGTTAGAGCCAAAACAAGATAGTGATGAAGAGCCTGAATCATTTCGTTGTAAGCTGGTAGAACAAGATGATCATATGTTCTACATAGATTACCCTATTAATGAGAAAACAGGTCGAACGGGATTTTTCTTCGAAGGCACTCAATTTAAAATCACGTTTGTAGGAGAAGATCAATCCGTATATATGTTTCATACAGAAGTAAAAGAACGCAAGAAACTAAAAATCCCTGTTTTAGCGTTACATAATCCAGGGAAAAAGCACATGATTCGGATTCAACGGCGCCAATATGTTCGAGTAGAAACCGCTGTAGATGTAAGTGTACAAGGGATTAAAGGAAGACAAGATCCATTTACTACCATTAGCTTGGATGTTAGTGGGGGTGGGGCTGCAGTTATCCCTCCTGCAGATCATTCTCTAAAAGAGGACGATCTTGTAGAAACGTGGTTTGTCATACCTCTTTCTTCCGGTGAAACGCACTATATTCAATCAACTTCTAGAATAGTGCGAATCGTTCAGGATAAAGAAACAAAGCGGGATCAACTTTCCCTCGAGTTTATTGATGTTGAGAATCGTGATCGAGAAATCTTAATTCGTTTTTGTTTTGAGCGCCAATTGTTGTTAAGAAGAAGTAAGGTGCAGTAACGTATAAACTCATTGTGAGCGGATACGCTAATATCAAAAAGAGGTCATAGCTCGTGAAACGTTTTGAACAATGGCTCCTAACCCTTGTAGTATTTCATGCTTTCTTATTAATCATCGTTCAAGCTTTAATGCTACATACAGACTTTTCTTTGTATGTTCAGCCTGTTTATGAATATTTTGGGATTGGAAAAAGCCTTGAGACCAATATTGTAGAAACAATAGACCGGATCTTCAGTGATGTGTTATCCTTTTGAAGGATAACTTGCGGTTACATATTATAAGTTCAGGTTTTTTAGCTTTGAGTTTATGCAAGAACAAGAATGCTTTCCTTTTTTAGAGGGGAGCTGTTTTGTATTTTAGCAATTGAAAGAGGGATTAGGATGAAACAAAATATTGCAATAGCTATTGATGGACCAGCGGCTGCCGGAAAGAGTACGGTTGCCAAAATTATAGCTGAGAAATTAACATACGTTTATATAGATACCGGGGCCATGTATCGGGCTCTTACATTTAAAGCGATCCAAGAGGGGATTCCCTTGGAAGAAGAGGAAGCTTTAATGGATCTTCTTGAAAAGACAGTCATCGATCTTCAACAATCAACAGCTGGGCAACAAGTTCTTTTAGACGGGGAAGAAGTTACGTTAGATATTCGAACAGAACAAGTGACAAACCAGGTATCCATTGTAGCGAAGCATGGGAAAGTACGCCATGAAATGGTGAAACGACAAAGAGAGCTAGCTGCCAAACGTGGAGTCGTGATGGATGGTCGAGATATAGGTTCCCACGTTATTCCTGATGCAGAAGTTAAGATCTTTTTAATCGCGTCAGTTCAGGAAAGAGCCGAGCGACGTCATAAAGAAAACAAGGAAAAAGGATTTTCCTCAGATCTGGAGAAATTAAAAGAGGAGATCAGGAGACGCGATCAAATAGATTCTGAACGTGAGGTTTCTCCACTTGTGAAAGCCGACGATGCAGTAGAAATTGATACCACCTCTTTATCTATTAAAGAAGTCGCCGAAAAAATCTTACGTGTTGTTCACGATAAATTAGACAGAGGTGAATAATCATGAGTTTATATGGGGTAGCTAAATCAATTTGCGCAACTATTTTTTATCCTCGCTACCGAATAAAAGTAGAGGGGAAAGAGAACATTCCTGATAAAGGTGCCGTAGTTATATGTTCGAATCATATTTCTAATTTAGATCCTATAATTGTAGGGATTACATCTCCAAGAGATATTTATTTTATGGCCAAAGAGGAATTATTTAAAAATAAAGTTATAGGTGGATTATTAAAACGTATTCATGCTTTTCCAGTCAAAAGAGGCATGAAAGATCGTCAAGCCTTACGTCAAGCAATGGGTGTACTAGACGATAACGAGGTTTTAGGATTGTTCCCAGAGGGGACAAGAAGTAAAACCGGAGAGTTGAAGAAAGGACTAGCAGGGGCTGGTTTTTTCGCTCTTCGTTCCCAGGCAACCGTCATTCCATGTGCGATTGTAGGGTCATATAAAGGGAAAGAACCTTTAAGGGTTATTTACGGGAAACCAGTGCCTATGGCTGAATTAAGAGAGCGAAAGGCTTCATCTCAAGAGGTGACAGATGTTATAATGGGAGATATTCAGAAGCTTTTAGACAAAAAGCGCTAGAGTGCGCCTTTCACTTGACAAAAAGCTTCAAATATTAGAAGTTAGAACCAAGGATTAATTAATGGTTGGTTGTGGCGGAACTGAAGGAGGTCTTTTTAATGGATGAAATGAACCAAGAAATGTCAGAAATGCCGAACGTTTCAGTCGGCGATGTACTCACAGGTAAGGTTGTAAAAGTAGAGGACAAGCAAGTTCTTGTCGATATCGGTTACAAAGTTGAAGGCATCGTTCCCATTAGTGAGCTTTCTAGTTTACATGTAGAGAAAGCCTCTGATGTGGTATCAGAAGGTGACGAGTTAACGCTAAAAGTGAAGAAAATGGATGATGAAGAAATTGTCTTATCTAAGCGTGCGGTAGATGCTGAATCAGCTTGGGAAGACCTTGAAGCAAAATTAGAAAGTGGAGAAATATTCGAAGCTGAAGTTAAAGACATCGTAAAAGGTGGACTTGTAGTTGATGTAGGTCTTCGAGGATTTATTCCTGCTTCTCTTGTTGAAACTTATTACGTGGAAGACTTTAATGATTACAAAGGCAAAACTCTTGCCCTTAAAGTAATTGAGCTTGATCGAGAACAAAACCGCGTAATCCTTTCTCATAGTGCTGTAGTCGAAGATGAAAACGACGCACGCAAGCATGCTTTACTTCAGGACCTTGAAGCAGGTCAAGTATTAGACGGTACTGTTCAGAGACTTACAGATTTCGGAGCTTTCGTTGATATTGGTGGAGTGGATGGCCTTGTCCATATCTCTCAACTTGCCCATGAACACGTGGATAAAGCTTCCGATGTCGTTGAAGAAGGACAACAAATCCAAGTACGTGTTCTTTCTGTAGACCGTGATAATGAAAGAATTTCACTGTCCCTTAAAGATACTCTTCCAGGACCGTGGGATCAGGTTGGAGAAAAAATTAGACCTGGTGACATTCTTGAAGGCAAAGTGCGCCGCTTAGTAAACTTTGGTGCATTCGTTGAGCTTCTTCCTGGTGTAGAGGGGCTAGTGCATATTTCTCAAATATCTAAGCACCATATTGGTACACCACAAGAGGTTCTTGAAGAAGGCCAAGATGTAAAAGTGAAGGTGCTAGACGTAAATGAAGATGAAAAACGTATTTCCCTTAGCATTAAAGAAATCGAAGCTGATCAAGATCGTCAAGAAGTAGAACAGTATACAAAAGATGATGACGGTGGTTTCCAATTAGGGGACTTTATCGGAGATAAACTAAACAAACTAAAATAAACTAAAAATTCGGTGATGTTATTGAGTCGATCAAAAAGAAAATTAGAGCATATCAGACATGCCCTATCTCGTGAAGATCTGGGGATTAATAGCTTTGATGAGATGGAAATTATCCATCAAAGTCTAACAGATATCCATTGGGATGATATCTCATTGCAGACTCAATTAGGCGAACTTACTCTAAGTTCGCCTCTTTTTGTCAATGCGATGACAGGAGGTGGCGGAGAGAAAACGGAGGCGATTAACCGAGACCTTGCTATTGCTGCAAAGGAGACGGGAATTGCACTTGCCGTAGGCTCACAGATGTCTGCCCTTAAAGATGAACGTGAAATGAAAAGTTATCAAGTTGTGAGAGAAGAAAATCCAGATGGGATTGTGTTTGCTAATGTGGGCAGTGAAGCAACGCTTGAACAAGCGAAGCGTGCTGTAGATATGTTAGAAGCCAATGCATTGCAAATTCACTTGAATGTATTGCAGGAACTCATCATGCCTGAAGGAGACCGTGACTTTACTACCCGCTTACAACAAATTGAGGAAATCGTTAAATCGGTCGGGGTCCCTGTCATATTAAAAGAAGTCGGATTTGGTATTTCTCAAGAAACCACGCGTCAATTGAAGGAAATTGGTGTTTCGTATATAGATGTAGGCGGTAAAGGCGGAACTAATTTCTCAAATGTGGAGAATAAACGTAGGAAACAACCTCTTGAATCGTATAATGGTTGGGGAATTCCAACGGTTACTTCTATTAAAGAGGTAAAAAGTGTATTTCCTGAATGTAATGTAATTGCTTCTGGAGGAATGCGTAATGGTTTAGATGGTGCGAAGTCATTCGTTTTAGGCGCAAATGCCTTTGGTATGGCAGGCCAGCTTCTTAGAACTCTAATGAAAGATGATCTAGAAACACTAATTAAAAAAGTGGATCACGTTCATGAGGAGTTTAGGATTGCCATGATGCTACTAGGAGCAAAAGAAACGTATCAATTGGATGGAAAACCTCATATTTATACCGGTTCTACGAAGACATGGCTCGAACAAAGGATTACAACATTTTAATAAAATCATGACCCATTGCCCTATAGGGCAATGGGTTTTTTTATAGCTTTTGATCTTTTCTTGCTTGTTCTGGTGTATCTAAGTACGTACTGCCCTTCGGATGAGTCTCTGTGTCCCGATCACTTTCAACACGTTTTTCTTTCTTTAGCTTCTTTTGCTGACGGTCTTTACCCATGAAAACACCTCCTCTTGGAATGTAGTATTTTCCCTTGCAGAAGAGTTATGCATGATTAGAAATCATGCAAATGACCCATAATGAAAGGAGGGAAGGTGGAAGTCATGGGAGAAGGGCTGATCTTTTATTTTGTAAGCTGGTGCGTTTGGGTGGTGGTTACATTCCTTATGGCTAAGACACGGGAACGTTTTCTTGCTGGTTTATTTCTATTGGTCTTAATTATTAGTTCTAATGAGTCTGTAGCCATTTTTCATTTCCGTTTCAGTCTAACTGCCATCATTATTACTTGCGTTTGCATAGCTATTCTGATTAATAGGAAGAAAGTGGTTTATCCAACCTTTGCTTCTATAATCGTTAGTATTGGATATGCAGGTATGCTTTTATGGGAGACTGTTGTGCCTGTATGGGTAGTGATGCCAAGATTAATTCTATTGTCGCTGTTATGTTATATACTCCTTTATTTTTTAGTGGAGTCCATGATGGTCCGGTTAGCTATTTGGGGGTTTGGTTCAGTGTTTGGAGAGTTTATCTATTCTATGGTTGTGATGGGATACAATGTCAGTGCCCCCATTGGAGATGCAGGTTATTTGGATGTGCTTAGTCTTGTTTCTGTGATCGTAATGTTGAACTCTGCGGTGGCTTCGGTTGCAAGAACATTTGAACAGGCAGTATTGAATCGTGTGAGAAGAAAGGCGGGATTTCGTTCATGAATGAATATACTTATCCCATTATATTTGGGTTAATTATTGGAGTGGGAGTTCGACTCGTGATGTTACGTGCAGATTATCGTCAATACCCTACTTATTTACATGGGAAAGTCATACACATTTCACTCGGGTTTATTGCAGCATCTCTTGGGACTATTGCTGTACCTGCTATTATGGAAATGGAATTTACTGCAGTAACGTTTTTAACGATTGCAGCTTCTCAGTTTAGGGAAGTGAGAAATATGGAGAGGAATACATTGACTGAATTAGATTCTTATGAATTGGTCCCGAGGGGAAATACATATATAGAAGGAATTGCCATTGCTTTTGAAGCCAGGAACTACCTCGTCATCTTTACTTCTTTATTAGCAACGCTTAGCTTCCTTGTATGGAACATATGGGTAGCTCTTTTTGTTTCTCTGATTTGTTATTTCATCGTTCGCAAATTCATGAGTGGGAAGACATTAAAGGATATAGTAGATATCGAATATGTAGACCCTCATTTTGAGGGTGCAGGGTTGTATGTTGATAATATTTATATCATGAACATTGGTCTTCCTCAGAGGCAAAAGGAAATTGGTGAGTACGGGATGGGGTTCGTGTTAACACCTAAAAACTTTAATGTTCGATCCACTATAGCGAATCTTGGCCAACGACAAGCCATTCTACACGATATCTCCATTTCAATGGGCGTTTTCAGAGACAGTGGTACACCGGCACTGGTTCCGTTAATTAAGAGGGATCTGGACGATGGCCGAATCGGAGTTTTTGTTTTACCACAAGAGAGGGATAAAGAAAAAGCAGTAAAAATTATTGGAGCTGTTCCTGTGCTTGAAAATGCTATACGGATGCCGTCAGAATCTAAAGCCAATAAAGAGGAGGGAGATCTTCAATGAAAGTCGAAAAAATGGTGCTCGCAGCCATTACGACGAGTCGTGATAAAGTCGATGGAGGTGCTCCAATCTTTATTTGTGATTCTAAGGAAGAAATGGATAAAGTGGCCGCAAACCTTGAAGCGATACTGGATGGCATCTCTCATGCATTGAGTGACGAGCTCTATATTATCGTTAAACATTAATGAAGTGCTCGGAAGGTGCTCTAATTGTGCTAGAAAAGGATTGTTAGTTTCAAATCCTTCTGCTAAAATGAAAAAGTTAAGAGTAAACCCTTCTTACTTGACAAGAGGGGTTTGCTTCTTCATTTGCAATCGTCGAATTTCAAAGAGCGTTAAGCGTGAAACGCGTTTAAGAAAGACATTGTAAAAATAAGAATATGATAAGAAAGGGTGAACCTTTCATGCGAAAATCTGTAGTAGCTGTAGTCGGTAGACCGAATGTTGGGAAATCCACCATTTTTAACCGATTAGTTGGAGAGCGTATTTCGATTGTTGAAGATACGCCTGGTGTAACACGAGACCGTATTTATGCAGAAGCAGAATGGTTAAATACCACGTTTAATATAATTGATACAGGTGGAATAGAGCAAGGAGACGAGCCTTTACTAGTCAAAATGAGAGGACAAGCTGAGGTTGCAATTGATGAAGCTGATGTTATTGTCTTTATGGTAAATGGCCGTGATGGAATTACAGGGGCAGATGAAGAGGTAGCTAAGCTACTTTATAAATCTAATAAGCCTGTAGTGCTTGCTGTTAATAAAATTGATAATCCTGAGATGAGAGAAAAGATTTATGAATTCTATTCTTTAGGATTCGGTGAGCCATATCCAATCTCTGGTACACACGGACTTGGGCTTGGAGACATGCTTGATGAAGTTGTTAATCATTTCCCTGAACGTGTAGAGGAAGATGAAGATGATGATACAATTCGGTTCAGCTTAATCGGCCGACCGAATGTAGGAAAGTCTTCTCTTGTCAACACAATGCTAGGTGAGGAACGCGTCATCGTAAGCGACATCGAAGGAACAACAAGAGATGCAATTGACACATCCTTTACAAAGGATGATCGCGATTATATCATCATCGATACGGCGGGAATGCGTAAGCGCGGTAAAGTGTATGAAACGACTGAAAAGTATAGTGTAATGAGAGCCCTCAAAGCAATTGAGCGCTCCGATGTAGTCCTTGTAGTTCTAGATGGCGAATCTGGAATTATCGAGCAGGACAAACGCATTGCTGGTTATGCCCATGAAGCAGGTAAAGCTGTTGTCATTGTGGTAAATAAATGGGATGCCGTCGAGCGTGACGATAAAACGATGAAGAAATTTGAGGATAAAGTGCGTCAGGAATTTCAGTTCCTTGATTATGCACCTATCGTCTTCTTATCTGCTAAAACAAAAAAGCGTGTCCATACTTTATTACCTAGTATTTTACAAGCTAGTGAGAATCACACCAAACGCGTACAGACTAATGTGCTGAATGAAGTAATCATGGATGCTTTAGCAATGAATCCGGCACCTTCCTTAAAGGGGCAGAAATTAAAAGTCTTTTACATGTCTCAAGTAGCAGTATCACCGCCAACTTTTGTGGTATTTGTAAATGATCCGGATCTATTGCACTTCTCATATGAACGTTTCTTAGAGAACCGAATTCGTGATGCGTTTGGTTTTGAAGGTACGCCGGTTAAGATTTATGCACGTAGACGAAAATAAGGGGAGAGTGAAGGCATGGCAAATGTAGCCGTATTAGGTGCAGGCAGTTGGGGAACAGCCTTGTCCATTGTGTTAGCCGATAACCACCATGATGTTCGTTTATGGACTCATCGCCCGGAGCAGGCCAATGAAATAAACGACTTACACCAGAATAAGAACTACTTGCAAGAAGTCACCTTACCTGAATCCATTGTGGCTTATACCGACTTAAAGGAAGCTGTTAAAGACGTTACTGCTGTTGTAATGGTCGTTCCTACTAAAGCGATCAGGGACGTTTGTCAACAGTTACAATCCGTTCTTGATCATAAAGTAACGCTTATTCATGCTACTAAGGGAATTGATCCAGATTCTCTAAAGCGGGTCTCTGAAATGATCACAGAAGAGATGAGCGGGGAATACTATGATGATGTCGTTGTTCTTAGTGGTCCATCTCATGCTGAGGAAGTGGGGCTACGACAGCCAACTACTGTAACGGTTTCCTCTGAAACCATGAAAACAGCCGAATTAGCACAAGATTTATTTATAAACGAGAACTTTCGTGTATACACAAATCCGGATGTAGTTGGAGTTGAGTTGGGAGGAGCACTAAAGAATATTATTGCTTTAGGTGCAGGAATCTCAGATGGATTAGGGTACGGCGATAATGCAAAAGCTGCCCTTATAACAAGAGGGCTTGCTGAAATAGCGCGTCTAGGCACATCTATGGGATCAAGTCCTTTAACTTTCGCAGGTTTAACAGGGGTTGGGGATCTTATTGTAACCTGTACGAGCCAGCATAGTCGTAATTACCGTGCTGGATATTTATTAGGTCAAGGTAAAGATCTTGATGATGTATTAGAGCACATGGGAATGGTTGTTGAAGGCGTTCGTACAACAAATGCGGCTTATAAACTATCTCAGCAGCAAGGTGTTGAAATGCCAATTACAGCTGGAATTGAGCAAATTCTATTCCAAGATGCTGAGGCTAAAGATGTTGTCGATCAATTAATGACAAGAGGACGTCGACACGAAATGGAAGACTTATCAAATGTGTTAGGTGATTAATTTCTTATGAATACATCACGCTTACACTTCCTTCGCATATACTGTGTTTGAAAGTTTATTATAAGGAGGAAGTTACGTGAGCGGATTTCAAAAGAAAGCATTTGAGCATCTTCAAAATAAAGCCAACATCTCTCCGGATGAAATTATGAAAGTTGCTGATTCTGTAAAGAATGCAAACTTTAAAGATGAGAAAACTGTTCGTAATCTTGTGAAGCAGTTATCTAAAATGGCGGGCAAGCCTGTCTCTAAAGAAAAAGAAGACAAAATTGTTAAAGCTATTACGAACAATAACATGGATATGAACCAATTAAATCAAATGTTTAAAAAATAGTCACAAATAGGCACTTGAGGATACCAATACATGAATGATTGCATACTATAAAACGCAGCAGGATTTCAACTAGGGTTGTATGTAAAGGGTACTATTTAGTCAAACCGAGGTGAACTCGCCCCATTCACCTCGGTTTTTTGGTGTATAAAAGAATGAAAAGGGTTTCTTGCTAGCATATGGTAAGCTTGTAAGTTGTGGTATAATAAATTTCGTGAAAGTTGACACATGCAAAAGGAGTTGAATTCGTTGTCAAAATCGATGTTAAATATGTATATTTCTTTTGCTGGTATTATATTTATGTTCCTCTCCATTGGCTTGATTTTACTTAGTCGTCATAAGTTAAAGGGGATTTTAAGTGGAATCACTGCATTTTTAGCATACATATTTATGATAGTAGCAGGACTCATTATATTTTATATCGTCTTTAGTGGACCTACATCTTAAGAAGTGGAGGTATGAAGTATGTACATAAAGAAAATGGCGGTGCTCTTGCTGGCAGCGTTCATTTTAACTGGTTGTTTATATCCGGACGATCGTCTTTCTAAGAACCAAACACCAAACCAAGTTCAACTAGAGTCTCTCCAAGCAGCTGTGGATGAATTTAAGAAGAACAACCCTTACGCATTACCAATTAAGACGAGAGACCAAGATACGAATATTTTTCAAAAGTATCCCATTGACTATAAACGCTTGCGAGAAGAAAATCTTATCTCAGAAGCTCCAGGTAATTCGTTTGAACGCGGAGGCGTTTATCAATATGTCATCATTTATGCCGAAGAAGATCCGACTGTGAAAGTGATGGATTTAAGAGCAACGCAAGAACTACAAAAAATTAATAATCGTATCACAGCGTATAGAAATGAGCATCAGTATGCCCCTTACGGAGAACGGATTGCAAAAGATGTTTATAAAATTGATTATGAAAAGATTGGATTAAAACAAAACCCTACTATAAAAAGTCCGTATTCTGAAACTCAACTTCCCGTAGTAATGGATGCAAAAGGAAAAATATATTTAGACTATCGACAAGAACTCTACCAAGCTTTACAGGAGAACGATCACTCTTTCTCAAGTGGTGACGATATTCGATACTTACTTGTACAAGATTCTCCTATCGTGCCGTCCCATTCCCTTCCATATACTGTTAAAAATGGAGAACCAGTCTTTAATGGTGTCGACATAAACAATCCATCTTAAGAAATGAGACCTTTCAACTTGGTTGAAAGGTTTTTTTGTGTTCCTAATGTTGAATGACTTGGCAACTTCTCCGACTCATCCTCTGCTGGGATCATAATCTATAAAATATCTGATCAAAAATACCGTAAAATTTTTGCTTAGCTTTAAAACTATAGCATAATCATCCTTCCGTTTTTATATAGTAACAATAGTAGTAGGTCAAAAGGGATTAACCTTTGGCTGGACTAGATTCTATAGAAGAGGTTTTAAAAACAAGTCATAAAACAGTAGGACAACATCATAGACTTGTAATGCAAAGATTCGTTAGCAATCATCATTTGTTTGTCCAAGCGAAGTAAATGGATCGGGAGGGGATCACTTGGAAAGAGTTGATGTTTTTAAAGATATTTCTAAACGGACAGATGGAGATATTTATTTAGGTGTTGTAGGAGCGGTGAGAACAGGGAAATCCACATTTATCAAAAAGTTTATGGAGCTTGTTGTCCTTCCAAACATCCAAGATGAAGGTGAACGTGCAAGAGCTCAGGATGAACTTCCTCAATCTGCAGCAGGTAAGACGATCATGACAACGGAGCCGAAGTTTGTACCAAATCAGGCCGTTCAAGTACATGTGGACGATGGCTTAGATGTTAATTTTAGAGTTGTAGATTGTGTTGGATATACGGTTGATGGTGCTAAAGGTTATGAAGATGAGAATGGACCAAGAATGATTAATACCCCTTGGTATGAAGAACCCATTCCATTTCACGATGCTGCTGAAATTGGAACAAGAAAAGTTATTACAGAACATTCCACAATCGGTGTAGTTGTAACAACAGATGGGACAATTGGTGAGATTCCAAGAGCAGACTATGTTGAAGCGGAAGAACGTGTTGTGGAAGAATTAAGAGAAGTAGGAAAACCATTTATTATGATTATTAACTCTGTTCGCCCACACCACCAAGATACAGAGGTATTAAGACAAAAACTTCAAGAGAAATATGATATTCCTGTGATATCAATGAGTGTGGAAGGCATGAGAGAAAGTGATGTTTATAATGTGCTTCGAGAAGCATTATATGAATTCCCTGTCCTTGAAGTTAATGTGAATTTACCAAGCTGGGTTATGGTTTTAAACGAAGGTCATTGGCTTCGCAAAAACTACCAAGATGCGATTCAAGATACTGTGAAAGACATTAAAAGATTAAGAGACGTGGACCGAGTAGTCGGACAGTTCTCAGACTACGACTACATTGATAAAGCACAGTTAGCTGGTATGGAAATGGGAGAAGGAGTGGCTGAGATAGATCTCCAAGCTCCTGACTATTTGTACGATCAAGTTCTAAAAGAGATTGTAGGAGAAGAAATTAGAGGGAAAGACCATTTGCTTCAGCTTATGCAAGATTTTGCCCATGCAAAACGTGAGTATGATCAGGTGTCTGAAGCCCTTCAGATGGTAAAACAAACAGGATATGGTATTGCAGCGCCAGCCCTTGAAGACATGTTCTTAGATGAACCGGAAATTATACGTCAAGGATCAAGGTTTGGCGTTCGTCTTAAGGCTGTAGCTCCATCTATTCATATGGTGAAGGTAGATGTTGAGTCTGAATTCGCCCCTATTATTGGAACCGAGAAGCAAAGTGAAGAACTTGTTCGGTACCTGATGCAGGACTTTGAAGAAGACCCACTATCCATTTGGAACTCTGATATATTCGGGCGTTCACTAAGTTCTATTGTGAGGGAAGGTATTGGTGCGAAGCTTGCTTTAATGCCAGAGAATGCTCGATATAAACTTAAAGAAACCCTCGAAAGAATCATCAATGAGGGCAGTGGAGGGCTTATTGCCATCATTTTATAAGCGGTTAACCACCGCTTTTTTTATTTTTTTTAAGAAATTTTTTAGAGGGATTTCATTTCCCTAATACATGTAAAATAGAAATCTTATCCATATGCCCAAAACCCTTTCATATCAAGGGTTTTGGGTTTTGTTTAATAATTCAGAAAAAACAAGGTGGAAGGGAGAAAATGGGCTCGAAGACTTGATGTATCAGCCTTTTTGTTGAAGAAAGTTTGTTGTTTTTATTGAAATCACTCGCATCATCGTTTAATATAAGGCTTGTCATCAAGTTTTCTTGATGCACACACGTATAAAACGTTAAAAAATTGTGCACAAATGTATGTAACATCATGTTACGATCTTGGCACAAAATGATGCGTAACCATTTCCTGGGAGGAGGTGAATAGCATGAACAAGACAGATCTAATCAATGCAGTTGCAGAGAAAAGTGATCTTTCTAAAAAAGATGCTACAAAAGCTGTAGATGCAGTTTTTGATTCAATCACTGAAACACTTAAAGACGGTGATAAAGTACAACTAATTGGTTTTGGTAACTTTGAAGTACGTGAACGTGCGGCTCGTAAAGGTCGTAACCCACAAACTGGTAAAGAAATCGAAATTTCTGCTAGCAAAGTACCAGCATTCAAACCAGGTAAAGCCCTTAAGGATTCCGTTAAGTAATTACATAAAGGGCATAATGAGTAAGGCTGACTCAAGTTATGGGTCAGCCTTATTTTCACATTTATGTAGGAAAAGCTGTTCCTTAACAGTGTTAATGAATTGACACACATGGCAATTTAAGAGATATTAAATAAAGATTAGCTCTAGGAGGATTGAGATGAGCAACCAAAAGTCTAGCGGAGATTTTTTTGTAATAAAGGCTCTTGAAGATGGAGTGAATGTGATTGGCCTTACCAGAGGTACTGATACTCGATTCCATCACTCAGAGAAGCTTGATACCGGAGAAGTCATGATAGCCCAGTTTACAGAGCATACCTCGGCGGTTAAAGTAAGGGGAAAAGCACAGATTCAAACAAGTCACGGCGAGATGAATTCCGAGGCAGAGTGACCTGAACGCTCTGCTTTTTCTTTTATACATATAATCATTTTTAAATAATGGGCACACTATAGTTATTCAAAAATGTGTTGATCCGACCGGATATGCTATAATAGACGACAGTAAGCCGAGATACGGCACGAAAGGCTTTGGGTGATGTCAGTGAAGAATACAAACGTGAATATCGAACATTTAAGAACTAGTATTGAACATCAAATCCAACATCCTTATTTAGCCAAATTTATACCTGAACCCGTAATTTGTGAAGATAAACTAATGTTTCTTACGTCTTTACTAAAAGATACAGACCTTAGTGAAGATAAACAGAAACAATATATAATCTCAACGATGCTAGTACAAATAGCTCTAGATACGCATGAACTTGTGAATTCATCCAAAACGAATGAAGAAGACCATGTAACAAAGAGTCGACAGTTGACCGTATTAGCTGGAGACTATTACAGTGGGCTGTACTATTACCTTTTGTCTAAAATTGAGGATTTACCAATGATTCATACACTAGCTTCTGCTATTAAAGAAATTAATGAATTAAAAATGAAGATTTACAATCAGGATTTTCCATCGATAGCTCAAGTAATGGATGCTTTAAAACAAGTCGAATCATTATTGATTCAACGGGTAGCGGAATTTGTAAATCAACCTGTGATGAATGAGGTGGCGGGGGATTGGTTATTAGCCAAACGATTACAAGATGAAGACCGTCGTTTTCGTAAGCGTGAGAACTCCCCTTTAATTGAATTGTTAATTAAAAGCACGCTCGTTCACCAAAACGGTGCACAAGCTCTCCGAACGATAGAAAAATATATGAAGAAGCAAATGGTTTCAGTTGAGCAGTCTTTAGCACAGTTGCCAGGGAGCTTCAGTTCACTTAAAACGTACCTCCAACATCATATCTATCATTCATTTTATCTGAAACATCAAGCTGTGGAGGAAGGGTAATCAATGGACCAACAAACAAAATCACAACGTGTTCATCATGTATTTGAAAAAATCTATAATCGATATGACGTTATGAATTCCATCATATCGTTTCAGCGTCATAAAGCTTGGCGTAAAGATGTTATGAGTCGTATGAATGTTCAAAAGGGAGAAACAGCTATCGATGTTTGCTGCGGAACAGGAGACTGGACCATTGCTCTTGCTGATAAAGTAAAGGAATCAGGTAAAGTCGTAGGTCTTGATTTTAGCCAGAATATGCTTAGTGTAGGCAAAGAAAAGAAAAATGATCTTAATCTTGATTACGTAGATTTTATTCATGGAGATGCTATGGAACTTCCATATGAAGATAATAGCTTTGATTATGCAACAATCGGGTTTGGATTGCGAAATGTTCCAGACTATTTGCAAGTCCTTAAAGAAATGACTCGAGTTGTTAAACCAGGAGGTATTGTAGTCTGTCTTGAGACTTCTCAGCCTACTGCGTTTGGATTTAGGCAAGCTTACTACTTCTACTTCCAATATATCATGCCAGTTCTTGGTCGTTTATTTGCTAAAAGCTATAACGAATATGCTTGGCTCCATGAATCTGCAAAGGACTTTCCAGGAAGAGTAGAGTTAAAGCGTTTGTTCGAACAAGCAGGATTGAAAGATGTTGAAGTTAAAGGATACACTGGTGGCGTAGCTGCCATGCATCTTGGAACAAAACCATTGAAGTAAGAAAATGATATAAAGGTGACTCCGATGAAATTAGCGATGATCTATCCACACTTAAAACAAGATATTGATAAAATAGAAAAGTCTCTCAACACGACAATTCAAGCTGATCATAGCATCTTAAGAGAAGCTTCTACCCAATTGTTACAAGCAGGAGGAAAACGTATCCGTCCTGTTTTTGTTTTATTAGCAGCTAAGTTTGGTCATTATGATATCGAGAGAATTAAGCATGTAGCAGTAGCGCTAGAGCTTATTCATATGGCATCACTTGTTCATGATGATGTGATTGATGACGCTGAGCTCAGACGGGGCGAGCAGACAATTAAAGCTAAATGGGACAATCGTGTGGCAATGTATACAGGAGACTATATCTTTGCCAGAGCAATTGAGAGCTTATCGACTTTAGAAGACGCTAAAGCCCATCAAATCCTATCCAAAACAATTGTAGAGGTCTGTGTGGGTGAAATAGAGCAAATTAAAGATAAATTTGATTGGGATCAAAACCTCCGTACTTATCTACGTAGAATTAAAAGAAAAACAGCTCTTTTAATTGCTGTAAGCTGTCGCCTTGGTGCAGTAGCAGCTGGAGCTGACGAAAAAGTTGAAAGAGCTTTATTTAAGTATGGCTATTATGTAGGCATGTCTTATCAGATCATCGACGATGTATTAGATTTTACAGCGACAGAAAAGGAATTAGGGAAGCCTGCAGGGAGCGACTTAATGCAAGGGAATATTACACTCCCCGTTCTTTATGCGATGGATCAAGATGAAAGGTTTAAGCAAGAAGTACAAAGCTTATTCCAAAAAGAAGAGGTTACAAAGACTGATATGGCATGGGTAATCGAGAAAATTAAAGAATCTGGAGCGATTGACCAGTCGTTTGCTTTAAGTGAACGTTACCTCAACAAAGCATATGAGGCGCTAGATATCCTTCCCAATCAAAAAGAGAAACAAACCCTTATGAAAATTGCCAAATACATAGGAAAACGTAAATCATAAGAAAACGTTTGCTACTTTTCCGAAAATTTGATAGAATTTCATCTGGTTAAACATTTAAACGCTTTCATAATTCTACATAACTAAGAGGTGGAGAAAATGGAAAAAACGTTCATTATGGTCAAACCAGACGGAGTTCAAAGAAATTTAATCGGGGACATTGTAAGTAGATTTGAAAGAAAAGGATTTAAATTAGCTGGTGGGAAGCTAATGCAAATTCCTTCAAGTCTAGCAGAGGAACATTATGGCGAGCACAAAGAAAAGCCTTTCTTTGGTGAGTTGGTCGAATTCATCACATCTGGTCCTGTTTTTGCAATGGTATGGGAAGGTGAAAACGTAATCGCGACGTCTCGTCAAATGATGGGGAAAACAAATCCATCAGAAGCCTTGCCAGGTACTGTAAGAGGAGACTTTGGTCTTACAGTAGGCAAGAATGTTATACACGGTTCTGACTCTCCGGAGAGCGCTCAGCGCGAGATTGGTCTTTTCTTTAAGGATCAAGAACTTGTTTCTTATGAAAAGAACGATCAGAACTGGCTTTATTAGAATTATCGGTCGATGAAAGTATGATTAAAAAGGGCGTAACCACCTAAGGTTGCGCCTTTTTTTATTCCTTTTAGGGATGACTGAAAGAATGTGTTTACTAGTAGCAGCGGCGAAAGATTGTTTACATTGACATGGCCATTTATTAAGATTAAGAAGATTCATATACATGGGCAATAATGGAGAAGAGGAGAAATATAGGAAATGGCAGAGGACTATCAAGGATTTATTAATCAAGTTAAACGTAAGACTGGGATTGATCTTTCGTTGTATAAAGAAGCACAAATGAAACGCAGGTTAACGACCCTTCGGGATAAACGAGGTTATAAGAGTTTCGATCGTTATTTTCAAGCTCTATCAAAAGATGATGAATTGTTTTTTGAATTTCTTGATCGGATGACGATTAATGTGTCTGAATTCTATCGGAATCAAAAGCGTTGGGAAGTGCTAGAATCAAAATTATTGCCAGATCTAGTCAAAGGTAAGAAATCTTTAAAAGTCTGGAGTGCTGCTTGTTCCACTGGCGAAGAGCCTTATACACTTGCTATGGTATTGAGTCAATTTTTCCCTTTGAAAGACATTCATATATTGGCTACAGATATTGATGAAAATGTAATGTACAGAGCTAAACAAGGAATATATCCTGAACGTTCTTTAAAGGAGGTTCCTCCTCACATTAAATCTAAATATTTTAAGCCAAAAGGCAACTTATTTGAAGTTTCAGAAGACATCAAAAGGGTTGTAACGTTTAAAAAACACAATTTGTTATCTGATGAATATGAATCCCATTTTGACCTGATTATTTGTAGAAATGTTTTGATTTACTTTACTGAGGCAGCTAAAAGTGAAGTGTATAAACGTTTTAGTCATGCCTTAAATAAAGATGGTATTTTATTTGTAGGAAGTACAGAACAAATATTTAATGCACATACATATAATTTCGAGATAGCGGATACGTTTTTTTATAAAAAGAGTTAAGAAAGAGAGAGAAGACGTTTTGAGCTGTAATAAAAAATTCAGACTTTTTTGGATATTTAGATAGATCATACAATTTTTTAATAATGATGAACACAGCACCTATAGGATATGATATAGTAAGACAAAATTCATAAAGTTTAGCTGAGAAAAGGAGAGTTTAGATGAGATATTTAACTGCAGGCGAATCACATGGAAAACAACTTACAACAATCGTAGAAGGGATCCCTTCTCTTATGCCACTACTTTCTGAGGATATAAATGAATCCTTAATACGTAGACAAGGTGGCTATGGGCGTGGTCGCCGTATGCAGATTGAAAAGGACTTGATTAACATTACGGGTGGGGTTAGACATGGTTACACCCTGGGATCCCCTATATCCCTTGTTTTGACGAATGATGATTTCACTCATTGGAGAAACATCATGGGAGAAGACCCAATAGGGGATGATGAAGAAGTTCGTCGTACAATTAGTCGCCCTCGACCTGGCCATGCCGATCTGAATGGAGCTTTAAAGTACGGACACCGAGATATGCGTAATGTGTTAGAACGTTCTTCTGCACGAGAAACAGCTGCTCGAGTAGCTGCGGGTGCTATTGCGAAGAAGCTCCTCGCCGAACTCGACATTAAAATAACAGGTTATGTAAATACAATTGGTGGTATCACAGCTTCTTACGATGAAACACTGTCTATAGAAGAACGACAAGAGATATCTGAAGCTTCTCCTGTAAGAACACTTGATAAAGATGCCGAAGAGAAAATGATGAAGGCAATCGATACAGCCAAGCAAGAAGGAGATTCAATTGGAGGAGTCGTAGAAGTAATGGTAGAAGGTATGCCTGCTGGTATAGGCTCATACGTTCAGTACGATCGGAAAATTGATTCACGTATTGCTGGGAGCGTTGTAAGCATTAATGCCTTTAAGGGTGTTGAATTTGGAGTAGGCTTCCAAGCTGGACACATGAATGGAAGTGAAGTTCATGATGAAATTGCTTGGTCTGAAGATAGAGGATATTACCGTAAGACGAATCGCTTAGGAGGATTTGAAGGCGGTATGACTACAGGTATGCCTTTAATTGTAAAAGGTGTGATGAAACCAATCCCAACACTATATAAACCATTACAAAGTGTTGATATTGATTCAAAAGAGCCGTTTAAAGCTAGTATTGAGCGTTCCGATTCTTGCGCGGTTCCAGCTGCTGCAGTCGTTATGGAACATGTTGTAGCTTGGGAACTTGCTCGCGCATTAACAGAACAATTCCCTCATGATCAGTTCCCTAAATTAAAAGAAAGTTTAGATCAATACAGAGAAGAAATTAGGTGCTTCTAATGGAGCAGTTACATGTTAAACATGAACATGGAAGCTACACCGTTTCTATTGGATCTGGGCTACGCCATACAATATCCGAACACTTGCCTAAATCATATAGGCAAGTGTTCATAATTACAGATAGTAATGTTGCTCCTTTATATATGGATGATGTGAAACAGAGCTTTCCTGAAACTACAGTGGTTACTACTTACGTCGTACCTGCAGGTGAGGAGTCAAAAAGTCTATCTGTATTTTATGATTGTCATACAAAAGCTATTGAATATGGCGTTGATCGTCAATCTTCAATTGTGGCGCTAGGTGGTGGCGTGATTGGAGACCTTGCTGGGTATGTGGCAGCTAGCTATATGAGGGGTGTAGATTATGTGCAAGTCCCAACAACGCTGTTAGCGCATGATAGTAGTGTAGGTGGAAAAGTTGCTATTAACCATGCTCTTGGGAAGAATTTAATAGGCCACTTTTATCAGCCTGTAGCTGTCATATATGATACGGCATCACTTAACACTCTCTCAAAAACAGAGTGGAGATCAGGGATGGCGGAAGTCATAAAACATGCTTGGATTGCACATGATCAAGCATTTTTGGATCAGTGCTACTCCATTGATCATTTTGAAGATGTAGACAAGGATTTATTGAATTCCCTCATTTTGCAAGGAATAGCTGTTAAAGCTAGAATTGTAACAGAGGATGAACGTGAACAAGGTAATCGTCGATTTCTGAATTTTGGCCACACTTTAGCGCACGCCATTGAAGCTGAAATGGGCTATGGGGAGATCACTCACGGGGAAGCCGTGGCCATAGGGATGGATTTCGCTTTAAAAGTGAGTGAGTCTTATTTTGATTGCTCATTGAACCGTATGAATTTCAGAAATTGGATAATGGCTCATGGTTACCCTATTTCCGTCATAAATCACTTAGATCAACATGAATTGTTACATAGAATGACAAGAGATAAGAAGAATGTTAACTCAGAGATAAGAATGGTATTGTTATCCAAACAAGGAAATCCTCAAGTTGTTTCCTTTACAAAAGACGAGATAAGAAATGAATTGAAAGAGTATCACAAAGAGGTGAGTCAAGTTTGATTAGAGGAGTTAGAGGAGCTACAACAGTAAAGCAGAATAGAGCAGAGGAAATTGTGAATCATACTCATTCATTGTTAGAGGAAATGATTGATGAAAATGGAATTGATCCAGAGCAGGTGGCGTCTATTCAAATTTCCACTACAGAAGATTTAAATGCGACATTTCCAGCTAAAGCAGTGCGTAAGATTGAAGGATGGACGTTTGTTCCGGTTATGTGCATGAGGGAAATACCGGTACCCCAATCACTTGAACGATGCATTCGTGTTATGATGCATGTTAATACTGAAATGAATCAAAAAGAGATTCGTCATATCTATCAACATGAAGCAAAACAATTACGTCCGGATCTTATTCAAGAAGAAGGGAAGGGTTTATCATGAGAACAAAACCTATTTTTAACCAATTAAAGCCTTACGTGCCAGGCAAGACAATCGATGAAGTGAAGGAAGCTTACGGATTAGACAGAATTATAAAGTTGGCTTCTAATGAAAATCCATTTGGTTTCTCAAGTCATGTGCAGAAACACCTTGCCGAAGCGGTTACAAATCTCGAGATTTATCCTGATGGATACGCTAGAAAGTTAAGAACAAAACTAGCTGCAGATCTTCAGGTTGATGAAACGAAGTTGATCTTTGGTAATGGGTCTGATGAAATTATGCAAATCATTTGTCGTACGTATCTAGAACCAGGTGCAAATACGGTGATGGCTACCCCAACCTTTCCTCAATACCGACATAATGCGTTGATTGAAGGTGCCGAAGTTCGTGAAGTCCCTCTAATTAACGGGTATCATGACCTGCAAGAAATGCTGAACGTAATAGATGAAGAGACACGTGTCGTTTGGTTATGTAACCCTAACAATCCTACAGGAAACATCTTCACTCAAGATGAGTTCGATACGTTTATGGAGAGATGTCCGGCCCATGTGTTAGTGGTACTCGATGAAGCTTATATGGAGTATGTTTCAAATGAAGCATTTCCAAATGCAGTAGATTCTCTTGGAAAATATGAAAACCTTATAGTTACACGAACATTTTCAAAGGCTTATGGACTTGCTGCTTTAAGGATCGGATATGGAATAGCACGTGAATCTATTATCACAAAGCTAGAGCCGGCTCGTGAACCATTTAATACATCTGTAATAGCTCAGCACGCTGCGATCCTTGCTTTGGAAGATCAGAATTTTATAGAGACTACCTTTGAGCAAAATGTTGAGACTAAGCAAGAGCTAGAAGCCTTTTGCGATAGACTAGGTTTAGAATATTATCCATCTGAAACGAACTTTTTACTCATACACTTACCTATAACAGGAGATGAAATGACAGAGCATCTATTACAGAATGGATTTATTGTCCGTTCCGGCGAAGCTCTTGGAATTCCTCAATCAATTCGCTTAACCATTGGTAAGAAAGAACACATGCAGGAAGTTATGGAAGCAATGGAACGGAAATTAGTGAAGGTGCAAAATAGCTGAGTTATGGAGCATACTACAATCTTTGTAGTAGGTTTAGGGTTAATCGGAGGTTCGATTGCCCTAAACTTACAAAATAATAAGCATTCAACTGTTATCGGCTTTGATGGTAACGCCAAAACACTAGATTACGCCATGCAAAATCAGATTATAGATCAGCAAGTAACATCTTTCGAAGAAGGTGTAAGCCTTGCTGATATCGTTTTCCTAGCTACGCCAACTTCCATCACGCGTTCTTATATCCAACAACTTGAGCAGATGAAATTAAAAAAAGAACTAATTGTTACGGATGTTTGTTCAGTAAAAAAACCTGTTATGGAGACTGCGGAGTCTCTTACCAATCAAAAAGTCGTTTTTGTTGGAGGGCACCCGATGGCTGGGTCGCACAAAAATGGGATTGAAGCTGCTAAAGCCCATCTGTTCGAAAATGCCTATTATTTATTTATTCCAGGCACGCACGCTTGTGAGGAACATGTGTCTAAACTTGAGAAGTTACTAAGCTCAACAAGGAGCTATTTCGTTACTGTCGATGTGGAAGCACATGATCAAATGACAGGAGTCATCTCACATTTTCCGCATTTAATTGCGTCTGCACTAGTGCATCAGGCTCGATCTTGGCATGATACTCATCCTTTTTTACATGAATTAGCTGCTGGAGGGTTTCGAGACATTACACGAATTGCTTCAAGTCATCCGAAAATGTGGAATGATATCTTTTTCCAGAATCGTGAAACGATGATTTCACTCCTTTCTGATTGGATTCACGAGATGGACCACCTAAAATCTTTAGTCGAGACACTAGAACATGATGAACTACATACGTATTTAGAACAGGCGAAGCAGTACCGAGATGGTTTGCCTGTTAAGCAAAAAGGTGCCATCCCTTCCTTTTATGATCTGTACGTAGATATTCATGATCAGCCTGGAGCCCTGTCTGAGGTTACCCATATTGTAGCCCAGGAAACGATTAGTATCGTAAATATCCAAATTCTTGAGATCAGAGAAGGAATTTCAGGAGCGTTACGCTTGAGTTTTCAAACAGCGAAAGACCAAAAACACGCTCAAATGCTCTTGCAATCTAACGGATATGAAGTAACCATTGAATAACAAAGGTAGTGAATATATGAATCAGATGGAAATTAAACCAAGGCCCCATTCTTTAAGGGGAACCCTAAGGGTACCCGGAGACAAGTCCATTTCACATCGGTCTATTATGCTTGGCTCTTTAGCGGAGGGCAAAACCACGGTTAAACATTTCTTAACAGGTGAAGATTGCATAACAACCATTAATGTATTTCGCGCTATGGGGGTCCAAATTCAGCAGAACGATGACGAAGTAACCATTGTTGGAAAAGGGTTGAACGGTCTGTCAGAGGCTGTGGAGCCATTAAATTTAGGGAATTCAGGTACAACCACACGCCTCCTTCTAGGGATACTGGCTGGAATACCGAATCATTATAGTTTATTTGGAGACACTTCTTTGTCTAAACGACCAATGAACCGGGTAGTTGATCCCTTGCGCGAAATGGGTGCAACCATTGATGGTAGAGAACACGGAAATCTCTTGCCTCTAAGTATTAGAGGACAAGCTTTAAAGCCAATCCATTATCGTCTTCCTGTTAATAGTGCTCAAGTGAAGTCAGCCGTCTTACTAGCTGGATTGTTTGCAGAAGGAACAACCACCGTGATGGAACCTGTTAAAACGAGGGATCATACTGAACGTTTATTAGAAGCATTTGGTGTTAAGGTGGTCCGTGAAGATGATTTAATTCATCTTGAGGGAGGTCAAACGTTAACAGGAGTAGACATTGAAGTGCCTGGTGATATCTCATCTGCTGCTTTCTTTATGTGTGCAGCAGCATTGAAAAAAGATAGTGAAGTAACGTTAAAAGATGTAGGATTAAACCCTACACGAACTGGAATTATAGATGTCTTAAAAGATATGGGTGTATCCATGGAGATTAATACTACCCGACACATTGGTGATGAACCGGTTGGCGATATTACCGTAAAGGGCGGAACGTTAAACGGAGCCACTTTGTCTGGGGAACTCATTCCGCGTTTAATAGATGAACTTCCTATCATTGCTCTTCTTGCTTCAAGAGCAGAAGGGAAGACGATTATTAAAGATGCAGAAGAACTGCGGTATAAAGAAACAGACCGAATTAAAGCTGTTGTAGATACACTCAATCAAATGGGAGTTAAAGCAGATGCTACTCAAGATGGCATGGTTATAGAAGGCTCCTCAAATCCTCTTAAGGGTGGCGTGTTTTCTTCTTATCATGATCATCGTATTGGAATGATGGTGGCTGTAGCCTCTTTAGTATGTGAAGAAGAGATCATTTTAGAGAATCCATCTTGTATTTCTATATCCTATCCCAATTTCTTTGAAGATTTAGATTCTCTTTACGTGCAAGCATAATGTAGAAAGTCATAACAACCAATTTGCCTTCATACCTTGTACCAAAAGCTAGTAAAGGGGACAAGTCGTATGGAGGCTTATTGTATAGAGGCAAACCAATGCTTTGCTCAAGGAAAATGGAAACAAGCGTCATTAGGGGTGAGGGATGGGAAATGGATACAACCCTATAAATTAAACAGGGAAACGATGACTATAAATATGGATCGTTTTTGGATCTCCCCTGGTAAGGTTCATATAGACTTACAATTCCCTCTTTATCAAACTGAATTTCAATCGGCTCTTGTCCGGCGTTATATGTTTAGAGGTACCACCTTGCTTATTGTCCAGTGTCCGATTTCATCTTCAAGAAATATGGCTAAAGAATTTCAAATGATGAAGCACCGCTTAGATGGTCTTGGGATCGATTATATGATTGCGCCACTTGTTTCTGTAAATAAACTAACCCCTGAAATGATTCGCTTTTTTGGCAATGAACGAGTTCCTTTTGTGTTGTTTCAAGCAGAGACAAAAGAGGATATTTTAAACAAAATGTGGGGGTGGATTGCGCAGGCTCAGGATCCTTCTTTTATCCCTGTTACACCAGTCGTGAAAAACGAAGGTCCTCTTTCCTATTCGAAATGGCTTCAACTAGCGGAGCATCATAATGTTCGTACATTACCACGCGTATTAGGGGAGTGCCCTTTGACAAAAGAAAATTTAAGGGCGACAGGAATTTACCCATATAAGGGAGAATTTATGTATTCAGGTGATGCAGATTATAACCTTTTTCGTCTTCATACTGAAACACAAATTGATACACCTGATCAAATGTTTTATCATAAAGCTATCCCATGTGTTACAGTGTTACGTGGTCAAATTATTCGTTCTCACACAGAAGTGAACGATCTGGAGGGATATGGAAGGTATTTTAAAGCTTCCATACCGAACCATTTTATGAGTTGATGAAAGGGTGTAGACATGCAAGGCATAGAACAAGCCATTCAATATATGAATGCAGGAAAAACCGAGCAAGCTGTAGAAACATTACGTACGGAGTTATCTCGTGCTGGAGATGAGGAAAAATATACAATAGCAGAAATGTTCATGCAATGGGGAATGGTTGAAGAAGCAAAAGATGTACTAGAAGAACTTAAGCAACGTTACCCAGGAGAACATGAATTAACACTCTTACTTGCAGAGATTTATGTAGACCAAGAAGATGATGAGAAAGCCATCGATCTCTTAAATCAAATTCCAGAAGATAACGAAGAATATTTAGGAGCACTCGTTCAGCTTGCTGACCTTTATCAAGCTCAAGGTCTATTTGAAGTAGCTGAACAAAAGTTACTATTAGCAAAGAATATTTCTCCAAATGAACCAGTTATCGATTTCGCTTTAGGTGAATTGGCGTTCTCAGTGGGGGAATATCAAAAGAGTATTCCATACTACGAGAAAGCTTTACGACGTGATCAGAAGATGGGGGAAACAGATATTACATTACGCCTCGCTGAGGCCTTTGCTATTGAAGGTGACTTTGATCAAGCTCTTGACTATTTCCAAGCTGCTGACGAAATGACACCTGATATTTTATTCCGCTACGGTTTTACGGCTTATCAAGCGAATCGTATTGATATTGCTATTCGAGTATGGAACAAACTTATTGAAGAAGATCCTTTCTATCAATCTGCATATCCGTTGCTTGCTGAGGCCTACGAGGCTGAAGGGATGATTGAAGAGGCATATGATATAGCAAATAAAGGACTTAAGAAAGACGAATTCAATAAGGATCTATTTTATCTAGCAGGTACTTTAGCCTTCAGACTTACGAAGAAACAAGAAGGGTATCAACATATCAGACAATCCTTGTCTATTGACCCTGGTTTTAAAGAAGCTGCTCTATTCTTAGTAGAGCGACTGAAAGAAGATGGGGACTTTGAGGCCATTAAGGATATTTTAGAATATCTCAGTGAAATGAATGAAGAGGAACCTCTTTATAAGTGGTATTTAGCTCAGGCTAATAATGAATTAGAACACTTTAAAGAGGCATTAAATGACTACCAGGAAGCATATAATACCTTTAAAGATGACAGTGACTTCCTGAAAGAGTATGGATATTTCCTTGTAGAAGAAGGAAGAGTGAAGGAAGCACAAAGCGTATTCGAACGTTATCTCACCATTGAACCAACTGATGAAGAAGTAGAAACATTTATGGCCCGTTTGCAGTCTGGTAACGAGGAATAGTATTTCTCTGTTTAAAAAGGAGGGCATAAAAGTGAAAATGCCGGTCTCGGTTGAGGATAAGAAGGAATTTGTTCGTTGGTTTTTGAATCATTTTCAGTTAAAGCGCAGAGAAAGTGTATGGATTTTAAACTATCTGATCAATCATGATTCGATTATGGAGCATGTACACTTTGTGGAAGAAGCAAGATTTTGCCCTAGAGGTATTGTTATATCAACCCATTGTGTTGATGAAGTTCCATTCCGCTTTTATAAGGATCAGATTATGACAACGGATGCAGAGAAATCGTTTCATGATATTCGTTTGAATCGAAATGAACCTGTTTATATCCAACTAAATTTCAGAAATTCTCACCAGAGCGCTCCTTATGCAGCGGTTTTAGAAGAGAACCCTTTTATGCCTCAAGATTACTTTATCACTGAAAAAGATCAGGAATTAGCTGAATTAGTATTGGAAACATCTATATCGAACTACCAAACTCAAAGTTTAAGAACCAAAATTGACCGAGCTTTGGACTGTGGTGATAAAGAAACATTTGAGCGATTGAGTGAGCAATTAAACAATCTTAAAAAAAATGTAACTCCCTAATTTATTAGGGGGTTCTTTTTTTTTAACAAGAATAAATTCTGAAAACATCGACAAATTTGACCATTATGACTTTCGATTTCCTTTACCAAAGTCTATAATGAGGGGGAAGATTCTTCGGAAAGGAGGGATAGCAATGAAATGGAATGGACAGGATGCAATGTTATATTCTCAATCTAAAGAATTTGTCGATACCTGGATTGTACCTTTAATCCCTTATTCTTTAGCAGGTTCAGAGAATGAACTTAAAATGCTTGCAAATCAATCTGAATTGTTAACGTTATTTATGAAGGAAGTTGAAGAAGAATATAGGGGGAGAATTTTTCTATCGCCATCCTATACCTACTTAAAAGAAACACCTGTCTCTAAGGAAATCGAGCGAATAAATGAGTGGACAACAGAAATGAAAGAGCGAGGCTTTAAACATGTCTTGTTCTTTACGTTTGATCAACAGTGGAAAAAGGTAGAGAAGGACTTAGAATCTTCATTAATATGGATGCCTCTTCCTAAAGTCGACGATATACATAATGAAGAGGCTCAAAAAGTTCTTCGATCTCAAATTGAACAAGTAACCGAATTAATTACAGCATATTGGCAAGAATAATTTCTAAAGCGATTTCAATTCCAATATTGACCGTCTAAATAGTTTGCGCTATCATTATAATGTCCTAGTAAACTGTGTGAATATTTACCATGAATGTTGGATCATATTGGATAGAGGGGGGAAAACAATGAGCGATAAAAAACAACCAGTATCCCGCCGTCAGTTTCTGAACTACACGCTAACAGGTGTAGGAGGGTTTATGGCAGCGGCTATGCTTTCGCCGATGGTTCGAATGGCAGTAGATCCAGTTCTTAAACCGAAAGAAGCTGGGGAATTTCACGCAACAGGTACTGAAGTAGCAAACATTACAAAGGAACCGACACGCGTAGATTTCTCTTTCGAACAAAAAGATGCATGGTATGTATCTGAAGTGTCGAAAACAGCATGGGTTTACAAGAATGAAGATGGCGATGTGATTGCGCTTTCACCGATTTGTAAACACTTGGGATGTATTGTGAAGTGGGAAGGTGGCTCGGGACATGAAAACAGGTATTACTGTCCTTGTCACGGGGGTCTTTATGAGAAAAGTGGAGAAAACGTACCTGGTACGCCTCCATTAGCTCCGCTAGATCAATACAAAATCAAAATTCAAGATGGCATGCTGTACTTAGGAGAAATCATTCCAAATAAGGTGGTGTAATTCATGCTTCAAAAACTTTACGATTGGGTGGACGAGCGTGTCGATATTACACCTTTATGGCGTGATATTGCGGATCACGAGGTTCCTGAACACGTGAACCCTGCTCATCACTTTTCAGCATTCGTTTATTGTTTTGGAGGACTCACGTTCTTCGTTACAGTTATTCAAGTTCTATCTGGTATGTTCTTAACCATGTATTATGTGCCAGACATTGAAAACGCATGGGAGTCTGTTTATTACCTTCAAAAAGAGGTAGCTTACGGTCAAATTGTACGCGGTATGCACCACTGGGGTGCTAGTCTCGTAATCGTGATGATGTTCTTACATACATTGCGCGTATTCTTCCAGGGAGCTTATAAAAAGCCTCGTGAATTGAACTGGGTAGTAGGGGTACTTATTTTCTTTGTTATGCTCGGTCTAGGTTTCACAGGTTATCTGCTTCCATGGGATAACAAGGCGTTCTTCGCTACTCAAGTAGGTCTTCAAATTGCTGAACAAACGCCGCTTATCGGTACAGAAGTGAAGACATTACTGGCTGGTGACCCGGATATTGTAGGTGCACAAACGTTAACTCGTTTCTTTGCTATCCACGTATTCTTCCTGCCAGCTGCATTATTCGGATTAATGGCAGCACACTTTGTTATGATTCGTAAACAAGGAATTTCTGGTCCACTATAGGACTTGATTGATGTAAAGGAGGGATCGCTGTGCATAGGGGAAAAGGTATGAAGTTTGTCGGTGACTCACGTGTCCCGGCTGAGAAAAAACCTAATATACCAAAAGACTATTCGGAATACCCGGGTAAAACAGAGGCTTTCTGGCCGAACTTCTTATTGAAAGAATGGCTGGTTGGTGCTGTTTTCCTTATTGGATTTTTAACATTAACGGTTGTAGCTCCATCACCACTTGAGAAATTGGCAGATCCAACAGATGCTGGTTACATTCCGTTGCCAGACTGGTACTTTTTATTCCTTTACCAGTTCTTGAAATACGAATTTGCAAGTGGACCCTATATCGTATTAGGGGCATTTGTAATTCCAGGTCTTGCTTTTGGCGGTCTATTGTTAGCGCCTTTCTTAGACACAGGCAAAGGACGTCGTCCATTTGAGCGCCCAATTGCAAATGCTTTAATGCTAATTGGTTTAGCTGCTACAGTTTTCCTAACTTGGGAAGCAGCAGACCACGTAGATTGGGAACAACGTGCTAAGTCAGGTCAAATTGTTGAAGATGTTGAAATTGACAAATCCGCTGAAGGATACAAGATTTACAGTCAGAACTGTGCGTCTTGTCACGGTGATAATTTAGAAGGTGGAAATGGTCCAACGTTAATCGGTGTTGAGAAATCTGTAGATGAGATTAAAGACATCGCTCAAAACGGAATTGGCGGCATGCCAGCCAACATCTTCCAAGGTTCTGATGAAGAGTTAGATAAACTTGCTAAGTTCATTAAAGGTGTTGGAAATGAAGGAAGCGAATAAATACCTAGTGAGAGGGAGCTGGCTTTTAAGTCAGCTTCTTTTTCTGTTGTGAAGGAGGGAAGACGTGTTTCGATTTTTGTTGACTTATAAACCCTTTGTTTTGTTGCTCTTGGTCATTAATGTATTTGGAACTATTTATGGGTATTGGTGGTATGAAAGCCAAATTGCGATAACTCCTACGATTTTTATACCTTTTGTACCCGATAGTCCAACGGCAAGTTTGTTCTTTTGTATCTTCTTATTCTTTTTCCTGTTGAATAAGAATGTACCTTTAGTAGAGGCGTTAGCGATCATTACCTTATTCAAATATGGTGTGTGGGCAGTCGTTATGAACATTTTGACATTAGTAGTGACTGGTTTTCTACCGTGGCAAGGATATATGTTAATTGCTTCTCATGGAGCAATGGCTATTCAAGGTTTACTTTATGCACCTTACTATAAGATCAAAGTTAGCCACCTAATCATTGCTGGGATCTGGACGTTACACAACGATATCATTGATTATGTATTTGACATGATGCCTATTTATTCACAATTAAATGATTATAGCCAAGAAATTGGCTATTTCACTTTTTGGCTCAGCCTTATTTCAATTGGCATCGCATATGTATTAACGGTACGTAAGAAGCAAAACCCTCGTCATTCCATATAACTACTTGTACTATTTATCTCTACCTTCTCATACATTGAAGCAAGAGTGCTTTTGAGAGG
The DNA here is from genome assembly GCF_021129245.1 of Pontibacillus sp. HN14. NCBI lineage: Bacteria > Bacillati > Bacillota > Bacilli > Caryophanales > Bacillaceae > Pontibacillus > Pontibacillus sp. HN14. The sequence goes on along the minus strand of NZ_JAJOLR010000001.1, from coordinate 872,727 downwards.
GGATCGTTATGAAACAGATACAAAAGAAAATAGTATGGGGATTACTGATCTGCCTGGGGTTTAGCTTATCTTACTTTGGATCTGCAAATGCTTCCTCTTATTCAGAAGAGTTGAAAGAAACAACGTATCGCTTTTTGCAGTATGTTGAAGAAGGAAGATATGAAGCGGCAGAAGCCACATTAACTAAACTTAGAAGAGAATACAATGTTGATGATACAGAACATATAAGTGTGTTCCAAACCGCTTTAAATGAAGCACAAAGCGCTTTAACAGATCCAAACACTGCTGCTACGGAGAAATACCATAGAAGCCTTACAGTCGTCTTACTATATGAGGCGATGTGGAACAAAGTTGATCCACTCTGGTTAGCATGGAAGGATCATTTGTTAGAGGAAATGAAAGATGGATCAGGAAATTCTGTTTCATGGACAAAAAGCCATCTTGAAGACGTATACCTTTTGTATGAACGTATACTACCTGCTGCAAAAGTTGCGGGGACTGATGAAAGTGTGCGAATTTTAGAATCCCACATGAAAGAACTTCTTACAATGCAGTCTATAACGGAAGAAGAACTTCTCGGTGACCAGCTAAGTGTGTTTGCTCAGGAGGTTAATGAAATTGGGGTGAAGCGTAAAAAGAGCTTGACTGAAGAACCTGGTTTTATTTGGCTAATGGGTTCTGTAGGGAGTTTAATTTCTTTCACATTAATGTATGTAGGTTGGAGAAAATATAAAGGAGAAAAGACGGACTACACCGTTAAAGAAAAAGAGCGGGATAGTTGACTTTCGCGTTACTTTTGACTAAAATTGACCTTAATAAGATCTTTTTGTTAAGGTCGATTACATTAGTGGAGGAATGAAGGATGGGTCAATATTTAATTTATTTGGCTTTAATCATTATCATCCCAATTTGGGCACAAATGAGGGTGAAAAACACCTACAAGCGTTACTCGAAAGTAAGAAATGAATCCAATATGACCGGTGCAGAAGTAGCCCGAAAGATATTAGATGAAAATGGTCTCTATAATGTACAAGTTGAAGAAGTTAAAGGGATGCTTTCAGATCATTATGATCCAAGAAGCAAAGTCGTTCGTTTGTCTTCAGGCAACTATCATGAGCCATCTGCTGCTGCACAGGCAGTAGCTGCACACGAAGTGGGCCATGCTATTCAAGATGCTGAAGCCTACGCGTTCTTAAGGTTTAGACATGCATTAGTTCCAGTGGCAAGTTTCGGTTCAAATGCATCCATCTTTTTAATTATTGCCGGTGCTTTCTTTAGTCAATTCCTTTTAGGTGTTGGAATTGCCTTCTTCGCATTAGCTGTTTTATTCCAATTCGTGACCTTACCAGTTGAGTTTAATGCCTCAAGTCGTGCCATGAATCAACTTGTATCGACAGGGATTATTCGAAATAATGAAGAGCGTCAAACAAAAAAAGTCTTAAATGCAGCAGCATGGACTTATGTAGCGAGTGCTTTAGTTGCACTACTTGAACTACTTCGCCTTGTCTTATTATTCACTGGGATGAATGAAGAATAGGCTGTTCTCAAAAAGCTTGGAGCTTCTGCTCTAAGCTTTTAATTTTAATCTAAGATTGAATAGATCAAAAGCCAGTTGAATGCAAAAAAGGGCGCCAATAAACTTATTGGCGCCCTTTTTGTTATTAACGTTCAATTGGGTTTTTATTTTCATCTAAGGTGAATCCTTCTCCAAGAACATCATGAACAGATGTCACAGCGACAAATGCATGTGGGTCGATAGAGTTAATAATATTTTTCAAACGGACAATTTCATTACGAGCTACAACGCAATAGAGAACATCACGACTTTCTCCTGTGAAGCTTCCTTTTCCAACTAGAATAGTTACACCGCGGTCCATATCTTTCATGATTTTCTCAGATACATCATTAGACCGTTCTGAGATAATTGTAGCTCCTCTGGCAGCATAAGCCCCTTCTTGAATGAAGTCAATTACCCTTGCTCCTACAAATACGGCTACGAGGGTATACATCCCTTGTATGTAATCCAAATAAATTAATACAGAAGACAAGATGACACAAGCGTCAAAAAGGAACATCGTACGTCCCATGCTCCAACCAGCATATTTATGTACGAGTCGCGCAATAATGTCAACACCACCTGTAGTGCCTCCGCTTCTAAAGATAATTCCAAGCCCTACACCAATAAAGACACCCGCCATTAGAGAGGCGATAATCATTTCATCTTGTAAGGCGAATTCTATGTTTTTCGTGAAAATAGGAAGCTCGAACACCCATAAGAATAGGGATACGGCGAATGTGCCAACCAGTGAATAGATTAGAGTAGTTCTCCCGAGGAGTTTCCAACCTAAGAAAAATACAGGTATATTTAAGACCAAGTTCATAATTGCAATATTTAGACCAAAGTGGTCAAGAATAAGTAAGATCCCGGTAAAGCCACCTTCAGCGAGGTCATTTGCCATATTAAAATAGAGGACTCCAAAACTAAAAATTGCTGAACCAAGTAAAATCAATAAGATGTTTTTAATATTAATTACCATCTTCAAATTGTTGCCCCTCCTTTCGTCACACTCCATCCATTATAGACAAACAGTGATAAAGGAGCAATAATAGTGAAAAAAATTTGTCAAAAGCCCGCCTTTTAGCTAACATGAGAAGAGATTACATATGAAAGTACCAGAAATGAGGGTTCACATGAAATTTAACCATAATGCATTAACCACTCAAGAGATGCAAGAACGTGTTGATGCTTATATATCTCAATTTAAAGAAGGGTATTTTTCCCCTTTAAGTATGATGGCCAGGATGACAGAGGAAGTGGGAGAGCTAGCTCGCGAAGTCAATCATTACTACGGGGAAAAGCCGAAAAAAGACTCAGAAGAAAAAAATACAATGGAGGAAGAACTTGGCGATTTGTTATTTGTAATGATGTGCTTTGCTAACTCCTTAGACATTGATATGACCAATAGTTTTGAAACGGTAATGAATAAATTTGAGACAAGAGACCAAAATCGTTGGACGAAAAAGGACCTAGAGGAGGAACATAAAGATGACTAATACATCCGTTATAGTAGCTGGACCAAGAGGGAAAATGGGAAGAGAAGCTGTCAAAATGATTCACAACACAGAGCATTTTACTTTAGTGGCCTGTGTAGATCATAAAAATGGGGGTTTAAAAGTTAAAGATCTAGATGGTTTACCTGATATAGAAGCTCCGATCTTTGAAGATATTGAACAGTGCTTTAATGAAGTAAAAGCTGATGTATTAGTGGACCTTACAACGCCCGAGTTTGGTTATAAACATACAAAATTAGCCTTAGAGAATGGAATTAGACCCGTTGTGGGCACAACTGGATTTACTAAAGAGCAACTTCAAGAATTAGAACAACTCACAGAAGAGAAAGAACTAGGTGTTGTAATTGCCCCGAATTTTGCATTAGGAGCTGTACTTATGATGCAATTCTCTAAATGGGCAGCGAAGTACTTCCCAGATGTGGAAATTATTGAACGCCACCATGATCAAAAGTTAGATGCTCCAAGTGGTACAGCGGTTAAAACAGCCGAATTGATCCAAGAAGTACGTGATAAGAAGCCTCAAGGGCATGAGAATGAAAAGGAAACGCTAGAAGGTGCTCGTGGTGCAGATGTAGACGGTATGCACATTCATAGCGTTCGTTTACCTGGACTTGTCGCTCATCAAGAAGTTATGTTTGGTTCAAGCGGGGAAACATTAACAATTAAACACGACTCTATTAATCGTGAATCCTTTATGACGGGTGTAAAATTATCGATTGAGAAAGTCATGGAACTTAACGCATTTATTTATGGTCTTGAAAACTTATTGGAATAAGGAGTGGGACACTTTGAATATTGCACTAATTGCACATGACCAAAAGAAAGAAGATATGGTTCAATTTACTACGGCCTACCAGCATGTATTAGAAAAACATCAACTATTCGCTACAGGTACAACTGGAACTAAAATAACAGAGGCTACAGGACTATCTCTTCATCGCTTTCAATCGGGGCCACTTGGAGGGGACCAACAAATTGGTGCGTATGTTGCGCAAAACGATATGGATGTCATTATATTTTTCCGTGATCCATTAACCGCTCAGCCTCACGAACCAGACGTGAGCGCGTTGATGAGGTTATGTGATGTTTACCAGATCCCACTTGCAACCAATTTGGCTGCTGCAGAGATTATGGTTAGAGCGATTGAACATGGTGACTTCCATTGGAGAGAAATTATTCACAAGAATAAGCAGCAAGGGTGAAAGATATATGGAAAGAACGAAAATCGGAATTACCTGCTACCCCACGGTAGGTGGATCTGGGGTAATTGCCACAGAGCTTGCAAAACTTTTAGCCGAAAGAGGATATGAGATTCACTTTATCACTTCAAATATCCCCTTTCGACTAAAACGTATTTATCCTAATATTTATTATCACGAAGTGGAAATGACGCATTATCCTGTCTTTCAATATCCACCTTACGATTTGGCTTTAGCGAATAAAATGGCTGAAGTCATTAATCGTGAGAAAATTGATATTTTACATGTACATTACGCTATGCCTCATGCAATCTGTGCCATATTAGCAAAAGAAATGATTAATCATGATGTTAAGATAGTTACAACCCTGCACGGTACAGATATTACGGTTCTAGGTGTAGACCCAAGCTTACAAAACATGATTCGTTTCGGAATTGAGCGATCTGACCGAGTAACAGCTGTGTCGGAGAGTCTTGTGAATCAAACAAAAGATATGCTTCACGTGGAAAGAGATATGGATGTCATTTACAACTTTGTAGATGAACGTGAGTATAGACGGCGAGATGAATCCCACTTAAGAGAAGAATACGGCATTGACGAAGATGATAAAGTCATTATACATATTTCAAATTTTCGCCAAGTAAAACGGGTTCCAGATGTGATCCAATCGTTTAAAACGATACGAGAGCATTCTAAAGCTAAATTACTTTTAGTAGGGGACGGACCTGATTACTATAAAACATGTCAGCTTGTAAATGAACTAGGTCTTAAAGATGATGTATTATTCTTAGGCAAACAAGAAAATGTTTCCGAGCTATTGTCCATTTCTCACTTGAAGCTTCTCTTATCTGAAAAAGAAAGCTTTGGCCTAGTCTTATTAGAGGCTATGGCATGTGGGGTTCCCTGTATTGGAACGAATATTGGTGGAATTCCTGAGGTTATTGTACACAATGAAACAGGTTACATTTGTGAGGTAGGAGATACCGAAGAAATTGCTGATTACGCTATCAGGTTATTATCTAGCAATGAACAGTGGGATAAATTTTCAAAAAATGGGCTAGAACGAGTTCGTGATGAATTTCATTCAGAGACCATCGTAAAGCAATATGAACAAGTATACGCAGATTTAATAGTGGATCGTCTATGAGGAGAAAGTTAGAACAACCCTTTCTAAAGGCACTGCCCGTATTATTTGCTTTAATGAAGCAAGGATATGAAGCCTATTTTGTCGGGGGTTCTGTAAGGGATCATATAATGGGGAGAACGATTGGAGACATTGATATCGCAACGTCTGCTCGTCCGGAACAAGTGCAAGCCTTGTTTGAAAAGGTTATTCCAATTGGAATTGAACATGGCACAGTCGTCGTTCAGTATAAAGGGGATTCTTATGAGGTTACGACTTACCGAGTAGACGGAGACTACAATGATTTTCGTCATCCTGATGAAGTCACCTATGTAGCGACTATAGAGGAGGACCTTTCCAGGAGGGACTTTACAATGAATGCAATGGCTATGGATTTCAATGGGGAAATCATTGACCCCTATAACGGTCAAGATGCCATTCATAACTCTATCATCGAAACAGTCGGAGAGGCTCCAGTTCGCTTTCAGGAAGACCCCCTTCGAATGATGAGAGCTCTTCGTTTTTCAAGCCAACTCGGTTTCACAATTAGTGAAATGACCTTGAATGCCATTATAGAATCTGCCTATTTGCTGGAAAAAATAGCTGTAGAACGAATAGCAATAGAGTTTGATAAACTTGTTAAAGGAGAAAATATCCATTCTTCTTTCGCTCTATTAATTGAGTCCACTTTGGTCTACTACTTGCCAGTATTTAAGAACATCCCATCTCTAACAAAAGTGATCAATAAGCTTCCCTTTCAGCCACTAAAAGGGATCGAGGAAGCAATTGCTATATTTGTGCTCTCTAAACCAGAAGTTGTGGTTTCTACATTTACAACAGAGTGGAAGTGCTCCAATAAAGTAAAAAAGGAAGCAGAACAGCTTGTTAATATCTATATGAAGCGGCATTTCAAACCATTTAAGTGGATCGTCTATCAACTCGGAGAGGATCATTTAGATTCATACCAGAGGCTTTTATCTATTATAGACAATGAAGATGTGTCACTAGAAGTGTTAAAAGAGAATTTTCAGGATCTCCCAATCCATTCTAAGCGTGAGCTTGCCTTATCTGGAAATGATTTAAAAAGCTGGTTCCCCAATTGTAAACCAGGTCCATGGTTAAAAACGTACATGAATCAGATTGAAGAGGACGTTGTGTTAGGAAATGTCCAAAATGATAAAGAAGCGATTGAAATGTGGGTGAAGAAATGGAAACAACACGAGGAAAGCTGATTGAGATATTATCAAATCATCCTGATCAATACCTTTCAGGACAAAAGCTTTCAGAACAATTGAATATTAGTCGACCAGCTGTTTGGAAACATATGAAAGAACTTGAGAAAGATGGTTATGGTATAGAAGCGGCCCCGAGAAAGGGATATAAGATTGTGAACTATCCAGATAAAGTAAGTGAGAATACGTTGTCATGGGGACTTAATACAGCTTGGCTTGGACAGGAAATGATCCATAAACAAAGTGTTACATCGACGCAATTGATTGCTCACCAAGAAGCTCAATTAGGGGCGGCTCATGGTACGCTTATTATTGCTGACGAGCAAACAAGAGGGCGTGGCCGATTAAATCGAACGTGGCATTCTCAAAAAGGGGATGGGATATGGATGAGTATGATTTTGCGTCCGAAATTTGAACCTCACAAGTCCCCTCAAATTACACTTTTAGCTGCAACTGTTTTAGCCGAAGTTTTTAAAAAGCATTGTGGTATAGCCCCTCAGATTAAGTGGCCCAATGATATCCTCACAGAAGGAAAAAAGCTGTCCGGTATTTTGACAGAACTTCAAGCAGAGCATGATCAGATAAATTATATTGTGCTTGGGATCGGGATTAACGTAAATCATAGCTCTGATCAGTTCCCTGAAGATTTAAAAGATCAAGCGACTTCCCTTAAAGTTGAAACGGGACAGGAGTGGGAATTGAAGTCATTGATTCAAAACCTACTAAGTACATTCGAAAAGCGGTACGAAGAGTTTGTGGAAGAAGGCTTTAGAAGTGTGAAACTTCGTTGGGAAGCTTTTGGTTATCGAATTGGGGAGTATGTGACCATCACGACTCATCAGCATGAATGGAATGCTTTAATTATGGGGATCGAACATGATGGAGCCTTAAAAGTGCGAGATGAGGATGGAAAAGAACATGTTCTTTATTCAGCAGAAATTAAGTGGAGAAGGGGAGAAAAGTGATGCTTACCCATACTAAGCTTAAGAAAATGAAAGAAGAAAAGGACCCTATTGTTATGCTGACGGCTTATGATTACCCTTCAGCAAAGTTAGCTGAATCTTCTGGTGTTGACATGATTTTAGTTGGAGATTCTCTTGGGATGGTTGTGCTTGGATATGATTCTACGATCCCTGTTACAGTAGAAGATATGGTTCACCATGGAAAAGCAGTACGTAGAGGCGCTAAGGAAACTTATATGGTGGTGGACATGCCCTTTATGTCCTATCATTCATCCTTATCTGAGACGATGGATAATGCCAAACGACTAATGCAAGAAACGGGTGCTCAAAGTCTAAAACTTGAAGGCGCTGGAGATGTACTACCGGTCATTCACAAACTTACTAAGTCAGGAGTTCCGGTAGTAGCTCATTTAGGATTAACTCCTCAATCGGTAAATGTGTTGGGAGGGTATCGTGTGCAAGGGAAAGATCTAGAAACTGCTGAAACTCTTCTACAGGAAGCAAGGCAGGTAGAAGAGAATGGAGCTATTGCTCTTGTATTGGAATGTGTCCCTCAACAACTAGCCAGAAGGATCCAAGAAGAATTATCAATTCCTGTCATTGGGATAGGGGCAGGTGTGGGCACAGATGGACAGGTGCTGGTCTATCATGATGTAGTGGAATATGGAGTAGAACGTTTGCCGAAATTCGTTAAATCCTATGCTGATCTTAACACTACCATTACAGTTGCGCTAACTTCTTATGTGGAGGATGTGAAAAAGAAGGAATTTCCTGCTGATTCACATAGTTTTCAAATGAAAGAAGAGCTTATTCCGTCTTTATATGGGGGAAGCGGTTCATGAAAGTGATTGAGAAGATAGGTGATATGCAATCTCTTATCAAGGATGAGAAGCTTAAAGGGAACGTGGTAGGGTTTGTTCCAACTATGGGCTACCTTCATGAAGGCCATCAGCAGCTGATGAGAAAAGCTCGTGAAGAGTGCGACATCGTCGTGACAAGTATCTTTGTAAACCCTTTGCAATTCGGGCCTAATGAAGATTTTGATCGATATCCAAGAGATGAAAGACGAGACAAACGTATAGCTGATGAAGAACAAAACGATGTATTGTTTTTTCCCCATGTAAGAGAAATGTATCCAACAAATCAGTCTGTAAAAATGACTGTTCACAGAAGAGTAAACGTAATGTGTGGGAAATCTCGTGAAGGGCATTTTGATGGGGTCGTAACCGTATTAGCTAAGCTTTTTAACATTGTGATGCCTGATCGAGTTTATATGGGAATGAAAGATGCTCAACAAGTTGCAGTGGTGGATGCGTTAATTGAAGATTATAATTTTCCGATTAAGCTCATACCAGTGGAAACGGTTAGAGAAGTAGACCAACTAGCAAAGAGTAGTCGTAATGTATATTTAAGCCCTACAGAGAGGAAAGAAGCTCCTTATCTTTATCAAGCTCTTCTCCATGGGAAATCTCTGATTGAAGAAGGGGAGAGTTCCCCACAAGCTGTTATTGAGGCTGTTTCGTACTTCATTAAAACGAATACCCATGGTAAAATAGACTATGTTGATGTCTTGTCATACCCACAACTTGAACCATTAGATGAGTGTGGGGGAGAGATGATTTTAGCCTTGGCTGTTAATTTTGAAAAAGCTAGGCTAATTGATAATGTTTTAGTGTCAATTCATTAGAGATAATAGGGGGAGAAGAGATGCTTCGCACCATGATGAAATCGAAAATTCATCGGGCCCGTGTTACTGAGGCAAACCTAAACTATGTAGGTAGTATCACAATTGATCAACATATTTTAGATGAAGTTGGAATATTGCCACATGAGCAAGTGCAAATTGTGAATAATAATAATGGAGCTCGTTTAGAGACTTATGTGATACCTGGTGAAAGGCACAGTGGAGTGATCTGTTTAAATGGAGCTGCTGCTCGACTAGTGCAGCCAGGGGATATCGTAATTATCGTATCGTATGGACTTTTAAGTGAAGAAGAATTGGAAACCTTTCAACCCAAAGTGGCCATTATGAATGAGCAGAATGAAATTGAAGAAATGATCGAACAAGAATCGCCATTAACGATCATATAGAGGGTGTCCTGTTCAAGAGGAATGCTCTCCTATACTAGTAGCCCATTTGTACTTCCGATGATCTGGCTACGTATAGGGGCCATCTTCATTTGAATGGGACAGCCTCTTTCTTTTCGATCATAGGAATTCCTTATCTCCTTATAGTGAAAATATAAGATAAGTGACGATGTATTTATTTCAAGTCCTAAAGTAGTTAAGTATATGGAAACATACAAAGGCGCTATATAGAAAGTTTAAGCATGCAGCAAAGTAGGTGAACCAATGGCTAAGTTTGTAGTTGTTGATTTGGAAACAACAGGTCATAGCCCTAAAAAAGGGGATAAAATAATTGAAATTGGTATGGTTACAATTGAAGATGGCGTCATAACTGATCAATATAAATCCTTCATCCATCCTGAACAACCCATACCGAGTTTTATCAGTCAACTAACTGGGATCCAAGATAAGGATGTTCAGGGGGCTCCTTTATTCGATGAAATTGTTGATGATGTGATGTCCAGACTAGAGGGGGCTTATTTTGTTGCCCACCATGTAGAATTTGATCTTGGATTTTTAAATTATGCGATTCAAGAGGTGACAGGTAAGCAGCTGACCATGCCAGTGCTTGATACGGTGGAACTAGCGCGTATCCTTATGCCGCAAGCACCTGGGTACAAATTGGGGCAGTTAGCTGAATATTTTAAAGTCTCACATAAAGACCCACATAGGGCTCTCGCAGATGCTTTTGTTACCGGAGAAATCCTTCTGAAGTTATTACATAAAGCCAAAGGATTGCCGTATGAGACTTTGTCCCACTTACTTCAACTAGAAGGGAAACTGAAAAGCGACGTCAGTGAATTATTACAAGGTGTCGTGAATGAGAAAGCCTTTTCTGTACATGATGATTCTGAAATGGACCTTTATAGAGGAATTGCGGTCAGAAAGCAAGAAGACCCAAATGAAAATAATGATGAACCCCAAGAAGGTTTTGCTCCCTTTTTAGAGCACACATTTAAAGAGAACGGTTACTTGCACAAGTATATGGAGCGGTATGAGGACCGTGAAGGCCAAAGAGAAATGGCTACAACCATTTATGATGCCTTTCAGTCTCATTCTCATGCGTTAATTGAAGCAGAGACAGGAACCGGTAAATCGCTTGGTTATTTAATACCATCTCTTTATGAAGCAGTCATGACAGGAGAAAGAATAGTTGTTAGTACACATACGACTCAATTACAATCTCAGTTAATTGAAAAGGAACTCCCTTTTCTTCAGAAATCTATGCCTTTTTCGTTTAAAGCGGCTCTTTTAAAAGGAAAGCAACATTATCTTAGTTTGAAGAAATTTGAGCATGAGCTTTTTTCACCAACAGCGGATAACTACGATGTGGTGTTAACAAAAGCCATGATTCTAGTGTGGTTAACCGAGACGACAACAGGGGATCGGGATGAGATCCAATTGCCTTCAAGCGGACAGATATTTTGGAGGAAAGTGTCTGCTGAAGCAGAAAATGTTGATCCAAAGTCTTCGTGGTACCGTCTTTCCTTCTATCAACGAGCCAAGAAAAGAGCTCAAAAAGCAAATATTATCGTAACCAACCATTCATTACTGTGTACGGATATTATCCGTTCGAATGGATTGATTTCATCCTATAAAAAAATTATCGTTGATGAGGCTCATCACCTTGAAGCTTCTGCAGCAAAACATTTTGGCTTGAGATTAGACTATATAACCATCCAATATTTAATTAATGAAATGGGCGGAAACCAAAAAGGGGATTGGATGTACAACATGTTATCATCCTACCCAGAGCTATCTATGCGACTTGATTTATCCAAATGGGATCAGTATATGCAAAACATTCGAGAAGAGGCTGATGAACTGTTCCGATATATTTTCTCTTATGTCATTCAGAAGCATAATGCTGAAATTTCTTTAAATGATGTAGGTCGCTTTCAGTATCGATACCAAAAAGAACAAGAAGATCCATCAGCCTGGAGAACGATTGAGGAGATGACTCACCGGGTTTCGTTTTATCTTCGTGATGCCATACAGTTTCTTCATCACTGTAAGCAGTACATTACAATGGCTGAAACGAGTAATGAAGCGATGAGGTGGACAGAAGATATTTCGATGTATATGGAGCGCTTAGAGACAATTATAGACGGGTTACGCATACTGTTGATAGAAGATCAAGCAAACCTTGTGAAATGGATTGAATTAGAAGCTTATGGCGCAAAAAATGCTGTGTTCTTGTACAGTGAACCGATTGAAATAGCTTCTATGTTGGCTGAACATTTCTTTAATAAGAAAGAAAGTGTCATTCTTACTAGTGCTACACTTACGATGAAAGATTCTTTCTCCTTTATGTTAAAACGGTTAGGTTTATCAAAGGAAGAAACCATTCAATATAAAATTCCTTCTCCATTTAAGTATGAGGAACAAGTGCAGCTTCTTATCCCAAATGATTTTCCTAGTGTTAAATATGGGGATCAAGAATCATTTATACACGCGACGTGTGAGGCTATTTATTCTCTCGCTACTGTCACTGAGGGGCGTATGCTTGTATTGTTTACATCCTATGACATGTTGAAGAAGACCTATTATGTGATGAAGGAATTAATGGAACAAGAAGAATTTATGCTAATCGCACAAGGGATATCCAGTGGCAGTCGAACCCGCTTAAAAAAGAATTTTCAAGCATTTGATCGGTCCATTCTATTTGGTACGAGCTCCTTTTGGGAAGGGGTGGATATACCAGGGGAAGATTTAACATCACTTGTCATTGTGCGCCTTCCATTCCAGCCACCTGACCATCCTGTGTATGAAGCTAAGTCTCAAGCTTTAAAAGAATCAGGAAAGAATGCATTCATGGAACTTTCCTTACCAAATGCTGTTCTTCGATTTAAGCAAGGGTTTGGTAGACTAATTCGTTCAAGTTCTGATCGAGGAATTGTATTGGTATGTGACGACCGAATTATGAAAGCGAAATATGGAAAATACTTTTTGGACTCCATTCCTGATTTACCTGTGCATTTCGAAAGTACAACAACGTTGATGAAGAAAGCACAAGACTGGCTATAATAGACTGACGGAAAAAAGCACATCCTAAAGGTGTAGTTTACGTAAGGGTGTGACTAGTATGAGAAGATTACTTATCATGTTCTTCGTCATTTTCTCTATTCATGGACAGCAGGTTGACGCTGAACGGATGATACTGGATAAGAATGAAGCTATATTCGTTTTTCTTTCTCTTCCCGATGGAGAGGCCATGCTTATCCAAACTGGCAGAGGGAAGGATTTTTTGGTTAATACAGCTTCAAAAGCAAGTGAAGAGAAACTATTGGAACAGTTGGCCAATATTGGTGTTGACCAGTTAGACTCCATAATCCTAACGAATCAAGAACCTTCTACATGTGGAAATACTTCAAGAATTGTAGAGAGATATCATGTGGATGCTGTGATTCATGGAATGAGCGAAAAGAAGCTGTGTGCAGAATCAAGTAATCATGCTAAAGAAGTGATTTGGAAAGAGGGAGAGCTGCATGAACTGAATCCTGGATTGTCTGTTCGTGTTTTACCTTCAATAGACGGTAGTGATATGAGCTTATTCTTTATGTATGGGAAGACTTCGCTCATGTATTTAGCCAGCGGAGATATGGAATTAGAGCAAAAAATTGCGAATAGTTATCCGTTAAAAGCAGAGGTTATTAAGATAGCTGATTATGCACGTACACAATCACCAACCCTTCATTTCCTCGAAGAAGTGGATCCTCATGTGGCTATGGTCTATCCGCTTAAAGGGGCACGCCCTAATGAAGGTCTTTTAGAGCGATTACATGAATCGTGGATTGAAGTATATCAATTAAAGAAGACAGGAACGACGACAATTTTTTGTAATCTTGAGGACTATGAAGTATTGTCTTAGAAAAGGCTCACAATAGGTGAGCTTTTTCCCTTTAAATAATGTATTTGTAAAGCCAATGTAACCAGCACATATAAAAGGTAAAAGCCTTCAAAACCTAAAAAAAACTGCACGAATAACTTCGTGCAGCAAGAATGGGTTAGGAAGAAATTTTGAAAAAATGTGTAGCTTATCATCAAATTGTCAATGGATCATTGTTATAATAAAAAGGTGCTTTCCATTGGTGTACCTTTATGATGTGCACTTTCATGGAGAAATATGTGATCCAAAATTTGATAAGCACTAGAAAGAACGATTGACAGACGGAGGGTTATTATGGAGGAACAAAGAGTAGAAGTCATGTCTACGGTTCGGGTTGAGAAATCAAATGACCTGTATAAGATCGTGGATTCATTAAATCGTACTTTAAAAGACCAAAATTTAATGTTTGGATTAGCATTGGATGAGAATGATGAGAATACGGCTGTATTTACCATCTATAGAACATAAGTCGGGCAAACTCCTTTTAGCTTCTGTAATTATTATTACGTTAGTGTTGGGGTATTTAGGATATCTGTATTATGTCATTCAAGATGATAAAACAGCATCTTTTAACCCTTCAAAGGAAATAGCTCAAGCAGAAACATCCTTAACATCCGTAAATTCTGTTTCCCGCTACCATGGAATGCATCAATATGATATAGTAGCAGGCGTGGATGACAATGGAGAGAAGGGTATGGCCTTTATCCCTGTTACAGAAGGAAATGAAAAAGAAGAAGTAATTTATGTAACCGGGCAGGAAATAACTTCTAAGGAGACCATGCAACGACTTTGGAGTGATCAATGCATGAGTTGTACCTTTATTGAAATCAAGCCTGCCATTCATCAGGATGTTCCATTATGGGAGATAACCTATAAAGATGAAGACAACCGTTATGTATTTGACTACTATAAAATGGAGAATGGGAAGCGTTATGAAGTTTTCCGTTTAAAATAACAGACGTATATGAGGAGGGCTTATCGAAATGGAATTGGCAAAACGCGTTCAGACAATAACACCTTCAAGTACACTGGCAATAACAGCAAAAGCTAATGAGCTAAAGGCACAAGGCCATGATGTGATTGGACTTGGTGCAGGTGAGCCTGATTTTAATACACCAGAGCATATCTTACATGCAGCGAGTAAAGCAATGTTTGATGGGAAGACGAAATATACCCCTTCTGGCGGCATCAAAGAACTAAAGCAGGCCATTGTAAACAAGTTTCAGCACGATCAGGGTCTTACATATGAACTTGATCAGGTTATTGTCACTACTGGGGCCAAACACGCCTTATATACACTATTTCAAGTCTTACTAAACGAGGGCGATGAAGTTATTGTTCCAGCTCCTTATTGGGTAAGTTATCCTGAACAAATTAAGTTAGCTGGTGGCAAGCCTGTTATCGTTTCAGCTAAGGAGGAGAATCAATTTAAATTGACTCCGGATGAATTAGAGCAAGCGATTACAGATAAGACAAAGGCCGTCATTATTAATTCCCCGTCTAACCCAACTGGTATGGTTTATTCCAAAGGTGAATTAGAAGCACTTGGGGAAGTATGTGAGCGCCGTGATATCACGATTGTATCAGACGAGATCTATGAAACGCTCATATATGGAGATGAATCTCATACATCAGTAGCACAATTATCTCAAGAATTAAAAGACCGAACAATCATTATTAACGGTGTATCGAAATCACATGCTATGACCGGTTGGAGAATTGGATATGCTGTAGGAAGTAAAAAAGTCATTAAAGCTATGACAAATCTCGCTTCCCATTCAACATCTAATCCTACCTCAGTAGCCCAATACGCAGCTTTAGCAGCCTATACTTCATCTCAAGATGAAGTGGTAAACATGAAAAAGGCTTTTAGTGAACGTTTAGAAAAGCTTTACGGTTGGATAACAGCTATTCCTGGTATAACATGTGTTAAACCGCAGGGAGCGTTTTATTTGTTCCCGAATGTATCAGAAGCTGTTCAAGCTAATGGTTACGATTCAGTAGATGATTGGGTAAAAGCGATTCTAGAAGAAGAAAAAGTTGCACTTGTTCCAGGATCAGGGTTCGGGGCAGACCAAAACGTGCGTTTATCATATGCAACTTCTCTTGATCAATTAGAAGAAGCAGCGAAACGGATTCATCGATTTGTTAAAAAGCATCAATCATAAGTTTTTTGGAGGGAAAGATAGTGAAAACAACAATTTCAGAAGCACATAAACACGTCAATGAAGAAGTTACCATTGGCGCATGGCTAGCAAACAAACGCTCAAGTGGTAAGATTGCCTTCTTACAACTACGCGATGGAACAGGTTTTATACAAGGCGTTGTGGTTAAAGCAGACGTTGAAGAAGAAGCATTTAACCTCGCTAAAAGTGTTACACAAGAGTCATCTTTATACGTTACAGGAAAGATCGTAGAAGATACTCGTTCACCTTTTGGGTACGAAATGCAAGTAAGCTCTTTAGAAATTATTCATGAAGCGGTTGATTATCCAATTACACCGAAAAATCATGGTCCAGAATTCCTTCTAGATCATCGTCATTTATGGTTACGTTCGAAGAAACAACATGCCATTATGAAAGTACGTAACGAAATCATTCGTTCTACTTATGAGTTCTTTAACAATAATGGATACACTAAGATCGATCCACCGATTTTGACTGGGTCATCAGCAGAAGGAACAACAGAGCTATTCCATACGAAATATTTTGAAGAAGATGCTTACCTATCTCAAAGTGGTCAGTTATACATGGAAGCTGCCGCGATGGCATTTGGGAAAGTATTCTCATTTGGTCCTACATTCCGAGCAGAAAAGTCTAAGACGCGTCGTCACTTAATTGAATTTTGGATGATCGAACCTGAAATGGCGTTTATGGACCATAATGATAGCCTTGAAGTACAAGAACAATACGTCTCTCATGTCGTACAGTCCGTTCTTGAAAATTGTAAATTAGAACTTCAGGCTCTTGAGAGAGATACGGAGAAACTTGAAAAAATTCAAGCACCGTTCCCTCGTATTACGTATGATGATGCTATTCAATTACTGAAAGAAAAAGGCTTTGATGATATTGAATGGGGCGAAGATTTCGGAGCTCCTCACGAAACAGCTATAGCAGAAAGCTATGACAAGCCTGTATTCATTACTCATTATCCATTAGATATTAAAGCCTTCTATATGAAACCAGACCCAGAGCGTCAAGACGTTGCGTTGTGCGCTGATCTAATCGCTCCTGAAGGGTACGGTGAAATCATTGGCGGAAGTCAACGTATTGATGATTTAGAGCTTATGGAACAGCGTTATGAAGAACATGGTCTTACAGGTGACGCTTATCAGTGGTATTTAGAGCTTCGTAAATACGGTAGCGTACCTCATTCCGGTTTCGGTCTTGGTTTGGAGCGAACAGTTGCGTGGATTACAGGGATCGAGCACGTTCGAGAAACGATTCCATTCCCTCGCTTATTAAACCGTCTATATCCATAAGGCAATAAGCATACTATTGCGAAAGCTCCCAAACTTTGGGAGCTTTTTCATTCATTGGCTGTCGGTTTAGTGAATAAATCATGTTACAATCAGTGAATGAATCATATCGGTGTAAATAAAGGTAGAGGTGAGCAGGATATTATGAACGGAATTGCAACACTAATGAAAGACCAACTAGCATTGCCTAAACGGTTGTTAACGAATTATAGACAATTGGGTTTAACAGAGAGCGATGTAATGGTGTTGTTACACATTCATCGCTTCCAATCAGAGGGGAATGATTTCCCAACACCTTCAGAACTGTCTGATTTCCTTTCTATCAATGAATACGAGTGTTCCCAGGTGCTAAGGAAATTAATACAAAAAGGGTATTTGAGTATTGAGCAAAGCACTGATGAGCAAGTGCTTAATGAAGTTTATTCATTATACGGTTTATGGGAATCACTTGTTGAAGAGCAAGGGGAAGCCTATCGAACCCAAAATGAGGAACCTGAACAACCAAATATGTTTGTGTTATTTGAACAAGAGTTTGGTCGAGCGTTATCACCGTTTGAAATTGAAACCATTAACATTTGGATTGATGAAGACGCACAGGAACCAGCCCTTATAAAAGCTGCTTTAAGAGAAGCAGTTCTCATGGGGAAATTAAATTTTAAATACATTGACCGTATTTTACGGGAATGGAAGAAAAAAGGGATTCGCTCAGTCCAAGATGCGAGGGAAGCAAGTAAGTCATTCAGGGGTCAGCAAAGTAAACAGAATCAAAATAGTGAGCAAAATAACCAACAAAGAGATGTTTCTATTTATTACAACTGGTTGGATGATGACGCATAGATGGAAGGGGAGAGGATATGCTGAATCAAACGCAGATTAAGACGGTGTTACGAACATTAGAAGATATGTTCCCGCATGCTGATTGTGAACTTGAGCATGACAATCCCTTTGAGTTATTGGTTGCAGTGGTTTTGTCAGCTCAATGTACGGATGCATTGGTGAATAAAGTAACAAAAGACTTGTTCCAAAAATACAAAACTCCAGAAGATTATGTGAACGTCTCGCTTGAAGAACTCCAGCAAGATATTCGTTCCATCGGGCTTTATCGAAATAAGTCTAAAAATATCAGAAAGCTAAGTCAAATGCTGATTGATGAATATGGTGGAGAGGTCCCCCAAACGAAAGAAGAGCTTGAGAAACTTGCAGGCGTTGGAAGGAAAACAGCAAACGTGGTAAGCGCTGTTGCCTTTGGAGAACCCGCTATTGCAGTAGACACACATGTTGAACGTGTATCCAAGCGACTTGGGATTTGTAGGTGGAAGGATTCAGTTCTTGAGGTGGAAAAGACCCTCATGCGTAAAGTACCAAAAGAACAATGGAGCCCGACGCACCACCGCATGATATTCTTTGGGAGATATCATTGTAAAGCTCAGAACCCTCAATGTGAGGTTTGTCCACTGTTAGAACTTTGCAGGGAAGGGCAAAAGAGAATGAAAAAGGCCAATAAAATAAATTCTTAAAAAAAGATCGATCCGTTAGGATCGATCTTTTTGTTACCCATTATTTTCGTTATTTGTTTCTCCTTCATCAGGTTGGTCATCTGTCTGATCTGTATTCGTTTCTTCATCTGAATTCGTTTCTTGATTAGGGTTTTGATCGGATCCACCACCGGATTGACCACCTTCTGTGTCCTCACTCTCTCCTTCATTTTCTTCATTATTACCATTACCATTACCGTTATTGTTTTCATTTCCATTGCCGTTACCGTTACCGTTACCGTTCTCATTATTATTACCATTACCGTTTCCATTATTGTCGTTATTCTCATCGTCATTTCCGTCCAAGCCGTCTAGGAGGTCATTTTCATCCTCATCTGTTGGAATCTCTATTTGCACAGATTGAGGTGAACTAGTGTTTCCATCATTTCGTTCACTGACTGCTATGACTTCAAATGAGTAGGTTTCCCCAGGCTGCGCATTAGGGATATCAATTTTAGTTTCTTTTATGCCTTCTGTAATTGTTTGAGGCTGCGCTCCTTGAGTAGCTCCATTAACCGTAAAGGTAACCGGACGTTTCTTATCTTGTTTATATTTCCATGATAGTGTAATGCTTTGTTTACCTTGATCATAGTTCGCTTGTAAGTTTTGGACAGGGTCTAATTGATCATAAGCTTGAGAGGTATTCGTTGGCTCTGTCCCTTTAACAAATAGCTCGTAGCGAATAAGATTGCTTGGGGTATAATCACTAGGGAGTTTCCCAGGATTAGTACCTGCCTCAACTTTTGATTCTACAACAGATGCTGGCTTTTTAAAGTCAGCGGTTTCCTTACCTTGAGAGATATGACTCATCAATTGTTTAAAGTACTTTTGTGGGATCTTTGTGTCTGGAACTTCTCTTTCCTCTGTTCCATACCCCGTCCATACCGCTATGGTGTAGTTGGTTGTATAACCGGCGAACCATGCGTTCTTATCGTCGTTCGTTGTACCTGTTTTACCGGCGACAGGAAGACCTGGTATGTTAGCAGCAGTACCGGTTCCTGAGGTTACAACATCTTTCATCATATCTGTCACCATATAGGCCGTGTAATCTTTCATAGCAACATTTGATTCTGATTTAAATTCAATCGGCTCACTGCCATCCTGAAATTCAATCCGTTTAACAGAATATGCTTCATTGTGAACCCCTTCGTTCCCGAAGGCACTGTAAGCTTCTGCAAGTTCAAGAGGGGTAACGGTTTGCCCACCCCCGATAGCGTTTGATTCATAAAAGGCTGGTTGAGTAAAGTCAATTCCTAAGCCTTCAGCAAAGGACTGCGCTTTATCAAATCCTACCGCATTTAATGTTTTTACAGCGGGAACGTTAATGGAGTCCGCCAAGGCTTTTCGAATCGACATTTGACCTCTGTGCCCTGTGTAATAGTTTTTAACCTCTTTACTTGAATCGGTCTGATAATAATATTTCTCATCCACTAGCTGGTGGTGAGTGGACCATTTAAGATATTCAATGGCAGGTCCATAATCAATAATCGGTTTAAAGGTTGAACCAGGCTGCGATCCACCATCAATGGCATAATTAAATGTGGCATTGATTCCTTCTGTATTACGTCCACCTGCGATCGCTCTGATGGCGCCCGTTTTCGTGTCTATAACAGCACCGGCTGTTTGCAGTTCTTTATCAGGAAATTTAATTCCATCCTTAAGGAGTTGCTCTGCTTTTTGTTGTGCATTGGGATCTAGTGTTGTGTAAACTTTAAGTCCATCTTCATAAACATTGACATCATCCACTTTCGCTTGAACCTCTTTTAAGACTTGCTCAATGAACGCATCATATGGAATGTTGGTCTCAGTTTGTTTTGAAAGCATGGACTCTACTGTAACGTCTTGGGCTTTCTTAGCTTCTTCTTCTGTTATTTTCTCATGTTGAACCATTAGGTCCAGTACAATATTTTTACGTTTCTGAGCGGCTTCTGGATGCTTATAAGGGTCATAAGCTGCTGGTCGCTGTGGTAGCCCGGCTAATAGTGCTGCCTCTGGTAATGTAAGTTCATTCAGGTCTTTATTAAAATAAAGTTTTGCAGCACTTGCAACTCCATAAGCATTATTAGCATAGTAGATCTTATTTAAATACATCGAAAGGATTTGTTGTTTCGAGTACTTTTGTTCTAGCTTAAGTGCAAGCCATTGTTCCTGTACCTTACGTTCAATCGATTTCTTTGGACTTAGGAAGGAACGCTTTACGACTTGTTGGGTGATCGTACTGGCTCCTTGTGCTCCGAAGCCTTCCGTAATATTAGCATAAATGGCTCCGCCAATTCGCTGAAGATCGATACCAAAATGATCATAAAATCGAACATCTTCTGTTGCGAGGACTGCATTTTCTAATACTTCAGGAATATCTTCATAAGAAATTTTTGTTCGCTTCTGTGTTCCAAGTTCAGCAAACAATTCGTTATTTACATCATATAGCTTAGTAGAATACGGATCTGATAATTTCGCTTCATCTAAATCAGGAGCGCCTTGTACATAGTAAACAAAAAGACCGCCTCCTAGTACAGCTCCTACGATTCCTATGATGAGCAATGTTGTGAATATACGTTTAAATAAGGATTTCTTTCCAGTTTGTTTACTTTGCTTTTGTTGTTTCTTTCTTGCAGCTCGAGATTGGCTATTTTCGGCCATGTCCCATCTTCCTCCGTTCTAAAAGTATAAGTCATCCAACACCTGTAAATAATCTACGCGGATTTTGAACTTAAGTGGAATGATATACCCATGTGTTACGATCTCTTGATAGGGGATCGATTTCCTTCCCCCATCTTTTTGACGTTCCCAATAAGGGAAAAGTTTCTCTGCTGGGAGTAAATAGGTTTCTTCTAACGTAGTAAATCGAATAATTAAAAAACAAATGCCATTATGTTCACAAACTTGTTTCATATGGTCTATTTGATGCTTGTGAATATTTGCGAGTGGGAAGGATGTCTTGTTTTTAGTTTCCTTCGCTTCAAAATCAATATACCTACCCTTGTAAATTCCATTATAGTCCGTTGTTGATGCCTGTTTGAAATACGCTTCTTTGATGACAGCTGCACTTCGTTTTGGGAAATCTACATTAACAATTTGAACAGGTGTAGGTTTTTTGTGAATGACAGCCCGATTTAACGTTAAATACGCTTTATTTGTTTGATTAATGTCTTCTTCTAATGTCATGCCACGATTAGAGAAGTCCGGTTTGGATGAAGGGCGTTTCCTGTTTGAGGAAGAAACGTCGCCTTTTTTTCCGTTTGGATAATTCATGAAATGTGCCCTCCCTGTGCATGATAGTATCATATCAGAAATGATAAAAAAATGAGAACAAAAATGTGAAAAAATCCGTAAATCTCGCTTTTTACCATCTTAAAGAGAGGTGATTCTTTGAATCAAGTGACAACCCCTGCCTTTATCCGATTTATCTTAAATGAAACAAAAGAAGGGAATAAAGATAACATATCCAGGTCAAAGTGCTATCAAAATTTTTACATGGACAATAGGGAGATTCACTGGGCATTCCTTGCGAGCATGGTGTCTAGAAATGCTGGATGGAATATGACTGATTTAAACGTATACCCTATGAGAGGGCTTTTACATGAAGACGTTCGCAAGCAGTTGTTTTTAACGTTTGAAAGAGCGAATTGGCTTATTTTCTCCGATGCCTACCCTCAACTACTTCTCTATAAGAAGTCTAAAGAATGTGGGGAGCCGTTATTTCACTACTTATCCTTACTTGGCGTTTCCCGGTTCATGATTCATGAGTGGACACACTTTTGGCATAATAGAGATAAAGTACGCCTTGTAAAAGCCCTTATTATTAATGAACAAAACGTGATACAAAAGCCTATAATTCAGCACCCATTTTTTAAGAAAAAAGTTTTCCATCAAGTTCCTTATTTATCACAAGATTTTTTCCATTTAAGTGCAGTTTTATTTCCAACTACGAAAGGAAATCTATACGGTGCTTCCGTACATGACTTTACACAGCTCACTAAACGAATATCGCTTGGAAAGAAGCTATATGGATTATTGTTTCATCCTAACTTTTATCCTTTATTTCATCAATTTGCTGTACAAACAGAACCTATAGGCTCAAGGATGGAATATGAGCAATATTTTCTTATGCCTATGTCTAAGACACCCATGCTCCGAACGATGTATCCAATCATCGAACACAAGGATAATATTCGTCAAGATTGGTACATTTCAGGGCGTTCTGTGAAGAAAAAGTGGTGGAAAGAAGAGCACTATAAGATGGGGGCAGATGTTAGTCATCGCTTTTATGCGAAGAAATACGCCCTGTTAGCATATCAGCAGTTAAAGCACCCGCAATAAGAAAAGAGCACCCAAGTAGAGGATGCTCTTTCTTTTTGACGTATTTTATTAAGTAGCTGGACGATTTTCACCGTCTAGTTTTGGGTTGCCGTCACCTTTAAAGTTTTCATTGCGTTGTTTTGGTTCACCATTTTTTAAAGGTTTTTGTGCTTGAGTATTGCGTCCTTTTTTACCCATGCTATCCCTCCTCGACAATAGTTTGTGCGGGATGCTCAAAAACATACGAATGAGGGGGGATTTTGGCGAAAGTCACTTTCTTTGTAGCTTTTCTTCTACTTTTGTCAGACAGAAAGGGATCTTTCTGTGAAAAGAGAATGTCTATATAAACATTCCTTGAGGAGGGTGCCACATGGCGGTAGCGGCTAAGAAAATTGAAATGTTTCAAAAAGGAGTATCAAAGTTTGAATTTGAACAAAATTGGGTTGAACTAATGGACCGTATCGAAATGGTGGACGAGAAGGTTTCGAGAAAAGCTGATGAGGTTGTAATGACAATGGTATTGGCCCATCGTCACGAAATTGAAGATCTTCAGTCTGAATTATATCGTCTGCAAGGTGAAGTAAAGAAACTTCAAAAGGAACAAAAAGGCTCATTATCCGTTCAAAGTGAAACTGGACAAGTTTCTAAACCGGGAAGTTTTTGGCGCCGAATTTTCAAGTGATTGTTGCTCCTTTTCATGTTAGAGTGGATAGGGGAGTGAGACAAAAGTGAATTCGCAATTATTGAAAGATATTTTAAAAATAAAAGAAGAACTTGAAAAACTAAAAGAACAGTTTTTACAATCTGAAAAGCCTGCTCAGAAAAAGGATCGTGCCTTATTTGAACGCGTGAAGACTGAGACATCGCCTCTGTTTAACTTAAATGAACAGTGGGCAACTAAGGCTGAACAATACTTAAAGGAACATCCAGGTGGTGCTGTTCATCCATTACAATTAAAAAATACTCGAGAAAATATAGAACTTGTTATTCTTCACAGTTACTACATTGATGTACCGAAAAAACGTTTCATGGAATTATACAATTCCATTCATTATGTATTAGATCAACTAGTTGAGGGACTAAGAAAAGAAAGCACCGAATAATCGGTGCTCTCTAAAGAGAAGGTGAAGCTATTCTTTAATGGCTCCACCTTTTTTTGTGTGCATATCCATTGCCTTGTCTTCGCCTACTTCCGCGAAACGTTTCGCTGTAAGAGGCTTTTCGTTCTCATGATTCTGGCGTTTTACTTTATAACCTTTACCTCGTCCCATCTTTGTTAACCTCCCTTCGTATTTCATACTTTATTATTTCTAAGGGAACGATGAACTATGCTAGAGGTGTGCAGATCAGAATAAAAAATAAAATCTAATTGAACGAATGAACCGGGGTACACGTTTCATCTATGAAGGGCGAAAAGGGGAGTGGTTATGGACGAAGATATTCTAAGAAAAATAAAGAACAAAGATCAACAAGCCCTCACACAACTATTACAAGATCATTATCAATTTCTTTATAAATATACGGTTCAGTTGACGGGAAATCCTGAAGATGCGAAGGACGTTACTCAAGAAACAATGGTGAAAGTAATCCGGTCGATTCACACTTATGAAAAGAAAGCCAAATTTTCAACTTGGCTCATTCGAATTGCTACGAACGTTTTCTTGGATATGAAGCGTAAGGAAAAAAGAAGAGAACACTATAAGAATGAACGACATGAGGAGGCCTGCTACCAACACAAAGGTATAGAATGGTCCGATACGTTAGAGGTTCTTTCTTCTCTTGAAGATGGTTATCGCATTCCTATTCTGTTAAAGCATTTATATGGTTACGAATATAAAGAAATCGGGAAGATAATGGGGCTAAAGGGTGGCACCGTTAAGTCTAGAGTACATTATGGCATTGAGATCCTCAGAAAGGAGTTGCAAGAAGATGACTAAGAATAGGGAGGGTTCTACTTTTCAACACAGATTGATCCATGAACTCCACGAATATCATGAATCCATAGAAGTGGAGGAGCCTGAGTTTGATCACCTCTTGCATCTTGTGCAAACAGAACAAGAAAAATGGCAGGAACGTATTTGGATAGAGTTGATGTTATTATGGGGGATCTCTGCATTTATTTTAACTTTACTTGCTCTGACATATGTTTATACTCCTCTTATATTTGGCTTATTTCAAGTCGCTGCTATTACCGGCCTTGCTATTTATTTTTATAAAGAAAAAGTAAAGGAGATGCGATATGACCCAAGTTGAACCAACAGAAGTTCCGGTCTTCATGTGGTGTTTAATCGTTCTTCTATTAGTGAGTCAAAGTACGTTTTTGTTCATTCAGGCAAAAAAAATCCATAAGACGCCTTGGTTTTGGGCGATCGTTGGACTTATTCAAGTTCCTATGCCAACTGTTGCTTTTTATTTAATGAAGAAATTGATTTGGGAGAAGAAAAGGTGAGAACTTGATTAATATGATTACGAGCATATCATACAATGCATAGGATGATTGGGGTATTTATCCATATATATAAAGGCACAGAGACCCTTCATGTCTCTGTGCCTTTTCTTACGTTTTTATTTTTCATTTTAATTTAAGATAGTGACTTTTTGCCATTTCGAATTCTGTACAGAATGAGATAAAACGCTGGTAGTAAAAGAAGTGTCAAAATGGTAGAGAATGCAAGACCCGCTACAATGGATACTGCCAGAGGTCTGAATAACACATCTCCACTTACGATAATTGGCACTAAGGCTGCGATTGATGTAAGCGTAGTTAAAATAATCGGACGTATACGAGCTCTACCTGCCTCAATGACAGCAGTGATGATAGACTCTGACGCACGGTAGTTCTGTTCAATGAATTCAATAAGAATGACAGAGTTACGCACTACAATTCCTGATAACGACACAATACCAAGAACAGCCAGGAAGCTCAGTGGCTGATTAGAAATAAAGAGGCCGATAATGGCTCCTGTAATCGCCAAGAACACAGTACTTGTAATCAGTAGTGGCATAAGCAATGAATTGAACTGAATGGCGATCACTAAATAGATTAAGAATAAGATGATCACAAACAGTTTAGATACTTCAATGAAGAATTCCTGCTGAGCATTTGCCTGCCCGCTTGTTGTAAAGGAATAGCCATTAGGCAATGTTTCCTCAAAGTCTGAGACAATTTGATTGGCGTCCTTTTGGAAATCATTTGAACCTTCTTCACCGTAAGCCTTTAAAGTGAGCGTTCTTTCTCCATCCAAATGAGGAATACTTCCGATTTGTTCGGTCTTTTCTTCGGAGATTAATTCATCTAAAGAAACAATTTCTGGTGCTCCATTTTGGTTCGCGGAAGGAGCGGCAATTTGTAAATTACTTAAATTAACTCCTGCTTCATCTCCATCATCTAACAGCACTTTCATAAAATATTTCTCCACTCCGTTGTCGAAAGTGGTTAACGGAATACCGGCACTAGCTGCTTGAATTTGGGAAGATATTTGATCTACGGATAAATTCAAATCTGCCATTTTCTCACGGTCAAGATTATATTCAATATAAGGTTGCTGATCATTCATGTTTAATGTAACGAGTTCAGCTCCATCAAGATCATTAATCTTTCCTTTCAGTTCATTTGATAAACTGAGCAGCTCTTCAATCTCTTCACCCTGAATCTTTACTTCAACAGGTGGACTAGGAGGAGGACCTGAAACAATCGTTTCTAAGAATATCTCAGCATCAGGATATTCCTCGCGTAACGGTTGTTCCCACTCGTTAATAAAACTTGATGCACTTGTTTGACTCTTGTCGACCCTTACTAAGATTTGCCCTGTGTATTCACCGCTTTGTTGTAATCCTGAACTAAATAGATTTGGCATACCGCTTCCAGCGAATACAGCTGTTTCATCAATTTTATTGCTTTTTTCTTGAATGAACTGTTCCATATCATTTAACTGTTCCTGAGTATTATCTAAAGTGGTTTCTTGAGGGTATGTTACCGATATTGTAACTTCCTGTCGATCTGCTTCAGGGAAAAACTCGAATGGAATACGAGTTACGAGTAAGGCTAGGAGGACACATACAAGAAGTCCTGAAAAACCAATGATGAATGGTCGTTTAGTTACTCGTGGAAGAATCCGATTTGCATACGTATCCTCTATACCATTAAATAAGGAGCCTAAAAGTCCCACCTTTTTTGGAGGTTTTTCTTGGTCTTTTCGCTTCCTTCGAATATATTGAACCGTCGGAATAAGTGTTAACGCCATAATAGTTGACGCAATAATGGTTGTAATAAGAGTGGTTGGTAAGGCTCTGATGAAATCTCCGTTTGAACCAGATATGAATGTTAATGGGAAGAAACTAAATATGATCATAAGAGTAGAAGTTATAATTGATACCCTTACTTCTTTCACCCCTTGAATAGTTCCTTGCCACGCACTATCCCCGAGTTGAAATCTCCGTTGGATATTATCATTTACCACAATCGCATCATCAACTAATATACCGATTGCAATAATTATCCCAATAATCGAAATTTGATTTAAGTCTACTCCAACATAAGGGAGTGGAATTAAACCAATTATAACGGAAATTGGAATTGAAATTGACACAAGTATCGCGGATGATACTGGTAATCCAAACAACATAATGATTAATACAGCGACTACAGAAATAGCAAAAGATGTCACGAGGCTTGTAAATACCTCTTCAATAATCGTGCTTTGTGTATAAAAACGATCCACATCTATGTTTGAAGGTAGATCATCGGATAAGAGATTTACTTCTTTAGTAATCTTATCTTGTAAGGCTGATATATTTTGACCTTCATTCGCCAAAATTGTTAGAGAAAGGGAAGGTTTCTCCTTATACGTAATAAGGTCTTCGGTTTCTTTTAAATTAAGAGAGATCGAGCCTACATCACTTAAAAACAGAGGGTCTCCATTACGCTTCTTACCTACTGATAAGGATTCTAGTTCTTTCCAATCCTCTGTCTTATTTAATAGAAGTTGATATTGCTCTCCGTTTTCTTCAGTTGTACCAATAGCGCCTGGAGAAAGCTCCTGGCTTAACGTTTGTGTAATTTGGAATGGAGATAATCCTTGATCGTTAAGGGCTTCTGAATCAAGTTCAACGAGTAATTGTTGCTCTGGTAGCCCTTTTACTTGAACCTGATCCACCCCTGCAATTCCTTCTAATGATTCCTTCCAGCTCTGAACAGAGCCACGAATGTCATAAAGTTCGTTGAAATCTTCAGCAGTCAGGTGGTAGGACGCCACAGCTGACATACGGAAATCGGTTTGAACACTAGGGTCCTGTACATTATCGGGGAATGTCCTCGATACATCAGATACAGTTTGGCGTATCTTTGAAAATACGGTTTGTCGGTTAGCGTCACCGGTTAAAGTGAGAGTAACAGATGAAAATCCAGTTGAAGAAACTGATTCGACACTATCAATTCCAGCTATATCCTCTACACCATCCTCAAAAGGATTAGTAATGGTGCTTTCTACCTCTTTTGGGGTGGCACCAGGGTAAACAGTAGAAATGGTAGCAATGTTTACATTGATCTCAGGTATCTCCCTTTTTGGCAACTGTACATATGTAAAGATGCCTGTAAATACTAATAAAAGTATAAATATCCATACAATCTTACGATATTTTAGTATCCAGTTCATACATTTCCTCCTCATTCTTTTGTCTTAATATATATTACAATATTAACATATGCGACCTCATCCTGTAGGTCAATTGTGAATCGGCTCATTCATGATTTATTTCATGGAAACGCTTTACACCTCGAGGAATATCTCATATAATGATTATCCATTTATCAATTCTTCACACTAGAAAGGGCTGTCGTTTCAGATGAATACAGAACAATTAATTGAACGCGCAAAAGAAGTGAGAAATAAAGCTTATGTGCCATATTCTAAGTTCCCAGTAGGTGCTGCCATTCGAATGAAATCAGGGAAAGTATATGAGGGTTGTAATATTGAGAATGCTGCTTACCCTGTAACGTGTTGTGCTGAACGTGTAGCTATTTTCAAAGCTATTTCAGAAGGGGAAACAGAGTTTGAGGAGCTTGTTGTGGTAGCAGATACCAACAGACCTGTACCACCATGTGGATCTTGTCGCCAAGTCATCAGCGAGTTCTTTACACAGGACACCAATGTTCATACAACAAACTTGGATGGGGAAGTTAAAACGCTAACTGTAGGTGAATTATTACCTTATTCATTTAATCAAGATGACCTAACTAAATAATGGCTCACAAGGAGAGGTTCTTTTTAGAGAACAC
The DNA here is from genome assembly GCF_021129245.1 of Pontibacillus sp. HN14. Lineage (NCBI taxonomy): Bacteria > Bacillati > Bacillota > Bacilli > Caryophanales > Bacillaceae > Pontibacillus > Pontibacillus sp. HN14. The sequence goes on along the minus strand of NZ_JAJOLR010000001.1, from coordinate 843,534 downwards.
TCTCCTTTTTAGTATGGTGAGGGTCTATATTAACTGAACTTATGAAAGCTGTGGTTAAATAGGTCAGAAGTAAGGTTTGAAAATTTAGGCTTGTTTATAAAGAGTGTTTAGACAGAATTAGGTATCTGTCATAGTACATGTCTCTCCTTTTTGACATAGGTTATTAGTGAACCTAAGATAAAGAAAGGAGAAATGATTATGCATCACAAGAAAATGTGTCATCCTTGCCAACCTTCAATGGTGAGTCCGGCAAAAACGAATGTTTTTCCTACAAAGCAGTGTGTGAAACACAACTTTTATCAACAAGAGGTAAATAACGTTTATCCAACCCACACAACGAACGTAAATCATGTGAATACAGTCAACAAAAACTTCTTCCCTCAAACTCAGTCAGATGTATTCGAATTTACGGAGCAAAGTGTTAATATGGGTCCAACTTCTCCAACGGGTCCTCAGGGGCCTGGTGGTCAAGTAATGGGCGCTTCAACAGGTCCAATGGGTCAACAAGGACCTGGTGGTCAAGTAATGGGTGCTTCTACTGGGCCGATGGGTCCTGGTATGCAAGGGCCTGGTATGGGTCCAGGTATGGGAATGGGTCCTAAAGGGCCTGGCTGCTGGAGAGATTAATGATCAAATGAGCTGGTTTTCCAGCTCATTCTACATATTAAAGGAGTTGTAGTATGAGAGTGTTGACCGTAACAGGCTATAAACCTATGGAGATGGGGATATTCAAGGTAGATGATCCTAATATTGCCTTTGTTAAGGAAACCTTACGGCGAAGGTTAATCCCTCTGATTGAGGATGGAATTGAGTGGGTTCTGGTCTCTGGACAAATGGGGGTCGAACTCTGGGTATGTGATGTTTTATTTACATTAAAAGAAGAGTATAATGTGCATGTGGGGATATTTCCACCTTTTAATAACCAGGAACAAAGGTGGCCAGAACCACAGCAAGAAGAGTATCGTGTTTTATGTGATCAAGCTGATCATTTTCAACCCCTTTATAACAAAGATTATGAGGGTCCCTATCAGTTTAGAGCCAAAGATCAATGGATGTTAGATAAAAGTGATGGATGTATGATTTTATACGATGAAGAAACAGGCGGAAGTCCGGGATATTTTTTAGAAAAAGCGAAAAACTATCAACAAGATCATGATTACCCAATTTATTATGTAACTCCTTTTGACATTGACGATACTGTACGTGAAATGCAAATGGAAGACCCGAATTACTGGAATCCTTCTTAAAGATTAAATTGACATACATGGTATCATCTGCAAGAATTATGATAAGTGTATAAATCTGAGGTGAGAGAGATGGGTTTAGATCGTATTCAATTGTCAGGAAAAGAAATATTGGATAAAGATTTTAAAACAGGTATACGTGGGTATAATCAAGATGAGGTAGATCAATTCTTAGACGTTATTATCCAAGATTATGAAGCTTTTCATCAGGAGATTGAACGGTTAAAACAAGAAAATGCAAAGCTGAAAAAGCAAGGGGATGTTCCTAAACAACGTGTACGTTCCTCTGAATCAGCACCTGCACAAACAAGACAGACAGGCCAGGTTAACTATGATGTATTGCAACGGTTATCAAACTTAGAAAAGGCTGTTTTTGGGAAGAAGTATGCAGACTCATAGGAATTGGAAAAATATACTTGATGAAGTTCGCAATATTTCATGGTATACTAATTGCAGAAACAGATTGACGTAATGATTAAATCATATTAAGATAATTGAGCGGTTGATGAATGCTTGGGTAATCGCTGCATGACTAATCATGTAGAGGAAAGTCCATGCTCGCACAAGCTGAGATGCTTGTAGTGATCGTGCTTGACGAAACCATAAGTCAAGGTAGTGTTCACACTAACGGCAGGGAAAACACCTACGTCATTAAGATATGGTGTAACTACTTTGAAAGTGCCACAGTGACGAAGTTTGATTGGAAACAATCAAAGTGGAACGAGGTAAACCCCACGAGCGAGCAACCCAAAATTAGGTAGGGGCACTCTTCTGAGGAAATTCAACCAATACGAAGAGACAAGCTTTAAGCTTGTAGATAGATGATTACCACCTTATGTACGAGGTTGACCACCGATTGTAGTACAAAGGTACAGAACATGGCTTACAAAGCATTCATCAGGTCATTCATGTTTATCACAAAACCCTTTCTAAAGCTCGAGCTTAGAAAGGGTTTTTTTATTACGATAAAGGAGTGCTTACGCATGCCGAAACCCAAAAAAATAACGCTGATCGCCACTACTGCGATGGGACTAGAGTCCATTGTTGCTAAAGAAGTAAAGGCGCTAGGCTATGAAGATGTTACAGTAGAAAACGGCCGTGTTCGTTACGAAGCGGATGTAGCTGCTATACCAAGAAGTAACCTATGGTTACGCAGTGCAGATCGTGTGAAATTAGTAATTGGAGAATTTGAAGCGAAAACATTCGATAATTTATTTGAACAAACGAAAGCTCTTCCATGGGAAGATTACATTCCAGAAGATGGATCTGTACCAGTGATTGGTAAATCAGTCAAATCAACCTTATACTCAGTAAGAGATTGTCAGTCAATAGTGAAGAAAGCGATCGTTGAGAGAATGAGGAAAATGTATGGTCTTGCTTCCCGCATTGAGGAATCCGGACCTGAGCATAAAGTCGAGATTGCCATTCATAAAGATCAGGCTCTTCTTACGTTGGATACAAGTGGAGCAGGTCTGCATAAACGGGGTTACAGAACCGGACAGGGTGAAGCTCCACTGAAAGAAACTATGGCTGCTGCATTAGTTCAATTAACGAATTGGCATCCAAATGAGCCTTTTGTCGATCCATTCTGTGGCTCAGGAACCATTCCAATTGAAGCAGCATTAATCGGTCAAAACATCGCACCAGGTTTTAACAGAGAATTTGCCTCGGAATCTTGGGATTTTATCCCCTATAGTCTTTGGGAAAAAGCGTTTAATGAAGCAGAAGAAGCAGCCAATTATGATCAAGAGTTAAACATTACCGGTTTAGACGTTGATGGACGAATGATTGAAACGGCTAAAGCGAATGCTATTGAAGCAGGTCTTGGTGATTTAATTTCGTGGAAACAAATGCAGGTAAAAGATTTCAAACCAAAAGAAAAGAATGGGTACGTTGTTGGGAACCCTCCTTATGGAGAGCGATTAGGGGACAAAGAAGAAGTGGAACAGATGTACAAAGACTTCGGTGTGATTATGCGTGATCATCCTTCTTGGAGTGTTTATGTCATCACATCAAATGAGAAATTCGAGAAACTATATGGTCTTCCTGCCACAAAGAGACGTAAGTTGTATAACGGTTACATTAAAATTGATTATTATCAGTACTTCGGAAAGAAAGAAAGATAAGTATATTTATGTCAGGCTACGCTTAAAAAAGCAAGCCTGGCTTTTTTTAGTAGAGGAGCGTATTTGTTGAAGTTTACTGAATTATTAGTATAATTGTAGGAGATCTACGTTTAGGAAACGGGGAAGAGGAGGAAGGAAATGAGCACAGTACAAACAGAATTACAACCAACTGAGCAACAATTTATGGACTATGTTAAAGAAATTGCCCAATTAGGTGAAGCAATAGGACTGATGGGGTGGGATTTACGTACATACGCACCGAAGAAGGGTGTAGAAGGACGATCAGAGGTCATCGCCACTCTCTCATCAAAAATCCATGAAATGCAAACCTCAGATAAAATGAAAGAGTATATCGATTCTTTAAAAGGCCAAACGGCAAATGATATTGTACAAAAGTCAGTAGAAGAATGTGAGAAGAACTACAATCAAGCAAGAAAGATCCCAACCGACGAATATAAGGAATATGTAGCTTTGCAATCGAAAGCTGAATCAGTCTGGGAAGAAGCTAAAGACAAAAATGATTTCGAGATGTTTAAGCCATATTTAGAAAAAATTGTTGAATTTAACAAGCGATTTGCTGAGTATTGGGGCTATGAAAAACATATTTACAATGCACTGTTAGACAATTTTGAACCTGGAGTTACCGTTGATGTTCTTGATGAAGTATTTCCAGCTGTTCGAAAATCGTTAACTGATTTACTTCAAAAGGTCCAGCAATCAAGTGTAGAAGTGGATGCCTCTGTATTACAAGGTCATTTTCCAAAGGAAAAGCAGCAGGCTTTCAGTCTAGAAATATTAAAGCGTATGGGATATGATTTTGATGCAGGGCGCCTTGATGAGACGGTACACCCATTTGCTACAGGCCTTAATCAGGGAGATGTTCGCGTTACGACGAAATATGACGAAAAAGATTTCCGTACAGCTGTATTTGGTACCATCCATGAAGGTGGTCATGCTTTGTATGAACAAAATATAAGTTCTGAACTGGCCTACACAGCGCTTCAGGGTGGTACATCTATGGGGATCCATGAGTCTCAATCTTTATTCTGGGAGAACTTTGTCTCAAGAACGAAAGCTTTTTGGGAAAATCATTATGACTTATTCCTTGAATATGCACCGGAATCTTTTAAAAATGTTAACTTTGAAGATTTCTTTGCCGCAGTGAACGAGGTTAAGGCTTCATTTATACGGATTGAAGCGGATGAACTAACATATTGTCTTCATATTATGATTCGTTATGAACTTGAGAAAGCTTTAATTAGTGGGGAGATTGAAGTTTCTGATCTTCCTGAACTCTGGAATGACAAGATGGAAGAATACCTAGGTGTTCGACCAACAAGTAATAAAGTTGGGGTACTTCAAGATGTTCATTGGGCAGGGGGCATGTTTGGTTACTTCCCTTCATATGCTTTAGGTTATATGTACGCAGCTCAGTTCCATAACACAATGAAGGATGAAATTGATGTAGAGGGCTCGATTCAAAAAGGTGACTTTACGGTTATTAAGAATTGGCTTACTGAAAATATTCATCAGTACGGTAAAATGAAAAAACCATTAGAGATTCTAGAAGATGTAACGGGTGAAAAGTTAAACGCTGATCATTTAGTTCAGCATCTGTCTGATAAATATAGTAAAGTTTATAATTTCTAATATCTAGCTTTTAATAAAGTTACGTGTGGTTTAGGGTTGATAAACATTTTAAATAATCTAGTGTGACTGGGGAAAATAATGAACCACTCACGCCTAATAAAAAACGGAGGCCTGTGATGGGCCTCCGTTTTTTAATTAGGAATTTCCGATTAATCCTTTAAAGGTTGGTGATCCTGGCGGTGAGTTCTGGATGATATCAATGAAAGGAATTGTATAAGCAAAAGCAATCAGTACGACTGCTATTCCGATCCATAAACGCCAGTTCTCGAAAATCATAGGAGTAGGTTCAGCACCTTCAGCTGTTTCGGCAATAGGGAATTCTTCTACACCTTTAGGAGCGAAGAATGTCATGTAAATAAAGGTGTAAATCATAATGATGATTCCGATAAACAGAATAGTGCCTCCGATCGCTTGACCGTATTGATAACCTATCCATTCTGTAACCTGCTCACTACCGTTATACTCAGAGAAAGCGGAGCGGCGAGGTGCTCCAAGCAAACCTGCAATATGCATAGAACCAGACATGAAAAACATTCCCACTGCCCAAACAATGGTTTGAATAATACCCAACCGGTTCGTTTTTTCATCTAATGTTCTTCCTGTGAGCACAGGAACGAGCCAGTATGAAATACCGAAGAATGTAAGGATAACCGTGGTGGCTAAGGTTAAATGAAAATGACCGGTGACCCAAATCGTATTGTGCACAACAAGGTTTAATTGATTCGAAGCATTGACTAGTCCGCCAGCTCCAGCTGGGATAAAAGCGATCATTCCAATCATTGGAGCAAAGAAGCGAACATCTTTCCAAGGGAGTGCTTTAAACCAACCAAAAAGCGTTGTGAATCCTTTGGCTCTACCTGCTGTTTCAAACGTAGCAAACATACTAAAAGCAGTAAGTAAAGAAGGGATAGCGACAGCGAATGTCAACACTACTTGTATATATTTCCAAAAAGGATCAATACCAGGTTCTAGTAATTGGTGGTGAAATCCTACAGGAATTGAGAACAACAAGAATAAGATGAATGCTAATCGAGCTAAACCGTCACTAAAAATTTTCCCACCGATAATTTTAGGGATGATGCCGTACCAGGCCATATATGCTGGTAATAACCAGAAGTAAACTAATGGGTGACCGAAATACCAAAACAATGTACGACTTAATAGGATATTTATGTCATCTACAATACCTAGTGACCATGGGATAAACTGAATAAGAACAGTTGCTGCAACCCCGATGGTACTGATGAACCAGATTAACATATTAATTACGACCATAAAGGCCAATAGAGGAGATTTTGCTCCTTTATTTGCTTTTTTCCAAGCATACAGTTGATGAAAGTTAACAAAACAAGCAATCCAAGTACCTACTATTACAAGAGTGAGTCCAATATAAAAGATAGGGTGTGCTGCAAGCGGAGCATAAAATGTATATAAGACACTCGCCTTACCCAGAAGGATCATTGTAGCAGCTGCAATTGTTCCGACGACCATGACCCAGAAGGCAATCCAAGCCCAAGCTCTTTCTTTATTACTCATACCGACTGTTTTGCTCATTAAAGAAAATTGGAAACCTATAATAAAGAATGTGGTTAAAACAAGAGCTAAAATAACTCCGTGTACAGTAAGGATTTGGTAATAATCAATTCCGAAGGGTAAAGTGAACTTTCCGGTTCTGACTAAGGTTTGTAATAAACCCATCAAGCCCCCGATTAGAAGAGAAATAAAAGCGACCCACATATGAGCCATGGAAAGTTTTGAATCTTTTTTTGTTAATTGATTTGCGATCATTCGTCATACACCTCCACAGTAGCGGTCATATAATGATGACCGGTTCCACAATATTCATTACATACGAATGTATAAGTACCTGGTTTGTTAAAGGTGGTTTCTACTGTATTGATATAACCAGGTTCTAGCATCATGTTTGCATTTGTTCCAGCTAGTTCAAACCCGTGAACGACATCCTTACTTGTGCCTTGGAACATAACTTCGGATCCAGTTGGGATGCGAATCGTACGGACGACGTTTCCTTCTTCGTCTGTTCCAAAATCATAATTAAAGGCTGAAGCAATTACGTTTACCACGTATTGGTGATCATCTAGCTTTTGTAAACCTAAATTTTCTGTTTTAAATGAGTCGTGAGCTTCTACATTTTGAGGATCAATGGTTGTTAAACAACTAGGAGGCTTTGTACCTTGATAAAAAGCTCCTACTCCTAACATAATTAAAAAGATTAATAATGCTCCTCCTCCAATCAACATCCACATCTTTTCGTATTTGTGTAAATGCATTTTGTTTCCCCCCTTAAACTAGTTAATGTAGCCTTACCGGTTGACGAAGATCCCCCAAACACTAAACCAAGTAACAACTAAGAACGCACCTACAAATAAGACTGCGATAAAAGTACCTTTTAGATCGGATTCCTCAGTTTGTGTTTTCGTTTGTGTATTTGGGTTGTTCAATTGAGTTTTGGCCATTTCTCATTCACTCCTTCCAATTTCCTCCTGATTACTTTTACAGTTTTATCATACTGTATTTTTTTCATTTAGAAACAAGGGAGCGGGGCATTTCACAAATAGTTCAAAACTCTTAAAAAAACCACTTATATCAGCAAGTTTGGCTAAGTTTGTCAATTGTATGGCAGCGATTTCATGAACAATCAGTGACAAAATGACTAGATGATCATGTTTATAAGGCTAAATGGTGATTCGTATTTTAAAATGAACTTTCCTTTTCCACTACGATGGTAGTGGAAAATGGCGTATCTACTTTTGGAAATGTTATACTAATGTGCAGTTATTTAAGAAAGGGAGAGGATTTATGTTTTTGCCAAATTTCCATCTTGAAGGTAAGCTTGCAGCCGTAACAGGAGCAACAAAAGGAATCGGGTATGCGATCGCGATTGCCTATGCTGAAGCGGGTGCAGATCTTATTGTCATTTCTAGAACAGAAGAAGATGTACATAGAGTTTGTCGCGAAATTGAACAATTGGGCAGGAAGGCCTATCCAATTATAGGGAATGTGCAGGATTATAAGGACATTATTAAACAAGTGAAAGAAACTACTCCCTATCAAGACATTCATATCTGGGTCAATAATGCAGGGGTGAACATCCGGAGTGAAGCTTTCGCGGTTACAGAATCAGAATGGGACCAAATCATCCAGACCAACATGAAGAGCGCTTTTTTCCTTGCACAGTTCGCAGGAGAGCAAATGAAAGAAAGAGGAGAAGGTAAAATTGTAAATGTATCCTCTGTTGCAGGCCATGTAGCGCTCCGTACTGGGGTGGTTTATGGGATGACAAAGGCTGCCTTGATTCAAATGACTAAGACACTATCATTAGAGTGGGGGAAGCACAACATCCATGTTAATGCCATTGGCCCTTGGTATTTCCCGACAGCACTAACGGAGAAGCTTCTCGAAGATGAACAATATGTTAAAGAAATTAAAGAGCGTACTCCAATGAGAAGGATTGGTGAGTTAAAAGAACTCGCAGGAGCTGCCGTGTTTTTAGCTTCAGAAGGAAGTAACTATATGACTGGTCAAACCCTGTTTGTAGACGGAGGTATGAGCATTTACGGGTTTTAAATGATAATGTGAAGCGCTAAGAGATGTATCTCTTAGCGCTTTTTTGTCTATGAAATATCCACCTTCATTTGATCATTAAGCAAAGTTTAATTAAGAAGGAAAAGCCACATAAAAAGCGAGTAAATATACGAGCAGGAGGCATGCTAAAAGAAAAATGGAAGAGGGATAATATGGCATGGATCACATCGGTGGGTGTTAGCATTCCGGAATATGAAATTGCACAACGAGATATACAGTCCTTTGTGAAAGAAGTTTTTCCACGTTCTGAACGGGAGATTACCAGACTTTTACCTGTATTTGAAAACGCTGCGGTTGATAAGAGACAATTTGTAGTCCCTAAAGAATGGTTTGGACAACCACATACTTTCCAAGAGCGAAATGAACTGTATGAGGAGAAAGCATTGTCTTATTCCCTAGAAGCTATTGATGATTGCTTAAAAAATAAAACTTTTTTACAAGAGCCAGTCCCCTATGAAGCAATTGACTATATCATTTACGTATCAAGTACCGGGGTTGCCACACCAACCATTGATGCTCGTATAATGAATGAGCGTGAATTTAGAGAAGATGTAAAGCGAGTTCCTTTATGGGGGTTAGGTTGTGCTGGGGGAGGGGCAGGACTTGCGCGAGCTATGGATTTTGCCCACCTCTATCCAGAATCCAATATTTTAGTGGTCTGTGTGGAATTATGTGGTTTGACTTTTCAAAAGAATGATCGAAGAAAAAGTAATTTCATAGGTACTGCGCTATTTGGAGATGGTATCGCTGCTGCATTAGTCGTTGGTGAAAAATCACCTTATGCGTCTAATCGAATCTCTACAGCGCCTCAAATGAATCAATCAAGTTCTAAATTAAAAAAGCACGCTTTGGATGTAATGGGATGGAACGTCAACGAAGATGGCTTTCAAGTCGTATTTGCTAAAAGCATCCCAGTTCTAGTTGAAACTTTTTGGAAAGGCCATGTTGAACAGTTTTTAAGTACAATCCATAAGAAAGAAAGTGATCTCTCCTTCTTTGTTGCTCATCCAGGTGGACAAAAAGTATTGCAAGCGTATCAGGAAGTTTTAAATAGCTCAGAGAAAAAGTTCAGTCACTCATATGAAGTCTTAAAGCAGCATGGAAATATGTCTTCTGCGACCGTCATTCATGTGCTGAAGCGTTGGATGGAAGAATTTCCAAAAGAAGGTACAGCTAGTATTCTGGCTGCATTAGGGCCTGGGTTTAGCTCAGAATTAGTCAGTTTGGAGTGGTTAAAATGAGCGGATGGTTTGTCGTATTATTCGTATTTATCATTGCACAACGACTTATTGAGGTTGCTGTTGCGAAGCGGAATGAAAAGTGGATGTTGCGAAATGGTGCAGTAGAAGTCGCTAGTGATCATTACAAATGGATTGTGGCTGTACATGTTTTATTTTTTGTATCAGTTGGATTAGAAGCGTATGGTAAGGATTTAGTATTATCTGATTGGAAAGGGTTTTTGTTGGGGGCGTTTTTTGTAACGCAGGGATTACGAATCTGGTGTTTAACATCCCTTGGTAGGTTCTGGAACACAAAGATTATTATTTTACCTGGGTCACAGTTAGTAGCAAGAGGTCCCTACAAATGGATGAAGCATCCAAATTACGTAGTAGTTGGTTTGGAATTTATCATTATTCCGCTCCTTTTTAACGCCTATATGTCTGCGGTTTTATTCCCGTTGCTCCATTTAGGTTTAATGAAAATTCGGATTCCTCACGAAGAAAGGGCTCTCACCAAACTTTCAGAATGATTGAAAATATTTCTCATTCTCATTGAAAACTTTTCTAAAGATTGCTATAATCTATTTAGAAATGAAAATCATTATCACTGGAAGTGAGGGGCTAAGATGGTTTTTCTAATAATGGGGATTGTAGTGATTTATTCAATACTAATGGTTGGCATTCTGGCCAAACTTCGTGATGAAAAAGCGTTATACTTAGTTGATTTAATTAAAGGAAAACATACATTACGTTCTGCTGAAGCAAAACAAAGAAAATACGAAGATATACTATCAGCCAGGTAAAGTGCCTGGCTTTTTTATTGTCTCCAATTATTCATAAGGAAAAGTTGAGGCAGCTATATGTTGAGCTAGTGATGATATTTAGATCACATCGTTTTCAAGTGTTATAATAATTTGTATACTATACATATTGAACAAGATAAAAGGAGGGAGATAATTGAATAGTATTTGTTCTATCCATTGGGTAAAGGAACAATCTGCTTCCATACGTTTTGTGGACTGTCGTTTTCACCTCCAGCACCCACAAAAGGGGAAGCAAGAATATGAGCATAGTCATATTCCTAGTGCTATTTATATGGATCTTGAAAAAGATTTGAGTAGTCCCATTCAAGACACAGGGGGGCGACATCCCTTACCGAGTTTAATTGACTTTCAAACTGTTATTCAAAACGCAGGACTTAAGCAGAACGATATAATTGTGGCTTATGATGACCAAAACCACGCCATGGCGTCACGATTCATCTGGATGATGAAATACATGGGTCATAAGCATTCGTATGTATTAAACGGGGGTTGGAATGCCTGGTTAGAAACTGGAATGGAAGTATCCAGAGAAGTGCCAAATTATCCAGTGTCGTCCTTTGAAAGAAACGTTCAAAGAGATATGATAGCTGATCAGGAGTATGTAACGAAGCATATGCATGAACCTAACACCATTATCTTGGACTCCAGGAGCTATGCACGCTATGCGGGGATTGAAGAACCAATAGATAAGAAAGCAGGACACATCCCGTCTGCCCTCAATTCAGAATGGACCAATATTATGAAACCAAATGGAAAGTGGAAATCTAAAGACGAATTGATTGCTCATTTCTCTCAATTTGGAGACCCTGAGAAATGGATCGTTTACTGTGGTTCTGGTGTAACTGCTGTACCAAACGTATTAGCTTTGTATGAAGCTGGATTTCAAGATGTTCACCTTTACGTAGGAAGTTGGAGTGATTGGATAACAAATAGTAATAATCCAATTGAGGCCTGTTAATTAGAATATACATAAAGGATGTAGTACATGCCGCTATCGAAATCGCTTGGGTATTTTATAGAAGATCTTTGGTCAAAAGGTTTTCGATTATCAGATCAAGATATTCACTTTATATATTTCGGCAAAAATTATACAAACTCTGAAGATTGGCTCGTCATCTTTGCTTTAACGGTTACCATTCAGTTTCAAATGAAATTTGATGGAAGTTTTTTTATCGGAGTTTTGGAGTTTTTACATGAAAACCATCCTCGATCAAAGCGAGAAGCTTGGAAGCTAATAGAACAAAAAGGCTTGAATAAAAGGAAAACCCCGCACTCTATCAGCAGATAGGAGTGCGGGGTTTTAGTTTTCGTGTATAGCGGCACGTGCAAGCTCATCCGCTCGCTTATTCTGTTTCTCAGGAATCCATTTTATAAAGAATAAAGGAAATTGACTTCCAAGCTGTTCAGCTTCACGTAATAGTGGCAAGAAACGCTCTTGCTTTGTTTTAGAGTGCTCAATGCAATCAACCACAAGCTTTGAATCAGAACGGACACTAATTATCTCTTCAGGAAACTGTTTAAGGCATATTTCTAAAGCTTTAATGAGCGCTGTGAATTCTGCTTCATGATTAGAGGTTAAGCCAATCGGAAGTGAGTAAGCGTAATGATCTTTACCATTTTTAATGAAGATACCTACACCGCTTGGTCCAGGATCTCCTTTTGAAGCCCCGTCCACGTATACTTCAAGCATAAAAGTCCCTCCATTTCAGAATGACTATTTATGAAATCGCTTTGCGATATAAAGAAAAGGCGTATCGAGCATAGCGACTACAAATTTAATGACATAGGTGGTAGTAAAGATCTCAACCCAAATATTAGTCGGTACCTCTCCTAAGAAAGCAATTAAGGTAAATACTAATGAATCAAGTAGTTGGCTGATCATCGTACTACCATTATTTCGTACCCAAAGAAAACGGTCGTCTGAGAACATACTTTTTAATTTAGAATAAATGAAAACGTCAATATATTGACTGACAATGTATGCGACCAGACTCCCTGCGGCCACCCGTGGTAATAAACCAAAGATGGTTTCTAAAGCTGCCTGAACCTCGCCTCCAACTGGAGTAAACCACTTGACCGCTATTTGCATCATAACCGTCATACTAATAAGCGTGAAAAAACCTAACCATACTGCTTTTTTCGCTTCCTCTTTTCCATACTTCTCATTTAATATATCTGTAGCTAAGAAAACTGTCCCATAAATAATATTACCTAAGGTAGCGGTCAAACCAAACATTTCTATTGTTTTTGTAACCTGAATGTTTGCTACAACAGTAGCCATTCCAATCCAAACAAATAGGCCTTGTTTACCGAATCCCTTATAGATCAGTGTAAGCATGGAAAAATTAATGATAGCAAAAACAATCCATAATAATTCGTTCATATCTTCAATCCTTTCTAGTTTTGATCTCGCAGGAAGTTTCGAACTGCGCTATGCACAACGGTAAACAATTATACGGGTTGTAGAACCGTTTTTCAATATAGGAAGGTGTATCCATTACCAGTTATGGTCTGCGCCTTTTGGATTTTTACCCATAAAAAAGCGACAACTCGTATGAGTTGTCGCTATATTTCATGCGTTTTTGGTTAATTTAGTTTTTTACAACGTTAGCAGCTTGAGGGCCACGGTCGCCTTCTACGATTTCGAAAGAAACGCTTTGACCTTCTTCAAGTGTTTTGAAACCTTCTTCTTGGATTGCAGAGAAGTGTACGAATACATCGTTTCCACCTTCTACTTGGATGAAACCATAACCTTTTTCTGCGTTAAACCATTTTACTGTACCGTTTTGCATTGTAAAATCCTCCTAAAACATTCACGTTTAAACGTGAGACGTGATAATACAAAGTTGATGTAAGAAATACATAAAAAAGGGTAACTCCAGTAGAAATGTAGGATCATCAAATCCCGACCACTTCTATTGAAGTTACCTCGTCTTTCATGATTCCACATCTTCTTTGCTTAGGTCTAATATAGCTTATATTTATAAAGGAAGTCAAGGAGTAATAAGAATTTTTAAAACAAATTGTATTTTCTCAATTCGTTTACCAACTAATTGAATGCTTTCCTTTATTAGAATACCCGTTCTTTGCATTTTTAGTACCATTTCATCTAAACTATAAAAGTATTTACGAAAGGAGTATTATAATGAAAAAAGATATAGAAATTGCGCAAGAAGCTACTATGAAACCAATCGAAGACATCACAAATCAATTAGATCTGGATTACGAAGACTGGGAGCCATATGGTCGATATAAAGCCAAGTTATCAGAATCTCTATTACATAAATTATCCGATCGAAAAGATGGAAAGGTAGTCCTTGTGACAGCGATAAACCCTACACCCGCCGGGGAAGGTAAATCGACTGTTACTGTGGGACTAGGTCAAGCAATGAATCAGTTAAACAAAAGGACTGTTATTGCACTAAGAGAGCCATCTCTTGGGCCGACAATGGGTTTAAAGGGAGGGGCAGCAGGTGGCGGCTACTCCCAAGTATTGCCGATGGAAGATATTAATTTACACTTTACGGGAGACATTCACGCAATTACGAGTGCTAACAATGCGCTGTCAGCCTTTATCGATAATCATATTCACCGAGGGAACGAATTGAACATCGATCCTAGAAAGATTGGTTGGAAGAGAGTTCTTGACCTAAATGATCGAGCATTACGGGAAGTTGTTGTCGGTTTAGGAGGGCCTTTAAAAGGAGTTCCGAGGGAAGATGGATTCAATATTAGTGTAGCTTCAGAAATCATGGCTATTTTATGTCTTGCTTCTGATTTGGAAGATTTGAAGAACCGTTTGGCTCGAATTGTATTTGGTTACACCTATGAAGACAAGCCTGTTACGGTACAACAGCTAGGAATGGAAGGAGCATTAACGCTACTTCTTAAAGAAGCCATTAAACCAAATCTTGTGCAAACTATCGAGAATACGCCTGCTATTGTCCATGGGGGACCTTTTGCAAACATTGCCCACGGTTGTAATAGTGTTATGGCTACTACAATTGCTTCTAAACTAGGTGAATACGTTATCACAGAAGCCGGTTTTGGTGCTGATTTGGGAGCAGAGAAGTTCCTTAATATCAAAACACGAGCTGGGGACTTCACGCCGGATGCGGTCGTTATAGTCGCTACTGTTCGAGCTTTGAAAATGCATGGTGGTGTTCCAAAAGAGGGATTAGGAGAAGAGAATGTTAACGCACTACAAGAGGGAATGTCTAATTTAAAAAAACATATGGAAACGATTGAATCCTTTGGTCTTCCTTTTGTGGTCGCCATTAATCGTTTTCCAACTGATACAGAAGAAGAATTAAATTTTGTAGAGAAGTGGTGTGAAGAGCAGAACGTTCGGGTAGCTCTTACTGAAGTTCATGCTAAAGGTGGCACAGGTGGTCTCGATCTTGCTCGGGCTGTCATGGATACTGTTGATAAGGAGGCTCGTTCCTTCACTTATACGTATGAACTTGAAGATCCGATTGATGAGAAGGTGAGGAAAATTGCCCGGACTGTTTACGGGGCTAAAGATGTCGAGTTTTCCAACCAGGCGAAGAAACAAATGAAATTGTATGATCAGTTGGGTTGGGGGAACCTACCGATCTGTATGGCTAAAACGCAGTATTCTCTTTCTGATGACCCTGCATTACTTGGTCGGCCATCTGACTTTACCATTACCATCAGGGAATTCAGTCCTTCTATTGGAGCGGGCTTTATAGTGGCTCTAACAGGAGATGTTATGACGATGCCTGGTTTACCTAAAGAACCGGCCGCTCTAAAGATGGATGTTGATGCGTCTGGAAAAGCAAAAGGGTTATTTTAATACCCATAATAGAACAACTTCCTGAGATTGTCCCTATACGGGGCAATCTCTTTTCCTTTACAGCTTAAAGAGCCCTTCGTAAAATGAAAATAGAATAGGAGTGAGGGGAATGATGAATGTTTCGATTGGCGTTACGGGTTGGGGAGACCATGATCAACTTTATCCTACAGGTACGAAAAATCATGAGAAATTATCTGCCTATGCTTCGCATTTTCCTGTAGTGGAAATTGATAGTGCGTTTTATGCTATTCAACCTAGACGTAATTACGAGAAATGGGTTAAGGAAACTCCTGATGGTTTCTCATTTGTTGTAAAAGCCTATAATAAAATGACAGGGCATCATAAAGAGAAACTATCGTCAGAAGAAGTACGTGATATGTTTATCGCGTATAAAGATTCCATTCAACCGTTAGTAGATGCCGGGAAACTAAGGTTTGTATTGTTTCAATTTCCACCATGGTTTTCTGTGTCGAAAGAAAATGTTCAGAAACTCCGTGTTATTCGTGAGCTCATGGGAGATTTACCAGTTGCTTTAGAATTTAGAAACCAGACGTGGTACTCTAGTTCTTATAGAGAACAGACACTATCGTTTATGGATGAAAATAATTGGATTCATGGTGTAGTGGATGAACCTCAAGCTGGAGAAGGTTCTGCTCCTACTGTTCTTAGAGCCACACATTCTGAGGAGACACTTGTTCGATTACATGGTCGAAATGTACATGGCTGGAATAAAAATGGCCGAGAAGATTGGAGAGAAGTTCGTTTCTTATACAGATATAACGAAGAAGAGTTGAGCGAATGGAAGAGAAATGTGAAAACATTGTTAGAACAGTGTGAACACGTAACGGTTCTGTTTAATAACAATTCCGGTGGAGACGCTGCTGATAATGCTAAACAATTTATAGATCTGTGCGAGGTCAATTATGACAATTTAAATCCGAGACAAATGGATTTATTCCAGGATTAGGGGGGCTTATGAAGAAGAACACTTTGGAGCAATTATCATCATTTATTTATAATCGTTTTACACATGACGCTACAGGACATGATTATTATCATATGAAGCGGGTTGCTATAACAGGAAAGAGATTAGCTTTACAGGAAGGCGCAGACCCGGTTGTATGTGAGATAGCAGGTTGGTTACATGACGTTATGGATCCGAAGCTGACAGATGACCCTGATCGAGAAAGACAGGTTATAATTGATTTACTTCGATCAATGTACGTTTCCTCAGAGGTTCAAGATCAAATTTTTATAGCGATGGAGAACGTTTCATTTAAAACAGGTCACCAAGTTCCAACCTCACTAGAGGGAAGAATTGTTCAGGATGCAGACCGGTTAGATGCAATGGGAGCGATAGGAGTTGCGCGCGCGTTTGCATATGGAGGGGCAAAGGGACAAGCTATACATAATGAAACATCAGAAAAAACAACAATTCAGCATTTTTATGAGAAGCTTTTAACGTTACAAAGCCTCCTGAATACTGACTCTGCTAGAAAGATCGGTCAACAAAGGCATGATTTTTTAAAATGTTACTTAGACCAATTCTACGAAGAATGGGAATGTAAAAATTAAAAAAAGATGGTTCCTTTTAGCGAATTTGAATTTTGTTTTGAGGCTAATAAAATTGAGGATATATGATATAATGTCTCGGAATAGTTTTAGAGAGAACGAGGTGTCAGTTTTGGAAACAAATGAAAAAGCATACTTAGATATGTGTCGATATATTTTAGAACATGGGGCTCATAAAGGTGACCGTACCGGTACAGGGACCCTGTCCACTTTCGGTTATCAGATGCGCTTTGATCTATCAAAAGGGTTTCCGCTCTTGACGACAAAGCAAGTTCCTTTTCGTCTTATTAAAAGCGAACTTTTATGGTTCTTAAAAGGAGACACGAATATTCGTTATCTCCTCAAGCATAACAATAACATTTGGAACGAATGGCCATTTAAACAGTGGGTAGAAAGTGATGACTACACAGGACCTGATATGACGAATTTTGGTCTGCGAAGTCAACAGGACGATGACTTCCATGAACAGTACAAAGAGCAAATGAATCGTTTCAAAGAACGCATTTTAGAAGATGGTACCTTTGCTGATACATACGGAGATCTTGGGAATGTGTATGGTAAGCAATGGCGTAACTGGGAGTCCTCTCAAGGTCATACGATAGATCAGATTAAGCAGGTCATTCATGATATAAAAACATCCCCTGATTCAAGAAGACTAATTGTATCTGCATGGAACCCTGAAGATATCACGCCAGATCGTGCAGCCTTACCTCCTTGTCATATATTATTCCAGTTCTATGTGGTAAATGGGAAGTTAAGCTGCCAGCTATACCAGCGGAGTGGTGATGTTTTCTTAGGCATTCCTTTTAATATTGCAAGCTACGCCCTACTTACTCATTTAATAGCTGAAGAGTGCGGTCTTGAGGTTGGGGAGTTTATCCATACGATTGGGGATGCTCATATTTATACCAATCACATTGAGCAGATTAAAACTCAACTCTCTCGCGAGATGAGACCACTTCCTTCTTTGAAAATTGAAAAAGAAGGGAAATCGATTTTTGATGTAGAGATCGAAGATATTACACTAGACGGATACGACCCGCACCCCCGTATTAAAGCACCTGTTGCTGTCTAGTTGCTGAGAAGGAGGAAGAACAAATGCTCTCATTTTTAGTCGCAATGGATCGAAATCGCTTAATAGGAAGAGATAATGATTTACCTTGGAGATTGCCTAATGACTTGAAATTTTTTAAATCGGTTTCAACTGGAAAGACCATAATAATGGGTAGGAAAACATTTGAGTCAATGAATGGACCGTTGCCTAATCGAGAAAATGTGGTTCTGACACGAGATGAGGACTTTAAAGCTGAGGGTTGCAAAGTAATCCATAGCTTGGATCCAGTATTTGAATGGAATAAACAAAACCCTGATAAAGAGTACCTCATCATAGGAGGAAGTCACATCTTTGAACAAACTCTTGGTGAGGCAGATCGGATGTATATTACACGAATTGAGGAAGACTTCGTTGGTGACACTTACTTCCCTCCATTTAATAAAGATGAATGGATACTTACGAAAAAAGAGCAAGGTAAACAGGACGATAAGAATCCATACGAATATTACTTCTGTCAATATGACCGAAAGTAAGAATGAAACTCATGCAGGTTGTTGCATGAGTTTTTTTATAAGGAAGAGATCTTTAGTGGACATAAAGGAAGAACGTCTATCTAGAATTATAGATGAAACATAGACAAAACATATAAAAAGGCTTACAATCGAAGACGAAAGACATATTTTTCCCGTGGATATTAGAAATAATTTATCATGGATCTGTTTAGAGTACGGATGTTTGTGAGAAACTTAAAATAATAGATCCAATTAGAAAAAATGCGCAGTTAGAATGACTGCCATTTGGACAAGGGACGGTGAGGACATGTTATCAACAATTGGTATTCCAGGGTTAATCCTGATCCTTGCAATTACACTTATCATTTTTGGGCCCAAAAAGTTACCTGAAATTGGTAAGGCAACAGGGCAGACATTAAAGGAATTTAAGAAATCAGCCCGGGAATTGACGAATGATGAAGATGATCAGACGATCATTGAATCTAAAGGAAATTCTTCTAATCAAGATCAAACATCCCCTAACACTCAACAATAATAAAGACATGGAGTGGTGATTATGTTAGGCTCAATTGGCGTACCTGGTCTTATACTTATTTTAGTGATTGCTCTTGTCATTTTTGGACCTTCTAAACTTCCTGAGGTTGGTAAAGCTGTTGGTAGTTCACTACGTGAATTTAAAAAAGCAACATCAGACCTCACTAGTGGTGATTCTGAAGATTCCAAGAAGATTGATCAAAAGCAAGACAAAAATGCTTAAAGTGTTTGTATAAGGAGATGTAAGGGGCAAAGTCTCTTACATCTTCTTTCATGAAAATGGAATCGACGCTCCCATTTGGAGGTGCAGCAATGGAACACGGACATAATAATTTAGATAAAGAAATGAATGTAACGGAGCACTTAGGGGAACTTCGGAAGCGATTAATTATTACCATCAGTGTTTTTATTCTCTTTTTTATTGGCGGTTTTATTTTTATAGAAGAGATCTTCCAATTCTTTAAACTAGGATTCGAGCAGCGACTGCAGGAGTTAGATAATCAGAACACCACCCTGACCGTTTTAGGGCCATTTGATATATTATGGGTTTATTTAACGTTAGCAAGTGTGATTGCTATCGCCGGTACACTGCCTGTTCTCTGCTTACAAGTGTGGTTGTTTATTAAACCTGCCTTAACACCTAAAGAACAGAAGGTGTCTCTAGCCTATATCCCGGCTATTTTCCTCCTCTTTATTGGAGGATTATGCTTCGGATATTTCATGATTCAACCTTTAATATTTAATTTCCTGGTTTCTTTAGGGGATAACATGTTCACTATGATGTTTACAGCAGATAAGTATTTTAAATTCTTATTAAGAATCACATTACCTTTCGCCATTTTCTTTGAAATTCCAATCATTATGATGTTCTTAACAAGTCTTGGAATTGTTCAACCTGGTTTACTGCGAAAGGTGCGTAAATACGCGTACTTTGTACTCATTATTATAGGAACTATGATTTCTCCTCCGGACTTTATTCTTCAAATTGTAGTGGCAATTCCACTCATTGTTCTCTATGAGGTATCCATCATTCTATCGGGTATCGTAGCTAGAAAACAAGCAAGGAAAACAGAAGAATTCACAACAGAATCATAACAGAAGAAA
Organism: Pontibacillus sp. HN14; assembly: GCF_021129245.1. Classification (NCBI taxonomy): domain Bacteria; kingdom Bacillati; phylum Bacillota; class Bacilli; order Caryophanales; family Bacillaceae; genus Pontibacillus; species Pontibacillus sp. HN14. Next base: position 823,272 of record NZ_JAJOLR010000001.1, on the reverse strand, counting down.
AGGATACCTTGAGGGTATCTTTTTTCTTTCTAGATTGCTTTTTACAAGACTTCATGTTACAAAAGTAAAAAGCATGATATAGCAAGGGGGAAGAGAATGCGATCGTTTTACCATTTTATGATGACTTTTCGCGGTAAGTTAGTACCTGATGATAAGAGTGGGTTAGCGGACTGGATGTTTGAAGATGCTAACTTCCCGAAACATTCCCATTCTTATGATGAGATAAGCCGTTACTTAGAGTGGAATATACCATTTCCAACTGCATTAAGTGTTTTTGATGAACTGTGGGAAGAGTATCAAATGAATGAAGCAATTTAACGTTTAACGTATAAAAAAACCGCCTTTTGGCGGTTTTTTGCATTAATAAAGGAATGTAGCACCAACAATAATTAACAAAATAAATAAGACAACGATTAGTACGAAATTATTTCCATAGCCACAGCTCATGTGAGGCCCCCCTTTTTCATGGATAGTATTACAATATGGTGAAATAGCGGAGAATGTATGGGCGAATGCGGAGAAAAGGAAATTAATTTGTATTACAATGGAATAGGAAGTGGTTGACGTTACCTCTTCCATTATAATCTTTGAGATGACACTTGATTATTTAGCTCAGTGATATAGAATTTGGTACGATAGTGCAAAGGGAGGTTCATCTATGAAAATTATTCATACTGCGGACTGGCATCTAGGGAAGCTTGTCCATCAATTACATATGACAGAAGACCAAGAATACATTCTTGATCAATTTATAGAGATCGTAAAAAATGAGAAACCAGATGCGGTTATTATTGCAGGAGATTTATATGACCGGGCTGTACCGCCAAAAGAAGCGGTTGATTTATTAAACCGCACACTCATTACGTTAATCTTTGATTTAAATATACCCGTATTAGCGATATCGGGAAACCATGACAGTCCTGACCGTTTAAATTTCGGAAGCCAACTTTTTAAACGACAGCAATTTTATTTGCAAGCAAGATTAGAGGATGCTTTTACACCAGTTCGCCTTTCAGATGAATATGGCGAAGTAAATTTTCATTTAATCCCTTACGTCGAACCTGCAGATGTTAGGAAAGTTCTAGAAGACGATACAATTGAGACCCACCAGCAAGCTATGAAAGCGATTATTGATCATATAACAGAAGATCAGCAGCAAGAAGAACGCCATATATTTGTGGGTCACGCGTTTTTAGCGGGTGGGATGGAATCAGAATCTGAGGAAAGACTGTCCATGCTTGGAGGTGCCCCTTATATTCAGGCTGAGCTCTTCCGAGACTTCTCCTATGTAGCACTTGGACACCTGCATCAACCTCAAAGAGTTCAAGATGAATCGATTCGTTATTCAGGTTCTATATTAAAGTATTCCTTCTCAGAGGCCCGCCATAAAAAAGGGGTAACAGTTGTGGAATTAGACCATGATGGTGTCTCTTCTATCAGACAAGAACCCTTGGTTCCTAAACGAGATATGAGGGTGAAAGAAGGGTATTTACATGATCTTCTTGACGAACATGAAGAAGGTATGGAGGATTACCTGCATATTAAACTGCTTGATGAAGGTCAAATTCTCGATCCTATGGGGAAGCTCAGGAAGAAATATCCTAATGTATTAAGTCTAGAACGCGTAGGGTTAATTGGTAAGGCACATACTGATCAATTATCCAATGTTCAAGAGAGAAAGCAAATGTCTCATATGGAGTTGTTTGAATCCTTCTATAAAGAAGTAAAAGGTAGTGAGATGGATCATCAGAGAAAAGAAGCCATTTCTACTATTATTAACGAAATTCAGGAACAAGAAAGGAACCAATAGTATGCGAGCGATTCAACTAACAATTGAAGCATTTGGGCCATATTCTGATCGGCAGGTGGTCGATTTCACCCAATTAGGTCAAGAAACGGTGTTTCTTATTACAGGGCCTACCGGTGCCGGAAAGACGAGTATATTTGATGCGATGGTTTATGCATTATACGGTCGTGCAAGCGGTAGTGACCGAGATCAAGATACATTAAGAAGTCATTTTGCAGAAGAGGACCAGCAGACGGAAGTTCAGTTTCGCTTCGAACTAAAACAGAACATGTATGAGGTGAAGAGAACCCCTCGGCAATTAAAGAAAAAAGAAAAAGGTGAAGGGTTTACCGAGCAACCCCCGAAAGCTGAATTATATCGAATAAAAGAGGGAGAACATGAGCTTCTTGCTTCGAAGATCAGAGAAGTAAATGAGTCTATTGAAAATATGCTTCATTTAGACTATGAACAATTTCGAAAGATGATTATGATCCCACAGGGTGAGTTTAGACGCCTGATATCAGAGAACAGTAAAGAACGAGAAGAGATCTTACAGAAAATCTTTCAAACGTACGTTTATGAACAAATGACTGATCGTTTAAAAGAGGAGTCAAGAGAGTTAAAAAATGTAATAGAATCCATAGAGGCAAGGGAACAAGAAGAACTCAATCGTTTAGATTGGGATGAGGAAACACGTGATTCTCTATCATCTTCATCTGATGTGCTAACAAAGCTTCAACAAGATATAGAATCTGACGAACGGCACCATCATCATAATAGAGAGATGATTGAGAAAGAACGAAACACGTTAACATCCGCTCGAGAAACTTTTTATGAAAAGAAACAGTTAAAACAATCCTTCCAGAAATTGGTTCAACAAGAGCAAGAAGTCAAACAGCTGGAAAAACAAAAGCCTGAGATGGAAAAGGTCGAGCAAGAAATTGGGGCTGCGATTAAGGCCAGTCGGGTTAAGCCCTATGAAGAACAAGTTGTTCAAAGAAAAGAAGAAAAGAAAAAGCAGCAAGATCAACTCTTTCAAAAAGAAAAAGCACTCCAAAGCCTCAATGAACGCTACCAACAAACCAAAAAAGACTATGAATCCGCCATTTCTAAAGAGGATGAATTAGAGTCATTAAACTTAACCATCCAACAAAAGAAAAAAGATTATGAGAAGCTAGAACATTTTAAAACATTGCAAGAAGATGAGAAATCTCTCAAGAAATCGAAAGAGCAAGTGGAAGCTTCGGTTAAGAAATTAGAAGAACAAATGAAAGAATTAAATGAGAAGTGGCAGAACCTTTCAAAAGAAACAGCCGATTCACAAGGTTTAACGAAGCGGTATTATGAAGTAGAAAATCAGGAAAAAGAATACAAAAATCGACTAGAACAGTTACAAAACCTGATAAATGAAGAAAAAAAGATCCAAACGATGATTCAGTCTTATCACCAATCAAAAAAACGACTCGAGGATGCAAAAAAGGATATTGAGCGTTCAAAAGCTAATTTGAAACAATTAGAACAGACTAACCAACAGAATCAAGCTGTTCGATTGGCGAGCCACTTAAAGAACGGAGAAGCATGTCCAGTTTGTGGATCCTTAGAGCATCCGGATAAAGCAACTACACATAAGACACCCATTTCTGATGAAGAACTTGAGCGAGCGAGTAAACAGCTAGAAGAAGCCGAAGAAAAGCATAGTAAAGAGCAAGAATCATATATTCAAATTAAATCTGATGGACAAACTCAGCGCCAAATAACGGATCAGCTCTCGAATGATCTCGTGGAACATTTAAAAGAGGACCTTATAGACAATAATACTCGGCAAGAACAGTTTCAATTTTGGCAAGAGAAGCAAAAAACTTTACGTTTGGAGAAGGAGTCACTTTCCCGTCAGATTCAACAAATTGAGGGTGCTCGTAAAGAAATGGACGAAGTAAGCCAAATGATTAGTAAGGTGAGTGAAACACTAGAAAGCAGCCGTAAACAACTCTCATCACAACATGATCAGTGGCTAACGGCATCTACAAAGCGAGCTCAAATTGAAGAAGAAGTGTCTGGTATGACTGCTGATATTGAAAGTTTCAAACGTGAGCTATCCAATATGGAGGAAGAGTATCTGAAGAAGCAAAAAGCTTTAAAGGAAACTACGGAAGCTTATCAAAAAGAAAGAGAACAAAAGCAAAAGTTAGAAACAGAAATAGAAGGGCAAAAAAGTTTTTTACAAGAAACAGATCATCATGTCCAAGCAGCTACAGAGTCCTTTGAGAAGTTCTTAATAGAGATGGGCTTTCATTCCGTTGAAGATTATACTCATGCCAAAATGGACACTCACATCGTTGAACAAAAACAAAAAGAAGTAGAGAATTTCCATTCATCCTATAAATCTCTATTAGAAGGTTATGAGACGCTTAAAAAGCAACTTGATCACGAAGTTGAGCCAGACCTTTCTTATTACGAGGAACAGGTAACCTATTCAGAGAAAAGACTTCAGCAACTTAACGAGAGTCAACAAGTATTGCATCTGAAGATTAAGGAACAGAAGAGGATCCATAGTAAATTACAGGACTTACTAGATGAGAAACTAAAGAGTGAACAAAGATATTATTATATTGGAGAGCTATCACAATTAGCTAGAGGTGATAATTCTTATAAATTGTCATTTGAGCGCTATGTACTTTCGGCGTTTTTAGATGAAATTATTCTTCAAGCTAATCTTCGGCTTGATGCAATGACAGAACACCGTTATCAATTGGAACGTAGCAAGGAAAGAGCAAAAGGCGGGGCGCAGAGTGGTCTTGACCTTGAAGTGCTTGACCACTATACCGGCCAAAAACGGTCTGTCAAAACATTATCTGGAGGGGAAGGATTTAAAGCTGCCTTAAGTCTTGCGCTTGGAATGGCGGATGTTGTACAAGCCCATGCAGGGGGTGTTCAATTGGATACCTTATTTATTGATGAAGGCTTTGGCACTCTTGATGAAGTTTCCTTAGAACAGGCGATTGACTGTCTGAAAGATCTCCAAAAAGGAAATCGAATGCTAGGTATTATCTCGCACGTACCTCAGTTAAAACAAGAAATCCCTGCTAAATTACAAATACTTCCTTCTCCTAAAGGGTCTACGTGCCAATTTATCTTCCATTAAATAACTGGAAGTATTTACATCTTAAATTCTGACAATTTCGCGTGATATAGTAATGGATAGAATTAATATTAATCTATTTCCATTATCATTATACGAAATGACAGCGTGAGTACGTTGAGGAGGCCTTTATAATCATGAGAATTGTCACAGCATCAACCCCTGAACAGCATAAGTATGTAAAAGAAATGGTTACATATTTTTTTGAATCCCTCTTTCCTTTTTTCTTCTCTAGTTCTTATAGAGAGGATTTAAAGAACTTCGGAGTCCTTGAGTTAAAAGATCTAGAAGAGTTTTCCCTTAAAGAAATACTAGAGATCACCGCTGCTCTTCAGACATTACAGAGTCTTATGGAATGTATGTCTGAAGAAGGTTCGGAGATGAAACATTCCAAGCAGTTTGAACGAAATACTAAAATTCTGACTAAGCATTCGATTTATTTCCCATTCAACTATGATGACTTCTCGTCAGCCGACGGCGAGTCTCTCTATATGGCAGGTAAGGCTTATAATCAATGGATCATATAGAAATGACTTGTCAAGCACCCGACTCTAAAGTAGGATAAAGGAAAAAGGATAGGGATGGAGGGGATGAGGATGTCTATGCCTCTTTCATTAGAAACAAGGATTATTACTTTTGGTGATGAAAAAAGAGTAGAGGAAAAAGAAAACGTATTTGAACTCTATCTCGATCGGTATTGTTTATTTCCTGTAGATGAATTAGTAGAGGTTTTACGAACTGAGGACTCAGAGCAGACCGGCACGGCTAAAATTGTCGAAATGACTTGGGCCAATGGTCAAACACGATTAGTCTACCGATTAATTTCGTTATATAGCGTCAATTAATGACAGGAAACAAAAACTCATGTAGAATGTTGCGCTTGCCCGGGAAATAGAAAGCATTTCCCTTATGAATTTTCATGAATTTGCCATAAGTCATTCATTCCAGAGGGACTTCTTTCGCTTATACTGAAAGTAGACCAATCATAAATGAGGAGAAAGAAGGGATTCCTATGATGACGGCTATGGTTTTTGGACTGATTCTAAGTGGTAGTTTTGCTCTCATAATCGCGGGAGAGCTAACAACAGATTGAACGATTCCGACATTGAATGCTATACTTCAAAAACAGGTACCCTTATGGTACCTGTTTTTATTTATCTACATAATGCCCGAGGAGAATGGATATGGAAATTTTAAAAAACGATTGGAAAGATGTTTTAGATAGCCAATTTAGACAAGAGTATTATCAGCATTTAAGGGAATTTTTGAAGAGTGAGTATGCCAATAAAATGATTCATCCTCCTATGCATGATATCTTTAATGCTTTGCACTATACGTCCTATAAGGATACAAAGGTCGTCCTATTAGGGCAGGATCCTTATCACGGAGTTGATCAAGCTCACGGATTTAGTTTTTCGGTTAATCCTGGAGTAGCAATCCCTCCCTCTCTCCGTAATATTTATAAAGAGTTAAAGGAGGATGTTGAGATCACCCCTCCAAATCATGGGCACTTACTACATTGGGCTGAACAAGGCGTCCTTCTATTGAATACGGTATTAACTGTAAGGGAAGGTCAAGCTCACTCTCATAAAGGGAAAGGATGGGAAAAGTTTACGAACGCTGTAATTGAAGCGATTAATCAGCGTGAATCCCCGGTTGTGTTTTTATTATGGGGGAAACCTGCTCAACAGAAAATGAATATGATCGATACAACTAAGCATTTGTGTTTAACGGCACCTCACCCGAGTCCTCTGTCTGCCTATAGAGGCTTTTTTGGAAGTCACCATTTCTCTCGAACAAATGAATTTTTAGTACGACAAGGCCTCGATCCTATTGATTGGCAACTTCCACATGATCCCTATTCATCATAATACTGTATGCACTCCTCTAACCATTCTAAACGATTGATTAGAGGAGTTTTTAGTTCTGAATTTATTGAAGGATTGTAGAAACGATTGGCGATCCGACTAAAATTATTAGATTCGCCTACACCTTCCATCCCTTCTTTACGTACATTAGAAGTAGTGAATATAAAAAGGAGGGGAGCCAATGAATCAAGGTATGAGATCATTTGGTCCCGGTAATATACCCCAAGCAGGAAGAATGTTTAATCAAGGCCCTAGATTACCACAAATGCCCCAAAGGTTTGGACCCCAAGGATTTCAAAATCCACTTCCTCGTAATTTTACGGGGTTCAATGGATTTGGAGGCATGCAAGGGTTTCCTGGTATGTCGAATATGGGAGTTCAAGAAGTCGCTAGCCAAGCGCGTGGAGGAGGCGGCCTTCTCTCAAAACTCTTTTCCTCTGGAGGGGGAGGGGGACTTCCGTCATTAGGCGGAGCAGCTCAAGGATTAGCGGGAACTGGCGGTGGAGCTACTGGGATGTTGAATAATGTACAACAAGTGCTGAAAATGGCTCAATCAGCCATGCCAATGGTCCAAGAATATGGGCCGATGGTACGTAACATTCCGACGATGTTTAAGTTAATGAAGATTATGAACGAACCAGATGATGGTGATGAAACAGTAGAATCAGATGACCAACAAGAATCTGATGTTACTCTTAATAAAGAGAATAAAACGAAAAAAGAACCATCTAGCACGGTAGCTAGTCACACTTCCCAAAAAAACTCTAATAAGAAAGAGCCTATTTCAAAACCGTTGTCAGAAGGAAACGGGCCTTCTAAGCCAAGAATGTATATCTAAATAAGCAATTTTCTTGATTTTTCACCTCTTAAAGGAAACAATATAGGATACGATCTATTTGTTTTGATTAGAGGAGGAATGCATCGTGACGAGCAACAATCTTGAGATTGCGACATTTGCGGGTGGCTGTTTTTGGTGTATGGTAGAACCATTTGATCAGCGTCCAGGTATTCATAAAGTGGTCTCCGGTTATACAGGAGGTCACATGGAAAATCCTACGTACATGGATGTTGTTACGGATACAACAGGCCATGTAGAAGCTGTGCAGATTACGTTTGATCCTGAGATATTCCCTTATGAACATCTTTTGCAAGTGTTCTGGCAGCAAATTGATCCAACTGATGCAGGTGGACAGTTTGCAGACCGTGGAGAATCGTATTCAACTGCTATTTTCTATCATAATGAAAGACAGAAAGAATTAGCGTTGAAGTCTAAACATGAATTACAAGAGAGCGGAAAGTTTAAAGCTCCTATTGTAACAGAGATTTTGCCTGCTTCTACTTTCTATACAGCTGAGGAAAAGCACCAAGATTATTATAAAAAACAGCCTTATCACTATAAACGTTATAAACAAGGATCTGGCCGTAAAGATTTTATCGAGACTCATTGGAAGATGGAGAAAGACCCTAACCAACTAAAAGAAACACTCTCACCTATGCAGTATAAAGTGACACAAGAAAATGGAACTGAACCTCCTTTTAGAAATGAGTACTATGATCATGAAGAGGAAGGAATTTATGTCGAAGTTGTCTCTGGTGAACCTTTATTCAGCTCCCGTGACAAATACGATGCTGGTTGTGGTTGGCCAAGTTTTACACGCCCGATTGATTCCTACTTTGTAGAAGAGAACATGGATACTACTCATGGTATGATCCGAACTGAGGTGAGAAGCCGAGCAGGTGATTCACACCTAGGGCATGTTTTTGATGACGGTCCAAAAGAAGAAGGTGGCTTGCGCTATTGTATTAACTCTGCAGCCTTGAAGTTTATTCCAAAACACGAATTAGAACAAAATGGCTATGGATATTTACAATTTCTGTTTAATTAATAGGAACTATAAACCCTCTTTGATTAATATCAGGGAGGGTTTTTGAATAGGGATTTATTGTGCATTGCTCATTTCAGAAAAATGAGTAGTTATTGACATTATCTCGAAATCGAGATAAAATTTTAGTAGATCATGATGGAAAACCATAATTATATTATGTAAACTTAAAGGGTGGGATATGAAAATGAAACATTTATTTAAACAAGGGGAACAAGGGAAGCCGGTTTTTCTTCTTTTACATGGGACAGGTGGAACTGAAGAGGATTTACTTCCTATAGCTGATATGATCGATCCTAAAGCATCTGTGTTATCCGTTAGAGGGCAGGTTAATGAAAATGGGATGTCACGTTTTTTCAAACGTCTACGTGAGGGCGTTTTTGATGAGGAAGACCTTGTCTACCGGACAAATGAGTTGTATCGTTTCCTGGATTGGGCTGCAGAGAAGTATGAATTTGACCGTAAACATGTTGTAGCGATCGGCTATTCAAACGGTGCTAATATAGCGGGGAGTTTACTCTTTCATTATAAGCAAGTTTTATTAGGAGCTATCCTCTTTCATCCTATGGTTCCGCGTAGAGGTGTATCACTTCCGGACATGAGTAATTTACCCATTTTTATTGGAGCAGGAACAAATGACCCTTTATGTAAACCTGAAGAAACAAAAGACCTTAAAGACCTATTAGAAGGGGCTTATGCGAGGGTTCACCTTTATTGGGAGAATAATGGTCACCAGCTGACAGAAGCGGAAGTTTATGAAGCTAAGAAGTGGTATACTAGCATATGAGAGACTTGAGGGTGATGGTTGAAGCTCCAAGGCATTCTTTTTTTGGGGGGTAGTAAATTCATGTTCATTCCTTTTCATCAGCCACTTTACGAAGCTACATTCGTAGAACGACCAAACCGATTTATTCTTCATTGCCGCCTAAGACATTCAAAAGAAGTCGTTAAAGTGCATCTCCCTGATCCTGGCCGATTGAAAGAAGTGCTTCGAGATGAAGCCACGATCTATGTCCAATATAGTGATAAGAAAGACCGCAAAACAAGTTGGTCAGCTGTATTGGCTCAAGACCCCGTTGATGGTGCTCTCATTTCCTTGCAAACAACACTAGCCAATCATCTGATAGAAAAGGCTCTGAAAGAAGAAATGATTGAGCCATTCAAGTCGTTCCTATTTAAGGCTAGAGAATTTACTAAAGGTCATTCAAGGTGGGATTTCTATGTTTCTAAAGGAAATCAACATCATTTAATTGAGGTCAAGAGTGTGTCCTTAGGTTACAAGGGGGAAGGGTTTTTCCCTGATGCCGTTACTAAACGTGGGACGAAGCACGTTACCGAATTAACTTCTATCATTGAAGAAAACGATTGGCATGGGACGATTCTCTTTGTTTGCCAACGGAATGGACTTCATTCTGTGCGTCCTGCTGAACATATTGATCCTTCGTTTACGAAAGCGCTTAAAAATGCTCGTGATAAAGGGGTTCATCTCTTAGCTTATTCTACAACGATTACCCTTGAAGGGATTTATCTGTCAGAAGAGGTACCTGTATTCATATAGGAAAAGATTGAATCAATTGATTGATCTATAGTAAGATAAGAATAGTTGTACATAAAGGAGTTGTCGAAATGATTCATAAAACTTGGTACGAAACAGAAACCATAAAAAAAGTGGAATGCGTGCATGCGGATGCAGAAAAGTACATTGTAGACCGCGTGCTCACACCTGGGAAAATATATGATGTTAAGAATGAAACAGAAGAGTTTATCTTCATTATTGATAATACAGGTCGTATGGGCGGTTTTAAGAAAGACTATTTTAAAGAAGTATAAAAAAAGGACCTCGTTTCGAGGTCCTTTTTTTGTGCCTTTTTTAAGAAGCTTTCAGGTTCACACAAATATTCCAAACAAAAGCTATAATGCCTAAGACCGTTACCGTTGAACCGATAGCTGCTCCCATTCCAAAAGCATCGTTTTCAAGGTAAAGTAATAAGAATAAGGAAATCATCATAATTGGCAATCCAATGTTATGGAGCCAAAAATGAATTTTTCCAGATAGCGATTGCCCTAGTGCCGGAAAATGATAATATAAGATACCTGCTAGTGTTAATGAGGTCCAACCTAATAAGTTCATGTGTACATGTACGGGAGTGAAACGGTAATCATGAGTAATGGACATGATTAATCCTAATACTACTGAGATTAAAAAGTATAAGGCAGAAATCTTTATCAATTTAATAGCCATGTAGCTTCCTCCTTTCTTCTCATACTACTCTATGCCTATGTTGAAGTAGGTCATAATATCCATTTACGTTTTAGGATTTTAAAGAAGGGTAGAGTACTTTTGGAATCACTTAATAGGAGGGATAGCATGATTATAGAAAATGTTCGTATTTATACACCAGATCAGTCCTTTGATCATTCAAAAACGTATTCTTTACATATTGAAAATGGAGTATTTACAAAGATTGAAGAAGGACTAAATGGAGATCCGGATGCAATAGATGGTGAAGGAAAAACGATAGTAGCTGGATTTATTGATTCCCATATGCATTTATTACGCTTTGGATTATTAAAGAAAGAGTTAGATCTTACAGAAGTGACATCTTGGAAAGAGATGAAAAAAGAAGTAGAACAGCATTATAAATCTCTTGAAGACAAAAATTGGATCTTCGGAAAAGGATTTGATGATGCTCAGTTCTCTGATATTGATGATCTTCTTACATCAGATGACCTTAATGAAATTGAAATTGATAAATATATGTACTTTATGCATCATGACCAGCATGAATGTGTTATTAGCCATAAGCTTTTAGAAAGACTTCAAGAGGAAGAGGATTTTTATAAACAACCTGAAGTATTTAAAGAAAGAGATGAAGAAGGTAATCTTACCGGTCGATTTAAGGATACCATGGTACACTTTATTAACTATCACCTCTGGGAACGTTCTATTGAGGACACAAAGAATGCTTTATGTGAAGCGATCCCTTATCTGGTTTCTAACGGGATCACGTCTGTTCATACCGATGACCGAAGCTTTGTCGGTTCATATGATACACTTTGGAAAGCATATGAAGAGGTAGAGGAGCAAGGGGAGCTGCCTATTGAAGCATTCTTGCACCATTACGTATACGATGAGAAAGATCTTGATGATTTTATCAAAGACACCGTTCGACGTACTGGTCAAGGAACAGATCATATCAAAGTAGGATCGATTAAAATCTTTCTAGATGGAACGCAACGTCTTCACACCGCGGCAATGAGACAACCTTATCCAGATGCTCCAGAAACAACGGGTCAATTGATTTACGAACAAGAAGAATTGAATCGTATGATTCGTAAAGCCTCAGAAGCAGGAATGCAAGTAGCGATGCATGCTCTTGGAGATCGAGGGGTGGAATCAGCACTCATTGCTTTAGAACAAGAGGAGGCCAATACATCACAATTGAGGCATCGGATCATCCACGCTCAGACATTAGGAGAAGACTTGTTGAAGCGATTAGGCAAAGTGGGAGCATACATTGAAACGCAACCTACCTTTTTAATGGGTGAATGGGATAAGAAGGATAATTGGAGTCCAGAAGAACTGCTCCCATATTGTGATGCATTTCAGAAAATGCTTCAGCATAATGTTCCGATTACACTAAGTTCTGATGCTCCAATTGGTTCTATTAATCCACTTGACTCTGTATTTGCTGCAGTCAATCGCGTTGATGACAATCATCAACCTGAGGGTGGATGGATGCCTGAAGAGAAGCTCTCAATTCATCAGAGCTTTAAGGCATTTTCAGAAACACCGTCTTATTTGGAATTCCAAGAATCTAGAAAAGGCAGGATTAAAGAAGGTTATCAAGCTGATTTCGTCTTATTAGATGCATTTCCTACAGAAGTAGATCCTCTTCAAATACGTTCGTTATCTGTTGAAGAAACTTGGGCAAAAGGAGAGCGTGTATATCTTCGGAGTAAATAATTAACTATTATAAAGAAACAATGTGATCTAAAAAGGGTCCAGTCAAAATAGACTGGACCCTTTTAAAGTTAGGTTTATGATTCGATTGTTTCTTTCTTTAATTCATCACCTGTTTGAGCAATGTGGTCTTCCCCCCATGTGCATAAGGAAGTTAAGATTGTCTCAAGACTCCATCCGTAGTCAGTTAAGGAGTATTCCACTTTAGGGGGCACTTGATTATAGACTCTTCTTTCTATGATGCCGTCATCTTCAAGTTCTCTTAATTGTTGAGTTAACATTTTTTGAGTAATTTCAGGGATCAGTCGTTTTAACTCGCTTGTTCGTTTTGTTCCATTATCAATTAGGTGACAAAGTATAACAACCTTCCACTTTCCACCAATTACATCCAATGTTGCTTCTACAGGAATATTATATTGCTTCACGGGAACCCTCCTAACAGCTGGTACACAAGTTTTCACCATAATAGTATAACGTTCCTAATAGTGTTCTGCCAAGAATGGTGCATTATGTATGATCTTAAGCTAATTTTTTGTCATAAATTTATTCTTCTTTCATACTTCTAGTTAGCCTACACCTTACTATTCGGTTCAAGCGAGGGTTTTATCTGCCTATGCTTACGCTTAAGTATGCTATTAAACGTGAACAGAGCTACCAGAAAGGACGTTAAAGAATGAATTGGAAAGACCATTATGGCTATAGTCGTATGATTAAAGAAAATCACTTAACAATCGGATTAAATATGCCACTTGAAAATCACGGCAAAGCAATGCCGACGCTTGAAAATCAAGTCGAACGGGTACAACTAGCTGAACAACTCGGATTTACTTCCATATGGTTTCAAGATGTGTTGCTAGAGGATCCTACCTTCCATGACCCCGCAACTGGACAAATTTTGGATAGTTTTATTTATTTAACTTATTTAAGTGCTCATACCCAGTTGATCAACTTCGGGACAGCGGCATCAGTTTTAGCTTTACGTCACCCTGCAAGATTTGCAAAAGATGTGGCCAGTATTGAGAATCTATTACCTGAACGCTTTATGCTCGGCCTTTCATCTGGAGATCGAAGACGAGATTTCGAAGCAATGAATATTCCTATTATGGAAAGAGGGAAGCTGTTCAGAGAGGCTTATGATTATGTTCAACATTTATTATATAAGGACTACGTAAACTTCGACTCTAATTTTGGGAAAATAGAGAACGCAACGCTTGTTCCAAAACCTACTAGGTCCATTCCGATGTTTATAACTGGATACGCTCAGCAGAGTATGGAGTGGGTGGCTGAGCATGGTGATGGATGGATGTTCTACCCTCAATCTATTGAGAAGCAAGAGGCTCTTATAAACCAATACAGGGAACAAGTTGAAAACTTTCATCAAAAAACATTCAAGCCCTTTTTCCAACCAATTGTTTTTGACCTTGCTGAAGATAAAGATCAAGAGCCAGAGAAAATTACCTTAGGTTATCGTATGGGTTCTAAGGCGCTAATTAGGTGGTTAAAGCAACACGAACAAATCGGAGTTAATCACGTTTTGCTATCATTAGCCAATAGTACAAGACCGGCAGAAGAAGTCATTCAAGAGATAGGAGAAGAGGTAATCCCGCACTTCCCACCCCATCATCACTATTAAGGGAAGGTTAGATACTTAACCTTTAAACATAAGACCGCTAAAGAGTTTTTCTCCTTAGCGGTCTTGGTTCATGATCGACTGATTTTAGATTCTCTTTGATTAAAATCAACATCTTTGTAATAAGTATTCTTTACAAGTACATTAGGACCTAAACAAGCTGCAGCTGGGCAGTGGCAATTTAAAGCTTGGGCTAATGAACTTTCATTCCATTTATTATAGGCATCCGGGAGAGAGGTTGTTTGAATATTTCCAAGTGGCGGTTCGTCAGCAAAGTCTGTAACGATTATCTCTCCGCTGAAAATATTAACATTTAATCGAGATCGACCATCTGGGTCATTCCGTACGGTAACATTTTTCTCATTGAACAAACGTTGCTGTAGGGCAAGATCTTCTGAGGAAGTACTACATGGGTAAAATGGCAACGTCCCAAACAGCATCCACATGTCTTCGTTACGATGATCGAGTAATCTCGTAATTCCATCCCGCATCTCTTCTAAATTGAGAGTTTCTAGTCCGCTTGCGAAGTCAACAGGATACATTGGGTGTACTTCGTGTCGCTGGCACCCCATCTCGATGACATGGTCATGTATTTGTTCTAGGTAAGGATAAGTTCGTTTATTTAGCATTGTTTCTGCTGAAACCATTACCCCTTGAGCGGACAATCTCTGTGAATTTTCAACCATTCGTTCAAAATATTCTTTTCGTAATTTCTCAGAAGGTTTTCTTTCCATTCTTGCAAAGCCTGTTGTTATAAACTCCTCAACCGTTCCCCAGTTATGTGAGATATGTAATACATCTAGATAAGGTATAATCGGTTGATATCGTTCGTAAGGAAGCGTTAGATTTGAATTTATTTGAGTACGAGCCCCTCGCTCATGTGCATACTTCAATAGAGGCACTACATACTGTTCCACAGATTTCTTTGACAAAACAGGTTCCCCTCCGGTGATACTAAGTGCGCGCAAATGAGGAATCTCATCCAAACGCTTTTTTAATAGTTCAAACGGTAGGGCATCTGGATCTTTATTTTGTAGCGTGTATCCTACTGCGCAATGATCACACCGCATATTACAAAGATGAGTTGTTGTAAATTCAACATTTGAGAGAATCATCTCTCCATGCTCTGTTACATCCATATAAGCTTCCCAAGGATCATTTTGGGGCGTAATGGGGTGAAGCTTCATGTCTTCCATATATGAAACTCCCTTTCTATATAAAATTAAACACACTAGCTACCATTCTACCACTTATGATCGAGAAAAAGAACCATTGCCAAATTAAGAGTCATCAACAATCGTGTTCTATATTTAAACACTGCTATATATACAATCAATAGATTTATCCAATGTGCTCATAGATCCATCAGATTGAATATTTTTTGTGCGAGAGGGAATGGTGACTAAGTAACCAACAATAGAGGAGGGCTTTTACATGACAGAATTAAAAGGAAAAACAGCGGTAATTACAGGTGCAAGTAGTGGTATAGGTGAATCCATAGCTCAACATTTCGCGAGTGAAGGTGTCAATGTTGTGTTAGCAGCTCGCCGTGAAGACCGTTTACACAATCTGGCGGATTCCTTAAAGAGTAATCATGATATTCAGGTTAAAGTTGTACAAACTGACGTAACCAAGCAAGAAGATATGGAACGATTAGTAAAAGAAACAAAAGATGAATTTAAGACAGTGGACTACTTTGTAAATAATGCAGGTGTAATGCTCCTTTCTTTCTTAAAGAATGATAAAGTAGATGAGTGGGAAAAAATGATTGATGTGAATGTTAAAGGGGTTTTATTTGGCATCCATGCCTCTTTACCTACAATGCTTGAACAAGAAAGTGGCCATATTATTAACGTATCATCAGTTGCAGGCCATGAAGTGTTCCCATCTAGTACGGTATACAGCGCTACTAAATACGCTGTAAAAGCTTTATCTCAAGGCATGGAGAAAGAGCTTTCAAAAACGGGTGTTCGAGTAACCAATATTTCTCCAGGTGCCGTTTCTACTGAACTTCCTGAGCACATTACCGATGAAGAAGTATTAGAGATGTTCAAGGATAGAGGGGACCGTATTACGTTAGAAGCTGATGATATTGCCCGTTCTGTTGTTTATGCGGCATCACAGCCTAACTATGTGAATGTAAACGAAGTAATCGTTCGACCAATGCAGAAGAAAAGTAAATAAAAAGAAAATGCTGCCCTCTTGTGGGCAGCATTTTTATTACCGAATTTCAAACGTCGAATACGTTTCAGTTGGAGCGAGTTCTTCTATTGTAAAATCGGATATCTTTGCGTATGGGCTAGGTCCATGCTTAATGGCTTCAGTAAATGATTGTATCTTTTCTTCATCACCCTGGGCATCTATTTCAACCGTACCATTCGATTTATTCTTCACCCAACCATACACGTCACATTCATGAGCTTTCTGTTGAGCTGAATACCTAAATCCAACTCCTTGTACCCGACCTTCTATAATCATATGAACCCTCTTCATCTAAATCACCTCATATCTGTAAGCTAATAGAACCATTTCCTTTTATGAGGTGGTTTAAACTAAGATCATCAGCTTTGTTCTCCGTAAATTTCATCATAAGCGGCTTGGGCAGCCTCTTCGCTAGTGAAAAGGGCATCATTTTCTTCAATTAGATGATAAGTTTCATGTAAAAATAGGGCGTTTTGTTCAGGGTTATGAGGATGAGGTACGATCTCAGCTTGCTTAATATTCATCACTGTAGGTGTGTGTGGATTCCTGTAGAGTACAAACACTTCATCTCCAGATTTTATCTCTTTAGGGTCAATCATATCCATAACTATCCCACCTTTCATGTAGTTATATATAGTTTATATAGAAGAGGGAAATCTACTCATACAATTTAGAAGCTAAATTTTTCTAATGTTATTAGTTAACATAATGTGATTATGGTTTACTAATTTCCGGAAGAGTTTACAGAGTTGTATTTAGGGTAATTTTTTAACGTTACATCCAGTTTTACTATGTTACATAGTGAGAGGGGTTACCTTATGAATGAGGAAAATCTATATACCTTTAAAGCTCGGGACCAAACCTATCTTCAGTACTATTTTTATGGGGAGAATAGTAAAGAGAAACCTACAATTGTTTTTATACATGGAATCACTGCAGAATTGCATCACATTCAACAATTTGCCTTAAAAATTAAAACTGAAGTAAATGTAATTATTCCACTATTACGAGGCTATGATCCGACACTAAAAAGGGGAGATCTATATTACATTGGTCAATACGACGATGACTTAGAGGATTTGGAAATATATCTTAGAGAGGGAGGGATCCACAATCTATATTGGGTCGGTCACTCAATGGGGTGTGGCAATTTATATAGGTATTTAGAAAAAGGATGTAGCAAAGGTACGGGGATTATTTTCTTATCACCATTTTTTCATCCTTCATTACCGGTTTATAGATTCAATCAACAGTCAGATCAAGAAGAAGATCAGTTGTTTGAAGTAAAGTTTTACAAATCGATTATCCTTTACACACTTCATCGCTTTAAAATAGGCTTGTTAAATAGAGCAAAGATTGCTACCATCCCTGACGATTTTCACCAAGATCGAAAGCTTACTCTAAGTTTTCGACTATTATTTTCTCGTTTTCCAGTGGAAAATAATCTTAAATCATTACACAATTCCAAGCTACCACTGTTTATGATGATTGGAGAAGAAGATGAGATAACAGATTCTTCAAAAATGTGTGATTTATGGAGAGATATAACAAATCACCCCTTTACTGTCGAGCAAGGAGAAGATCATAATTCTATAATTTCAAGTGACAATACCATTATAAAAGTTAAAAATTGGATAAAAGATATTCAAGAAAGTTGAATTACGTTATCATAAAAATATTATGTTAACTTAATTGCTACCTATTGAAACTTAGTAGTAACTCCGATATTAAAAACAATATGATCACACCATTCGCTATGCAGCTAAACTCAATATAAATAAGAGCTCTAACACAGGAAGGAAAGCTAAAAGAATTAAATTTAAAACGTGGGGAAGCTATTTTGATAACTTTGCCACGTTTTTGACGTTATCAAATACTTGGAGAATTATCAAAAAGCTAATTGTGTATATGAAGAAATTTCTGACAATAATAGGTGCCAATGATCTAAGTATGATTAATCATGGTAACTTTATCATACTTAGTAGTAACTCCGAATAATAAAAAAACAAATCGTTCAACAAACAATTGGAAGCGCTTTCAAAATCGGTTATAATGAGACAAATTCAGTTTATGGAGAGGGGACAAAATGATGGAGAATACATTAGACCTACCAAAAGACAAGAAGCCTTATTCTGAAAATGATTTGGGAAGAACAGATATACTTCCTAGTTATAGAGTAGATCTTAGAAACTATAATGAAAAAGAGTATAACAAGTTTGTTAAAATGAATCGAATTAACAATTGGGCAATGGTGAGCTGGAAGGAAGTAGGAAGACCATTTGAAGTAAAAAAGTATTCCAGTGATCGGCTATTGTATGAAAAAGAAAAAGGGAAGGAAATAAGACCATTCACATCATGGAAGTACTTTAACAAAGCGTTTCATGAATGGTTTATTAAGGATGTTCCCACAGAGATGAAAGAGCAGAAGCAAGCATTCATAGCAAGTCTAAAAACCTTTAACCCTAATCAAATTAGAAAGACCATAGGAGAACTAGCTAAAATACAATTATGGAATTATGCTCACCGAATACAAGATGGAGTGTGGGATCCGAGAGGAAAAAGAGCTCTATTTGAAGGTTTAGACATTTCTAAGCCGCGGATTTTATTTCTCGGGGCAGCTGAAGGCTATGAGGCCATGCAGCTTGCAGCAATGTATCCTGGTGCTGAGATTACTATGGTTGATTACGATGAATATTGCAAGAGTACTCGTTTTGAAGAATTCCCGAAAACGTATCCTTTTTTAGGGGAAAATCAATCAACAGGCCATCAGAAAGTTTATTATAAAGATGATTTCACAATCGATTATGTAGTCGATGATATCAGGAATCTGCCATATGGAAAGGAATTTGATATCGTTTTATCTGTAGGCTTATTAGAACATTTTCCTGATGCCTACAAGCCTGAAGTCATGGAATGGCATCGGAAATTTTTAAAACCTAATGGGTATGCAATTATGACGACACCAAGGAAGCAGTTACGTTCTAAGCTTTACTATAACGTTATGGCAGATGTGATGAATCATACGTACCGTGAACTAATGACAATAGAACAAATGGGATTGTACGTATATGAAAATGGCTTTGATATAAAACAACACGGATATATAAAAGTTCACAATGGAATTGTTGCCAAACCGAGATAAAAAAAATCCACCCTTTAGGGTGGATTTTTAAGTTTCTATAAAGCGTATGAGGTACGAGCAAACTTGAGCGCAATGAACCAACTAATACTTAGTAGCAACTCCGAACAATAAAAAATATAAAAACCAAACAAACATGATAACAAAAATTCAAAGATAAAGGTGAATATATTAATATCTACTAAATTTTCAAACATTTTTATCTGGATAGTTATTTATTCATTTATAGGATAATCCATTAAGTCAATTTCTTCTCCTACACGCATAGCCATTGCTTGATTACGTTCTCGAGCGACGGGTTTGGCTCGTGATTTCTCGGAAACTTGAATGGATCCTTTATTTAGAAGCTGTTTAATTTCTATAAAAAATGTTGGAGCACCATCATCTTTTAGTGATCCACTTAATACGCGTAAGTTATTGTTAGAGGCTCTTGTAACTTCTGAATCCTGCCATACTATAGCACCGTCATACATATCATCATTGTAAAGGTCTGCAAAATTCATCGCTTCAATAATTGCTTCTACGGAAGTATGGTAAGCATTCGGGCTGCCAATGTATGTTTTAAGTTGTCCATCATATACAAGGGGACGATAAACAATCGATGTATGATTCGAGGTCATTTCTTCCATCCTTTAACTTGTTGTTAGTGTTAGTATGTTCCTTTACTCAAAACCTATACATTCTACACAAGATTAAATTGACAGACTAAGAGGGGAAGCTTACGATTGTGATAAGTAACAGGGTGCATAAGATTGGGGGATTAGTATGATTTTTGTTGAAAACGTTACAAAAACGTTCTCTAATGGTAAAGGAATCTTTGATGTTTCATTTACAGTAGAGGAAGGAGATATATTTGGTTTTCTCGGTCCTAATGGTGCTGGTAAATCTACAACAATACGACAACTGATGGGATTTATGAAGCCTGATAATGGAAAACTCTTCATTTCTAAATACGACTGTTGGAAAGATACTTCTACCATACAGAAATTTGTTGGTTACCTTCCTGGTGAAATTGCCCTTATTGAGAAGATGAAAGGGAATGATTTTCTTAATATGCTAGAAGAGATGAAGGGATTCAGAGGTACCTCAAGAAAGGATGCACTGATCGATCGTTTTCAATTTGATCCATCCGTTCAGATTCGCAAAATGTCGAAAGGGATGAAGCAGAAGGTGGGGATCGTGGCCGCATTTATGCACGATCCTTCTCTTTATATATTAGATGAACCAACATCGGGGCTTGACCCATTTATGCAAAAGGAGTTCCTGGATTTGTTGGGTGAAGAACAAGGTAGAGGAAAAACCATTTTAATGAGCTCGCACTATTTCCCTGAAGTAGAGCGTACATGCAATCGAGCATCCATCATTAAAGAAGGGAAAATCGTTCGGACAGATTCTATGAGAGACCTGCGTTCTTTGCAGACAAAGAAAATTGAAGTTGCGTTTAAAGATGAACAAGAAGCATGCGCTTATGCAGATCACTACCCTGATCAAGTAGAAAGCAGGTCCGGCAATCGAATCGTAATTCCGATAAAGGGAACGTATGAAGCTTTCATAGCTTCCCTTCAAGGGCGTTCCGTCACCAATATGGAGGTAGAAACTCAAACCCTCGAAGAAGTTTTTATGGATATTTATGATCAAAACCATACACCTTCCGACTTGAAGGGGGATGAACAATGAGTCTATATTTAAGAATGTTGCGACTCCATTTAATGAGTATTACAGCCTTTTCTTTTATATCAGCCCTTTATATGCTCTTAATTATTTGGATCTTCCCCACATTTGCAGATAAAATGGATGTTATGAATGAATTAATATCAAGTATGCCTGCTGGTTTCATACAGGCCTTTGGTTTAGAAGCTGGAATGGGAAGTCTTGGAGAGTTTTTATCGAGCAAATACTATGAGATGATTTATATTATCATCTTATCGATTTATAGTATTACAATTACAAATCAATTAATCGCTCAGTTTATAGACCGTGGCTCTATGGCTTATTTACTGGCTACACCTTTTTCAAGAACGAAAGTAGCTCTTATTCAGTTTTCGGTATTCCTTACTGGTTTACTTGTTATAATGATCGTTACAACAGTTACCGGTTTATGGGGGCAAAATAGTTTAATTTTGAGCACCAATCAAATGGATGTTCAAGCATTCATAGAAGTCAATCTACTGGGTACCTTGTTGTTTTTTGCTATTGGAAGCATTAATTTTCTTTTGTCCTGTTCTTTCAATGACGAAAAAAGGGCTTTGGGGTTAGCATCCTTTGTAATCTTTCTTATGTATGGGTTTGATATCGTTGCAAAATTAACGGAGAAATTAAGTTGGTTAGAGTACGCTTCCATTTTCTCGTTCTTCCAGGCAAGTGACATATTAAGAAGTGGGTCAGCTTCTGTCTATTCTTATATAGGTTTAATCATTATTGGATTGATCACTCTTAGTGCTTCAATTTGGATCTTTAAGAAAAGGGACCTTCCTTTATAGGATTACAACCTTTATCACCTTTCGTTAAAAAAGCGCCTAGCTTATGCTGGGCGCTTTTTGTTTATAGAAAAAATTATTTCATAAAATGACCGCCTATCTTAACAGCGGCATGATCCTTGAATTTCCGCTTGCGACGTAGGTAATTGTCTGTTGTAGAAGAAGATTCATGATCAAGTAAATCTTGAATGGCTTTTAAATCAGCACCTTTGGATAAATAATAAGCAGCTGTATAATGCCTGCACGTATGTGGAGTGATTTTGAATTTAATTGGATTTGATGTTTTGGCATAACGTTCTTGGCGATCTAAGCGTTGTTGTATAAATGGAAATACATGTCGTAGCCTTTCGATCTGTTTTGTAAATTCATTACTTAAGTATTTGAAGTTATAGTGTTCACCGTTTGGTTTAGGGAATAAAGGGGTTTCATCACCATCCAACGTCCCGGAAAAACCTCGCCTCATTCTGAACTCACTAATTACCTCTAGGACCTCATCAAATAGAGGAACCTCCCGCAACTTGCTTCGTTTCCCAATAACAGAAACAAAATGAAGTCCAACATCAGGCTGATAGAAAATTTCCGACCACTTAGCTTCTGTAAATTCTTGAATACGGAGTCCAGTCGAAACCAATGTATACAACATTGTATACATGTAAAAATCGTTCTTTTGGAAGTATTTCAGAAGCTCTTCAACTTCTTCCTCATAAAAGTCTCTATTTACAAGTTGTTCTTTCTTTACGGATATTCGTTTCATACTTTTTGTAAGATCATTGTTTACGATATCCCGATTATGTAAATAAGATAAGAATTGACTTACAACTGTACTTTTGCGACGTAGCGTGGTTGGGCGATAAGAGAGGCTTTCTAAGTGCAGTTGAAAACGTCCTAAATCTTCATGGTGAATAGTTTGAATCGTATGGCCTTGCTCTCGTATGTACTCAATAAACTGACGAATATCACGGAAGTACTCCTTAAGCGTAGAGGTTTTACGACGAGAACCGAGTGTAGGATCATCATGTAGAAATAAATAAAGAAGTAATTCATCCGGAACGTCTTGCCAGGGAATATCCCTAAATCCGATTTGAATAATTTTATGGTACAAATCAGGAGAACTCCAATCGATGTGTTGAGATGTAATCTGTTGCATGGAATGTATGGTTATTTGATTATTCATAATATTCTCCCTCTATAATAGAATTACAAAACCAAAAGTTTCTATCTAAACCATAACATATGATATTGTAATAAACCTAGAAAAATTGCTTATTATTCTATATTCAATAACAAAAACATAAATTATAATGGATTAGATTAGTATTTTATATTTTTGTTAGAGAGGGAGCGATTAGATGTATCTATCAATTGAGCAAGTAGCCAAAAAATTACATAAATCAGAGAGGCAAGTTCGATACATGATTCAGCAAGAGCGAATCATGCCTGTGAATCCAGATACTTACAAAAGAGATGGTGGTTATCGATTTAAGGAAGAAGAGATCTACGCTATTCAACGAATGGATGAAGCGAATGGCTTGAGTGTTAAGGATGCAGCGAAACGCGCGGGCATTACACCTCAGTACTTAATGCAGTTTGTGAAAAAAGGGGACGTACAAAGTTTTATTAAAGTGATCGGGAAACAAAAGAGACGGTTCTTTAAATTGGAAGAAATTGAACGATTTAAAGACCGCTTACAGGAACGAACTGTGTCGAATCGAGAAGGGGATTATGGGGCTAAGGTGCAACTAATTTCGCGAGAAGTCCGTATTTTTGATAAAATCCGTGTGAACGGCGTCATGGCGCGGGTTATAAGCACATCGCCTCTTAAAGTTTTGATGAATAATGGGAAAGAGATCCATATAAGGGAATCCATACAAGGTGAGGGGGATTGGCCAGATAGAAATTATATAAAATACAAAGGGTTTGCAGAATTATCCATACCCATTCCGCGTAACATGGATCACCCGGTTTATGACTTGTTATACAAAATGATTCACCAACTTGGGAAAAGGAACATACAGATCTATGAAACAAATCTTGGAGATTATTATGTTCGCTGTCGATTAGGAGAATTGAACATTACAGAAGAAGAGTATCACCTCTTGCTTCGTTATAAAGAGAAAGGAGAAATTGATTATAACCGCCTAACAGGTCAGGCTCTGCTGCTGTCAGGTATTTCTACGGTTACAATTGATCTTCCAACTAATATTGTAAAACGATATCAACAGGAGTCTGAAGACATTGGCCTGAAAATGGAAGAGGTCATGATAAAAGCCCTGCGCCGATATTTGTGAATGGGGGCAGGATATTAGACCTATTTAGTCAAAATACTTACTAGATAATAAAAAGGGGGGAGTTTATGTTTTGGAATGAACTATCCAAGGAATGGAAGCTTTGCTTTGAACTAGCCTGGGACTCCTATAAAGAAGGATCCAAGCCAATTGCTGCTTTAATTACAAACGAGAAAGGAGAAATCATTTCAACAGGAAAGTGTGCTGTCCATTCACAGCTAGCAGGTGAATGTATTAGTTGTAATGAAATTGCTCATGCAGAAATAAATGCACTCTTACAAATCGATAACCGAGTACATACATATCGGGCTCCTTACACTCTTTATTCCACACTTGAACCTTGCCCGCTCTGCATGAGTGCGTTGTATATGTCAGGTATAAAGAACTTAAAATATGCGGCTAAAGATACCTATGGGGGAAGTGAGAATCTTTTAGGCGCCACCCCTTATCTTAGTCGTAAGCAAATAAGAGTAGAAGGCCCTGTAGCAAGTATTGAAGAAGTATCTATCATCTTAAATGCGGTTTTTGACATCGAACATAACCCTGACAAATTATTTTTTGTGGAAGATATGAAATACCAATATCCTGAAGCCATAACCATTGCGGAAGAGCTTGCTAAAACGGGGGCTTTACGACTGAACAAACATTTACCTTTTGAACTAGCATTTGATTTAATTTTGCGAACTTTTTTAGTGATTGATTAGCTCGTTTTTTCAATTGTTTTAGTATTGGAGCCGGGTGCATCCTTGATGATGTGGTGTATACCTGGCTTTTTTGCGTGAACAGAAATGGAAGAGATGTTAAAATCATGTTAAGACTGTCAAAAGAGGACCGCTTTAAGTACAATGAAGAAAGATCAGCTTAGTAAAGGAGTTACCGGAATCATGACAACAGAACAGTACCAAGATTCGTTACACCCATTAGCTAGTCTATATAAACAATTTATGATGTATGAAGCGCACGTAACTGCAAAGAAAGCGCTTGATTTATTAGAAAAGCAGCAAAACCAAGAACTTGTTATTGGATTTGCTGGTCATTTCTCGGCAGGTAAATCAACGATGATTAATACACTTCTTGGTGAGGAACTTTTGCCCTCAAGTCCAATTCCGACCAGCGCCAACCTTGTTAAAGTGAAAAAGGGGGAGGGGTATGCGCGTGTTTACTTTAATGAAGAAGATCCGGTTGAATACCTTGAACCATATGATATAGAACGGATTCAACAGTTTTGCAAAGACGGCGATTCAATTAAAGAACTAGAATTGGCGAAAAAAGACTCTCATTTACCTGAAAATGTTAGCATACTGGATACTCCTGGGATCGATTCATCCAATGATGCTGACCGGATCATGACCGAATCAGCTCTTCATATTGTTGACGCACTGTTTTATGTGATGGACTATAATCACGTTCAATCTGAGGTGAATTTAGCTTTTTTATCTGAAATGCAAGAAAGAGGGAAGCCCCTTTATATTGTAGTGAATCAAATTGATAAACACGACGAAGCTGAACTAAATTTTTCATCATTCAAAGATAGTGTTTATGAGTCTCTACGTAATTGGGGTATTGAAGCTGAGGCTGTATATTTCACAACTCTCATCAGTCCTGAACATTCTAATAATCAATTTGAAATGGTAAGAGCCACATTGGAAAATTTAATGGAAGAGAAAGGTTCTTTCATACAACAAACTATAACTCATTCCATGGATACACTAATTAAAGAGTACATTCAACTGCAAAATGAAAATACAAGAGAAGAGCGAGAGTCCCTTACTAACTTAATCAATACGTACAATAGTGATAAAAATCAAACCTCTTTGACGGAGGAAATCACTGAAGCAGAAGCTCTTCCAGATAAGGCAGAGGACTCTTTGCGAGAGAGGATTGATCAGTCCTTACGTAATGCAACCCTAATGCCTTATGAGGTAAGGGAAAAAGCTCGTTCCTTTATTGAATCTCAACAATCAGGTTTTAAAGTGGGGGTTTTCTTCACAAAAGCAAAAACTGAGGAAGCCCAGAAACTAAGGTTGGAACAATTTCATGTCGATCTGTCTGAACAGGCTAAGGCAAAGCTAGAGTGGCCTGTAAGAAAAGCGCTCGTGGAAACAGCAAAATCGTATAATATAACGGACGAGGCCATATTGCAACGTTTTGAGAATTTCTCCTTCTCTTTTTCGTCTCAGGTGCTTCAAGATGCTATACAAAAAGGAGCAGGATCCGGAGGGGATTATGTTCTCCAATACTCAGAAGATGTATCTAGAGAAATAAAGCGACTCGCAAAAAGCGAGGCACTCAAGTTGTGGGAGGATGCTTCAGGATATTTAGATAAGGAAAAAGAGTATCAACTTGAAGAGCTTAAAGCAGAACAGGCCTCTAAAGAACAATTTACGTACTATAAAGAGAAGCTAAATTCCATTGAAGAAGATATTCACAACAAGAATAAAAACCTCAAGGAAATCCAAACTGGCAACCGGGACCTAGAGGGTGCGCTCGATGATGCGACTGCAGCTTTATTTAAACAAGAGCAGCAGGTACGCAAAAATGTAAAGCTCCCTGCAAAAGAAGTTGCAAATAAGGAGAAGGTTCAATCAATCGAAGAGAACTTAAGCGCTCAGCAAGAAATGGACTATACAGTAGAGGAAACCATGAAACGACTAAACGAAACATCGGAAGCATTACAGCCATTACCCGGATTCGAAACATTGCAGCAAGATTTAGTGGAGAGAAAACAGCGACTTCAGTCCAGACATTATACTGTGGCTTTATTTGGGGCATTTTCAGCTGGGAAATCTTCGTTTGCCAATGCTTTATTAGGGGAAGGTGTATTACCCGTTTCTCCTAATCCTACAACAGCAACCATAAATAAGATCCTCCCGGTATCAGAACACTTTCCGCATGGAAGCGTTCGTGTCAAAGTAAAAGAAAACTCAGATTTGAAAGAGGACTTATCTTACGCAACGGATCAGTATAGCGATCAATTCCAAACAATTGAACAATTGGTGGATTGGATAGAAGAAGACCATAGTCGAATCTCTTTCATTACACCCGATCAAAAAAGATGGTCTTTCCTCCATGCTGTAGTGAATGGGTACACATACATGAAGAATCACTTTGGAGGAACTCTGGAAGTTGGGATCGATGAATTTAAAGAATTTGTCGCAAATGAAGAAAGGTCTTGCTTCATAGAATGGATGGAATTGTATTATGATTGCAATATCACAAGAGAAGGGATTACATTGGTGGACACACCAGGAGCTGACTCTGTGAACGCGCGTCATACGGAAACTTCTTTCGAGTATATTAAGGAAGCGGATGCCATACTGTTTGTAACCTATTATAATCATGCCTTTTCTGGTGCAGACCGCGACTTTCTTCTTCAGCTAGGTCGAGTGAAGGATGCTTTTAGTATGGATAAGATGTTCTTTATTGTAAATGCTGCTGATCTTGCGAAAACGAAAGATGAACTTAATCTCGTAACGGATTATGTGAAGGAACAATTACTTCAGTACGGAATTCGTATGCCGCGTTTATTCCCGGTTTCTAGTAAAATGGCGCTTGAAGAGCAATCAGGAGAAACAAAAATGGAAACCGTAACCGGGGAATCAGGGATTCATGATTTTGAGGTATCCTTCCAAGAATTCATCAATCAAGAACTCGTGACACTGCTTATTAATGCTGCTTTTTCTGACATGGAACGTGCAAAGAATACGATTGAGCAATATATTCGTACCGCTTCATTAGACCAAAGAGAAAAAGAAGAGAAGAAAAACCAATACCAAAGAGAAAAGGATGATCTTTTAACTCAAATTAATCATTCTGAGAAAGTCCGTTACCGAAAAAGTATTGAAAACAAGATTACGAAACAAACCTATTATGTTCAAGAGCGCCTATCCTTAGCCTTCTCTGATTTATTCAAACAATCATTTAACCCTGCAGTTATAAAAGGCAGTGGCAAAGAAGCAAAAGCAGCTTTAGAGAAAAGCTTTAATCAATTAAAAGAAACTATGGAACATGAACTTCTTCAGGAGTTAAGGGCTGTAACGATTCGGCTAGAAACTTTTACAAACAGCATAGCGAAAGAATGGAAAGAAGATCTTGAAGAGAAATGTAATCGAGATATTGCATCTATTTCATTTCCTTATTTAGATGATGGGAAGATTGATACCCCGTCGATCCAGAAACATCTTACAATCACGGTTAAAGATAAAGAAGTCGAACGTGCTCTTGGTATGTTTAAGAACACGAAAACGTTCTTCGAACAAAATGAAAAAGAACAAATGAAAGACGTTCTGTATGGAAATATAAAACCGAAAATAGATACCGCTATCACCGCAAATACTGAGTCTATGATTCGTTATTATCTTTCAGAATGGGATAGAGCCACAGAAGCTTACCAGGAGAAAGTGAAGAGAAGCATTGAAGAATACTACGAAGGATTAATGAACTCACTTAAAGACGACGTCAATCTTGATGTATTAAAGAATACAAAGGAACAGATTGAACAATCTATTCTTTAGTAAGGTAGCATACCAAAGATTGCACCAAAAAAAGGCAGCCATTGTAGGCTGCCTTTTTTTATTATACTTTCTTTTCGATTTCAGCATCTTTTTTCAGTTTATCAACAAGCTTTTTCTCTTGTTCACGTTGTTTTTGTTTTTTAATAGAATTTTTAATTTGATCTTTTACTTCTTTTAGCTCCGGAACTTCTTGTTCGCTTCCTTCGCTACTTTCAGCTATTTTATCGTATTGTTTTTGGATTTCTTCGTCTGTTACTTTTACTTCTTCAGTGTTTTCAGTAACAAATTTGTCAATCATCATTTGCGTGCGAAGTTGGTCTTTAACTTCTTCTTTAGAAATTTCTTCTTGTTCTAAAAGCTTGTTAAACTGCTCTTCTCCACCATTTTGCTTGATAAGGTTATCAAGGTCTTTTTGAACTTCTTCATCAGACACACTTACATCTGAAGCTTCAGCCTCTTGTTTCACGATTTCTAAATTAATAAGCTGAGTTAAAATAGAATCTTTCATTTGATTTAACTGCTCATCTTTAAGTTCCATCCCTTGTTGTTTCGCCATTTGCTTCTGTTGCTCAATAGAATCATTTAGGCGAGACATTGGAATTTCTTTCCCGTTAACAACGGCAGCAACGTCACCTTCAGCTTTTTTGTCATTGTTTTCAGAACTTTTTTCTTCTTTCTTTTCGTTATCTTGAGTTTCTTCTGTCGTTTCAGTATCTTTAGAGTCATTATCATTAGAGCCTTCGTCGCTACTAGAGCACCCTACGATTCCTACGGAAAGGACAAGGCCAGATAGCAATGTGGCCAGTTTTTTCTTGAATGTCAAAAGAACATCTCCCTTGCTGAAAATTCAATTCTGTTAGACTGTATCATACCACAAAGTCTCTTGTAAAATACATCCTCTTATAATGAGGCTTGTTCACTGTTTAAATGTCAATTTAAAGTCATGTTTGGGAACTATTTCACATAGGCATTAGTGAAGGTGGATATACAAGGGGGAAACTAAATATGAATCCATACCAATATAGTCAGTATGAACAAAGCCTTATTCAAAATGCATCCATGTATGAATTGCTTTCAAATTACTACAAATATATAGATCCTAATAAACATATGATGTACTACATGAAACATTATGAATGTATGCGCCAATTAACAGGAATGCACCGTACTGCTGAAGAGCAAAGAAGCCAACAATCACAATCAAATCAACAAACGATGTCTTATATAAGGGTACTACATGCTTCACCCAATGCGCCAAATGTAGACGTATATGTAAATGGACAAAAACTTTTGCAAAACGTAGCTTTCAAACAGGTCAGTCAATACGTTCCTGTCATGGCAGGAGATTACCGTATTAAAATTACCCCAACCGGTAAAACTGAAGCGGTACTGACGAAAGATATAAGGGTAGAGCCAGGGCAAGCTTATACAGTTGCCGCTGCTGGAAATGTGGAAGAACTAACGCTAGTCCCATACGTTGATGACACGACATCCGTTCAGGGTCAAGCAAAAGCACGCTTTATACATTTGTCTCCAGATGCCCCGCGAGTTGATATAGCGGTTAAAGGAGGGGATGTTCTGTTTCCGAATGTTGGCTTTAAAGAAGCCACCAACTACGTAACTTTACCTCCAACTCAAGTTGATCTGGAAGTAAGACCTGCTGGCACTAAACAAGTGGTTTTAACAATCCCCGGGGTCTCATTAGAAGGGAATAATGTTTATAACGCAGTAGCTGTAGGATATGCAAATGGAGAGCCTTCCTTAGAAGCCATATTTATATAAAAGAGAAAAACCCTTTTTATAAGGGTTTTTCTCTTTTTTAGGCTTTTCTTATAAAAGAAAGGGGTCTTTAATAGGAAATATTCCATTAAAGAGATTAAATTGTAGAAAGTTGTTTGAAAATTTAATATACTTAGAGTTGCGAAATAATAAAGGAGGAAAAGAAATGACCAAAACGTCTTATGACTTAACTTGGGATTTAGATATAATTTTTGAAGGCGGGAGTGATTCAGAGGCCTTCAAACAATACTTACATACTCTGAATGAAAACCTTAATGAATTATCATCAAAGGTAGACAACTTTAGAAGCCCTAAGACGGCTCAAGAAGTTGAGCCATTAGTGGATGTTATTAAACACCTAGAAACCGTAACGAAACAAATGAGAGAAAGTGGCGCTTTTATTAGTTGTTTGTCTGCACAAAATGTTGATGATAAAAAAGCCGGCCTCCTAAGAGCTCAAGTTAGCCAATTGGGGGCTCGATTCTCAACTTCCATGACACAAATGGACCAAAAGCTAGCAGAAGTCCAGGAAGATGTTTGGGAAGAGTTATTAACCTCATCTCAGCTAAATAGTCTCGAATATGTTTTGAATGAAAAGAGAAAGAGAGCTAACGAAAATTTACCTCTTGAACAAGAAGCTATTATTAACGACTTAAGTATTGATGGATATCATGCTTGGGGACAAATGTACAACACCATCGTAGGGAAAATGAGTGTTGAGGTAGAAGAAAACGGTGAAACTCACAACTTGTCTGTGGGCCAGGCTTCCAATAAATTAAGTGCAGCCGACCGTAATGTCCGACAAACGGTGTTTCATAAACTACAAAATGCTTGGACAGACCAACAAGACCTATTTGGAGAAACTATTAATCACTTATCTGGTTTTCGACTGCAGACATATAAACACAGGGGCTGGGACCATGTGCTGAAAGAACCACTAGACATTAACCGCATGAGTGAAAAAACACTAGATACAATGTGGTCTTCTATCACGAAATATAAAGGAACATTCGTGAAGTACCTTGAACGAAAGGCTCATTTACTCGGCCTAGAGAAACTAAACTGGTATGATGTAGGTGCTCCGATAACGAATGATGAAAAGACGGTCACGTATGATGAAGGGGCAAAATTTATCGTCGATCAATTTAACCAATTTGGTCCAAAAATGGCTTCTTTTGCAGAGATGGCCTTCGAAAAGCGATGGATCGAAGCTGAAGATCGGAGCGGTAAGCGTCCAGGTGGATTTTGTACTAGCTTCCCTGACAGTAAACAAACCCGTATTTTTATGACATATTCAGGGACAGCATCAAACGTAGCTACGTTAGCGCACGAACTTGGTCATGCATTCCATCAGCATGTTATGGATGATGTACACCCTTTAAATCAACGATATGCTATGAACGTAGCTGAAACAGCTTCCACCTTTGCTGAGATGATTGTCGCGGATGCTGCTGTTAAAAATGCAGAAACGGATCAAGAGCGACTTTCTCTTTTAGAAGATAAAGTGAATCGAAGCGTTGCTTTCTTTATGAACATTCATGCCCGCTTCTTATTTGAAACCAGATTTTATGATGAACGGAAAGAGGGACTTGTATCAGTTGAAAGACTGAACACATTAATGGAAGAAGCTCAAAAAGAAGCCTTCTGCGACGCTCTTGGAGAGTATGATCCTCACATGTGGGCCTCAAAACTTCATTTTCACATTACAGGTGTTCCGTTTTACAACTTCCCTTACACATTTGGATACCTATTTAGCCTTGGGATTTATGCGAAGGCTTTAGAAGAAGGGAGCGATTTTGAAGAGAAATATATTGATTTATTGAAAGATACAGGGAGTATGAGGGTGGAAGATCTTGCGAAGAAGCACCTTAATGTTGATCTTGAACAGCCCGAATTCTGGGAAAATGCGATTAAATTATGTGTAGCTGATGTAGAGGAATTCCTACGTCTAAGTGAATAGCAAGTTTTGCGGGAATGATGCTGGTACAAGCCTCATTCCCGCTATAAAAGAAATAAAATGAAATGGTTCCACTTATTCGCTTGACTTATGGTGAGGAAGGGAGTATCATGAAATTAATGAAGAAGACAACAGAATATAACTCGAATGCATAAAGACATCATTAGAACCATAAGATAAGTAATGAGTTACGATTTGAAAGATACTCCGATTCACATATTAGAAAGAGTATTAATTCACATTAGTACTTTTTCTAATATGTGATTTTTTATTACTTAATAAAAGTAACATATTAGAAATTAGTAATGGAGGTTTTCTCTAATGAAAACAGGTACAGTAAAATGGTTTAACGCAGAAAAAGGTTTTGGCTTCATCGAAGTACAAGGTGAAGACGATGTATTCGTACACTTCAGTGCGATCAACGAAGAAGGCTTCAAGTCTCTTGAAGAAGGCCAAAGCGTTGAATTTGAAGTAACAGAAGGTAACCGTGGACCACAAGCGGCTAACGTAACTAAATTATAAGAATTAAAAAGCTACCTCCAAAGGTAGCTTTTTATATATACTTTCTCTAAGTTTCAGTTCTCTAAAAGATGAAGGTATGGGAAAAGCAAGTGAACCATCATTTGTTTTTCTAATATAAGTCTTTTCCAAGGAGGCGTTTAGTAGATGGCATTTGGTAAAAAGAAACAAGAAGAGATCAAGAAGCAGGACCTGAAAATTTGGGAATGCTCCTCTGAAGATTGCAATGCATGGATGAGGGATAACTTTAAGTCTGAAGAAACCCCTACGTGTCCAATTTGCAAGAGCAAAATGGTGACATCTGTAAAAGAACTACAAGTCGTAGAGAATAACAGCGCTAAATGGAATTGATGATCCATAGAGGACCTCACAAATCGTGAGGTCTTTTTTTGTGCATGAGATAAAATGAATTTTCTTGCAATTGAAGGGGTAGATACGCTATCGTGTGTACAAATGGTATCGGGAGGTCTTTATGTGAATTTACACGTCGCTATACTTCAAATTGATATTACATACGGTGACCCTGTTAAAAATCAGAATTACATCGAATGGAAGATGGGTCAAACAGAAGCACTTCAAGATATAGATGTTGTGGTTATGCCTGAGCTTTGGAATACAGGGTATGACCTCACAAGATTAGATGAAATTGCGGACCCGCTTGGTGAAAATAGCCAACAATTTCTCTCTCAATTAGCCAAAAGGTACAGCGTAAATATTGTGGGTGGATCTGTAGCGAAGATAGAAAAAGGGAAAGCCACAAATACCATGTATGTGTTTAATAAAAATGGAGAATTACAATTAGAATATAGCAAAGCTCATTTGTTCCAACTTATGGATGAACATAAATATTTAAGTGCCGGGAGCGATAAGAGTCATTTTGATATTGAAGGTTATCCTAGCTCAGGATTTATTTGTTATGATATTCGCTTCCCGGAATGGATGAGGACCCACACGATAAATGGGAGTGAAATTTTATTTGTTGTAGCTCAATGGCCAACTCCACGTATTGATCATTGGAGAAGTCTCCTAATTAGCCGTGCAATTGAAAATCAATGTTATGTTGTTGCATGTAACCGCGTAGGTAGCGACCCTAAGAATTCTTTTGGTGGTCATTCAATCATAGTGAACCCGTGGGGGGAAGTCATAACTGAAGCAGGGGACCAGGAAATGATTCTTGAAGCTGAACTTGATATGAGTATTGTAGAAGGGATACGTACCCAGATCCCTATATTTCAAGACCGACGTACTGACTTATATGAATAATGATGAATTCTTCTAAAAGAAGCGAGTCCTAGAGGGACTCGCTTCTTTACGTTTGATATTGTTTCATAAACTTTCGATCGATGCGGTTTTTTAACTTCCATGCCAATTTGCCTTTATAGGACCATTTTCCGTAAAGAAGGAATCCTTCTTTTTCGCCGACTGACATAATTGCAAGCCATTTTTTCTGCGGGATATAATGACTTCCATCTCCAGTAGATAAAAAACCTTTAATGTTTTCCCATAGAATTGGAGCTTGACGAATGGCAAAAACGCCGTTTTTAGGAAGTTCCGGATGCTCAGATAGGCTAATGCAGTCTCCGGCTCCAAATATTGAAGGGTGTTTTTTTACTTGGAGAGTGGATTCTACTTGTAAATAACCTTTATTATCAGTGGGAAGTTTGGATTGTTCAAATACGCCGGGGGCTTTTGGGCCGGCTAGCCAAAGGGCATCCGTGTATTCGAGAGCATCTCCCTGGTCCATATATATATGATTCTTAGTCATTTTCGTAACATGACTGTCTTTAAGAATCGTAATTCCTTTCCTCGCGACTATTTGCTCCACTTTCCGTGAAATATCTTTTGTTTCACCAGAAAGCAATCGATTCGAGCCGCTTATGATTGTTACATCTTTCCCCTTATTATGTTTTTCTCTCCACGATTGCAATGATAATGCTAGTTCAACCCCTGCAATACCACCACCCACTATTGAGAGGTGCTCTGCATGCCTTACCTCATCAACCATTTGAGGGAAGTGATAGTTTGGTTTAATACGTCTAGCGTATTCTTTAACTCCTTCTAAATCTGTGCTTGCCGTAAGGGACCCAATGTCAAAGGACGCCACATCATACGATAGAACACTCCCTTGATCTGTGAGTAATATTTTTTGTTTCGCATCTATAGAGACAACAAACTCTTCTTTAAATTCTACAGAAGCTTGTTCACACAACCCTGGGAGGTACACGCTGATATCTTCTTCTGAATATAACCCCTCAGCGTATCCTGAGAACATACCTGAATAGTATTGATAGGGAGCGGGGGATAGGAGAGTCACCTCGACATCTTCCAGGGATTCTTTACGAAGTTGATTTATTATATGTAAATGGGCATGTCCAGCTCCTATTAAGAATAATTGCTTCATAGTTCTATTTTCATTCCTCCTCTTCTTATGTTCACACTATATCAGATATTAATTAAGGGAACCAATACGAGGACCCTAAAAAAATATACCCCTAGGGGTTGACGTTTTGTATCATTCGTATTAATATACCCATATAGGTATTAAACAAAAACCACTTGGAGGTATGAATATGAGTACAACAGTATTAGATGTAAAAGGTATGGCATGCCCAATGCCAATTATTAAAACAAAAAAATCCATCCAGGAACTTAACTCTGGAGATGTTTTAGAAGTACAAACAACAGACCAAGGTGCTGTTGCAGATTTATCTGCTTGGGCAAAATCTGGCGGACACGAAGTAGTAGACCACAAAGAAGAAGACGGAGTTATTACATTCTGGATTCGTAAGGGATAATAAAAGACAGAGGGGAGTTTTTTCACTCCCTTCTATACCCCTACTTGTATTAGTATGAAGGAGGAGTTAATCAATGTCTACAACCAAAAAGACAAACATCATTTTATTTAGTGGTGATTACGATAAAGCTATGGCGGCCTATATTATTGCAAATGGAGCAGCTGCTTACGACCATGAAGTTACAATCTTCCATACGTTCTGGGGATTAAATGCTCTTCGTAAAGATGAACAGGTTGAGGTTCAAAAAGGATTCCTAGAGAAAATGTTTGGCAAAATGATGCCTCGTGGAGCAGACAAAATGGGGCTTTCTAATATGAACATGGCTGGAATCGGACCTAAAATGATTAAGAAAGTAATGAAGAAGCACAATACCACTTCTTTACCAGCTCTAATTGAAATGGCTCAAATGCAAGAGATTAACCTTGTAGCATGTCAAATGACTATGGATCTTCTTGGATTCCAAAGAGAAGAACTTTTAGATGATATTACCTATGCAGGTGTGGCAGCTTATTTAGCAGATGCAGAAGAAGGAAACGTGAACTTATTTATCTAATTATAATTTTTCTCGTCCGATTAAAAGATCAGCTCCCAATCTTTTTTAGAAGGAATGTATAAGATCGGGGACTGATCTTTTTATTGGGTGTTAATTATTCAGCAAGAAGAAGCATGGGAGGCTGAAAAGATATGGATTTTTCTTTTATAATCACAATATTTCTCATTGGTTTCGCGGGGTCATTTGTATCTGGAATGGTTGGAATAGGTGGCTCAATCATTAAATATCCAATGTTATTATATATACCACCTTTATTAGGGTTCACAGCTTTTACAGCTCATGAAGTCTCCGGTATCAGTGCCGTTCAAGTCTTTTTTGCTACAATCGGCGGTGTTTGGGCATATCGTAAAGGTGGTTACTTAAATAAATCTCTTATTGCCTACATGGGAGTAAGCATTCTTATTGGTAGTTTTATAGGTGGATATGGATCTAGGCTAATGTCAGATACTGGTGTTAATTTAGTGTATGGACTGCTGGCTACAATAGCCGCTATCATGATGTTTATCCCTAAAAAAGGGATCGACGATGAGAATATGAATGAAGTTACATTTCCTAAAGCATTAGCGTCTATTCTTGCCTTTGTAACAGGAATTGGCGCAGGGATTGTTGGTGCAGCCGGTGCATTTATTTTAGTACCAATCATGCTGGTAGTTCTGAAGATTCCTACACGAATGACCATTGCTAGCTCTCTGGCTATTACATTTATTTCATCAATTGGTGCAACAGTTGGTAAGATTACTACAGGGCAAGTTGAGTACGGACCGGCAGCTATCATGATTGTCGCAAGTCTTCTCGCTTCACCTCTTGGTGCAAATGCTGCTAAAAAAATAAACACAAAAGTACTTCAAACGATCTTAGCCGTTTTAATTTTAGGAAGTGCGGTTAAAATCTGGTTAGAATTCTTTGGAGTGTAAATAATGGAGGAGACAATGTTCATTTAGAGCTTGTCTCCTTTTTCTCGTTGAACCACTATCTATATTGCGTTTACAGTGATATAATCACGATGGTACCATTTAAATATTGGAGGAATACAACCCATATGCTTAATGTAAATAATGTTAGTTTACGATTTGGCGATCAGAAGTTATTCGAAGACGTCAATATAAAATTCACAGCAGGAAACTGTTACGGTTTAATCGGTGCAAATGGCGCTGGTAAATCAACGTTTCTTAAAATCCTTTCCGGCGAGATTGAATCCCAGTCTGGAGATGTTTCATTAGCATCTAATCATCGTATGGCTGTATTGAAACAGAACCACTTTGAATATGAAGAATATGAAGTAATGCAAGTTGTAATGATGGGGTATAAGCGTCTTTATGAAGTAATGCAGGAAAAAAATGAAATTTATATGAAAGCAGATTTCACTGAAGAAGATGGTATGCGTGCAGCAGAACTAGAAGGTGAATTCGCTGAAATGAATGGTTGGGAAGCAGAATCAGATGCAGCAAGATTACTAACGGGTCTTGGTATTACTGAAGAACTTCACACCAAAAAAATGGCGGACCTAACAGGTTCTGAGAAAGTAAAAGTACTTTTAGCTCAAGCACTATTTGGAAATCCGGATGTTCTACTTCTGGATGAGCCTACCAACCACCTTGACCTGCGTGCGATTCAGTGGCTTGAAGAGTTTTTAATTAACTTTGAAGGTACAGTTATCGTGGTTTCTCACGACCGTCACTTCTTAAACAGTGTATGTACTCACATTGCTGACCTTGACTTTGGTAAAATTAATGTCTATGTAGGTAACTACGACTTCTGGTATGAATCCAGTCAGTTAGCTCAAAAGTTAGCAAAAGAAGAGAACAAAAAGAAAGAACAAAAAGCAAAAGAACTAAAAGAATTTATTCAGCGATTTAGCGCGAATAAATCTAAATCTAAACAGGCTACTTCACGTAAGAAACTACTTGATAAAATATCACTTGATGACATTCAACCATCAAGTCGTCGTTATCCTTATGTTGCCTTTAAGCCTGACCGTGAAATTGGTAATGACCTTCTTACTGTAGAAGGGCTTACAAAAACCATTGACGGTGTGAAAGTACTAGATAATGTATCTTTCACTATGAATAAAGACGATAAAATTGCGCTTGTAGGCGATAATGAAATTGCCAAAACAACACTATTTAAAATCATTATGGGAGAAATGGAAGCAGATGAAGGGACGTACAAATGGGGAGTAACCACTTCTCAGAGCTATTTCCCGAAAGATAACTCTGCATTCTTCCAAAACGATGATCAAACTCTAGTCGACTGGTTACGTCAATATTCACCAGAAGATCAGACAGAAACGTTCCTTCGCAGTTTCTTAGGACGTATGCTATTCTCCGGTGAAGAAGTGAAGAAAAAACCAAGCGTGTTATCTGGGGGAGAAAAAGTACGCTGTATGCTTTCTAAGATGATGCTAAGCGGATCAAACGTTCTTCTATTAGATGAACCAACAAACCACTTAGACCTTGAATCCATCACTGCTTTAAACGAAGGGCTTACAAACTTCAAAGGGTCCATGCTTTTCACTTCTCATGACCATCAGTTCATTGATACGATTGCAAACCGAATTATTGAAATCACACCAAATGGTCTAATCGACAAATATATGACGTATGACGAGTATATTAACGATGAGAAAGTAGAACAGCAGCGTAAAGAATTAATGCAAACATCATAAACTTATCTAAAGCCTGGAATATAATATTCCAGGCTTTTTTACATACAAATTGACTAATCTAACACGTAGCCGATTCTGCAACAATATGTGGCACATTGTACCTATTTTAAGAGATGAGAGGTTTCTTATCTTTCCTAAGCGGGGATTGTACAGTATCAATTCAATTAAAGGAGAGGTTATAATGGCAGGTGCGATGAATGACGCGAAGCGTGCTGCTAGACGAACCGAGCAAAAAGCGAACCAGGCTAGTCAGGATGTAAAACCTTGGGTTCGGGGATTTGCACGTTTCGGGTACACAGCCAAAGGCGCCGTTTATGTTTTACTAGGAATCTTATCTTTAATGGCTGCACTAGGTGTTAGCGGAGGAAAAACAACAGGAACAAAAGGTGCTTTAGCCACAATTGCTAGCAAACCTTATGGAAATATCATTCTATGGATCACAGCAGTAGGATTAATTGGATATGTAATGTGGAGAATTATACAGGTAGTGAAAGACCCTGAACACGAAGGGAAAGATACATCAGGTATTGGTAAACGAATTGCTTACTTAATTAGTGGGATCATTTACGGAGCACTAGCTTATAAGGCCATATCACTGGCATCAAGCTCTTTGGGTTCTTCCGGTGGATCTTCAGGTAATTCAAAACAAAGTTTAATTGCGAAAGTTTTATCTCAGCCAACTGGACAATGGATTATTGGAGCAGTGGGTGTCGTCATAATTGGATATGGACTTTATGAAATGTACAAAGGGTTCACGGAGAAATTTAAGAAAGAATTTAAATTTGGTGAAATGAATCAAGGTGAAAAGAAACTTGTTCGACGTACAGGCAAATATGGTCTCTTAGCAAGAGGTGTTGTGATGCTAATCATCGGATATTTCTTTATCCAAATGGCTATGACAGCCAGTTCACAACAAGCAACTGGACTCGATGCTGCGTTAGGAGAATTAGCCTCTCAACCTTATGGTAGATGGTTATTAGGTATCGTTTCTCTTGGCCTTGCATTATTTGGTGTATTCCAGATCTTAAAAGGGAAAAATCGTCACTTAAAGATTTCTTAAATAATAACGAGAGACTCCTCTATTACTGGGGAGTCTTTTTTTTGTTTTCATTTAAAGAAAAAATATGGTTTTACAAGGATAGGGTTTCCAGTACAATAGTAGGAGAAACCTCAGGGAGAAGGGGGCCTATAATGGAATCAATGTTAGCTTCCTATAGTCCGATTTTATTTTTAATTGCTATTTTACTTACCTTAATGACCTCATATACTGCTTTAGATCTATTTACGTTATATAAAACATCTGAACGGAATGGTCAGTTTCTATTTATAGGTGGAATGATTTCAATGGGAATTGGGATCTGGGTTATGAACTTTCTAACCATGCTATCTTCTGATTCATATAATGTGATGAATAATCAAGTTCCGCTGACTATTTTGTCCGTTGGATTAGGGATCACGTTTGCTGGAATCGCGTTTTATTTTGTTACAAATCACTCCGAGAAAGTAATGTATTTATTTCTGGGAAGTTTTTTCTTAACGATGGGGGTGTTCGCAACCCATGTGACAGGGATGTACACATTAAAATCATCTGTTTATTACCAGCCATTTATTCTCAGTTGGTCGTTAATCCTTCTATATGGATCTTTTCTATTAGCATTATGGATTTTATTTTACTATAAGAACTTAATTTATTCTAAAAACCCTTGGTTAAAACCCATTAGTTCCATCATTATTACAGGAGCAATTGTAGAAGGGTATTTCTTATTATCGAAATCAGTTTCCTTTGAGGAAGCCGTCATTACAAATGGTTTACCCGTTACTGGTAATCATTCTTTCTCTGTCTATTTCTTGTTATTTATGTCGGTATTAATCATTGCAGGAGTGCTCGTCTCTAGTACCTTATTAAATACAAGATTAGCATCAAAAGATACGTATGTTAGAGATATCACATTTGCTCTTGATCAATCATCCATTGTAGCCATAACAGACTCGAAAGGTATCATTACATATGTGAATCAAAAATTTTGTGAGATATCTGGTTATAAAGAAGATGAACTTATTGGTCAAGATCATAGCCTAATAAGTTCTGGGTATCATTCAAAAGATTTCTTTAAAGAACTTTGGAAAACGATAGGAACAGGACAGGTGTGGAAGGGAGAAATTAAAAACCAAGCGAAAGACGGGTCCTACTATTGGGTAGATACCACAATTGTTCCCTTTCTGAATGCTAAAGGAAAACCCTATCAGTATATAGCCATTCGATCAAATATTACCACAAGGAAAGAAGCAGAGCACCAACTTCGAAACGCGCTTAAAGAAGTACAAGATATTGAGTTTGCATTAAACCAATCAACGATTGTGGCTATTACAGATGAAAAAGGTAAAATCAAAACGGTAAATGATAAGTTCTGTGAAATATCTGGCTATACACGTGGAGAGCTAATCGGGGAAGATCATCGCATTTTGAATTCTTCCTATCATCCATCTCAGTTCTTCAAACAACTATGGAAGTCAATTGGCACAGGCCATGTTTGGAGAGGTGAAATTAGGAACAAAAAGAAAGATGGGACATTTTATTGGGTTGATACAACAATCATTCCGTTCATGAACGAAAGTGGAAAACCGTATCAATACTTATCCATTCGCAATGATATTACAGAGCGCAAAAAGACAGAAGAAGTGTTGCATCGACAAGATAAATTAGCAGCAGTAGGTCAACTAGCTGCAGGAGTTGCACACGAGATACGGAACCCCCTTACTTCAATGAGAGGGTATGCCGAATATCTTCAATTAGACGAGGAGGATCTTAATAGGAGAGATCTGCTCGATATTATTGTTGATGAAATTGAAAGGGTCAACGTCATTGTTGAAGAGTTTATGGTCTTATCAAAGCCGAGAGCCGTTCATTTAGAGGAAAAGAGAATAACCCCAATTATCCAAAACGTCTTATCATTATTAAATTATCAGGCCCGAAAAAATAAAGTATCCTTACAATTCCAAGAACCGAACGAGTCACCACTCCTTCATTGTGACGAGGACAGATTAAAACAAGTGTTTTTAAATCTTGTGAAAAATGGAATTGAAGCCAATGAACCTGGCGGTGAAGTAACGATCTTTATGGAATCATCAGACGAATTCTTAACGATATATGTACGTGATACAGGGGAAGGCATCCCAGAACATCAATTGAAACAGCTTGGGGAACCATTCTATACAACAAAAGAAAACGGGAACGGGTTGGGATTAATGATGACTTATAAAATCATTGAAAGTCATAACGGATCCATACGTGTAGAGAGTAAAAAAGGTCAAGGAACAACTTTCATTGTTTCGCTTCCAGTTCTAAGGGAAAATTGATTGTGAGTAAAAAAAGGAACGACTTCGTCGTTCTTTTTTTATTATTGAAAATCATGAACTTTTACCTTTTCATAGAGCCTAAAAACCGATATGATAACTAGTGCCACCGACATAAACGTTGTCGATTGGGGAGATTTTATGGTGATAAATCTCCAACATAAAAAGAGGAGGGACCTATGTGAAAAACAATAGTAGTGATCCCAGGTATAAAATCGCTCATCGCGAAGCTTTAATTGGAGTCGGTTTAGCCTTAATTAATTTTATATGGTGGTTTGCTTTTGCATACGGACTAGGGGACCGTTCTCCTGAAGATTATACGTATATACTTGGTTTACCCTCGTGGTTTGTTTATAGCTGCATAGGTGGATTCATTTTGATGGCTGTACTTGTTACATTTGTGGTAACCGTGTGGTTTAAAGAAGTTCCTTTCGATCAAGAGGAAGGAGGACAAGAATGAATCTGTCTGTCATTATTCCATTATTACTATTTTTAGTTGTCATTTTTATGATTGGATTATGGAGCAGTCGGGAGCTACATGCTTCTAATACTTTCTTAGAAGATTATTTTCTTGGTGGCCGTCAGCTAGGCGGATTTATCCTAGCTATGACAATGACCGCTACATACGGAAGTGCAAGCAGTTTTGTTGGAGGGCCTGGTGTAGCATATACCCAAGGGCTTGGCTGGGTTTTGCTTGCTATGAGTCAAGTGGCAACAGGATATTTTGTACTCATGATACTCGGAAAGAAATTTGCGATTATGTCAAGAAAATACAATGCCGTTACGCTAATCGATTTCCTAAAGGAAAGGTACCAAAGTAAATGGGTTGTGATTACTTCAGCCTTAAGTATCATCATTTTCTTATTTTCTGCCATGGCTGCCCAATGGGTAGGTGGAGCTAGGCTTATTGAATCCATTACAGGCCTGTCCTACACGAGTGCTCTTTTCTTATTCGCTTTATCTGTGTTGGTCTATGTCATTATTGGAGGATTCCGAGCCGTTGCCCTTACGGATACCGTTCAAGGAATTGTGATGTTCTTTGGGACTCTCATACTTCTTATAGCGACGATCATTGCAGGAGGAGGGGTTCCTTCCATTGTGGCTGACTTATCGGCAGAAAATCCTAACTTATTAACTCCTTATGGAGCTAATCTTGATCTAAGTCCGAGCTATGTATCCTCTTTTTGGATACTAGTGGGCGTGGGTGTCGTAGGGTTGCCACAGGTTACCGTTAGAGCTATGTCGTATAAAAGTTCTAAAGCTATGCATCGTGCGCTAATTATCGGAACGATTGTTGTAGGCTTTATCATGTTAAACATGCATTTAATAGGTGTGTTTGCACGAC
Source organism: Pontibacillus sp. HN14 (assembly GCF_021129245.1). Taxonomy (NCBI): domain Bacteria; kingdom Bacillati; phylum Bacillota; class Bacilli; order Caryophanales; family Bacillaceae; genus Pontibacillus; species Pontibacillus sp. HN14. Next base: position 779,418 of record NZ_JAJOLR010000001.1, on the reverse strand, counting down.
CTATCCTTCCAGGGATTGAAGTCGGAGACAAAGTTATGCCACTTATTGCGCAAGAAGTGCTTCCTCCTTGGTTAGCGGGAATCGTACTTGCAGCTCCAATGGCTGCCATTATGTCTACAGTGGATTCCTTATTACTTCTCGTCAGTTCAGCCATTGTTAAAGATGTCTACTTAAATTATATAAAACCAGAAGCAAGTAATCATAAGGTTAAACAGTTAAGTATTACCATCACTGCTGTTCTCGGGATCCTGGTATTTTTAATGGCGTTAAATCCTCCTGATCTTCTAATTTGGTTAAATCTGTTCGCGTTTGGTGGATTAGAAGCTGTATTCATATGGCCAGTCGTTCTGGGATTGTACTGGTCGAAAGGGAACAAGTACGGAGCATTAGCTTCTATGCTAGTAGGGATCAGTTCATATATTGCTATCGATCAATGGACAAGCTCCCCACTGTTTGGTATGCATACTGTTGTGATGCCAGTACTTTTATCATTAGTGATTTACATTCTTGTCAGTTTATTTACTCAACAGAAGACCAATGAAAACCTTCTATAAGTAATATAAATAACCCCATGACTTTTTAAAGTTATGGGGTTATCTCATTTAACTTTTTTTCATAACCTTTACCAATTAACACATACTAAGCAGGGGCCAAATAAGACCCCTATTCCATATATGAGGTGAATCTTTTATGACAAGAGGACAAAGTAAAAAAGGGAAAAACAAAAATAAAACACGTGATCTTTCTCAAACACCGAAGCATGACATTGTTGAAGACGGACGCGATGTAGAATTCTCACAAGAATTCGCAGATGAGGCGGATCGTAAAGCGCAAGAGCGCTCAAAAGAAGCAGACCAACGTGCGAAACATCATAATGAATAATGGTTAAACGTAAAGGCTGTTCCATAGCGGAACAGCCTTTTTATTTACTATTTAGGAAGCACTTTAGAGCGTGTTAAGAAACGCACGCCTTCTGGTCCCTCTAATGAAAACATACCCCCACGTCCTTCTACAACATCGATGATCAGCTGAGTATGTTTCCAATACTCATATTGTTTTTTGTTCATATAGAAAGGGCAACCTCCAATGTCACCTAGATGGACATCCGATTTTCCGATTAAAAAATCTCCTTCCGGGTAACACATGGGGGAGCTGCCATCACAACATCCACCTGACTGATGAAATAAAAGAGGGCCATGTTTGGCTTTTAACTTTTCAATAAGTTCAAGAGCCTCTTCTGTTGCTAGCACTTGTTCCATTTTAATAAAATCCTAATTTCTTCGGACTATAACTCACGAGCATATTTTTAGTTTGTTGGTAATGGGAAAGCATCATTTTGTGATTTTCACGCCCAATTCCTGACATTTTATATCCTCCAAACGCTGCATGAGCAGGGTAGGCATGGTAACAATTCGTCCACACACGACCCGCTTCAATCCCACGCCCAAATTGATAAGCGGTATTAATATTTCGCGTCCATACCCCTGCGCCTAATCCATATAGCGTATCATTGGCAATGTTCATCGCTTCTTCCTCAGATTTAAATGTCGTAACGGAAACGACTGGACCAAAAATTTCTTCCTGGAAGACTCTCATATCATTTGATCCTTTAAAGATAGTTGGATTTACGAAGTAACCTTCACTTAAGTCACCTTCTAATGTATTTCTAGATCCACCAATGAGACATTCAGCACCCTCTTCCTTGCCGATTTCCAAATAAGAAAGGATCTTTTCAAGCTGTTCACTAGAGGCTTGTGCCCCCATCATGGTTTCCGTATCCAGAGGATTTCCTTGTTTGATGGACTTAACCCTTTCAATTGCTCGCTCCATAAACTCATCATAGATAGACTCATCGATCAGGGCTCGAGAAGGGCACGTACAGACTTCTCCTTGATTTAAAGCAAACATGATAAATCCTTCAATGGCTTTATCCAGGAAATCATCATCTTTATCCATTACATCTTTAAAGAAGATATTTGGAGATTTACCACCTAATTCAAGTGTAACAGGAATGATATTTTGTGAAGCGTACTGCATAATTAATCGCCCTGTAGTCGTTTCTCCGGTGAAAGCAATTTTTGAAATTCGGTCACTTTGAGCAAGAGGTTTACCTGCTTCTACACCGAATCCGTTTACTATATTCACAACTCCTGGCGGAAGAATATCTTCAATTAACTCCATTAATACCATAATAGAAGCCGGGGTTTGTTCAGCTGGCTTCAATACGACGCAATTCCCAGCGGCTAATGCAGGAGCCAGTTTCCATGTAGCCATTAAGATAGGGAAGTTCCAAGGGATGATTTGCCCAACCACACCAAGTGGCTCATGGAAATGATAGGCAATGGTATCCCCGTCTACTTCACCAATTGAGCCTTCTTGAGCACGAATACATCCTGCAAAGTAACGGAAGTGGTCCACCGCTAATGGGAGATCGGCAGCGAGAGTTTCACGAACCGCTTTCCCATTATCCCATGTTTCTGCTACGGCTAACATCTCTAGGTTATCTTCCATTCGATCAGCTATTTTATTTAAAAGATTTGCTCGTTCTGTCGTTGATGTTTCTCCCCATGATTTCTTCGCTTCATCAGCTGCATCAATTGCCAGGTTGATATCATCTTCCGTCGATCGTGCTACTTCACAGAAGACTTGACCATTAACGGGGCTGACATTTTTGAAGTATTCACCACCAGATGGGGCTGTCCACTTTCCACCAATATAATTCTCATACCGTTCTTTAAATGTAACCTTTGAATTCTGTTCACCTGGATTTGCATAAATCATTATAATTGCCTCCTTAAGTGTATGTACGCTATTGATAGCGCTTTCAAATAATTGAACGACCACTCGGTATAGCTAATAGAGCATTCGTTATTTATATTCTAAATTTTCAGACTAATAGATGCAAGTAAAAAACACTTTACCCTCATCATTGCATTCAAGTAGTGAATCATGTTAAATAGGAAGGGAACTACATGTTAGGAGGACGATCCTTTTTGAGACTACAAGGAAAAAAAGTTATTCAGATTGTAAGTGATGAATTTGAAGACCTTGAACTATGGTATCCTGTTCTACGTTTACGTGAAGAAGGAGCAGAGGTTCATATTGCAGGGGAAAAAGCGAATGAACAATATACAGGGAAATATGGTGTTCCCATTACATCAGATTGTTCTTTCGAAGAGGTAGAAGCTAGTAATTATGATGCAATCCTTGTACCAGGTGGATGGTCCCCGGATAAACTTCGTCGATATGACTCGATTCTTAAAATGGTACAAAGTATGAATGAAGATAAGAAAGTCATCGGCCAAATCTGCCATGCAGGCTGGGTCTTAATTTCTGCGAATATCCTAAATGGCAAACGTGTTACGAGTACACCAGGTATTAAGGATGATATGATGAATGCCGGAGCTGAATGGGTGAATGAAGCTGTGACAGTTGATGGTCATTTGGTATCAAGCCGCAGGCCACCTGACTTACCTGACTATATGAGAGAATATATCCGTGTATTAGAAGAGCAATAAATAAACAAAACGCTTAGACTATGTCTAAGCGTTTTTTTATGTGTGATGCACGGGAATTATATATCTCTGTGAGGACATTTTGGTTTCGGTTCTTCATAAGGATTTGATTGGTATAGGAAGTTAGGGCTCTTCACAGTGTTATCATAGGATTGGTGAAAAATATGAGTAGACGCAGGGGAAATTGGTGGGATTAACCACGTCCAGTCTCCTGTAATGGATCGACCACACCCTCTCTCTTTTTCTTCAAATCGTTTAAATTGACTAGCTGCCGTGTGATGATCGACAATGCTGACACCTTCTTCTTTAAAAGAGTGAAGGACAGCCGTATTTAATTCGAGTAATGCGCGATCCTTCCAGAGAGACCGATTCCTTTTTGTACTCAAGCCCATTCTTGTTGCTATTTCTGGCAACAAGTCATAGCGAAATTCATCAGCCAAATTCCTCGCACCAATCTCAGTTTCCATATACCACCCATTAAAAGGGGCAGCTACATATTCAATGCCTCCAATTTCAAGCATCATATCTGAAATGATAGGTACCGCATACCACTTTAATTGTAAATCTTGAAACCATTCATAATCAGGATGCCTTAGAGGTACCTCTTTCACAAGAGAAAGGGGGACTTCATACCAAACCGGCTTCTTGCCTTTGACCTCTATGACCCAGGGTAAAAGGTCAAAGGCTGTATGGTTCCCTTGCCAACCAATGGATTGGCAATAGTCTGTGAAAGAAAGGGAAGCGGGGTCCCCAATAATACCATCTTCCCCTTGGTAACCTGCATATCGTAAAAGTTGGTGATTTAAAATACGGACAGGGTCTTCTTCTAACTTTCGCGGCTTGAAAACGGATATAGTAGAACGGATTTTCCCTTCATTTGTGGCATAGTCCAAATGGTGACATAGAGCTTGATAGACTTCATCTGCAGAAGAGATATTACGATAATCAAATACTTGTAATGAATCCCAAAACAACCTTCCGATACATCGATTGCTTTGACGCCAGGCCATCTTTGCTCCATACTCTAGTTCTTCAAATGTATGATCATAATGGCCGGTACGGGCGATGTCATAATGTATTTCGCTTAAGCGATCCTGCATTTCTTTATCAGTTCTGCCTAATTCACCATAGCATCTATGTATAAATTGTTCTGCTTCTTGATATAGCTTCTTGTTCACTCACTTATACCTCCGCTAGATGTCTTTTATGCTGATTGTACCATACCTACAATCTTGTACATAAACCCTTTCGCTTGTGAAAAAACTATCTCTAACAACGACCGAGGAGATGAAAAGATGACTAAGTTTCGATTAGGGTACGTAGCTATGAGTGTTCATGTCCAGAATGCGTCCCCGTCTCAAACGATGACTTATCGCCAGTTTTCTGCTTTACAAGACAGAGAAGCTGCAATTCGGAAGCTTGAACGCATTGCTGAGTCTAATCTTGAGAACACATTAAGGTTGTTAAAACATTCAGCCGCTTCTGGTATCACCTTTTTCCGCATGAGTTCTCGCCTGATTCCTCTCGCAACTCATGAGGAGTTATCGGATTGGAATTACATCCAGCCTTTAAAAGAGCACCTAACGGCTATTGGACAGTTTGCTACTGAAAAGGACATGAGAATTGATTTTCACCCTGATCATTTCGTGGTATTAAATAGTCCTGATCAACACAATTTTAAATTTTCACTACTCGTTTTAAAGTACCATTATCGATTGCTTCACGCTATGGGCATTGATCCAACCCATCGCTGCGTGCTGCATCTTGGCGGAGGTTATCAGAATAAAGAAAAAGCATTGGAACAATTTATAGAGAATTGGGCTTATGTACCATCTGGAATTCAGAAAATGGTGATGTTAGAGAATGACGATAAGATATTTACTATGGAAGATTGCTTATATGTTTGTGAGAAGCTCAATATACCGTTCATCTTTGACCTTCATCACCACATGGCCAATCACGTTGAATCAGACTGGACAAAGCAGTGGGAGAGGGTTATTCAAACATGGGAACACTCTTCTTTACCAATAAAGATGCATATATCGAGCCCTAAAAGTTCAAAGGATTTTAAAAGTCATGCGGATCTTGTGGACTATAACATGTTCAAGACGTTTGTGGAATATGTATCGGGTTCAACCAATCAAATTGATTGTATGATAGAAGCCAAACAAAAGGATGAAGCGTTATTTACACTAAGTCGTCAACTTGAAGAGGATCCTGAGATTGTCATGTCTACACCTTCTACTTTTACAATAAGTAAATGATGAGAAACAAGCGGCTCACATGTGATTAAAATTTATAGTTAAAGGGAATAGCCGAGGGAAGTGGAGGGATGAGACATGTCAGAAGACAAACAAGTTAACGATGAAGCACAAACAGATGAAGAACAGGAAGATAAGAATATAGGGACCACAATTGAATCCAGGACGAATCCAGATCGTCCGGGGAGGCAGTTCTACATACCTTCTCAAATTGTTAGTGAATTTGCTCAAAAGGGAAAAGATCACCTTTCAAAACCTTTTCGATCTCAATTTATCCTTGCTTTAACAGCAGGTTCATTTATGACATTTGGTGCACTATTTTCCATTCTTTTGGCCATTGAAGTTGAAGTAAAAGGTTTTTATCATCTTCTTTCAGGCTTTGGTTTTGCAGCAGGGTACGCAATGGTGTTTATATCAGGTTCCGTTCTTTTTACAGAAGTAAATGTTCTACTGCCAACTTATGTCTTTAATGCTATGGAAAAACAAAAAAATATTTTAAAATTTTGGCTTTCTGCTTATATAGGAAACATCATAGGGGCGCTATTTGTGGCCGTATTAATTCAGTTATCTTCATCTCTATCTGATTCCTTTTACACCGAGTTGTCCATGTACTTAGATAAGAAAATGAAGTTTCTTGATCATGGATGGGTTGGATGGTTTCAGATTATCGTTTCAGGGATTCTTGCCAACTGGTTAATTGGTATGGCCGCTTTCTTAACAACATCAGCCAGAGATTTAACAGGGAAAATACTTGGTACCACATTACCTGTCGTTTTGTTCGTAGCCGGTAACTTCCAGCACAGTGCAGCGAACATGGGATATTTCAGTATGGGGATATTAGCTTCTGACCAGTATGAATGGTACGAATTCTTATTCTTAAATCTAATCCCAGCAAGTATTGGGAATATTATAGGCGGAGCGATATTCGTATCCCTAATATTCTCATACGCCTATAAGGACGATATTCAAACCGCTTTAAATAAGAAGGACTAGTCAAACAGAGGACAGTTTACGAACTGTCCTCTTTATAATTGAGCAAACGACTCGAAATATAATTGATTGTATAGGAAAATGCTATAGAAGTACTAAAGAGTTAGGAGAGACCTATAGTGAAACTTAGCGTATTAGACCAAGCTCCCATTTCAAAAGGAAGCACACCAGAACAAACCTTATCCAATACACTTGAGCTGGCTCAATTTACTGAGTCACTTGGCTATTTTCGATACTGGGTTGCTGAGCACCACAATACAAATGGACTTGCCAGCACATCACCTGAAATATTAATAGCTCGAATTGCATCCGTAACGAAAACCATTCGAGTGGGGTCAGGCGGGGTTTTATTGCCTCAATACAGCCCATTAAAGGTAGCTGAAAATTTTAAAATGCTTGAAGCTATGTTTCCTGGTCGTATTGATCTTGGCCTTGGACGTTCCCCGGGTGGTGGCCAAAAGACTCGTTTAGCTCTCACAGACGGAACTCAAAAAATGCTCAGTGCTTTCTCAAGACAAGTAAAAGACCTTCATGGATACTTATATAACACATTACCTGACGATCACCCTTATAAAGGAGTCATTGCTACCCCAGAAACAACTTCCAACCCACAAACATGGGTTTTAGGTTTATCAGAACGAGGTGCTAAACATGCTGCGATTAATGGTACTGGTTTCACATTTGGTCATTTCATTAGTCCGGCGCATTCTTCAGAAGCGATTTCTACTTATTTAGAACGATTCAGGCCATCTCCAGAAAGACAGGACCCATTTATCAATGCTTGTGTGTTTGTAGTCTGTGCACCTACACATGAGGAAGCGGAAGAATTAGCTTTAAGTCAGGATATGTGGTTACTTCAAGTGGAAAAAGGGATCGAAACAAGAGTTCCTTCTGTCCAGGAAGTTAAAGAACACACCTTTACGCAAGAAGAACTTCGAAAGGTTGAGCAAAATAGGAAGAGAGCTGTCATTGGTACCCCCAATGAAGTGAAAGAAAGGTTAGAAACTCTTGCGGCCGAATATCAAGCATCTGAACTATTGCTCATAACAAATATTTACGATTTCGAGAAGAAAAAACAATCCTATAAACTTATAGCGGAAGCTTTTAACCAGTAAACGGAAAGAGAACAATCTTTCCGTTTTTTTATGCCTTCCCCCTTAAAACTCTTAATAGTGAAGAATATGTTACTATTAATAGATGAAAGAAATCAGAATTGCATCATTCTTTAATTGAAAAAGGGGACATGTAAATCATGAGTTCAGACAAAATGTATGACTTAATAGGAGTTGGGGTTGGCCCGTTTAATTTAAGTATGGCTGCTTTGTTAGAGGATCACCCTGAGGTCGATGCTTTATTTTTCGAACAACGATCATCGTTTGATTGGCATCCGGGGATGTTAATTGAAGGTACCAAAATGCAAGTACCTTTTATAGCCGACTTAGTGACGATGGCGAATCCAAAAAGCCATTATTCCTTTTTAAATTACATTAATGAACAAGGAAGAATGTATCCGTTTTATTTCCTGCAGCGCTTAGATATTCCAAGAAGAGAGTATAACGATTATTGCCAATGGGTTGCAAAACAAATAAATGCATGCCAGTTCTCAAGCAGGGTTGATGACGTTCGCTACATAGAAGACAATGAAACGTATTTCGAATTAAATGTGATTGATACAGAAACTGGAGACAAAAGCGTGTATAAAACTAAGCATATTCTTTTAGGTACAGGCAGTTCACCAGTAATGCCTGATTCATTCGATCGGTTACCGAAAGAAGATGTCTTCCATACAGCACACTTCAAGGATCATTTAGAACGATGTAGAACTGCAAGGTCTATTACTGTAATTGGATCTGGACAAAGTGCTGCTGAAGCATTCAGAGAATTATTAAAAGAACAAAGAGAGCATAAGTTTCGCCTCGATTGGATTACGCGTTCGCCTGGATTTGCCTCAATGGAAGAATCAAAATTAAGCCTTGAACACTTTTCACCTGATTATGTAGACTACTTCTACAATCTTCCTCAATCAAAAAAAGACGAAGTGTTTGCAACACAAGGACTATATTATAAAGGGATTAGTACCCATACGGTTACGGATATATATGATCTTCTGTATGAATATTCCGTCGGGGGTGAAGTGCTCGATGTAGGGCTGCAAGTCTTGACTGAGGTAGATGGGATTCATCAGAAAGCTGAAGGGGAAGGATACGAGATAGCTTGCACTCATCATCAAGAAGGAACATCTTTCATTCATGAAACAGAAGTGGTCATTACAGCTACTGGCTATAAACCTTATGTACCGGCGTTTATAAATTCCCTTCAAGATTTAATACAATGGGATGATCAAGGTCGTTACAAAGTAAAGGCAGATTACCGAGTGGAAAAAACAAAAGAGGTAAAGAATGAGATCTATGTGCATAGCGGCATTTCTCATACTCACGGTGTCGGTTCAACAAACCTTGGATTGGCCGTCCATCGTAACAAAATGATTATCAATCATCTGTTAGACAAAGAAGCATATCCTATACCAGATCAGAATGTATTCCAAAACTTCAAGCCTCAATCCTAGATAGACAAAAGAACACATACCACTTAAGAAAAGGTATGTGTTTTTTTATTATCTCCCTAAATTCTCCCACAATGAGTAGAAGTAGTAGATCTCTTGAATAATCGCTTCCTTATCTTGTATTCGTATACTTCCTTCAATTTTAGCAATTACCCCGGCAATGTCTAGCATGTATTCCCGTTCAGCACTAAATTGAATGCGATTGACGACCTTTTTCCATGCTTTCGCTGTATAATCCACTTCTTCTTGCGCCTTTTCCCACTCTTCACCTTTTGTATAATCTTCTAATTTCTGAAAGGACTCAAAGACTCGATCCTGCTCTCCAAATGGCTGTTTCAACCAGAATCCTCCGGTCATAATGACAATAAAGATCGCTAATGTCAAAATAGGGATTGCATATAAAAAAAATCGATTCATGCCTTATTCACCTCACCTTAATAAGGACCTGGATAATCGCTAATATCTTCTTCTTCTCCAACCTTTTCTTCATATAAATCTACATATAACTCTCCGTTCGGTAGATAAAGTGCGTAAAAGACTGATTCTATTCGATGAATTCCTTTCTTCTCCAACTCCTGTTCAATCCATTCTTTCGTAACATTTTTCTGCTCAAGGTTTTGAAGGATGAGCTTCCCTTCCTGGATTAATTCCGTAGCTATCCCACTTTTACTCTTTGAAATGTTTAAATCGGAAGGAGTCACAGGAAGGTATTGAGGTTTAGGCAGTACCGACAGCTTTCCATTAACCTCAATCAAGGCGAATTCAACATCTGTAATATTAAATACACCTCTTTGCCTTAAAAGCATCATAAGCTCTCCAACTTTTATACGCATTTTTTTCAGGTTATCTTCTAGAATCTTCCCATCCTTCACCACGACAGTCGGTTCCCCTTCTAAAACCTTACCGATATAACGATTCTTCATTGAAATAATTTGTAGAACTCCCGTTAATAGGGCATACCCCGTTAATCCGACCCAATGCCCCCATGTAGTAGCGGATAGATCAGTGGCTAAATTAGCTGCAATGGAACCAATTGTAATGCCATTGATATAATCAAAGAAAGTCAGTTGTCCTACTTCTTGCTTTCCAAGTACACGTGTGAAAATAAGTAGCGTAAAGAATGAAAAGATTACCCTCACAACTACGACAAGTGTTTCATCGATCATAAATAAATCCTCCTGAAGGATCAGTATTCCTTTTATCTTCTACGTTATTATAAGATCTATGCTTCCGAATCGATAAAAAAAGCACCCTAGGATCGGGTGCTGTAAGCTGAGGTTATGTTATGTATTGAATCAGAAGCTGCCGGAATTTTTCTCGGTCTTTTGACGTAAGTGCTTTTGGCCCTTTCGTTCGCTTGCCACTCTTTCTGGCCTGGGCACTGGCATGACGGGTAATTAAAAGCCGATCAATATTATCATGAGTATAAGCAAAGCCACTGTGGTGAAGAACAATGCAGCCTTTTGAAAGCGCCAATGAAGCGAGACCGTAATCTTGAGTAATAATCAGATCACCTTTTTGAGCTAATTGCATAATTCGGTAATCTGCCGCTTCAGCTCCAGTATCTACATAAATGGTGTCAACACCAGGGGGCTCCTCTTTATTTGAATAGTGGGAAAAGCTCTTCACAAGTGTTACATCCAAGCTTTGTTTTCTGGCTTCCTCAATTATGATTTCTTTAACAGGGCAGGCATCTGCATCGACGTATATATGCATACCCACACCTCCTTTCAAGGGGGTCAGTAAAGTATTTAAAGTAAGGGACTAAAAAGCTTTCTCAAGATATGCTATAATGGACGAATCTAGGAAAGGAAGTAGGCTAACGAATGACAGAATTACAAGTAGGTACAACACAAACGTTTACCGTTTCAAGAGTAATTGAAACAGGCTACGTGTTGGGCCTTAATGATCAGGAAGTACTATTGCATACAAATGAAGCTGCAAAGGAATTGGAAGTCGGTGAAGACGTCCTCGTATTCCTTTATCATACGAAAAAAGGGACCATGGCTGCAACTATGTCTATTCCAACTATATCCTTTGAGCGATATGATTGGGTAGAAGTAAAAGAAGCTGTTAGGCGCTTAGGTGTCTTTGTGGACATTGGCATTAGCAAAGATATCCTCGTTTCAGAGGATGACCTTCCTCTATTTGAACAAGTTTGGCCACAAGCTGGCGACAAATTGTTCGTGTGTTTATCGAAAGACCAAAAAGGACGTTTACTAGCTAAACCCGCCACTGAAAACGTAATGGAAGGATATAGCGAACCAGCTCCAGAGTCCGTACTCCATCAGTTTATAAGCGGTCATATTTACCGTTCCACTAAAGTAGGATCTTTCCTAATGACAGAAGAAGGATACCGTGGTTTTATTCATTATTCTGAGCGAAAAGAAGAACCTCGTTTAGGCGAATGGGTAAAAGGGCGAGTGATTGATGTCAAAAGCGTTGGTTCCATTAACGTTTCCCTACGCCCTGTAAAAGAAGAGGCTCTAGGTCAGGACGCTGAAGATATTCTTGCCTTCATGAACGAGCGCGGAGGGAAAATGTTCTTCACAGATAAGAGTGATCCAGAAGAGATTCGCGACACGTTCGATATTAGTAAAGCTGCGTTTAAGCGCGCTCTTGGACGTCTATTAAAACAAGGTAAAATTGAACAAAACGACGGCTTAACCACTTTAAAAGATTCAGAATAAAAATGACGCCCTATAGGGCGTCATTTTTATATACATTCGTTTCTGATAACCGCACAAGCGCTATGAACAATGTTCCTATAAGAAGGAAAGCTGTAAATAGTAGAGCATTTCCTATTCCGAAATAGTCTGCTATTATTCCACCTGTTAACGCTCCGACTGCATATCCACTATCACGCCAAAATCGATAAACCCCAAGAGAAGTCGCACGCCATGTTGGGGATGCTACATCGCTTATACTAGCAATTAAAGTAGGATAGACGAGTGCAGTTCCAATTCCTAACAAGAGTGATGCGATTAACCAGAGGGAAAAATGATTTCCATACAATATACCTAATAGTCCAGCAATTTGAAGGATAACTCCTGAAATGATAAGCCATTTCCGACCCCATTTATCACTTAAAGGGCCGGTAACTAGTTGAAAGATTCCCCAACTAGCAGGGTAGATTGCTATCACCAAACTCATTTGACTCCCTGTTAAAGGAGTTGTAGCGAAGAATAATGGGAACAACCCCCAAGCCACACCGTCTTTAAAGTTTGTCATTAAACCAATGATGCTTGAAGTGGATAGGTTCCGATTTAGAAAAGAAGTTTTAAGGAATACATGTTTAAAAGAAGGTTTCCCCGCTGATTTTGTTGCAGGAATTGACTGCATATCTTTTATGAGAATAGATAAGATCAGTCCTATACCTGCAATAAGAAAACCGATTAGGAATGGTTCAGGTCTTGTGGAATACCTTGCCATCATGTAACCAGAGAATAAAGCTGTTAGAGATAAACCCATATAGCCTGCAAATTCGTTCATCCCGACTGCAATTCCTTTTTGATTGTCCTTAGCCAAATCAATCTTCATATTAACAGTCATAGACCAGGTCAGTCCCTGACTTAATCCTAAAAGGACATTGGCTAAAATGATGATCCACCAGACGTCAGCTATGATTATAAGACAGGGAACAAAGCTTGCAACGATCCACCCGATAATCAATAAGGACTTCCGACCAAACCGATCTGCCAATTGACCTGCTATTAAATTCATTAAAGCTTTGGTCAAACCGAAAGATATGATAAAAGCTAATGATGCCGTTACAGAAGCTATACCAAACTCCTCTTTGGCTAGAACAGGTAAAACCGTTCTCTCTAAGCCTACCATAGACCCCACAAATACGTTTATACACACTAGTGTTATAAAAGTCATTAAGTTTTGACGAATCCCTTTATTTTGGATAACCTCCACACCTCCCCATACGGGTATATGTATAAAATATATCAATCTAAGAAAAGGGAATCAATGATTGTATAAACAAAAAAGAGTAGTGGAACGAAACCACTACTCTTTTTTATCACGTTTATGAATCTCTTCTGTTACCACAAACGCTAAATCATCATTTCCGTATAAGGATAAAACACCGAGAAGGGTTTGGTCCGGAATCGATTCAGCTTCATCTTTAGATACAGTTAGATCAATCCCTTGTTGAAGGGAGGGGTTATCCTTTTGGTCTGGATAGGCTCTAAAATATAATTCTTTAGGATCTAAGTCGTGGTTCACGCACCATTGTGCAAATACAAGAATCATCATTTGTTCATCTTGTTGAAAGTTTTTTATAATTTGTTCTTCTAAATCCTTTTTTTCCATATGTGTGACTCCTTTACTCCAATCAATAGGTCTATTATATCGAGAAAAGGGGCAGGCATACAATCATGAATTTTTAGGCTTTCACCCATCATGAGCCTTTTTCATATGCTAGGGGTATCCATTGAAAGAGGGGGATTTAATGAGTTCAATACATCATCACTACTATGCTTCTGGTCATACAGCTGAAGGGTATTATCGACTTACTGACTCAGTATTGAAAGAAATAAGCAATTGCTATGTTTTAACGGGTGGTCCTGGAACTGGAAAGTCCACTTTCATCCAATCAGTCGCAGAAGAATTGAAAAATAGCGATCATCACTTGGAATATCTCCACGCGCCTTCTGAACCAGGAAGTCTTGATGGGTTAATTATACGTAACCACAATGTAGCTTTAGTGGATGAACAGCTTATAAAGGATACTGATATCGAACATATGAAGGAAAAGCATTTTATCCATTTAAGTGAAGGACTAGATCCAGAACGATTGTCTGAGAATAAAAAAACCATTATTGCTCTTACGAAACAAATTCAGCAGCTAACAGAACAGGCTTATCAAACGTTCCATGCCTCTTTACGCGCTCATGATGACCTTGAAGATATTTATATTTCTTCTATGAATTTTAATGAAGCGAATCTTCTTACGAACGAACTAATTGAACTTTTTTATGGAAAGGAAGACGTATTTAAAGCTCCCAAGATTGAGCATCGTTTCCTTGGAGCCGCAACACCTGAAGGCGCAAAAGATTTTATACAACAGCTCACTCAAAATGTTCAAAAGCGATATTTTATAAAAGGGCGTGCAGGTTCAGGGAAATCTACAATGCTTAAAAAGATCGCTACAGCCGGGGAACAAAAAGGGTATGACGTAGAAATTTATCACTGTGGCTTCGATCCTAACAGTCTTGATATGATTATTCTTCGGGAGCTTGGGATAGCTATCTTTGATTCTACAGCTCCTCATGAATACTTTCCAGACCGGGAAACTGATGAAATTATCGATGTTTACAAAAGGTGCATAACAGAAGGAACAGATGAAACGTTTACAGATGAAATTGCAGAAGCAACGAAGCGTTATAAGGATAAAATGACAGAAGCTATATCAACACTAAAGGATGCTAAGCATGCTCGAGACGAGTTAAAGGCGATCTACTCGAAAGCGATGGATTATTCCCTTGTGAATCAAACAAAAGATAAATGGCTTTCCGATTTCCTACAGTCTTAAAGACCCTCTACGGGTCTTTTTTTATTGAGTCATACTTATTATACTCTTATTGAAAGGGGTGGGAACTTCCATGACACAGAACATGAATCAATTATTAAAACAAATTCCCTTATTCTCTAAACTCGAAGATAGAGATTTAAGTATTCTGAGCACAATTACGACGAAGCGGCTCTATCATAAGAAAGAGATAGTCTTTATGGAAGGTGAAGAACGTGAGGCTGTTTATTTTATTGCTAAAGGTGTCATAAAAACATCTAAATCAGATTTTAATGGAAAAGAGCACATTATCAACTTCCTCCAGGCGGGAGAGATGTTCCCTCACGTAGGTTTTTTTGAAGAAACACCTTATCCTGCTACAGCTGAAGCATTAGAGGAAACAGAACTTTATATCATTCGTATTCAGGATTTTGATCAACTCATGCTGGATCACCCGAATATTGCTGTTCAAGTCATGAAGATTATGGGACAGAAGCTATCCTTACTTACAGAGCGAATCCGAGAGCTCTCAACAAAGGACGTAAGACATCGAGTTATTGCAACGTTAATACGCCTAGGTGAAGAATCAGGAACGAACGGAATAGACCAACCAGTCTCCATTACTATTCCACTTACCAATACGAACCTTGCCAATATGGTCGGATCTACTCGCGAAAGCATCAACCGAGTGCTAAATGAATTGAAGAAGAATGATCTCCTAACGGTAAGCCGTTCATCAATCGAGATCGTAAGCCTATCTGCCTTAAAATCTTCTCTATATCGAAAATGAGTCACAACATTGTCAAAAGAAATGTGATGTATATCACTAAAAAACGTAATTTAATTATTTACAATGTACATATAGAAAAAAATATTACTTAATTCGGAGGTTTTAGTCATGCTTACTACCGAACAAAAATCCATAATCAAGTCAACCGCTCCTATTCTTAAAGAGAGAGGCACGGAAATTACATCCCGATTCTACCAGCAATTGTTCACTTCTCACCCTGAACTATTAAATTTGTTTAATCAAACGAATCAAAAGAAAGGGAGACAACAAACTGCTTTAGCAGGCGCAGTTTATGCAGCGGCGGAAAACATCGATCAACTTGAAGATATTCTTCCAGTTGTAAAACAGATCGGCCATAAACATCGCAGTATCGGAGTACGACCTGAGCACTACCCTATTGTAGGAGAGCATTTACTACTAGCCATGAAAGAAGTTCTTGGTAGCGACGCTACAGATGATGTCTTAGAGGCGTGGAAAGAAGCTTACGGAGTCATTGCTAGCGTGTTCATCGAGGTTGAAGAAGAGATGTATCAGGATGCATCTATCCAACAGGGAGGTTGGGAAGGATTTAAACCATTTAGAGTTACTCATAAGGTAACAGAAAGCAATGCGATTACTTCTTTCTACTTGGAACCCGTTGACGGAAACGTCTTACCATCATTTTCACCAGGGCAGTATATTAGTGTGCAATTGCAAATCGAAGGCGAAACCTATACCCACATTCGTCAATATAGTCTATCTGATGCACCAAATCAAAACTATTTCCGCATCAGTGTTAAAAAAGAAAGTGATCATGATCCAGAAGGAATTGTTTCTAATCATCTACATGAGCGAGTAGAGGTGGGTGATGAAATTCCTGTTAGCGCACCGGCAGGCGATTTTGTCCTGAGTACCAAAGATGAAACACCGCTTGTACTGATTAGCGGTGGCGTTGGATTAACACCCCTACTTAGTATGTTAAAAACAGTGGTACATCTGCAACCAGAACGAAGAGTTACCTTTATTCACGCTGCACGTAATAGCCAGCTTCACGCCCTCAAAGGTGAAGTAACGGATCTTGTGAAGCAAATCGAGACCATCCAAAATTATACGATTTATTCTGATCCTACAGAGCAAGATGAGCAATCTGTAGACACTTATACAGGTCACATTACGTTAGAATGGTTGCAAGAGATACTTCCGCATAATCAAATGGAATTCTATTTCTGTGGACCAACTGGTTTTATGAACGCTGTATATAGTGCATTACAGGGCTGGAACGTTCCTGAAGACCGAATGCACTATGAGTTCTTTGGTCCAGCCAAATCACTAGAAACTATTAATGAAGGCTAAATATTCTTTACTATTTTAAGAACTGGGAGTATGCTCTCAGTTCTTTTTTTGTTTTGATGCAAATTCAGTGAAGTCTATTGAATATTGTCATCAACCACTTCTTCTCATAAAAGCTGAATTGCTAGACCACCATTGAATATAGTTGCACCAAATTCTCGCTTTCGTTATGATGAAAAGGGGTTTTTATAAAAAGGAAAACATTATACTCCTGTAGTAGACCATCTAGCATTATGTTCTTTCCTTACTTTCTCTCCTAAAGAAATAGTACATATTAACGATAAAAGGGTGTATTCAAATGAGTTCAGAAAGTAAACAAACACATTCAAGTAAAAAGATTTTTGTTTTAGGAGGGGATGGGTTTTGTGGCTGGCCTACAAGCCTTCATCTTTCTAATATCGGTCATGAAGTGGTCATCATCGATAACCTTTCAAGACGTAATATTGATAACGAATTAGAAGCGGATTCATTGACCCCTATTAAACCGATGGGGACCAGGATAAAGGCATGGGAAGAAATTTCTGGGAACACAATTGGATTCCATAACATAGACATTGCAGAAGATTATGATCATTTCCTTGATGTTCTAGTCTCAGAACAGCCGGATGCGATTGTTCACTTCGCTGAGCAGCGTTCAGCTCCCTATTCTATGAAATCACCAAAACACAAACGTTACACAGTTAATAACAACATTAACGCTACGCATAACGTTTTGTGTGCAATTGTAGAATCAGGCTTAGACACACACCTGGTTCACCTTGGAACAATGGGTGTATATGGATACGGGACAGCAGGTATGAAGATTCCGGAAGGGTACCTTGATGTAGAGGTGAAAACTGAAGAAGGAGAAAGAATTGCACAACAAATTCTTTATCCAACAAACCCTGGTTCTGTATATCATATGACCAAAACACAAGATCAACTCTTGTTCCAATACTATAATAAGAATGACTCTATACGTATTACTGACCTTCATCAAGGGATTGTATGGGGGACAAATACGGTTGAAACCAATATGGATGAACGTCTCATTAATCGTTTTGATTATGACGGAGATTATGGTACTGTATTAAATCGTTTCCTCATGCAGGCTGCGGTTGGCTATCCAATTACGGTTCATGGAACAGGTGGACAGACAAGGGCATTTATTCACATCCAGGACACAGTCCGTTGTATTGAACTAGCCATAGAAAACGCTCCATCCCGCGGTGATCGAGTTATGATCTTTAACCAAATGACAGAAACGCATCGCGTTAACGATTTAGCCAAATTAATCAGTGAGATGACTAATGGCGACATCGCATACGTTTCAAATCCTCGTAAGGAAGCAGCTGAAAATGACCTTCACGTGAAAAACGATCTCTTCTTATCGAAAGGATTAAACCCAACTACGTTAAATACAGGTCTTCTACAGGAAGTAACTGAAGTAGCTGGTAAATATGCTCACCGTGCTGATTACTCAAAGATACCAGCAACTAGTACATGGACGAAAGAACAACAACCTGGTATCCCTGAAACAAATAAAGAATTAAACTAATACAGTTACCGCAAGCCTTCAGATGATTCTGGAGGCTTTTTTAATTCTATAAATAATTTTTTAGGGAAAAGTTTAACATACTTTTTTCCTTGGCTACACGTGTGAATACCTTAATGAAGTTAGGTCATTCATAAGAAACTTTCCGCATTTTATAAATTTATTAGGGATTAGATAATAAGAATTTTTTGTATGGAATTTTTTTCAAAAAAGTTCCTTGTTTTTATTTCTTAGTGCAAGAGTTTATGCCATAAAGATAAATAATTAAAATATTCTGAATTCATGGAGGTGTTGGCTAAAGTAACAAACGAAAGTATGCATTTGTTTGGCCAGATCTTAAAAATAAGGGAGACTAGAGCATGGAAAATACGGTTTGGTCTTTATTGCCCCCACTCTTAGCCATTGTCATGGTGTTATTAACAAAGCGTGTGTTGGTGTCTCTGGCATTTGGAATTATAGCTGCTTCGTTTTTACTAGCACAGTTCAGTATATTCGAAACGTTTGCTCTTATTTGGGAAGCTTTTTCAGGTGTATTTGTAGACGGTGGAGCACTTAATACTTGGAATGTGTTCATCTTGTCATTTGTATTAATGCTCGGAGTCATCACAGCATTCATTAGTATGATGGGAGGGGCTCGTGCATTTGGTGAATGGATGATTAAAAGGGTTAAATCGCGCGCAGGAGCTCAAATCATGACCGCTATTTTAGGCATAGTCATCTTTATTGATGATTACTTTAATAGCCTCACCGTTGGGCAAGTTGCGAAACCAATAACGGATCAACACAGAATCTCAAGGGCAAAACTCTCCTATATTATAGACTCTACAGCGGCACCGGTGTGTGTAGTGGCTCCTATATCTAGTTGGGGAGCTTATATCATTGGTGTTTTAGGAAGTATTCTGGTGGCTCAAGGGATAACAGATTTCTCAGCTTTTAGTGCATTTCTGCAAATTATCCCAATGAACTTGTATGTATGGGCTGCTCTTGGATTGGTTTTCGTAATCGCCATAAAAAATGCGGATTTTGGTCCAATGAGCGTCCATGAGAAACGAGCGTTGCAGACCGGTCAAGTGACTGATCCATCTCACAAAGAAGTTGTAGACGCAGAGGATAAGCTTCCAATCAGTCAGAACGGAAAAGTGCGCGACTTATTTTTACCCCTTATACTTCTTTTCGCTGCCACAATAGCTGCCATTATATTCACAGGTGTTCGAGCAACCACAGAGAATATGACTCTCATTAATATTTTTGGTAATGCAGATGTCCCTCTAAGTTTATTGGTAGGAGGGATAACGGGGCTATTATTCACATTCATTCTGTATTTTAGACAGCATTCAAAAGATCAGTTGGGTTCCGGTGCTTCAATTTTACTTGGTGTCAAAGAAGGTTTACGTTCTATGCTGCCTAGTGTTGGCATCTTAATCATGGCATGGATGATCGTCTCTCTTATTGATCAACTTGGAACTGGGACGTTCCTTGCTGAAATCGTGAAAGGGGCGAATATAAGTAGCAGTCTTTTGCCAGCTATTCTATTTGTATTTGCCGGTGTAATTGCTTTTTCAACCGGTACTTCTTGGGGATCATTTGGGTTGCTTCTTCCTATAGCCGGTCAAATCGCAGCATCAACCGATATTAATTTAATTCTTCCGATGCTCGCAGCTGTTCTTGCTGGAGCTGTAATGGGTGATCACTGCTCTCCAATCTCTGACACAACCATTCTTTCTTCTACAGGCGCTAATTGCCACCATATGGACCATGTAACGACACAAATTCCATATGCTCTTACTGCGGCTGGTATATCTTTAATTGGTTATATCATTCTAGGACTTACAAGTAGCGTATGGTTAGGGTTAGGTACCGTTTTCTTAGGCTTAATAGTTGTGTATGTCCTTTTAAAACCTGATTCTCAATCTATGACAACGAATCAAGATAAAGAAGCAATCGCTAAATAGGTCCGCTCTCGATTTGATTTCATTGTCATTGTATTTCTCTTATCCTCATATAATGAAATGGCGTTTCAATTATTGAAATGATAAAGGGGATGATTCTTCGTATGACATTTGCATCTGATCAGGTGAATAGTTTGCCCCCGTATTTATTCTCAGTATTTTATAAGAAGAAGAAGGCTTTAGAGGCGCAGGGGGTAGATGTAATTGATTTAGGAATTGGAGCCCCTGATTTAGAGACACCTTCCTTTATCATTGATCGAATGACAGAAGAAGTGAGGAAACCTGAAAACCACAAATATTCCCCCTACAGTGGGATTATGGAGTTTAAACAAGCCGTTGCATCTTTTTATAAAAGATATCATGGTGTCTCTTTGAATCCAGAAACTGAAATTCTCACTCTTATTGGATCGAAGGAAGGATTAGCAAACGTAATAAGGTCCGTTGTAAACCCTGGTGATGGTGTTCTTCTCCCCGACCCAGGATATCCAGTTTATCAATCTGCGGTCCACTTAGCCTATGGAAAAACAATCCCTTTGCCACTTAACCCGGCAGATGGATATGCACCCATGTATGAGAAATTGTCGCGTGATGATTTACGTAAGGCTAAGATGATGCTTCTAAACTACCCGGGCAATCCGACAGGAGCTACAGCAGAGTATAGCACTTTTTCGAAAGCGCTTACATTTTCTGAGGAACATTCTCTTTGCCTTGTTCATGATGCGGCCTATAGTCTCGTAACTTTTGGGAGTTATAAAGCCCCAAGCCTTCTTCAGGTCCCTGGGGCTAAAGAACAAGGTCTGGAATTTGGCTCCCTATCTAAAAGTTTCAACATGACCGGGTGGCGGATCGGCTATGTAGCCGGTAATAAAGATTTAATTCAGGCCATGTCTGTTATTAAAAGCAATACAGATACGAGTCAGTTCATCCCTATACAACAAGCTGGAGCCACAGCGTTAAACAGTGATTTAAGTACAGTGAGAGCGAATAACAGAACTTATGAACAACGTTTAGAGAACCTTCTTCCAGTTTTAAAAGAACTAAACATAGAAGCAGAAAAACCAAGAGGAACATTTTTTGTATGGGCAAAAGTTCCAAAAGGATACACCTCAGAGAGTTTTGCAGAAAAGCTTCTAACAGATGCTGGTGTTATTGTCACCCCAGGTCACGCGTTTGGAGTACGAGGGGAAGGGTATTTTCGCATTTCTCTTTGTGTGCCCACAGATCGTTTATATGAAGCGGTCCAAAGAATGAAATCTCTTTCGTGGGAGGTGGAGGGATGACAGCCATGGATACGAACCACAGGCAATCTGCAGTATCAAGTGCACGAGCTATTGTAGAGTGTATTAAAATCGAAGGAATTAAGCACGTTTTCTGTGTACCTGGAGAAAGTTACTTACCTGTTATGGATGCCATCTATGATGAGGATACCATACAACTTATATCTACTCGCCATGAAGGAGGAGCCTCCTTCATGGCGGAAGGCTATGCAAAAGCAAGCGGGAAACCTGGAGTGGTAATGGCCACAAGAGGAGTGGGTGGTTCAAATTTAACGATCGGTGTCCATACAGCCTTTCAAGATTCAACTCCCATGGTAGTCTTTCTTGGTCAGGTTCATAGTGCTTTTAGAGGTCGTGAGGGATTTCAAGAAGTTGATCTCGATCGGTATTTTAGCCACATTGCAAAGTGGACCGTAGAAATTCGTGATGCAAAACGCGTTCCTGAACTCGTCCAACGAGCGTTCAGAGTAGCTCAAACGGGAAGACCAGGTCCAGTCGTGATCTCACTTCCGGAAGATCTACTTGTTCAAGATGCCGTGATGACATATGGACCACCAGTACAGAAACCAAAACCCGCTCCATCTAGAGATGAGATCCTAGCTGTCGAGAATATCCTTACATCTTCCAAGCGTCCATTAATTATAGCAGGTGGTGGTGTAAAAGCTTCAGGTGCTGAATACTTATTAGAACGATTCACTGAGAAGCATCACATCCCGGTCATGGCTGCTTTTAGAAGACATGACGTTGTGCGGAACGATCATCCTCTATATTGCGGACATCTCGGTCTAGGGACCCCGGCTTCCTTGTTAGATACCGTTAAAGATGCTGATGTAATCATCGCGCTAGGTACTCGATTATCAGAGGTCACCACCCAAGACTATACCATTATTACAGATGACAAAAAGCTTGTGCATTTGGATATCGACTTCGATTCAATCGGAAAGACCTATCAACCTGATGTGGGCATTTTAACAGATATCAAAGAGGGATTACTCGCTCTCTCCACAATGGAACTGTCTAAGCATTGGAGCGACTGGGGAAGAGAACGGCGTAAAATCTACGAAGCTGTGACTAAAGACTACTATTCAGAAAAATCGGATTCGTTCCATAGACAGATTATCACTAGCTTACAAAATCAACTTCCAAAAGATGCGATCCTAACGAATGATGCCGGAAACTTTGCTGGATGGCTTCATCTATTTTATCAGTTTTTGGAAACCAATACCTATGTAGGTCCTACATCTGGGGCAATGGGATATGGAATGCCAGCCGCACTCGGGGCTAAATTAGCTCAGCCAAGTCGTAAAGTTGTCTCTTTGTCCGGTGATGGAGGGTTTATGATGACGATGCAAGAGATTGAAACGGCTGTACGATACAAGATTCCTATCCTATCCCTTGTATTTAACAATAAAATGTATGGAACGATTAGGATGCATCAAGAAATCCATTACCCGAATAAACCGATTGGAACAGACCTTGGTCAGGTTTCCTTTACTGAGATAGCCATCTCTCTTGGAGCAAAGAGCTATTATGTTCGTACAATAGAAGAATTCGATATAGCGTTAAAAGAGGCGCTTCATTGTAATCAGCCAGTTGTGATTGAAATAGAAACGGATCCAAATCAAATATCTGTTTCCAAAACGATTGATGAACTGCGAGAACGTTAAACTTGAGCGTTATGGACTTCATTGTTCCATTAACCATATTAAAACCATTCTAAGGAGGTTTTTTACATGACAAAAACACTCATCCAAGAAGAAAAATTAATGAACTTTATTAACGGAAACTGGGTGAATTCTTCGACGAACCAATTCAAAGAAGTCAAGAATCCAGCAAATTTGGAAACACTCGTCAGGGTTCCTTTATCAAGCGAAGCGGACGTCGATGAAGCTGTTCAAACGGCTAAAAAAGCTCAAAAAGAATGGGCACTTGTACCAGCACCTCAACGAGCAGAAGTCTTGTATCGAGTAGGGTTACTCATGAAAGAGCGTAAAGAAGATCTTTCGCAAATCCTGACAATGGAAAATGGAAAAGTAATTGAAGAAGCGCGCGGAGAAGTTCAAGAAGGAATTGACATGGCCTTTTATATGGCTGGTGAAGGTCGACGATTATTTGGGCAAACCACTCCTTCTGAGTTAAAAGACAAATTCGCAATGAGCGTTCGCTCTCCAATCGGTGTGGTGGGGATTATTACACCGTGGAATTTCCCTATAGCTATCGCGACTTGGAAGTCATTCCCAGCCATTGTAGCTGGAAATGCCGTGGTGTGGAAACCTGCAACAGAAACGCCATTAATGGCTTATGAACTTGCTAAGATCTTTGAAGAAGCTGGATTGCCAAAAGGCGTGTTGAATGTGGTTTTCGGTTCAGGATCAGGGGTTGGGGATGCGATGGTGCATCATAAGGATATACGAGTCATTTCCTTTACAGGGTCCAATGATGTCGGAAGAGATATCGCCGCTAAATGTGGTCAGCAATTAAAGAAAGTCTCTCTCGAAATGGGAGGTAAGAATGCTGTAATTGTAATGGATGATGCCGACTTATCCCTGGCTACAGAAGGAATTCTTTGGAGTGCGTTTGGAACAAGCGGACAGCGGTGTACAGCTTGCAGCCGTGTGATTGTGCACGAAGATGTAAAAGAACGGTTGGAAGAACGCCTCCTTGCAGAAATGGAGAAGCTTACAATCGGAAACGGGCTTGATGAAAATATTAAAGTTGGACCTATTATCAACGAGGGTGGACTTGAGAAAATTAAAGAATACATCAAGATTGGCCAGGATGAAGGGGCTAAATTATTGGCAGGAGGCTATTCCCTTGACCAAGGGGAATATAGAAATGGAAACTACTTTGCTCCAACTTTGTTCACCGATGCAACACCTGATATGCGTATTGCACAAGAAGAAATTTTTGGTCCTGTGGTCTCATTAATTCCTGTTAAGAGTTTTGAGGAAGCCATAGAAGTCAATAACGGAGTCGAGTATGGATTATCGAGTTCTGTTTTCACGCGAGATGTTAACCGTGTGTTTGCGGCTCAACGTGATTTAGATACAGGGATCGTTTACGTTAACGCCGGTACTACTGGAGCTGAAATTCATTTGCCATTTGGTGGGACGAAGGGAACTGGAAATGGACATCGAGATTCAGGGGTTGCGGCGCTAGATGTCTTTACTGAGTGGAAAGCTGTCTACGTTGACTATAGTGGTAAGCTCCAACGTGCACAAATTGACGTTGACTAATTCTTAAAGGGGGACTTGGGTCTATGAAAATAGGTGTGCTAGGTTCAGGTTTAATGGGTAAAGAAGCAGCGCGTGATTTGACACAAAATCCATCTGTAACAGAGGTAGGTCTTGCGGATATTGACCTTGAGCGAGCAGAAGCTGTTTGCAGAGGGTTAGGTTCTACTAAGATGAAAGCTTACCAAGTAGATGCAAGTAATGCAGATGAATTAAGAGCATATATGAGACAATTTGATGTCATTATTAATGCGTTGTTCTATTCATTTAATGAAAGAGTTGCTCAAACCGCGATTGAAGTAGGTGTGAGCTCCGTTGATTTAGGGGGGCATATTGGGAGCGTAACTGATAATGTGCTTCTCATGAATGAGGACGCCATCACAGCGGGCGTGACAATCATTCCAGATTTAGGTGTAGCACCAGGAATGATTAATATTCTTTCAGGATACGGCGTGAGCAAACTAGATCAGGCGGAATCGATTCGTTTATTTGTGGGAGGGATCCCTGTAAAGCCAGAAGCACCCCTTGAATACAATCACGTTTTTTCTATGGAAGGTTTACTAGACCATTATACAGACCCTTCCACGATTATCCGAAATGGATCGAAACTACAAGTGGAATCTTTAACAGAAGTGGAGCGCCTCTATTTTGATAAATTCGGTCCACTTGAAGCTTTCCATACGTCAGGAGGGACATCAACGCTCCTTCAGTCTTATCCTACTATTCACGACCTTGAGTATAAAACGATTCGCTACCCGGGTCATGCAGAGAAAATGAAGCTACTGGTTGACCTTAACTTAACGAAAAATGATTTTGAAGTTGAGGTAAATGGAGTTAAGGTGAAACCTAGAGAAGTTCTTCTTAAGACGATTGATCCAATTGTAGATTTAAAAGATAAAGATGATGCTGTTCTGTTAAGAGTCCAGGTAAGCGGTGTGAAAGATGGACAGAAAATGTCGTATGAGTATGAAATGGTAACGTATAAAGACCGATCAAATAATGTAACAGCCATGGCTAGAGCCACTGCGAATACAATCTCTGTTGTCGCTCAATTAATTGGTAGCAAACAGATCACTAAAAGAGGTGTTCATCCTCCAGAGAAGATTGTTCCAGGAGATATCTATATTAAAGAAATGGCTAAACGGGGTGTGGAGATAAAAGAAAACAGGATTATCCAACCTTCCCAAGTACAAATTTAACTTCTAAATAAGAGGAGGGATCTATTGATCCCTCCTCTTTCAAACCAATTATGTCTTGAGCATGAGGTCACGGCCTATAAAGGAGACCGAAAATGAACCAGAGTGTGTTGAAAGCTTTGAAACTTCTAGACTACTTTACAGAAGAAACACCGGAATTAACCCTACGGGAACTAACAACCAAATCAAATATCCCAAAGCCAACGGTTTACCGTTTGCTAGTTTCTTTAGAACAAGCAGGGTTTCTCATGAAAACAAAAGAATCAGAACATGATAGCCGGTATCGTCTTGGTATAAAGTTAATGGAACTCGGGTATCGTGTAGCAGATCAGATTGAGTTAAGAAGAATAGCAAAGCCTTACATGGAGCAATTAGCTCAAGAAATTAATGAAGTTATCCACTTAGTCATCGTGAATGAGGACAAAGCCACCTATATTGAGAAAGTAGATTCAAATCGAGCCCTTCGTTTATATACGAAAATTGGTAAAAATGCACCGCTGTATTTAGGTTCAGGCCCTAAACTTCTCCTTGCGTACTTACCGCCATCAAGACAGGAGAAAGTGTTGAATGAATCCTCTTTGTCTCCTATAGCTAATTTACCTCCAATCGATAAAGAAACCTTAAAAAGAGAGTTGAAAATCATTCGAGAGCAAGGGTATGCCATTAGTAAAGGCGAACAAGATCATGATACGACCGGAATCTCTTATCCCATCTATAATTATAAACATGAAGTCGTTGCCTCTCTGGCAGTAAGCGGGTTATCCAATCACTTTGAGGGGAAGAACTTAACGGTCATTAAAGAGGCGACAGAAAGAATTGCGCACCAAGTTTCAAGGAGTATAGGCTATTAAGATCATTAGTGGAGGTATATATGAAAACCTATTTCATTGCAGGTCATGCAAGGCTCCCCGCTGGAATGGCTGCTCAAAACATGTATGATGTCTTAACTATTACGGCAGAAGTCGATGGTACCTATGGGGTAATTCTTGAAGCAAACTGCACGTTAGCCACAGAGCATGGGCGCCAATTTATTGGTCAACTTCTTAAAGGGTTTAGTTTAAGGCATTCCCTTGATGAGCCCATTGAAGAGATACGTGCTTACTATTTAGGGAAAGCAAGCAATGCACTTATTTCTGCTTTGAAAGATCTTCACAAACAATACGGACTTAAACATGACTAAGCATTCATAGGTAAGATCTATGAATGCTTTTAAACATGCTATACAAAAATAAGCAAGTGATCACTAAACGATCATTCATGAATGGCTGTTGAAATATACTTCAAATTCACATATTCATGGATCCCTTGTGATCCACCTTCTTTTCCAACCCCAGATTGTTTAATTCCTCCAAATGGAGCCTCAGCCACTGCTGGAAAAACATCGTTTATTCCAACGATTCCATAAGCAAGTGATTCTGACACTCTCGTTGCTCGGCTTAAATTTTCTGTGAACAGATAGGCAGCCAGACCATAATCGGTATCATTGGCTTTTTGAATGACTTCCTCTTCATCTGTAAATGACTGCAAGGGAAGAAGAGGACCAAATGTTTCTGCTGACATAACGTCCATTTGATCCGTTGCATCTTTCAACAGGGTAGGAGAGTAGAAATGACCCTTAAGACCTGTCGATAACGGTCCTCCTCCGACTAACACTTTTGCTCCCTTATGAAGAGCGTCTTCTAATTGAGCTTGAACTTTGTCTAATGCTTGACGGTGGATGAGAGGACCTAAGTCTATTTCATCCTTCAACCCATTACCTGGTCTTAATTGGTTAAGTTTTTCCTTCAGTAATTCCGTGAATTCATCCATTATGTCTTCATGTACATAAACACGATTTGCGCAAATACAAGTCTGGCCACTGTTTCGAAATTTACTAGCTATGGTTTGGGTAGCAGCCCGTTTTAAGTCTGCGTCTTCAAATACTAGAATAGGTGCGTGACCGCCAAGTTCAAGAGATAGTTTCTTTACGGTGTCAGCACTTCCTCGCATTAAATGTTTCCCAACATCTGTGGAACCAGTAAAGGTGAGCAAACGTACTTCTTTACTTTTCATTAGAACGGCACCAATTTCTTCTGCATCACCTGTGACCAGATTAACCACGCCTGGTGGGACTCCGGCTTCATCCAAAATAGTAATAAGTTCAATCGCCGACAAAGGTGTTTCCGGAGCAGGTTTAAGTACGACTGTGCATCCAGCAGCAAGAGCGGGTGCAACTTTTCTCGCTATCATGGATGATGGAAAGTTCCAAGGCGTAATCGCAGCAATCACACCAACTGGTTGGGGGATGACATGGAGCCTTTTCCCAGGGAGAGAAGAGGGGATCCACTCACCATATAAACGATTGGCTTCTTCTGCATACCATAGAAAAAAACTAGCAGAAGCACGAATTTCTCCCTTCGCTTCTTTTAGAGGTTTTCCTTGTTCAAGTGTTAAAATCGTAGCCAGCTCGTCAAGACGCTCTAACAGTAATTCATGAACGCGATATAAGATCCTTGATCGTTCGCGAGCTGTCTTTTTCGACCATTCGGGAAAGGAGAGCGAAGCGGATTGTATGGCTTTTTGAGTTTCTATTCGTCCTCCAAAGGATACATCAGTCAGTTTCTCAAGGGTAGCAGGATTCATGACACTAGCGGTCTTTCCTGATTCTGAACCTTCCCATTTCCCATCGATATAAATAGAATGGTGGTAATGCTTCAATTCTGTCATAAACATCGCCTCCTAATCTTCAAATGGCCATTTCGGCAGCATATGATCAAGGGATTTATCTTTACGATAACCAAGCACATAATCTGCTTGCATCAAAGTATGAATTTCTCTGGTCCCTTCATAAATGACAGGAGCTTTTGAATTGCGCAGGTATCGTTCAACAGGGTACTCATTTGAATAACCATACGCTCCGTGGATTTGAACAGCATCATCCGCAGCTTTATTAGCAAAATCGCATGCTTGCCATTTAGCGAGAGAGGTTTCCCTCGTGTTCCGTTTGCCACTATTTTTTAATTCACCTGCTTTCCATACAAGTAAGCGGCTCATCTGCAGACCAGCTTCCATATTGGCAATCATTTGTTTCACCAACTGATGTTTCCCAATTTCTTTTCCAAATGTCTGACGTTCATGACAATAATCCACACTCGCTTCTAGGCACGCCATAATTTGACCACAAGCTCCAGCAGCAACAGTAAATCGTCCATTGTCGAGAGCGGACATGGCAATTTTAAAACCATCTCCCTCTTTTCCAACAAGATTCTCTTTAGGGACCCGCATATCATCAAAGAATAATTCTCCAGTGTTTCCGGCCCTGATTCCAAGTTTCCCTTTTGTTGCTTTAGAAGAAAAGCCTTGCATCGTCCTTTCTACTATAAAACAAGAAATCCCATGATGACTTCTCTCTTTATCTGTATAGGCAAAAACTAAGAAGTGATCAGCAGTGTCACAAAGAGAAATCCAGGTTTTTTGACCATTTAAAACATACTCATTGCCATCTAGCTTTGCTGTCGTCTGTAACGAGGCTACATCAGATCCTGCACCTGGTTCTGTTAAACCAAATGCTCCAACTTTTTCTCCTTTTGCTTGTGGGATCAGATATTTTTCTTTTTGCGCTTCAGTTCCCCACTGAAGGAGAGTCATACTATTCAAACCGGTGTGAACAGAGACTGCAGTTCGAAAAGCGGTATCTCCTCGTTCAAGCTCCTCGCAAACGATTGCTAGTGAGTTATAATCCATCCCACTACCACCGTATTTCGAAGGAATGCACACTCCCATAAGACCAAGCTCTGAAATTTTCTTCAAGGTGTCCGTGTCAAAATGTCCTTTAGCATCCCATTCATCTATATAGGGCATGATTTCCTGATCAACAAAGGAACGAACAGTTTTTTGAAGCATGGATTGTTCTTCAGTGAGTTCAAAATTCATCGTAAGCATCTCCTTATATGGATTGATTATTTTTCATGCGTTCTAAATCATCTTGAGTATAGCCTAACGCGGAAAGGACTTCCGCTGTATGTTCTCCTGGTTCAGGTGGATGGCGAGTTAAAGAAGTAGGTGTTCTTGAAAGCTTCAAAGGACTACCAATCATTTTGATGAGTCCGGCCTTCGGATGATGCGCACTTACAAACATTTCTCGGGCTTGTAGTTGAGGATCTTGTATGAGTTCATCAACTGTTTGTATCGGTCCAAACGGAACGTCCTCTTTGTGACATAAATCTTTCCAGTAAGCGGTTGAGTGTGTAGAGAACCGTTTCTGCAATAGAGGAACGAGTTCCTTGCGATGAGCCACACGGTCAGGATTTGTCGCAAACCGTGGATCCCAAGCCAGTTCCGGCATATCCATTAGCTTACATAAAGACTTAAACTGTCGGTCATTCCCTACTGCTATCACCATCTCACCATCAGAAGAGCAAAACGTTTGATAAGGTACAATATTCGCATGATGATTGCCTAAACGTTCAGGAACCTGACCTGACATTAAATAATTGCTACCAATATTAATGAGAGAGGAGACGGCTGAATCATATAAAGAAAGATCAACCATTTGACCTTCACCAGATGTCACTCTCTCTAAAAGAGCGCTTTGTATACCGATACAGGCATATAACCCTGTTAGAACATCTGTTATGGCAATCCCTAGCTTTTGAGGACCGGAATCGGTGTCTCCTGTGATACTCATAAGACCACTCATGGCCTGGATAATAAAGTCATAGCCAGGCAGATGCTTAAAGGGGCCTGTTTCTCCAAATCCAGTAATCGAACAATACACAATACGCGGGTTTATTTCTTTTAATGCATCATAATCCAGACCTAATCGTTTCATTGTCCCAGTTTTAAAGTTATGCATGACTACATCGCTAGTTTCTACTAATTTTTTTATAATTTCTGAGCCCTTTGGCGATTTTAAATCAACCGTGATGCTCTTTTTATTACGGTTGGCACAAAGATAATAAGCACTTACGCCTTCTTGAAAGGGAGGACCCCACTTTCTTGTGTCGTCACTGCCACCTGGGGCTTCTACTTTAATCACTTCAGCTCCAAGATCTCCAAGAATCATGGAACAGTAGGGACCGGCTAATACTCGCGTAAGATCGACTACTCGAATCCCATCTAAAGAAGTGCTCACATTGGATCACGCTCCTTCTAATAAATAAAAAAAGCCAGTTTGAAGAGACACATGAATATGTGCACGTTCAAACTGGCTTTTTACTTGCTGGACCCCGTCCTGGAGGAGGCAGGAGAGCAAGATTAACAGTTGTTTCATATTCAATTTAGAGGGTAGGAAAAGCTTTATGCCTGTTTATGCCTGGGATGGGCTTAGAGGCAATAGTATGATTCCTTCTTTAAATTTTATAATATTCTGACAAAAAAGTAAATCACTTTTTTCTTGCTTGAAAAAGGTCCACATAAGTCATTTAAAGGGAGTTAGGCATCAAAAGTTTGTTATCTTCTTTAAAGTGATATAATAATAAAGGGCAACTACTAAAAATAAACTAACTTTGTTGTAGATAAGAAAGGTGTTAAAAGAATGATTGAACATGTTGTATTATTTAAGTTTAACGATCAAACGACTGATGAACAGAAAAATGAAGCTATCCAAAAGTTAACTTCACTTAAAAATAAAATTCCTGGTATCGTAGATCTGCAAGCGGGAGTAAATTTCTCCGACCGTAGCAAAGGGTACGAACTAGGACTCACCGTTCGCTTTGAAGATCAGGAAGCCCTTGAGCAATATGGACCTCATGAGGAGCACCAAAAAGTAGTTTCATACTTAAAAGAGATTGGAATGTCTGACATTCTGGCACTGGATTTCGAACTATAAAGATTTTAAAAGTACGCTTCTTATAGAAGCGTACTTTTTTATGTATATAAAGCGAAGAAAGGCTTTTCAATGGACTCAAAGAACGTATGTTTGTATAATAAATATAAATTTCTATTGTTTGATGAAGAATGATAAATAAAGGGGAGGACATGCGTATGCCTCGTAAGCCCGGCATTACTGACGATTATATGATAACACTGTACAAAAAGGGGACTTCATTTAAAGTTATGAAGGAGATTTCCGGCTTATCTGATCGTGCTATACGCAATATTCTATACAAACACAAAATTGAAATGAACCGTGAACAATACTCTGGTCAGCCTAGAAAATATAGTGTCAACGAGCATTTCTTTAAAACGTGGACTCATGAAATGGCCTGGGTTTTGGGGTTATTTGTTACGGATGGATGTGTCAATCAGACGAATAGTATTTCTTTTGCGCAGAAAGATGAAAGAATACTTCGTATGATAGCAAAGCATATGGACGCAGAAAATAACATTATTCCGCCTTCTTCTACCAGAAATATATCCACCCTTATAATAAACTCCAAGATACTTAAAAACGATTTAAAAAATTTAGGAATATTATCGAATAAATCACGCACTGTAAAGTTCCCTGAGGTTCCAGATGTATACTTACCTTCTTTTGTGAGAGGGGTTATTGATGGGGATGGGTGGGTACAGAAAACAGGCTATGTTATGAATGTAACAAGTGCCAGTAATAAGTTTGCCTTAGAATTACTTAAAGTATTTCAAAAATGGAAATTAAGATCCGAAATAAAAACCGAGACAACGAAGAATGGAAAAGAAATTTACCGAATCTGGGTAAAGGGGAAGGAAACTCTCCCTGAATTAGCAAATATTATATATAATAATGCTGGTGAAAGTTATGTCTATATTAAAAGGGAACGCATGACCATTCATAGTGGTCCAAAATCGAATCAAATAGATTTTAGCTAAAAGAACTTGAATGGGGGAAATTTTAAATAATGTGGAAATCAGTTGATGGAAGACTCGTACAAGCTACTGATAATTCGAGAGTTAAATTCAGAACCAACATTAGTAAAACAGTGCTCAATAATTTAAAAAAGATGGCAGATGATCACAACACACATGTAAATTATTTATTAGAAAGTGGCCTAAGAAATCTCCTGGAACAAGGGGAAATTATGTACAGCAAAGAATCCAGACCTAAAGATCGTGTTCAATATAAAACTACATACAACCAAGAGCTATTAGAATCTACAAAAGATTTTGCTAAAAAGCATGACTTAAGGACAAACGATATTATTGAATTTAGTGTTCAATTTATTGATATTAATAAGAGCAAGGATAGGGCACATAGATATAGGATAGAAAAGTAATTTTCTATCCTATTCAATTAACGCCCCGGACATAATATATATTATCGGTAGCAATATATAAAACAATAATCTCATCTCAAAACCTAAGTATACTCTTGATATTGAGATGAGATTTGTTTTTTTAATTTTTATCTTGATTATTATTTCATAATTTTTTGGGTTGAAAAACTAATTTAAGTTAACCAGTACCCAAATTTATTCCTTTTTTTAATTGATCCGATTTGTAGATGCCTTCAATAATTTGAATAATGGATTGACCGTATTGCCCATTTCCACACGTTTCATCTCGAATCCTTTTCATCATATCTTCTAATTGTAAAATAAATGGATCGGGGAATTTTGGGACTTTTAATGTCAGCTCGTTTCCATCGTGGCTAACGAACACCCCTTCACCCATTTCTATTTTGACCATTCCTCGTTTAAAAATTAATTCTGTGCGCTGCGTTGGAATAACCGTAAAACCTGACATTGAAATCGTGACAGGCACTCCGTCACTCGTTTCTAAATAGACCGTTCCACTTCCTTCTACATCCGTTTGTTGCTGTGGATCTGGATAATGGAGATTTGCTTTAATGTATGAAAATGTAGACTGTGTAAGCCACTGGATTTTGTCGATGGAATGTGCACCGAGATTCATTAGAATCCCCCCTCCCGCCTTTTTCTTTTCTAAGAACCATTTAGGGCGATCAGGATGGAAATACGAGACGTGCCTGGCATCGTTCACCATTAATAGCGGACCTAAATCATGGGTATCTATATAATTTTTCGCTACTATATTTTCCGCCAAATAGTGTTGGGTATGGGCAACCATAAGCTTTACTCCACTAGCCTTTACACACTCTCTAATTTCTTGGCACTCTTCTGAAGTTAAAGCCATGGGTTTTTCCAATAAAATATGACAGTCTTCTTTTGCAGCAAAAATAGTTGCCTCTTTATGCAGAAAATGCGGAAGAGTATTGATGACGAGATCCGGAGCTTCTTTCACAATCATTTCCTGGTAGGCGCTATATCCTTTAACTCCGTATTGTGAAGCGATTTTCATTGCTTTATTAGAATCAATATCTGCAACAGCTAAAAGCTTTAGTTCAGGAAATTTACTTATTGCTTCTAGATGATGCTTAGCAATAATACCAACTCCTATTACACATACAGATAAATTCATAGGCTATGCTCCTAACTCTTTCAATAGATGTCTTAGAAGTAATAAATCTTCTTCTGCATGTGAGAGAAGATCCCTTGGGTTCTCTTCACCTGTAGCTACACCCTCCGTAAATTCTATGGAATAGGTCCCATAAAACTGCAGACGATCGATTTCCTTTAAACGCTCTTTTACAAACCTTTCTGAAGCTCGTAATCGATGAAACCTTTCCTGGTTGTATAAACTAATGTGAGCATGTGTAATGGTTGACCCGAAATAGGTAAACCATTCCTCTATATTTAAATGAAGTTGTAAGGGGTGGATGATAATCTTTACTCGTTCAGAACCAATCTGATCTAGAAGAGCGTATGCGACTTCTGGGTCTTCCATAATCGTCCCTGCATGGCATTCGCAGAGGAGCTGGCAAGTATTCGGCAATTGCTTCAGCATCTCCTTAATGTGGGTGACATACATTTCTTTGTTCTCTATAGAGCTCCCGAGATTAAATTTCACACCCTTGCATCGAAGCTGGTGGGCCATATGAGCAATGTTGTCCCTCTCTTGTTCCCAACCATCTTCAAATTTGATATACGTATTAAATAGACTTACAGGGAAGTTCTCATCCTTAATTTTTTCCTTTTCTTGAGGAGAAGATTTTGCATAATGATTTTGCCATAATTCTAAACCATCAAAGCCCGCCTCATTTATAGTAGATATCCATTCACTCACAAGGATCGAAGGGTTTTGACCTTCTTCCCACCGATTCTTTTCAAGTAATACAGTATTTAAGAATACGTTCGTCATCGTCTCTCCCTTTCTTTACGAAAGATAGCTACAATTGGATAGAATCTCCTCCTGGCATTGGTGCAGATCGATTCTAAAGATCATTCTAGGTCGTCCTCGTTGATTAGATTGCTCTTCCCCAATAACTATAGCAATCTGATTTTCTTCAAGGTTTGATAAGATTCTTCTGGCACTACGTAATGTAACAGAAAATCCTTTAGCTAATTCTGCGGCTGTTAAGGTGTTTTTTCCGTTGGCATAACATAAGCATTGCAAACGGTGAAGTGTTTTGGCACTTACTCCAAGCCCTTTTATAGATGAGAAAGTTCCCTGATGTTCGTACCGTATGGTGTCACTCACATAAAGCTTCCTTGATTTCGAATATTCTGGTATTTCTTTAATGAGGTGATTTATAGAGCGCGTTATACATTGACTGGTAGGGATGATCAGTCTGACAGGTATCCTTTGTTTCTCTAACCTTGTTTTAATATAAGGATCACAGGTGACAATACATTGTGCCTCTTGGTTCTTCCATAGATCTATGTGGCGCTTAAGGATTTGATCTCTACTCTCTTCTTTATATTCTGTTATAAGGATTCTTTCGTCTTTTAACTCTTCTGCTATGCTCTTTAGATCCATATCTTTAACGTCAATACTTATAGAATAGGAATTAGAAGGGGTTAATCGTTGTTCATAGCTACATTTGAACAAGGTTGAATAAAGGGCTATTTCTGTATAGGAAAGTGTAAAGACAGGTGTATGATCCATAGCTTTAGATAAGGTATGCGAAGGAATAATTGGATTAGCTAATAGAATGGCTTGGTAATTGCTTACGTTTTCTAACGTTGAAAGATCAGTCAAGGGGATTAATGACACGTCCGGGAAACATGTTGCTAAAGCTAACACTTTCTCTGTAACTTCATTGCAGCCTACTACTAAGACATTTATGTTCACCAGGTTCACCTCTTCCTTTCCTGCACTTCTTACTTGAGTCCCGAAGAGCTTGCCCCTTTAACAAAGTATTTCTCAGCTAATAAAAACACAATTAGTATAGGTAATAACGACATAAGAGCGGCAGCAACTAAATATTGTTCCTGACCAAACCATGCTCCAGACATGGATAATATACCGATTGGTAACGTGAATTTATCCTCCGATGATAAATAAATGACAGGAGCCATAATCTCATTCCATTTGGTCATAAATGTAAAAATCGTTAAAGTAGCTAATTGTGGCTTGCACATCGGTAAATATACTTTCCAAAATGTTTGAAATGGATTACACCCATCTAATTTAGCTGCCTCATCGTATTCTTTTGGTATCGAAAGAAAAGCTTGCCGCATCAAGAAGACCCCAAAAGGCTGAGCTAACCATTCTAGAATCCACAGAGGAACAAGCGTATCGACGAGTCCCATTTGATTGAAGATCATAAATTGCGGAATGATCATGACAACGGGTGGGATCATGAGTGTTCCTAGAACCA
Source organism: Pontibacillus sp. HN14 (assembly GCF_021129245.1). NCBI lineage: Bacteria > Bacillati > Bacillota > Bacilli > Caryophanales > Bacillaceae > Pontibacillus > Pontibacillus sp. HN14. The sequence goes on along the minus strand of NZ_JAJOLR010000001.1, from coordinate 742,687 downwards.
TAACAAATAATGAGTTCTTAAAAGGAAAATCTAAACGAGCAAATGCATAAGCGACCATGGAACAAGACAGTAGTGCCCCAGCAACCGAGAGAACGGTTACAATAAGACTGTTCCAGGCATACGTATCCATGGAGGTCATCTTCCACACTTCGATATAATTCTGCCACTGGAATGGATTTGGAATCCACTCCACCGGTATCGCGGTATATTGTTTGTAGGACTTCAATGAATTAAGTGCAGCACTAACAAGCGGAGTCAGCATGATCAAAGAACTAAACAGAATGACTATATAGCTTATGGCTTTTCTCTTTTTGTATCGACTAAACATTATGAACACCCCAACCTTACAGTCTATTTCTCATAATACACCCATTTATTTTGCAACTTTAATTGAATCATTGTAATGCCGAACAAAATGATAAACAGCACCCACGCAATTGCAGAAGCATAGCCCATTTTCAGGAACGAAAATCCTTGCTGGAAAAGATATAGCATAAGAACCATACTGGCGTTATTCGGTCCTCCAGCCGATGTTACATCGCCTAAATGGCTAGTCATAACGTAGATCTGTTCGAAAGATTGAAAGGTTGTTATGGTCGTTAAGACTAAGACTAGAAAAGTGGTCCCTGATATCAAGGGAACGGTTACATGTCTGAATTTCTTCCAGATCCCTGCTCCTTCTATTTCAGCTGCCTCATATAAATCCTCAGGGACATTCTGTAACCCAGCTAAGAAGATGATCATCATATAACCAACGCCTTTCCACACCGCAACAGCTACAAGAACCGGTATAATTAGCGCCTCATCACTCAACCATTGTTGGGGCTTCTCCCCTAACTTTAAAAGGATTGTATTAGCAAGACCGAACCTGGGGTTTAGGATTGCATCTGCAACGTATAGAACAACAGTCCAGGAGCAGATCACAGGGATAAAATGGGCAATTCTAAAAAATTTCAATCCTTTTAAACTCTGATTTAGAGCAACAGCAAGGAGCAAAGCAAGAATCGTTTGTGCAGGGACAAACAAAAGCGTGAAATATAATGTATTCCAAAGAGCTTTGTGGAACACAGGGTCTTGAACAAGGGTAGTATAGTTTTCTATACCAATCCATTCAGGAGGATTCAACATGTCATATTTTGAGAAACTAAAATACAAGGAAGCGACTAAAGGAAATAATAAGAAAACCAAGAACTGAAGAAGGTACGGGGATACCATCAGGAATCCCCATCTCCCTTCTGTTGAAAGCTTTCGTTTACGATCATTCAGATCTTTCTTTTTACGTGCAAGTTTTGGCATATAGGACACACTTTCTTCTATAATTTTTTATTATTTCTTATAAAAATCCTCCAAAACTTTCGTTACTTCTTTGTCAGCTTGTTTTAACGCCTCTTCAACACTTGTTTCATTTAAAAATGCTCGGTTAATGTTATCGTTAAACTTTTGGAGCCACTCTGACCAAACCGCATTTGTATCAAGAGTCCCGGCAAATTCAAAGCTATCTAAAAAGGCTTGCTTGTTAATCTTGTTCTCTCCAGAATTTAAGAATAAATCTGAATTCGCAACGGACTTTTTGACCGGTACCGCTTCCCCTAATTCTGCCCATTCCTTTTGAACATCATCTTCTGTAACCCAGAATTTCACCCATTCCCAGGCAGCTTCTGCTTTCGCATCTGAACTATTGTTATTTACGATCCATGAGTTTGCAATAACAGGAGCAAATCGCTTACCATCAGGACCCTTTGGTAATACAGAGACATCATAATTAATTCCTGTCTCATTCGCTGCTAATACGCGGGCGTAGATTCCAATTCTCATGGCTGCTGTCCCACTAGGGAAAGGAGACATAGGACTTTGGAAACTTTGTAAATCTGAAGGGTCTGTTAAGATTCCTTTTTCCATCCCTTCTACCATCCACTTAACCGCTTCTTCATTCTCAGGAGAGTCTATGACAGAATTCTTTAACTCCTCATCCAATACGCCACCACCGAATGATTTAAGGACAGGCATCCAACCTTCTGTAATATTAAAGAATGTCATTCCGTATTGGTTTACAGCATCCTCATTAAATTTAGAATCCGTCGCACGATTTCCTTCTGCATCAATCGTTAGCTTGGCAGCCGCTTCTTGTAGATCTTCCCACGACCAATCATCATCCGGGTAGTCTACACCTGCTTCATCAAACATATCCTTGTTATAAAAAAGAGCTCCTATCTGAATCCCTTGAGGAACCGCAAAATATTTTCCGTTAGCATCTTTATTAAAGTCGAGTCCATAGTACTCATCTTTGTTTAAATCTCTTTCAATCCATTCTGATACATCTTTAGCCGCTCCTCGCTCTGCATACTTTGATACAAGCACGCCATCTGATAACCAAACATCAGGAGCGTTATTCCCAGCAATCTGTGTGTCTAATTTCTGAAAGAACTGCGAATAAGGAGCGTTCTGTGTTTTCACTTTTATATTTGGATGTTTCTCTTCAAATTGATCAATAAGCTCTTCCATTTTCTCATCAGCACTTCCTGAAGAATAATAGCCTAATGTGATTTCTACCTTTTCATCTGAATCTTTACCGTCTGAACTAGACTCATTACTGCAACCTACAAGTCCTAAAGTTAAAACCATAGAAAATAAAAGAAATAGGCCAAGCTTACATGAACGATTCATTCTGTATCCCCCTTTTTTGTTAACGCTTACACTATCATCATAGTCTTAGTCCTCTCTAATCAGAATGGGCATTGATTTGATTTGTTGTGTTTTTTTCAACGACTTAAGAAATGAGTAAATCATACGTAAAGGATGAATTGCCTTTGAAAAATCTCTTCCATAAGAGGTCGATTCAAACGAAATTGCTATGGGTCATTATCGTCTTTGTCTGCACACCTTTACTTGTCTTTGGTTACGTTTGGTATAACAAAACAACTAGCACGATAGAAGACAATTCCGTAAGGTCCAGTCAACAATTGCTTAAACAAACAAAAGAATATCTTTCCTTTTACTTAGCAGATTTAAAGAAAGCCACCACTCCGCTTCTGACCAACGCTTCTATTCAAAATTACTTGAAGTCAAACAAAGAGCCTCATACACGTTTTGATCAGTATGTGGAAACAAAGAAGGTTCAAGAAGAAGCACTTGGACAAATTATTAAAGGTCGTTCTGATGTTTTCGGAATGTCGTTAGTCAGTAGGAATGGGGATCAAGAACATAACTATACAAATGTGAAACAATTTATTGATATGAAGCGGATTGAGAAGAGAAATAAAGAGTTATGGAGAACAAAAGAACAATATAAAAGCTACGAAATGTTAGGACTTGAGTTCTATCAATCTACCCCTACTCTGACAGTTGTCCAAAAAATATATGACCAAAATACGTACGATACGATTGGTTTACTTGTGATTGACCTTCACCTTAATCAAACCGCTTCAATTCTAAATGAAATTACAAACGATCATTTTGATCAAATTTGGTTAGTCGATGAAGACCACAACATTCTCTACAATCCTGATTCGAAAGAGTTAGGAGAAACGTTTACCTATGATCTAACATCCAAGCAGCCATTTATAATTAATAAAAATCAGCCGAAAACATTAATGGTGTATGAACCCCTAAAGGATCCGAACTGGACGATTGTGGCAAGCGTCCCTCTAGAAACTACGATGAGTCACCTGATGGATCTCAGAAACTACACTATTTGGATTGGCCTAGCACTAGTAGGTCTCGCCATCCTTTTTGTTGGAGGTTTTTCCTTTACGTTAACCTATTCCCTGAAGCACCTTCAGATCCTCATGAGACAAGTTTCTGCAGGGCAATTTCCAAAGCAAGAACCACGTCCCTTAGCTTTGTATCACCATGATGAGATTAGTGAGTTATATACTAGTTTTTACAAGATGACTGAAAAGCTCTCAGCCCTCATTCAAGAGATTCGCCTTTCTAAACTAAAAGAACAAGAGTTATTACTTAAGACAAAAGAAGCTGAGCTACAAGCGATGCAATCTCAAATTAACCCTCACTTCTTATACAACACGCTAGAAATTATTAATTCTTACGCCATTATTGAGGACCAGATGGAGATTAGCCGTATGACGACCTCTCTTGCTGATATGTTTCGGTATAACGTAAGCAACACGAAGAAAGTAGTCTCTCTTCGGGAAGAACTACAACATATAAAAGCCTATTTCAATATTCAATTGGAGCGTTTTGAGGACTTAGAGGTTTATATAGATGTAGATGATTCACTTACTTCTGACATTCAAACCTCCCGTTTAACCCTTCAACCTCTCATTGAGAATGCTTTCTTACATGGCTATGAAGAGCATGCACTAGAACCGACCTTTATAGGAATTACAGGAGCTAAGACCCACGAGGGATATCTTTTAGCGATTGAAGACCATGGTAGAGGAATGTCACCAGAAATCTTGGATATCTATAACACTGCGTTCACTCACCATAAAGAGCCTTCTCTTGAATATAGGACAACGAGAAGAATTGGAATGATGAATGTGCATAAAAGGATCGTCACAGAATTTGGTCATCCATATGGTTTGTTCATACACAAATCTGATTCAACTGGCACTGTTGTTACCATTCACTTGCCTTATCTCACAAATGAACAGTAAGGAGGCGTGATGATGTATAAGGTGTTAATAGTAGATGATGAGAAATTAATTAAAAGAAGCCTATCAGCCTTACTTAAAAAACATAGCACTGGATTTCAACTTGTCGGAGAAGCCAAAGACGGTGAGGAAGCGCTCGAGCTTGTTCAAATGCACCATCCTCACCTAATTATCACAGACATTCGAATGCCTAAACTAAACGGGTTAGACTTTATTCAAAAAGCTAGATCCTTAAATCAGCAGATCAAATTTATGATCTTATCAGGGTATGATGAATTCACCTATGCCCAACAAGCTCTCAGGTATGGGGTGAATGACTTTCTTTTAAAACCGATAAAACCTGAACTATTTCTAACCGCCTTAGAAACTGTCCGTAATGAAATCGAACTAGAATCCCCTTCAAAGGCAGAACGGCAAGAGCAGCTCAGTTTCATCACGTTAACAGCAGAAGATATTAGTCATCTTATATGGATGCTTGAAGAACAAGAACTCGTTAGCAAAGTTAAAGAAACTCATGCCTACCTACTGCAAAAACATACAACACAGCTTACTATGAAGGGCTTCTATGAAGACCTTGTTACTTATGTATCAAGTACGCTTGAGAAACGGGTGAAAGAGATGAAAAATGTCATCATTCCTGAAATAACGTTCCCATACGGATCTGATGAGCTTCATAATCGTTTCCTAACGTACTGCCAGGAATGGATGATTCTTTTAAAACAGGTAAGGAACATTGGCCATAAGACTACAATTCTGAATGGTGTTGACTATATAAACACTCATTTTGCTGACCATGCTCTGACCCTTCAGAAGGTGGCAACCATTGTGGGGATGTCCCCTTCTTATTTCAGCATGGAATTTAAGAAGGAAATGGGAGAGAGCTATAAATGCTATGTAACAAAACTTCGTATAGAGAAAGCGAAGACTTTATTAAAGAATCCTCTGTCCAAAAGTTATGATATAGCGGAGTCTGTTGGTTATGGGGATTACCCTCACTTTACGAAAACATTTAAAAAGTCTACAGGGTATACCCCTACGCAGTTCAGGAAGCGTTTTGGAATCGATTAAAAAGGTTGCCTCTACTATTTTGAGGCAACCTTTTTTTCTAACGATGAAATTCAAGCGAAGGGGCATAAGTATTTTCTTTACTGTGTATCGGCACAAGACGGTCTGAGCGTTGATCATCTGATAGTCGAAACGTTGCCGAGTCAACATCTGCAAAACCCTGTCCCCATTCGGTTAGGTCAAATTGGTACCACCCTTTACCTGATACAAGTACCCCCCCTAAATATTCAAACTGGTCAGCATCTGGTCGTGTATTCCACGTCAAATCTTCTTCGTTCCACTCTTGATTAACAGCACCATAAATCGAAATCGGAACAGAAGAAACCTGAGAATCCCCAACATCACGATCCACATAAAATTTCAGAATTAAACTATTAGCATCTGAAAGAAAGGCTTTTTCCTCTTTAAACTGAATGAGAGATTGACGATTGTAATTCAGAATGGATTCTTCCACCCCTTTTACTTCTAAAAGACGTTCATTCCCATAGTTATTATCCCCGTAAGAATCACTTCGAATATAGGTATCTTGTTTAGGGATGAATATATCATAAGACCAAGTTGTTACTAATTGTGTCGGAGAATCCAAAGAGGAAGCCCAATAATAACCGTCAGCGGTAATCGCATTGATTTTAAATCCGATCTTGCCATTCTCGCTCGGCAACATTTCTGACGAAAACGTAATAGTACCCTCTTCATCAGTCTTTCCGCTTACCACTTTACCGCTCATATATTCATACCTTCCGCTGATAGTCGCTACAATAGGATCAGCAGTGCTTGAATCGATTACAGTTAGATTCATGTGCCCTTTCCCATCTGAATACGAGATGGAGGCTTCCTTGATTGCTAATGGCTTTAGTGAAGTTGTAGACGTGGTAGCAGAGGTCACAGAAGATATAGGGCCTTGATTTCCATTTACATCAACCGCTGCTACTTTGTAATAATACGTTGTATCTGAGAGTAAGCCTTTATCGACAAAGGAAAGACCTCTGCTAGTCCCGGCTATGAAGTTATCCCCTGGTGTAAAATCCCGGGTTTTACCACGGTAAACCCTATAATGTTCAATCTCTGAGTTATCATAGGCTCTTCCATAATCTATCACGATGGATTGATAGCTCTCAGCAGTAGCATTCGGCTGTCGTTCGACTTCTGAAGGAGCTTCTGTATCTGGTGGAGCCTTCCATAATACTCCATATTCACTCCATTCTGAAGGTAATTCCCTTATGGTGTCATAATGATGTAGGGCGATTCCACCATAAGAAGAATAGCCATTCATAGCCTCTGATACTTTCGTAAGTTCTTCCTCCATATAGGTGCGTCCTTCTTCTCTAAATGTTATAAGTTCTGGGTCCCCTCCATCTGCAATATCTTTCGTCTCAGCACCAATGACAACGGAATAAGGCTTATGAATCGACTCCGCATACTCCATTTCACCACGTGCCTTCTCAATCATTCCATTTGACCCTTCTGCAAAATCACGATAATCCATAATGGATATATAATCGAGCAAATCTTGAATATGCTGTGATAACCATTTGGTCTCTTCCTTTCCTTTTTCCAAACGAGGACCCCAGGTAATATTCTCAGCATAGGGCGAAGAATCATACCAGTTTGGTATAGCTGCCCCAATAAATAGACTAGAATCAGCAGATTGCTTTATGTGCATTATTTTTTCTAATAGATCTAAATATTGAATCTGTAATGACGGAGCTTCTGTTTTAAACTCTGAGGCAATATAAGGTTCGATATCTATATTGATCCCATCAAATTGTTCATCCTGATTAGATGCAAGGTTATAGTTAATAATGGTTTCTACCTCTCTTATGGCTGTATTGTGATACTGTTCAAAAGCTCCGAAATGAGGTGGTTTGGTTCCACCTGCTATAAGCGCATGAACGGCAAATCCTTGTTTATGGGCCCAAGAGACAAAGTCACGAACCCGCTCTCGTTCATCCTCAAGCATATCGATCCCATAATAGCGATCTACTCCTAAATAGAGAGTTGTTATAGCATCCTGGTTAAAAGTAGAAGTATCTTTAGCGAAGGCTTCCAATACGTGGCGTGATCCTTCGTTGTAAATTAAGTTGTACGAAGCATTTTCCCAGATCCACATGGCTCGATCTTGCTTCTCGACTTTAGTGTAAACCAATCGCCCATTCCCGGTTCTCGGATATACCGTACGACTCACTCCAGTATTCCCCTCTGAATCCACTGCTTTTGCTTCTATGCTGTACGTAAGATCTCTTTCAGAAGGAAGGGTTAGATGATAAGAATAAACGCCATTTTGCTTTTTGGTCGGGAGCCATTCTTCTCCATTCACTCTGATTGAAACGGCTTCTATATTATTTTTTCCTGAAGCATCAACTGTTACTTTTGTGTTCTTGGTTAGAGTAGTATCCGATTGAGGAGTTAAGATCGATACTGTAGGTAGGTTAGCCTTTTTATTATCAACTGAAAGCATAAGCGGCTCCGACCATGCTGAATATCTCGTCATCGTACTGGTTCCTTTTACAACGATTTCGATATCCCCATCAAGAGTAGTTGTATCAAGATCATAGAACCATTCACCTTTTTCAGTTGACTCAGGCAACATTTCGGCCTTGTATTCCCCCATACCATTAATGATTACATCGAGGTCTGAGACTTGTGTATAAGACCCTATAATCCTCGTTACCCCTATAGGAATAACATCGCCATTTTGGTGTGAAGTAATCGTAATTGTAGATTGAGCATACCCACTTTGAGGAATAACACATAAGAAGATTATAAAAAGGACAAAATGGACGAGCAATACAATCAGTCTTCGCGGCACCCAATTTCCCATAACTTAACCACCTTCTTCTTTTTTTAGAATATAAAGAACCATACATTCACCACCTTTATGATGAATGTATGGTTTATAAATGGGTAATAGACTGACCGTAATACGTCCTTATTACACTTTAACAATCCACTTCCTCTTACCTACTTCCTCTTCTTTTACTAAAAGCACCTCGCCTGTCATATGTTCATTTCCAAACTGAAAGCTATTCGGGCCTGAATGGGAGATAAGGGCGTAATGAGTATCTTCTTCGACTTTGATTTCTAAAGCTGTGACATCTGCCTTTTTAAAAGGTTCTCCAAACGTATTTCGCACTTCAATTTCTTTGAAAAATATATTAAGAGGTTGAGAGTATTTATATGGAATAAATACGGTGATCATACGTGTTGTGCCTGAACCAATGGCTTCAAATACTAGTTTTGTAGACGGTTGTTTTTCATTATAGTGACGGGAGATCCAGCAAGCTTCTTCCGTTAAATTAGCTCCCGTAAGTGATTGAATCATGAGTCCGGATAAATTCTCGGTTTTACATATAGCTTTTGAGTGTTCCGTTTCTGTCTGAATCGTTAATTTTTCGCTTAGATGAAAATGCTGAGCAAAATGATGTTGCTTGTTAGAATGAAATTCATCCACAACGATCCAATAATAAGGTTTAACAAACAATACCTTTCTCATAACCTGGACAGGATCTGCTAATGTTCTATACCCATCATGACCGCATTGAACGTAGTCAAAGTCTTCACAACTCTTCCAATATGATTGGGTAGGCCTAGCGATCCGGCCCCATTCCCATGAGTCTATATATTCCGATATGGATGTATGGTCAACGATGGTTGTATTATGTTGGATTGATTCTTTAAAATACCTTCTCTCCCGCCCCTCCATATAGGTGTACCTCCCAGTATCAACCAGCATATCCTCACCAAACACACTCATTTCAAGATGCAAGAAATCATCATGACCATGAGCTTGTATGATATCCATATGCCCTCCATCGAACAAACAATAATGACTATCCCTTGACCATCCCGTTCTCATGATCGAATAGCCACTTTGCGGTAAATGAATAGAAGCTTTCGAAGGAGGGTGAGATTTGAGTTTTTGGAAAGCTGAGATCCCTTCGCCCCCATAATACCAAGCACTCTCAAAATCTAGTTGACGGTAAGACTGATGCTTGAGGTCACCTCGCTGAAAGAATACCGCTCCGCGACCTAACAGATCACGTATATCCGTATGGTCACTATCACTTATCATGGGTTGATGTCCTGAAGGTTTAACTATGGATAAAGATGCCTGAAATAGTTGTTCAAGCGACTTTTCACAGATAGAAGGTAAAGAAACATCATTCAACTTAGCTAACAAAAGGGGTTCAAATAGACAATGAAGAACTTCATGGTGATACATAGGACTTTGCTCATTGTGCATACCATCTTCAAAGATTTGCAACTGACACATGTTAGCTAATCGTTCAGAAGCCAAGTTGAGCCACTTCTTTGCTTCAGGAAACTCCGGAAACAATAAAGCAATTTGAAACAGCCCATTAGTTTCTAAAAAACCCCAGTTACTCTGAGCATCGTGTGCGGTATATGCCATACTTAAATAGGTTCCATGCAGGTAAACCGCTTCTTTAAATTGATGATTATCTTCAGTCGTCCACTGCGCCGATTCCTTAATACAATGGTAACCTTTCAGCCAGTTAGTGATGCGTATACCGCTGTCGAGTTTACGCCACGTATCCTTAACATTGAAGGCACGTATTTTACTTTCATAGATTTCATCTACTGATAATGGGTTTTGTGAGATCCAATCATCCAACAGCGCCTTATATGCCGTTACGTATTTCTCATCGCCTGTTAACCAGTAGGACTGCCCTAACTCAGCCATGAAGCGGCTTCGATTTAAGTTAACTGTCCATTCGAAGTCACCTTGAAATCTATAAGTCCAATCGACCTTGTCAGGAAAAGAAACCGGTGTCTCGCATCGCTCCATATCCCATCGATGAGTAAAGATAAAGGTTTGATTACACGCAAGATCTGAACGTTGAATGACCTCTTTCGTTTCTTCTGGCCATCTTGTTTGGCAGAAGGTTATTATTTCCTCACGATCGTCCTCCTCATAAAAAAACCTCTTTTTCAACAGATCACCTCCTTTGCTGATTAGATAGCCACTCTTGTAAATGCTCTTGAACAAAACCATCATCTGTAAGATGTGAATATTCCCTATAAATACGGTCAATTTGCTCGAATTGGTTCGGACTTAGCACATCGTGATCACGTAAACACGTATTCTCTGAAAGCAATCCTTGCCTTCTTAAGACTTCGTTTATACCTGCAATACAACCCTTAAATTGATGAGCAACATCAAATAAAGCAGCATTGCTATCTGTAACTTGAGAAGCGGTTGTCAGCATAGATTCTGGGATAACCGACCGTTCTCGAATTTGTTTGATCTCTTCAAACAATTGGACCGCTTTTGAGGTCCATACGGCCCAATGACCTAACAAACCACCCACAATTCTTTTCTCCACTAATTCTCCTTCAACCGTAAATTTGTAATTGGTAAGTAAATCGACTACAATATTGTCATCATTTCCTGTATAAAGGGCAATTTCTTGACGTCTCTTGGAATGACAAACGGCTCTTATAACATCTATAGTCTGATAACGATTGAAAGGAGCCATCTTAATGGCACAAACCCCCTCTATATCAGCAAATTGCTCCCAAAACCCATAAGAAAATATCCTTCCGCCTACAGAGGATTGAAGATAAAACCCACAGACAGGAATGACTTCTGCAATAGCTCTGATCCTTACTAGATGTTCCTCTTCTGTTAAATCGAGGCCTCCCATACTGACAAGCCCTATATCATAACCTAGTTCTTTCGCGAACGTTGCTTCCTTAAGGGCTTGACTCGTTTGGCCACAAATTCCTGCAATCTTCAAAAAAGGCCGCTTCAGATTTCTATACTCGACTTGTTCTTTAGCTAATGTTAGAACTCTTTCATACAAATTAAATTCAGGACATCGTATTTCAAACTGCGTAGTATGAACCCCTACTGCGATACCACCTGCACCGCTATCAATATAATAATTGGTTAACGCTCGTTGCCTGACTTCATCTAGTTTTTTCTGTTTTGATAAAGCTAGAGGATGTGCTGGTATAACCGTGCCACTTTGCAACAATGCCCACTGTTCCTTCGTAAATCGTTCATCCACTTAATATTTCCCCTCCCTCTCTTGAAAGTGTGTAGGTTTATCAATAACTTCCCCATTATGCAAAATCCACTCGGCTGTCCATTCAATCATTTCAAGCATCGTTACCTGCGGATAACCAAACCACTTATGAGCTTTAGACGCATTACTTAACAAAGCAGTGTCTTGCTCCTGCCCTGTAAAAATAGGAGTTACGTTAAACATGGTGCCGAATTGCTCTGCAACCCAGCGAATTGACAGGGTTTCTGGACCAGTGACATTTAAGACCTCAGGTGGTGTGCTGCAATAAAGCAATGACCTAATCGCCATTTCATTCGCATCGCCTTGCCAGATCACATTGACGTGCCCCATTGTAATGTCAATTGGTTTCCCTTCTTTAACCGCTTTCGCAATCTCAAGAAGCACGCCATAACGGAGGTCAATAGCATAATTAAGACGAAAATGAAGTTGAGGGATATTATACTTATAGGAGTAATAGCTCCATATCCTCTCTCGACCAAGACAAGATTGAGCATACTCTCCCACAGGGCCCGTTGAATCTTCTTCTGTTGCCCCTCCCTCCTTAACAGATGAGAAGGGATACACATTCCCCGTAGAAAAAGACACAATACGAGAATCTTTAAATTTCTCTGCAATTCGACCAGGCAAATAAGCATTCATAGCCCAGGTGAAATGTTCGTGGCCGGTTGTACCAAACTTATGACCAACCATGTAAATAATATTTTTCACATTAGGCAACTGATCGAGTTGACGTTCGTCTAAAAGGTCTGCTGCAATTGTCTCTATACCACATGCTTCAAGCTCCTGTTGAAGGGATCCTTTAGTAAAACGAGATACCGCATAAATTTTTTTCGGATGAGGAAGCTGATCCACGGCATTTTTAGCAAGCTTCGCAAGTGTAGGACCCATTTTCCCTCCTACACCGAGTATCATAATGTCGCCATTTATTCGAGAGAGGTCTTTCACTAACTTCTCCGATGGCGCGCACATTTTCTGTTCTAAATCAAAAATGGTTCTCACTGTCTACCTGCCCCCTTCTCAATGAAAGTTGTACTTACCCCTATCCTATGAGAAGCCGGGCATAGGAACTATGTCTTTAATAGGACCTTAAATTCGCCTTTTGATATTGCGAACAAATGTTCTTATTGGTGGTTATAAGCATTTTCTTCATTAATGTATAAATAAGATATTTTTTCTTTCTATCTTACATAATTGCTTTACTAAACTCGGTCTCACTCTTCTTATAGTTGAATTTTTATACAAAAAATACGTATTTAATGAGCTTTTTATCGGGGTCTCCATTCATTTATTGTTTTAATTATGCAAAAACACCCATTTTTCCCCCATGTTCATTTTTATACTTATAAAGGGTTATTTTTACTCTGCATTTTCGTTTCCTCATAAACGTAAAAAAGCAGATCAAGGAAGAGAACGAGTCTTCTCCTTTGATCTGCTTTTTATATCACGTCATTTTTCTATCTATAAATGCTTGATAACTCTTGCTGGATTTCCCCCAATAACTACATTATCAGGCACATCTTTTGTCACAACAGCGCCAGACCCGATGACTACATTATGATCGATTGTAACGCCTGGATTAATAATAGCATTCGCTCCAACCCATACGTTATCCTTTATTGTAACAGGCATCCCGTATTCAAGCCCCGCATTTCGTTTTATTGGATCTAGGGGATGGGTAGCAGTGAGAATTCTGACACCAGGAGCTAATAAACAGTTCTTCCCTATGGTTATAGGACAGACATCTAAAATAATACAGTCAAAATTTGCGTAAAAATCTTCACCGACATAAATGTTGTAGCCATAATCACACCTAAATGTAGGTTCTATGTAAATATTCTCTCCTGTAGAACCGAAGAGCGCTCTTAATAAGCTCGTACGTCTTTCAGGTTCTACTTCTGTTGACTGATTAAATAACCTCGTTAACTCTCTCGCATTCAAGCGATCCTTCATTAATTCTTCATCACTTGCATCATATAAATCTCCCGCAAGCATCTTTTGCTTCTCTGACAACAACATCGTGATCCCCCCACTTTTAGTAAAATGGAGAGCCTTCATTAAGAAGACTCTCCATTATCCTTTCAATTCGCTTGTTTCATTTTAACAGCACCTAAAACTTGCTCGTAATATTCTAACAATTGTTCAGATGGCTTTGTCCAGCTGAATTTCTCAGCTTCTTTACGGGCATTCTCCCGAAGTTGTTGCATAAGCTCGACATCCTCTAGCTTCTCCACAGCTTCAATTAAGCTATCGGTGTCTTCATTTTCAAATAAGAGTCCAGTACGTCCATCTTCTACTTGTTCCATTGTCGGACCGCTCTTAGCAGCAATTACAGGTAAGCCTGAAGCCATTGCTTCGAGAATAACTAACCCTAGTGTTTCTGTGACAGATGGGAAGATAAAGGCATCTGCTGAGGCAAAAGCCTGATTCAGCTCGTCACCGTGCAAGAAGCCTGTGAAAAGCGCCGTTGTGCCTTCAAATGTTTTCTCAACCTGTTCACGGGCTGGCCCATCCCCTACAATAGCTAACCTTACGTCATCCCGTTGTTCGAGAAGTGGCTTTAGCTTATGAATCTCTTTCTCTGCAGCAAGTCTTCCAACGAACACGAGTAACTTCTTGTGGGGTTCGCCACCTGTGAGACGGTTTCTCATTTCCTGACTGTAATGATCAGGCGAGTAACGGTCCACGGCAACGCCTCTTTTCCAGACATGGACATTATGAAACCCTTCTTCATCTAACTCATCTTTTACAGCTTGTGACGTACAAAGGTTTAGGTCTGCCTGATTATGAAGACGTTTGAAATGCCACCATAAAAGAGGTTTAAATGCATACAGTTTATAGTAATCCAGATATTTTGGTACGTGTGTATGGTAGGAGGCTAACAACGGAATGTTTAATTCCTTCGCATATTTCACCCCTGATACCCCCACTAGAGCAGGATTTACCACATGAACGATGTCTGGATTATGTTTTTGCAGTAACGTTTTAACGACTTTATTTGGCAAGGAGAAAGGACGATACTTATAGAACGGAAGAGTCGTTGTCTTCACACCTTCGACGATAGCCCCCTCATATTCATAAACCCCTAAATCAGGAGCAATGACAACAACTTCATGCTGCTGATTTCTTAGGTATTTAATAGCTTCTTTAAGCCTAGTTACCACTCCATCCGTGGAAGGTAAAAAGGTTTCTGTTACAATTGCGATTTTCACGCTGGCATACTCCTTTATTTCTCAGTTAAGTTTTAAGTTTTCCATAACCTATACGTTTTACTCTTATGTACTACTATATAAGACCAAGGTTCCCGGTCTCCAAGTTCTTTTTATCATACCAGTAATCTAACGAACTTTTCACTCATGAGCCCTTAAAGTTCTGTTAAAACGATGTAAGTAATATAAATGGGCTGTAAATTAGATAGACTTTTGCCGCACATATTGTACCATATTTCGTGCAATTTCACAGTTCACAACTAGTGATTTCTCTACACTTATCATTTCAGAAAACAGAAACATTTCATAATATTCTTAAATAGGTTGACACGTTTTTCCACGGGACCGTATAATATAACGCATATAATTCCGATTAATCTTATAAGAATTAAAGAAAAGGGCTGAGCAAATGTACTTAGAACTCAATCATGTATCAAAATCATTTCCGCACGAAGAAAATGGAAGCTGGGAGGTATTCTCTGATATCAATTTATCCATCGAAGAGCACAACTTTGTTTCGATTCTTGGTCCTTCCGGTTGTGGGAAGTCAACCCTTCTTTCCATGGTAGCTGGTCTTGAGTCGATTACAGACGGCTCCATCCTATTAGATCAGCAACCGGTCTCTAAGCCAGGCCCTGATCGTGGTATGGTTTTTCAGCAACCCGCCTTATTTCCATGGTTAAATGTGTTGGAAAATGTAAAGTTCTCTTTGAAACACCTATCAAAAAAAGAACAGACTGAAACAGCTAAGAAATATTTGCAAATGGTGCATCTTAGTCGTTTTACACAAGCTTATCCTCATGAGCTTTCAGGAGGAATGCAGCAAAGAGTAGCTATCGCGAGAGCTCTGGCGATGGATCCTAAGGTTTTGCTTATGGATGAACCATTCGGGGCGCTAGATGAGCAAACCAGACACATATTGCACGATGAATTGCTAAGAATCTGGTCTGAAGATCAAAAGACGATCCTGTTTGTGACTCACTCGATCTCTGAAGCTATAAAATTGTCAGACCGTATCATTGTAATGGGAACACGTCCAGGTCGTATTATAGAAGACCTTTCTGTAGATCTCCAACGCCCAAGAGAACGGGCCAATCCAGACGTAATTAAGTTAGAACAACACGTAATGGGATTATTAGAAGGTGAAATTAACAAAGTTTTAAAGGAAGAATTACAATGAAAATATTTTTAAAACGGCTTTTATTTCTAGTAGCGGTAGTCGCCTTGTGGCAAGGTGTTTATTCATCGGGGGTCTTTCCTGATATTGCATTTCCACCTCCCATTGATGTGTACTTTGCATTAATTGAAGGATTTAAGGATGGATCATTAACGAAAGCTTTATTAGCAAGTTTCAAACATTTATTATACGGATTGCCTGTCAGCATCATCCTTGGAACAGCGATTGGAGTTTTGCTTGCTAAATCCAAACAGGCGGATGAGACAGCAGGCATGTACTTAATTGCATTACAAAGTATTCCAAGTATTGCATGGGTTCCCTTGTCATTATTACTGTTTGGATTTAATGAAATGGCTGTCATTTTTGTTGTTGTCATAGGCGGGATTTTTGTGATGGCACTAAATACAAGAACCGCTCTCCGAAACGTACCTTCTTCTTTTAAAAAAGCAGCGAGGACGATGGGGGTCAATGGTTTAGAACTATTCTTTAAAGTCGAGATTCCAGCGTCTGTTCCCCATTTTATGACGGGGATTCGTCTCGCATGGGCATTTAGCTGGCGTGCTCTCATGGCTGGTGAGTTGTTAAGCAATGGACCTGGACTTGGGTACTCGCTGACGTATGCATTTGACTTTGCAAGAGTTGACGTCGTAATGGCGATCATTCTGATTATAGGGATTATTGGTTCCACAGTGGATCATTTAGTCTTCTCTAAACTAGAGAAATCCGTTATGAAGCGATGGGGACTTTTATAAAAATTTTAAGGGGTGGAGAACATGAAGAAACGTTTATCGGTATTCATAATTGCATTACTTGCGGTCGTCTTAACGGCTTGTGGAAGTAAATCAACATCAGGCTCGACACCAGAAGAAATCGTGATTGGCTACTTTCCTAACATAAATCACGTTGCGGGTATGGTAGCCGAAGAGAAAGATTTTTATGAAGAAACATTACCAGATGGGACTGAGGTAAGCTATAAATACTTCCCGGACGGATCAAGTTTTATGACAGCCATTGAAACAGGTGAAATTCATGGAGGCCTTGTTGGACCAGGACCTGCTATGAATCACTTCACCAATGGAGCGGATATTAATATTGTAGCTGCTGGTTCTACAGGCGGTACTGTTATAATGGCTCGTAAAGACTCAGGTATAAACTCTCCAGAAGATATTCAAGGAAAGACTTTCATATCTCCTCGCGTTGGTTGTACTCATGACGTTCAGTTTGAAACATTAATGATGAGAGAGTTCGGCATGAAGTCAGATCGTCTTAATGGGGACATGAAACATGTTACAGGTAAACCTGCCACATATGCCCAACAATTTGCAAATGGCAAAGTCGATGTAGCAACCGTACCAGAACCTTGGGCCTCTTACATTGAAGAAGAAGGTTATGGAAAAGTATTAATTGATACGAAAAATGTAGCGTATGGGGAAACCCTCCCAGCTGCTGTATTTGTTACATCTGGGGAACTGGTTAAAGATAACAAGGAATTGGTTCAAAAATTAGTAGATGGACATAAAAAAGCAACAGAATATATACAAGATAATCCGGACGAATCCAAAACGATTGCGATTAATAAGATAAAAGAAATTACTGAACAAGAATTGTCTCGCACAGTGATCGATAGCGCTTGGGAACGCATCACTTTCACGTATGATATCAACCCAGATTATCTGCAAGCATTCGCAAACTCTTCTTATGATCTGGAATTCTTAAAAGAACAGCCAGACCTAGAAGGATTAGTTGATAAAAGTTTTATAGAGTAATGAAAAAACCTTGGGAACTGCAGAGTTGTTCTCAAGGTTTTTTGTTACACTTTTTGAATATTCTGAGTTACTACTAAGTATAAAATATGGTATACTAGTATTGTAGATGTTGGTAACAAACTTATTTTCTACCAAAAGGGGTGTCGTTTGGATGTCACACAAAAATAATCCAAAGAAGTTTGCTCTTAATATGTCTGCCGCTCAGTTTACTAAGTTTTATATTTTGCATTTGTTACACAAACGGACGTCTCTGATTAGCGAGCATTTTAAAGAAGAGTTTAGTAAGTTAACAGGTAACTGGCAGCCAGCTCCATCTACTTTGCTTGATACGCTTCACGATATGACAGAAGAAGGATTGTTACAGCGGCGTGAAGATTACAAATCCCTGGAGAAGAAACGACAAAAAGTATACTGGTACCGTGTTACGGAACAAGGATCTGAAGAATTCGAAGTCATGAAAAAACATTATAAAATCCTATTTGATGAGCAAATCCATATTTTAAAACGTATTATGAATGAAGTTTATCAATAATAAAAACCGCTTCCCTTAAGGGAAGCGGTTTTTATTATTGGCTATGATTCACCGTTCTATTTTACTTTTTGATCAAATTGATTCTGCTCCTCATGGTGAGTGGTGCGAAGGAAAGCAACAAAGCATAACGCAGCTATAATGGACCCCATTACTAACAATATGGTTCCCGTAATGGGAGGTTGTTGAAAAGGAAGTAGCTCTGTTACGTCAACCATGAACAAATGCAATTCCTGCGGAGTTCCAATATTTCTTCCGGAGGTTTGAAAAAAGTCAATTCCCTTTAGTAAGAGATACAATCCTAAAAACAATCCACAACCAAAAACGATACGTCGTTTCACTGGACTTGTTATGACTTACCCCTCCTTGATCGGTGATGTGTGCTGATTCATAAACTTCTCAACTACATCAAAATCATTAAACACGACCTTTGATCCATCTACTTCCTGAAAATCTTCATTTCCCCGGCCTGCTATCAGAATGATATCTCTCGGTTCGGCCATACGGAGCGCCCTGTGTATGGCTTCTTCTCGATCTTCTATAATTTCATAGTCTCCCGGGGCTTTCATTCCTTCTTCTACTTCAGCTACGATCCTAGAGGGATCTTCTGAGCGAGGGTTATCTGAGGTGATTATCACATAATCACTCCACCTAGAAGCAATCTCACCCATGACAGCTCTTTTTCCTCTATCGCGTTCTCCTCCACAACCAAAAACAACAAATACATTTCCCTTTTTAATAGGAGATAAATTTAATAAGACCTTCTCCAATTTTTCAGGGGTATTGGCATGGTCAACCATTACGGTAAATCCCTCAGGGGAATGGATGGTTTGCAGGCGTCCGTCTGGTCTTCTCACATGTTTTAATGCCTCTACAATGTCATCAATCTCTAGACCTAAATGGAGAGAACAGCTAATGGCTGCTAAGGTATTTGATACTGTGAAAGCCCCTTTTATTGGTACGTATACTTCATTTTGGAATTCTTTATGTGTAAGTTGAAACGTTACTCCGTTTTCATTATCTTTAATATGGGTAGCAACTAAGTCTGCCTCTTTATTATTGATTCCGTAGGTTTCATAGCACCCGTTAGTAGCCGCAATAAACTCAGATATATACGGGTCATCAGCATTCAAGATCGAATAAGGGCACATCGGGAATAAGGAAAGCTTACTTTCTTTATAATCATCAAATGCCCCCTGATCCTCAAGATGGTCTTCTGATAAATTTGTAAAAATCCCAACATCAAATTGACATTCTAATACTCGTTTATTCTTCAGCCCTAGTGAAGAGACCTCCATAATAACATCTGTCACACTTTGATCGCGCATGGCTGCAAAAGATGCTTGCAGGTCTACTGTTTCCGGTGTTGTAGGAGTTGTACGGTACGCGTTCATCTCCGTATTGTTAATACGGTCCCCAAGCGTTCCGACAGTCCCTACTTTTCTTCCTGAATGTTGTAAGATCGACGAAATCAGATGGGATACAGATGTTTTCCCACTTGTTCCTGTCACCCCTACTAAACGAAAGCTTTGGGATGGATGACTATAGAATTGACTGGCGATAACAGGAAGTACATTTCTTGTATTCTCAACCTGAATCACTGTCATATCCTTAGGAACAAATTCAAGACCAACTTGTTTTTGAATAATAATGGCGACAGCACCCTTCATAACAGCTTGGGCAATATAGTCGTGTCCGTCTCGTTTTGTTCCTTCAAGACAGATAAACAAGGAATCTTGCTGGATTAAACCTGAATGATAGGCAACAGATTCAATGGTTACGTGAACATCCCCTTGTAGAATTTTGTAGTCAACGTTGTTTAATATTGTTTGTAATTCCATTTATAGAACCTCCATAAGGGTCAGTTTTAATCATGTCAGAAGAGTCCCTGATGTGCTTGTCAATTCTATCGTCATTTCAATATTTAGCGCAATAAAGAAGTGCTTAAACCGGATATACGCCATGCTTTCGCTCAGTAAACTGTAAACGTTTCGTTTCATAGGAAGAGAAACGTGTAATTAGTTCTGCTCGTAATCGATTAGGATCTACAATATCATCAACTACCATTTCAGAACCAAGGCGATAAATATCAATATTCTCTTTATATTCTTCTTGTTTTTCTTTTATGAATTGAGGACGTTCTTCTTCTGATAACTCTGCTATCTTATTCGCATATACAGCATTAACTGCTGCTTCTGGTCCCATAACAGCAATTTGAGCACTTGGAAGAGCTAGACAACAGTCTGGTTCGAAAGCAGGACCAGCCATAGCATATAAACCTGCACCATAAGCTTTTCGAACAATAACTGAGATTTTAGGTACCGTTGCTTCGCTCATAGCCGAAATCATTTTCGCCCCGTGACGAATGATCCCTGCTTTTTCTACGCGGGTGCCTATCATAAACCCTGGAATATCCGCCAAGAATAATAGTGAGATATGGAAGGCATCGCATAGATTAATAAATTTAGCGGCCTTATCTGCTGAGTCGTGAAACAACACGCCGCCTTTCATACGCGGCTGGTTCGCTATAATACCAACCGGTTTTCCATTCATCCGGGCTAGTCCAGTAATCAGTTCCCTTGCGAATAACTTCTTAATCTCACAAAACGAATCTTCATCAATCAAGTGATCAATTAATGTATACATATCAAATGGAGCGTTTTGGTTTTCTGGTATCAATTCTTTGATAGTTTGATCATGAGGTTTAACAGGTAGCGGTTCCTTTGATGGCGCAGCGGTTCTGAAATTTTGTGGGAAGTAGCTTAAATAATTTCGCGCATAATCGATCGCTTCTTGTTCACTTTTAGCTAATACATCCCCGCATCCAGATTCAGAACAATGCATCTTAGCCCCACCCATTTCTTCGAGGCTCACTTTTTCACCAATCACTTTCTCAGCCATTCGTGGTGAACCTAAATACATAGATGCATTCCCTTCTACCATCACCACAATGTCACAAAAAGCAGGAATATATGCGCCCCCTGCAGCAGATGGACCGAAGAGTAAACAAACTTGAGGCACACGTCCTGAAAGTTTTACCTGATTATAAAAGATTCTCCCTGCTCCACGTCTGCCTGGAAACATTTCAACTTGATCGGTAATTCTTGCGCCAGCTGAATCAACGAGATAAAGCATAGGGACTTCGAGCTTTTCCGCTGTTTCCTGAATACGAATAATTTTCTCAACTGTCCGAGCTCCCCAAGAACCAGCTTTTACCGTTGAATCATTTGCCATTACACAAACGGTCTCACCGTTAATTTTCCCTAAACCTGTAACCACACCGTCTGCCGGAAGAGATCCGTCTTGACAATTCGCAAAGAAAGCATCTTCTATATCCATTCCGTCATCAAATAATAACTCCAATCGCTCTCGAACAAATAGCTTTCCTTTTTCGGCATTTTTTTGATGGTACTTTTCAAGACCACCTTTTTTTATGCCATCGACTTTGTCTTGAAATGTCTGATCATATTTTGTTGTCATATAGATCCTCCTTTTTTATTTGCCTCTATAATTTGGGGAACGTTTCTCCCTGAAAGCATTTAATCCTTCCATTCGGTCCTCAGTCGGAATGGTTTGCTTGTAGCACAGGGACTCGATAGATAGACCAGTATCCTTATCTGTATTTATCCCTAAATCAATCGCTCGCTTAGCTTCTTTAAGGGCAATCGGGGCATTACTTGCGATTCTTCTCGCAAGCTCTCTCGTTTCTTCCTCTAATTTAGCAAAAGGAACAACTCTCTCAGCCATACCTATTTGACCAGCTTCTACAGAAGAAATCCGACGAGCGCTAAAAATTAATTCCTTAGCCTTTCCAACTCCTATTAAGCGAGGCAGGCGTTGAGTACCTCCCGCTCCTGGTATAATACCTAGTGATGTTTCGGTTAAGCCCATTTTGGTATCATCCCTTACGAATCGTATATCACAAGCGAGCGCTAGTTCTAAGCCACCTCCGAAAGCAACACCATTTATAGAAGCAATCGTTGGAATTTCAAGAGATTCAAATTCTTTAATGCATCGTCCTATTTTATGTACGGTTTCGACCACTTGTTGATCATTCATACCTCGTCTTTCTTTTAAATCCGCTCCCGCACAAAAGGCCTTGTCCCCGCTTCCTTTCACAATGACACATCTTACTTCACTTGATTTTTTTATTTCATTCAAACATTGTAAGAAATCATCCATCAATTCATGAGAGAATGCATTAGCAGCCTCCGGTCTGTCTAAGGTAATTTCATACACGTAATCTTCCACTACTTGTAAGACTACTGATTTCTTCAAGCATGAATCCCTCCACTTCTGACCAGTTGCATATGATGACTTGGCAAAGGACGGTCCACAACACCCTGAATCCACTCCCCAGATTTCAGGAGCTTATGAAGGTCAATTCCTGTATGAATGCCCATTTCTTCGAGCATGTATAATAGATCATCTGTAGCCAGATTACCTGAAGCTCCCTTGGCATAAGGACAACCTCCAAGACCACCAAGAGAACTATCAAACGTTGTAAAGCCTAATTGCAATGCCGTTAGAACGTTAGCTAAGGCAGTCCCCCTTGTATTATGAAAATGCAGGGCTAACTGGTCTTTTGAGAAGTGTTGACTTAACGAAGTAAGCACTTGTTCTACTTGGAGAGGGTTTGCTACTCCGATTGTATCTCCAATCGAGCATTCATCGATCCCCATTTCAAATAATCTCTGGCATACAGATAAGACTTGATCTACTTCTACGTTGCCATCATAAGGACAACCAAATGCTGTGGATACATATGCTCTTACTGTTTTCCCTTCTTCTTTCGCCGTTTGAACCACAGGTGAGAGGACAGGATAAGTTTCAGAAATAGATTTATTAATATTCTTACGATTATGCGCTTCAGAAGCGGACATGAAAATAGAGACTTCATCAATATCCGCTTCTAGCGCTCGCTCTAACCCTTTCTCATTAGGTACCAGAGCTGCATATGTTACTCCTTCTTTTCGATTAATTCGTTTAGCTACGTCTACTGCATCACCAAGTTGCGGAATCCATTTTGGGTGAACAAAGGAAGTAATTTCTACATAAGAAAGGCCTGTTTCTGACAATTGATTAATCCACTCAATCTTCTCCACAGTTGAGACATGTTCTTTTTCGTTTTGCAACCCGTCTCTAGGTCCAACTTCTTTAACTTTTACTTCATTTGGTAAATTCATTAGAATCCCCTTCCTTTTATTCAAGAATGGCTACAACATCCCCCTCATTGACAAACTCTCCCTCTTGGACCTTCAGTTCTTTTACTGTTCCATCATCATCTGTAGCGATGGGGATTTCCATTTTCATTGATTCTAAGATCAAGAGATCCTGACCGGATGTAACCTGATCTCCTTCTGCCACTACAATTTTCCATACACTTCCTGCCATGTTTGCCTTAACTTCTGTCATTTTGCTTCCTCCTTTAGATAATAATCTTCTACAAAACTAGTGGTATAATTACCGCGTTTAAATACTTCATGATTCAGCACTGTTCTCAGCATAGGGAGGTTTGTTTTAATACCTTCAACTTCATATTGGCTTAAAGCATAAGACATTCTTTCTATTGCTTCCTCTCTTGTTTCCCCCCACGTAATGCATTTTGCGATCATAGGATCATAGAAGGGAGATACAAAGCTCTTCGAGTGAACAGCCAACTCATGTCTAATGTGATCCCCAACTGGTAGTTGCAAATTGTTCATTTGTCCAGGTGCAGGGTAAAACGTCTTCGGATCTTCTGCGTAAACTCGGACCTCTATGGCATGGCCATGAATCGTTAATTCGTTTTGCTTATATCGCAACGCCTCGCCTGAAGCAATGCGAATCTGCTCTTCCACTAAATCAAAGCCGGTAATTTCTTCTGTTACAGGGTGTTCAACTTGAAGGCGCGTGTTCATTTCAAGGAAGTAAAATTGTTGATTATCATCCACCAAAAATTCAACTGTACCTGCATTTTGATACCCGAGTGCTTGAACGGCTTTAAGTGCTGCCTCACCCATTTTGACTCTTGTTTCTTCTGAGATATAAGGAGAAGGTGCTTCCTCCACAACTTTTTGGTGCCTCCGCTGTACAGAACATTCCCGCTCAAAAAGGTATATAGCATGGCCTTTCTGATCAGCCAATACTTGAATCTCTACGTGATGGGGATTTACAATTTTCTTTTCTAAAAACATCGTCCCATCCCCAAAAAACATTTGCGCTCGCTTAGCGTTACTTTCATAGGCCTTTCTTAATTCCTCATCATTTGTGACCACTTGCATTCCGATGCCGCCACCACCAGCAGACGCTTTTAGCATAATAGGATACCCAATTTCAGAAGCGGCTTTGACAGCTGCATCAGCATCTTTCGTTGACGAAGACGTACCAGGAATAACGGGAACTAAGGCATCCTTCATCATCCTTCTCGCTTCCACTTTACTTCCCATACTCCTGATTACATCGCTTGTGGGACCAATAAAGGTTATACCTTCTGACTGGATTCGCTCTGCAAAATCGCCATTTTCACTTAGTAACCCATAACCTGGGTGAATGGCATCAACCCTTGCTTTTTTAGCGATCTCAATAACTTTATCTACTTGTAAGTAACTCTCATGAACTCTTGACCCACCAAGAGGAAAGGCTTCATCTGCTTCCTTAACATACGGACTATCCTCATCTGGTTCGGAATAAATCGCTACGGTTTGAATATTCAAGCGCTTACATGTTCGGATAATGCGAGAAGCGATTTCTCCTCGATTAGCAATAAGTAGTTTCGAGAACATCTTAGATTCCTCCATTCAAATTAAGTTTGATTTTGGATGAGATGAAGTGCATTTTCGCGCAAAATATATTTTTGGATTTTACCACTCGCTGTCATCGGGTATTCTGATACAAATTCTATATACTTTGGTATCTTGTGACGAGAGATTTCCCCGTGGCAAAATGTTTTGAGCTCCTCTTTCGAAAGCTCTCTACCTTCCTTCAAAATAACCCACGCCATGAGTTCTTCTCCATATTTTTCATCAGGTACTCCGATGACCTGAACATCTAACACATCTCCATGAGTGTATAAGAACTCTTCTACCTCTCTTGGGTAGATGTTCTCACCCCCGCGAATAATCATATCCTTAATTCTTCCGGTGATCTCCACATATCCTTCTTCATCCATTACAGCTATATCACCAGTATGAAGCCATCCTTCCTCATCAATAGCGGCAAAAGTAGCTTCCTTATTCTTGTAATACCCTTCCATCACTAAATACCCTCTTGTACAAAGTTCGCCAGGCACCAAAGCTTGTACTTCCTCACTAGTTGCCGGGTCAATGACTTTGACTTCCACGTTTGGGTGAGCTCTTCCAACAGACCCTACCCTTCTTTCAATTGGGTCATCCGTTGTAGTTTGGGTGATTACAGGGGAAGATTCAGTCTGGCCATATGCAATCGTAATTTCACTGGCCCCCATTTTATGAATGACTTTTTTCATAACTTCCATAGGACATGTTGATCCTGCCATAATACCTGTGCGTAAATGAGGAAACTTAAAATCTGAAAAATCAGGATGATTGAGTTCTGCTATAAACATTGTCGGCACCCCATGAAGCGCCGTACATTGTTCATCTTGAACCGCCCGCATCACAGCCACAGGTTCGAATTGTTCTAAAATAACCATTGTGCTCCCTTTAGAGACGGCTGCCATTGTACCAAGCACACAGCCAAAACAATGAAAGAATGGGACGGGTATGCACAATCGATCATCCTCAGTTAACTTCATCGCATCTGCTACTTGGTTCCCGTTATTTACAATATTGTAATGGGAAAGCATAACCCCTTTAGGGAAGCCAGTTGTACCAGATGTATATTGCATATTGATAACGTCTTTATGGGATAAAGAAAGTTTACGCTGCTTGAGCTGCTCAGAGGTTATACGCTTTCCTTCTTCCATAATTTCTTTCCATGTATACATTGAAGACTCATTCCGGTCATTAAGAATGATTATATTTTTTAGATGAGGTAAATTAGGGCTATAGAGTTTACCCTTACCAGAATGACCGAGTTCAGGACAGATTTGCTTTAAAATATCTACGTAAGAAGTACCTTTATACTCCTCAGCCAATATTAGAGTCGTTGCATCAGATTGCTTCAATAAATATTCGAGCTCTCGTGCTTGATAATTAGTATTAACTGTGACGAGAACCGCACCCATCTTAGCTGTAGCAAATTGAGAGATAAGCCATTCTGGTTTATTGTCTGCCCAAATGGCAACATGCTCACCCTTTTGAATACCTAAACTCATAAAACCTTTTGCGGCTGCATCTGTTAGGCTATCAAATTCACGATATGTTTTTCGGATCCCAAGCTCCGGATAAACGAAAGCTTCATGCTCAGGATGAGCACTCGCTTTATCCTCCAGCAATTCTCCAACCGTCTTTTCTAATAAGGGCATTGTTTACCTGCCTCCTCTATAAATTTAGTAAATCGTACACTAACACCCTAACTGACGACTAATGACCAGACGTTGGATCTCAGATGTTCCTTCTCCTATCTCTAATAACTTCGCATCACGTAAATAACGTTCTACCTCGTACTCACGCATATATCCATAACCACCATGAATCTGGATGGCTTGATTCGCTGACCGGAAAGCGGTTTCAGAAGCAAACAACTTAGCATAAGCAGATTCTTTCGTGAAAGGCTTTTTCTGGTCTTTAAGCCAAGCTGCTTTAAGAACAATGTTTCTTGCTAATTCTACTTCCATTGCCATATCTGCTAACTTAAATTGAATGGCTTGAAAGTTTGAGATTGGTTGACCAAACTGTTTCCGCTCCTTTGCATAAGCTAATGCTTTATCGAGGGAAGCTTGTGCGATTCCTACAGCTAGAGCAGCAATTGAAATCCGACCTCCATCTAATGTGTGCAAAAATTGCTTAAAACCTTTTGAAGGATCACCTAAAATATTCTCCTTTGGAACACGAACATCCTCCAAGATTATCTCAGATGTATTTGATGCTCTAACTCCCATCTTGTCATAATTACTTGAGATTTTAAGACCTGGTGTATCTGTCGGAACAAGAAAAGCAGATATAATGTTTTTTCCTCTACTATCTTTACCAGAAACAGCCGTTACGGTTAACGTCTTAGCGTACCCTGCATTAGTAATCCAAGATTTCTCTCCATTAATCACAAATTCATTTCCATCCTGAATCGCCCTTGTTTGAGTTCCTCCAGCATCGCTCCCGGCATTAGGCTCTGTAAGCCCAAACGAAGCAAGTGCTTCCCCTTTCGCTAGTGGCACCAAAAACTCTTTCTTATGTTCTTCTGTTCCAAAGTAATAGATTGGACTTGAACCAAGGGATACAGCTGCAGCATAACTCAACCCAGTTCCTCCGCAGACGCGGCCTATTTCCTCAACAGCCAGAGCATAAGTAATCGTATCTCCACCAGACCCTCCATATTCTTCAGGGAAAGGAATGCCTAACATACCGAGTTCACCCATCTGATCAAAAATATCTTTAGCAAACGTGGAAGTCTTATCGAGTTCTACGGCCCTTGGAGCAATGACCTCTTGTGCAAATTCCCTAACCATTTTCTGTGTCATTTCTTGCTCTTTACTTAATTCGAAATTCATTCCATCTACTCCTTTATCTTTTTTAATTGACCGACCGCTTAGTCGGTACAATTCACATGTAAGCGCTTTATAAAATTCTGAAAAAAATAGAATTCTATAACTTTAAAAGACTTTGATCTGGTTCTTTTAAAACAGAATGCAAGATTAAATCTACGTAGATGTTCGCAATCTCATCGATACTTTTTTCTCCATCCTTCTTGTACCATTTGTAGGTCCAGTTCACCATGCCAAGGATCGACATACCCGTAATCACAACTGGTAGTTCCTTTCTGAAATCACCAGTCTGCTGACCTTTTTCAATAACAGAGAATAAAAGCTCTTTAAATTCATTTCGTTTCTCTTTAATTCGTTCTTCATAATGCGGTTTTAAGTACGTGCTTTCTTGGTAGAAGACATAAATATGTGGCTTGTATAGATCGAATACTTTTACGAAGGATGTGATCATCTCTTGAAGTTGCTCTGTGGGATAGTGGTAGGTTTGCTTCGCTACATGTGCTTTCTCTAAAACATATGTAATGAAGGTATCGTGTATCACATATAACAATTCATCTTTGGATTCAAAGTGGTGATAAAATCCTCCCTTTGAAGCCTTGCAATGCTCAACAATTTGATTGACTGTTACACCGTGATAGCCATCTTTCTCGAATAAAACGAGCGCTGCATCGATTATTCTGTCTTTTAACTCTTTCATAGATCATCTACTTTCTATTATTTTTTCATTTACATCATAGCACAAAATTCTGAATAATTGAAATACTCTTTGGTTTGGTTTATTATTTTTTTGTTCGGAGTTGCTACTAAGTATAAGGAAGTGTTAATGGGGATTTCTTCATGTTATAGTTTGGATTTAATTACCATATAGTGTAATAAATGGTTAAAAGGGGTGTTAGAGGTGCCCAAGAAGATCTTATTCTTTGGAGACTTTGGTATCGACGATGTCATTGCCTTACTATATGCTCGAATGGAGCCTTCTATTGAAATTGTCGGTCTCGTTACAGGCTATGGAAACATTTCAGAACATAACGCTGAAAACAATGCTCTTTTCTTGCGTGCGTTAACGAAAGCAGAATCTTCGATTGATATTATTCGAGGAGCCTATAAACCTTATACTGGAGCCTTTCCCATTTACCCTAAGGACATCCATGGAGAGTTTGGATTAGGTCCTCTCTCGCCTTATTCATCCGACATTCAGAATAAGCGTATTCACGAGTATTCAAAAGCAGTCGACATCATTAAACGATACCGTAATGAGTTAACGATTGTAAATGTAGGCAGACTTTCTTCCCTTTCCTCAATGTTTGTGCTCTATCCTGAAATAGCTGAAATGATCGAGGATATTTATGTGATGGGAGGCGCATTTCACACCCCAGGAAATGTCACGCCAGTGGCAGAAGCGAATATATATGGGGATCCCTATGCTGCAAATCTCGTATTTACAGTCCGAAAAAAAGTAAAAATTATACCCTTAAATGTCACAAACTTTGCTATTCTCACTTCAAATATGATCCACACCATTAAAGATTTCTGCAAAGACCCTATGATTGGCTCTGTTCTCGTAGAAATATTTGACTATTACTACACGTATTATCAGAAATCAAACGCTACCCATTCACAAACCGGAGCTCCTATTCATGACCTTCTTGTTTTATGGGCTGCTCTCCATCCAGGATCCATATCTTACATAGAAGCTCCTGTTACAGTAGTAGTTGAAAAAGGAGAAGCTTATGGGCAAACCATCGTAGATTTACGTCTAGGTAATAAAAAGGAAGATTATCCTCTCCAACATATTGCAATGAAATTTGATTATGAAGCCTTCATAAATTCAATAATGAAAGCTTTCATAGAATCTAATCAGTAAAAAAGGACTCTAAAGTAAATCCCTTTAGAGTCCTCTCCTTTCATCTATGATGGTTCTTCTTCCGTATCAAACACTTTCTCATAGTCGGCTTCTCTCCATACTGCCACGACTTGACCATATTCATCCTGGTCAATAACAAATGACCCATTACTATATCTGTCACTCGCTTTGAAGGAACCTGCGTTAATCTCTTGAACCGTTCCATTTTCTGTTTCAAGGAAAAGGATTTCTTGACCTTGAGTAAGTTGTAAACCTACGACACGATGAGGATTGTTCTTCAGTTCCCTTAACATAACTACACCACGTTTTGCGCGAGAAGACTTTTCAAATTCTTTTAGCCTCATCCGCTTCACTGCACCCCTTTGAGTAGCAAGAAGGACTGATGGATCACTGTTCTCTTCA
Organism: Pontibacillus sp. HN14; assembly: GCF_021129245.1. Taxonomy (NCBI): domain Bacteria; kingdom Bacillati; phylum Bacillota; class Bacilli; order Caryophanales; family Bacillaceae; genus Pontibacillus; species Pontibacillus sp. HN14. Next base: position 712,414 of record NZ_JAJOLR010000001.1, on the reverse strand, counting down.
AAAACTTTACCTGCTACAATTTCTTCATCCTCTTTTAATGCCATAGCTTTAACACCAGCTGCACGTTGACCGATAATTTTCACTTCTGATTCATGATACCAGAGCCCATATCCCGTATTAGTAGCAAGGAAAACGTCCTGATGGCCGTCTGTTACATGTACATCCACCACTTCGTCTTCTCCTTTACAATTAATAGCTACTAGTGGTTTCGAATAACGTTGTGCTTGGTAAAGAGATATTTCGCTTCGCTTGATCATTCCTGCTTTGGTCACAAATAAGAAGTATTTTGCTTCTTGAAAATCTCTAATTGGCACAGCTCGGATGATTCGCTCATCTTTTTCAACAGTAATTAAATTGGCAATATGCTGTCCAAGATCTTTCCAACGGATATCTGGTAACCCATGGATTGGAAGATAGAGGTAATTACCTTTATTGGTAAATAGAAGGATGGTGTCGGTTGTATTGACTTCGAATAACCCGAGGAGACGATCTCCCTCTTTCATGGCAAAGTCTTCTCCTCCTGAAGCTGCATAGGAACGTAGGCTTGTACGTTTAATATAACCTGCTTGCGTAACAGATACGAGAATATCTTCGCTAGGGACTGTTACTTCAGGGTTAATATCTAATTTTTCGATTTCGTCTTCAATAACAGTTAGACGGTCTGTATGATATTTCTTTTTCATAGAAGCCAGGTCTTTTTTAATAACCTTAAGTAGTTTCTTTTCATCTGCAAGAATTGCTTCTAACTCACTAATTCGTTTATTTAATTCCTCTGCTTCCGTTTGAAGAGATGTTATATCTGTATTCGTTAATCGATACAATTGCAAGTTTACGATGGCTTCTGATTGAGGTTCAGTAAACCCGAACGCTTCCATAAGTCTCTTCTTTGCATCTTGTTTATCACTTGAAGAACGAATGGTTGATATCACTTCATCTAGAATCGATATCGCTTTAATTAAACCCTCTACTATATGAGCTCTTTCTTTTGCTTTTCGTAACTCAAATTCAGATTGCCGCGTTACTACATCCCTTTGGTGAGCTATATACGCATCAAGAATCCCTTTAAGACTCATTAACTTAGGGGTTTTGTCATGGATCGCAACCATGTTGAAATTATAGCTGATTTGCAGATCGGTAGCTTTATAAAGATACTTTAATATCCCTTCACTATCTACTTCTTTTTTCAACTCAATAACAATGCGTAATCCTGTACGGTCCGTTTCATCTCGAACTTCAGCAATGCCCTCGACTTTTTTGTCTATTCGCAGTTCATCCATTTTCTTAACAAGATTAGCCTTATTTACCTCATAAGGGATCTCATCTATTACAATTTGTTCGCGATTACCACGTAACTGCTCAATAACAGCGCGGCCACGAACAACCACTTTTCCTTTTCCTGTTTCATAAGCTTTCTTAATTCCATCTACACCCTGTATAATACCACCTGTTGGGAAATCAGGACCTTTCATAACAGCCATTAGATCATCTACAGAAGCTTCCGGACGATCGATCTTCATCATGACGGCGTCAATCACTTCACTTAAGTTATGAGGAGGGATTTCTGTTGCATACCCTGCTGAGATACCTGTAGAACCATTAACCAATAAGTTAGGAAATTTAGCTGGGAGTACAACAGGTTCAGCGATTGTATCATCAAAGTTTGGGATGTAATCCACTGTCTCCTGATCAATATCTCGAAGTAGTTCAGAAGCCATACTAGAAAGCCTTGCTTCTGTATAACGCATGGCAGCCGGGGGATCTCCATCCACACTCCCATTGTTTCCGTGCATCTCCACTAATAGGTTTCGAAGCTTCCAGTCCTGACTAAGTCGAACCATCGCGTCATAAACGGACGTATCACCGTGAGGGTGATAGTTACCGATAACCGTACCAACTGTTTTGGCTGCTTTACGGTATGGTTTATCATGGGTATTCTTTTCCTGATGCATCGCATATAAAATACGACGTTGAACAGGCTTCAAACCATCGCGCGCATCAGGAAGCGCGCGATCCTGTATAATATATTTACTATAACGACCAAACCGGTCACCTAATACTTCTTCTAATGGCAAATCCATATACTGTTCTGACTGAGACAAAAGGTGAACCTCCTACTCTATTGCAATTTATCATTCTCTAAAATATTACTTTGTTCTTCTAATCCAAAGGCTACGTGAGATTCGATCCACTTCCTGCGCGGCTCTACTTTATCACCCATAAGAGTGGTAATACGACGCTCAGCTTGAGCTAAATCATCAATTGTTACACGGATCAGGGTTCTTGATTCAGGGTTCATCGTTGTTTCCCAAAGCTGATCAGCGTTCATCTCACCAAGACCTTTATATCGCTGAATGGTATACCCGTTTTTAAACTCTTTTAACACTTGCTGCATTTCATCTTCTTCCCATGCATATCGTGTCTTTTCTTTTTTCCCTTTTCCTTTAGAAATTTTATATAAAGGTGGAAGAGCAATATAGATTTTACCTTCTTTCACGAGTTCTTGCATATAACGGTAGAAAAATGTTAAGAGCAATACTTGAATATGGGCACCATCGGTATCAGCGTCCGTCATAATAATGATTTTGTCGTATTGACAATCATTGATATCAAAATCCGAGCCAACCCCTGCTCCAATGGTATGGATAATCGTTGAAATCTCTTCATTCTTTAGGATATCCTGAAGTTTTGCTTTCTCTGTATTAATGACCTTGCCTCGTAAAGGAAGAATAGCCTGGAATCTTCTATCCCGTCCCTGCTTAGCAGAACCACCAGCAGAGTCACCCTCAACGAGATACAGTTCATTTTTCTGAGCATTTTTAGATTGAGCTGGTGTTAACTTTCCACTCAGTAACGTTTCTTTTCGTTTTTTCTTCTTTCCTGATCTCGCATCTTCCCTAGCTTTTCGAGCGGCCTCGCGTGCCTCCTTCGCTTTAATAGCTTTACGGATAAGCATCGTTGCCACATCAGGATTTTCTTCTAAGAAATACGATAATTTTTCTGCTACAACCGCATCCACAGCACTTCTAGCTTCAGACGTTCCTAATTTACTCTTCGTTTGTCCTTCAAACTGAAGTTTCTCTTCAGGGATTCGAACGGAAATAACCGCTGTGAACCCTTCCCTGATATCATTACCATCTAGGTTCTTATCTTTTTCTTTCAAGAGTCCTGTTTTCCTGGCATGATCATTAAATATTCTTGTTATAGCCGTTTTAGCCCCTGATTCATGTGTTCCACCATCCCTTGTACGGACGTTGTTCACAAATGAGAGCATACTTTCAGCGTACCCATCATTAAACTGAAAACCAAAATCGATTTCAATTTCATCTTGAGTCCCTTCAAATGCTACTACAGGATGAAGTGTATCTTTTTCTTCATTCAAGTAGGTTACAAACGACTCTAGTCCATCAGGATACTGATAGCTTTCCTTTTGGTCTTCCTGACGTTTATCATCTAGAACAATTTCCATTCCTTTTAGTAAAAATGCAGCTTCTCGCAGGCGTTCTGACAAAGTTTCGAAATTGAACGTTGTCATAGAGAAAATCTCAGAATCAGGTTTAAAGTGAATAACAGTTCCACTTTTTCTTGTTGCCCCTTTATTCTCAAGCGACGTGACAGGTTTACCACCATTTTCAAAACGTTGATAATACGTTTGTCCATCACGATAAATGGTCACTTCAAGCCATTCTGATAACGCATTCACAACAGAGGCCCCTACACCATGCAGGCCACCACTTGTCTTATAACCGCCTTGTCCGAACTTACCACCAGCATGAAGCACGGTAAGTATGACTTCAGGGGTGGGCTTACCAAGTCGGTGCATCCCCGTAGGCATACCACGCCCTTCGTCACGTACTGATACACTTTGATCTTTATGGATGGTCACCGTAATTCGGTTCCCATAACCCGCTAACGCTTCGTCAACGGCATTATCAACTATTTCATATACTAGGTGATGAAGCCCGCGATGGTCTGTGCTTCCTATGTACATACCAGGTCGCTTTCTAACTGCTTCTAACCCCTCTAGTACTTGTATTGAATCATCATTATATTGAGTAGAATTCTTAGCCAATCTATTTGTACTCCTTTCAATGCTCTTACATCTATAATAGAACGGATGTTCGTTTTTGTAAATAAGAGCACGGGCAAAGCGCCTGTCTTTTATTTTAGCGGTTTCTACAATTTAATCAAATAACCTTTTTCCACGAAAAGAAAAAAATCCCTGCAAGAACAGGGATTTTCTCTCTTATTACCTTCCTATTGTAACAGAATGGGCAACTTTAATACAGAGGTCCATTAGCACTGTCATACCTTGTTCACTCAAATAACGAAAGGTGTCTTCATCCTGGACACCTTGCTGAGCCCAAAAAACCTTTGCTTCAGTCTGAACAGCTTCTCTGGCCACCTCAGGCAAAAATTCTGAGCGCCTGAAGACATTAATCAAGTCAAAAGGTTCCTCGATTTCACTCAAAGAAGAAACCGCTCGTTCGCCTAGTGATTCTTCGATCGTTGGATTTACAGGAATGATTCTATAGCCCGCATCCTGCATAGCTTTTGAAACTTGATAAGATGTACGTTCAGGACGATCCGATAAACCAACTACGGCAATCGTTTTTGTTTGACTTAAGATATCTTTAATCTCTTCATTAGAAGGATTTCGCATAGTAAGATCTCCCTTCTTTAGTCAATATACCCGTTATCCTTTAAGAAATTACGTGCAACTTGATAAGGATCTTCATCTTCAAAGTCTACTTTATAGTTCATTTCCTGCATTTGTTGTTTAGTAATGTTACCACCCAACTGATTTAGGATATCTCGAATTTCAGGATATTGATCCAATGTGGATTGTTTTACCAAAGGAGCCCCTTGATATGGCGGGAAAATATTCTCCGGGTCTTCTAAGACCTTAAGATTATAAGCAACCATATAGCCGGCAGTTGCATAAGCATCAATGACTTGTACATCGCCTTCTTTTATTGCGGTCTGGCGAACCCCAGGTTCCATCGTTTTAACATTTAGATCTAACCCATACTCTTCTTGCATTCCTACATACCCGTCATACCGATCATTAAACTCAAGAGTGAAACCAGCGGTGACTTTATCTTCTGCTACTTTAAGATCGCCAATCGATTCAAGGCCATATTGCTCAGCTATTTCTTGAGTAGTAGCTACAGCATACGTGTTGTTGTATTCCATCGGCTCAAGAAGAACCATATTTTCCGCTTCTTTAATCCCGTCCCTGGCTTGTTCATATACCTCTTGCTTCACATTACTTTCGGCTTGCTCTCCTAAAAGTGTAGTGATAACAGTTCCTGTAAATTCAGGATAAATATCAAGGTCGCCGCCTTTTAATGCTTCAAACACATAATCAGTTTTACCGAAATTTGGTTTTGTTTCAACCGACAAATCGGTTTCTTCTTCAATTAAGACTTTGTACATATTCATTAGGATTGCTGGTTCTGCTCCAATTTTACCACCAATTACGAGGTCTGCTTTATCATCCCCATTCACAATGAAAGGAATGGTTACAATTAATAATGATGCAATAAGAATCGTTGCTAAAGACCTGAATCCAGACTTTGCAGACGTTCGTTCGAATAACCTGAGTATATTATCAAGTAAAATTGCCAGGAGAGCTGCAGGTATAGCGCCAAGTAGAATCAATGGGATATCTCCACCGCGGTTTATGCCTAGTAGAATTAACTCTCCCAATCCTCCTGCGCCGATTAAGGCTGCAATGGTTGCCGTTCCCACAATAAGCACCATAGATGTTCTGATACCAGCCATAATAACAGGCATAGCAAGTGGCAACTCGACTCGAGCCAGCCTTCTGAATGAGCTCATCCCCATTCCTTTAGCAGCTTCAATGAGCGCTTTATCTACTTCATTGATTCCTGTATAGGTGTTTCTTAGAATCGGAAGTAAAGCATAAGCAGATAAGGCGTATATAGCAGGCTTAAATCCTATACCCACAATAGGGATTAAAAACGCCAGTATGGCTAAACTGGGTATCGTTTGTAAAATAGCTGTAACCGTAATGATGGGTTCAGCAATTCTTTTTGTTCGTGTTAATAAAAGCCCAAGTGGTACAGCAATTAAGATCGCGATCAATAATGATATAATCGATAGCTGTAAATGCTCCCATATGCTTTGCCAAAACATATCTTGCCTGTCTAGAAAGGTTGCTTTTAACTCACTCATTGGTGAATCACCCCGTTTTCAAGCTTTGTTTGTTGCTGAAGGTAAGCAACAATATCACGGTGTGATAGGGTACCGATTAATCGTTTATCTTTTACAACCGGCAATATACTAGTTTCATACTCATCAAATATAGGAGTCGCTTTCCGTAAATGAGTATCATTTTGTAAGGAAGGTAAATCTATAAACATTCCGTTTTGAATAGCCCCTTTATACTGCTGGTCTTCTCCTTGAATGATATATGTCCCTTCCTTTGGGTAATGCGAACTTTCTGTAATGATATAATTCTTTGAAGTATCTACCATAACGTCTACAGCGGTTTGCCATGGAGACTTTCTTTCTCCGACAAAATTTCGTACAAAGTCTGTTTGAGGATTTAAAATAAGATCCTGAGGGGTTGAGATTTGCACGACTTCCCCTTTGTCCATTAGACAAACCCTGTCACCTAATGCAAGTGCTTCATCAATATCATGCGTTACAAAAACAATTGTCTTTTGAATTTCCTGCTGAAGCTTCTGTATGTCAGCTTGCAATTGCTCACGACTAATCGGATCAAGAGCACTAAACGGCTCATCCATTAAGATGATGTCAGGATCTGCTGCAAGAGCTCTAATAACTCCCACTCTTTGTTGTTGACCACCAGATAACTCACTAGGCTTTCGTGTTTTATATGTATGGGGATCTAATCCTACCATCTCCATTAATTCATTCGTTCGCTTCTCTAGATCTTTCTTCTTCCAGTTTTTCATTTCAGGAACAACTGCAATATTCTCTTCAATCGTCATATGTGGAAAGAGAGCAATTTCTTGCAACACATACCCTATATTCCACCTTAATTCATGAATATTATATTCTCGTATATCCTTGTCATTAATTTTTATTACACCGGATGTTGGTTCAATGAGACGGTTTATCATTTTCATAGACGTGGTTTTCCCACAACCACTGGGCCCTATTAAGGTGACAAACTCCCCTTTTTCCACACGGAACGAAACATCTTTTACAGCTTCTGTTCCGTCAGGGAATGTCTTTTGAACTTTGTCAAATTCAATCATCCTTTTCCCCCTTGCTTTCGAACAATTTATTATTTTATAAAAACTTATTCCCATCATATATGAAACAAGGCAGGAATGCGAAACATCCCGCCTGTTCAATGTGCTCTATTCTTTTTCAATCATCTTTCGCTTCTTAAGTGCCTTTTCAATCGTTTGAAATGCTTCATCCGTTGCAAACGTTTGACTCCAGGTTGCGAGTCCCGCCAGTTGATATTGATGAACCAATAGAGCACGTTTTTGTAGTGAGGTTTCGTTCTCTAACCACATTTTATACGTGATGTCCTCTTCTGAATATTGAACGTAATCTTGACCTGTTCCAGGATCATAAGAGGGTTCTACTTGATACTCTTCTATCCATTCATTAGCTTCTTCCATAGACATAGCCTCTGAACTTACTTCTACTGATCCATCTTCTGTCATTTCTTCTTTCCATAACCGTGTATATAAAGGAGCTCCTAAAATGAGTTGTTCATGAGGGATTTCTTCAAGAATTCTTTCAAGACCATTCTCCACCCAGGGCAAACTACTAACACTTCCAGCCACAGAAGAACTTCCCCAATGTTCATCATAAGCCATAACCATTATATAGTCCGCTGCTTCAGCTAATTCCTTCCGTTCATAAAACTTAGACCATTGTGCACTACCAGATATAAAGGATACATCTACTGACACAACCAACCCCTCTTTATGAGCTAGAGGTGTAAGTTCCCTGATGAACTGAGTTAGATTGGCCCCATCTGTCTCATAAACATTTTCAAAGTCGATATTAAAACCATTTAAACGATAAATCTCAGCAAAATAAAGAAGCTGTTCGATCATTGACTTTCGCTTTTCAAAACTATTCAGGGCTTCTTTCGTAATATCTGGATCAAACCCATTAGAAAAAAGAGCCCATATGGAATACCCTTTATCTTTAGCATTCTTCACATAACTTTCAGAAGCGATGTTACGAATTTCCCCTTCTCCATTTTGGAGAGTAAACCATGTCGGAGAGATGACTTGGACTCCTGGCATAGCCTCTAATGGATCATTCGTTGCAAGCTGATCCCAAGTTACATGAACGGGCCATTCTAATGAAGGAGTGAACGGATTTTTAGCCTCTTCCACATCCACAGTAATGCGCTTTGGCTCTTCTATAGAAATCGCTGAAGTTTTTACATAGCCTCCAACTCCATCTTCAGTTCGAACGAAATAATACCCTTCTTCTTCAGTCTCAATGGTCACCATTTCCTCCCTTTTTAGTTCAGATACATAAGAAGATGTAACGGTTGGTTCTGTTCTGACTCTTCTCTCATCTGCACCTTCAGCTGTAACCGCTCCTTGCTGAAGGATTTGCTCATTTTCGTATAAGGAAACGGCTGTTGTATTATCATGGTACTCAATCTGGACAGGATAGACCTCACTCATCCAATCGCTTGATACATACACGTTTCCTTGATCAGTTTTTACTGCTGGGAAAGAGAGTTGAGTTGATTCATTGTTTATATAATATTGTTTCGTATTGCTTGGCATTTGATAGACTTTCTCTTGAGTAGTCACGATAACCGATCTGGAACTTTCATCATAGTGGAGTTCACTATCAATATACTCTTTAACAAAGTCAAAAGATAAATAGATCCCGTCCTCATACAAAACTTCCCCTGTGTATTTTTTCCCCTTAAAAATTAATGGATATTGAGTATTAAAATAGTCCGTCTTTTCATTTGACGGAAATGGATAGAGAAGCCAAAAGACTGCAAAAGAAAAAAACAGAAAAACTGCAAGTCCTCCTATCATCCAGGGCATCCTCTGTTTTGCTTTTGTGTATGTATGGGTGCGTGCCATTTCTTTTCCCCTCCCTCCTTCTATCCTATAAGAAGAACAAAAAGATGAAAATAGTTTCAATAAAAATAGAATAGTTGTTCTTTCTACCTCTTCTTTCTGATAAAATATAAAAAGCATTAAGAGCGAATGGTAAAGGAGTTTTCGTATGAGTTATGCTTTATTTGCAATCATTGCTTATATAATTGGTTCAATTCCATCAGGTCTCATTGTTGGTAAGCTAGGGTATAATATTGATATTCGTGAACACGGTAGCGGAAACTTAGGCGGAACAAACACATTCCGAGTCCTTGGTACAAAAGCAGGACTCATCGTTACGATCTCAGATATATTAAAAGGGACGATTGCTGCTCGAATTCCATGGATGTTTGATGCGGATATTAATCTATTAATCATTGGAATTTTTGCTGTTATTGGTCACATGTATCCCATTTTCGCAAAATTTAAAGGTGGTAAGGCTGTTGCTACTTCAGGTGGTGTCATTTTAGCAGTTGAACCTATTCTCTTTGGTGTTATGCTTTTAACATTCTTCATTATGTTAAAAATCAGCAAGTATGTTTCTTTATCTTCAATGGTTACTGGAATTGTTACAGTCATTATGTCCATAATTCTTGGTCATGTTGGTCTAATTATAGTAACCAGTATTTTGACAGCATTTGTCATATACCGCCACAGATCGAATATTAAACGTATTATGGATAAAACTGAACCTAAAATTAAATGGATGTAATTGTTAAAACGCCTCGGATGAGGCGTTTTTTCTTTTAGGTATTAATTGTTCGGAGTTGCTACTAAGTATAAATAAGTAGTAATATCTGAGGTGTTCCCCGCCTTTTCGAGATATACGTTTGCTAAAATAGCAAGGTATTAAGCAGATTCTTCTGTAATCGGAGTTGCTACTATGTAGATAAAACAAGGGTGCTCCGCATCGGAGCACCCTTGTTTTATCTAATAACCAAAAGACCAATCTATATCGCTAGTGAACTGAACGGGAACCATCAGCTCAATATTCCCTGTTTGATTGCATTCTTTCTCGTAACCACCTTGTTGTTTCCATTGGTCGAACGTTTCTTTTTTTATATCTTCAAGTACAATGACTTTTTCAGTTTGTGTTTGTAGTACAGCTGTTCCTTTCATAGGTGCCACCTTCTTTCCTCGTTTCATAGTGCGAATCTATTTTAGTTAATTTTATTCATGTTGCCAACCGGTGGAACCATATTTGAAATTTTTTGATTTTAGAAAACGCATTCTTGATTTCCCAACCCTGGGCTATTTGTAGTAAAATAGAATTTATATGTAAAGAGTATAGAAAGAACGTTTCCTGAGCCGATCTAGACCCTATTGACTGAGTATTAAAATTGAACTTACGAATCCGTTTCTTGTATACTTTTAATAGCTCTATTTAGAAGCTGAAAGGAGTCACTGCTATGAACCAGACAAATATTAATACAAAAAAACAGCTACCTTCTAAAGAAGACCGACATAAATTATTTGGTTCTGTGGATCCGGGGCCACGTACAAAACCCGTAGAAAAAGATGAGATGGCAGACCTTCAAAATTCTCGCAAAGATTTCTTATTTGATCTTGATGCAGTTGGAATTTCTAACGTTAAACATCCTATCCGTATATATAGTTCAAAAAAACCAGAAATGCAGACCACGATTGGGACCTTCCGTTTCGCATCTAAAATTGGGAAAGGAAGCAAAGGGACTAATATGAGTCGCTTTACTGAGCAATTAGACCGCTATCATAATGATGGCTTTGCCGTCGATATTACGACTTTGAAAAAATTCACGAAAGAATTAGCTCAACGTTTAAAACAAGATGATGCCGAAGTAGAAGTTTCCTATCCATGGTTTTTCGAACGGAAGGGTCCTTTCTCTGATTTAGCAGGGATGAATCACGCAGATGCAACGATGAAAGTCTCTTACCATAATAGAACCGGGTATGATGTAGAAGTAGCACTTACAGGTAAAATCACTACCCTATGCCCTTGTTCTAAAGAAATAAGCGAATACTCTGCGCACAATCAGCGTGGGAATGTAACGATGTCTGTTCGATTAACAGATGATTTCGATGAGAATGATCTGGATTGGAAAGAAGCACTACTTGAAGCAGCAGAATCAAATGCATCCGCCCGTATTCATCCTGTCCTTAAACGGCCTGATGAAAAAGCGGTAACGGAGCAAGCTTATGAGAATCCACGCTTTGTAGAAGATATTGTCCGTTTAGTTGCGGCTGATCTATATGAACTTTCTTTTGTAGAACGTTTTTATGTAGCTTGTCGTAATGAAGAGTCCATTCACCTGCATGATGCAATTGCTGAAGTGACCTACGATAAAACGGTAGAATAGCTGTAATAAGGATGAGTTGTATGAAAACCATTTTCTTGTGGATCATTCGCTTTTACCAAAAGGCCATTTCCCCGTTAAAACCAGCTCCTACTTGTCGCTTTTATCCGACATGTTCCCAATATGGTGTTGAAGCTATTACAAGATTTGGAGCAATAAAGGGTGGATGGTTAACAGTAAAACGAATTGCCAAGTGTCACCCCTTTCATCCAGGGGGTTTTGACTATGTTCCAGAAAAGAAACAAAAAAAATAGACAAGAGCAGAGAGCTCTTGTCTATTTTTTGTATTAATTAAACCTTTTCTTAAACATGTAAATTCCTAACCCTAATAGTGCTAAGCTCATCCCTGTAAGATAGACTAAAGGGAGGGTATTTTGAAAGAGTGAATGATCATAGAGTACTACACCTTTCAGTGCATTCATTGCATGATAAATAGGCGTTATGTTTGCTAGAGTTAAAAGAATTTGATTTTGGACAATTTCTATCGGCCAATAGGCCCCTCCAAGCATAGCAAAACTCACAGCAACCACTGGTGTTATGGCGCTTAACTGTTGCATTGTCCTCGAAAGACTACAAAGAATCATTCCATAAGCCATCGTAGCAAGAACATACAAGGCAATAATAATTCCTACACTTATTATCTGATCTCCCCAATCAATTCCAAAAACATATTGGCCAATCGTGACAAGAATAATGACTTGTATAAACCCAATCAGAAAGCTATACAAGAAGTTCGCACTATAGATCTGAATAGTCCGAACGGGGGACACCCCTAACCTGGTCATAATCCCCTTTTGGCGGTCTTCAATCATTTCTCCTAAAGAAAAAATGATTGTGTACATAGTAAAGAATAACGTAAACCCAACAAGAGCTTGAAAGGTAGTATCATAGACCACTTCTTGTTCTTCGTTAATTACTTTTTTATCCACCGATATTATTGGCTCCTCAAGCTCACCGCTAACATACTGATAAACAGCCTCTTCCTTCTGTTCTGGTTTAGCCAAGGCAGATAAAATCTCTTGAGCGACCTGGTGCTCATTCGCCACCTTCATTGTTACTTCCCTGACCGCTTGTTCAATCGCTTGGATGGTTGAAGTATCTGCCGTTCGGTATATTTGTAAGGACAAGTCTTGTAAATCATTATTAAAGATTCCTTTTTCAGGTACAAGCACAGCTTCTACACGACCATCATATAATTTTTCTTCAATCTCATCCTTATTCAATTCCGTTATGAGCAAATTCTCATGTTTGTAAAGTTCCTTAACCCAGTCTTTTGAGAGTGGATTTTCCTTTTCTACTACAAGACCAACAGAATATGCACTACGACTGCCTGACATGGAGAAAAAGAAGGTGAATATGATAGGCAGGATCATCATGGTAATGAGTATCCCTTTGTGTTTTCGTAGTGATATCAATCTCACCCATAATAAAGCCTTCATGAGAACACCTCCTTATTTCGACGAATGATTATGAATGCCAATAGTAAGAAAATGAACCCATTTATCCAAATGGCTAGTATGGAGCTTTGAAGGCCTTCAAAACCATATCCTTGCATGATCTTTAGAAGTCCATCTAACGCAGCACCATTGATAATCGATTGACCTATAAAACGGATACTTTCAGGCATAATTGATAATTGTATAAAGCTCCCTCCCAACATAGCCATAAAAGGAATGACTACACTTTGAAACAGATCAGTTAATCGGTTTTCCTTGTATGTTAAGGCAAGTGCGCTAAACACAACACCTAAACAACCAACTGCAATTGAGGTAGAAACCATAAGGATACCAAGTGGCAATAGGGCGCCTAGCTTCATACCAAACAATATTTTTGAGAAAGTAAATAAAAATAGGAATTGTCCAAACACAAATATACTGGTTGAAATTAATTTACCCGCTAGAACTTTATAAGGTGATTCTCCAATCACACGTATTCGGTTAAACATATTTGTACGAACTTCATCCTTCATATATATCGCCGTATATGACGCCACATAGAGCATAAACATAACGGCCATCCCTACTGTATAATATTGAATACCAGATATAGAATCTAAGCCGTCTATAGAAGCTCTGGACAATTTAATTCGATTTCCCCCCTCACTGTTAGCCTCGAAAGAGTCTTGCATCTTTGTTGCCGTTATGGCAGGGGAGAGGCCCTCTTCAGCTAAAAAACGCATCGTTCCCTCTTTTTGTACAACAAGCGAAGTCAGTTGTGTCGTGTAGCCTTCTACAATACTGGCTATAATTTCACTTTGTAAGGCCTGATCAGGATTCTGCCATAGATCTACTTGAAGATCAGATTGATTTGAAAGCAATAATGCATCAACCACATTTTGGTTAAAAGATGCTGGAAAAGAAATGAAAGAAGTTAATTCGCCATTTTGTAACCGTTCTTTTCCTTCCTCTTCAGATTCAATCTCTTCAATATGAATAAAAGATTTCAATTCTTCTCCTTTAAGAACTTCTTCTTTAAATAAAGCAACAAAGTCATTTGGTGGATCAGAAGGCGTAAATTCTTCAGGCATTCCTTCTATATTCCAAGTAGCAGGTTCACTCTGATCAAACACTCCTAAGGAGATTGTATCGATTTCTCCTGAACCATCCATCATCTTCCCAATAGACAAACCTAATAGCGCTGTCAGCAATGCAGGCATGAATAATACAATTAAGAGAGCTTTCGGATCCTTTAACATACGCTTCCAATCCTTATGTGCATGTATCCACATAGTCACCCTCCTATTCATCCCTTAACGAACGGCCAGTAAGATGCAAGAACACATCTTCTAACCTCGGCTTTTTCACTTGAATATGATAAATATGTACTTGATATTCTTTGGCCAATCGAAATATATCCGGTAGTACGTCCGCCTGTTTCTTCACTGATAGCATGTAAGCATCTTCAATGAATTCAATCAATTCAACTGCTACAAGTTCCATTAATTCTTTTTCAAAACGTTCATCTCTTGTTTCCACTTTCATTTCAATATGATCTTGGTGTTGGATGAGTTGAATTAACTCCTCTTTCGTACCCTCGGCGATAATATGACCATGGTCCAATATCAAGATCCGATCACATATGGCTTCGACCTCCTCCATATAGTGGGTGGTGTACAAAACCGACATTCCTTTTTTATTAAGTTCCTTTACCATCTCTAATATGTGATTTCTGGATTGAGGGTCAATGCCTACGGTAGGTTCATCCATAATAAGAAAGTCTGGTCCGTGAATAAGAGCAGAGGCTATGTTCAATCGTCGTTTCATCCCACCTGAAAATTCATTCACTTTTGACTTTGCACGATCAACCAACCCTACGTACTCAAGAGCTTGATGGATCTTCTCTTTTCTTTCTTTTCTTGGGATATTGTACACTTTGGCGAAAAATTGAAGATTTTCAAGAGCTGTAAATTCAGGATAAAGGGCAATTTCCTGGGGTACATAACCTAATTTAGATCGAATCGTATCAGGCTTCTCTATAACAGAATCCCCTTCATAAAAGATTTCCCCTTTTGTCGGTTTCAAAAGAGAAGCAATCATGGAGATCGTTGTAGATTTCCCTGCCCCATTTGGCCCAAGAAGCCCTAAAATTTCTCCCTTTCTAATCTCGAAACTTATATCATTTACAACCGTATGCCTTTTAAATTCTTTGTGTAGTTTATGTGCCTCAATTAAATGCATTTTTAGTTTTCACTTCCTCTCGAGTTTAACCGATTATATAGTTCTCTTTATTTGAAACCTACCCTTTATTGTATTACGATGAATATTAAGACAATACCTGCAAGGAGTTGAAAATATGAAATTAAAAGTTCAAGAAGAAGCAGCACAATGGTATAAGGATGAATTAGAACTCGAACAGAACGATTCCTTACGCTTCTTTGTTCGATATGGTGGTGTTGGAGGCCTCCAGCCAGGAATGTCCCTTGGCGTACGTCCGGATGAACCTGCCGAGCCTATAGCAGAGGACCAACAAGAGGGAATTCGTTTCTATGTAGAACAAGAAGATGCGTGGTATTTTGATGATTATAACGTAACGGTTAAATATGACCCTGATACACAAGAACCTGATTTCGACTATTATCAAGAAGACAGTGAATAAAAAAATGCCAGGATGGTCATTCATCCTGGCATTTTTTTATTCATTTTTTTACAAATCAAAACGATTAATGTGTTCATACAAACCTTCGTGATTTAGAATTTCTTTTTGGGTATCTCCCATTAAATCAAAATGAGGAAACCTAGGGTCGTTATGAATCCATTCGGGTTTCAAACCGTATTGACTCCCCCATCGTTTTAATTTCTGAAGGTTCATACACCCTACTTTTGTGACGGTTTTTACATCAGGAAACCGGTTATCATACCAATAATGAGTAAGAAAGGCAATTTCCCCTGCCTTCACACGCCTCTTCCATTCATCAACTTCATGACGTCTTAAACCAAAGGCCACCTTATTCTTCCCCTTTAGCACTTAGATAAGCCTCATGCCAATCTGGGAAGAAACGACGAATGGAAACAGGTTTAAAGCTATCCTTCTTTACACAAACATGCTTTGTGGTACCTGTTACAGCTATTTCACCTTCTGGAGTCTGTATTTCATATCCATAGGTAACCCGAATGCCATCATAATAATCTAGCCATGTATGAACACGTGCCGTCTGACCATATCGTAGTGGTTGTTTGAACTGGATATTTGCATCCACGACAGGCGACACAACCCCACTTTCTTCCATTTCGTGATATTGAAACCCTAATTCTTCAATAAATGCGGTTCGACCTAGCTCAAACCAAACAAGGTAATTAGCATGATAAACAACTCCCATTTGATCTGTTTCCTGGTATCGTACTTTTACATCTGTTGTTGTCATCATCCTATTTCTCTCCCTTTCATTGCATTCCAAGCCAATTCTAGATCAGGTTTGGATAATACATCATAATAGCCTTCTTCATCTTGTTCATCAATTCTTAGAGCTTGATATTGAATAGCTTCATCAACCAAGTTCTTAACATAACGCCCATTCCCATCGATGGAGTGTGTCTCATAAACATCGTCTAAGAAGGATAACGCATCTGGTTCTATTACGTATTTATGAGTGCTTGCTTGATATTTTGTCATTTCTACTAGTTCTCTTGGACTATAATCAGGGAAATGTAGAAACTTCTTAAACCTAGAAGAAAGTCCTGGATTACTTTGGATAAGAGAAGACATTTCCCTCTTATAACCAGCTAATATCACCACAAGATTCTCATTGTGTTTGGTCATCTCATCTACTAGTGTATCGATTGCTTCTTTACCGAAGTCATTTGATCCAGATTGGAAAAGTGAATAGGCTTCATCGATAAATAGAACTCCACCTAAAGCTTCCCGTATTTTCTTTTTAGTCTTAATGGACGTCTGACCAACATAACCTGCAACAAGATCACTCCTGGATGCAACGATTACATGCCCTCGCTTTAATAAGCCACACTCTTTTAAAATATCAGCATAGATATGAGCTACTGTCGTTTTTCCTGTACCTGGGTTACCGGAGAAAACAGCATGCAATTGTATAGGTACGGACGGGAGCCCTTTATCTTCCCTCTTCCTTTGTAACCTGACAAAAGATGAGAGCTTTTTCACTTCATCTTTAACTGGTTTTAAGCCGATAAGTTGCTCAAGTCGTTCCATTGGTGATTTGTTATCTTCCTCAGGTGAATCCGGTGAAGAAAAGTCTTTCTCTTCGATACGCATGAGGTCAATTTTTGATTCATGATCAGCTTGATCGGACTCACTAGCTCCTTTTTGGAATATGGTCTGTAACACTATATTCCTAACCGCTCTTGCATTCCCAAACGTATCATCTACTTGTTGCTTATCAATTGAACGTTCTAAATTCTGGACCGCTTTTTCTGTAAAGAAATAGTCGTTTTCGAGGGCAGTTTGTTCACCAATTTCTATTAATTCTGGAATGGAATAGTTAGGAAGGTGGACATGATTTTGCTCCGGAAAGCGACTGCGAAGACCAGGATTTCCCCAAAGGAATTGCCTCATCTCGTCAGGATATCCCGCTAATATAACAGCAAATTTATCTCCGTATTCCTTACTTGTCATAGCTGACACAAGCGTGTCAATGACCGCTTGCCCATAATCATTGCCTGTTTGTCCTTCACGCTGAAGACTGTAGGCTTCATCTATAAAGAGAATACCCCCGATAGCTTGTTGTACATAGTTCATTGTATTTTCCTCTGTTTGCCCAACATACGAACCTACAAGGTGTGAACGGTTGACCTCAATCACATCCCTAGTATCGAGCAAACCAAGATCATAATAAATATTGGCAAGGAGTCTTGCTATCGTCGTTTTTCCTGTACCTGGATTTCCTGTAATAATCATGTGCAGCTCAGGTTCATCAACCATCTGAAAACCGATATCTTTTCGGTATTGCTGGTACTTCAAATAATGATAATAACGGTGGATATAGGATTTCACTTCTGAAAGACCAACCATACTATCTAACTGTTTTAAGGGGTCTTTGCCTTTATGATCATCTTCTGTCCCCGGCAAGAATTTTTCCAATTCATTTGTTAATTGATCGAGCTCTCTTAACAGCTGGTTAATCCTCATAATGGAAACATGGTTAAATCCATTCGTCTCATTGCGTTTATGTGGACCAATTTCTTGGATTAACTCATTAAACAGATATTGACCTTTTTCAAATAAAGTCTGAACGGGAGTTTCTTTCCCTTCTCCTGAATAACTAAATTCTGTGGACCACTTTTCTTCGAGTGGTTCAACCTTCTCAAGAATCTGTTGTAACTTCTTTCTTTTTACTGATTGATGATCCGTTTCATGTAAAGCATAATTTTTAAATGTATGACCTTCTAACATCTGTAAGTGTGTTCGGACATTTAGGAGCTCTTGTAATTCCAACACGACTGAATCATTTTCAGCTGTACTCTTAGCTTTTGAAATAAATTCTTCTGCAATCTTATCATGATTCATGATTGTTCGGTTAAGTCGATGATATGCGATAAGGCTATATAAACGACTTACAATTAACGCATCTATATGGGCATGCCCATTTTCGTAATCATTAATATATCGTAACGCTTCCGTTTCTTTTAGCGGAGGATGAGCGCTTAAGGTCGTCCAGTTCTGTATATTATTCTTTCGTTCATTATCAATCGTCATGTCATCATCCTTACTATACGTAATCCATTAACATATTGTATCATAAGTAAGCCTATCACGTTGATGATGATGTTTTGGCCATATGAAATGCCTTATATAGTGAAGATTAATGCGATTATACTAACCGTGACTGCTTAATAAGCTTGTCCGTACATTCTTTTAAAAAAAGAGCGCCCTAAATTGGGCGCTCTTTTTACTGATCTTGCTTGTGTTTAGCTTCATCTTTTATTTCATTGCGGAAAGATGCAATGGATTCTTCACGACGTTTATTTTTAGCCATAATCTTTTGTTTCTCTTCTTCTGAGGAGAACTGCATCGTTTCATGAGCAGCTTCTAAATTGTGAATAGTATTTTGGACCATTTCTTGAAGCTTTTCAACATTGTCACTACGATCGTCAGGATTCGCATATCGTTGGTTGTTTTTACCCATATCGATTCCTCCCTATTTCTTCCCTTTAGTTTGGATGACTTTCGGTTTATGTGCATTTTGCATTTGCATTTGTTTACCTTTGTTACTTCCAGCTTCTCTAGGTTGTGTTCCTGGATGACTGGGAACAAAGTGCTTTGAATCCTTTTTTGGATTACCCATAATGTAGCCACATCCTTTCTGAGGTTACATGGCTTAGTGTGTGCCCAAGGGCTAATTCTATACAAAAAACAGATAGCCCTTTGGACTATCTGTTTAACGTATCATTCATTCGCTTTTCAATTCTTTCCTCAATTTGATTCATTAAATGCTCGTCTTCAATGATTTTTCGTCGGTTTTCTTGTATAAGTTCTTCAAAAGTAGGTTTTTTCTTACGTGGCATGACCCTTCACTCCTTTATTATCTCAGTAGCTTAAGGATCGGCTGAATTGTCAGAAAATATACCTAAATTACTTTAATTTATCTTTCATTTTTTTCATAAAATCGTAATCCATCGCACCAATATAGGATTTACTCTGGATTTTACCATCTGACCCAATAAAATAAGTCGTTGGATAAGCAGGTATACGATATCGATTGGCTGCATTTCGCTCACGGTCTAGATAAATCGGAAAGGTGAATCCCTCATTATGAACGTATGAAGTTACATCTTTCACACTTTTTTCAGTAGAGGTTACGTTTACTGCCATGATTTCTACTTCATCTCCAAATTCCTCATAGAATTTTTCCATTTCTGGCATCTCTACTCGGCATGGAGGACACCATGTTGCCCAAAAATTCAAGAAGACTTTCTTGCCTTTTAGATCCGACAACTTCTTTTCTTCACCTTCGAACGTTGTTACTGTAAAATCAGGAGCATACTCCCCAACCTTTAGTCCTTCAGGTCCATTGGGAGGTTGCATGGCCGTCCCATCTTCATTATTTAATGTGACAGCCTCTCCTCCTTCTTGGTCATCCTGTAGTACGTTGACAATAGCGAAAGCAAACAAACCAAGAATAATG
This sequence comes from Pontibacillus sp. HN14, assembly GCF_021129245.1. Lineage (NCBI taxonomy): Bacteria > Bacillati > Bacillota > Bacilli > Caryophanales > Bacillaceae > Pontibacillus > Pontibacillus sp. HN14. Next base: position 692,399 of record NZ_JAJOLR010000001.1, on the reverse strand, counting down.
AGACCCCCAACAATTCGTTTAATCATTTACTACCACGCCCTTTACTAATTACATAATCAAGATAGAATAAACCGAATAAGAAGACAAAAGAAATCCACACCATCACATCATCCACCATAAGGGTGGTAAACATTACTTTGTAAGCAACCCAACCTCCAAGTGCCAATTGGACATAGTGTATTAAAGATCGGAACTGGTGAAGATGTGTTGCCCATACATAGGATAATGAGAGAGCTATAAAATATCCTGATAGCCACAATGGTGCTTTATAAATGGTTAATGCTAATGTAAAAACCGATTGGGTGAGTCCTATCCACATGAAGTGGCCCGCCATCCATAAACTAACAGAGTAAAGAACAGGGAGTCCTATTCTATGGATGGACTTAACGTAGATTAGAAAAGATAATCCGATTCCGATTCCCATCCCGAGTCTTCCACCATTTAAGAAAAGGATTCGTTCTGGAGAGTGAGCGACCTCCAAGGGGTGTATAAGGACATAGCTGAATTTCCAGACTATCGCTATTAACAAAAGGGACTGTAGCCATTCATTGGCGTAAATAGAACTCTTCTCATTGTTACGGATAGTATTTAAAATGATGATCCAAATATAGGCTAAGATAGCCCCAATCCCCCATATGATATATGTACTTTGAAGGACTATTGGACCTATTGAAATAGAAGGAATAGACATATCTGTTCTCCTAAATAGTCGTATTATTATCTATACTAATTTGGAGCAAGCCTTATGTAAAGAATATACCCCACAACGTAAAAGAATTGTCAAAATTAGCTATGAATTTGATTGAACCTACAAGAAATTGGACAAACTTATATGACGTCCCTTCCACTATATAATTATACATAAAAGAAGCAGTCACACATTGTGTAACTGCTTCTTACCTATTACTTACTTAGAAGCCATTTTGTCACGAAGAACCTTTTGAAGGATACCACCATTACGGTAGTAATCAATTTCAACAGGGCTATCAAATCGTGCAATGACATTAAATTCAGTCTTGTTTCCTTTATCATCTGTAGCAACCACTTTCACTTCATCGTGTGGTTGAACAGATTCATCAATCTCAATATTAAAGGTTTCTTGACCTGTTAAGCCTAATGAATCTGCACTATCTCCAGATTTAAATTGAAGTGGTAGAACCCCCATCATAACAAGGTTTGAGCGGTGAATACGCTCAAAGCTTTCAGCTATAACGGTTTTAATACCTAAAAGATTCGTACCTTTAGCAGCCCAGTCACGAGAACTTCCCATGCCATAGTCTTTACCAGCTACCACAAGTAATGGTGTTCCATCTTGTTGATATTTCATTGCTGCATCGTAAATAGGCATAACGTCGCCAGTTGGCCAATAGGTTGTATAGCCACCTTCTGTACCAGGAGCTAATTGGTTACGGATACGGATATTAGCAAACGTACCACGCATCATAACTTCATGATTTCCTCGGCGAGAACCGTAGGAGTTAAAGTTTCTTGGAGATACACCCTTATCTTGCAAATACTGTCCAGCTGGCATATCTTTTGCGATTGCACCTGCTGGGGAAATATGGTCAGTTGTAACCGAATCCCCAAACTTACCAACCATGCGTAGGTTATTTAGGCTCTTAACAGACTCAAGGTCTTTTGAAAGCCCTTCAAAGAAAGGTGGGTTTTGAATGTACGTTGAGTCCTCGTTCCAATCATAGAGAGGCTCATCTGTAGTTTCAATCTTATTCCATTTTTCGTTTGAATCAAATACATTTTCATATTCTTTACGGAAGATTTCAGGATTAACATTTTTATCAATCTCTGTTTTGATCTCTTCAATAGATGGCCAGATATCATTAAAGTAAACAGGTTTTCCTTCTTTATCTTTGCCAATCGGATCATTTTTAAGGTCAACATCAACTGTGCCTGCTAACGCATACGCAACGACAAGTGGTGGCGAAGCTAGATAGTTCGCTTTCACAAGAGGATGAATACGACCTTCAAAGTTTCGGTTACCTGAAAGGACAGAAGATACAGTTAGATCATTCTGTGCGATAGCTTCTTCGATTTCTTCTGCAAGTGGACCAGAGTTACCGATACAAGTTGTACAACCATAACCTACAAGGTTAAAGCCAAGATGCTGAAGGTATTCCATTAATCCTGAGTCTTCTAAGTATCTTGTTACAACTTTAGAACCTGGTGCAAGGGATGTTTTAACGTACTCTGGTACTTCTAAGCCTTTTTCTACAGCTTTCTTAGCTACAAGACCTGCTCCTAGCATAACGTGTGGGTTAGAAGTATTCGTACAAGACGTAATCGCTGCAATTGCCACAGATCCCGTTTTCATTGTAGAAGATTTACCATTTGGATGTTCAATCGTTACTTCTTTTTCCTTTTCTTTCGCAGATAAGCCAAAGCCTTGATTTCCTTCTGGTGCAGTTAATGCATGGTTAAAGGAATCCTTCATTTCGGATAAAGGAATTAAATCTTGAGGACGTTTAGGTCCAGACAAATTAGGCTCTAATTCTGATAAGTCAATTTCCACAAGGTCAGTGAATTCAGGATCGGCAAATTCAGGAGAATAGAATAAGTTGTTTTCTTTACAATATTGCTCTACAACCTTAATTTGCTCGTCGCTGCGACCTGTTAAGCGTAAGTATTCAAGAGATTCTTCATCTACTGGGAAGAAACCACAAGTAGCGCCGTACTCTGGAGCCATATTCGAAATAGTAGCTCGGTCAGCTAGTGGCATGTCTTTTAGTCCAGGCCCGAAGAATTCTACAAACTTCCCAACTACATTTTTCTCACGAAGTTTTTGTGTGACTTTAAGTGCTAAGTCAGTAGCTGTTGTCCCTTGTGGGAAACCACCTGTTAACTTCACACCGATTACTTCGGGAGCTGGGAAATAAGAAGGTTGTCCAAGCATTCCAGCTTCCGCTTCAATGCCTCCAACACCCCAACCTAATACACCTAGACCGTTAATCATCGTAGTATGGGAGTCTGTTCCCACTAATGTATCAGGGTATGTCTCATATTCACCGTTTTCGTTTTCTAAAGCGTGAACCACATTAGCAATGTATTCCAAGTTAACCTGGTGAACAATACCCGTTGCTGGTGGAACAGCTTCATAGTTATCAAAGGCTTTCTTAGCCCAATTTAGAAATTCATAACGCTCTTTATTACGCTCAAATTCTAATTCCATATTTACTTGAAGGGCATCCTGTGTACCGTACTTATCAACTTGTACAGAGTGGTCGATAACAAGGTCTACAGGCACTTCAGGGTTGATTTTATCCGGGCTGCCCCCCATGTCGACCATTGCTTTACGTAATGAAGCAAGGTCTACTACTGCAGGAACACCTGTAAAGTCCTGAAGGATAACGCGTGACGGCTTGAAAGGTACGTCTACGCTTTCAGAATCTTTTTCTCCCCATTTTGCGAGTTTTTCTACATGTTCTTTTTGAATGACTTCGCCATCATATTGGCGTAATACTGATTCAAGTAAGACGCGGATGGAATATGGAAGACGGGAAATCTTTCCGTATCCAGCTTCCTCAAGCGCTTTTAACTGATAGTAGTTGTACGTTTTTCCGTTGAGTTCAAATTGCTTGCGTGCATTGTAAGCATCATTTACTGCCATAATCCTTTACCCCCTCAATGATAATGAAATCGTTAAACAAATTGCTCTGTTTCAACGATCCCCCATTGTTTGACTTCCAATTAAGAATTGAAAGAAAAATTCTGCAACTATCATTTTAAATGAAAACGATTTATAAGTAAAATATTTCGTCGAATTTTTCCTCATAATAAGAATGGAGGTGAAAAATATGAGTCAAAAACGTAAAGCGAACCATGTAAGACCAGGTATGAATGATGCTTCTGCACAAGGACAAGGTGCTGGATACAACGAGGAAACACCACAGCATCCATTAAGCGCAGAGGAACGTCAGAACAACAAAAAGCGTAAAAAGAATCAATAGCATAGTTTCATCACAAAAAAAGTGTCCCAACCCGTGAGGGAAGGACACTTTCTTAATTCTCTAATTCCGCTATAATTTGACTTAACTGATCCTGGTATTGCTTAAGTTGATCATACTGATGCTCGCTTGCTACTTCTAATGCTTTATCGATTTGTTGGTAGGCCTCATTCACCTCTTGAGTTAAATGCGCCAGTTCCTTTCCATAATCCGCCTGATCTACAGATTGTAAACGGGTTTCATTTGCATCAATTGCTTGCTGGTATCCTTGTTGAGCAGCTTGAAAAGCCTGTTGCTTATTTTTGTGATACGGCATAGTTCCACTCCTTATAGTGATTTCATCGTTAGTGTATGTACATTTGCTTTTTCCATACCTTCACTTGTATAAATCACCGATAAACATCAAATTCTAAATATGAAAGGAGAGATGATCATGTCTGGTAAACCAAAAGGTCCCAAACAACAAGATCGCGTTTCACTTCCAAAAGGCCCTAAACAACCCTACGGGGAGCCCACTAGCGGGTCTCATAAGGTAAAAAACAGGAATCATTCGCGTCAGAAGAACCACTCTTCTCATGATATGTAATATAAAAAAGGACCAAAACATCGTTGTTTTGGTCCCCTTGCTATTTGCTCTTTTCATTTTGTAACAATTGGGCTGCTTGGGATAATAAAGAGGTGTAATAAGAGAACTCCTCATCCTGCTCATATGAGAGCATGAATTCTTTCATCCAGATAAAACAATCTTCTAACAGTTTTGTTTCGATCCCTCTACTCGTTAAAACAGTATCAACCCACTCTGTGTAATCTAAAAAAATGACATCCATCTTCATTGGCCAAGTTGATTCGAGGTGTTCTAAATGATAAAGAGTATCCTGTTTAATGTGAGCAAGTTTTATGTCATCATAATATACCATTAGTTCTGGATAATGAATGAGATAACGCTCATACACATGTTCGACTATTTCCTCTTTTATTTCTTGTCTAATCAAACCATTCCCTCCTTAAGTATCAAACCCTTAGATATCGACAACTTGTTCAAACTTTCTATTTGATGTTCAGCTCAGGTAGAGAGGTAAACGAATACGGAATATACTCCCTTTTGGTTCATTATTTAAAATGGTCAAGCTCCCATCATGCTTCTCTAAGATTTGATTTGTAATCATCAGTCCAAGCCCGGTGCCATTTTTCTTCGTTGTAAAGAATGGCTCCTTTATCTTTTCTATTAAATGTTCAGGAATACCAGGCCCTTCGTCTATAACATCCATGCAAGCATCCCCATTTCGTTCATAAATATCAATGGAAACAGTCCCTCCACTGTCACTCATCACTTCAATTGCATTTTTTATGATATTAATAAACACTTGCTTAATTTGTGAACGATCGCAATAGACTTTTAACCACTCTTCTTGTTTAATTTCTATATCTACGTTATGTAAGTGCGCCTGTGTTTCCATAAGCTTACATACATCTTTCATTAGAGAAACTACAGATTCTTCTTTAGGATCATTCGTCATAGGCTTTGAAATAAACAAGAGTTCTGATGTGATGTTTTCTATTTTGTCAATTTCCTCTCCCATTATTGAATAATACTCGTCTTTACCCTCAATTCCTGCTTCAAGAAGCTGCAAAAAACCTTTCAAAGAAGTGAGAGGGTTACGAATTTCATGGGCAATACCGGCTGCTAGTTGACCCGCAACAGACATTTTCTCTGAACGAATCATCATTTCTTCCGCTTCTTTCCTATCAGAAATATCCCTGATAACCGCAATGACAACATCATCTCTTGTTTTTGGATCATATACAGAAGAGGAGACAACCTCTACCCAAATGTATGTTCCTGAACGATGTTTTACTTGCACTTCTGAGGTAACAAGGTCTCCTTTTTCATTCTTTCGAAGAGACTTCATTAAACGTATTTTATCTTGAGGAGATACGTAATCCAATATATATGTACCTAATAGTGCATCTTTTGTATACCCGATTAATCTCTTAGAGGAAGCGGTAACATATTGAATAGCTCCTTGGTGATCACACACACTGATTAAATCAAATCCATGTAAATCAATCCACCTTTGGAATACAGGTGGAAGATCAGCCAATGAAGTATAAGATACCCAATACGGATCTTTATAATGATAGTCTGTTGGGGATTGCTCTGATTTCTCTTTCATCCTACCTGCCCTCCTCTTCCTTACAACACATAATAACATTTTATCCCACAAAATTAACATCGTTCAAGAAAAGTACTTAAAAAACTTCAAATAATTAGTAATTATGATAGCTGATGACAAATATTCTCTGTTCTTTGACATTCTATTCTCCAGCAGATGATTTATTCCTGTCGATTATCCAAAATGAGGTATAAAATCATCAGGCGTATTGAATCCTAATAAGAGCTGTCTTATACTAGTAATAGGTATGATTACAACGGAAAAGGTGATTGCATGAACTCTACCTTTGCTTTATTTATTCTTGGATGGACCGTCGTTATGGTAGCTCTATTAGCGATAGGTGGCTACTTTATGTTTCGTAAATTCTTAAAGCGCTTACCTAAAGAAGACGGGAAATCTATCATTGACTGGGAAGAACATTACATTGAAGAAACTTTACACATGTGGAATGACGAACAAAAAGCATTCCTAGAAGAACTTGTAACACCGGTACCAGAATTATTCCGAGATGTAGCCAAACAAAAAATTGCAGCTAGAATTGCCCAGGTTGCTCTTCAAAAAAAAGCTAAAACGATTACTCAGGATATCATCATAGAAGGTTATATTCTTGCCACACCCAAAAGGGATCATAAATTTTTGAAAAAGACCCTCCACGAAAAAAATATCGATGTTCAACCGTATCAACCTTTGTTTGAACAATCCTAACCCACATAAAAGCCTGCAACGTAAAGTTGCAGGCTTTTATGAGTTTGAAGCATTCCATTTCTTATTCACTTGTGAAGGTAGCTCTTTTCGTAAACGAAGGTATTTAAACAACATAGCGATACGCCATGTTAAAATCATCCCAAATGCAAGAAGAAAGAACATACCACTCGTTTCCCCGAGAGAAACCGTTTGTCCAATGATTAATTTTAATATAATCCTTAAAATAAGCAATCCAAATAGAATAAACACAAAAGCTTTTGAGGGCTTTAAATAAATGTTATCTTTTCGGATCTCAAATGTGGACGTCTTAATTAAAAATAAAGAGAAAAATACTCCTACTGAAAAGGCCTCTAATACTTGCATCCACTCCACCCTAAAGGGCTCAAACACAAACATAAAAGCCCCTGTACTCATAAAGAAGGGTGGTAAAATTATTTTTTTAACCGATGCAGGCCTCCTTGAAGCCCTCATCCGAATGAATATCATTGTAGTCGCCATTAAGGCTGCTCCTACGGTACTGGCTATTGCCCAAAACATGAAATCAACCCTCTTCGAATGTCTTAATCTTATGTATTAGCTTGACGCTATTTATAGTACCCGGTTGATCGCGTCAAGGACTCTTGTTTCATCGAAGGGTTTCACGATGAAGTCCTTAGCCCCTTTCTCTATCGCTTCAACGACCATCTTTTGCTGACCCATTGCAGAGCACATAATGATTTTAGCGGATGGTTGAGAGGATAAGATGGAATCGACTGCTTCAAGTCCATTCATTTCAGGCATTGTAATGTCCATTGTAACTAAATCAGGACTAAGCTTATGAAATAAATCAATAGCTTCTCTCCCATCTTCTGCTTCACCTATGACGGTGTGATTTCCTTTTTCTATAATCGTTCCGAGTGTCATCCTCATAAATTTAGCATCATCGACAATTAATATGTTAGCCAAAGATGTCCCCCCTTGCACAATAAAGCTTATTGATCGTTGGCAATCGATAAAATAATGGTTAACGTGATTCCCACAACCGTTAAATACACACCTAAATCAAATAACATCGCTGTAGCTAATTCCATTTCGCCGAAAATAGGTACATGATGTAAGTGAGCAAATGTTTGACTCATAAATGGCTCATCAAATAAAAAGGAGCCGGATCCTGTTAGAACAGCAATCAATAATCCTACAGGTATAAGGTAGCGGAAATTAATAGGGATGATCTTATTCACTTGATCATAGCCATATGTCATATACATTAATACAATTGCCGCTGCTGTCATTAATCCTCCAATAAATCCTCCTCCAGGAGCATTATGCCCTGCTAAGAAGAGGTAAATAGAAAATGCCAACAAGATAAAAGCAATCAATATTGTTGTGGTTCGCAGTATTAAGTCGTTTGTTCGCATTATGTCTTCTCCTTTTTCAAACATACTTCTATCATAATATAAATGTAGCTTAAATGCCATCCTCGATTAGAAACCACTAAAGCCAAACAGACTCGCAAGATAAGACGTTAATTTTGTCATTAAGTCAAAGAATAAGAAGATCCCCATAAAAATCATCACATATCCACCGATCTTAACGATGCGAGCACTGTGTTGTTTAATCCAATTCATGCGTCCTATAAAGAAAGAAAGGATTAAAAATGGAACTGAGAAACCAAGTGAATATGTAATTAAGTAAAGCATACCACTCTCAGGATTTTGGGCTGCCAAGGTTAAAACACTTGCCAGAATAGGACCTGTACAAGGGGTCCACCCCATTGAAAACGCCATACCAATAAGAAGTGAGCCAGCATAGCCCCCAGGACGGTTCTTAAAGGTAATTTTACGATCTTTCATCAGAAATTCAAAATTAAACACTCCAATAATGACAAATCCAAAGAAGATGATTAAAATCGCGCCTAATTGCCTAATCAAATCCTGATATTGGTAAAAGAACTCCCCAATAAACGAAGTTGAATAACCAAGAAGGATAAAAATACTTGAAAAACCAATTAGAAAGAGAACCGTATGTAAAATACTTCTCCTATCAAGCATAGCATTCTCTGATTTCAATTCATTTACACTCATTCCTGTAATATAAGAGAGGAATGCCGGATATAAAGGCAATACACAGGGAGAGATAAAAGATAAAAAACCTGCTCCGAATGTCAAAAACAAATTAAGATCCATGTTAAAGCTCCTTTAATAATGGTTTCGATTAAGATAACTCTTCCACTTCCATTGTAAACAATTACATTTTGAAACTCTATCCTTCGCTATATTTAATAAATGACAAAATTGTGATTAAAAATTGAACAAATTGTGAATATAATGTATATTAAATTTATTCAAGGGAACCTTTAAAAAGAGGAGGACTACTGTATGGTACGGATTACGGCTTCCCTGCTTGCAAGTATGATCTTGTTGATTGTCCAATCTACCATCATTGTGGCTATAAAACCTTATGACACGATCGTTTACCATGACATGTCCTTGTTAGCTGGTGTTCTTACAATTAATTTTGTTTGGTCATTTGCTATATTGACTCAGCTAAAAAACTGGATCACTACTCATTACAATGAGAGAGATTCAAAGCTTCACAACCACTAATCCATAATAAAATCCTTCTCTTACACGGTAAGAGAAGGATTTTTTGTGCGTTTCGAAGTTTATTTTTGTTGTTGGTTATTCATAGCACGCATCATCTGATTAATTTTCTTCTGCGATGGCTTTTGTCCCATCTGCATCATCAATGTACGCAACATTTGTTCATTAATCGGTGGGTTTTTCTTTAAGTAGTTCATCATGTACTTTCTGGCAATAAAGAAGCCTAGTGCTACGCCAGCAAGTAACGTTACAATGGCAATAACAATTACCCAAACAATGGACATCGTACAAATTTCCTCCTTCATGTTGTCTCTCAAACATTATAGTAAATTGAGAAGGAGAATACAATAGCAGGCTAGAGAATCGCTTCCTTTTTAATAGGCGCAATCCATCCATATTGGCGCATATCCTCATCCATAATAAAAAATGAATGATTAAATGTTCGCAGCGTTTCAAATATTATGGTTTCCGCCTGATGAAGGCTCTCTGCTGTGATTCGCACCTCTCTGTCGCTCATTTGCGTTAACCTGATGTTTTGTCCTTTACATTGAATAATGAATGACATCTTATTTTTATAATAGGTCATTTCAACCGGTTTACGATTTTTCTCCGTGACGTAGTGGACTAACATATCTAGCGGAATGGGCTTTGTAACATACTGAAACTGTGTGCTTGATAGCGTCTGATCAGGGTTGTATTTCCATTCTTTCAAAAAATCAAATAACACATTGGTCTTATGAAAATAGTGGCTTGAAAATTCGTCCTTAATCCAAAATAAAGCATATTCACGCATAGCATGTCCCCCTTGTTAGAGACATTCTACCCGATCTGGAAGAAATTATGTGTCTAATTTCGTCAGCCAACTTGCGAAAGTTTTGTCGAATTCACAAATTGATATGCTTACTTCCGTACCAAGTCTCAGTAGCCACTACTTGTTCCAGTCGTCGTTTTGAAGAAATAGAAGAAAAACCTGTAAAAGAAAGTCTTTTACAGGTTTTTTATTGTTTTTACTTAAGCAGTTGTTCTACACGGCTCACTACATTATCGACAGTAAATCCGTATTCTTCCATCACTTGATCTCCTGGAGCTGATGCACCGAACGTGTCAATGCCTAACACATCTCCTTCAAGACCTACATAACGCTCCCAACCAAATGGAGAAGCCATTTCGATTGCTAGTCGAGCTTTTACGGTACTTGGAAGCACTTCTTCTTTATATTCTTTACTCTGTGCATTGAAACGATCCCAAGAAGGCATGCTTACGACACTCGCTTCAATACCCTTCTCACGAAGACTCTCTTGAGCGCGAACGGCAAGTTGTACTTCAGAGCCAGAGGCTAACAGAAGGCAATCTGCTTCCTCTTTGTTAGCAGGACTTACTACATATGCACCTTTTTTCACACCTTCATAACTTGTACCTTCAAGAGTAGGTAGTCCTTGACGTGTTAATACAAGGGCAGACGGAGTTGAGTTTGATTCAAGAGACAGGCGCCAAGCTGCTTCCGTTTCGATCCCGTCAGCAGGACGTACAACGGATAAACCTGGCATAGCACGTAGGGATGGCAGTTGCTCAATTGGTTCGTGTGTTGGGCCATCTTCCCCGACAGCGATAGAGTCATGAGTAAATACATACGTAACAGGTACCCCCATTAAAGCAGATAGGCGAACCGCTGGGCGTAAGTAATCACTAAAGACGAAGAATGTACCACCGTACACTTTTAGTCCACCATGAAGTGCCATACCATTCAATGCAGATGCCATCGCAAATTCACGTACACCAAACCAGATGTTACGTCCAGCATAGTTGTTACGAGAGAAATCTTCTTCTCCACTTACACTCGTTTTATTAGATCCCGCAAGGTCAGCACTTCCACCGAAGAAGTTTGGAACAGTCTTAGACAATGCGTTAATCATCTCACCAGAAGATGCACGAGTTGCCAGCTTATCTTCACCTGGTGTGTATTGAGGAAGCTCACTGTCCCAATTAGAAGGAAGTTCATCGTTTATCGCACGAGTAAATTCTTCTCCAAGTTCAGGGTAAGCTTCTTTGTATTGTTGGACTAATTCATTCCATTTTTGTTCTGCTTCAGCACCACGTGCTTGAACTTTTGTTTCGAAGTCCTGGTATACTTCTGAAGGTACATGGAATGGTTCGTGTCCCCATTTATAGTGTTCTTTAGTTAGGTTCGCTTCATCTTCACCTAAAGGAGCACCGTGAGAGGCAGACTTCCCTGATTTATTAGGTGAACCATAGCCAATAACTGTTTTCACTTCAATTAGAGTAGGTTGATCCGTATTCGATTTTGCCTCTTCAATAGATTGGCGAAGAGTAGCAGTATCATTACCATCTTCAACTCGGATTACTTGCCAACCATACGCTTTAAAGCGATCCTCTACAGACTCTGAGAAGGAACGGTTTAGGTCACCATCTAATGAAATATCGTTAGAATCATAAAGAACAACTAATTTCCCAAGACCTAAGTGTGCCGCTAAGGATGCAGCTTCTTGTGAAACACCCTCCATTAAGTCTCCATCACCACAAATTGAGTACGTATAATGATCAACTACGTTGAAGTTGTCTTTATTATATTTAGCACTTAGATGAGCTTCTGCCATCGCCATACCTACAGCCATTGCAACCCCTTGACCTAATGGGCCAGTAGTCGCCTCAACTCCATCTGTGTGACCAAATTCCGGGTGGCCTGGTGTTTTTGATCCCCACTGACGGAAATTTTTAAGATCATCGATTGTTACATTATAGCCAGAAAGGTGAAGTAAGCTATATAGAAGCATTGAACCATGACCTGCGGATAGTACAAAGCGGTCACGATTAAACCAACTTGAGTTTTTAGGGTTTTGTTGCATGAATTCAGTCCAAAGTGTATAAGCCATTGGAGCTGCCCCCATTGGCATACCTGGGTGTCCTGAATTCGCTTTCTCTACCGCATCGATTGAGAGAGTGCGGATTGTATTAATAGATTGCTGTTCTGTTTGATGTGTCATACAATTGCTCCTTTCCATTTCGCTTAATGCGAACTATGTACAGTCTAAATACTATAATGAAATCGTTTAAGTGACAAGCATTCCAAGAAAAAGAGTCGAAAATTCTTTGTCTACACCAGCTTAAATTGCGTATAGAATGTCATTCTTATTCATATTTTGGCACTTAGTGGGAAAATATTGCATTAGGTTACAAATCCTATACAAAAGAAAAAACACACGAAGTGCCTTCGTGTGTTTACATTAATGTTTTTTATTACGTTCTTGTTCTTGCTTTAATTTGTCAGGTGTTACATCGTTACCTTCAGGGTCTACTACTTTCATTCCTTTTAGCTGACTCTTAAAGGAATTACGGAAGTTCTTCAGGTACTCCTGACGTAATTTTTGTTGTTCTTTTTGTTCAGTCATGGATAAGCCTTGTTGTTTGGATTTATGAGATAATTCGTTAATTCGGTTTAATTTATCTTGAGAAATCATTTATATGCTCCTTTACTTGTTGGAATCCAAGTAAAAAAGGCAAGGGTCCCATAAGGATGCTTGCCTTTCTACTATTTATATCGTAACGCGTTTAGGCTTTGTTTTCAAGTGAAACGAATTCTTTGTAACGCCTATGTACTGTAGCCTTAGATACATCAAATCCCATTCCTCTAAGGGTGGCTGCTATTTCTTCAAACGTCAAATTGTTCGATCGAAGACGAACAACCTCCTCGATCGGAAAGTCTTTTCTCTCTCGCCCTTGTGCTAGATGCTGATTAGAGAGGTTAGCAGCAGGATTATATCCTTTATCCACCGCACGCCTCATACCACGCTTAATCTTAATGTTATGTATTTTCCTTTGATATTCCTCTACAATTCCTACAATTTGCAAAACCATGGAGTCTGATTCAGAAAGTGTAAGCACTCCGTGGTGAGAAACAGCATAAACAGGGACTTCAAGTTTAGTAAGTTGATGAAACAAGGCAATTTTTGTATTCCCCCGCCCAAGCCTTGTCTCATCCTGGATTAGTAGCACATCCGCTTCTTCGTTTGCTAATATTTCTAAAACTTCTAAGATCCCATCTCGTTCTATATCATACCCGCTTGCCTGCTCTTCTATTGTTTTATGGATTTCAAATCCGTGTTTAGTAGCCAATTCTTCTAGTTCGATTCGTTGCCGTTTTAAAGACGAAACTTGTGCTTCCTTTTCTGTGCTGACGCGACAATAGATGATTGCTTTCATAGAATCTCCTTTTTTCTCTATCATATAGCGGTGTCCCTATTTAAGTAAAGCCTAACTTAAGAGTAACCCAATATACATAAAGGCTAAGCCGCCTGCAAATAACAAGAAATATACTATGTCTAGTTTTGATAGATTTTGAAACATATTCATCGCCTCCAGAAAATAAGAACTTTTGTTCGTGTCTACACATCATTATATACGAACATTCGTTCTTGTCAACACATTTGCGAACGAATGTTTGTATATCGTTTCCTATCATGGTATAATGACGGTAATAAATGATATGTACGAGGTGTAAAGAATATGACGAAACTATCAAAAAGGCAGGAAGCAATACTAGATTTCATTAAAAACCGTGTACTAGAAAAAGGCTATCCACCTTCTGTAAGAGAGATTGGTGAGGCTGTAGGACTAGCATCTAGTTCAACCGTTCACGGACATTTGTCAAGACTAGAGAAAAAAGGCTATATCAGAAGAGACCCTACTAAACCAAGAGCTATTGAAGTATTAGAGTTAGAAGAAGATGCCATCACTACCATTCCTAAAGGAGAAGCAACGTATGCTCCTGTAATAGGTAAAGTTACAGCAGGTATGCCAATTACAGCTATTGAAAACATTGAAGAGTATGTTCCTCTACCTGATACGCTTGCCGCACAAGATGACGATATATTCGTTCTTGTGGTGCAAGGTGAAAGTATGATTGAAGCTGGAATCTTAGACGGGGATATGGTCATTGTACGACGTCAGCAAACAGCACAAAACGGTGATATTGTAGTGGCTATGACTGAAGATGATGAGGCTACGGTCAAACGTTTCTTTAAAGAATCAAATCACATTCGCTTGCAGCCTGAAAATGCTACAATGGATCCAATAATTGTTCAAAATGTAAGCATTCTTGGAAAAGTTGTCGGATTATATCGCCATATTCACTAAACTCAATATAAATACGGAAACATTGAAAAAAGCATCGAATGATTATCATTCGATGCTTTTTCTTATATCACTATTAATAAATATCTGTTTGATCATTTTGTCTGTAAATTTTTTTGTAACAAGATGAGTATGTTAAAAAATAAAAACCCTCAACACCAATGGCATCAAGGGTTTTCAATCTTAGTAAGTTGATAAATACTGTTCGCGCTCCCATGGGTGAACCTGTGTACGGAACATATCCCATTCGATTTCTTTCGCTTCAATGAAGTGTTCAAATAAATGTTCGCCTAATGCTTTCACCATTATTTCGTCCTTTTTAAGCAATTCTAATGCATCAGAAAGGGTTGCCGGCAAGTCTTGAACACCGTGTTTTACTCGTTCTTCTTTATCCATTACATAAATATTTCGATCAACTGGGGTTGGAGCTTTCAAGCCGTTCTCGACACCATCTAGTCCAGCAGCTAATAGGACAGCCATAGCCAGGTATGGGTTCGCAGAAGGATCTACACTACGAACTTCTATACGAGTACTTAACCCTCGAGAAGCTGGGATACGAATCAATGGACTGCGGTTTTGACCAGACCACGCTACATAACATGGAGCTTCATATCCTGGAACTAAGCGTTTGTAAGAGTTAACAGTCGGATTCGTCACAGCTGTGAAATTCGTAGCATGCTTCACAATGCCCGCGATGAACTGATAAGCTGTTTGACTCAATTGCTGATCGCCCTTTTCATCAAAGAAAGAATTTCCCCCGTCTTTGAATAAGGACATGTTACAGTGCATTCCTGAGCCGTTCACACCAAAGAGTGGTTTAGGCATAAAGGTAGCATGTAAACCGTGTTTACGAGCTATTGTTTTAACGACGAGTTTAAACGTTTGGATATCATCGCAGTGCTTTAATGCATCTGCGTATTTAAAGTCGATTTCATGCTGACCTGGGGCCACTTCGTGATGAGACGCTTCTATCTCAAAGCCCATCTCCTCTAACTCAAGAACAATATCACGGCGACAATTTTCACCAAGGTCAGTTGGCGCTAAATCAAAGTAACCGCCACGGTCGTTTAATTCCATAGTTGGTTCGCCTTTTTCATCTAACTTAAATAGGAAAAATTCAGGTTCTGTACCAAGATTAAAAGCAGAGAAGCCAAGCTCTTCCATTTTCTTTAAGTTACGCTTTAAATTATAGCGAGGACAACCTTCAAATGGGGTACCATCCGGATTATAAATATCACAAATAAAGCGGGCTACTTTCCCTTTCTCAGATGTCCATGGAAATACAACAAACGTATCAAGATCAGGATACAAAAGCATATCCGATTCTTCAATGCGAACAAATCCTTCAATGGAAGATCCATCAAACATCATTTGGTTATCGAGTGCTTTATCAAGCTGACTAAATGGAATTTCTACGTTTTTAATAGTTCCTAATAAGTCAGTGAATTGCAATCGAATAAATTTAACGTTCTCTTCCTGGATCTTCTCCAGGATCTGGTCCTTAGTTAATTTAGCTGCCATAAGCGACTTTCTCCTCCCAGTGTACTTTAGTTTATATTAATGGAAGAATCGTGATAATTCTCCCTGACGCAACGATGATTTACCAAAACGGTTTGCTTGAAATAATTCATTTTTAAGCATTTTTCGTAATTCTTTCTCAGATAATTCTTCTCTTACCTCCTGAATTTCTTCTTCAGAGTATTCAGTTTGAGGTTGAGGTTGTTGAGGCTGCATCGATAACACTTGCTTAATACCAGCAAGATTAACCCCTTTTTCAATTAACGATTTAATTTCTAATAAACGATCAACATCATTGAACGAAAATAAACGTCGATTTCCATCGGAGCGAACAGGATGAATCAAATCATGTTCTTCGTAGTACCGGATCTGTCGCGCAGAAAGGTCAGTAAGTGATTTTACAATCCCTATTGGGAATAGAGGCATCGATCTTCGTAGTTCATCATTCATGATTTAGCCCTCCTTATCGTTACGTTTATTTATATTTATTGTATGTAATGATTCAAATTCTGTCAACACATGTTAGCTTTTTTTACATATTAAAAAAAGCCCTTATGGCGCAAATGAAAACCCATACATAATACCGGGTTACCTTTGAATAACTATAGCCTGGCTTCCCATCTGTTTAAAGGCTTTTTCAAATTGCGAACGATTAACTTTTTGATTCTTTTTTCCATATGGATTATTAATATAAACAGAATCATCCGTATAACCTGTAATGACCACACTGTGAACACTGAAGGTTACATCTATGGCACCTTGAGGCGTAAGCCAAGTTCTAAAATTGCTTACAGGTTGAAACCGGGTAGTTGTAATAATCCAAACAGGCATTCCTTGATTTACATATTCGTATAGTTCAGAAGGATTACTCCCTGTTACATCTTGGGCACGATCACCGACATAACGTTTAGCAAGCTTCACAACCGGTCCGTGATAAGCAGATAAGCCTGGTCCATTTTCCATGTCCCCCACAAACCCTAGATTAGGATTTCCTTTCATACCATTCGAATAGGTTAAAGGAACCCGACTAATTTCTTCAGCTAATTTATTCTTACTCACGTTTATACCATGGTAATGTAACATCATCGCTAAACTTGTTACTTCACACCCGTTGTAAAGTCTAGGCTCATCCATTTGATTTAACAATGGAACATCCATTGGATTCGTAAACTCTTCACCTTTATATAACATCTTATCAGGGACTGATTTACCAACAACATAATGATCCATCCCATTTGCTTGAACTCGATTAATCGGTAGCTCTGTGATATCATCAATTGCATTTATAGGAATAAACATTTCCCCGTCTAGCTCTTTAATCCGGTCACTCATATACTGATCTCCATCTTTCAAGCGAATGACCTCATAGTCTCCTCTGTACAACACATTCCGTCCATTGTATAGTTTTAAAGGTCTTGCACCTTTATCAAGTTGAATGGTTACGTACCCATTCTGATTCTTAAAAATCCATCCAAGCTGTTTTGAAAGTGTTTTGATAGATACATAGATTGTCTCGTTCACTTGATAGACAGAAGGGCTCTCTATCCTTTTGCCGTTTATGTACAATTGTTCCTTTGTAAGAGAAAGATCTTCAAAATCAGACCTTTCAGTAACCGTAAAACTCATTTGTGTGACTGACTGAGATACTGTCCCTTTATTTGACTTTATGTTATCGCTAATTGTGAGCTTGTATTTCTGACCAGGTTCATAGCCACCCTTAGGAGGAATAACCGTTACATGGTTTTGAACAACTTTAAACGATACTGGAATCTTTTCTTCCTCAGAATCTGTTACATAAATGGTTTCACCCGTGATCGTGTCTTTATCTATTGTTGTATTGAAAAAAATAGACCACTGATGATCAGGATGTATGCGATTTTTATCCTCCATGATGGTAAAACCAGAATTCTCCGCGGCTACAAAAGACGGGAAAAATAAAAATGATAATAGAATGATACTAAATCCCAAAGCAATTGACCTCAACTAAAACCCTCTCCCTTACATACTAATTTATTATTGTTCATTTGATCCCCTTAATACTTAGGATTCCATTTCATCTTATGAATTAAAAGGAACCTCAACTTAACACCTAAAAACAAAGCCCCTATAATAAGGATATAGGGGCTTATCTCTGAAGACATTCTATCATGTTAATGCCACTAAACGCTCCACAGCCATTTTAATCGCAATCTTAACATGCGCATAAGTAAGACCACCCTGAACAAAGGCCGTATAAGGAGCTCTAATTGGCCCATCAGCTGTTAATTCAAGACTTCCTCCTTGTACGAAGGTTCCAGCCGCCATGATGACGTCATGCTCATACCCCGGCATATAACTTGGATATGGCGTTACATGTGAATTAATAGGTGAGGCCTTTTGGATCTCCTGGCAAAATGCTATCATTTGTTCGGCTGTCTCAAACGTTACGGATTGGATTAAATCGGTACGCTTTGCTAAATAATGAGGAGTTGTTGCGAACCCTAGCTTCTCTAAGAAACGAGAGGTAAAGACAGCCCCTTTCATTGCTTCCCCTACAACATGAGGGGCCAGAAACAGTCCCTGATACATCTCTTGCAGACTATGTAAGGTAGCACCAGTCTCTTTACCTAGACCAGGGGCTGTTAAACGATAGGCACATTGTTCAACAAGATCAGCTCTTCCTGCAATATATCCCCCTGTTCTTGCTAATCCCCCGCCCGGGTTCTTAATAAGAGAACCGGCAATGAGGTCGGCTCCAACATGAATGGGTTCTTGTTCTTCAGCAAACTCCCCGTAACAATTATCAACAAAGACGATTATTTCAGGATTTATGCCTTTAACATACTCTATCATTTCTTTAATTTCTGCTATCGTAAATGACGGGCGTGCTGCGTACCCTTTTGAACGCTGTATTCCGATTACTTTAGTATGGGGCGTAATCGCTCTTTGAACTTCTTCATAATTGACAGAACCATTATTTAGAAGGTTGACCTGGTTATACCCGATATGAAAATCTTTTAAAGACCCATTACCAGAACCACGTACCCCTACAATCTCTTCTAACGTGTCGTAAGGAGCTCCTGTAATATAAAGAAGTTCATTTCCAGGCCTTAACAAGCCAAACAATGAAATCGTAATGGCATGGGTACCAGATACGATTTGAGGTCGTACGAGAGCATCTTCCCCTCCGAAAACCTCTGCATAAACTTGCTCCAATTTATCTCTCCCCATATCGTCATATCCATAGCCTGTTGTCGGATTGAAATGGGAATCGCTCACCTGCTGATTTCTAAAAGCCCTTAAGACCCGTTCCTGATTATACTCAGCTAGACCATTTATAGATTGGTGAATATCTTTAATATCCTGCTCTGTTTCTACTGCTAATTGTTCTAATTCGTGTTTGTTCATGTTTTACTCTTGTTCCCCTTTATGATTGTTCTTCTTTAGTTGATGGTAAAGCGGATGATCAGCATCGATCCACCCCTTCACAAAGTATTTTTCATCGTCTTCAAGGAAATCGCGTTCCTTGACAATCGAACTAGATTCAACGCGATGAAGGAAATCGCTTTTAGAGGCGTGAATGTACGTCTGAAATGGTTCCCATTCTTCTATGATAACTTCTTCAATTTTATCTAAAAGACGCTTCAAATCAATAGGATCATGGGCACTGATAGTTACAGCTGGCATGGTTGCAGGAAAGAAGTTGTCACTTAAAAGATCTCGCTTATTATAAACGGTTAGCATTGGTAACTGATCTGCTTCTAAATCTTTCAACAGCTTATGCACCGTTTTCTCGTGTTGAATATGATCCGGGTGAGAAGCATCAACTAAATGCAAAATAAAATCAGCTTCTGTCACTTCTTCCAATGTAGAACGAAAAGCTGCAATAAGTGTAGTTGGCAAATCTTGAATAAACCCAACTGTATCAGATAGAAGAGATCTGAAACCTGAAGGAAGTTGAATTTGACGGGTGAGAGGATCTAGTGTCGCAAATAATTGGTCCTCTTCAAATGATTCACTGTTTGTCAATCGGTTGAAAAGCGTTGATTTGCCCGCATTTGTATATCCTACTACAGCAATCTGGAAAGCACGATTTTCTTTACGACGTTTCCTATATTGGTTTCGTTGACTCACTACTTGATCTAAACGGGATTTAATATCATCGATGCGGCGCCTAATATGACGACGGTCCGTTTCAAGCTTGGTCTCACCAGGTCCACGTGTACCAATTCCTCCACCAAGCCGGGACATGTTCTTCCCTTGTCCATAAATACGGGGAAGCATGTACTGAAGCTGAGCAAGCTCAACTTGTAGTTTCCCTTCCTTTGTATTCGCCCTTCTAGCAAATATATCAAGGATTAACTGCGTACGATCAATGATTCCCACGTCTAGGTAATCAGCTAATTTACTCATTTGGCCTGGAGCTAGTTCATCATTGAATATAACCAGTTCAATTTCATTTATCTCAATATAATCCTTTATTTCTTGTAATTTCCCTTCCCCTATGTAGAGAGCAGGGTGTATTTTATTTCGCTTTTGAATAAATATTTTATGTACCTGGCCATGAGCGGTTTCTGTTAAAGACTGTAACTCTTCAATGGATGAATGAAATCGCTCTTGATCATTACCTGGTAATTCGCAAGCTACTATGACTGCTTGTTCCATAACGACATCCCTCACCTTTCTAATCGTGCTCCTATCATAACACAGACCTTATTCTAAAGCGAAAAGTGCTCCCTGAAACGGCCAAAGGAGCCCCTCGAGTTCGAGGAGCTTGCTAAGTCTTTGTTTGAAAAATTAAATCCTGGCCAGTAATCTGCATGAGTTCAGCTGGTGTAAATCGATTCTGTTTCATTATTCTCATCGCTTGCTTACGTATAGATTGTTCAATCACATTTCGAATGTAACGACCGTTTGAAAAACCGCTTCCTCTTTGTTGTTGCATTCGAATTAAGTGATCTTTTAGTTTCCATTCCGCATCTTTAGAGAATTCATATTCTCGTTCTGATGCCATTTGTTTCGCTATGGTCATAAGTTCATCAATCGAATAATCTTTAAAGTCTAAAATAATCGGAAATCTTGACTGTAACCCAGGATTTAAACGTAGGAAACGATCCATTTCGTCCGGATACCCTGCAAGAATTAAGATAAAGTCATTATGATGGTCTTCCATATGCTTCACTAATGTATCAATGGCTTCTTTCCCAAAATCTTTTTCCCCACCGCGGGCAAGAGAGTAGGCTTCATCAATAAACAAAACCCCTCCCATAGCTTTTTTGACAAGGTCTCTCGTTTTTTGAGCAGTATGCCCAATATACTCTCCTACAAGATCTGCACGTTCTGCTTCAATAAAGTGACCTTTAGAAAGCACATTCATTTCATGAAAAAGCTCGGAAATTTTACGCGCTACCGTTGTTTTACCTGTTCCTGGATTCCCTTTAAATAACATATGAAGAACTTGCTTAGAAGGTTTAAGACCTGCTTCTTCTCTTTTCTGATTCACATAAATACTTGCATAAATTTCTTTTACTGTAGATTTCAAATGGTCGAGGCCGATAAAATCTTCAAATTGTGTTTCAATCTTTTGAAAAGGGTTTGCTGTATAAGAAGTTGCTGCGATTTCCCTAGATTCAACTGCTTGATGTTCCCGATCATGAAACATAATATTGATCTGACCATTCTTTTTATAGGTCACTTGCGTATCCAATAGGATCACCCCTTATTCATAGACAGTATACGCAATTATGAGATGGGGTGTGACAAATGCCTATTAACTAACGCCAATAAAAAAAGCAGACTCCTAAATAAGAGTCCGCCTTTCAATTATTCTTTATCTAGCGTAATGGTCTTTGATGGAGCAAATGTAGAAATCGCATGCTTGAAAATTAATTGTTGCTTCCCGTCTGTTTCTAACATGACGGTGAAATTATCGAAAGCTTTAACGACTCCTCGAAGTTGGAAACCGTTAAGCAAAAAGACAGTTACTTGAACATGTTCCTTACGTAGAGTATTTAAAAATTGATCTTGGATATTCACTGTTTGGGCCATGAATCTTCCTCCTCTTTTCTATCTGTGCTTACTATACTTCTATATTTGATTCAGCTTTCCTGCTAAATCATTTAAAATTTCTTCAAACTTTTCTGCAGCGGTTTCCACCGTAACCTCATACCAATCCACGTCCATTTTATTACGGAAATATGTAAGTTGACGTTTTGCATAGCGTCGAGAATTCTGTTTGAGATTTTGAACGGATTCCTCTAGTGATTGTTCATTTTTCACATAAGGGACTAACTCTTTATACCCTATCGCTTTCATACTTTGGGCGTTTTCATACCCTAGTTTGACAAGACGGTCTACTTCATCGAGGAGCCCTTCTTCAATCATTGAATCTACACGAGTGTTAATTCGATTATAAAGCATCTCACGCTCCATATTTAACCCAATTAATATAGGATTGTAAGGCGATGTGGGTTGCTGAGCTTCCTGGTATTCACTCATCGTCATACCCGTTAATTCATAAACCTCTAGCGCCCTTATAACTCGACGTATATTGTTCGGATGAATCTTTGAAGCTTGTTCAGGATCGATCTGTCTCAGTCGATCAAAGAAAGGTTCAACACCTTCTTCTTCTATCCTTTTCTCCATACGCTCCCTAAACTCATCATCTCGTGCCGTTTGAGAAAATTGAAAATCATATAAGACAGACTGAATATATAAACCTGTCCCTCCAGCGATAATCGGCAGCTTTCCCTTTTCAGCAATCTTTTTTATGTAATCCGTTACCTTCTCTTGGAACTCAGCCGCAGAGAAATCGTCCCAAGGCTCCTTAATATCAATCATGTGATGGGGGATTTCTTCCATCTCAGCCTTTGTAACCTTTGCAGTTCCAATATCCATCCCTTTGTAGATTTGCATTGAATCACCGCTTATTATTTCCCCATTAAAACGTTTTGCTATCTCAATGCTCAGAGAGGTTTTCCCAACAGCGGTTGGTCCAACTATCGCTACAACTGGTTGCTTCATTAATAATGCCTCACTTTTTAACGAACAATCGTTCCTTGTAGTAAATTGCTATCGTTATTATACATGTTCTGTTTGAGAAAAGAAAGCCGCGTTTCTATCCACTTTGAATCTGTCTAAAAGGGTAAAAATGAATAGTGGCTAGTCTGGAGCTATATAAAAAACGGACTGAACCCCTTTTGAGGGTTCAGTCCTTGTAAAAGGAAAATTACATGACCCTTTTAAACATCTTTTCCATTTCATATTCAGAAAAATGAACGATGATCGGGCGACCATGAGGGCACGTAAACGGATCAGTAGATTCTCGCAAGTCGTCAAGCAGCCGCTTCATATCCTCATGATTCAAATAATGATTGGCTTTAATAGATCGTTTACAGCTCATTAAAATGGCCGCTTCTTCTCTAAGGTTAGTAATATTTACTTTACGTTCGTCTAATACTTGATCAATCATTTCTTCTATGACTTCTTGTTCATGACCTTTAGGAAACCATTGAGGATGGGAGCGAACAATAAATGTCTGCTCTCCAAAAGATTCTAGAAATAACCCTACTTCATGAAGCTCTTCTAGATTTTCCTGTATCAAAATGGCTTCAGGCTTCGTAACGTCAAATGTCATGGGCATCAGCAATTCCTGCACTTCATTTGTTGTCTCCCCTAATTTATCACGGAAAAACTCATATTTAATGCGTTCCTGTGCAGCATGCTGGTCAATAATGTAAAGCCCCTTTTCATTTTGAGCAAGTATATACGTTCCATGCAACTGCCCAATCGGGTATAAGATCGGGACACGTGCTGTGGGTTCTGCTACAGGTTCCTCACCTTCTCTTACTAAAGGTTGGTCTTCTGTTGAATCTCTATCCACCACAGGGGATGTGGCCTGTTTCACAATTTCTGCATAGTCAGGCTGGCCACTTTCTTTCATCCATTCTGGCTCTTCTCTTACAGTGCTAGAATTAACCGGTGAAGCAGCGGGTTCCGCAATTACCGGAGCTGGCCGTTCATCAAACGAAAAGGATTCTTGAACGGAAGGGTCTTTTTCTTTGGCGCGCTTTGGTTTTTGCTCCACTTCCGGGATCAGGGTTTCTTTACGAAATACACTCGTAACTGCCTCTTGTACGGCATCAAAAAGTTCTTTTTCTTTACTGAAACGCACTTCTAACTTAGCTGGATGAACGTTAACATCGACAAGATAAGGGTCCATTTCAATTTGTAGGACGACTAATGGGTAACGTCCTATAGGAAGGAGTGTATGATACCCTTGTAGTACTGCTTTATTCACAGCAGGGTTTCTAATATAACGGCCGTTTACAATCGTAGACATGTAGTTTCTGGAAGCTCTCGTAATTTCAGGTTTTGCAATATACCCGGTAATCGTAAAATCGAGCGTCTTCGCCTCTATAGGAATCATTTTCTTGGCCGTGGACATTCCGTAAATTTGTGCAATGACCTGTAGGATATCTCCTCTTCCCGTAGTTTGAAAGAGGCGTTTTCCATTGTGGTAACATTCAAAACGAACCCCCGGGTGAGAGAGGGCCATCCGATTCATTACGTCTGTAATATGCCCTAATTCCGTATGAATGGTTTTCATATACTTCAACCTGGCCGGTGTATTAAAGAACAACTCATCAACGGTAATTTCCGTCCCTTGCCTGGCGTCACTTTTATCTTTCTCTTTTAAAGCTCCTCCTTCTAAATAAAGCTTCGTTCCAGCCGCTTCGCCTGTTGAAGATTTAACAGTTAAACGACTGACAGCTGCAATACTTGCCAAAGCTTCTCCTCGGAATCCAAGTGTTTTTACTCGGAAGAGCTCATTTTCATGAGTAATTTTACTTGTAGCATGACGTAAAAATGCTCGTTCGCTATCTTCTTCACTCATGCCTTTCCCATTATCCATGATCTTAATTTTGGAGAGCCCGGCTTCCTCTAGCTCGACTTTCACCCACGTACTTCCTGCATCGATACTGTTTTCTACCAGTTCTTTCACGACAGATGAAGGGCGTTCTACTACTTCACCTGCTGCGATCTTATTGGCTAAGGCATCAGGCATTTGATGAATGGTCGCCACTTTCGCTCCCCCTTTCCTACCTCTTCAATTGCTTTTGCAATGTGTAAAGATGATTCATTGCTTCAATCGGGTTCAACTCTAACAGATCTAGTTCTGATAACTGTTTTAACACTTCATCTTGAACAGAAGTTCTTTCAGGCTGTCGCTTCTTCTCTTGGACAGAGACTGGTTCTTCTTTAAATAAAGATAATTGCTCGTCTGGTTCATCTACGATTTCTTTATTTGAGACAGTTGACGATTCCGCATTTGAACCGCCCTCTAATTGAGCAAGGATTTGATTCGCGCGATCGATCAAACCATCTGGCAATTCCGCAAGCTGAGCTACATGAATACCATAACTTTGATCAGCAGCCCCGTCTTGAATCTGGTGGAGGAACACGACCCGACCTTCGTATTCTTCTGCTCTTACATGGACATTTTTTAAATGGTTCAATGGATCTTCAAGGGCTGTCAATTCGTGATAGTGAGTTGAAAACATGGTTTTAGCATGGATGTTATGATGAATATGCTCCACAATTGCCTGCGCTAAAGCCATTCCATCATAAGTGCTTGTCCCTCTTCCTATTTCATCAAGCAAAATCAAGCTTTTGTTTGTAGCGCGTGTTAAAGCATGTTTAGCTTCTAACATTTCGACCATGAAAGTACTTTGGCCTGAGACAAGGTCATCTGCTGCGCCAATTCTAGTAAAAATTTGATCAAAGATCGGCAGTTTAGCAGCTTCACATGGCACGAAGCAACCAATTTGAGCCATAATAGCCGTTAGCGCTAATTGGCGCATATAGGTGCTCTTACCACTCATATTAGGTCCAGTGATCAGTAGTATGTCTGTATCTTCAGGCATTTCTACATTATTTGGTACAAACGTATCGTTTTGCATAACTTTCTCAACCACCGGGTGGCGACCTTTTTCAATTGAAACTTCTCTGTCCTCTACAAGAGTTGGTCTTGTGTATTGATACTCCTCACTCACTGTCGCAAACCCTTGAAGAACATCAATCGCACTAATTTGTTCGGCTAGCTTTTGAAGTGGACGAATAAACGCCTTAACCTGGTCGCGAACCTCAATAAACAGATCATACTCAAGTTCTACACTTTTTTCCTGTGCTTCTAGTATAAGCGTTTCTTTTTCTTTCAACTCTGGTGTGATATACCTTTCAGCATTAGCGAGTGTCTGCTTTCTTTCATATCTCCCTTCAGGAAGAAGATGAATATTAGCTTTTGTTACCTCAATGTAATACCCAAACACTCGGTTATAGCCAATCTTCAGCTTACTGATGCCCGTTTCTTGACGCTCTTTTCGCTCCAGTTCAGCAATCCATTGCTTCCCGTTCCTTGCTGCATCCCGGTACTCATCTAACTGATTGTTGTACCCATCTTTAATGAGACCTCCTTCTTTAACAGTAATAGGAGGCGCATCCATAATGCTTTTTTCTAAAAGATCATGCACTTCATCAAGGGGCTCCAATTGTTCAGCAAGGGCTTTTAGTTCCTGTTTTTCAAAAGAAGAAAGCAAGGCCTTAATTTCAGGGACACGTCCTATAGAGTGTTTAAGCTGGACTAGATCACGTGCATTTACATTTCCATATGCTACTCTACCGGCAAGTCGTTCTAAATCATATACAGACTTTAAAGATTCTCGAAGAGTTTCTCTTTCAAAGAACTGTTCCATGAATCCTTCCACCTGATTATAACGTTCCTCAATGCTCTCCTTCTGAAGAAGAGGGCGCTCAACCCATTTCTTTAGCATACGGGCTCCCATAGATGTCACTGTTTTATCAAGCACCCAAAGGAGACTACCTTTCTTTCCTTGCTTACGAATGGTTTCCATAAGCTCAAGGTTTCGTTTGGAATACATATCAAGCGTCATGTATTCTTTCAATTGGATTTGATAGACGGGTTTCAAGTGGTCTAAGGATCGTTTCTGGGTGTCTTGTATATAGTTAAACAACTGGCCAAATCCAGTTACAAGGCGGTCATCTTGTAAGTTTTCAACAAGAGGTTGAAAACTTTCCGGAATCATGGTTCTCTCTTGTATTGAGATGGTTACACCAAGACGGTCTTGCAATGCTTTTTGTTGTCCCTCTTCAAAATGAGGCGGAATGATAATTTCTTTAACAGGACGGTTAAAGAGTTCACTAAGCACGCCATCAAACCCATCTTCAAGTAATGCGATGCTATTCTCGCCTGTTGTTAAGTCATTATAGGCTACAACAAAAGTGTTGTTATTAAATGGGGTTATAGAGGCTAAATAGTTGTTCTCATCTTCAGAGAGCATTGCCCCTTCCATAACGGTACCAGGCGTAACAAGTTGTACAACTTCTCTTTTCACGACGCCTTTGGCTGTTTTAGGGTCTTCCACCTGCTCACAGATCGCGACTTTATATCCTTTTTCAATTAACGTTTTAATATAATTAGCAGAAGAATGGTAAGGTACTCCGCACATCGGAATATTTCCTCCATCACGACTTGTGAGTGTGATCTCTAATTCCTGAGCGGCTTTGGTTGCATCTTCATTAAATAATTCATAAAAATCACCTAAACGGAAAAATAAAAAGGCATCTTTATACTGTGCCTTAATTTGCAAATATTGCTGCATCATTGGTGTTTGCTTTGCCATAAAGAATCCTCCACGAACTAAATTCAATTACAACATATTATAGCACATCAACCACCAATAGAACGACCAAATCCTATTGGAAACCTAACACTCTATCACTATAAAGGATGAAAGTGTGTCTGACACCCTTTCATCCTTTATAGCAAAAAAGACCTGACATTTGTCAGGTCTTTGTGTGGAGCTACTCTTCCTCATCTTGTGCGAGAAAGTCTGGATTCACATGTGAGAAGTCATCACTTGAGACATCATATCCCCAGTCATCTTCATCACATACACACCCATCCGGGTCGACTTTGACACAAATCTTTGTCTCGCCAATTACTTCCACAATGAATTCTCTTTCCACATCTACGATAATCTTATGTCCTTGGTGCGCTATGCGCGCTTCTAAACAATTTGGCTGTTGCACGACACGGGCTATAACTTCAAAGTCACAGTCCAAACAGTTCTCATCTTTGATAGATAACGGAACCTTATCGCAGTAATGTACTTTTTCTGTAACGACTTCTGTCTTTGTATTATCGCTGTACGAATACCATACATTGATTTCGTAACTACCAGAAACCTCAACGTAATCGCCCTTTTTCTTTGCATTATAAATGTGGTTGATTACCCAGCATCCTAGAATGCTTGTTGGGCGATGAGATGGTGTTACAGTATTTGTATCTTGGATAAACTTTCTACCCTTACCACATACCGCTTTTGTAATAATCTCACGATACTCCTGATCAAATAACGACATGAGAGCCCAACCTCCTCCTTCTTTGTTCATTCACATACTATGCGAGACATTCGCCCGAAGTGCACAGATCATAAAGATAAATCAATAATCATGGCAGTTTGAAACTTTAGTTCCTACTTCATTCTATGCATGAGCCTAGAAAAATGTACGAAAAGTTTTTTAGAGCCAAAAAAAAAGAGCGCTCTTCATTTGAGAGCACTCTCTTTCCTTTATTGTTTAGTGATCACAAGACCCACCTGATTTAGCAGCGGAACCTGTAGTACCTTCTAACAAATCCCCACCAGTATCACGGATGATTTGATTGGTCACTTCGTTAGCAATCGTATTTGTCACACTCTGCAAGAAATCATTAACAGATGTTTGTGTTTGTTTGAATTCTTCTACAACAGGAATTGCATCCAGTTCAGCTTGTAGGCGATCAATTTCTTTTTCTACTTTCTTTTGAGCTTCTGTTTTTTCATAGTATTGAAAGTTCACCGCTTGCTTTTGAAGCGACTTGATACGGTTAATGTGTTCCTGAACCTTTTTATTTTCATTTAATTTCGCTTCTACTTCCTTAAAACGCGAAATCTCTGGGGTTTCTACTATTTGATGAGCTAATGCTTTCGCTTGTTGGATGACTTCACTTCGTGTATAAGTTGCCAATTATTTCACCTCTACTGCTTCGATCATTTCTCCGTCCAATGACCAAGTCTTGGCTTTCGTTACCCTTACAGGCACAATCTGACCAATTATGGATTTAGGACCACGGAAATTAACGAGCTTATTTTTATCAGTATGTCCAGCTAGTACATCAGGGTTATTTTTACTTTCCCCTTCCACTAGAACATGGACAATTTCATCTTCATATTTCTTCATGGCTTGAGCGGATTGATGATTAATGACTGCATTCAATCGCTGTAAGCGCTCTTTCTTGACTTCCATAGGGACATTGTCCTGCATTTTCGCAGCAGGCGTACCTTCACGTGGAGAATAAATAAACGTATAGGCCCCCTCAAACCCAACTTCTTCGACAAGGGTTAAGGTTTCCTGGAATTGCTCTTCCGTTTCATTTGGAAAACCTACGATAATATCTGTCGTTAACGTTGCATTCGGCATCGCTGTACGAATCTTATCTACTAGTTCAAGGTAACGCTCCCGCGTATACTTACGTGCCATAATCTTTAAGACATCAGAACTTCCTGATTGAACAGGTAAGTGAATGTGATCAAGCAAGTTCCCCCCTTGAGCTAATACTTCGATTAATCGATCATCAAAGTCACGAGGGTGAGAAGTCGTAAAGCGTACACGAGGAATATCAATCTTATGAATCTCATTCATTAAGTCACCAAGACCATAAGTCATATCCTCAAAATCTTTTCCATACGCGTTTACGTTTTGGCCGAGCAAAGTGACTTCTTTATAACCCTGGGCAGCCAGTTGGCGAACTTCCTGAATAATATCTTCAGGTAGACGACTACGTTCCTTCCCTCGTGTATAAGGAACAATACAGTATGTACAGAACTTATCACACCCATACATAATATTGACCCAAGCTTTTATGTTTCCTTTACGCTCCCGAGGCAGGTTTTCTACAATGTCCCCTTCTTTAGACCATACCTCAACAACCATCTCTTTTCCAAAGAGTGCTTCTTTCACCAGGTAAGGAAGGCGATGAATATTATGTGTACCGAATATTAAATCTATAAATTGATGCTTTTGTAAAATACGGTTAACCACGGATTCCTCTTGCGACATGCACCCACATACCCCTAAAAGCAAGTCTGGTTTCTCTCGCTTCAAGGATTTCAAGTGCCCGATCTCACCAAACACCTTATTTTCAGCATTTTCACGAATCGCACATGTATTAAGTAAAATAATATCCGCTTCTTTTTGATCGCTTGTAGATTCATAGCCCATATCCGTAAGTATACCAGCCATCACTTCTGTATCATGTTCATTCATTTGGCAACCATAAGTTCGAATGAGAAATTTTTTGCCGTTCCCCAAACCTTTAAGGTCTTCTGGGATTTCGAAATCATAATGGACACTCACATCTTCTTTCCCACGTTTCTTAGCGCTTTTCAAAGATGGTGGTTGATAGGTGGTTTCAAAATATTTAGCAAAATCTTCTGTAGTCTTCTCTTTTAAAGGTTTATCCTTAGCAGTCTTGTCCTGTTCAGGCTGTTGAATGGAACCCATTTCTTTGCGTTGTTGTTCATTCATTCAGAGAACTCCTTTCACACTGTCTCTAATTGTAATATTATATCAGTCTCTGACCTTAAAATAAAAGAAAATTTCGTGAACATATGTAGAAATGAATGAAGAAAAGCCCTTCCCCGTTAAAGGAAGAGCATTATCAACAGCGAATGGTTCGGTCATGGCTTACAAAAGGCCAAGTGTCTTCCCAGCACGTCCAAAAGCATCCAGCGCTTCTTGAAGCTCTTCTTTTGAATGCTCCGCAGTCACAATAGTGCGGATACGCCCTTTGCCTTTAGGTACAGTCGGGAAAACAATCCCTTGAGCAAACACGCCTTCATTAAATAACTCATCAGAGAACTTATGGGTTAGCGCATCATCCCCGATCATGACAGGTGTAACTGGTGTTTCACTAATGCCCGTATCAAAACCCATTTCCTTCAAACCATCTTTAAAGAATTTTGTGTTATCCCAAAGTTTCTCGATCAATTGAGGTTCCTCAAGCAAAACATCGATTGCTGCATCACACGCCGCTGTTACAGCAGGTGGATGAGATGTACTAAACAAGAAAGGACGTCCTTTATGAATTAGATACTCTTTTAAGGTCTGAGAAGTGGCTACATACCCTCCCAGGACACCAATGGCTTTACTTAGTGTTCCCACCTGAATATGAACACGACCATCAAGACCAAAATGGTTAACCGTTCCTCGTCCATTTTCACCAAGTACCCCACTAGCATGAGCGTCGTCCACCATGATAAGGGCATTATACTTCTCAGCAAGTTCTACAATTTCAGGTAAAGGAGCAATGTTTCCATCCATTGAAAAAACACCATCTGTTACCACAAGGCGGGTGCGATAATCACTTGACTCCTTCAACTTGTCTTCAAGTGATTGCATGTCCACGTGCTTATAGATTTTTCTGGCTGCTTTTGTTAAGCGAATTCCATCAATGATAGAAGCATGATTCAGTTCATCTGAAATTACAACATCTTCCTCATTTAGCATAGAAGATAAAACTCCCTGGTTGGTTGTAAATCCAGATTGAAATACTAGAGCTGCTTCCGTATGTTTAAACTTAGCTAACTTCCGCTCGTACTCTTCGTGCATAGAAAGTGTCCCTGCAATGGTTCGAACGGATCCAGTTCCAACACCATAATCTCTAACAGCTTCTTCTGCAGCTTCTTTAAGTCTTGGATGTGACGTTAATCCAAGATAATTGTTCGAGGAAAGTTGGATGACATCTTTCCCTTTAATCATAACTCGTGAACCTTGAGCAGATTCCAGAGGGATTAGTTCTCTGAATGTCCCTTGATCTTTCATTTCTTCTAATTCGTTTTGTAAATATTCAAATCCCTTCATATAGCGAAACCCTCCTAAAGTTTATGGATGCAGTACAACTTTACCGCATTTACCCTCATTCATTAATTCAAAGCCCTTCTCGAATTCTTCAATCGGTAAGTGGTGAGTAAGTATAGGACTTACATCTACTTGTTCTGATTGCAATAAGCGAGAAACTTGTTGCCATGTTTCAAACATCTTCCGTCCTGTAATTCCTTGTACATGTATCCCTTTAAAGACCACATCATTTGTAATGTCAATATGTACTGGTTTTACCGGAAGACTGAGAATCGAAACTCTCCCGCCATTCGTAACCATTTTGAACCCCTGGTCCATTGCGACAGGGTGACCGCTCATTTCACAAACAACATCTACTCCATGTCCATCTGTGAGGTCTTTAGCTTTCTTAACGGGGTCTTCTTTCCCTGAATGAACAGTAACGCTTGCCCCCATCTTTTCAGCCAGCTCTAAACGATAAGGATTTACATCAAAGGCTAATACAAGGGAGGCTCCTGCAGCCTTCGCCACGCCTACAGCCATAAGTCCAATCGGCCCACATCCAATAATCGCGATCGTTTTACCAGCCACATCACCATTTAAAACCGTATGTACTGCATTCCCCATCGGTTCTTGTATAGATGCCATATCGACAGGCATATCCACCGGGTTCTTCCACATGTTCTCTTCAGGTAAGGCGACGTACTCAGCAAAACAGCCTTGTGTATCGACTCCAATAATTTTTGTGTTTTCACAAATATGAAATTGTCCTGTTAAACATTGTGGACACTGATGACAGACAATATGCGTCTCTGCACTTACATAGTCACCAACCTGGACTTTCGTTACTTTTTCTCCAACTTCGACTACTTCTCCTGCAAACTCGTGCCCAAATACATAGGGTGGCTTTACTCGACTTTCTGACCATTCATCCCAATTGTAAATATGGACATCTGTCCCACAAATCGATGTTGCCTTCACTTTAATCAAAACGTCCAAGTCTCCGACTTCCGGGATGTCAACTTCTGTTAATTCCGCTCCTGGTTCTCTCTTGTGTTTCATAATCGCTTTCATTTTTCCATTCATGACGAACACTAACCCCCTCTAAAAACTCCTTATAATACTATTAATATCACAATTCAAGATATTAATCTAGCATATTTTATTTTGGTGTTCACATGAAACGGACAAATGCACACGATAAGAAAACGCTTTCAATGAAAATGTTTTTAAATCAACGATTTCAGCCTTATATCTTCCTCGGAAAAGTTCGAATAAAATTCTCATAACATACCTTTTTCACTGTCTCCCCCTTAAAATGGGTGGTAACCATTTGCGATATGAATGATTCATAATCTGTATAATCTTCAAGACCTGTAACCACTTTATCAGTACCATCAAAATCAGATCCAAACCCTAATGAATTTTCACCGCCGAGGTTGATGATATGTTTCATGTGACGAACCACATCTTTCCGAAACGCTTCAAGAGACAAATTTAAAAACTCTGTCACGTAGGTTACACCAATAAAAGCCCTCTTCTCAATAAGCGCCCTCAATTGTGCATCATCCAGGTTTCTCGGATGGGGAGCAACAGCATATGCGTTAGAGTGGCTAGCCATTGGATACTCCGCAAGTTGTATCGCATCCCAAAAACCCTTATAAGAAACATGGGATACATCGGTCCAAATTCTCTCCTGATTTAAATAATAAACAACTTCCTTCCCGAAATCAGTTAGACCTGCACCTCTAGACTCACCTACTCCGTCAGCTACAGCATTGCCTTGATTCCACGTTAATCCCACTGCTCTTACCCCTAATTGAATTAAGGTTTTCAAGCGACTGATCTGATCACTAATAGGATGACACCCTTCAAGCGTTAAAACCGCACCCCTTTCATTCGGTGCTAGTGATAAGATATCTTCTTGGTTTTTCACCCACACAATCTCTTTATAAGGATCAATGATTCGTTCTTTAAACAACTGAACCATTTCTAAAGCCACATCAAACTGCGCAGCACCTGCAACCGTTTCTGGGACGAATATCGCAAAACACTGAACTTTAACAGGTGACCTCATCCATTTTTCAAAGTTTACTTGTAAATCAGAACTATTGAAGAAAGAGCGTTCAGGGTTCTCCCACAACTTCCATAACACATCACAATGAGCATCAATAATCATGTTGGTCCTCCTTGTTGTCTTTATAAACGAGACAAAATAAAAATAGGGCTCTCTTAAGAGAATCCTGATACAATCTGCAGATTGATCTAGAAGTATTCCTAAGCGAGCCCTATTTAATTACTAGTAGGAAAATGGTTTCAAGCATATAAAAGGGGTGTCCCAAAAAAAGATAGGGGACACCCTTATTGAGTTATCTTGGCTCAACTATAAGTTTAATAGCCGTACGTTCTTCCTCGTCAATCATAATATCCGTAAAGGCAGGGATACAAATCAGATCAACACCACTCGGAGCCACGAATCCTCGAGCGATTGCTACCGCTTTCACGGCCTGATTTAGAGCACCAGCGCCGATAGCCTGAATTTCTGCTGAGCCGCGTTCTCTTAGCACGTTCGCAAGTGCACCTGCTACAGAATTAGGGTTCGATTTTGCTGAAACTTTTAATATTTCCACTACTAGTTCCTCCTTCGTAACCTAAGATTCTTCCATTTCTACTATATTCATGGAGTTGAAAAGTTATTCCCTCCTATTATGAACGAATTTTTCTAAAAATTCAAATAATCAGTTAAAAAATGGATGATCATCGTTAATTAGAATTCGTTCAACTTTACGCGCCTTACCGGAGGAGGCATCCACATCAACAAGGAATGCACTTAATTGTGTTCTTCCCGTTTTTGGAACTTCGAAACGTACTGGTAAATTTGTAAGAAATTTCTTTATTACCGCTTCTTTTTCTGTTCCTAGTATTTCATCATAAGGCCCGGTCATCCCCACGTCTGTGATATAAGCTGTTCCATCTGATAGAATACGATCGTCTGCCGTTTGTACGTGCGTATGAGTTCCTACAACTGCGCTCACTCGCCCATTCAAATACCAGGCGAGCGCTTGCTTTTCTGAAGTCGCTTCAGCATGGAAATCTACAAAAATTAGATTTGTTCGTTTCTTAGCCTCTTTAACTAGTTCATCCGCTTTCTTAAATGGATCATCTAGCGGTGGCATGAATGTTCTACCTTGCAAGTTGATAATAGCTAACTCTACTCCGTTATCTTTTACATACATGATGCCATCACCAGGGGTGCCCTCTGGGAAATTAGCAGGGCGGATCATCTTATCCGCATCATCAATAAAATCAAAAATTTCTTTTTTATCCCAAGCGTGATTACCTAGCGTAACGGCCTGAGCGCCAAGCTCAATAAACTTCTGATAAATTTTATGATTAATTCCCTTACCTGAAGCGGCATTCTCTCCATTGATAATGGTAAAATGCGGCTGATAAGCGTTTTTTAATTTAGGTAAGTAATCTTCTACCATCTGACGGCCCGGTGAGCCCACTACATCTCCAACGAATAATATTTTCATGTTTAGTCCCTCTCTTGTTTCATTTGTTTCAGTAGTACACAGTCTTCAATATCCTTCAACTAACTGTGTGGCTGTTTTTAGTATTATACATAGGTTTATCCATAAAATAAAGCGACCCTGAGGGCCGCTTTATTATTTAGCATATTCAACTGCTCTTGTTTCACGAACAACGGTTACTTTTATATGACCTGGATAATCCAACTCACCTTCTATACGGTTACGAATATCTCTGGCAAGTTGAACAGATTTTAGATCATCAATCTCTTCTGGTTTCACCATAATACGAACTTCTCGTCCAGCTTGAATGGCAAAGGATTTCTCTACCCCGTCATAGGACTCAGAAATCTCTTCAAGCTTCTCTAAGCGTTTAATATAGTTCTCGAGTGTTTCACTACGTGCTCCAGGACGAGCGGCAGACAGAGCATCCGCTGCTGCTACAAGGACAGAAATAACAGACGTAGGCTCTTCGTCTCCGTGGTGTGAAGCAATCGCATTAATGACGGTATCATTTTCATTATATTTCTTCGCTAATTCTACACCAATTTCAACGTGACTACCTTCTACT
Organism: Pontibacillus sp. HN14; assembly: GCF_021129245.1. Classification (NCBI taxonomy): domain Bacteria; kingdom Bacillati; phylum Bacillota; class Bacilli; order Caryophanales; family Bacillaceae; genus Pontibacillus; species Pontibacillus sp. HN14. Next base: position 656,273 of record NZ_JAJOLR010000001.1, on the reverse strand, counting down.
TCATGGTCAATCGCCTTACCAATATCATGTAGCAATCCTGCACGTCGAGCTAACGTTTCATCTTCTCCTAGCTCCGCAGCTAACAGTCCAGATAAGTAAGCAACCTCTGTAGAGTGTTTCAATACATTTTGACCGTAACTTGTACGATATTTCAAACGGCCTAATATTTTCACAAGGTCTGGGTGTAATCCGTGAACGCCTACTTCAAACGTAGTCTGTTCACCAACTTCACGGATAAACTCATCAACTTCTCGACGTGATTTTTCGACCATTTCTTCGATTCGTGCTGGGTGAATTCGTCCATCTTGAACTAGTTTCTCAAGCGCATTACGCGCAATTTCTCTTCTAACTGGATCAAATCCAGAAAGAATTACAGCTTCTGGGGTATCATCAATTATAAGATCAATTCCCGTGAGTGTTTCAAGAGTACGGATATTACGCCCTTCACGACCTATAATCCGGCCTTTCATTTCATCGTTCGGTAAGTTTACAACGGAGACCGTTGTTTCAGCAACGTGGTCAGCAGCACAACGTTGAAGAGCAAGTGAAAGGATATTCTTCGCTTTCTTGTCCGCTTCTTCTTTAGCACGGTTTTCTGCTTCTTTAATCATAAGTGCTGATTCATGAGCAACTTCCTGTTCCACACGTTCTAATATAACCTGCTTCGCTTGATCGGTAGTGTATCCTGAAATGCGCTCAAGCTCAGTTTGTTGCTGCTTTTTCATGTCATCCACTTTGCTTTCCGTTTCTTCAATTTGTTGTTGTTTTTCAGTTAATGATTCTTCTTTCTTCTCTAAGGTTAGTTCACGCTTATCAAGCGTTTCACTTTTCCGATCCAGATTCTCTTCCTTTTGCATCAAACGGCTTTCTTGCTTCTGAAGCTCTGTACGTCTTTCGCGAATTTCTTTTTCGGCTTCTTGACGAAGTTGGTGATTCTCTTCTTTCGCTTCAAGAAGGGCTTCCTTCTTGGCTGCATCTGCATTTCGATGACCTTCTTCTACAATTTGCTTCGCCAAATCTTCAGCACTAGAAATCTTCGCTTCCGCAATGGACTTCCGAACCCAATAACCAACAACATAAGCGATGATGACGAAAAGCAAAATGAGGATGATTGTAGTTACGTTATCCATACCATTCACCTCCTCTTGCTTTTTCACTTTTTACCATACATGTTTGTCGGCATGTACATGTTTGTTTCATTTTCATTTTCATTTTCGTTTTTAAAGATTCAAAACATTTCGTATAAAGTTAAGAAAAATGAAAATTATACATATTAATTTTAAGCTTGACTACGTGTATTGTCAAGGAAGCGTCCAATTTCTCCCTCTATTTCATTCATTCTCTAACATATTCACTCACGTAATAGAGAAAAAGTAGGGATCAGCCCTCCTCATTACACACCTTCTAAAGAGACGCTTATAAGAAACTATGGCATTATGTAGGAAAAAATCCTGCAAAAATGCAGGATTTTTCTTGACGATCTATTTATTACACATCTAGCGTATCTTGATTTTTGGTTTCTTCAGCACCTTCTGGATCATCATACATATCATAGTGCTGACGAATCTTAGTGTTAATTTCATTATAACGGTCTGGATTTTCTTTTAGGTAAGCTTTTGCATTTTCACGACCTTGACCCATTCGTTCATCGTTATAAGAATACCATGAACCACTTTTAGTAATTATATCAAGATCAGTACCAATATCGATAAGCTCGCCTTCCTTAGAAATTCCTTCACCATACATGATATCTACTTCAGCTTGCCTGAACGGAGGAGCTACTTTGTTCTTCACGACTTTAATCTTCGTTTTGTTTCCGACCATTTCATTTCCTTGTTTCAACGTTTCAGCTCGGCGCACCTCTAATCGTACTGATGAATAGAACTTAAGAGCACGACCACCTGGAGTTGTTTCAGGGTTACCAAACATAACCCCTACTTTCTCACGGATTTGGTTAATAAACATAGCTGTTGTTTTCGACTTGTTAATCGCACCGCCAAGTTTACGAAGAGCTTGGGACATAAGACGAGCTTGAAGACCTACGTGAGAGTCTCCCATTTCGCCTTCAATTTCAGCTTTAGGAACTAAGGCTGCTACTGAGTCAATAACGATGATATCAATTGCTCCACTTCGAACTAGTGCTTCCGCAATTTCAAGTGCTTGTTCCCCGGTGTCAGGTTGAGATAGCAACAGATTCTCGATATCGACACCTAAGGCACGTGCATAAACCGGATCAAGCGCATGTTCAGCGTCGATGAAAGCAGCTTGTCCACCTTGACGCTGTGCCTCAGCTATGGCATGAAGGGCTACTGTTGTTTTACCAGAGGATTCTGGTCCATACACTTCTACAATACGGCCGCGAGGATAGCCACCTACCCCAAGAGCCACATCCAGTGCTAGAGAACCACTTGGTACTGTATTTATTTTCATTTCGGCTTGTTCGCCCAATTTCATAATGGAACCCTTACCGAATTGTTTTTCTATTTGACGAAGAGCCATATCTAACGCTTGTTTACGATCGCTCACTTTGTTTCCCCCTTACGAATTAACTACTCCTATCATAACGCGTTTTCGATCATTTGCCAACAAAAATGCGAATAAATGTTCCCTATTTTTATGAAGGTGTTCTTGTTTGAAATTTAACTATTCCCTCTTCAAATGTCTATTTTCCCAAATACCGCACAAGAGAAATTACGATTTTAATAAATAATATAAAAGTTCAAATCCTTTTTTCACACTACGGTGTCTTATCATATCACGATCACCATTAAAGTGAAAACATTTAACAATCGGTTGGTTGTCATCAACATAAATACCAATATAAACCGTTCCGACTTCTTTCCCTTCTGAAGCTGTTGGACCAGCTACACCTGTAAAACTAATCCCGATATCAGAACGAAGTTTTTCTGTAATATTTACAGCCATAGACAAGGCGCACGCTTCCGATACTGCCCCGTATTCTTCTAGAACAAGGCTTGGGATATCTAATACATTTTCTTTCGCTTCATTGGAATAGGCCACAATTCCACCCTTACATATGGAAGAAGCCCCTTCAAATGAAACGATATTATCAACGAATCGACCACCAGTTAAACTCTCAGCAGCACTTATTGATAAATTATTTTCTTTAAGTAACTCCATAACTTTGCTTTGAATACTGTCATCATCTGTTCCATAAAAGTACTCGCCGACGCGTTCTTTAATTTCTCGTTCAGCTTTTTCAATAAGAGATACTGCAACTTGCTCGTCATCTGCTCTCGCTGTAAGACGAAGTCCTACCTCTCCAGCACTGGCTAAAGGGGCGATTGTAGGGTTGGTTTGTCCATCTATTAAGTCTTTTAAATCATGTTCGAGCTGAGATTCTCCAATTCCGATAAAACGTAACATGCGAGATTTGATGGTTTGATTAATGGAAAAATGCTTCTCTATATACTTAAATCCATCATCTTGTAGGATCGCTTTCATTTCTCGGGGCACGCCCGGGAGAAACACCCATAATGTATCACCATCTTGAACGGCGAAGCCTGGCGCCATACCTACACGATTACTTAGAAGAACCCCACCTTCGATAATACGCGCCTGACGCTTATTATTCGGCGTCATTTGCTGATTATTTCGAGCATAGTAAGATTCGATTGAAGCTAATGCTTCATCATCCTGCACAATTTCTTTTCCCATGACTTTAGCGGCTGCTTCGCGAGTTAGATCATCATCAGTAGGGCCTAATCCTCCCGTAATGATAACAAGATCAGAACGTTCTGCCGACTCTTTAAACTGAGATTGGAGCCTGTTCAAATTATCTCCTACAACTGTATGATAAAATACTCCAACCCCTCTGTTTGCTAATTCTTGAGAAACCCATTGAGCATTGGAATTTACAATTTGACCCAAAAGCAACTCTGTTCCAACTGCAATAATCTCACCTTTTACGAGTTGTGTCATAATTATTTAGATCCTTTCATTACGTGCCAGTTCTTCATAAAGTACTCAACACCTGACACGACTGTAATTATCATAGCTAAATATAACGCTATCGTACCAAACGGGAAACCTATATAGGAAAACGGAAAATTATGAAGCAAGAGAGCAGAAGCGGCAATAATCTGAATCCACGTTTTTAATTTACCCATTTGCCCTGCCGCAAGTACAATTCCTTCTCCAGCAGCTACTAAACGTAAACCTGTTACCGCAAATTCCCTGCTAATAATTAAGATCACAATCCACGCCGCTGCAAGATCTAATTCCACGAGTGATATGAGCGCAGCTGATACGAGTAATTTGTCTGCAAGGGGATCCAAAAATTTACCTAAATTCGTTACCAAATTATATTTCCGGGCATAGTATCCATCAACCCAGTCCGTTACAGAAGCTACTATAAATAAAATAGCTGCAATTAAATGGGAAACGGGCAATTCGCTCTCTCCAATATCAAGAGTCCCCCAATTAAAAGGAACAGATAACAAGATCATAAAAATAGGAATCATCAAAATCCTTGAAATCGTAATTTTATTCGGTATATTCATCTTCACTAGACCTCCAATAGTCTCTCTTAATCAAATATAAAATACAAGAAGGGAGCCCCATCGTCAAGATGACTCCCTTCTGGTGTTATTCTGCTGAAGCTTTCATTAAACGAATTTTTTGTACGTCTTGAACGTCTGGAGAAATCGGATATTTTAGATCCTGACCATTTACCTTAAGTTTAACTCCTGGCGTGCGACCAATATTAATTGTCGCTTCTTTTTGTCCGCTCAGGTCTACCTCCTGGCCATCTTTGATGCCATTCTCCATAAAAATGATACTTCCTGAAGCATCACGAATGTCTACGTAACTTGTAGAACCATTTACTGTTGAAAAAGTGACCTTCATTTCATCGGCGTTCTTAAGCTCATAAACAGATATTGGTGTCGTCCCATTTGATGGTTTACCTTTTTCCTTCAATACAAGCTCTTGCTTCGGTTCTTCTTTGGCTTTTTCTGCTTCATCAGCTTTTTGCTCATCTTTACTTTCATCCGTTTTATCTTCCTTTGGCTGATCGGTTGAAGAGTTATCCGATTGATCATCTCCCGATTTTTTCTCGCCCTCATCTTGCTTTTGATCTTCATCGCTTTGTGCATCATCGGATCGTTCATACATATCCACTGTATCGTCTTCTTGCTGAGGCTGGTTTCCATTATCTCCTTCAGAACCCATGGATTTCTGATAGAAGAAGAGAGCTGTAGCAAGAATACCGACAATAAGTAAAATAATTATTAACTTCGGTAAAAAGGACATAAATGCCGAATTTTTACCTGAGGAGGATTCATCTTTATGCCTTTGAAGACGGGTATATTGAATATACTCTTCCTCACTTGAGGAGGGCAGCTCACCTTTATGCTCTTCCATTAACGCTTCCGGGTCTAAACCGACCGCTTCTGCATACTGACGTATAAAAGCTCTTGTGTAGAACTTACCTGGCATAATGCTGAAATTCCCTTTTTCAATCGCTTGTAAATAACGAGTTTGAATTTTCGTTTCGTTTTGCACATCTTCAAGGGACATGTTTTGTGATTCTCTTGCTTCCTTTAATCTAGCACCTATTTCCATTGCATAACACCTTCCATCTTAAAAATCAAACATGGAAAAGCCGTCTTTTTGATCTAAGTCTGGCTTGTCGACTGTTTCATATGTAATTTCTTCATTCTCGTCATTTCTAAGCTCAAGAATATAATCAAAATCGTCCAGTTTGTATTCTGTTTCTCGTACGAGCATATCAGGATGCTCAACAACCTTTGTTGCAGGTAAACGCATAATCTCACGTACCAATTGCCAGTGGCGTTCATTTGCTCGCCGTGTAGACACAATCCCATCTAGAATATAAACATTATCAGAAGAATACTCATCTTCAATCAATTGACTGCGTATCGTCTGCTTTAACAATGTACTAGAGACAAACAACCACTTTTTATTAGCAGATACACTAGCTGCGACAATGGACTCTGTCTTCCCAACTCGTGGCATCCCTCTAATTCCAATAAGTTTATGTTCCTCTTTCTTAAATAGCTCTGCCATGAAATCAACTAACAAACCAAGGTCTTCACGCACAAAACGAAACGTTTTCTTATCATCAATATCGCTATGTATATATCTGCCATGCCTAACAGCTAAACGGTCCCGCAGTTTAGGACGACGAAATTTCGTAATGCTAATCGTATCCATTGTTTCAAGTATGGATCTTAAGCGATTAATCTGCTCATCGTTTTTACAAAGCAAAAGCATTCCTCGTCTGGAATCCTCAACCCCATTTATTGTAATAATATTAATGGAAAGCATTCCTAAAAGTGAGGAGATATCTCCTAATAAACCAGGTCGGTTAACCTGAATTTCATATTCTAAGTACCACTCTTTCTTTTCCATATCACAACTCCTTCCTAGCCATATTTCTTCTATAAAAAGACCGAGTCAAGTCACTCGATTGATCCATAAACTTTTCCAATTCAAGTTTTTTGAATACTATTACTATCATAAATGATTTTCAAATATTAGAAAAGGATATAATGTCTTGATTTCTGAAACGTTTCGTATTGCCTTTACTCATCTATTCCTATACGTACCCAAACCACCGGTTAATCAATCATTTTTCCTTAAAATCAACCATCAGCCATATACCAATTTTACTCAAAAAAAAAAAAAAAAAAATAAGAGGGGATCCCCCCCTCTTATTACTTGGTGCCGTTATTATGAACTAACTTCACCATCATGTTTGCAATAGCGTGTTGTTCTTCTTTAGAAGCAACACTCCACAGATCACGAAGAACTGCTTCCTGATCATTCTTTGCATCCACTTGGTTTGCTAAGTAATCGCCTACTTCATAAGCTAATTCTGATACGGCACGGTCATCTAACCCATCGCCTTCAGCTTGATGGAGACGATCCCCTAGAAAGTCTTTCCATGAACCCCAGTTATCTAATACAGACATGGTTTTTCCTCCTTCATATGACTCGTTCTTACATTGTTATCATTTGTGATGAAGGAAAGAATTATTCATCTGCTTAGCGAAAATCAACCATTCCAAGCGCCATTCACATTTATTATTTCTCCTTGGATATAAGAAGCGCCTGAACCAACTAAAAAATGAACGGTATTTGCTATATCTCCGGGTTCACCAAGTCTACCTAACGGGATATCTTCTTCTATATCAATCAATTCCTCATCTGAGAGCTGATTATTCATGCTTGTACGAATAAAACCTGGTCTTATCCCATTTACGTGTACGCCTGATCTCCCAACTTCTTTAGCGAGGGATTTCACGAAGCTATCTTGAGCACCCTTTACGGAAGAATAAACAACCTCACAGCTCGCTCCTACTTCTCCCCATATAGAAGAGATCAAAATAATGTGTCCGCTTCTTTTTTTAATCATATCAGGAAGTAGTTTTTGGGAAATTAACCAGGGTGACTTCACATGAATCGCTAATACATCATTCATTTCATTAACTGTTACATCTTGGAAGAGCTTAACAAGACTCGTTCCGCTCGCAACTACAAGAGCATCTACTGAAAAAGCAATTTGATCAAGCATATTTAAAACCGAAGCTTCTTGACGCAGGTCTCCTTGGACTGTCTGCAAAACGGACCCATCAGGAAGATTCTTGCATAATTGGTCAATGGCTTCATGATTGGTTTGATAATGCAAAATAAGACCGTAGCCGGACCCGGCAAGCTTTTTAGCAATAGCTTGCCCGATCCCTCCACTAGCCCCAAGTATGAAACATGTTTTCATAATGCATTCCTTTTATGAATCAGAAGAACGTACTTCACAAACAGCGATACGGTCTTCTGAAATCCAGTTTTGAATATGGTCTTCAACATCTTTCTTTGTTAGCTTTTCAATTTCAGGTAGTACCTGGAAGAGGTCGATACCTAAGTGACGGTATTGCACAAAAGTTGTAGCAATAAATTCCAAAGAGTTCATAGAACGTAAGAACTGTCCAATTCGTTTCTTCTTCATACGTTCAAATTCTTCATCAGTTAGTTCTCTTTCTTTAAGTTCATGAAGCATTTCTTTCACTCGTTTTTGGAATTCTTCAGGTTGACGAGTGTTCCCGCCTAAAATCGTGAAACCAAACGTTTTATGAAGATGAGTTTCAAATGAGAAGCTATCATCCACTAGATCTTCCTTGTATAGCTTCTCAAAGTATTCACCGCTTTTAGAGAAGAAATGATCTAACACCATACTTTTTATCATATCCGTTTGGAGGAACGTGTCTTTTGTTAGACTGGATGTATCTTCTTTAACACCAACTAAACATTTCGATACAGACACAGGCATTTCAATGACTTTATGTTTTTCAGCTACTTCATTCGGTTCCTCAGGATAGGAACGCTTAATTTCTTCTTGTGGAGCAAACGATTTTGCATTTTGGTTTTTTTCAATCTGCTCCATCATGCTTTCAGGATCAAAATTACCAGCTAAGAAAAACGTCATATTCGAGGGATGATAAAACGTTTCATAACATGTATAAAGGTCTTCTTTCGTGATTTCCTGAATGGAATCAACTGTTCCTGCTATATCGATCTTTACAGGATGGTTCTCAAATAAACTCTGGATTGTACCGAAGAACGACCTCCAGTCAGGCTGATCATCATACATACGAATTTCTTGAGCAATGATTCCTTTTTCTTTTTCAACGGATTCATCCGAGAAATAAGGATCCTGCACAAAATCAAGAAGCGTTTGTACGTTTTCTTCTATTTGACTTGTTGCCGAGAATAAGTATGCCGTGCTTGTGAATGATGTGAACGCATTTGGAGAGGCACCTTGTTTTGTGAAATCCTGAAATACATCACGATCTTCTTTTTCAAAAAGTTTGTGTTCCAAAAAGTGAGCGATCCCTTCTGGAACTGTAACCTGCTCATCCTTACCAAGTGGTGTAAACGTTTGGTCAATGGAGCCATATTCGGTTGTAAAAACTGCAAATGTTTTTGCCATTTCTCGTTTAGGTAATAAATAGACTTCTAAGCCGTTATCAAGCTTTTTGGAATAAAGTGTTTCTTGTATTTGTTCATAGTGTGTTTTTTTCATTATTCATTTCCCCCTTCTTCTTTCGTTAAGAAGTAGACGGTATCTAACGCTACTTTCTTTGCCACTTGTAATACATCTTCATGAGTCACACGCTCAACATTTTGTATAATATCCTCAGGGGTTACAGAGGCTCCTGATAACACTTGATGATACATTAATTCAATGAGCCCATGTTGATTGTCCATTGTCTCACGTAGTTGATTAATTACCAGTTTCTTCGTTTCTTGAACGTCTTCTTCAGAAAACTCGCCTGCTTTCATAGCTTCCATCTGTTTTTCAATAATGTCCTTTGCTTGGTCATAGTCGTTTGGATCAATTCCAGAAAAGACAAGAAGGAGCCCTTTGTGACTTTCAAAGCGTGAAGCGGCATAATAAGCCAGGCTATGTTTTTCGCGTACGTTCATAAACAATTTCGAAGACGGAAACCCGCCAAATATTCCATTAAAAACTTGCAAAGCATAGTAGTCCTCATCCCCATACCGTATGGAGGTACGATAACCAAGGTGAAGTTTTCCTTGTTGAATATTTTGATGTTCAATGATTTCTTTAACTTCAGATGGGGCGGCTTGTTGCGTCGTTCCATTTTTCGAACGTTCCGGGTTGTTAGAACGTTTAATGGTAGCACTAACAAGTTGCTTAACATCCTCAGGGTTTAAATTTCCTTGTACATAGATATCCATATCATCTGACTCAAGCATTTCTTTATAGTAAGCATAAAGATTCTCGGCATTAATGTCTTTAAGGTCTTCCTCATACCCATGAACATGGAATCGATATGGTTCTTCTTTACACATTTCGTCAATTAGACGTGTGTTGGCATAACTCATTTTATCGTCTTTCAACGACTTGAGCTTTTGGGTAAGCGTTTGTTTCTCACGATTAACAATGGTAGAATCAAGCTCTTTCCCATCTACTTTAGGATGAAAAATCATTTCATTCATAAGATCAAGCCCTTGCTTTAGCAAAGATTCATCTGCTGAAAGCATTTCATCATTTGGGATTTCCATTCGAAACGTCATAACGTGGTCCTCCCCTTTTTTAGAAGAATCCACACTTAATACAGCGCCATATAAGCTATCTAAAGCCGTGCGAAAAGCCCGAGCAGAAGGGTAGTTGCTTGTCGCCTGTTGGAGTACATACGGCAACAACGCCCTCTTTGTTATTCCCTCTCGATTGAGCGGGGCTTTTAATTTAACTGCAATTGTATTTGTTTTATATTTCTTCGTAGGGATCATGTGTAACTGGTATCCCTCTTGTTTAAATACATGTTCTTCAATGTTTGACATCGGACTTCCTCCTTCTTGAGTCACACTTGTTATGGTTAGCTTATCTTAATGTATGAAAAACTATCCAATAGTTTAAGTATTCTTTGATTGTAACGTGTTTTCATTTAGAATGCGAATAATGAGAAATGTGGATCACACGCAAAAACACCGCCCCTATTCTTAACTAAGAAAAGAGCGGTGTAGTCAATTACTTTACAATCGATTTCATCTCAGTATCAGCTTTTAAATCCTTATCCCTGTCTAATAAACTTACAGTTACAAAAACAATCGCCGACAAAGGTAATGAATACATCAAGGGGTCAATATGTGTCCATGGGAATGCCAGCAATGCATCTTTCCCAAATATAGCACTTGATAACCCAATCACCCCTGACTCTTTCACATGAAGAAACAAAAACCCTAATATACTGACTGAGAATCCTGTTATTATACTAAAAATAGCCCCGTTCTTAGAAGCCTTTTTCCAAAATAATGCCCCCATTAGAGTAGGGAGGAAACCAGCTGCACATATTCCAAACCAAAATGCCGTCGCTCTCGCAATGACACCTCCAGGTAATACATACGCCAGACCAATTGCAGCCAACATTCCAATCACTACTCCGATCCGCGTCATGCTGTGCCCATTTTTCCCTCTCTTAACACCGAGTGTTTTCATAATATCTTCACCAAAAGCAGAAGCTTGTAAGTGCACCAATGAACTAATAGTGGAGATCGTTGCTGACAATAAGGTCAACGTAAATAAATAGATAAACCACTCTGGCATTAGACTATTAATAAACTTTGGAATAACTAAATCAGAATTCCCTCCTGCTGCTGCAATGGAGAGTTGCCCTGTGGTTTCAACAAAATAAACATTACTCAATGGCCCAATGATAAATGCAGCACCCGTCATGAAGAAGATGAATAACCCTCCAATTAAAACAGATCGATATAAAGCTCTGTCATCTTTAACTGTCATACATCGCATCATTAACTGAGGCTGTGCTAAAACACCGATCCCTACACCCATAATAATGGTACTTACAAGCGTCCACCAAAGAGGGCTTCCTAAAACCGGCATACTCGTCCAACCTTGGTGCCCGCCAGCACTCAGTGAATCCGGGACCATATCTTTCAAAGCTGTTAAGGCTGCATGGCCATCAACGACACCACCAACAGACTGATAAGTAACAACTAGAAGAATCACCATTCCAACTAGCATAATCACAGCTCCAAATGCATCCGTGTACATCACAGCTTTAATACCACCGCTAATAACATATAAAGCAATAATTGCAGCCAAAATAAAAAGGGATAAGTTAAAATTCAGCGATAAAGATTCCTGTAGGAAACGTCCCCCTCCAATTAATACAATACTCGTATAAGCCGGCATAAAGATGAAGATCATAGCACCGGAAAAAACGGTAATAAATTTTGAATTAAACCGCTTACCCAATAAGGACGGAAAGGTAGAAGCGTCGAGTTCGAGGGATAATCTCCTAATACGAGTGCCAAACACAGCAAACGCAACAAATATCCCTAACACAATGTTTAAAAATGCTAACCATAGAAGGCCCATACCAAAAACAGAGCCTACTCCACCAAATCCTACTAAGGCAGACGTACTAATAAATGTAGCCCCATAAGAAAGAGCCATAACGATAGGGTTGATGTTTCTTCCACCCAGTAAATAATCTGATTCTGTTACCGTCTTTTTATAACCATAGTAAGCCAATCCCGACATTACACCAATATAAGCAATGCAAAGAGGGATTAAAATAGACATATTCATTCCTAATTCCCTCCTTTATTCCACATTAATGCTCCATAAATGACACATCCAACCGTAGACAGTACTGTCAAAACCCAAATAACAGCAATTGAAACACTCTCCATACCTAACAAAGATTTCCCCTCCCCTAAAAGAAAACGCTTACAAAAGATCTCAATCCTTCTCTTACGCAAACGTCTTCTGCCTTATTATTTTTCTGAATATTCACATATTAATGTACCATGTCCAGTTAGCCTTTAAAAATACTTTATACGTCTTATAACCATATGTAATAGGTATACGACTAAAGGAGGATTTAGCTGTATGAACTCTTTTTCATTATTTCTTACATCTTTTCGGAGTTACTACTAAGTTTTTATACGATATCTTTATAGATGCGAATCTCTCATTAACTTTTAAATTCGTTATTTTGATATTAATAAGACTGGCACATCTTAACCCAAAAAAGCACCCTAAAGATCTTGATCTTTAGGGTGCTTGACTGCTAGTTCTTATTACTAAACTTTTTGAAATTTTATCGACTACCTTTAATATAAGGAGTTCCGATTGCTTTAGGCGCTTCTGCCCGCCCAATAAATCCAGCTAAGGCAAGAATCGTTAAAACGTAAGGTGCTATTAATAGGAAAACAGACGGAATACTTTCTAATAAAGGAATTCCAGCTGCCACATCGCTTAAGCTTTGAGCGAAACCAAAGAAGAACGCCGCTCCCATTGCGCCTAAAGGATGCCACTTTCCAAAGATCATAGCCGCAAGTGCCATAAATCCTTGCCCGCTAATCGTAGCCCCGGAGAAGTTACCTGTAATCGTCAAAGCGAAGACTCCCCCACCAAGACCAGCGAAAACTCCAGATAAGATGACGCCAATATAACGTGTACGGTACACGTTAATTCCGTTGGTGTCTGCTGCCATAGGGTGTTCCCCTACTGAACGAAGACGAAGTCCAAATGGCGTTTTAAAAATCACGAACCACACTACAAACGCAAGAATAACTGCAAGGTATGAGGTAATATGGTGAGTGAAAAACATTTCTCCTATAATAGGGATATCACTTAAAAGAGGAATGTCTTGTGTATAAATGGGCTGCGAAACTTGACCCGTTTGACCTGCTCCGTAAAGTTCTTGAACTAAGAATAAAGAAACTCCAAGAGCTAGGAAATTAATAGCTACGCCACTAACGACCTGGTCTGCCCTAAATGAAACGGAGGCAACGGCATGAATAATCGCGAAGAGCCCTGACACAATAGCTGCTAATAAAAGGGAGACATAAGGTGTTAAACTACCAAGCGTATCAGCCAACATTAAGTTGCTGACAATAGCCGTGAAAGCACCCATCACCATCAAGCCCTCTAAACCAATATTAACCACGCCTGCACGTTCACTAAATACCCCGCCTAGGGCTGTTAAAATAAGAGGAGCAGCGTAAAAGATCGTAACAGGAATAATCGCTAGTAAAATATCTATGATATTCATTTATTTTTCCTCCCTTTTAACACGTGTTAACGCCCAGCGAATAATATAGCCTGATGCTACAAAGAAAATAATTAGTGCAACAATAATATCAACTAACTCTTTCGGTATATTGGCAACAAGGGGCATGCTTCCAGCTCCATTTTTCAATGTCCCAAATAAGAAAGCTCCAAACACAGACCCTAGAGCTGTGTTACCACCTAAGAGCGCTACGGCAATTCCATCAAATCCGATATTTGTAAAACTTGATTGGACAAACATATTTCCATATGTACCAAGACCTTGCATGGCTCCGGCCACCCCAGCAAATGAACCAGAAATTAAGAAAGAATACACAATATTACGATTCACATTCATACCGGCATAATTAGAAGCATTCTGGTTAAACCCTACGGAACGTAGTTCATATCCTTTAGTGGTTTTTTCTAATATAAACCACATCACAAAAGCAAGTAATAAAGCAATAACTGCCCCCCAATGGAGACGAGAACCTGTTAAATCATAAAACAGCTGTGAAGATAACGATGCTGAATCCGCTACTCGGTCCGTACTATCCAAACGATCAGTTAACACATTACGTATTAATGCGTTACATGTATATAAAGCGATATAGTTCATCATAATCGAAACGATTACTTCATGAACGCCAAAACGTGCTTTTAAAAATCCAGGAACAAATCCCCATAACGCACCAGCTACCGCCGCTGCTAATATGGCAAGAGGAAGATGGATAATCATAGGAGCTTCAAAGGAAATACCAACCCAAACAGAAGCTAACCATCCTACAAATACCTGACCTTCTACACCGATATTAAACAATCCAGTTCTAAAAGCAAACGCAACTGCTATTCCCGATAATATTAAAGGGGCAACCTTTACAATGGTTTCGCCAGTAAAATAGGAATTCCCAAAAGCACCTTCGTATAGGGCGGAATATCCATCTATAGGATTATAGCCGAAGCATAGCATAATGATAGCACCAGCTAATAACCCAAGAATGACTGAAATAATCGGGATTAAAACATTAATAAATCTCTGGTTTGAGAGCATTAGCTTTCACCTGCTTTCTCTTCTACTTGACTACCTGCCATTAATAACCCTAACTCTTGTTCTGTCGTTTCTTCAGGACGAACATTAGCTACGATTTGCCCATCAAACATAATGGCTATTCGATCACTTACATTCATAATCTCTTCTAGTTCAAAGGATAAAAGCAAGACGGCCTTGCCTTTGTCCCGCTCCTCAATCAACTTCTTATGAATGAATTCAATCGCCCCAACATCTAAACCACGAGTCGGTTGTGCAGCAATTAATAAGTCCGGGGAACGGTCCACTTCCCGTCCAATAATAGCTTTTTGCTGATTACCACCAGACAATGCTCTTGCAGGGGTGTGTTCACTCGGTGTACGGACGTCGTATTCTTTAATTAATTTATTTGCTTGTTTATAAATCTCTTTATAATTTAAAATTCCCATAGAAGAGTAGGGTTTTTGATAATAGTTTTGTAGAACCATGTTTTCTCCAATTGGAAAATCAAGTACAAGACCAAACTTATGACGGTCTTGAGGGATATGCGCTACCCCAGATTCTGTTACTTTTCTAGGTTTAAAATGAGTTATGTCTTCATTATTTAATAGAATAGAACCTGATTCTACCTTTCTAAGACCAGCTATCGCTTCAATAAGTTCACTTTGACCGTTACCATCTACCCCAGCTATACCAACGATTTCTCCTGCTTTAACGTCAAGCTGTAATCCTTTTACCATCTCAGCACCACGTGAATCTTTAACTCTAAGATCGGAAATCTTGAGTACATCTCCTTCAGGATGAGCAGGAGTCTTTTCTGTACTAAAGCTAACTTCCCGACCAACCATTAATGATGCAAGTTCTGTTGTAGACGTTTCGCTAACATCGACAGTGCCAATACCTTGACCCTTACGAATAACCGTACATCGATCACATACTTCCATGATTTCTTTTAGTTTGTGTGTAATTAGAATAATAGATTTCCCTTCTTGAATAAGGGTTTTCATAATTTCTATTAATTCATGAATTTCCTGAGGTGTTAAGACCGCTGTTGGCTCGTCTAATATAAGGATATCAGCCCCGCGATAAAGGGTTTTCAAGATCTCCACACGTTGCTGCATTCCAACAGAGATATCTTTAATTTTAGCTGTTGGATCAACTTTCAACCCATAACGTTCTGAAATTTCTTGTACTTCTGCCTCAGCCTTCTTTATGTCTACAGTTCCTGATTTTTTCGGTTCAGAACCTAAAATGATATTTTCTGTAACGCTAAAAGTATCAACAAGCATAAAGTGCTGGTGCACCATTCCAATCCCTAAGTCGTTAGCAATGTTAGGATTCGTGATCTTAACCGGCTTGCCATTAACTCGAATTTCACCTTTTTCAGGTTGATATAACCCAAAAAGAACGTTCATTAAAGTAGATTTTCCTGCACCATTTTCACCCAAGAGTGCATGGATTTCTCCTTTTTTAACTTGAAGATTAATATTATCATTCGCTACAATCCCTGGAAATTCTTTTCGAATGTTTAACATTTCAATAACATAGTCCACTTTATTCACTCCCCCACTTCCATTAGAAAACACGATATCCTTAAATGAATATCGACCCTCTCCTCATGTTCGTCCTAAAACAAACATGTGATTAAAATCAGCAAATGAAAAGGGCCGGTCATCGGATGTCCTTTTCATTTGATGACTTTTTATTAAACGAGGTACAAAAGAGGCTGACTTTCGTAAAAAGATCAGCCTCTTTCGACCCATTCTTATTTCTTACAAGTTGTTTACGTAAGTTTCAAGTTCGTCACGATCTTTTGGAACTTCTACTTCGCCACTTGTAATTTTATCTTTCCATTCTTTAACAGCTTCTTTGATCTCATCAGTGTACGCTTCTTCGTTTGTTTCAGCAACGCTTACTGCGTCATCACTAAGACCATAAGCAATTTGTTCGCCACCAGGGAATTCACCATTCATAGCTTGTTTCGCAACGTCCGCTACAGCGATGTCCACACGTTTGATCATAGATGTAAACGTTACGTTATTGTCGCCAACTTGACCTTCTTCATACTGGTCACGGTCAACACCAATTACCCAAACATCTTCATCTGGATTACTTTGTTTGATGTCTTTAGCCTGGTTAAATACTCCAACACCTGTACCACCAGAAGCGTGGTAGATGACGTCGATTCCACTGTTATACATGTTACTAGCAATTGATTTACCTTTTGCTGGTTGATCAAATCCACCTGCATATTGTACTTCTACTTCGATATCAGGGTTAACGGATTTTGCACCGGCTACGAAGCCTGCTTCGAACTTATTAATAAGGAAACCATCTACTCCACCAACAAACCCAATTTTATCTGTTTTTGTTTTCTTAGCAGCCGCAACACCTACTAGGAATGAACCTTGGTGTTCTTTAAACGTGATGCTTGCAACGTTTGGCTGTTCAACAACATCGTCCACGATAGAAAAATGAGTGTCTGGATTTTGTTTAGCTACATTTTCAATATCATCATGTAACTTATAACCAATTCCATAAACTAAGTTATATCCTTGTTGTACAAGACGATTTAAGTTTGGAGAATAATCAGTTGCTTCATTAGATTGTAAGTATGTGTACTCTTTTCCTTCTTCAAAGTTGTTATCTTCTCCGAACTGCTTAAGACCTTCCCATGCTGATTGGTTAAACGACTTATCGTCTACTCCACCAACATCTGTAACCATAGCAACTGTGAAATCACTATTTCCACCAGATGCATCTTCTGAGGAATCTCCGCCAGAATCAGTGTCTGTCTCTTCTGTATCCTCATTATCAGAACCGCTGTCTGAATCTGTTGAAGCATCATCATCTGAACCACACGCAGCTAACATCATGCCAAGCGCCATTAATAGCGCTAATAATAAAATACGACTTTGTTTCAAATTCATTACCCCCTACGAATTTAAAAAGATTAATAGAATACCAATTATCAAACAAAACGTTTCCCCTTCGGACTCACCACCTCCTTAAATAATCACCCTAAATGTAAGCCCTTACACTCTTTTTCGCAAAACGTGGAATCCAAACGTGTCGGCCCGGAAGTAATTACTCGAATACAATACAGGCTCATCTTCCGTTGTATAATGCATTTGCTTTAACAATAAGAGTGGTTGATCTGGCTCACAATTTAATATTGTAGAGATTCGTTCCTGGTATCCTACTGGTTCAATGAAGGTTACAGCATAACTCACAACTTTTTCACTATACTCTTCCAAAAGCTGAAACATAGAATCTTCTTTATGGACATGTTCTAAAGGAATCAGCCCTTTTGGAATTTTGTCGACACAGTAGACTACCGGTTCTCCGTCGGCTGTTCTGACTCGTTCGACTTTTGCGAATGTTTCGACATGAAAAGGATAAAATTTTTTAACGTCCTCTTCGGTCGCTTCTAACATCTCAGTTGATAAGTACTGACTTCCGGGTTTCATGCCGCCTCTTTCAATCATTTCTGTTACACTAAATAATTCTTCTATACCAGATGAGAAGATTGGTTTAGCGTTAACAAATGTTCCAACTCCGTGACGTCTTGTTACAATGTTCTCTTCCTCTAGTATGCGAAGAGCCTCACGTAATGTCGCCCTGGATACACCTAATAACTTCGATAACTGGAATTCAGAGGGGAGTTTTTCCCTTTCTTTGTATCTCCCATTATCAATATCTTTCTTAATCTGATCGATGACTTGTAAATATAAATGGCGTGTATCTGTTCTTATACTCATATGTAGTTCACTCCAAGCGTTTCCTCTTTTAAGAGATCTGACATCTGACGTTCGACTCATCATATTCGAGATTAATATAACACTTTTATGAGCATAAATAAATAGAATTCTACTATTTTTATCAAAATGTCCTCTTTTCTGACAAAACTAAATATTCAGTTAACGATTGATCACACTGGCATACAAGAGGGTAAACGCTTTCTAGATGCTGTATGACATAAAAAAAAGAAAGACACAATAGTGTCTTTCTTTAAGAAGATATTTCCTCTGAAGATTGTGATACAAGAACCTCTCTCGGTTTACTTCCCTCATATGGTCCTACAATACGCCGATCTTCCATAGCATCAATTAATCTTGCTGCACGAGTATAACCTATTCGGAACCTTCGTTGTAACATAGACACACTTGCGCTTTGCATTTCTAACACTAAAGCTACAGCATCCTCATATAAATCATCATCCACTTCTTGCTTTACTTCACTTTCTTCTTCAGGAATCATTTCTTCCTCATATTGTGCTTTTTGCTGTTCGACACAATGTTCCACAATCCTTTCTACTTCTTCATCAGAAAGGAAAGCCCCTTGAACACGAGTCGGTTTTGAAGAACCAACAGGAATAAATAACATATCTCCCCGGCCGAGTAACTTTTCCGCCCCGCCTGAATCTAAAATAGTACGAGAATCCGTTTGTGAAGATACACTGAACGCAATCCGAGAAGGGATATTTGCTTTTATGACACCTGTAATGACATCTACAGAAGGGCGCTGCGTGGCGATAATTAAATGAATGCCAGCAGCACGAGCCATTTGCGCTAAGCGTGTTATCGCATCTTCCACTTCGTTTGATGCAACCATCATTAAGTCTGCCAGTTCATCTACAAGTACTACAATATAAGGCAGCTGAGGTTGGGTTTCTTCACTTTCAGCGTTATGTTTTCGAATGTGTTCATTGTAACCTTCTATATTTCTTGTCCCGGTATCTGAGAACAATTCATATCTTCTTTCCATTTCTGACACAACTTTTTTAAGTGCACGTGAAGCTTTCTTAGGGTCCGTAACAACAGGAGCTAACAAATGCGGTATTCCATTATATACATTCAGCTCTACTTTTTTCGGATCAATCATCATCATTTTTACTTCATGAGGTTTAGCTCTCATTAAAATACTAGTAATAATTCCGTTTATACACACACTCTTACCACTTCCTGTAGCACCCGCTACTAATAAGTGTGGCATTTTGTTTAATTCAGAAACTATAGCATCACCTGAGATATCTCGCCCTAGGCCAAATAATAGTTTAGAATCTGATTGGTGTTGCTGAGGCTCTAACACCTCTCTTAAACTTACCATAGCTACTTCTTGGTTTGGCACTTCAATACCTACGGCAGATTTCCCCGGTATCGGGGCTTCAATACGAATATCCTTCGCTGCAAGAGCCAAAGCAAGATCATCATGTAAGTTCACAATCTTACTTACTTTTACTCCTACATCAGGATAGACTTCATATTTTGTTACTGATGGCCCTACATGAACTTTGGTTACTTTTGCTTTAACACCAAAACTGTGAAAAGTTTGTTCTAATTTTTTTACTGTAGCTTGAATTTTAGAACGTTCTTGTTGTTGCGTATTTTTTGTGGGTTCAGCTAATAAATTCAAAGATGGCAATTGGTAATCAACGTTTTCCACCTCTGTAAGGGGTAATGATTCAGCTAACCCCTCCTCTTCCGATTTGATGTCTTGAGGACTTTCTTTTGCAGGTTTCTTCTCTTGTGGTTCTTCTTGTTTATAAGCGTTATCCGTAAAGTCCTGAATAATAGGCGAGGAGGTACTTTCTTCTTGTTCAGGAGGTTGAGAAGAAGTTTGTTTACCCTCATTTCCATATTCAATTGGAGCTTCTTCTTTCTCTTCGTCTTGCTTATCTTTTTGGCGCTTTTCTTTATATTGTTCTCTTTGGTCCTTAACAGAAGTCCATTGGTTATTCATGAAGCTTTTCCCTTTATCGAGTGCACTTTTCA
The DNA here is from genome assembly GCF_021129245.1 of Pontibacillus sp. HN14. Taxonomy (NCBI): domain Bacteria; kingdom Bacillati; phylum Bacillota; class Bacilli; order Caryophanales; family Bacillaceae; genus Pontibacillus; species Pontibacillus sp. HN14. The sequence continues at coordinate 635,884 of NZ_JAJOLR010000001.1, read as the reverse complement.
ACAGATCGCCAAGAGAAATTTCTGTTAAAAAGAGCACCCCAACGATCATGGCAAAGACAGAAACAATCTTTGCACCCGTCGGAGCAAATAAGTAATAGGTAAAAGCAAACAAACTCCCACCAATTAAACCTCCCCCCAATTGTGAAGAGGAAACCTTTCCTTGAATGTAAGCCTGGAAATGGTTCCAGGTAACTTTCAGGATAGACGGTTCAACATTATCCTTCATTACCGCTTCAAAAGTCTGTACATGAGTTAATAATAATATCGCAGCAAACAAAATGTAAAAGCCTACAAAGCGTTTATGTATAAACATAGGCCATTTACGCTGCACCATTAAGTAAATTCCCACTACAAATAAGAATAAAGAGACGATAAAATACCATATACCAAAAAAGAATTGAAATAAGTGCTCTAAACTATTTGGAATAGCGCCACCTGATATAGCACTAGCTCCACTACCAAAAACGGATAAGAATATAAATAAAAGCCCAATGAGCTCAAATTTAACCTGATCTTTTACTTGTGTTTTCTGTTGTTTTTTCTTTTGACGTTTCTTCGCCATTTTTTCACCATCTTTCAAACTAAGGATCTTTAGATATACAATGTCCTTCTTAGCTACAATACTATTTCTCATAAGAGAACAAGAAATCCTGCAACAGCACTCGTTACAGGATTTCTGTTCCAAAGAATGCCTCCTATGGATAAGCAATCCTTCAGTCTATATTATAGCATAAACAATAGCGAACAAATATACCCGTTCCTTAGGACAATAGACCATTTGTAAGGATAGTACCTGGCACATATTGTTGATCGAGGTAATCTTGTGGATCTGTAGATAATAACTGAACTAGTTGATAGGATCCATCATCGAGTTGCTCGACTCTGCACATTTTCCCATTAACTGTCATCGTCATGTGCTTCTCATAACTCATGGCATCATCCTCAATGATGTCGTAATCACTTAGCGGGGTGTAGTGAATCATTGAATCACCTGCTCATCTTGCTTCTTCTTTTCTGATATTAGTTCATTTAGTTTTTTCATGGCGTGGCTAACTCCGCCTACAGCATCAATTAATCCACATTCTACAGCATCGTCACCAATAACGTTCGTCCCAATATCTCTTGTTAGATTGCCTTTAGCAAACATTAAATCCTTGAACTTTTCTTCTGTCACATTGGAGTGATGAGTGACGAAGTTAATCACTCGTTCCTGCATCTTGTCTAAGTATTCAAACGTCTGAGGTACTCCAATGACAAGACCCGTTAAACGTATAGGATGGATCGTCATTGTGGCTGTTTCCGCTATAAACGAGTAGTTTGTGGCAACTGCAATTGGAACGCCTATTGAATGTCCTCCACCTAGTACAATAGAAACAGATGGTTTAGATAAAGAAGCAATCATCTCCGATATAGCAAGACCCGCTTCTACGTCGCCTCCCACTGTATTTAAAAGAACAATAACTCCTTCAATTTTAGGATTTTGTTCAATCGCAATAATTTGCGGTATTAGGTGCTCGTATTTCGTTGTTTTATTCTTAGGAGGAAGCTGCACATGTCCCTCTACCTGACCAATAATAGGTAAAATGTGTATATTTGAATCCGGCGCCGTTGGTACATTCGACTGACCTAGCTGCTGAATTTTCTGCATCAAAGAGGATTGTGAATTTTGATTCTGGTCCTGTTCTTGATCTTGGTCTTGCCCCTTTTTAGGTGTATCTTCATTTCCCATAATAAATCGCTCCTTTCATGATTATTCCTAGTATGAGCGAATGGAAAAAGAAGCATGCACGCTTTAATGAGAACAAAATGATAAAAGTTTTATCAAGTGGATATTCAAACGTGGTTATTTAGATAACTTTTTACTTCGTGTGATGATTCAAGATTGGATTCCTCTCGTTTAGTTAAAAAAGCTCCCTGACTCTAGGCCAGGGAGCTTTTGTCTATTATTATTTTTGGAAAGGTGCTAGCGCTTCTGATAAGCGATTACGCTCCTCTGCTGTGAGAGGAATAAGCGGAAGGCGAACGCCCCCTACATCTAACCCTTTCATTTGAAGTGCTGTCTTTACAGGTGTTGGCGATGGCGCCATAAAGCATGCATTCATGACCGGTAATAGCTGCTGGTGAAGCGCTGCTGCTTTCACAGAGTCACCTTCACGCAGTTCATGAATCATTTCTTGCATTTCGTTTCCAACAACATGGGCAGAAACGGATACAATTCCATTTGCACCGATCGCGACAGAAGGAAGCGTTAAGCTATCTTCACCACTGTAGACACTAAAATCGTCGCTTGTTTTAGAAATCAACTCTGTCATCGCATCTAAGTCACCACTTGCGTCTTTAACAGATACAATGTTGTCGACTGTCGATAGGCGTACGATGGTGTCTACATCCATATTCACAACAGAACGCCCAGGAATATTATAAAGCATTACAGGAAGGGAGGTTTCTTTAGCGATTGAGCTAAAGTGTTGGTAAAGACCTTCCTGGCTAGGTTTGTTGTAATAAGGGGCTACTAGCATAATTCCATCTACGCCCGTTTGTTCTGCTTTTTTCGTTAACTCTATAGAAGCGTGTGTATTGTTGCTACCAGTACCCGCAATGACTGGAACACGATGGTCTACCACGCTTACAACATGTTTACATAGTGCAATTTTTTCTTCTGCCGTTAGTGTGGGTGATTCGCCTGTTGTCCCGGCGATTACAAGACCATCAGAGCCATTATCGATTAAGTAGTTGACGAGCTGCGTTGTTTTCTCAAGATCTAGGTTGCCACGATTGTCAAAAGGAGTCACCATGGCTGTCATAATGTTTCCAAAGTTCATAAACGAATGCTCCTTTCTTAATTATTCGTTTAATTGTAGTTCAAATGTTTTATGAAGAGCATTAACCGCTTCTTTTAGGTCCTCCTCTTTTACAAGGACCCATATGGTAGTATGACTATCTGCTGATTGTAAAATTTGAACACCGGCTGTTGTAAGGGTGTGAACAATTCTTGCAGCAATACCTGGTACCCCTGTAATGCCTGCACCTACTGTAGAAACTTTGGCACAGTTGTGGGTAATTTCAGGCTCATACCCTAATGCTTCTAATATTTCTCTAGCTTTGGTCGTATAAACATCCGGTATGGTGTAAACGACACCTTTTGGAGAAATATTAATAAAGTCTACAGATATTCCTGCTTCAGCCATTGATTTAAAGACCTCTGACTGAAGTTGGTATGGCTCATCTTTAGCAAATACTTTAATTTGTGCAATACCAGACAGATGTGCAATCCCTGTTACAGGACGATCAGGAATGTCCTTACCTCTTCCATCATGTCTCGATTGCGTTACAAGAGTCCCAAATTCATCTGAATAGGTAGAGCGAACTCGAATTGGTACTTTCGCTTGCATAGCAATTTCGACTGCCCTTGGGTGTATAACTTTAGCTCCTTGATAAGCCAAATTTACAATCTCGTTATAAGTCATGACCTTTAAAGGTCTTGCTGTCTCCACAATTCTTGGATCCGCTGTCATAATCCCTTCTACATCCGTAAAGATATCAATATATTCAGCTTCAAGAGCCGCTCCAAGAGCTGCAGCGGATGTATCGCTCCCTCCCCGGCCAATCGTTGTAATATCACCTGATTCCGTTTGTCCCTGGAATCCTGCCACCACAACGACATCAGAGTATTGAAGCTCTTGGGTAATACGCTCAGGGTTCATTGCACGGATTTTTGCTTCGGTAAAGTCATTGCTCGTAACAAAACCAGCCTGAGCTCCGGTTAAAGCAACGGAACTAACGCCAACATTTTGCAACTCATTCGAGAATACGACTGAAGAGATGACTTCCCCGCAAGAAGTCAATAAGTCTTGTTCTCGTTTTGAAGAACGAGTATGAGGAAAATCGATCAGTTCTAAAAGACTGTCTGTTGCATAAGGATCGCCTTTACGTCCCATCGCAGATACAACAACGACTACTTTATAACCTTCTGCCCGAGCCTTTTGAACATGGGCAATCGCTTTTTCACGACTCTGTTCATCCTTTACCGAAGTGCCTCCAAATTTTTGAACTAAAATCTTCATACGGACACCTCTAATTTACTAATTCTTGTTGTACCACCTTTTATGGCTTCATAAAGCGATATAAAGGTGTTTTCTTAAGTTTTATGAGGGCTCAACAAGCTTAAGACGGCAGTCAACGTGGCTTTGCTTCGCTTTCTGCCGCCCTTCTCATGAGTCTAGCTTACTTGTTTAGCCATTGATTTTTCACTAAACTCTCTGCAATCTGCACAGAGTTCCATGCTGCCCCCTTAAGTAGGTTATCAGAAACAACCCACATATGGAAGCCACGAGATTGATCTAAGTCTTTGCGAATGCGCCCAACAAATACATCGCGTTTGCCCTCAGCACTTTGCGGTGTAGGGTATACTTGATTTGTTGGATCATCTTCTAATACCAATCCAGGCGCATTGGCAATTGCTTCTTTCAACGCTTCAACGGTAACATCCTTTTGATCTACCTCAATATAAACACTTTCGGCGTGTGAAGTAAAGAATGGAAGTCGAACACAAGTTGCCGCTACTGGAAGTTCACTCATGTGCATGATTTTCTTCGTTTCATTAATCATTTTCATTTCTTCGAATGTATATCCATTATCCTGAAATTTATCAATTTGAGGAAGGGCATTGAAGGCAATTGGATAATGATGCTCATCTCCGCCAACTGGTAAAATCTCAGCCTTCATTTCTTCACCATTTAGATAAGCTTCTGACTGAGCTCGCAATTCATCATTGGCCTGATTACCAGCACCAGAAACTGCTTGATAGGTCGACACAATAACGCGATTTAAGCCGTATAAATTACGGATTGGTTCAAGAGCTGCCACCATTTGGATAGTGGAACAGTTTGGGTTCGCAATAATACCATTGTGATTAGCAATGTCTTCATTATTCACTTCTGGTACGACAAGCGGTACATCTGGATCCATGCGATAAGCACTTGTGTTATCAACCACAACCGCTCCTCTTTTAACCGCTTCAGGTGCTAATGATTTTGAAATAGATCCGCCTGCTGAGAATAGAGCGATATCCACTCCTTCAAAACTCTCAGGTGTTGCTTCTTGCACGGTTATTTCTGTATCTTGAAAGCGCACACGTTTTCCAGCTGAGCGCTTAGATGACAACAACGTTAAGGTTTCAATTGGGAAATTACGATCGGCTAATGTTTCGATCATCTTTTCTCCTACTGCCCCTGTTGCTCCGACAACTGCTACATGATATTTTTTGGTTTCGACCATAGTATGTTCTCCCTTCGTCCTTACGTTTTCTCTATATCTATAAAAAGATTAATTTATATTCTACCACAACCTCAAATCCTCAAGATACCTAAATCTATTACGATCTTTCAATTATTACAGGTTGGACCTGCTTATATTCCAGTGCTGCTTCAATTGTTTCCACGAGTGAATCCATACGAGCTACCATGGAATTTGGTTTTTTTACTGGATCATCCTGCCCATACGGTACAAAGAAGATATTCTTTGTTGCCATAAGCCTCATTAAATTGACTCCATTCAACCCTAAAGCGTCATTGGTGGAAATCGCTAATACCACAGGACTTTGATTTCTCAGTGTAGCCTTTGCGGCCATGAGTACAGGACTATCTGTTAAAGCATTTGCCATTTTACTCATAGAATTTCCGGTTAACGGAGCAATAACCATACAATCTAGAGGGCGCTTAGGACCAAGTGGCTCAGCCTCAGGTATAGTTGAAATCAATTTCTCTCCTGTGATCTCCTCTATTTTCTTCAAGTGTTCAGCTGCTTCACCGAAATACGTATCTGTTTTTTGAACTGTATAAGACACAACAGGTACCACAGTAGCCCCAAGATCCATCAGCTTTTGCATTTGCGGAAAAACTTCTGAATAGGTACAATGTGATCCCGTTAAACCAAAACCAATTGTTTTCCCCTTAAGTGACATACTTTATGAACTCCCTTCACCTAATTTTTCTATAATAATCTGAGTCACCACATTCGCCAAAATATTACCTGCCGTCTTTGGAGCCACTATCCCAGGTAAGCCAGGCGCCAAAAGGGCTTTTACACCTCGCTTTTCAGCATAGCGAAAATCTGTCCCCCCAGGTTTTGATGCCAAATCAATGATCAATGTGTGCGTAGGCATGGTTTGTATGACACTCGCTGTCACAACATGAGCTGGAATTGTATTAATCACAATATCGCTATCTTGCGTATGTTGTTTGATGTCCTTCATGGGAAACGGAGTGAGTCCCATTTCGGATATACGAGCAAGATCCTCAGACTTTCTAGCACCTACCTTGACATGAGCCCCAAGAGCAGCAAACACCCTTGCCACACTCATTCCGACCCTTCCTAGCCCAAGGACCGTAACTTTAGAAGAATGAATAGTAAAGTCCGTATGTTGGATGGCCATCATGATAGTGCCTTCCACAGTGGGAATTGAGTTAAAAATCGCAACATCATTTCGATCAAATAAAGGAATTAAAGTCCTCTTCGTTTCTTCTGCAATACCAGTTAAATATTTATTTGTTATCCCAGTAAAGATTAAGCAATGTTTAGGTGTCTTCATTAACCATTCCTTAGTTAATGAAAGGGATTGATTTGAAAAAATCGTATCAATTTTCCCATCTGAATTTGTTCCTGGCACTGGTAGAATGACTGCATCAAGATTACTCGGGTCCACTTCATCGAAATCGACTTGTTTGGCACCCGTAAATCCATGATCCAGTTGATCGAAACCTGTTAGAATTAAGGTCGCATCCCATTCACTGAGCCTGCGAATTACCTCTAATTGCCTCGCATCTCCACCTAAAATTCCAATTGTATATCCAGTTAGCATTCCATTCACCTCGCCTTGCAAGGAATTATATCTCGTGATTCTCTCCTATCCTATGAGGGGTGAAATCGAATGGTGAATGTCTTATGTAAAACATCTTTGTTTCCAAAATGTCAGTGCCTTTTCAGTGATCCTTAAAAATAAAAAACCACTCCTGAGTATAAAAACTCAAGGAGTGGTTCTTTACATATATCTAATGTTTGAGTGTTACTCTTTTGGGTCGATGATAATCATGTCATCTCCGATTTTTTGTATGTCAGACCACCGAAGTTTAACCTCATCGCCTTCTTTCTTCATCCCAAACCATTTATAATTGGGGATGATGAAGGAATGGATGTTTCCGGTGTTTGGATCGATTTCTAGATCCGTTTGTCCTAAAACGCCAAGCCTAGAACCGTGTCTGACGTCTACGATCTCTTTCCCACTTAGTTCACGATATCTCATTTTCATCGCTCCTTTATACATGTGTATGTGTATATGGAACATGGTATGAGCTACCTATTCTTCAATCGGTGAAATGATGGAAGATGAATGTTGGCCTTTAAATACAGCTTTTAGCACGTGATCCACAGAATCATGAGTTACACTGTCAATTTGTGTGACCATTTCATCTAATGTTCGGTGACGACCAAGCATGAGCTCATTCTTACCATTTCGACTCATTCGGCTGTTTGTACTTTCAAGACCAAGCATAATACTACCTTTTAATTGCTCTTTACTATTTTCTAACTCTTTATTCGTTAACCCATCACGAATAAATTCATTTACTGTCTGGTCAATAGTTTCTTGAAGAACGCCAAGTTGGTCTTTGCCTGTGCCACCATAAATCGTTAACAACCCACTGTCCGCGTGGGAACTATGGTAAGAAAAGATAGAATAAGCTAAGCCTCGTTGTTCCCGTACTTCCTGGAATAATCGAGAACTCATACTTCCGCCTAGAACGTTATTCAATACAACTAAACTGAATACGCGATCATCGCCAATTGGAAGACCATCGTAGCCCAGACAAAGATGAGCTTGCTCTGTGTCTTTCTTACGGCGAATCGCTCCCGTTTGAAAGACAGGCTTTTCAAATGGATCTGGTGTGTGATTACTTTGATAAGAGCCAAAGTGATCCTCAACTTCTTTAAAGAAAGACTCATCCACATTACCTGCTACAGAAACAACGACATTTTCTGGGATATATTGCTGATCTAAATAAGACCGCAGCGATTCCGGTGCAAACGACTTTAGCGTATCTTCCGTACCTAGGATTGGATATCCTAACGGATGATTGCCGTATGTAGCTTGCGCTAACAGATCATGTACAATGTCATCCGGAGTATCTTCATACATCTTAATCTCTTCAAGAACTACTTTCTTCTCACGATCCATTTCTGTTTCGTCGAAAGTGGAATTAAAGAACATATCAGATAAAATATCTAATGCTTTTTTAGCATGAGTATCTAACACTTTCGCATAGTAACACGTGTATTCCTTTGAAGTGAATGCATTCACTTGACCACCTATAGAATCGAAGCTCTCAGCTATATCACGCGCAGAACGCGTTTTAGTACCCTTAAAGAACATATGTTCAATAAAATGGGAGACCCCATTGTTGTGCTCATTTTCATTTCTTGATCCTGTTTTCACCCATACTCCGATAGTAACAGAACGGACATTTGGGATTTCCTCCAATACAATTCTTAGTCCATTGGAGCAAGTATATTTTTTTACCAAAGGTCATCCTCCTAAATTTAGCGCTTGTTTGATGGAACGTTACTGTAACCGCTCTTCATCTAACATTCTGCTGACTGTATCTATTGTATAGCCTTTTTGTTTAATTTTCAAAATCAGGTTGTTTAATCCACTTTGAACCGAGGTTGTTGGATGCATTAAAACAAATGAACCGCCTTCTAATTTATTCATTACCCTATTTACCATTACCTCTGGAGCTGGTTTTTTCCAATCTATTGTATCAACGGTCCATAGAATCGTCTCCATCCCTAACTCATCAGCATGTTTAACAACCTCATCTGTCCAGCTTCCGCTTGGGGGGGCAAACCACTTTGGCTTCTCTCCGGTAATAGCTTGAAGAATATCATTTGTTTGTTTGATTTGCTTTTGAATTTCTTCAGAAGAGATTTTCGCCATATCTGGATGATTATACGCATGATTGCCTATTTCATGACCTTCATCTTTAATCATCTTGACCAGGTCTACATTTTTATTCGCCCATTTCCCCTCTATAAAAAATGTAGCTTTAACATTATTCTTTTTCAGTATGTTTAAGATATCAGGAATATATTCCTCTCCCCATGAAACGTTAATATTTAAAGAAACCACATGTTTATCTGGGTGACCTCTAAATATGGGAGCTGCAGGCAAATCCTCTAGAGAAACTTCCGGTTTTATTTGTTTATAAACCAGTTCCTTTTCTACAAACTTCCCCTTTTTCTTCATCTTTTTATAAGATTTCTCCACGTCTACCACGATCCCATTAAGTCCAGGCATCTTCTTCCACACTTGATGAATCACTGCATTTTGAGCAGGTTTTTCATATTCTTTAGCCTTCTCCTCAATTTCTTGATAGAGCTTATTATCTGTATTCGAAACAGGTGTTGCTTGACTTTTCATGCTCATCAAATAAGAAGAGGAATAAGGATTCTCAAACGCCTTATAAGAAACAAGCACCATACAAACAAACACCACAATCGGCACAAACCGCCTCATCACCACCACTCCCCTCTACCACAACCTATGTAGAGAAAGGACAAGGTAGAACAGAAAAGCGCAGGCGACTGCTTAGCCCCGTACGCATAAGCAAGCTGACAGAAGTACGCGTAGCGGACTGTAGTCAGATTGCTTATGACGCTAGGGGCTAGGAGCCGGAGCTAGACATCAACCGAAAAGCGCAGGCGGGGTGCCAAGGGCCGTACGCATAAGCAAGCTGGCGGAAGTACGCGTAGCGGTCTGTAGTCAGCTTGCTTATGACGCTAGGCCCTCCCCGCCGGAGCTAGACACTACCAGAAATGCCCTGTCAAAGTACTCTTCAAATTCACTGCAAAAACCTATATTATAAATGAATCAATTATTTATGTATAAAAAAAGAAACTGGCTTGCCAGCTCCTTTTTGCTAAACTACTCTGTAGCTTCTTGTTGTTTCTTTTGTTCAATTAGAACGTCTTTATGAGAAAGGTTGACGCGACCCTGGTTATCGATTTCTTTAACCTTAACCTTCAACTGGTCTCCAATAGCTACAACGTCTTCTACTTTTCCAACACGTTCTTCAGCTAATTGAGAGATGTGGACTAATCCATCTTTCCCTTTAAATAGTTCAACGAAAGCACCGAATTTCTCGATACGTTTAACAGTACCCAAGTAAATTTCGCCAACTTCAACTTCTCGAACAAGGTCTTCGATAATTTGTTTTGCATTACGGTTTGCTTCTGCATCTGTAGAAGAGATGAAGATTTTCCCGTCTTGTTCAATATCGATTTTAACGCCTGTCTCTTCGATAATCTTGTTGATTTGTTTACCACTTGGTCCGATAACGTCACGAATCTTATCAGGCTTAATAGCCATTGTAAGGATTTTCGGAGCGTATGCAGAAAGCTCTTCTCTTGGTTGCTCGATTGTAGCCATCATGCTATCAAGAATTTCTTTACGCCCAGCTTTCGCTTGTGTAAGAGCATCTTCTAAGATAGAGCGAGATAGTCCTTCAATCTTAATATCCATTTGTAGAGCAGTTACACCTTTTTCGGTACCTGCTACTTTAAAGTCCATATCTCCAAGGAAGTCTTCCATACCTTGAATATCAGTAAGAACAGTATAATCCTCACCAGATTTAACAAGACCCATTGCAATACCTGCTACAGGTGCTTTGATCGGAACACCAGCATCCATCATCGCGAGGGTACTTGCACAGATACTTGCTTGTGATGTAGAACCATTAGATTCTAGAACTTCAGAAACAAGGCGTACTGTGTAAGGGAAATCTTCTTCAGAAGGTACAACTTTTTCAAGAGCACGTTCACCGAGGGCACCATGACCAATTTCACGACGTCCCGGTCCACGCATAGGTCCTGTTTCACCTACACTAAAATGTGGGAAGTTATAATGGTGCATGAATCGTTTTGATTCCTCTAAATCAAGACCATCAAGAATTTGCACATCGCCTAATGCTCCCAATGTACAGATACTTAGTGCTTGAGTTTGTCCACGTGTGAATAGCCCTGAACCGTGTGTACGAGGAAGAATCCCAACGCGAGAGGATAAAGGACGAATCTCTTCTGGTTTACGGCCATCTGGACGTACCTTTTCCTTCGTGATTAAACGGCGCACTTCTTCTTTTACAATTTTATCAAGTACAGATTTAACTTGACCTAATTTTTCACTTTCTTCTTCTGACTCTTCATACTCAGCAATAACATTGTTTTTAACTTCAGTGATTGCTTCATCACGCGCATGCTTTTCTTCTGTTTGAATGGCTTTAATTAGAGCGTCTTTTGCTTTTCCTTCTACTTCTGCAACAATATCCGCGTCTAGTTCGAATAACGTAACTTCACGCTTCTCTTTGCCAACAGCAGCAATTACTTCTTCTTGGAAAGCTACAAGGCGTTTAATCTCTTCATGACCAAACATAATTGCTTCTAACATGACCTCTTCAGGTACTTCGTCTGCACCTGCTTCTACCATGTTCACTGCATCTTTTGTTCCTGCTACAGTTAACTGAATGTCGCTATTTTCTTGTTGTTCAATTGTTGGATTAATGATAAACTCTCCATCAACTCGCCCGACAATTACACCAGCTACTGGGCCATTGAAAGGTAAATCTGAAATAGATAATGAAAGGGATGAACCTAGCATAGCCGCCATTTCAGATGAACAATCCTGATCCACACTCATTACTGTGCTAATAACTTGAACCTCATTACGAAAGCCGTCAGGGAACAACGGGCGGATTGGACGGTCAATTAGACGAGAAGCAAGAACTGCCTTCTCACTAGGACGTCCTTCACGCTTAATAAAGCCACCTGGGATTTTACCGACAGCATATAATCTCTCTTCATAGTTCACAGTAAGAGGGAAAAACGGCAAGTCTTTTGGTTCTTTAGATCCTGTTGCGGTTGCTAAAACAGATGTGTCTCCGTATTGCACCATACATGCTCCACTTGCTTGTTTCGCTAACTCTCCAATTTCAATACGTAAAGGACGGCCAGCAATTTCAGTGGAGAATACTTGTTTTTCTTCTGCCATTTGTATGTTAACACCTCTCATACTCGATCTTATATTCTGATTCTTATTGTGCATAAGATTCCTCTTATGTATTAATTTTAGCTATAGAAAAAGCGGGAAATCATCCCGCTTTTTACTACTTAACGACGTAGGCCTAGTTCTTTAATTAATTCACGGTAACGAGTTACATCTTTGTTACGTAAATAGTTTAAAAGGTTACGACGTTTACCTACCATTTTTAGAAGACCACGACGAGAGTGGTGATCTTGCTTATGAGTACGTAAATGCTCGTTTAATTTTGTAATCTTTTCAGTAAGGACAGCGATTTGAACCTCAGCGGATCCAGTATCGTTATCATGTGTCTTGAACTTACTAATGATTTCATTCTTACGTTCTTGTGTGATAGCCATCCTATTCACCTCCTAAAATGTTTTCGAACCCCAATCCCCTAGCAAGCGTCGGTGATTTCGACTTGCCAAGCGATGGTTCCTGTGCCATATGCAGCACAACTATTAATGTACATGTTTTCATGAAAAAATGCAAGGGAAAGCCATAATTCTACGCAAAAAAGTTACGAATTTCAGCTTCATCTTTCTGTAATTGATGAATTAGATGATCTACACCGTTAAATTTAACTTCATCCCGGATGAAAGCATGCCATTCGACTTCTAGCTGATCTCCATATAAATCTCCCTCATAATCGAAGAGGTTTATTTCAACGGATAGAACCTTTGTATCTTGAAAAGTTGGTTTGTATCCAATGTTAGCCATTCCAAAATAGGAGGAACCTCTATGCTCAACCTTGACAGCATACACGCCCACCTTAGGCAATAGGTATTCTTCAGAAACATCAAGATTTGCTGTAGGAAAGCCGATAGTACGTCCCCTTTGGTCACCTGTTATGACTGTACCTCGAACTCTGTAAGGGCGCCCGAGAAGTTCATTAGCTAGATCGATATTTCCCTCTCGAATGGATTGCCTGATCAGGGTGGAACTAATTTTTTTATTATGATCCGTTACTTTTGATACAACCGTTTGAGAAAGGGCGTCACCTCCGTGAGCAGGAAGAGTTTCCATTGTCCCTTTCCCCATCTTACCGTATGAAAAATCAAAGCCCGCTACAACATGAGAAACATTCAGACCGATAAAATAATGATTCACAAATTCTTGAGGCAACAAACCTGCTAAATCTTTATTAAAGGTTACGAGATAGACACGATCGATACCTAAATCTTCAAGAACCTTTATTTTATCCTCCAAGGGAGTTATATATTGTACATGCTGCGTTTCTTTCTTTAAGACAACAGATGGATGAGGATGAAAAGTCATAACAGCACTCGTTCGACCCGTTTCATCGGCTATTTGCTTTGCTGTGCGAATTACCTCCTGATGTCCACGATGAACCCCATCAAAATACCCTACAGCCATTACGGTATCAGGAAGATCATCCTGATGTAGTGTGTGGGGATGTTGTAGTTCAAATATTTCCATTTCCTCTCACCCTCTTTTCCTAACACGTTTCACTCGTATTGAAATACTCGCACTGGCTTAATTAAATGTGGTTTCGTTGGGTGTATTTGATAAATCGCCAGCAATTTACCTTCCTCATTTACCATACCGAATGGATTTGTTTCAGGCAATCTTGAAGGCTTAGGGAAAACCATTCCGTGATAAACTTGATCTTCTTTACCTTGTTCTATCTGTAATTGCCCTAGGTGTTTAATCCCTCTTTCTAACGGTTGAAACAATTGATCAAGATTTCCTTCATCCCTCGATTGCTCAATTTGTTCAAAAGTGAAAGATTCCTTCGCCGTAAAAGAACCAGAAGCTGTACGAACTAAAGAAGACATGTGAGCTGGATACCCTAGTGCTTTTCCAATATCCACACAAAGTGTGCGAATATACGTTCCTTTTGAACATGTGATGTTAATGGTAAACGAAGCCGTACCATCGTTGTATGAAACCTCATCTGATGTGAGGGCTATATCGTAGATCTGAACCGTCCTCTCAGGCCTTTCTACTTCAATTCCTTCTCTTGCATATTCATACAAGCGTTTTCCATCAACTCGAACTGCTGAATACATAGGAGGGATCTGAGTAATCGTTCCTGTAAAAGATTTTAATACATTTTTAATATCTGAAAGGTGTATGTCTTCAACAACGCTTTCTTCAATCACTGCCCCCGTTTGGTCTTCTGTCTCTGTTGCTTTCCCTATCGTTACTGTAGCCTTGTAGACTTTTTCAGATTCTGTAACGTAAGACGATATTTTGGTAGCCATGCCTACACACATTGGCAGAACTCCTTCAACGTCTGGGTCAAGGGTACCTGTATGACCTACCTTTTTTGTGCGTAAGATCCCTCTCATCTTCATTACACAATCATGAGATGTCATGCCTTTTGGTTTCCATAAAGGGATAATTCCATTCATTATAACGCCCCCTTACTGTATTCTTTCAATATGTAGGTTTATAACAAATAAAAGGGTCTCCCTTAAAGGGACAGTTCCCCTTATACATAGATACCGTATCATTTCCTTTGGTATCCACATTCTTTGGGAAGCAGCCCCCTTGTGGGACACCCTCTAAAAGACTTTATTCGTTTGTATCGTTTAAGTCTTGTAAGATGGTTTCGATACGATTACCGTACTCAACAGCCTCATCAAACTCAAACATAATTTCAGGCGTCTTGCGAAGGCGTATTCTTCGTCCGATTTCAGAACGAATAAACCCTTTCGCTTTGGCAAGACCAATCAAGGTATCCTGTTTCTGCTTATCATCACCTAAAACAGAAATATACACTTTAGCTTGCTGCAAATCACCTGTTACCTTTACTTCTGTGACAGTAACAAAGCCAATGCGAGGATCTTTAATCTTCCGACTAATAATATCCCCTAGTTCTTTCTTCATTTGTTCACCGACACGGTTTGCTCTTAAATCACTCATTTTTTCACCTCTTTGTTCGGAGGGAGGGCTACAACCATTCCAAATTTGTTGTGGTACGTTCAATTTCTGGGAAGGAGTCAATCATGGCTAATACTCGATTGATCTCCTTTTCAGCCTGGACTTTGTCACTTGAAACCGTAACAAAGCCAAGGCCAGTTCGTTGCCAAACATCTTGATGATCCAATTCTGCTACAGCAACATTGTACTCATTATGTGCTCTTGTCAAAATACGCCGTAAAACGGAACGCTTTTCTTTTAAAGAATGAGCATCATAAATGAGACATTCTACCTCTACAGACGCAATCATTTGCGTTCGATTTCCTGCATTTCAAAGGCTTCAATAACGTCACCTTCACGGATATCATTGTAGTTTTTGATAGTGATACCACATTCATACCCTTTTTGAACTGTTTTCGCATCATCTTTGTAACGTTTTAGA
Organism: Pontibacillus sp. HN14; assembly: GCF_021129245.1. Classification (NCBI taxonomy): domain Bacteria; kingdom Bacillati; phylum Bacillota; class Bacilli; order Caryophanales; family Bacillaceae; genus Pontibacillus; species Pontibacillus sp. HN14. The sequence goes on along the minus strand of NZ_JAJOLR010000001.1, from coordinate 620,429 downwards.
GCGTCAATTTCACCTTCATATTGGACAATACCATCACGAATAAGGCGAACGCCACCGTCGCGTTTAATAACACCTTCGGTAACGTAACTTCCGGCAATTGTACCAACTTTAGAAACCTTAAAGATTTCGCGGACTTCAGCTTGACCAACAATTTTCTCTTCGAATTCAGGATCAAGAAGCCCCTTCATTGCGCTTTCGATCTCTTCCATTACCTTATAGATAATGCGATGAAGGCGAATGTCTACATCCTCAGATTCTGCTGTACGCTTAGCATTAACATCTGGACGTACATTAAATCCAATGACAATTGCGTTTGAAGCAGATGCAAGGATAATATCTGATTCTGTAATCGCACCTACACCAGTATGAATGATCTTAACCTTTACTCCCTCTACATCAATTTGTTGCAAGGAAGAAGCAAGTGCTTCTGCAGAACCTTGAACGTCTGCTTTAATGATAATATTAATTTCTTTCATATCACCTTGTTTAATTTGTTCAAATAAATCATCAAGGCTAACTTTTGCTTTCTCACCACGGTTCTCTTCAATCATTCGTTGTTGACGTGCCTCACCTACTTGGCGCGCTTTCTTCTCATCATCAAATGCAACGAAACGATCTCCTGCTTGTGGTACACCATTAAGTCCAGTGATTTCAACTGGTGTTGAAGGAGGAGCTATTTTTACGCGACGTCCTAAATCATTTACCATCGCACGCACACGTCCAAACGTATTTCCAACTACGATAGGGTCTCCTACATTTAACGTACCGTTTTGAACTAATAAGGTTGCAACAGAACCGCGACCTTTATCAAGCTCTGCTTCAATTACTGTCCCCATTGCTAAACGGTTAGGGTTTGCTTTTAATTCTTCAACTTCTGAAACTAGAACAATCATCTCAAGAAGATCGTCAATTCCTTCACCTTTTACAGCTGAAAGATGAACAAAAATGGTTTCTCCACCGTACTCTTCAGGAACTAAATTGTGTTCCATAAGTTCCTGTTTTACGCGATCTGGATTTGCGCCTTCTTTATCCATCTTATTCACTGCTACGATGATTGGAACTTCTGCAGCTTGAGCGTGATTGATCGCTTCAATGGTTTGAGGCATAACGCCATCATCAGCTGCTACTACTAATATCGCAATGTCCGTTACTTGAGCACCGCGAGAACGCATGCTTGTGAATGCTGCGTGACCTGGGGTATCAAGGAACGTAATTTTCTTATCATTTTCTTCTACTTGGTAAGCACCAATGTGCTGCGTGATTCCTCCAGCTTCCCCTGCTGTTACTTTCGTTTTACGAATGGAATCAAGAAGCGTTGTTTTACCGTGGTCAACGTGTCCCATAATGGTTACAACAGATGGGCGTTCTATTAAATCAGCAGGATCATCATCAGAAATATAGTTCTCGAAATCAGTTTCGTCTACTACAATTTCCTCTTCTGCCTTCACACCATACTCGTCACAGATTAACACAATTGTATCTGCATCTAAGTCCTGGTTTTTAGTAGCCATTACACCTGATAACATTAATTTCTTAATGATCTCAGATGATTCTCTTGATAGTTTCTCTGCCAGTTCTGCAACTGTAAGGCTACCCGTATACGTAATTTTCTCAGGTAGCTGAGGTTTCTTAGCTTGCGGGCGTTGCTGTTGATTATTACGGTTTTGACCGCCACGGTTATTTCGCTTGTTATTTTGGGTTTGCTTTTTGTTGTTGTTTTTATTGTTTTTATTCATACGATTATCCTGATCTTTCTCACGTTTTTTCTGACCGCCACCCTTTTGATTGTTGGATGGTTTGGCAGAACCTTGTGAGTTATTTTGTTTCTTTTCTGCTCCCTTTGCTTGAGGGTTCTGGTCACTTTCACCTTTATTATACATACCATCCAGACGCGTCTTTGTTTCGTCTGAAATAGTTGACATATGGTTTGTGACCTCTATATTCATATTTTGTAATTTCGTTAATACATCTTTACTGGTTACATTTTTCTCTTTGGCATATTCATAAACACGCATTTTCGTCATACGTTCACCCCCGAATAGATTCATCGAGCATCGATGTGATTTTCGTAGCGAAACCACGATCGGTAATAGCCAGGGCTACTCTGCCTGATTTCCCTATTGCACTAGATAATGTGTCCCGATCAACGACTTCACGAAAAGGGATATTATAAAAGCTACATTTATCTTTTAGCTTCTTTTTTGTGTTCATCCCCGTATCGTTAGCTATTAAAACCAGGCAGGCTCGTTTTCGTTGTATATCACGAACGATGGCTTCTTCACCTAAAGTGCATTTACCGGCTCGAAATGCTAGTCCAATCATATTGAGGAATTTCTGATTCATGCTAATCCTCTTGTACCATTTCTAAAAGTTGATCATAAAGTTCCTGGTCAACTTTTGTTTTTAAATGGTGGGACAATATACTTTTTTCTCGAGCGGTCTGAATGACTTCTGCATCCTTGGTTAAATAAGCTCCTCGGCCGTTCTTCTTTCCGGTTTCATCGATAAAAACTTCCCCGTCTTTATTCCTTACGACACGAATTAGCTGTTGTTTAGGTAGCATTTCCTTGGTAACTACGCATTTTCTTAATGGTGTTTTTTTGTTCTTAGCCATTTCGAGTCCTCCTTATTCAAATAGATCTTCGTCTACTTCAGAATAAGTGTCCTCTTGATGTTCACCAGGTGTAATCGTGCCATCTTCTACAGCGTCCGATTCACTCTTGATGTCAATTTTCCATCCTGTCAATTTAGCAGCAAGACGCGCATTTTGTCCACGCTTTCCGATCGCTAGAGACAGCTGGTGATCTGGAACAACGACTGTTGTTGCCTTTTCTTCTTCATTTACAAGAACCTCAACAACTTTTGCCGGGCTCAAAGCATTAGATACAAATACGACTGGGTCCTCTGACCACTGGACAATATCAATTTTCTCGCCCTTTAGCTCATTTACGATTGCTTGTACCCTTTGTCCGCGCTGCCCCACACAAGAGCCAACTGGATCGATTTCTGGGTCAGGTGCGTGAACGGAAATCTTAGAACGATCTCCAGCTTCACGAGAGACAGATTTAATCTCTACAGTTCCATCATAAATCTCAGGTACTTCCATCTCAAATAAACGCTTAAGTAAACCCGGGTGAGTACGGGAAACGTAAATATGAGGACCTTTATTGGTGTTTTCAACTTTTGTTACAAATACTTTTATACGATCATGAACATGATATTCCTCTGTAGGCATCTGTTCCCCTACCGGAAGACGAGCTTCAACTTTTCCTAAGTTAATGTACGTAAAACGCGCATCCTTACGTTGAATAATTCCTGTCATCACATCTTCTTCACGATCAATATATTCACTAAAGATAACACCGCGTTCAGCTTCGCGCACACGTTGAGTTACAACCTGTTTGGCAGCTTGTGCTGCAATACGACCAAAGTCTTTTGGTGTTACTTCAATTTCAATTACGTCATCGACATCGTAGTTTGGGTCGATTTTTTTCGCTTCATCCAGAGAAATTTCTTGTTGTGGATCCATTGATTCATCTACAACAATTTTGCGGGCATATACATGCATACCACCGCTTGTTTCATCCAGATCAACGCGAACGTTTGTCGCTGATTTAAAATTCTTCTTATATGCTGAAATAAGGGCTGCTTCTAATGCTTCCATTAGAAGATCTTTATCTATCCCTTTTTCTTTCTCTAAGTAATGAATGGCATCAAAAAGCTCACTACTCACCGTTTCTTCCCCCTTTAATTAAAACTGACAGCTAGTCTTGCTTTTGCAATGTTGTCAAACGGTATTTCGATTGTTTTCTTACGTGTTTTGATTGTTACTTCTACAGAAGCTGTATCATTTTCAAAGGATAGTAAACGTCCTTCAAACTCTTTTTCACCATCAACATGTTCATATACTTTCACATTCACATTATGACCTACATGGTTTTCAAAGTCTTTTCTTTTCTTTAACGGGCGTTCAGCACCAGGTGATGATACCTCTAAAAAGTAAGGGAAGGTAATGGGATCTTCAGCATCAAGTTTTTCGCTTAATTGCTCACTAACCTGGCCGCATTCTTCAATATCAACCCCACCCTCTTTATCAACATATACTCGCAGAAAATAGTTTTTCCCTTCTTGTTCAAACTCAATGTCTACGAGCTCAAGGTTCATATCTTCAAGGATTGGTTGAATGAGTTCTTCAGTGATTTCCGTTACATTCTGGCTTCCCAATGGAATTCCCTCCTTTTTGAATACTAATCAGATAAGCCGATACGCTAAAATTCCCTGCTGAGACAGCAGGGAATTGGTTCGGCGGTCAAATTCGGAAGTAATACGAAAGAGTGGGTTGCCCCACTCTTTTACTCTCATACGTATCTTCTGTCATACCAACAAAAATATACCACACACACGAAATTTTAGCAAGTCTCGTTTAGAACAGGGATAACTGGTTTTTATCCGGCAATCCTTGTAAACACCCATGATCATCAAGGTACTCTAAGACTGTTTTCGAAATTCGACTCCGCTCTCGGAGGTCCTCTTTAGATAAGAATTCTCCGTCTTCTCGCGCTTTAACAATATTGATGGCTGCGTTTGTTCCTAATCCATCAATGGAGTTAAATGGCGGGATGAGGGTATCCCCATCTACAAGAAACTCGCTTGCTGCAGAACGATATAGATCTACCTTTTGGAAGGAGAATCCACGTTCTTGCATTTCAAGAGAAAGTTCTAAAACGGTTAATAAACTTTTTTCTTTCGGTGTAGCGTCGAGACCTTTTCCGTTGATCTCTTTGATACGTGCTCGAACCGCTTCAGAACCTTTCACCATTGTATCGATGTCAAAGTCACTCGCACGTACAGTGTTATAAGCTGCATAAAAATAAATCGGATGGTGAACTTTGAAATAAGCAATGCGTACTGCCATAAGAACATAGGCTGCAGCGTGGGCTTTAGGGAACATGTATTTAATCTTTTTACAAGACTCAATATACCAATCTGGTACACCATGTTTTTTCATTTCTTCAATCCACTCAGGTTTAAGGCCACGTCCCTTACGAACAAACTCCATAATGGTAAAGGCTGTAGGGGCCTCTAGTCCCTTGTGCATCAAATAAACCATAATATCATCACGGCACCCAATTACTTCAGAAAGAGTACAGATTCCGTCACTAATAAGCTGATCGGCATTGTTTAGCCAGACATCCGTTCCGTGGGATAAACCTGAAATAATGACAAGTTCTGCGAAGGTAGATGGCTTCGTATCCTCTAACATTTGGCGCACAAAGCGAGTACCAAATTCAGGTACACCTAGTGTTCCTGTCTTACACATAATTTGATCAGGTTCAACGCCTAAAACCTGTGGTCCGCTAAAGATTTTCATCACTTCTTCATCGTCAGTCGGAATCGTCTTAGGGTCAATCCCACTCAAGTCTTGTAGCATACGAATTACTGTAGGATCATCATGCCCTAGGATATCAAGCTTTAATAAATTATCGTGAATAGAATGGAAGTCAAAGTGTGTCGTCATCCATTCAGATGATTGATCGTCTGCTGGATACTGAATCGGCGTAAAATCATAAATGTCTTGGTCATCAGGGACAACAATGATCCCCCCTGGGTGCTGTCCGGTTGTTCGTTTAACCCCAGTGCATCCTTGTACTAACCGATCTACTTCTGCATTTTTATACTGAAGCTCATGATCGCTTGCATAGCCTTTTACAAACCCGTACGCTGTTTTCTCTGCTACTGTACCAATTGTACCTGCACGGAATACCTTATCTTCACCAAACAGCACTTTCGTATAATTGTGTGCACGTGGTTGATATTCACCAGAGAAGTTTAAGTCAATATCAGGTACTTTATCTCCTTTAAATCCAAGGAACGTCTCAAAGGGAATGTCTTGTCCATCTTTCTTATATGGAATCTCGCAATCCGGACAATCTTTCTCTGGTAAATCAAAACCTGAACCAACCGAACCATCTGTAAAGAATTCTGATTTCTGACAAGCCGTACACACATAGTGAGGTGGCAAAGGATTTACTTCCGTAATATCTGTCATCGTAGCTACGAATGATGAACCTACTGAACCACGAGACCCGACTAGGTACCCATCATCTAAGGATTTCGTTACAAGTTTTTGTGAAATCAAATAGATTACCGCAAATCCGTTACCAATAATACTATCGAGCTCTTTTTCGATACGTTTTTCGACAAGTTCAGGTATTGGATCTCCGTAAATACTTCTAGCCTTGTTATACGTCATTTCACGCATTTCATCGTTCGCCCCGTCAATATTTGGAGTATACAAATCGTCCTTTACGGGTTTGATCTCTTCAATTGAATCAGCTATGTGCTGAGAGTTGGTTACCACCACCCTCTTCGCTGTTTCTTCATCTAAGAAGGAGAAGTCATCAAGCATTTCATTTGTGGTTTTAAAATGAACATCTGGTTGCGTCTGTCGATTAAGTGGATTACCACTTTGGGACCCAATAAGGATTTTACGGTAAATCTTCTCGTGAGGGTCTACGTAATGGGTATTGCCTGTTGCTACCACGGGCTTTTCTAGGCGGTCAGCCATATTGATTAAGTTCTTTAAAATGTCATATAAATGGGCTTCATTCCGTACAAGGTCCTTCTCGATTAAATGATAGTAGTTTGAAGGCGGCTGCACTTCAATATAGTCATAAAACTCAGCCACTTTCTCTGCTTCATCCTGTGACTTCTGCATCATGGCTTCAAATACTTCACCCTTGTCACAACCGCTACCAATTAAAATTCCTTCACGGTATTTCTTTAGCACAGAACGAGGAATTCGGGGTACCCGGTAGAAATAATTCACAAGGGACATGGAAACAAGTTTGTAAATATTCTTAAGACCCGTAGGATTCTGAGCCAAAAGAATAGCATGGGATGGGCGAGAACGCTGATAAGCATTTCCTTCCCCCATAAATTTGTTTAAATCCATATGGTTATGAATATCTTTTTTCTGCGCCTCTTTTAACAGCTTCCATAACAAATACCCTGTTGCTTCCGCATCATAGATGGCACGGTGGTGTTGCGTAAGTTCAATATCGAACTGTTTACATAAGGTATTAAGACGGTGATTTTTTAACTGTGGCACAACTAGACGTGCAAGTTCTAACGTATCAATAACAGGATTAGAAGCTTTCTCATACCCGATTTTTTGCAAACCAGCATTTAAAAAGCCCATGTCAAAGCTTGCGTTATGGGCTACGAGTATAGAATCACCCATCCATTTATGAAAATCTTTAAATACCTCATCAGGGTCAGGGGCATCTTTAACCATATCATCTGTAATCCCTGTTAAATCTGTTGTGGTTTGGCTTAATGGTTCATGTGGGTTAGCAAAGGATTCAAATCGATCAATGATCTCGCCTTCTTTAATCTTAACCGCTGCTAGTTCAATTACAGTATCATAAATAGCCGATAACCCTGTAGTTTCAACGTCAAAAACGACGTATTCATCTGTTGCCAGATCACGATCCTGTTCTTCATAAGCAATCGGCACACCATCATCTACAATATTCGCTTCTAAACCATAAAGAACCTTAACTCCATGCTTGCTACCAGCACCATAGGCTTCAGGATAAGATTGTACGACTGCGTGATCTGTTATAGCAATAGCTTTATGCCCCCAATTGGCTGCTTGCTCAATTAATCTAGAAGCAGAAACGGTAGAATCCATTTGACTCATTGTTGTATGAGCATGGAGTTCAACTCTTTTTTCTCCTTCTGGAGCTTCATCTTTTCGAACCACTGGCTTTACTTCATTAATGTCAGACCCCATCATCGTTAGCTCATTTGTGTAGTTGTCTGTTTGAACTCGCCCTTTTGCTTTGATCCACATTCCTTTTTTCAAGCGCTGGAATTTCTCTTCGTCATCATCTCGACGTGAGAACATTTTCACTTGAATAGAGTCTGTGTAGTCGGTCATTTTAGCCATTAGTAAATGACGACCTGAGCGTAGCTCTCGAATTTCTACATCAAACACATACCCTTGAATAACCATCGTATTTTCTTCTTCTTGAATAGACTCAATCTTATCAGGAACATCTTTAATGTTATAACCAATAAGAAGTGGCCCATCATGAAGGACTTCATCATCATCTTTATCTTTCGCACGTTGTTCCTTTTCTTGAATCGCTTTTTGAACAATGTCTTTATCTTCTTGTTTCTTCTGTTGTTTGAATTGCTCAAGTGCTTCCTCAGAAGAACTCACTTCAACCGTTAACACATACAGAGAAGCCCCTACACGATTACAAAACGCCTGGAAAGGTTCACTTAATCGACGCTTTAAAGCATGAGCTTCAGCATCATTCCGTGCATGCAAAACCAATTTGTTTCCTTCAATTTTTGGGCGCTGTTCATGAAGGAGGTCTTTATAGGCAGGAGATAGATCAGGTATTGATTTAACAAAGTGCATCCAGTAATCACAAATGCTGTCTTCATCTAATTTCTTTTCGCCTGTTTCAATTGACCATGTAATCGTAGCTATATGATGAAAAGCTTCATACAACTTCGAAGTGAACACAGCGTATACCTCTGGTGGTAACACGGTTGGAATATAAAAGTAAAAGTGCCATTCCTTTGTTGGTTTGTGCACGGATAGTTTTGTTAACTTGCTATCTTGAAAATGGGCATTCACAAGATCTTCTGGCATTTCGATTTGCTTTAGGAGCAACTGCATTTTTTCTAATTGCGAAAGGTCCATGCTACATATCCTCCCCTTCATAAGCAAAGAGAGGTACCTTCGCTGACGAAGGTACCTATTTTCCACTTACAATTCTTTTAATAGTGCTTCAATATGTTCAACTAGTTCACTTTCGTGTACCTCGGCTTGTTCGCCTGTTACACGAATTTTACTTTCTACGACACCTTCATCGGCACGTTTACCTACTGTAATCCGAAGTGGTATACCAATAAGGTCGCTATCAGCAAATTTAACACCTGCACGCTCTTTTCGATCATCATATAAAACCTCAATGCCTTTCTCTTTTAGAGTAGCATAAAGACGTTCAGCTAATTCTTTTTGTTCGTCTTTTTTCACATTAAGGGCTAAAAGATGAACGTGATATGGAGCCACTTGCTTTGGCCAAGTAATCCCAGCATCATCATGATACTGCTCAACAATAGAGGCTAGTGTACGAGATACACCAATACCGTAACAACCCATGATAAGTGTTTGGTTCTTCCCGTTCTCATCTAGGAAGTTTGCTCCCATTTTCTCTGCGTAAAACTGGCCTAACTTGAATACGTGTCCCACTTCAATTCCTTTGGCAAATTGAATTGTGCCTTCACCATCTGGAGAAGGATCTCCTTCTTGTATAAAGCGAAGGTCAGCATAATGAGTCACTTCAAAATCATGGCCTGGTGTGACATTTTTAAAGTGGAAACCATCTTCATTAGCTCCACAAGTAGCATTTACAAGACTCTTCACAGCATTGTCAGCCACGATCTCTACTGTTTCTGATGCGCCTACAGGACCTAATGAGCCAAAACCAGCACCAATGGCTGCTTTCACTTCTTCTTCAGAAGCAAGATCAATTAAGCTAGCATCATATAGATTCTTTAACTTCACATCGTTTACTTCATGATCACCGCGGGTTAGAACCATAACTAACTTTTCATCGTCTAGCTTGAACATAATCGCTTTAATTCCTTCTTCAAGAGAATGTCCAAGAGCTTCCGCAGCTTCTGCCATTGTCTTACAATTAGGAGTTGCTATCTTTTCCCGATCTTTTGGTTGCTCAGAAGACGGCTCATATGAAGTTACGACAGGAGCCATTTCTATATTGGCCGCATAATTACTTTGATCCGAATATGCAATTGTATCTTCCCCAACTTCTGATAGCACCATAAATTCATGAGTATCTTTACCACCCATGGCACCAGAATCAGCTATAACAGCACGGAAGTTTAATCCAAGACGTGTGAAGATGTTTTTATAAGCTCTAAAAATACGCTCATAGGCCTGATCAAGACTTTCTTGTGTGCTGTGGAAAGAGTAAGCATCCTTCATTAGGAATTCTCTTCCTCGAAGTAACCCAAAACGAGGGCGTTTTTCATCACGGAACTTTGATTGAATTTGATAAACCGTTAATGGTAATTGTTTATAACTTTTCACTTCATCGCGAATGATGGCTGTTACTTCTTCTTCATGAGTAGCACCAAGGGCAAATTCACGATTGTGGCGATCATGCATACGCATTAACTCAGGGCCGAATGTATTCCAACGCCCTGTTTCTTTCCAGTGTTCAGCTGGTTGAAGGGCTGTCATATTCATTTCCATTGCGCCCGCATTTTCCATTTCTTCTCGAACTACTGCCTCTACTTTTCGTAGCACTTTTGTACCTGCTGGTAAAAAGGAATATATACCAGAAGCTACTTTTCGGATGAAACCGGCACGAACTAATAATTGATGACTTTTAATCTCTGCATCAGCAGGATTTTCACGTAGGGTAGGTAAGAGCATTTCACTCTGTTTCATCCTAATTCACCTCGTCTCTCTATTTACTTATAAAAATAATCGTTGAATATCATTCCATGTTACAACAATCATGAGTAACATGAGAAGTGCAAAACCAATGAAATGGACAATGGCTTCTTTCTGCGGTTCAATTGGCTTCCCTCTTACTGCTTCTACACCAACGAATAGAAGGCGTCCTCCATCGAGGGCTGGAAGAGGAACCAAATTAATAATCCCAAGGTTAATACTTAACATAGCGATCCATGGCAAGTAATTAGCCCAGCTCATACTCACAACTTCATCTGTTGCATTGTAAATTCCCACGGGTCCAGATAACTGATCAATCGATAATTGACCTGTAACCAGTTGCCCTAGATTCGTCAAAATCATTGTAGTGATTTCATATGTTTTTGTAAAACCATAGGTTGCGAGAGTGGTCATGGATTTTTCTTTGGGTTGGAATACACCAATTTTTCCGACTTCTTCACCATTTCGTTCCATTACGCCTGTCTTAACAGGAACCATTAAGTTCTCTCCGTCGCGTACAATGGATAGTTCTACCGTTTCATTAGGTTTTTCTTGAATAATTTCAACAAACTCAACCCATGTTCCAACGTTCTCACCACCAACTGCAGCTACTTTATCCCCCTGCTGTAACCCAGCTTCTTGAGCAGGACCATCTTCTGTTAACTTACCTAGTGTAGAGTCATTAGAAGGGACCCCTTGAATCATAGCGAGCAGATAGAAGATGACAATCGCAAGTAAGAAGTTCATCATAGGCCCAGCAAACAACTGCATGGCCCGCTGTGGAACCGTCTTCGATGCAAATTGGCGATCATAAGGAGCGATTTGAGTTTCTTTCTCATCCATGACAAACAGAGCATCTGGTTCAACATCAAAAATGAGTTTTTCATCTTCATCAATCTCATAACCCTGAATCATAAGCTTATGATCTAAATCAGCTTGTTCAACCTCAATCACTCTTGCATTAGGATATTTCGATTTGTTATTCACAATAATCCGGTTTACCTTACCAGCTTGGCTGAATTCAAGCCCAATATGGTGTCCTGGTTTTAATTCCACAATTTCAGGGTCTTCCCCTGCAACGCGAACATACCCACCAATAGGTAATAATCGGATTGTATAGAGCGTTTCGTTCTTCATGAATGAAAAGATCTTTGGTCCAAATCCTATTGCAAACTCACGAGCTAACATACCTGCACGCTTAGCAAATATCAAGTGACCTAGTTCATGTACAAAAACAAGCAATCCAAACATGAATATAAATGCTAATATAGTCGGCAAAAATAGCACCTACCTTTTATTTTACGTAAGATTTAACTCTTGCTCGTGTTTCCTGATCAACCTCTACAATTGTTTCAAGAGAAGGCCTTTCAATTAACTCATGTTCGCTGAGTGCACGTTCGATCAGCGATTCAATCCTAAGGAAATCAATATCCCCTTCTAAAAAGAGCGCTACCGCCTGCTCATTAGCCGCATTAAGTACAGTAGGCATTGTTCCTCCGGCTCTTCCAGCTTCATAGGCCATACGTAGACATGGAAAACGTTCAAAGTCCATTTCTTCAAAATGGAGTTTGCCTATTTCTACTAAGTTTAACGTTTTCGTATCTTTCATTTCAAGTCGATTTGGATAAGTCAGCGCGTACTGAATGGGCACACGCATATCCGGGGTACCTAATTGAGCCATTACGCTTTTATCATTAAATTCAACCATGGAGTGAATGACGCTTTCACGATGCTGAATAACATCAATATCGTCATAAGGGATATCAAATAGCCAGTGCGCTTCAATAACTTCAAGCCCTTTATTCATCATTGTTGCTGAATCAATTGTAATTTTTGCGCCCATGCTCCAATTCGGATGATTAAGAGCGTCCTCAACGGTAACACCCTCAAGCTCAGACCTCGCCTTATCTCTGAAGCTCCCTCCTGAAGCCGTGAGGGTAAGCTTATGAATGTCCGAATGGTTCTCTCCATTTAAACATTGATAAATCGCTGAATGTTCGCTGTCTACAGGAAGGATATCGACACCGTTTCTTTTGGCTGCTTCCATTACTAAGTGTCCAGCTGTTACGAGCGTTTCTTTATTCGCAAGCGCTACTTGCTTACGGGACTCAATCGCTCCAAGGGTTGCTTCTAGCCCCACACTTCCCATTACAGCATTCACTAACACATCTACATGGTCATGAGTGGCAATCTCCTTCATGGCAACAGAACCTACTAATACGTCAGCTTGTACGTTTGCTTCGATAAGCTCAGCCTTTGTTTCTTCACTTTGAACGACTATAATCTCCGGATCAAATTCTCTTATTAATGGCAAAGCTTTTTCTACATTCCGGCGAAAAGCCATCGCAAATAGATTAAACTCTTCGGGGTGGTTACGGATGACATCAGTCGTTTGAATACCGATTGAACCAGTAGCCCCTAGTAAAGCAATATGTTTCATCATACACGCTCCTATGCTAATTTAATCCTATGATATAAATTGGATAAAATGCAGAATGGGCAGCACAAATATCAAGCTATCAAAACGATCTAACACGCCTCCATGTCCAGGTAGTAACTTCCCTGAATCCTTAACGGAATAATGGCGCTTATAAGCTGATTCAACTAGATCTCCAATCTGACCAAACACAGCTATGAGGACCGCTCCGGCAATCACAACAAACATAGACTTGTCGAGTGGAACGAGTAGTTGGAACACCACAGCGACCACACAGGCCAACAAAATGCCTCCCAAAGAGCCTTCAATTGTTTTCTTAGGACTAATTTGTGGCCATAACTTTCGTTTGCCCAAAAATTTCCCGAAAAAGAAAGCACCTGTATCGGTTGCCCAGATTAGCAACAATGTAAAAAATACATAGTGAACGCCAAAATCCTCTACATTTCTTGTCGCAATTAAATAGTAAAAGCCCATTCCAACATACACAGCAGAAAGCAGTAAAAACCCTGTTTCATCAAATGTGAATTTGTTCTTCACAAGTACTGTGTACCCAAGCAAGATAAACACAGCTAGTAGAGTGAATTCTGCTTTTGTCATATCTACGACCCCTGAGAATGTCTCTTCAGGAGCTAATAGTACCCATAGATGGACAAACGAAATGACTCCTGGAAAGGAGATAGGCGAAATTCGTCTCATTCTCATTAATTCTGCAAGACCAATTGTTGCGAACCCATAAATAAGGATCACAAACGGAAGTTGACCAAAGAAAAATATAGGAATGATTAACAAGCCAAATATAATCGCCGTAACGATTCGTTGTTTCATAACAATTTCAACACCTTATACCCCTCCATAACGTCGCTTTCGTTTCTGATAATCATGGAGAGCTTTTTCGAATTGACCTTCATCAAAGTCAGGCCATAACACTTCTGTAAACCAAAATTCAGCATAGGCAAGCTGCCATAACAAGTAATTGCTTAAGCGTTGTTCTCCACTCGTGCGAATGAGCAGGTCAGGATCTGGTAATGTATGTGTGTAAAGGTGAGATTCAATCATCTCCTCTGAGATGATTGAAGGATCTTCATTTTCATCTATTACATCTTTTGCTACCTGACGCACCGCTTGTACAATTTCGTCACGGCCCCCATAGTTAAGCGCAAAGTTCAAAATGAGGCCAGTATTACGTTTGGTCTGATCTTTTGCATTTTCAACAGCTTTTTTGGTATGTGGGGGAAGCTTTTCAATATGCCCTATGGTCTGAACTCTGACATTATTCTCAATCAATTCTGGTAAATATGTATTGAGAAACTCATCAGGTAATTTCATAATAAATTCTACTTCGTTTTTAGGCCGTTTCCAATTTTCTGTAGAAAACGCATAAAGAGTGAGGACGCCTACATTTAAATCCGTTGCCCGTCGAACGATTTTTTTTACTACGTTCATTCCTTCTTTATGGCCAGCAACCCGTGGTAGTCCACGCTTCTTTGCCCATCTTCCGTTTCCGTCCATAATAATGGCAACGTGCCTTGGAATATTAGTACGATCTAGTTGTATTGATTCTGACGATGCCTTTTTCTTGAAAAAAGGAAGTTTTAGTACCATACGAGATCCTCCATTACGGGGCGTTAATAGTATGTGTATAGAAAAATGTGGCTTTCGCTTTGAAGCGAAAGCCAATCATTTGCCTACCTTGACTAGCTAAAAAATGAAAAACCCCCTTCTAATAAGAGGGTTCATCATTCATTGTACAAGGAAACACATTAAACTTCCATGATTTCTTCTTCTTTAGTCTTCGCAACTTTATCAATCTCACCGATGTTTTTATCCGTTTCTTTTTGAACATCATCTTGATAGCTGCGCAGTTCATCTTCTGTAATGTCACCGTCTTTTTCAAGCTTTTTCAGTTGATCATTTGAATCACGACGCACATTACGGACTTGGACTTTTGCTTCTTCTGTATATTTCTTCACGACTTTAACAAGGTCCTTACGACGTTGTTCGTTAAGAGCCGGAATATTAATACGCACGATGTTACCATCACTAGATGGCGAAAGACCTAGATCAGCTTTTTGAATAGCTTTTTCAATCTCACTGATTGAAGACTTATCAAATGGAGTGATAACGAGCATACGTGCTTCTGGAGCAGAGATCGTTGCTAATTGATTCAATGGTACAACAGCACCATAGTAATCGACTTTTACACCATCAAGGATGGATGGGTTCGCACGACCTGCACGAACTGTAGCTAATTGACGTGTAAAGGCGCGTACGGCTTCTTCCATTTGTTCTTTTGTTTGTTGTAATACTGTTTTAGGCATGTTATTTCCCCCTCACAATAGTTCCTATTTGATCGCCAAGAACGGCTTTTTTAATATTTCCTTCTTCCGTAATCGAGAATACTAGAAGTGGAATGTCATTGTCCATGCATAAGGAAGAGGCTGTAGAATCCATAACCCCTAATCCCTCATTTAGAACATCAAGATAAGATAGCTCTTCGTATTTTTTCGCATCTTTATTTTGCTTCGGATCATCATTATAAACGCCGTCTACGTTGTTTTTAGCCATTAAGATGACATCTGCTTCAATCTCAGCAGCACGCAATGCCGCGGTAGTATCGGTAGAGAAATACGGATTTCCTGTACCAGCAGCAAAAATGACCACTCGTTTTTTCTCAAGATGACGAATTGCCTTACGGCGAATATATGGTTCAGCTACTTGTCGCATTTCAATAGACGTTTGAACGCGTGTAGGAATTCCAATATTCTCAAGACTGTCTTGCATGGCTAAAGAATTCATAACAGTAGCCAGCATCCCCATATAGTCAGCTGTCGCACGATCCATGCCAACTTCGCTGCCTACTTTCCCACGCCAAATGTTTCCGCCACCAACAACAACTGCGACTTCAACACCTAACTCAGAAATTTCCTTAACCTGGCGAGCCACGGATTGAATAACAGCAGGATCGATTCCGTATCCTTCTTCACCGCTTAACGCTTCACCACTCAACTTTAATACAACACGACGATAGTGAGCTGTTGTCATAATAACCTCCATATCACATTTATGTAAGCTTTTGAAAATAGGGAACACCACGTGTCCCCTATTCCACTTAAGCTATCATATTTTTATTTATTTACTTGGTTCATTACTTCTTCAGCGAAGTTTTCTTCTTTCTTCTCCATGCCTTCGCCTACTTCGTAACGTACAAAGCCTTTAATGGAAGCACCTTTTTCAGATACATATTGCTTAACTTTTTGGTCTGGGTCTTTAACAAATGCTTGCTCAGTAAGAACAATACCTTCGTAGAATTTGTTTAGACGGCCTTCAACCATTTTTTCTACGATATGCTCAGGCTTACCTTCGTTAAGCGCCTCTTTCTTAAGCACTTCACGCTCGCCGTTTATTTCCTCTTCAGGAACTTCGTCACGAGTTACATAACGAGGGTTAACAGCAGCTGCGTGCATAGCAATATCTTTCGCTACAGCTTCATCAGTTGTACCTTCAAGAACAGATAGTACACCAATACGACCACCCATGTGAGTGTAAGCACCGAATGCATCGTTATCACCTTTTGTGACGATTTCGAAACGACGAAGAGAAATTTTCTCTCCGATTTTTGCTACCTGAGAAGTGATGTAATCTTGAAGAGAATCACCTTCACCGTGAAGTGGTTGCTCAAGAGCTTCTTCAACAGTTGCTGGTTGTTGCTTCACAAGATGCTGACCTAGCTCAGAAAGCATTGCTTTGAACTGATCGTTCTTTGTAACGAAGTCAGTTTCAGCGTTTAATTCAAAGATTACAGCAGTATTTCCGTCTACTTCGATGGAAGCAGAACCTTCTGCAGCGATACGATCTGCTTTCTTCGCAGCTTTAGAAATACCTTTTTCGCGTAACCATTCAACCGCTTTTTCCATATCACCATCAGTTTCAGTAAGGGCTTTTTTACAATCCATCATACCCGCGCCCGTTTGTTCGCGTAGTTCTTTAACCTGTTTTGCTGTTACAGCCATTATAAAATCCTCCTTAAATGTTCGATATTATGTTTCAAAGAAAAGCAAAAGCAACGCTAATCACTCTGCTTCTCATTAAAGAACGAATACCATTCCTATGTTTTCTTTAAAAAAGGTGATAAAAGGTTAATCCCTCTTATCACCTTTCAAACCTTCCTTATTCAGCAGCTGTTTCTGCTTCTTCAGCTTGAACTTCTTCAGTTTCTTCACCTTGTTTAGCTTCAAGAACAGCGTCTGCCATCTTAGAAGTAAGAAGTTTAACAGCGCGAATTGCGTCATCGTTCGCAGGGATAACATAGTCGATTTCGTCTGGATCACAGTTAGTGTCAACGATACCAACGATCGGAATGTTTAATTTGTGAGCTTCCGCTACAGCGATGCGCTCTTTACGTGGGTCGATAATGAACATTACGTCCGGAAGACTTTCCATATTTTTAATACCGCCAAGGAATTTAACAAGACGTTCTTTTTCTTTAAGAAGTTCTACAACTTCTTTTTTAGGAAGTACGTCGAATGTACCGTCTTCTTCCATACGCTCGATATCTTTAAGACGAGCAATACGTTTACGGATTGTTTGGAAGTTCGTAAGTGTTCCACCTAACCAACGTTGGTTGATGTAGTACTGACCAGCACGAGTTGCTTCTTCCTTAACGGATTCTTGTGCTTGCTTTTTAGTACCAACGAAAAGGACGTTACCGCCGTTAGCCGCTACTTCCTTAACGTAGTTAAATGCTTCATCTACCTTCTTAACTGTTTTCTGAAGGTCGATGATGTAAATGCCGTTACGCTCCGTGAAGATGTATTTTTTCATCTTTGGATTCCAACGACGAGTTTGGTGTCCGAAATGAACACCAGCTTCTAAAAGCTGTTTCATAGAAATTACTGACATGATGTTTCCTCCTAATGGTTATTTGTTATCCTCCGCCTGTCTCATCTTCATTACGGAACTCATTACATGAGCACCACCCGCATGAATCGACAAGCGTGTGTACTAACACCAAAAATAAATATATCATACGACACCATTCCAAGCAAGAATAATTATGACATTCTTAATTGAAATTTCAGCGTAAGTTCAATTTCTGTTGTGCCACGGTCTAAACGCTTTGCAATTTGCTCCACAGTAGCCCCTTGTTTATACATTTGTAGGATACGTGACTCTATCGAAGGTTGATAATCGACTTGTTCCTCTGGCAAGGGTGGTTTATATTCAACTGGCATCTCCGCAGGTAACGAATCCTCCTCAGCTTCTTTGAAAGTGACTGGTTCAGAGGTTGGATGATCCTGTTGCTTTTTCGTTTCTTGAGGGGCATTGTAACGTTCTTCTTGGACCCGAACCCTCTCCCCATTCTCACCATTTTCTTCTAATTTATTCAGTAGACGCTCATTTTCCTCTTTTATTTCAAGCAAGTATGCTGTGAAGGTGTCTTCTATCTCTTTAGCAACTTGAGCCTGTCGCTTTTCGATTTCCTTTGCCTTTGAAACTCTCAAGGAGAGAAGTACAATTGCCACTAGTAGAATACCATGTAATAAAAAACTAATGACCAGTAAATAGGTAGTCATGGTTGTCCCCCCTTAACTAAAAGCCCTTGTTGTTTTATTCCTCCATACTGCGTATCAACACTTCTCCATTATGAAAAACAGATTTTACATTGGTAAAGTTCCTGATTTCTTTTCGCTTGTATTTCCCAAAGGAGACGGTCACATTAGCAAATAGTGTACCGTGGGTAATAAAGTATGCTTCTTCCCCACCCTCATAATCTGGAACAAGCTCTTTTAATTCTTCTTTTACCAGCTGCAATCTATTGTAGGCTTGTTCATAAGAGTTACGTTGACGTAAGAGAGTGATTCTCTCTTTTGCACTTAATCCCGTTTTCTCTTGTTTCTCATGCAATTTGTCTCCGATTAACGAGAGTTTATGTAAGGTGTCCATTAACCCAACTTGCTCTTGTTCAAGCTCTTGTTGCAATTCTATAAGCTTTTTATTAGAACCTACATAAATAGAAGTAGGGGTATTCATTTTATTTCCTACATCTTTGGCTTCAATCGAAGACCCTGAAGATAGAGCACCACCTATGATATTACCTTTTTGACAATATATATGTTTTCTTGCTACGACTTCACTATGTATAATCGAATTTTCAACAAACACGTCCCGCGATGCTTCAATCTTCCCCTGATTTATATATCCACATTTCACATCCGTGCCTGCTTGTACCCATCCCTTCCCATGACCAGCTATGCCTTCAGATATATATACAGATCCTCCGGCTTCAACGCTTGAACCTTCTAAAAGTCCCGTAATGGTCACATCTCCTGTCGCTTTAATGGAATACCCTGTTGGTACATTTCCACGTATCGACACGCTACCTACAAAATCAATATTCCCTGTTCTCATCGTAACATCCCCAGGAACTTCATATAGAGGATAGACATGAACACTTCTGTCTCCTACGGAAATTTGGCCATCGGATGTAGCGTACATCCTTTGTTCTCTCTTGTTCCATTCGACATTTTGACCCGGACGGAGAACAACGGAACGCCCGGGTTTAGGAGGCACCTCTTCACCTGTTATGGTCATCCCAGAACGTCCATCCGTTGGTTGAGTTATAGTAAGCAAGGGATCACCAGCGTGAACCGATGGTATTCTGATTACATCTCGAAAGTTCACATTGCTTTTTCCTTCATAGGAGAAAGAACGAGAAAGTTCCTTTTCATATTGGACCCTCCCGTCCACTCCATCTTCAGAGGGGGTCCCTGCTGCTACCACAAGAGGAAACGCCACCTCTTCAGCACCTGAAACAACAAGCTGGAGATGGTCTTCTCTCAAGCCAGAACGAACTCCATATTCTAATAAAGTTTCTAACAGATCGTCTTTTGAGAAAGAGAGTTCTGTATGATATGCCTTTTTCAATAAAAGAGTGGCCGACATTTTGTCAGGGGTGATTTGCACCCCAAAATAATCTGAAAAACCTTCAATGATCCCCATTTACTCACCCCCATCTTACATGCTTATCGTATCTTTCAGCACATTTCTTAGCTTAAATAATGCACGTGCATGGATTTGCGAGATTCGTGATGTAGTTAAGCTCATAACATGACCGATCTCTGTTAGCGTTAGCTCTTCTTGATAAAACAAGCTCACTACTAGTTGTTCTTTTTCATTTAATTGCTGGATCCCTTGAGCTAAATCCTGATAGTTCTCCTCTTTAACCAGTTGATCATGGGGGGTGGGTGTGTTTTGATCGGGCAAGGAGTATCCTATACCCTCTTTATGCTCATCTTTTGTATCTTTTGGCTTCTCTTCAATAGATAAAAGATTCGCAAACACGGTATCTTTCATTACAGAATCTACTTCCTGTTCGGATACCCCTAACCTATCTGCCACCTCTTTTGAAGTTGCTTCTCTTTGAAGCTGCTGCTCTAATTGATCTGCCGCTTGCTCAATCCTCTTCGATTTATCACGGATGGAACGAGGCAGCCAATCTTCTTTTCGAAGTCCATCCATAATGGCACCTCTAACCCGAAAAGAAGCATACGTATCAAATTTTAAATCACGAGTGACATCAAATTTTTCAAGCGCATCATAAAGTCCGATTAATCCTAAACTCCTGATATCTTCTTTACTGACACTTTGAGGTAGATGAGCAGCAATTCGTTGCACATGATACATGACAAGGTGCATATATCTCTTTACAAGCTCATCGCCAGCCTCTACATCTCGTTCATTGTGCCATTGCTCCCATAGAATTTCTTCTTGAGGAGCCGAATTGTTGGTCATAGATACCCTCCTCATTGTTCTTATAGCTGCTTCTTATTCTTCTTCATTTAATAAAGCCCGCACCATATCTGATGTTTGCTTAATTTGGTCTTCTGATTGTTCACCCTGCTTTCCTTCTTCCCTTTCGCTTGTTTCCTGTAACGTTTCATCGGTAGCATCTTCAAATGCCACCTCTTCTTTTGATCCATTAGAATTGGATACAAGGGCCATTCCCATTACCCTTCTAAAAAGATACATAAATAAATAGAAGACCAAGAAAACAACCCCTACTTTTATAGAAGTAGTTGAGGTTGTATGACCTGAATAGGATAGGCTTAAAGTAAGTATTGCTCCTAGGATAGCAAAGAGGAGATTCCATAATATCGAACCAACCATCAAATTTCTGTCACACCTTTATTTACTGTTCTAATTTGCATTATTCCACTTGAAGGATCAAATTCTATCGTACGTCCATTACTTCCTCCGCAATCTTCTGCTACAACAGGAATGCTGCACGATTTCAACTGTTTTTTCACGGCTTCTAGATTACGGGGACCGATACGCATCATATCATTGTTTGAAAACTGAAACATTTGAGCCCCTCCTGCAAGCTTAGCTTTAAATGAACGGCCTCCTTCTTCTTTCAACAGTTCCATTAAGAGCGGAATAGCTGTATCCGCATATTTCGCCTCTTTCATACGTTCTCCCTTAGCCATCGTCGAATCGGGGAGCATAATGTGGGCCATACCTGCTAATTTCGCTCGTAAATCATAGATAACTACCCCTATACATGAACCTAACCCAGAAGTTCGAATCACATTTGGTTCGCGAACTACATTGAAGTCAGCGATCCCCACCTTCACAACCTGTTCACGACTCATTAGAAGATACTCCAAGAGATGCGAAAATCGTTTCAAATGAAGCCGGATCAGGGAGCAAGAAAAAGTGACCTTTCACTTCTTCCTCTTGATATTCTTCATCTACAAACGTAGTGTCAATAACAATGGCATAATCACTAACCTGTGACAGCTCTAGTAACCCGAAGCTAAGTACTGCGCCAACCATGTCAATTGCTATAGATGGCACAGATGGGTAAAGGGATAACTGGGTAAAATCTGACATAGAAGATAAATAGGATCCTGATAAAATATTCCCTAATTCTTGTACGGATGATAGAGACAATTCCGAATATGGTGGTGCGTTAAAATCAAATTCCTGCTCCCCTGTCATATGCCTCACAAAGCGACTGGCTTGGCCTGGTGACATGATAAAGAACATATTCCCAGGAGCATCTCCTTCGATACGAAGGAAAACGGAAACGATCGTACGTTCCGCTCCTCCTACTATATCCATAACTTCATCAAAACCTACGACTCTTACAGATGGTACTTTCATGTCAATTTTTCGTTGCAGTAGTTTGGATAAGGATGTGGCCGCATTACCCGCCCCTATATTTCCGATTTCTTTTAAAACATCTAAATGATAAGAAGTAAATTGTTCTTCAAATTTCATCTGCTTTTAACCTTCAATAGACTGCAACTGTCTTATTTCTTGTTCAGAAAGCACTTCTTCTAAATTTAAGAGAATCAGAAGTCGGCGGTCCAACTTTGCCACTCCGCTTATGTAATCAGCATCTACTGTTCCAACTACTTCTGGTGGAGGCTCAATGGTTCCACTTGGAATATCAATGACATCATTAGCCGAATCCACCACAAGCCCAACCTCCATATCATCAAGGTGCACGATAATAATTCTGGTACTCTCATCGTAAGAAGTACCTTCAATACCAAAGCGCTCCCGCAAATCTATAATGGGTGTGACCACCCCTCTTAGGTTCATCACACCTTTTACGAAAGAAACAGTCCGTGGCACACGTGTAATCGGCATCATTCTTTCAATCGAACCAACTCGTCCTACAGGGACTCCGTATTCTTCATTTTGTAATTGGAACACAATTACTTTCACGTCTTCTGCATGATTTTCCATTGCCCTTTACCCCCTTATTTAATAAGTGCATTGCTATCGATAATAAGCGCAACTTGACCATCGCCAAGAATAGTGGCTCCCGAAATGGCGAATACGTTCTGGAGATAGTTTCCGAGCGATTTGAGAACAACCTCTTGTTGCCCTATGAACGAATCTACAACAAGCCCAGCCATCTTCTCTCCCTTACGTACGATTACGATTGAATAATAGTCACCCTTCTCAGTTTCTTGAGGCACTTCAAACACATCCTCAAGGGACACAAGAGGAACCACGCGTCCTCTGAAGTCAATTACTTGTTTATTATGAGCATGCATAATATCTTCTTTCTTTACAATTGCCGTTTCAATTATCGATGAGAGAGGAACAGCGTATTTTTCTTGTTGTACCTCAACCAACATAACGGAAATGATTGATAACGTCAGAGGTAATTGAATAGAAAAAACAGAACCCTGATCAGGTGCAGAATCAATGGTTATAGAACCACCAAGTGATTCAATTGTGTTCTTCACAACGTCCAATCCAACACCTCGCCCTGAGACGTCCGAGATTTTATCAGCAGTCGAGAACCCGCTAGACATAATAAAATCAAAGACCTGCTGATCGGTTAAACTAGATGCCTGCTCGGCGGTGACAAGCCCATTATTCATTGCTTTTTGAAGAACCTTATCCCTATTGATTCCTCCGCCATCATCAGAAATCTCTATGAAGACGTGGTTACCACTATGATAAGCCTGGAGTTTAAGGTTCCCTTCCTCTGGTTTTCCTTTTTCCACACGACTTTCTGGTGTCTCAATGCCGTGGTCAAGAGAATTTCTGATTAAGTGAACGAGCGGGTCTCCAATCTCGTCAATAACAGTTCGATCAAGCTCTGTTTCAGCTCCTTCGACAACGAGGTTCACCTTCTTATTTAAATCTCTTGCTAATTGACGCACCATTCGAGGGAATCGGTTAAATACTTGTTCAACAGGAACCATACGCATATTGAGGATAATATTCTGTAGATCCCCAGAAATACGGGACATGCGCTCAACTGTTTCTTGAAGTTCTGAATGGTTTAAATCTGTAGAAATTTGCTCTAAGCGCCCTCGATCAATTACGAGCTCTTCAAATAAGTTCATTAACACATCTAACCGGTCAATGTTTACCCGTATGGTTTTGCTTTGAGCCGCCTTTTGGGGTGTGTTTTCGTTCGTTTTTTGGGCTTCGGAAGTAGTTGACTTTTCCTTCACAGCAACTGCTACAGACGCATTTTCAATACTCTCTTTTGTCTCTTGCTCAGAGGACACATTATTTAATTCTTTTGATTCTGCTGAATTAGCAGTTACATAGTCTTCAGCAGTTACTTGTACGACATGAACAGTGTCAATTTCTGAAACTTTTAATATACGAGCTTTAATATCTTCTTTCTCATGAGTTGAAAGTAGAAGAACTTTAAATTCTAAATCGAAATTCTCTTCCTCTAACTGATCAACTGAAGGAGCTGATTGAGCCACTTCCCCTACTTGTTCTAACACTTCAAACACCATGTATACCCTTGCGCCTTTCAACATGCAATCCTGTGTTAAGGTAACGGTAATTTCATAATTTGAGAACCCTTGTTCAGCAGATTCCATTAATAACGTCCGTTGAAATTCATCCAAGATAAGTTGATTTGGATGATCATGTGAATGGTTTTCTTCCATCTGTGAAACCGCCTCGGATTTTTGGACCGAAGTTGGGGTTTCCCCTTTTTCGATTCGTTCAAGTTTTTCCACAACTTCCTTAACATCCCGCTCTCCTTGACCACCACTTGCGATATCACCTACCATGGCCTCTAAATCATCTACACCATCGAAAATAATATCTAATAAGTCACTGTCTACGTGAATTTTATGATTTCGAATGAGGTCTAAAACATTTTCCATCTTATGGGTTAGATTTGCTAAATCCTGATAATTCATTGTAGCTGACATACCTTTTAATGTATGAGCAGCCCGAAAAATCTCCTGGACAATACTTAAGTCTTCTGGATTCTTCTCTAGCTTCAGCAGAGAATCATTCACAGTTTGTAGATGCTCTTTGCTTTCTTCAATAAAAACCTCTAAATATTGGCTCATTTCCATATAACCTTCACCCCTTATGTCCGCCTATCCTTTTCATGAGGGCTAGGCTGATCTCATTTACATGTACAATTTCATCCACTAAATTAGTTAGAATTGCTGCTTTAGGCATTCCAAATACAATGGATGATTCTTCTGACTCTGCGATCACAGTTACAGCATGGCTAGATGCTTTTAACCGCTCTACACCTAGTGCTCCATCTGAACCCATCCCAGTCATAACAACCGCAATCATACTAAGCGGTTGCAAGTGAGCAATAGAGTTAAACAGTACATCTACTGCTGGTCTGTGACCTTTATTAGCCTCTGCCTGATCTAGGTGAATAGTTAAATTCGTTTGTTGCTGTTGAATATTCATGTGGTAGTCTCCAGGAGCTATGTACGCAACACCAGGTTTGAGGACCTCTTGATGCTCAGCTTCTTTAACCGAAATCTTACACAAACGATTAAGTCGAAGCGCAAGAGATTGAGTAAATCCAGGAGGCATGTGCTGAACGATTACAATCGGTGCAGGGAAGTTTCCTGGCAGCGCTGTAAGAACTTGCTGTAGAGCACGAGGCCCCCCTGTGGAAGTTCCTATCGCTACTAAATCTTGCTTGCTTTTTGAATAAGCAAATCGATTTGGATGAATCGTCTTTACCGGAGGTTGCTGCGCTTTTTGAACCTCTCTTAAATTCGCCCTTGAAGCTGCTATGACTTTCCCTACAATTTGTTCAGCTATGGACTCTATGTTTAAAGAAATGGCACCAGAAGGCTTTTCAATAAAATCAACTGCGCCGTATTCCATAGCTTTTAAAGTGCTCTCCCCACCACTTTTAGTCATACTAGATAACATAACCACAGGAAGTGGGTGATTTTTCATTATCTCTTTTAAACAGGTTAGACCATCCATTTTAGGCATTTCTACATCGAGTGTTATGATGTCCGGAGATAACTGTTGTACCTTAAGAAGTCCGTCTTCTCCGTTCCTTGCTGTTCCAACTACCGTAATCCGATGATCTGCTTCGAGAATATCCCGAATCATTTTTCTCATAAAGGCAGAATCATCGACAACCAATACTCGAATGGTGTTCATATTCGATCTACCTTTCTAATAAAGAATGCTTTAGCCGGGATAAGAATGAACGCTTTGGTTGCGCGATCGAACTTCCATCTCCGATATAATCATGAACAATATCTTTCAACGCTTTACTCACTGATGCTTTATCGTTATACATGGTATAAGGTACTTGAGCTGTGACAGCTTTTACTACCGTTCGGTCATCTGGCAGAATCCCGAGGGGATAAACAGTACGGTCTAAAAACTTCTCTGCTACAGATTGTAATCGGTGAAGCGTTTCCTGACCGGATTTTTTAGAGAAAGAACGATTGACAACAACCCGAATCGGTAGCTCCTTTGTCCTTTGATCAATGTGCTTCATCATGGCATAAGCATCCGTTAAAGAAGTGGGCTCTGGGGTTGTCACGACAATACATTCGTTACTCGCAAGGATAAAGTGAACTCCTTCACGGGTAATCCCTGCACCCATATCAAAAAGAATATAATCATAACTTTGCATCAGCTTCTCTAATTGATCAAAGAAATAGTCCATACGCCCATCATGAAAATTAAAAATGGTAGATAACCCTGACCCTCCCGCAATATAAGAAAGGGATTTAGGTCCTTCTTCAATAATGTCATAGATTGATAAATTGTTTTCGAACATGTCTACGATGGATCTTTTCGGAGTCAGCCCCATTAGGATATCAATGTTTCCCATGCCAATATCAAGATCAAATAACAGCACTCGTTTTCCCTTATCGGCTAACGAGAGGCCGAAGTTAAGAGCGAAGTTCGATTTACCGACGCCCCCTTTTCCACTCGTAACCGCTATTGTTTTCGCTTCATTTGAAGACTGAATATGTTTTAGCTTTTCACGGAGGTTGGATGCTTGATCATTCATCGGAAAGACCTCCTACGAACCGAGAAACTATTCGCTCAGGAGATGCTTCTCGAATGTCGTCTGGCACATTCTGTCCATCCGTTAGATAAGCCGCCCCGATATGATATTTCATCATCATATTAATCATTGCTCCATAATGAGCTGTTTCATCTACTTTTGTGAAGATTAGCCGCTTTATAGGAACACCGTTAAACTGTTGATAGATCGCTTCAATATCTTTCGCTTTACTCGTTATCGATAAAACAAGATACGTTTCTACTTCTTCCTCGAAATCTACTATTTCCTTTAATTCCCGGACGTAATTTTCATCTTTAAAGTTTCGTCCCGCCGTATCAACCAACACAACATCGCAGTCAGAAAATTTTTCTTTGGCATTCTTATAATCATTGAGGTTATAAGCTACCTCTACTGGTACGTCTAATATCTTTGCGTAAGTCTTCAATTGATCAATAGCAGCAATCCGGAACGTGTCTGTCGTGATGAAGGCCACTTTCTTTCGATGATTCAAAACACAATCCGCTGCAATTTTTGCAATAGAAGTTGTTTTCCCGACACCGGTAGGCCCAACAAGATGAATGTATTTCTTCTTAAAATCAATTCCCCCAAATGGAATTCCTTCAAGTTCTGAAAAGAGACGATCTTTTAGCCACTCTCGAGCTGTTTCAAGATCAATATCTCCCTTTGCAATGTAGTAATGTTCTACCAGCGGATCAATCAGACGCTTGGCTATATGCTCTGATACTTCGTGATTGATTAGGTGAGTGTAAAGCTTATGAAGAACCCCAGGATACAAAACAGAACTATTCGTTGGTTGATTTTTCATTAATTTCTTCAATTCTTGCAATTCTTCATACACATTCTGGCTCGGCTTGATTTGTTTCGACTCCGAAACTTCTTTGTTTATCTTTTCTGTAGTTGGTGCGGCATGGTTTTGTTGAGTTCGCTTTGGTTCAGGGTCAATAGCCGCAACCACCTCAATAGATTTCTTCTTAAACATTCCCAGGAAGCCGCCTTCGTGAACTTCTTTAGAATTCAAGATCACCGCATCTGTTCCTAACTCATTCCGGACCTTTTTCATGACCTCAGGCATAGTGGGTGCCCGGTATTTCTTTACCTTCATGCTACGTTCACCTCCCCAACACTTTGTACCTCTATACTTGGTTCTAATTCGTTATATGACAGAACCGCAACTTGAGGCAAGAAGCGTTCTAATAGTTGTTTCACATACATTCTTGTGGCAGGTGAACACAATACTATTGGCGTTTCTTCCTGCAAGGAGAGTTGTTCAACCTGGCTTGCTACAGACTGAACAATTTGTTGTTGTGTTTCTGGGTCTAGCGCAAGGTAGCTGCCATGTTCTGTTTGTTGAACATGTTCAGCTATTGTCTTTTCTACTCTTCCTGAAACGGTAATGACTTTCAGTCCATTTTGACCTGCTGAATATTGATGTGTAATTTGGGTCGCTAATGATTGTCTGGCGTATTCAGCAAGAAGCTCTGTATCATTCGTCATTTTCCCAAAGTCTGCGAGCGTTTCAAAAATAACAGGTAAGTTTTTAATCGAAACGTTCTCACGTAGTAACTTCCCAAGCACTTTTTGGACCTCACCAACAGAGAGAGGTTCAGGCGTGACCTCATCTACTAAAATCGGGTAAGATTCCTTCAAATGATCGATGAGCTGTTTCGTTTCTTGTCTTCCTAATAGTTGATGGGCATACTGCTTTATGACTTCGGTTATATGGGTGGACACCACAGAAGGAGGATCTACAACAGTATAACCAAACATCTCCGCATCTTCTTTAACCTCTTCAGCTATCCATTTTGCAGGCAAACCGAATGCAGGTTCTTGAGTATCAATACCTTCTACACTATCTTCTTCAACGCCTGGGCTCATAGCCAAGTAATGATCAAGGAGAAGCTCCCCTTTTGCTACCTCGTTTCCTTTGATTTTCAAACGGTACTCATTTGGATTTAACTGAATATTATCTCTTATCCTCACAACAGGGATAACGAGCCCTAATTCAATGGCAAGTTGACGACGGATCATAACAATTCGATCCAGTAAATCCCCGCCTTGATTCGTATCTGCAAGAGGGATTAACGCGTACCCAAATTCAAATTCAATAGGGTCGGTAGAGATCAAACTCACAACGTTCTCCGGAGACTTCATATCAGAACTTTCTTGTTCTGTTTCTTCTTCAGGATCAGGTTCTTGGTCTAACGCTACATCCCTCGATAACCAGTAACCTCCGAATGCTAAAACACCTGCTATAAAAGTCGTGATCAGTATTGGAATTGGTGTCAAACCAAGCATAAAGATCGTTGCTGCTGCAATGTATAGAAGTTTTGGATATCTTAATAGCTGGGTGGAGACGTCTGTTCCGAGATTTCCTTCAGATGCAACTCGTGTAACTACAATACCTGTGGCAGTGGAAATAAGTAAGGCCGGAATTTGGCTGACTAATCCATCTCCAACTGTTAGCCTCATGTATGTATCAATAGCTTCAGAGAATCCGTACCCTTTTTGAGTCATCCCGATAATAAGTCCAAAAATAATATTAATTAAAACGATTATGATACCTGCAATGGCGTCCCCTTTTACGAACTTACTAGCACCATCCATTGCACCGTAGAAATCTGCTTCATTTTCAATTTTTTCTCTTCGCATTTTAGCTTGTTGTTCAGAAATTAAACCTGCATTTAAATCAGCATCGATACTCATTTGCTTACCTGGCATGGCGTCTAATGTAAATCTTGCAGCCACTTCTGATACACGCTCAGCCCCTTTTGTAATGACAAGAAACTGAATAATGACTAGAATGGCAAAAATGACAAAACCAACAAGGGCACTATTGCCGGTTACAAATGTTCCAAACGTTGAAACCACTCCTCCAGCTTCTGCGTTCGCTAAGATGGAACGAGTCGTGGATACGTTTAATCCCAACCTGAATAACGTCAGTAATAATAGGAGGGATGGAAATATAGAAAACTGTAACGCTTCTGTTGTATTCATTGCCACTAAAATGACAATTAAAGCTAATGTAATATTAATGAGTATAAATATACTTAAGAGTACAGGTGGCATTGGAATCACTAACATGACGATGATTAGGATAACACCAACCAATACCGATAAGTCTCTTATGGCCATGAATTTCTCTCCCTACTGTTACGCTTTCTTTTGCAGTTTATAGACGTAAGCTAGAATTTCAGCAACCGCTTGGTAAAATTCTTCCCCAATAGGTTGGTCGATTTCAGATCGATCATATAATGCTCTTGCTAACGGTCGATTCTCAACGGTTGTCACGTCATGCGCTTTGGCAATTTCTTTTATCTTTAAAGCAACATAATCGACACCCTTAGCAACAACATAAGGGGCTTGTGCCTTGTCCTCATCGTATTTTATCGCAATGGCAAAGTGGGTGGGGTTTGTAATAACTACATCCGCTTCCGGCACTTCACTCATCATTCGCTGCTGTGACATCTGTCGTTGACGTTCTTTAATCTTGGATTTAATTTGAGGATCCCCTTCAATATTTTTGTGCTCATCTTTCAAATCTTGCTTGGACATTCGAATATTTTTCTCGTAATCATACCGCTGGTAAATGTAATCAATACTTGATAACAAAAGCAGTAATAGAGAAGCAGCCAGTCCCATTATGACAGTGGTTTGCCCGAAAAAACTAACAGCACTCTCCACACTTTTTTGAGACATTTCTAATAAATCGCCCCGTCTGATCCATAACACCGTAAATGTAACTGTACCTATAAAGCCAATCTTCAACAAAGACTTCAACAATTCAACCAGTGCTCGTGCTGCGAAGATCTTTTTTGCTCCTTGTATGGGGTTTAACTTCTTTAAATCCATCTTCAATGGTTCTCCGGTAAATAAGAACCCAATTTGCAAATAATTCGCTGCAAGCCCCGCCACGATTGCCGCCCCCATAAGTGGAGCTACTGTAATGGCCATCTCCATTGTTACTTGTAGTAACATTTGATGAACAGTTTGCTCTGTGACTTCCCATGTTATGTATTCTTGAAAAGTATGCCTGTACAAACGCGTAAACCGATCTCTTAAAAAACCACCAATGACTAACATCACTAAAAAAACCGTAAAGAGCAATATAGCCGTGTTCACATCCTGGCTTTTTGCAACTTGTCCTTTCTTCCGGGAGTCCTCACGCTTTTTAGGTGTTGCTTTCTCAGTCTTTTCTCCAGAGAAATACTGAAGA
Organism: Pontibacillus sp. HN14; assembly: GCF_021129245.1. NCBI lineage: Bacteria > Bacillati > Bacillota > Bacilli > Caryophanales > Bacillaceae > Pontibacillus > Pontibacillus sp. HN14. The sequence continues at coordinate 589,459 of NZ_JAJOLR010000001.1, read as the reverse complement.
TCCAACCGTAATTTGTTCACCATTTAAGCCCCTCCCATCAGTGACATTAGATCTCTCATCGTGACAAGCATGAATTCAAATAAATTCTCTACAAGTATCGAGAACATTCCAAACGATATAATAATAACCACGAAACTCACAAAGATTTTAAGCGGTAACCCAACAACAAATACATTTAGCTGAGGCACTGTTCTGGCTATGATCCCTAAAGCCACATCAACCAAAAACAAACAACCCACAACAGGCATCGCCATTTGAAAGGCTACGATAAACATTTTATTAAAGGTAAAGACCACAAACTCTGCAATGGAACCTTCTCCAAAAGGAATCGAAACCTGGTTCATAGGGATCACCTCGTAACTGTAAAAAACCCCATCAATTAAAAGGTGGTGACCATTTACTGCGAGTAAAAATAACAATGTAAATGTATAAAGGTATTGACCAATTAACGGACTTTGCACGCCAGTTTGAGGGTCAATGACATTCGCAATAGCAAAACCCATTTGAAAATCGATAAAACCTCCTGCAATTTGAATGGCTGCTAAAATCAAGTAAGCTATAAAACCTACTAGCAACCCTACCAGAGCCTCTTTTAGAATAAGCAGGATAAATGTCTCATCAAGAAGAATCACAGGCACATCGATTGTGAAATACATTAAAAGAGCTAAAAATGCACTAAATCCTATTTTATGCTGAGTAGGCATGTTTCGGTATGAAAATAGCGGCAGCGTAACAAAGAACGCGGTGACTCGCATAAAGATTAATAAAAGTCCAGGCACTTTGGAAAGGTCAATTAAACTAATCATACCTACCCTACAAACTGATTTAAGTTCTCAAAGATTGTGGCTGTAAATTCCACCATTCTCGTTAACATCCAAGGTCCAAAGAAGACAAGGCCACCCATCACAGCCACTATTTTAGGGATAAAGGCAAGGGTCTGTTCTTGAATCTGAGTTGTTGCCTGGAAGATGGAAACAAGTAACCCTACTGATAAAGCTAATATAAGCAATGGACCTGTTATCGTTAAGACGGTTACGACGCCTTTCTCAGCTAGTGATATAACGAACTGACTATTCATTTAAGATCTCCTCCTGTTGTTAAAAACCTTCTAGTAGCGACTGCATAATCAAGTACCAACCATCCACAAGAACAAAAAGCAGGATCTTAAATGGAAGTGAGATCATGACAGGAGGCAACATCATCATCCCCATTGACATGAGAATACTTGCTACAGCCATATCAATTACAAGAAAGGGAACAAAAATCATAAACCCCATCTGAAACGCCGTCTTTAACTCGCTAATAGCAAAGGCCGGAACCATCGTTGTTAACGGTATGTCCTGAACAGTCTCTGGCTTCTCCATTTGAGCATAATTCATAAACAAGGCAAGATCTTTCTCTCTTGTATGTTTAGCCATGAATGACTTCATAGGTACACTGGCATTCTCGTAAGCTTCCTCTAATGAGATCTCCTCATTGAACAAAGGGGTAAGGGCCTCTTCATTTACTTCTTGAAGGGTAGGCGCCATTACAAAAAATGACAAAAACAATGCAAGACCCACTAATACCTGATTTGGAGGCATCTGTTGTGTGGCAAGGGACGTACGAACGAATGACAAAACAATAATAATTCGCGTAAAACTTGTCATCAAAACTAAAATTCCAGGAGCAATGGATAAGACGGTTAGCACCAACAGAAGTTTTACAGATGTTGCTACGTTTGTTGGATCTGAGTCTGCAAATAGATTAATAAATTCATTCATTTGAATCCTCTTTCTTTCTCTTTTCCGCTTCTACAAGCTGCTTCCTTCGCTCCTTTAAAGAAGATAGTTCAGTTTGAAATAATTTTTGAAACGATTGATCGTTATATGATTTTTCTTCATCCTTACCAGAAGCCTTTTTTTGAGGCAATAATTGTTTAATAAAGGATGGAGAAAAGCTCTGAACGTCCGGCTCTTTCTTCTTCGTCAACTCGTTTATTGTGTGCTCATCCTTGATCTCTGTAACTAATTCAACATTTTCTCCTACTCCAACTGCATATACTTGTTGTCCTATGCGAACAATTTGCAATGATTTGTTCTGTCCAAGAGGGACTCCCCCAAGATTCTCCATCGCTTTTGAAGGATGAATGCTTTTGTTTCGCTTATTCATAAACTTTAAAAGTATATAAATTAAAAAGATAATAAAGGCTAGAGCCAATATGAGTTTAATCAAATCTAACAGCATCGACCCTTCAGAAGAAGCAGGCGAAGAAGAGGGGATAGATTGTTCCTCTTCTTCAACATCTTTAGATGAACCATAATCCCCACATCCTTCAAGGGCCGGATTTTCTAAGCAAGTTTCTACACTTGGTTGTGCAGAAATAGTCGTTGATGATGGCCAAAAAGCCGTTATGATGATGAGGGCGCTCACCCATATGAATAACTGCTTACTCATAGTTCCTCCCTTTTATGCTAAAGCCTTATTTATAGCCTCAAGCACTCGGTCTGCTTGAAATGGTTTCACAATGAAGTCTTTCGCTCCCGCTTGTATGGCATCTATGACCATCGCTTGTTGCCCCATTGCGGAACACATAATAATCTTGGCATCCCCGTTAAGGCCTTTAATTTCTTTTAGTGCACTAATCCCATCCATTTCAGGCATTGTAATATCCATAGTGACAAGGTCTGGCTGTAATTCTTTATACTTATCGACAGCTTCACTTCCGTCTTGAGCTTCACCCACAACGTCAAACCCGTTCTTTGTTAAAATATCCTTGATCATCATTCTCATAAATGCTGCATCGTCTACAATTAAAATTTTGCTAGCCATACATATCCTCCTAGTAACAATCTATTGTAATTTTTTCAGCCGTTCTTGCTGGCTAAGTATTTCTGTAACACGAACCCCAAAGTTTTCGTCAATCACAACCACTTCTCCTTGTGCAATGGGTTTATCATTCACAAGAATATCTACAGGTTCCCCTGCTAATTTATCAAGCTCTACAATCGAACCTGAAGATAGTTCCAAGATGTCTTTAATCGTTCGTTTTGTACGCCCAAGTTCCACTGTTACTTTAAGCGGAATATCCATCAGCATATCTAAATTACGCTTTTCCTGATCCTGCAAAGATGGAGGCTCAAATTGACTAAATACGGCTTGTTGAACCTGGCTTGAATCTTCTTCTCTCATGCCCCCCATGTATTGCGTTTCTCGAGGTTGAGCCGGTTCCTGTGATGGGGCCACATTGTGCTGTACTTGAGAAGGTTCTGTTCTTGCCGAGGCAGTATGATCTTGTTGCGCTGCTTGATCACTTTCTACTCTTTCCGCATTTTGTTTTGGCTCTTGCTGTGGTTCTGCTTCTTGTAACAGTTCTTCATCACCTGAAGGAGGATTCAACAGTTGGTCCACAAGGTCTTTAGCAAATTCGATCGGCAAGACTTGCATAATCTTTGAATCAATTAACTCCCCAACTTTAAGTTGGAAACTAACATTCACAAGATCTTCATCTGGAATTTGCTCTGTTCCTTCTCCTTCTTTTACATGCAATAAATCAATACTTGGTGGAGAAATATCCACTCGTTTATTAAAGACTGTCGACATGCTCGTGGCTGCTGAACCCATCATTTGATTCATGGCTTCTTGTACAGCGCTCAAATGAATTTCATTCATTTCTTCAGATGGTGATGTCCCATCCCCTCCAAGCATCAAATCCGCAATAATAGCAGCATCACTTTGTTGAATCACTAACAGATTCATTCCTGAGAATCCTTCTGTATATTCGACTTGAATGGCTACATTCGGTTCAGGAAATTCATCCGCTAGATTTGACCTCTTTATAATTGAAATCGACGGCGTCGTTATATCCACCTTTTGCATTAACAGACTCGATAGTGCTGTAGCAGAGCTTCCAAACGAAATATTTCCGATCTCCCCTAGTGCATCTTGTTCTAAAGAAGTTAAATACTCGTCATTAGATGGTTGGTCATCGTTTGAACCGCCCGTATCGGCTGTTCCATTTAACAGGGCATCAATTTCATCCTGTGAAAGCATATCATCACTCATCATCGTCGTCCCCCCCTCGGTATTCGTCTAATATTTGGACAGCTACTTTCTTTTTCACCTGTCCAGGCTGTGCTAGGAATTTAACTTCTTCATCAACTTTAATTTTCATAGGATCCTCAATTAACTGATCTAACCGAATCACATCATCTTTAGCAAGATGATACAGTTCATCAACAGTAATCCGAGACTCACCTAATATGGCTTTTACATCCACTTCTGCTTTCTGGATTGTTTTTGAGAGGGACTGGTACTCCTCAGGGCTTGTTTCATTAGGCGTTTGGGTTTGCATCCAGTAGTGAACAGAAAGTTTTGGAATAATCGGCTCTAACACCACATGTGGAATACAGATGTTAATCATGCCTGAGGATTCCCCGATTTCTGTATTTAAGGATATAACAACAACCGTTTCATTAGGAGAAACCATTTGAAGAAACTGAGGGTTTACCTCAAACTCTTCAAGCTCTGGATTTATATCGACCACAGAACTCCACGCTTCTTGAAGGTTATCAATCGCTTTTTCAAAAAGCTGAGACATCAAGTTCGTTTCAATTTCTGTAAGGCTTTCCACTTTATTAACACTGACGCCTTTCCCCCCAAGAACTCTATCAAGCATAGCGTAAGCAATGTTTGGGTTGGCTTCTAGTAGAATTCGTCCATCTAAAGGCTCGACGGAAAAGACGTTTAAAATCGTCATTTTTGGAATCGATCTTATAAACTCTTCGTAAGGAATTTGATCTACTGAGGCAACAGAGATATGAATATAGGTTCTTAACTGAGCCGAAAAATAAGTCGTGAGTAGCCGAGCAAAATTTTCATGGATCCTCGCTAAACTGCGAATCTGATCTTTAGAAAATCGTAACGCCCTTTTAAAATCATAAGCTCGTACTTTTCGTTCTTTTTCTTCCTTTTTTAAATCATCTGCGTCCATTTCTCCAGTTGATATGGCGGATAATAGTGCATCGATCTCATTTTGAGAGAGAACTTCTTCTGCCAAAACGTCACCTCCAATCAGGTGCAATCATTCGTATTATTGTAAAACTTTCTTAATGGTGTAGACTTCTGTAACTTTACCTTCTGTCATTAATTCGTTAAGGCGGGTCTTAATCATCGCTTCGAGGTTTTCAACACCCGTTTTAAATTCTTTTTCATCCATAGGGGATAGTTCTTTAATTAAGATGTTCTTAAGCTGGAAGTCCCGCTTTTCTAATTCCTCTTTAGCATCTTTACTCTCTGTTACAATTCTAAATTGAATCCGGACAAAACGATCATCTTTTAAGTCAGTCGTAATCTCGTCTGTTTCAATGGAATAGTCACGCAACTCATCGATCGTCGGCTCTCCACTTGCTTGACTACTAGAGTTTAAGATTAAGATAAGGGCAACGACGCCTCCGACCGTAATGACAACCAGGCTAATGACCATAGCTTTAAGTATTTTTGGATTCAAGTTAGGATCCCTCCTTTTCCTGGACACTAATACTTGCAAGTCCAATCTGCCTGTAAAATTGTTTGGTTAATGTAATGACTTCCTCTTCTTTCTCTCGAACAAGAAGCTTCCGGCCACTACTTAATGTAATTGTCGTATCTGGATGAGCTTGAATTTGTTCTATGTAAATCGCATTTAATGTAAACGACTCACCGTTTAATCGAGTTAATGAAATCATTATGTATAAGGGAGCCCTTAAAAAGCGGCTCCCAGCCTCCCTTTTCTAGTCAGGTTGTCTAGTTTATCGCTTCAAGTTAACGAGTTCTTGTAAGATCTCATCAGATGTCGTAATAATACGGGTATTCGCCTGGAAACCACGCTGTGCTGTAATCATTTCTGTGAACTCTTCTGCAAGGTCAACGTTGGACATTTCTAGGGAGCCTGAAACGATTGAAGCTGCTCCATTTTGACCAGGCGCCACTAAATCTGCCGGTTTGTCAAAAAATTCACCAGCTGTACTACCATCACCGTCTTCATCAGCGACGAGCAAACCAGCATTATTTGAATTAATAAACTCATTTGCACCAACTTTCTGAAGTCCAGCAGGGTTAGAAAACTTAGCTACTTTAATTTGGCCAGCAGCTAGCGTATTTCCTCCCGCTACGTAATTTACAGTACCATCAGACTGTATACTAAAACTTTCAGCAGTAGGAGGAATTTGTATTCTACCCTTTTCAACCAAAGTTCCTGTTGTGCTTCCGGGATCAGGATCAGGATAGCCCTCTGTAGAGCCTAATAAATATTTACCAGAACCATTTACAATAAAACCTTCTTGGTCAAGATAAAAATTCCCAGCTCTTGTAAACGAAATATCAGCATTAGTAAAGTCGCCGAAATCTTCCCCGCCACTATTCTGTCCAAGCGCAAACATCCCATCGCCTTCTAACGACAAATCAAGGGGGCGATTTGTTGTTTGGCGATTACCTTGAGTGTGAATATTATCAATGGAACCTAATTGGGATCCAAGACCAACTTGGGAAGGGTTAATTCCCCCTCGAAAAGGTGTAGCTGTTCCACCATTGTCAGTTGTGATAGGACCTTCAGCCGCAGATAGGTTCTGACTCATCATATCTTCAAACGTCACGCGCCCTTTTTTATACCCTGACGTATTTACATTGGCAATGTTGTTTCCGATTGTATCTAACTTCGTTTGCATACCTTTCATACCGGAGATCCCGGCGTACATTGAACGTAACATATTTCGTTCATCCCTTTCGTTTTTAGGTAGATTAATAGATTTGCCGCTTCAGTCATTCCGCGGCGTATAGGCCTCCCGAAGGTCCAACCTAGTCTTCCATCACAATCGTTCCATTAATGTTCGTAAATACTTGTGAAGTCGCTTCTTTTTTATTCATGGCTGTAATAACCGTGTTGTTTTTTGTACTGACCACAAGTGCCTTATCCTTCATTAACACAAGGGAATCTGTTACCCCTTTATGTTTCGCTTCCTTCATACGGTTTGCCATCGCTTCCCATTCTGCATCAGATATGTGGAGATTTCTCTCTTGTAATCGCTGCTTGGCGTGTTTGCTCAGCTTTATTCCAGAAAGTTCCTGGCGAAGCGCATCTTGAAAGCCGCCTTCTTTTACGGATGATGCTTTTTTCTTACTCGGAATGGTTAGCGGATGAGTGTGTAACGACTGGATTCTTGGATCCATGTTACCTCCTTCTTTCTATAGATCTTATACAGATTCATCTTCTTTCCCATTAACAGTAGTGCCCACTTCTTGTTGATCAGCGACCCTTTTAATACGTTCTGTTGAAATCGTTTGTCCATTGGAAAGTTCCAGTTCTATAGCGTCTTGTTTTTTTGTAACAGCTAGCACCTTACTCGTTTCAGCACCTGTAACGGTCCCATTTTCATTTACAATCTCGTAGGAAACTTGTTTACCAATCATCGAACTGTACTTGACGATCGGAGCGAAATTCTGGGCTTGTGATAGTTTCTCGATAGCAGAAGACATGTTTGTCATTTGCTCAAGCGTCGAGAAACTCGTCATTTGAGAAATAAATTCTTTATCTTTCATAGGACTTGTCGGATCCTGATTTTGGAGTTGGGTCATCAGGATTTTTAGGAAGTCATCTTTCCCTAACATGCTGTTACTTCCTGCATCAACTGTGCGTGTTTGTTGCTGTGACTTTAAATAAAGCGATGGATCAATACTAGTCATTGTCATCACCTACACCTTTTCATTCATTAATACATCGTGAAAACGAATGGATTCCTCTTCTTCATTTTCAGTTACATTCTGTTCTTGTTCCTGTTGTGGTCTTTCATCCTCTTTATGATCTTGTTCTTTATCAAATGTGAAAGACTGATCTGCCTGAATCGTTACATCTTGCTTTTCAACCTGTACTTGGTTTGGTGAAAACATATGACGTAGCTGATTCATGTTTCCTTCAAGCATATCTTTTGCTGCCTGTGTCGTAACCATGATCTTAACCATCATTTCTCCATTTTGCTGCGTCATTTTCACCATCATATCCCCTAACGAACCGGGGTTGAGTTTAATAGACAATTGAGATCCTGCTTTGTTCATTGAAAAGCGACTTCGGCTCATCACTTTCTGAAATTCCTCTATGAGCTGTTTTTGCATCGTTTGATCGCTTTGAGTATTTGGGCTTAATTTAATTACCATTTGTTCTTGTTTAGACATCACCATGCTGTCATTAGCACTAGTAAATGAGGTTGGTTTAAGACTTGCGTCTGCTATTGAATCGTTTTTATCTCCCATTCGGTTCCATGCATTTTGAATCCACTTACCGAATTCTTTAGTAGTGACACTGGCATTGTGGGTATACTGGTTTTTGACAGATAAATCTGAACGCTTCCTTAGATTTTCTAATGCATGTTCAAAACCCATTACCGCCTTTGAATTTTTTAATTGTTCCAACGAGGGTTTAATTTCAGAAAAACTCGTTTGCCCACTCTTATCCATTTTAAGCAATTGCTCTGCAATGGAATGAAGTTCTTTATAAATAGCTGATGCTTTCAAGGTGTTATCTGAAATATGACTTTCCCTCAACTGATTAAGCTTTTGTAAGGTGTTTTTCAGATTTGAAGCTATTATTCTCAAGCTCTCACTATTAACTTTTGACTCATCTACAGAATTAAATACAGGATTTAGCTGTCCCTCTAGACTAAAAGCGGATATTAATGAATTTTCTTTTGATGTATTGAATTCTTGTAAAATAGTAATTAAATCGGTGGTAATATTTTCAATCTTTTTTTGCATTTCTCTCAATTGAACGTTTTCCACATTATTGCCATTAGAGTTTGCTAGCCAACCATCTAGCGCCACCAATTGTTCTATAGAGGACTCTAAAGATTCAGCTGGGTCTTCATTAAAACCTGACTTTGGTTGAAGCATTTCTTTCAAAGAATTGAGAATAATGCTAATGTCATCACTAGCAGCCAAGGTCTTAATATTACTCTTCGCTTTTTTTGATAACACTTCCCAATTTGCACTACCTTTTACGCCTTTAATAATATCCTCAAAAGCCACTTCATCATTATTGCTTGATTGTAGAATAGTTTGAAGGTCGTTTAGGAGAGATTTTAACTCTTTATCTAAACTAGATAACTTTGTTTCTTTATCCAATATTTCTCTAATATTTTTATAAAGAGGTTTCCCATCTCCCTCCTTGGTAACATTAGCAAGTACAGCTTCTAACTTATTTGTAAAAGCTGAGGAAGGCGGTGGGGAATTTTTTGTAGGTTTACTGTTCACCTTAACACCCAATTGCTGGAGCAATGCTACATTTCCATTCACAATTTCACCCCCTTTCAAAATTTAAATTCTCACCTACTCATAAGAGCGCTCGTTATAGTAGCAGCTAGTTCAGGGTCTAAAGCTGCTAACACTTTCCCCCGTTCATCATTCGGTAATTTTTCCAATAGATTAACAGATGCCACCTGATCAAGTTTAGAAACGATTGCCGCCGCTTCTTCAGGATCCATGTTTTTGAATGACGAGGAAAGGTTGGATAATACTTCTTCTTTATTCTTGTCTGACATGTTTTTATCATTTAATTGATTCGTAAGCTTCTCAATCTCGTTGTTAAGCTCATTAATCTTTTGATCTTTCACAGTCAATTGCGATTGTAACTCTTCTAATTGAGCATTTTGGTCCTCTATTGTGGCTTCTAATTCCACCGTTTGATCTCCTTGGTTTTCTTCAGTTTCTTGGTTTACCATTGTAGAGATAACGGGTATATCATTTGTGAACTGTTTTGTTTTCTCAAAAATATTTACTCCTGCCACCGTCATAATGATCAGAGCTACAGTTATAGCTAGGATAAGCGGAATTAGGATGACAAACACAAACCACTGGAATTTACTCGATTTTTGTTTTGGCTCTTCTAAACTAGCCATTGTCTTACACCTAATTTCCTTGATTAATATATTGTTGGACTGATATTTCATCCATCATCTGTTTCTCAAACGTTTGAACTTTTATTTGCTGTTGTTCAACTTTACGATTAATCAACAATTCGTATTTTTTGTATTCAATATGTGATTCAGAGAGCATGCCTTGCTTATCATTCATGTTATTTCTCGCCTCTTGAACCACTTGCTGAACTTCTTCAATTTGCTGCGATAGTTGCTCGATATATGCATGATGACTATGTAACGCGGTAATACTTAAACCTTTCTGAACTTCTGCTTCATAATAAGCTTCTGCATTTTCTTTCTTTTTCAACAATTGATACAAACGCGTGGCTACATCTTCAAACTGATCCATGGAATCTTGATAATTCTTTTGAGCCACATGTTTATCTTGTTCTTTCAAATCTAACAATTTATGAAAAGTACTTAAGCTTGTCATGACGATCCACCCCTCCCTACTGTTTGGATCAGTTGCCTTATGGCCTCTTCGTTTTGGACAGGTTCATGTGTTCCTTGTTTTAAAAAGGAAATCAGTTGAGGATGATATTGAATGGCTTCATCCACTTCTCTCGAACTTCCTTTTCGGTATGCTCCGATCTGGATGAGTTCTTGATTCTCTTCGTATGTGGCTAATAGACTCCTCATCCTTTCAGCAGCATCTAAATGCTCCTGCTCTGCAACGTGGTTCATAACACGACTGATGGATTTCAAGACATTTATGGCTGGAAACTGACCTTGTTCAGCTAGTTTCCGATCTAAAACAAAGTGACCATCTAATATTCCTCGTACTGTATCTGCAATCGGTTCATTTAAATCATCACCATCAACTAAAACAGTATAGAAAGCTGTAATGGAACCGTTCTTATTGGTTCCTGTTCTTTCAAGTAACTTCGGTAAAATGGCAAATACAGAGGGCGTGTATCCTTTTGTGGTAGGTGGTTCTCCAGTTGCTAACCCCACTTCCCGCTGAGCCATAGCCACCCTCGTTACGGAGTCCATCATTAAATTCACATCAAACCCTAAATCACGAAAGTATTCACTTATGGCCGTAGCTGTGTAAGCTCCTTTTATCCGCATCAATGCAGGCTGATCGGATGTTGCTACTACAACGATTGATTTCTTTAATCCTTCTTCACCTAGATCCCGCTCAATAAATTCTCGAACCTCACGACCACGTTCTCCGATCAGGGCAATAACATTAATATCCGCTCCACTATTTCGAGCAATCATCCCCATGAGTGTACTTTTTCCAACTCCACTACCAGCAAATATTCCAACACGCTGACCTTTTCCAACGGTTAATAGCGTATCGATTGATCGCACTCCTACTTGTATTGGTTCTTCGATTGGAGGCCTTGACAGAGGGTTTGGAGGAGATTGATCTGTCGGATAAGGTCTTAATCCTTTTAAAGAGGAGGACTCATACATCGACCTACCTAAAGAATCCAATACACTACCAATCATTCCTCTTCCGACCTTGACTTGAAGAGGTTCGCCGGTTGCTTCTACTAAACAACCTGGAGCAATATCTGTAATTTCTGAGTAAGGCATAAGAAGTACTTTCTCTTCCGTGAACCCTACCACTTCTGCAAGGATTGTCTCTCCTCTTTTAGGGCTTGAATGAATCACTACAACTTCTCCGACACTCGCCTCTGGACCCTTTGATTCAATCATTAAACCCACAACTCGAATAATCTTCCCGTAGCGCTTATACGTCTCAAGCTCGTCTATTGAATGAAGCAATTCTCTGACTCTCACTTATTCAGCCTCCTCTAGCAGGCGAAATAGTTTGGTTCTTAACTCTTCCAGTTGACTATCAATACTCACATCCACTCTTCCATAAGAAGACTCCATGTAACATTGGAACGGTTGTAAGTTTGTCTTAGGATAAATCGTTAGTTCTGCCTGGTGGTCCAGAATAAGCTGGAGCTCGGACTTTTGTGCAAGCACCTCTTCGTATTGGTCAGGATGTACATAAATTCGAAGCTCATCTGTATTATTTCCTTCATCAATGACCGCCCTCACAATAGGGAGAAAAGTTTCTGGACGTTCAGTTAAAGTCTGATTCATGATTTTTGAAGCAGCTTTCAAACTTAAGTGAAGGATAGTTTCTTCACTATCTGCAATCTTCGCATAATAATCCTGAGTGGCTTGATCTATGATGGTATGAGCTTTTTCAATAAGACTTTCGTATTGTTTAAAAGCATCTTGTTCACCAGACTCAAACCCTTTATTAAAAGCATCTTCCTTTGTTGCTTGTTCGAGTTTGACCTTTTCTTCCTCCCAGTCATTTTGCAGGGATTTAATTTTTTCTTGTGTTTCTTTTAAAAGACGGTCAGACTTTTCTTCTGCTTCCCGAACTATTTGATCAGCATAATCTTTTTGTTGATTTGCTTCTTCCATAACGGAATCTGCTAGCTTAGAAGATTGTTCGGAAGCTTCGCTTTGAGGCTTCGGGCGAACGGGTTTTATCCCAATTACACGCCCTTTATTCTCCGGGTTAAACAATGATATCGTCACCTCCGCCACGAGCAATGACGATCTCCCCTACCTCTTCTAACCTTCTAATGATGGACACAATCCGGGTTTGTGATTCTTCTACCTCACGTAGTCGCACAGGACCCATATATTCCATTTCTTCTTGGAAGGTTTCACTCATGCGAGAGGACATATTTTTAAATACAACTTCTTTAACTTCTTCACTAGCAACTTTTAGAGATAGCATGAGGTCCTCATTATCTACATCACGAATGACACGTTGAATGGCTCGATTATCAAGGGTGACAATATCTTCAAATACGAACATCCGTTTCTTAATTTCTTCTGCTAGTTCAGGATCTTGAATTTCAAGGGAATCTAAAATCGTGCGCTCAGTACTCCGGTCAACACCATTAAGAACGTTCACAACCGCTTCTACCCCACCTGTTTGGGTATAATCCTGTGTAACAGTAGTAGAGAGCTTTCTTTCAAGAATCTGCTCCACTTCATTGATCACTTCTGGTGATGTGGAGTCCATGATTGCAATTCTTCTTGCTATATCTGCCTGCATTTCCTGAGGAAGCTCAGACAAAATTTGAGCAGACTGCTCTGAATCCAAATAAGACAAAATTAACGCAATCGTTTGAGGATGCTCATTTTGAATAAAGTTTAGAATTTGGGAAGGGTCTGCTTTTCTCGCAAAATCAAACGGCTTAACTTGAAGAGATGATGTTAACCGATTGATAATCGCTGAAGCCTCTTTATCACCAAGGGCTTTTTCTAGAACTGTTTTCGCATAGCCGATTCCCCCTTGAGAAATATAGTCCTGCGCTAAAGCGATCTGATGGAATTGATCTAAAATCTCTTCCTTTTGATTCGGTTCTACTTTTTTTACAGAAGAAATTTCTAAGGTCAACTTCTCAATTTCTTCTTCTGTTAAATGTTTATATACTTGGGCAGAAACATCTGGACCTAAGGATATGAGGAGAACGGCTGCTTTTTGTCTACCTGTTAGTCCTGTTTTTTGCTTTGCCATATGTACTCACTCCTAATCTTCTGCGATCCATGAACGTAATAATTTCGCGAAGTCTTCTGGTTTTTCTTTCGCCATACGTTCGAGTTGCTTACGTCTTACTGAACTTTCCGTCTCTTCAGGTTCCTCCATAGCAGGGACCTCTACTGGAGTTCGCTCTCGTTCCACATAGTTTTCGGCTTCTAAATCTTGTTGCTTTCTTCTTCTGGATAGAACCCAAATTAAGCTTGCAACAACAACGAGTAAAATTCCTCCTGCTATATATACCCAAACCGGAATAGTAGGGGAAGGTTCCGAATTAAATTCCGGCTTACCATTGAATTCCTGAAACACGATCGAAACTTTATTCTCTGGTTCAACCGGACCAAATTCTTGATCAATACTCGTTGATACAATAGAACTCAATATAGATGTAATACTCTCAGAAAGAGTAGCTTGTTCAGCTGCTGAAAGCTGTTGAATGGCGCCATTTTCCGCGCTATCTTTATTCTGGTCAACTGCTACCTGTATACCTAGATCTCTAATTTTATATGGAGATTCTACGATATTTCTCTGAATTCGGTTAAATTCATTATTGATCGTCTCTTTCATCATTTCATAATCGCCGTTTGTCCCCTCTTCACCATCACCTTGATAAGTTGGGACATCGTTTCCATTATTCACAGTTCCCCCTGCGTTTACATCACCAGGGTCACCTGTATATGTTTCTGTGATACGTTCGACGCTAACCGGCAATCCTTCTTCGCCATCTTCTGCAGGTTGTACAAGGTTTTCTGTGCGATTTTCCTGTGTGAAATCGACATCAGCTGTGACGGACACCATTACTTTATCTTGTCCCATCATCATGCCTAGCATCTGCTGAACTCTTCTTTGAATATCATTTTGGATATCATCTTTAACCGATTGTTGATACTCATAAGATTGACCTGAGGCTATTGAACTAGATTTTTTTGGGTCAAAATACTTAAAGTTTTGGTCCATAATGGCGATATTATCTGTAGGGAGATTTGGTATCGCCTTAGAAACGAGGTGATATAACGATTGGATTTGATCTTCTTTTAGTTGATAACCTTTATTTACGTTCACAACGATGGAAGCTGAAGCTGTCTGTTTCTCTTCACCTACGAAGATCTTTTCCTCTGGCATATTAATCATGACTTTTGCATTTTCGATTCCTTCAATTTGCTTCATCAAGTTAGACAATTCGGTTTGCATAGCATCAATTTTCATGACGCCAAACTCATTATCCGTCATCCCCCAAGAAGTGTTATCACTGAAGAATCCGTAGTCAATGCTTCCACTATCAGGTAGACCCTGGGCAGCTAAATCGACCAATAACCCATCTACTGAAGTTTCGGGAACCATTACCGTCGTTCCTTGATTTCCTAACTCATATTTAACTCCTCTAGCATCTAACTCCTCTTTAATTTGCCCTACTTCCTGGACGGATAAATCATTGTAAAGAGGCACAAGTTTCGGATTAGAAGCAAAAAGGCTTGCTCCAACAATTAAAGCGATCAGACTGATAACAGCTCCAACCATCAGAATTTTTTGAGGCAAACTTCGCCCTTTCCAAAATTCGCTAGATTTTTCTTTATAATATTGTAGCTTTTCTCTCATAATAGCCCCCGTGCTAAACATCATCTAAACCGTTTGGTAAATCATGTGTAATCGTTGTTGAATGTAGTAATGATGTTGATTGATTATACTTGCATTCTCATAATCTCCTTGTATGCATCTACCGCTTTACCTTGTACTTCTACAGCCGTTTGCAATGTAATACTAGCTTTTTTGGCTGTAATCATTACGTCATGGAGATTATCTATTTCACCTTTAGCAAGTTGTTCGGTTTTTAAATTAGATTGGACTTGGGCATCATTAACGCTATGTATAGCATTTTTCAAACTAGTAGCAAATGCCGATTGAGCCTCGTTAGGCGAAATTTTCTTTTGCATTTGGGATGTTTGTAAATTTACTTGTCCTGCCTGTAGAGCAATTGGATCCATAAGAATCTCCCTCTCTTTAAAAGTCTTTAACGTCCAATTTCTAACGCTTTCATAAGCATGCTTTTACTCGCATTCATCGCGGTAACATTTGCTTCATAGGACCTGGTTGTACTCATTAAGTCGACCATTTCCTTTAAAGGGTCGACGTTCGGCATCGCCACATAACCATTTTCATTTGCATCAGGGTGATTAGGGTTAAACACCATTTTAAAAGGAGAATCATCCTTCTGGATCTCAGACACTTCGACTCCTTCAGCAGGGGTACTACTTGCTCCCATAGCCATTTGTAAATGAGACTGAAATGTTTCTCCTTTAGGTTGAAACTCCACCATTTTTCTTCTGTAAGGCTGCCACTGGCCATCTTCTGTCTGACTGGCCCTTGTTGTTTCCGCATTTGCTAGATTAGATGAAATTACGTCCATTCTTAATCGTTGAGCCGTTAGTGCACTGGCACTCGCGTTAAATGAATTAAAGATCCCCATGATTATCTCCCACCTTTAATAACAGACTCTAAGCTTCTAAATTTACCGTTCAAGCGATCCACTAGTGCCTGATAATAGATTTGATTTTTAGCAAGGTCTGACATTTCCTGATCAACGTCAACATTATTTCCATTATGATTGTATTCAGTATTCCTGTTTAAAGTAACAGAAAAAGGGGAAGAACCAGTAGAAGAAAAAGGAATATGTTTACTGTTGGTTCTTTTAGCATCGAACGAACCCATTTCCTGACTTAGTACATTTTTAAACTGTACATCTTTGGCTTTATAGTTTGGAGTATCTACATTTGCGATGTTATTAGATATTGTTTTGTTCTTAAGTGAGGCATAATCCATGGATTGTTGTAACGTTTGGATTGTTCCACCGAACATGGACATCGAAATCCCTCCTTTAGGTTTCAAAAATAAGTATCCAGACCTACATAATGCTAATTGTAAGAAAACGTCGAATTTTTGTCTATAAGATGGATTCCCTATTTATGCAATTTTTAGTATGTATTTTAAAGTTTTCCAGGTCCAAAAGACCTATTTATTAGTCCTTAAGTCCTATGTTTTGATTCGTAAGTGTCTTTTTGCCTTTTTAACTTACATCCATATACCATTATGACACAGCTTCAAAAGAAAGAAAATGTCGAAAAAGGGAATTTTACTTTATCTAAACAAATTTTGCGTATGAATACAAAAAAAACCAGGCCGTCTAAGGCCTGGTTCATACTATACCTAATAACAACTATTTTAGTTTAAGCGCATATTCTGCAATTCGACAAGGAATTTGTTGTTCAATACTTTGATATACGTACCTTTCATTCCTAGGGAACGGGACTCAATTACACCAGCACTCTCTAGCTTACGTAGAGCATTGACGATAACAGAGCGAGTAATTCCTACACGATCTGCAATTTTACTAGCAACGAGCAATCCTTCATTACCTTCTAATTCCTCAAAGATGTGTTCAATTGCCTCTAACTCACTGTAAGATAATGAGCTGATTGCCATTTGAACAACCGCTTTACTTCTAGCTTCCATTTCAATCTCTTCTGTTTTCTCATGAAGGATTTCCATACCTACTACTGTAGCACCGTACTCGCCTAGAAGAAGATCGTCATCATTGAAACTTTCTGTTAAACGACTTAGGATAAGAGTTCCAATGCGCTCTCCGCCTCCAATAATGGGTACAACAGTCGTTAGACCTTGTTGGAATAATTCACGATTCTCCACCGGAAAAGCGGTTAGAGGATGATCAATGTTTAAGTTAGGTGTCGTTTCATTAATAGAGAATAGGTTTTGCGTATATTCTTCTGGAAACTGACGTTCAGCTAACATACTTTTCATGCGATCATTTTCAATTTCTTGTTTAATAGCGAAACCTAACAGTTTACCTCTTCGACTTACGATATAAGTGTTCGCTCCGATAGCATCACGAAGTGTCTCAGACATATCGTTAAAGTTTACCGATTTACCTGTTGTTTTCTGTAGCATTGAGTTAATATTGCGTGCGCGATCTAATAATTTCATATTGATCCTCCTGTTCTGTGTGTCTATAAAATAAATTGACTCAAGTCTTTATTCTTTGCAATAGATGCTAATTTGTCATCTACATAAGCTTTTGTAATTTCGATGGTTTCCATATGAACATCAGGAGCCTCAAATGAGAGATCTTCCAATAGTTTCTCTAAAATGGTGTGTAATCGGCGAGCACCGATGTTATCCGTTTCCTGGTTCACTTCAAAAGCAACTTCTGCTAATCTGGTAACAGCTTCGTCAGAAAATTCCACATTTATACCTTCTGTTTCAAGTAAAGCTTTATATTGCTTTAACAATGCGTTAGATGGTTCAGTGAGAATGTTCACAAAATCCTCTACAGTTAGCTTCTCAAGTTCAACACGGATAGGGAAACGCCCCTGTAATTCAGGGATCAGATCAGATGGTTTAGACATATGGAACGCTCCTGCTGCTACAAATAGAATGTGATCCGTTTTTACCGGGCCATGCTTAGTCACAACTGTGGATCCTTCAACAATTGGTAAGATATCCCGTTGGACCCCTTCTCTTGAAACATTACCAGAAGACTGCTCGTTACCTCCAGCTACCTTATCAATTTCATCCACAAAAATCATGCCGTTTTGCTCTACACGGTCGACAGCTTCTTGAGAAACTTCGTCCATATCAATCAATTTTTGGGCTTCATCCTGAGTAAGCACTTTACGAGCATCTTTCACGGAGAGGCGACGCTTTTTAGTCTTTTTAGGCATGAACTGACTGAAAGCATCTTGCATATTCATCCCCATTTGTTCCATACCCGAGCCTTGCAACATATCAAACATAGAAGACTGCTGTTCTTCTACTTCGATGGTAATCATCGTATCTTCCAACTCGCCCATTGACAGCTTATGGGCAGCTTGCTTTCGTTTTTGCTCAACGTTTTGTTCTTCAGAGCGGTCTTCGTTTTGCTGCTGGTCATCCTGACCAGAGAAAAACATTTCTAAAGGATTCTTAAAATTGTTTTGCTTTTTCTTTTTAGGAACTAAGTACTCAACAATGCGTTGATTCGCTCGCTCTTCAGCTTTACTTTTAACCTGCTCCATCTTTTCTTCTTTCACCATACGGACAGCCGTTTCCATAAGGTCTCTAACCATGGATTCAACGTCACGACCCACGTAACCTACTTCTGTAAATTTCGTAGCTTCAACTTTTACGAAAGGAGCGCCTACAAGTTTGGCTAGCCTACGGGCGATTTCCGTTTTCCCTACTCCTGTAGGTCCCATCATCAAGATATTCTTAGGTACGATTTCATCTTTTAATTTATCATCCAATTGCATACGACGGTACCGATTACGAAGCGCAACTGCTACTGCTTTCTTAGCATTATTCTGACCAATGATATATTGATCTAAGCGTTCAACAATTTGTCTTGGCGTTAAGTTTTCACTCATCGATAAAGACCTCCCTTAGTCCTCGAGCACTTCTAATACGATTTCACTATTCGTATATACACAAATTTCGCCTGCTATTTCCAATGCTGCTTTAGCAATCTCTTCTGCATTTTTCTCAGGTGCGTAACGTTTTAGAGCTCGGCCTGCACTTAGTGCATAATGACCTCCAGACCCAATTGCAATTACTCCATCATCTGGTTCAATCACTTCACCTGTACCTGAAACTAGAAATAGGTCGTCTTTGTTCATAACAATTAACATCGCTTCAAGTTTGCGTAGTACTTTATCACTTCGCCACTCTTTTGCTAGCTCTACAGCTGCACGTGCCAAGTTTCCATTATACGCCTCAAGCTTTGCCTCGAATTTCTCAAACAACGTAAAAGCATCAGCTACGGATCCTGCAAATCCAGCAAGGACTTGCCCCTTAAATAATCTACGAACTTTCTTTGCTTTATGTTTCATTACAACTGCATTTCCAAATGTAACTTGCCCATCACCGCTCATCGCGCATTGTCCATTATGTTGAACAGCGAAAATTGTGGTTGCATGAAATTGTTGTTCCAAAAACTCCACCTCATTCCAATTATTCATCCTTGCCTGCTCTTGGATGGCTATTCATATAGATCTTTTTTAAATGATCTTTTGTTACGTGTGTATAAATTTGAGTAGAAGTAAGGTGCTCATGCCCTAACAGTTCTTGCACAGAGCGTAAATCTGCCCCTTCATTTAACATATGCGTGGCAAAAGAATGTCTCAGCATATGAGGATGGACATGTATGGTTAAAGCAGCCTTCTCTACCATTTTACTTAAGACGGATCGTACTCCGCGATCTGTTAAAGGAGTTCCTTTAGCGTTTAACCAAATGGCTTCTGTTTCAGTTCCAGACTTCTGTATTAACGAGTTTCTTCCATTATAAATGTAGTATCTTAAAGCTTCTTTAGCAAAGCTCCCAAATGGAATGTATCTTTCCTTTCTACCCTTACCTCTAACAAGGATTGTACCTAGCTCAAGGTCTATATCAGCAAGAGTACAGGAGACGCATTCACTCACACGCATGCCTGTCGCATACAACAACTCAAGTAAAGCCTGATTTCTCTGACCAAGTGGTTCCTCAGTATTACTTACCTGAAATAACTTCTCTAGCTCCTCTTCATATAGAAAAGAAGGGATAGGGTTTTCTTGTTTTGGTAGTGACACATTTAAGAAAGGATTCGACTCTACAAGTCCTTCCCTTTCTAAGAAACGATAAAACGATCGCAAACTTGAAAGCTTTCTCGATACAGATCTCCGAGAGAGCTTCTGGTCATAGAGTTCTGTTAAAAAGACTCTAATAATGGGATAATCCACTTCTCTCCAACATAGACCCCCTTCTCTTTTTAAGAATTCACGAAAGGAATAGAGATCACTTTGGTAAAAGTGGATCGTATATGATGAAGCATTCTTTTCAATTTGTAAGTATTCCGTAAATAAGTCTATTTGACGCTGGTTATTATCCATCTGCTCACCTCACATAAGGCGCTTAAATATTAACACAGTTAATATACCTTATGCAATCAATTTTACTTAATTGTAACAAAATTCTGAATTGTTCCTAATTCAGTATAAAATATCATTGCTAGCATTTCCAAGCTGAAGAGCAAATATACTAATTTCTGTCAAGTATATTCCCTTACCACTCAACGATTATAGCTTGCTGGGTTACTAGTGTCAATTAAAATTATGTGAAGGAATGATTAACAAAATATAAAGAGAACTTGAGAAGATCAAAAAAAGCATAAGGGGCTAGCCCCTTATGCTTACTGCTGGAGTTCTTCTTTATAGTCACATTCTGAACACTGTACTTGCGTTCCTTTTTTCGCTTTCTTTTCTACTAGCATGGAATCGCACTTAGGACATGGTCGACTGATCGGCTTATCCCAAGAGATGAATTCACACTCAGGATATCGATCACAGCCATAAAAGGTACGTTTCTTTTTGCTTTTACGCTCCACAACGTTCCCTTCTTTACAACGTGGGCATTTTACCCCGATTTCTTTCAGGATAGGTTTCGTATTTCGACACTCCGGAAAGTTGGAGCACGCCAGAAACTTACCATATCGCCCCATTTTATAAACCATTTCATGACCACATTCCTCGCAATCAATTCCGGCTGGTTCATCTTTAATCTCGATTTCTTCCATCTCTTTCTCGGCAGTGGTGAGGCGCTTTTCAAAGTCTTTATAGAAATCATCGATGATTTGGACCCACTCTTTATTGCCTTCTTCAACCGCGTCAAGATTGCCTTCCATTTGAACGGTGAAATCAACATTAATGATTTCAGGGAAATACTCTTTCAACAATTCGATCACGATTTCACCTAGTTCAGTAGGGACAAACCGTTTATTATCTAAACTAACATATCCTCTTCGCTGAATCGTGTCCAGGGTAGGAGCATAAGTGGACGGACGCCCAATTCCCATTTCTTCCAATGTTCGTACAAGACGGGCCTCAGTGTAGCGTGGAGGTGGCTGAGTGAAATGTTGATTCGGTTGAATAGTGTCAGCCTTAACCGTTGTCCCTTCTTCCATATCTGGTAGAATTTTATCTTCTTCTTTCTTATTATCATCATTGCCCTCGACATAGACACGCATAAACCCTTTAAACTTAACTTTTGAACCTGTGGCTCTGAACTCTACACCTTCATTCAGTAGATGAACGGTCATCGTATCAAGAACTGCGGAAGCCATTTGACTCGCTACGAACCGCTCCCAAATTAGTTTATACAAGCGATACTGATCTCTTGATAAATATTCTTTCATAGCCTTAGGTGTACGTAACGAAGAGGTAGGGCGGATAGCTTCGTGTGCATCTTGAGCGTTTTGAGATTTCTGTGATTTCTTTTGGTTTCCTGATCCAAGGTAATCTTTTCCGTATTGCTCTTCAATATACCCAGCAGCCTCATCCTTCGCCGTTTGGGAAATACGAGTAGAGTCTGTACGCATATAGGTGATCAAACCTACTGTACCTTCTTTTTTGCTAAGCTGAATCCCTTCATATAATTGCTGTGCTAACATCATCGTTTTCTTTGCTCGGAAATTTAATTTTCGTGCTGCTTCTTGTTGTAGAGATGATGTAGTAAAAGGGGAAGCTGGATTACGACGACGTTCTCTTTTATTCACCTTATCCACTCTGAAATCTTCCCCGCTCATTTGGGTGAGGATGTTATCCACTTCTTCTTTGGAACTGAGCTTTTGTTTCTTTCCATCTATTCCATAGAAAGCTCCTTCAAATTGTTCAGCATCCTTGACAAAGCTACCATCAATGGACCAGTACTCTTCAGGTTCGAAGCTTTTAATTTCATTTTCACGGTCCATAATCATTTTGACAGCTACGGATTGTACCCGACCTGCACTAAGGCCTTTTTTGACCTTTTTCCATAATAACGGGCTGATATTGTAACCGACTAAACGATCTAATACGCGTCTTGCTTGCTGAGCATTAACTAAATCCATGTCGATCGTACGTGGATGCTTAAAGGATTCTTTAATTGCATCCTTTGTAATCTCATTAAATACAACTCGACACTGGGATGTCTCATCCATGTTTAAACTGTGAGCTAAGTGCCAGGCAATGGCTTCCCCTTCTCTATCGGGGTCGGCTGCGAGATAGACTTTTTTAGCCTTTTTTGCAGCTGTTTTAATTTCTTTCAATACAGGGCCTTTCCCTCTGATGGTAATGTATTTAGGTTTATAATCTTCTTCTACATCTACACCCATTTGACTTTTAGGCAAGTCAATTACATGACCCATAGATGCTTTTACCGTGTACTTTTTTCCTAAATATTTTTCAATTGTTTTTGCTTTTGCTGGTGATTCTACAATAACAAGATAATCTGCCATATAGTATCCTCCTAGATGAGGTTATTCTTTTATTTCATATATTTTATGTGTAAACGTTTGTTTTAAATTAAATCTTCCCTATTATTAAATACTTCTTATTCATTTGTCAAACAAATTATAGAAACGAAACCAGTAGAAAAAGTAGAAAATATAGATTTTATAACAGATTTCGACACTAATTTCGCTTCAATCCATTCCATTCTTCTAGAATATCATAGGCATTTTGAACTAATTTCGCACCATCTTGAATCATTTTATGACATCCACTGGAAAAATCATCTAACACCGAGCCTGGTAGTGCGAATACCTCTCTTCCCTGTTCTAAAGCTTGATCCACTGTAATTAACGTTCCACTTCGTTCTTTTGCCTCTA
This sequence comes from Pontibacillus sp. HN14, assembly GCF_021129245.1. Lineage (NCBI taxonomy): Bacteria > Bacillati > Bacillota > Bacilli > Caryophanales > Bacillaceae > Pontibacillus > Pontibacillus sp. HN14. The sequence continues at coordinate 566,342 of NZ_JAJOLR010000001.1, read as the reverse complement.
CTACCAAGGTGCCAAAGCTCATACCACTTATCACTCGATTTCGTTCTGGGAAGTGCCATTTCTTTGGGGGTGTATGGGGAGCGTATTCAGATAGGAGGAGATGGCGGTGAGCTAGTGTTTCCATCAGAGATCGGTTGTGCTCAGGGTAACAATGATCGAAACCAAAACCTAATACCCCAATGGTGCTGCCACCTAATTCATTCGTTATTTCATGAGCGTAGGAGTCAATTCCATCGGCCATACCACTTATCACTGTAAAACCATGATCGATTAAAGGCGGTAGTACTTTTTTTACTTTTGCTTTAGCGTTGTTGGAACATTTACGAGTTCCTACTATACTAATGTACGCTTCTTGTTTCAAAAGGTTTAAGTTCCCCTTAGCATACAGAAGTAAGGGGGCGTCTGGGACGGAGCGTAAAGAAAGTGGGTAGTCAGAATGCCAAATAGGCAGAATAACGCTATCTGAAAGGTTCTTTAAAAGCTGCTTGCGATTCGTCGATGAATGAAGATGATCTAAGAAAGTTTTGGCTCTTTTAGGGGATAATTTAAATGTTGAGGTTAGATCGTGAAGGGAGAGGGAGAAGACAAATTGAAGGGTTGAATCTACTTGTAAGAAGGTACGAATCAATGAGCGACTTGTCCCTTTTGTTTGATGAAGAAGAGCTAAACGCAATGATTTTGGATCCACGTGTACACATCCTTTTCCTTGATAGGGGAAAAGGTGCCCCTGTAGAAAGGAGCACCTTTAATTAAACTTTAGTGAGTCTTGCATTTATCGTAAATGTTATTTTCTTTTAATACATTGATGAGCGTTTCACCCATTACAGCCGGTGTTTCGGCTACTTGTATGCCGCACTCATTCATAACTTTAATTTTTTCTTCTGCAGTCCCTTTACCACCAGAAATAATGGCACCTGCGTGTCCCATACGTTTTCCTGGAGGTGCAGTGCGACCACCGATAAAGCCGACAACTGGCTTATCCATATTTTCTTTAACAAACTGAGCAGCTTCCTCTTCGGCTGTGCCGCCAATTTCACCTATCATAATCACACCATGGGTATCTGGGTCATCCTGAAAAGCTTGCAAGACATCAATGAAATCTGTACCGTTTACTGGGTCCCCACCGATTCCTACTGCTGTCGATTGACCGATACCAGCTTCTGAAAGCTGATGTACCGCTTCATATGTTAACGTTCCACTTCTTGATACTACACCAATATGTCCTTTTTTATGAATGTAACCTGGCATAATACCAATCTTACATTCTTCTGGTGTAATAACTCCAGGACAGTTTGGTCCAACTAGACGAGTTTTCTTACCTTCCATATAACGCTTCACTTTTACCATATCAATAACCGGGATATGCTCTGTAATACAAATCACTAAGTCAAGCTCAGCATCAACAGCCTCCATGATTGCATCAGCAGCGAAAGCAGCTGGTACATACACAACGGATGCCGTAGCTCCAGTTTGTTCAGTAGCTTCTTCTACCGTATTAAAGACAGGTACTCCTTCGACTTCAGTTCCGCCTTTTTTAGGAGTTACCCCACCTACGATCTGGGTACCGTACTCAAGCATTTGTTTCGTATGGAAAAGGGCAGTAGACCCTGTAATACCTTGCACAATTACTTTTGTATCTTTATTAATATATACACTCATTTTCGTCCGTCCTTTCTTATTTTACTAGTTCTACAATTTTCTGTGCTGCTTCAGCCATAGATTCTGATGCAACGATATTCAGACCTGATTCATCAAGGATCTTCTTACCTTGTTCAACGTTTGTTCCTTCTAGACGAACTACGAGTGGAATTTCAAGCCCAACTTCTTTCGTTGCTGCAACGACACCTTCAGCAATGACGTCACACTTCATAATTCCGCCGAAGATATTCACAAGAATTCCTTTTACACTATTGTCGGACAAAATGATTTTGAAAGCTTCTGTTACCTTTTCAGTTGTAGCGCCTCCCCCAACGTCAAGGAAGTTAGCGGGTTCGCCGCCGTAGTGTTTAATAGTATCCATTGTCGCCATAGCAAGGCCTGCTCCATTAACCATGCAGCCGATGTTACCATCTAAAGCAATGTAGCTTAGATCGTATTTAGAAGCTTCAATTTCTTTTGGATCTTCTTCATCTAAATCACGAAGTTCAAATACATCTTTTTGGCGGAATAAAGCGTTATCATCAAAGTTTAACTTCGCATCTAACGCCATCACCTGGCCATCACCTGTTGTAACTAATGGGTTAATCTCTGCAATTGAACAATCTTTTTCAACAAATACTTGATAAAGACCCATCATAAATTTAACTGCTTTCCCTAATAGTTCATCAGGGATGTTAATGTTAAAAGCTAAACGACGTGCTTGATAAGGCATTAAACCTGCTACCGGATCAATCACTTCTTTGAAAATTTTCTCCGGCGTTTCTGCGGCAACTTCTTCGATTTCAGTACCGCCTTCTTCTGAAGCCATCATCGTTACACGAGAAGTGGCACGGTCTAATACAATCCCTACGTAATATTCTTTTTGAATATCACAGCCTTCTTCGATGAGTAAGCGCTTAACTTCTTTCCCTTCAGGACCCGTTTGATGAGTCACAAGCTGCTTGCCTAAAATTTCATCAGCGTATGTACGGACTTCATCTATATTTTTGGCAACTTTAACTCCACCAGCTTTTCCGCGACCTCCTGCGTGGATTTGTGCCTTTACGACAGATACATCTGTGCTTAAGCCTTTAGCGGCTTCTACAGCTTCGTCTACAGAAAATGCAACGGTCCCGTTAGGAACGGCAACGCCGTAGCTACGTAAAATTTCTTTTCCTTGATACTCATGAATGTTCATGTTCCATCCTCCCATCAAAATGTCACTGCATGACCATTGTATAAAAAATATGTGTGAATTGTCTACAAATTCATTCAGTATCTCCAAAAAAATTAAGAATATACCGACAAAATTCGCTGTTTTCTCGCTGTTTAAGTTAATAAAAATATTAACTTTTTCTTTTAGCTACGAATTACATTTCAGTATTTTTTAAAGAAAAATTGACTTGTTGCAAAAAAAAGAAGCACTCTGACAAAAAGACCAGAGTGTTTCTTGTAAGTAATTATTTAGCTTTCAACTGCTTATCTAATTGATAAACATAAGCAAATACTTCGGCTACGGCTTGATATAACTCTTCAGGGATCGTCTCATTGATGTCTAATTCACCCAACAACTTTACAAGGGTAGGATCTTCTTGGATGGGAACTTGATGACTGTGAGCTTTTTCAATAATATTTGTTGCTATATCTCCCTTACCTTTCGCAACAACCTTGGGGGCACTTGACTCCTCTTCATCATAACTTAAAGCTACCGCTTCTTTTCTCTTGTTCGTTTCACTCATATTTTTAAATCGAAGCCTCCTTTTTGCCTCGTTTGGGCTTGTTGGCGTTCTGATTGAGCATAGACAGGTTGAGAGGGTTTAATTTCTTTATGTCGTACTGTAGATAGGTGGTAATTTAGTTCTAGCAGCCCCTTTTCTAGAGAGGGTTTAAACGCTTGTATAACATTCTCAATTTCCTGATTTTCCGTAAACAAGGTAAGTTGAACGACACGCTTTTGAACTTTCATATCAATGATCGTTTCTTTTAATGACTGAAGTTCAAGATAAAATAAAATATGGCAATAATCCGGATCGATTTCTCCATTTTCTTTCTTATTCCCATCTACATCCATCGTAACGTCTTGTTCGATCCCAAACCATTCTCCAGGCATCTGCACATTAAAATGAATGGATTGGTCTGACTCTTGCATCATAATGGGGACAGCATTTAAATGATTGAGTACAGTTTGTAGCCGGTCCATGATAGGGGAGGAAGCGCTATCTTGCATCGCTTGAAGGATGCTTCCCTTTAAAGTACTTTGGCTAACTTCTCCTTTTTGAGCCAACTGATGCTCATAGTTCAGCCCACTTAACTGGGTAAAACTCTTTAACTTGATCAAAAACTCATCTTTCATAGGCAGGGATCTTTCTCCCATTTCAGTTAGACTATGACGTAACCATTCCACTAATTTTACCGTCTCCTCCCCATTCAGTTGCTGATTCATAAGATGGGTTAGGGATTTTGCGGCTTGTTGCAATCCTGAAGGATTCTCTTTTAGGACTTGCAGAGGATTAGAACTTTCAATTAATGTATTGATTGCCTGTATTGTAGACGGACTAGCTCCGGTTCTGTTTAACATTGCCCTCAAGGACCCGAAGACCCCCGCGTCTTTCAGGGCAGAAGTTAACTGCGTAAGCCGCTGAGCAAGCTTTGTATCTACCGGGTTCGATTCTTCTCCCCCCGTCATTCGCTCTAGCACATTTGTGAATTGATGAATGAGCTGTTTGTTCCCTTTTGACATCGATAGCTGCTCTTGAAAGACGTTTAACAGTTGTTCAGCCCATTTCCCTGAACTTTCTGTTTTAAAGACTAATGAAGAGTGCCTCTCAACTTGATTGAACGACAATTCTTCAGAAATTAGCCCAGCACGCTGTAAGAGCTGAAAAGACGTTTTCTGCTCTCCTTGAGTACCGTTTAGAAACGTCCCCCTCACTACATCTGACAAAGGACGTTCAGGATCTGATCTTCCGAGAATTTGCTGCAACTGGTAGCCAAGAGACGATTTTTGTTGTCCATTTTGATTCTTTAAATCGTTTGCTATAGATTGCAAAGCAGATGTTAATGAAGAGGAGGATACATTCCTTTCATAAAACGCTTGAAAGATGGAAGATTTGATAGGGAGACGCCTTGACATCATTTCTAATAACGTCTCCCTCACCTTTACTTCTCCGCCTGATTTCTCTAATAGTTGGAGCGCTTCTTTAACATCTTGATTCGTAAAAGGAATATCTTTTTGCATTAAATTGGACACAAAATCTAGTTGAGTTTTTGAAGGGCTTGAAATGCCTAACTTCTTAAAGTATTGGGTAGGGGTCTGTAGGGCCTTTCCCTTTTCTCCCTCCATTACTTTGAGTCGTAGTAAAGGCGAAATGCTCTGCACCTGAAATACATAGCGCTCATTAGCGGAGAGAGAAGCTTCTAACTGAGCATTCAACTGCTTCCCACCGATTTGAATGAGCGCCTTGTGTTGTGGATACAGTTTAAGTACTTTTCCCCCTACGATCTGTCCTTGTTTTAACGATTCACCTTGTTGAGTGACCTGACTCACATTCTTTAACTGTGTCAGCAATTGGGATGCAGATAAAGAAGGCATATCCATCATCTCCTTTTATTGTGAGGAACGAACAAATTCTTTAACGGGTGCAAACGATTTTCGGTGATGTGGAGTAATTCCATACTGTCTGAGTGCTTCTACATGATTCTTCGTTCCATAACCCGCATTATGGCTAAATTCATATGACGGGAACGTTTGATGGAGTTCGTTCATATATCTGTCTCTAGTCACTTTAGCAATGACACTTGCCGCAGCTATGGAAATACTACGCTGATCTCCTTTTGGAAATGCATCGACTGGAGCTTTTGTATCTGTTAAGGGCAGAGCATCAATTAACAATTGGTCAGGCTCTGGATTTAACGCGTCAATGGCTCTGTGCATCGCTAGTTTTGTAGCCTCATATATATTAATTTCATCGATGGTTTCACTCGAGACAATCCCAACCCCATAAGAAATGGAGTGGGTTCTAATATAGTCAAAGAATAAATCTTTCTGCGTTTCAGAAAGTGCTTTAGAATCATATAACCCTTCTAAGTAAAAGGATTCGGGTAAAATAACAGCAGCGGCTACTACAGGGCCAGCTATCGGACCCCTTCCTGCTTCATCCACTCCAGCAATTAATTTCTTACCTTGTGATGTATAGTACTTCTCAAATTCTTTCATAGATTCAAATTGATCTTTAAGAGCTTGCTTTTTCGCGAGTTGTTTCTCGTATTGGTAAACTAGTTTCTGAACACCTTTTCGTTCATCAGTTTGGTACATCTCTAGTTCCTGCTGGGTACAGCCTTTTGTAAATAGTTTCTCTTTTATCGTTGCAATCGTTTCTCTCCCCATTATGATTCCTCGTTTCTTTAATATCGGTTCTCTTTATATTGTTTGAAGGATTTATAGTTTTTTTCCATACAAAAAGCTGACCCCCATTGCGAGAAAGTCAGCTTATTTTTAGTGTATCATATCTGGTGTTTCTAATGTGATACGACCTGTTTTTGCCGAACGTAAATCGCGAATGATGACATCAGCGACTTTATCATAATTAATCTTTCCGCCACTTTCTAAGCAGCCTCTCTTTGTTCCTATGTGGTCGAATACCTCTCCCATATCCTCAATGTCAGAAGATACACCATATCGATCATTCAGGAGATTCGGATAATGCTCTTGCAAGAACCGAATAAAGAAGGCAGCAACATCTGGAATCGGCAGGATATTATCTTTGATCGTACCGATCGTAGCCAAACGATAACCCACTATTTCTTCTTCAAACTTGGGCCATAAGATTCCTGGTGTATCTAGAAGTTCGAAATCTTTCTTCACTTTAATCCACTGCTGAGCAGTAGTAACACCAGGGCGATCCCCGGTCTTTGTTATTTTCTTCTGAGCAAGGCGATTAATAAGTGTAGACTTCCCTACGTTTGGTATTCCAATAATCATCGCCCGGGCAGGCCGAGGGCGAACCCCTTTTTTCTTTAAGCGCTCAAGTTTCTCTTGCCCCATGTCCTTCGCTTTTTGAATGACTTGTTGGACATCCTTTTTATCATCTACATTTACAGCAATAGCTGAAATACCTTGACCTTCGTACCAACTGATCCATTTGTTTGTGATGTTTTCATCAGCCAAGTCTTTTTTCATAAGCAACACCATTTTTGGCTTTTGTTGAAGCACTTGGTGCAACATAGGGTTCTGAGAAGAGTACGGAGCACGTGCATCTACTAATTCAATGACAAAGTCAACAAGCTTTAATTTCTCTTCTACTTGTCGCTTGGCTTTAGCCATATGGCCTGGAAACCATTGTATCGTCATATTCATCATCCTTTATCAATCTACAAAACCAAATCGTTCCATTGGCCAATATATAAACCGTGTTTCTCCTACAATCCGATCGATTGGAATTAACCCAAGCATTCGGCTATCTGTAGAATTATTTCGATTATCCCCAAGGACTAATACATGGTTCTCAGGAATGGTTTTGTAATTTCCTTTAATATCTTGTAAGCGAAAATCAAACGTATACGATTGATTTTCCGAAAGTCGATCTAATCTTTCTTGCAGGAACGGTTCCTCAATGGGGTCTCCGTTCACGTACAAAGTGTCATCCTTATATTCAATATGATCGCCGGGAAGTCCAATAACTCGTTTAATATAATCCTTAGTTTCCGTTGCATGAAACACCACAATATCGAATCGGCTTGGTTCACCAACTAAATAACTGAACTTATTCACAATCATGTGGTCACCATTTTCTAGCGTAGGAAGCATAGAGGGCCCGTCCACGACGATTGGAGCAAATAAAAATACGCGGATGACTATTGCTAAAATGGCTGCAACGATCAACGCTTTTATCCAATCAAGCCATTCATTTCTTCTCTTCGTCATCCAGCTTCCCTCCACTATGTATAACTCGTCTGTTAGGATCCATTATAGAACAAAAAGGAGCCTGTCTAAACAAGCTCCTTTCTTTCGTGTTCATCTTAGCGAATTTCTTTAATGCGTGCAGCTTTACCACGTAGGTTACGTAGGTAGTAAAGTTTAGCACGACGTACTTTACCACGACGAACAACTTCAAGTTTATCAACGCGTGGAGAGTGTACTGGGAACGTACGTTCAACACCAACGCCAGAAGAGATTTTACGTACAGTGAATGTTTCGGAGATGCCTCCGCCACGGCGCTTAATTACAACACCTTCAAACACCTGGATACGTTCGCGAGTTCCTTCAACAACTTTAACGTGAACTTTTACAGTGTCACCAGCTTTGAAACGTGGAAGATCTTCGCGTAGCTGTTCTTTAGTAATTTCTTGGATTAAATTTTGCATCCTATTTCACTCCTTCTTCACCAATGCTCTTACCTGGATTAACCTGGTAGCGGAACATCGTAATTCGACTTAAACGAAACGCTTAAGCACAAGTTTTAATATAGCATAATTAAAGTGCTGATGCAATAAGCATTCAGTCATTCTGCCATTCTTTTAACCATTCTTTCTCTTGGTCTGATAAGCTTCTTTGTTCTATAAGGTCTTTTCTTCTTTCATACGTTCGCTTTAATGACTGCTTATGACGCCACTCGTCGATCTTCGCATGATTCCCCGAGAACAATACTTCAGGAACCTCCATCCCACGAAAATTGCGAGGTCTCGTGTAATGGGGATGTTCTAAGAGTCCATTTGAGAAGGAATCTTCCGGAGCAGAAGAAGCATTTCCTAACACACCTGGGAGAAGGCGTACCACGCTGTCCATCACAACCATAGCACCGAGTTCTCCTCCTGTTAAAACGTAATCCCCTATAGAGATTTCATCGGTTACGACATGCTCTCTTATCCGTTCATCATAGCCTTCGTAATGACCACATAAGAAGATTAGATGCTCTTCTTGTGCTAATTCCTCAGCCTTAGCCTGCGTATGAGGCTCACCTTGAGGACACATTAAAATGACACGAGGTTTCTTTCCCTGTTGATCTTTAATCGCTTCAACCGCGTCAAAGATTGGCTGAGGAGACAGAACCATTCCAGCTCCTCCACCATAAGGTGTGTCATCTACTTTTAGGTGTTTACTTTCGGTGTAATCTCGAAAATTCACCGTTTCATATGAAAAAGCATTAGATTCTTGAGCTTTTTTCATGATAGATGTATTAAGCACCCCACTGAACATTTCAGGAAACAACGTTAAAATATCAATATGCATTAGTCTAGCAGCCCTTCCATTGGTTCAATTGTAATCGTCTTGTGGGTAATATCTACTTCTGTTACAACCTGCTCAATGTAAGGAATAAGAGCATCCTTTTGTTGAGGACGACCTACCACCCATACATCATTTCCACCAGGACTTAGAATCTCTTTCACAGTTCCCACTACATTTCCATCAGCTGTCTTTACAGTGCATCCAATAACTTCGTGGTAATAAAATTCCCCTTCATCCAGAGGAGTCTGCTGCTCTTTCGTAATCGCTAACGTACCGCCTTTTAACGATTCAACCTCATTTAACGAACTGTACTCCTCAAAATGAAGAAGGTGAAAGGATTTATGCATACGGTGTCCTTTAATTGTTAATAAGAGAGGGGTGTCCTGTTTTGATTGAGGAACCCAATATACTTGGTTACCTGGTTCAAAGCGCTCTTCAAAATCTGTAACTTGAATGACGCGAATCTCACCGCGCACACCATGTGTATTTACAACCTTACCTATTGTATATAATTCTTTATCCATTCACATCACCTATTTATCGATTCGAATAACTTTACCATCCTGTACAACAATAGCGCCTTCGTTCATCACATCATCCCAAGTATCCCCTACAGAAAGTTCTACAAGAGACTCTACGTCGCCATCTTCGATTTCACTACCTAATGGTAGGATTTCTAGCTGTTCGAGCTGGTATTCAAGCCATCGAATGTTTTCTTTTCTTTTATCAATCTCACGATTAAAACGTTTTGCCACTTCTTCGCGCGAAACATTTTGCTTCATTTCAATCTTACGTTTTTCAAAAGAAAGCTGCTGACACTCCTGGTCAAGCCTCTTCTTTCTCTTTTCAAATTCTTGCTGAAGTGTTTCCTTACTGGCCTCTGTAAGAACCCGTTTTACTGATACTCGCTTAATGATTTGCATCTCATTCGCTCCTAAACGTAAACGGCTCTTCTCTTTTAAAAGTCCCAGAAAGAAGAGCAAGTTACATACAAAAGTTTTAACCTAGTAAAAAAGGGAAAGGTGGCCCCTCTCCCTTTTTACATAATATCTAAATAAATTCGCTTTTTGGAATTCGATCCTGCCGCATAAACAACGGTTCGGATGGCCTTAGCCACTCGCCCATGTCTTCCTATTACCTTACCGACATCATCTTTGTGAACAGATAAGTGATACGTAAGCTTACGTTCTTCTTCTTTCTCTGTAACGACAACATCATCTGGATAATCAACTAGTGGACGTACAATGGTTTCAATTAAGGCTTTCACGTTATCACACTACTTTACTTTTGAGTTTTTTGTGCGTGAAACTTCTCCATGATGCCTTGTGTTGAGAATAGGTTGCGAACTGTGTCAGATGGTTTTGCACCTTCTGTCATCCAGTTAAGAGCTTTCTCTTCGTTCACTGTAACCTCTGTTGGGTTAGCTGTTGGATTGTACGTTCCGATCTCTTCGATGAAACGACCATCACGTGGTGAACGAGAATCTGCTACTACTATACGATAGAATGGGTTACGCTTAGAACCCATGCGCTTTAGGCGAATTTTTACTGCCATATTAAATACCTCCATATTTTCAAATGCTTATTTTTACTTAACACAATTTTAGATTTTAGCAGAGAACTACGAGTGTGTAAAGGGGTTTTGCATTACATATTATAAAAAGCGGAAACAGTTTGGTCAAAACCGTACGGATAAGGGAGCCCACTACGGTGAGGTTCCCTCACCGTAGTGGGATAGCTTATCTCGCTAGGTTCTATCTGTTGGAGCTGGATTTCAGCTCTCAGCATGGCTAAAGAGAAAAGCATTGAAGGGAGTTATAACTCTACACTTCCCAACATGCTTCACACACCTCAGTATGGTTAAGATGAGCTTGGCACTTTTCGCCATGTTCAGCTCCGGCGGGGAGGAGCTAGCGCGATAAGCAATCGACTTGCAGTGACTAACGTCACTTCCAATCGCTTGCTTATCCGTACGCCCCTGTTCACCCCGCCTGCGCTTTTCGAGATGTCCAGCTCCGGCTCCTAGCCCCTAGCGTCATAAGCCATTCAACTACAGTGGTTTTCAACCACTTTCGTTGCTTGGCTTATGCGTACGGCGCTAAGCAGTCGCCTACGCTTTTCATTTTACATAAACGGTAATTTAAATCCACCTTTACCTTTTTTGCCTTTTTGGTTCGTCATCTGCTTCATCATTTTCTTCATGTCGTTGAACTGTTTTAATAAACGGTTCACTTCGGATACGTTTCGGCCGGAGCCTTTTGCAATTCGTTTTTTACGGCTTGCGTTCATGATACTTGGATCATTTCGTTCGGCTTTCGTCATGGATTGAATGATGGCTTCAATGTGATTTAATTGTTTGTCATCAATATTCGCATTTTTCAAGCCTTTCATCTTATCCGCACCTGGAATCATACCGATGAGTTCATCAAGGGGCCCCATATTACGGACTTGACCCATTTGCTCTAAGAAGTCATCCAATGTAAAGGACGCGTCACGCATTTTCTGCTCGAGCTCTTTCGCCTGGTCTTCATTAACCTCAGATTGAGCTTTTTCAATCAGCGTTAAAACGTCTCCCATACCTAATATACGAGATGCCATTCGTTCAGGGTAGAATGCTTCGAGTTGGTCAAGTTTTTCACCCATACCAGCAAACTTAATCGGTTTATCCGTTACAGCTTTGATGGACAATGCAGCACCACCACGGGTGTCACCATCTAATTTAGTAAGCACAACACCGGTTACATCAAGTTGCTCATTAAAGGATTCTGCTACATTTACAGCGTCTTGACCTGTCATGGCATCCACAACAAGGAAGACTTCATCTGGCTTCACGTTTGAGTGAATTTCTTTTAACTCACCCATAAGGTTCTCATCAATGTGAAGACGACCAGCTGTATCAATAATGACATAATCATTATGATTTTCTTTAGCTTGGGCAATTGCTTCATTAGCAATATCTACTGGGTTTGCTTCTGTCCCTTTAGAGAAAACAGGCATATCCAGCTGACTACCAAGAGTCTCTAATTGATTGATGGCAGCAGGTCGATAGACGTCGGCTGCTACTAGTAAAGGATTTCTGTTGTGATTTTTACGAAGATGATTTGCAAGTTTACCGGTAGTCGTCGTTTTACCAGCACCCTGGAGACCTACCATCATAATGACCGTAGGAGGACGATTCGCCACAGCAATCTTGCTCTGGTCGCCTCCCATAAGTTCTGTAAGTTCTTCTTTTACAACTTTGATGACTTGTTGACCTGGAGTTAAACTTTGCATAACTTCTTGTCCAACCGCACGTTCTTTGACGCGTTTTACAAAGTCTTTTACAACTTTAAAGTTAACGTCTGCTTCAAGAAGTGCAAGGCGGACTTCACGGGTCATTTCTTTTACGTCTGCTTCGGTTACCTTACCTTTGCCTTTGATCTTCTGGATCGAATTCTGCAGTCGGTCGGCTAAACCTTCAAATGCCATATAAGCCGCCCTCCTAATCTAAATTCTCAAGCGTCTCGATGATACCTAAGGCATCATCAGACCCTTTTTGAACGGATTCTTTCAATTGCTTTAACAACTGTTGTCGTTTTTCGAAACGATCATATAAATCTAACTTCTGTTCATATTCTTCAAGCATCGTTTCTGTTCGCTTAATGTTATCATATACAGCTTGACGACTGACGTTAAAAGTCTCTGAAATCTCACCAAGAGAATAATCCTCAAGATAATAATATTCCATGTAACTTCGTTGTTTGTCTGTCAGCAATTCTTGGTAAAAATCAAACAAATAGTTCATGCGTGTTGTTTTCTCAAGCAAAGTAAGCACTCCTTGTTAAGTGAAATGCCTTTACATATACAAATAGTACAAAATAAAGGTGTGGTCTGTCAAGCTAACTTCGATGAATTATTCTTGTTCTGACTCTTCAAGCATATCAGCAAAGAGACCATAAACGAAAGCATGGGCATCAAAGGATTGAAGATCTGTTACTTTCTCTCCAAGGCCTACAAACTTTACGGGAATGTCTAGTTCGTTACGGATCGCCATAACAATTCCACCCTTGGCTGTACCGTCAAGCTTTGTCAGCACAATACCCGACACGTTCGTTGCCTCAGAGAACGTCTTCGCTTGACTCAAGGCATTTTGACCTGTGGTGGCATCAAGAACAAGCAACGATTCGTGAGGGGCTCCTGGAATTTCCCGTTCAATCACACGTTTCACTTTTGAAAGCTCATTCATTAAATTTACTTTATTCTGTAAACGACCAGCGGTGTCACACAATAGTACATCCGCTCCCTTAGACTTAGCGGACTGAATGCCGTCATAAATAACAGCAGCAGGATCGCTTCCTTCACTATGCCGAACTACAGGTACACCTACGCGTTCGCCCCATACCTCTAGTTGTTCGATAGCACCAGCTCGGAAGGTGTCACCAGCAGCCATGACCACGTTCTTCCCTTGCTGTTTAAGCCTATGGGCCATTTTTCCGATTGTAGTGGTCTTCCCTACTCCATTTACACCAACGAATAATAGAACGGTAAGTCCATCTTGATTGAAAGTGATTTCTTCAATTTCCTCATCGTCATCACCATAATAAATATCCACAAGTTTCTCTGAAATAACTTCCCTTACTTCCCTTGTGTCTTTAATATTGCGACGTTTTACTTCCATTTTTAACTCGTCAATCAGATCCATCACTGTATTTACACCAACGTCAGCAGAAATTAGAATCTCCTCTAATTCTTCGAAGAAGTCCTCATCTACTGTACGATAACGAGCCACTAGATCATTTACCTTAGTAGCAAAAGAATTACGTGTTTTAGCTAAACCTTTTTTAAACTTAGTAGAAATGCTCTCTTTTTCACCTTCTTCAAAGGCTTGCTCTTCTTGTGTCTGCTGAACGGCCTCTTCCTCTTCAACAGGAGATTCAGTGACTTCCTCTGTATACTCTTCCTCGATTACAGATGCAGGAACATCTTCTTCCTCCTTGTCATGGATCTCTTCTTCTGATTGATCTTGAGGTTCTTCCGAGTGCTCTTCTTCGTCTTTCTTCTCAGGGTGTTCCTGGTTAAGTTCATCTTCTTTCACAAATTTCTCTTTTAATTTCTTAAAAAATCCCATCTTTAAACTTCCTTTCTACGATCGCTGAATTAGTTCCTTTGTCTCTTCTAAACGAACGGAAACAAGCTTAGATACTCCCGATTCTTGCATGGTCACTCCATACAACACATCTGATTCTTCCATTGTTCCTTTACGGTGAGTGATGACAATAAACTGCGTTTTAGCACTAAAACGCTTAAGGTATTGAGCAAACCGAGTAACATTGGCTTCATCAAGTGCTGCCTCTACCTCATCTAGCACACAGAACGGGACAGGGCGTACTTGTAAAATCGCAAATAATAACGCAATAGCCGTAAGAGCTCGCTCTCCACCTGATAATAGGCCTAAATGCTGCAATTTCTTACCTGGTGGCTGAGCTACAATTTCAATTCCTGTCTCTAAAATATTTTCAGGGTCCGTCATACGAAGATCTGCACGACCTCCACCAAATAGATCTTTGAAAACATGGGTAAACTCTTCACGGATTTGCACAAAGGTACTCTCAAACCGGCGCTCCATCTCACCGTCCATTTCATAGATAACTTCATAGAGCGTTTCTTTAGCCTCAAGTAAATCTGCTTGTTGATCGGTCAAGAATGTATGACGTTCCTTAATACGGTCATATTCTTCAATTGCTCCGATATTAACTGTACCAAGCTCGTCAATAGCTAAACGAATTAGTTTCACTTGGCGTTTTGTCGCTTCAATGTCCTCAACTTCCGGATAGGTTGATTTTGCCTTCTCATAAGAAAGCATATATTCAGTCCGGAGGTGATCAATTCGGTTTTCAAGCTCTACGTCCAAGCGATTGGCTTTGACTTCTTTGTCTTGAATATCTTGTACCAGAGATTGGTGGATGCGTTTATTTTCTTTAAGTTCGAGTTCTGTATCATGAATCGCGTCAGATCGATTACCTCGCTCTTCACGTTTCGTTTGGATTTGTTCTGATTTTTCTTCTTTTTGCTGCCGTTTTGATTCGATTTGTACGTCAATCTCTTCTTCTGTCTCTTTAGAATCAGCAATGTCTTTTAAGTGATCCAGCTGAGATTGCTGCTCTTTTAGTGAGGTTTGAACGTCTTTCAACTGAGCAAGAAGGTCTTCGGTTTTCTCTTGTTGATTTCTTACCTGAGCTTGCTGTTCTGCATATTCAATCTGTAATTGGTTTAAGTCTTGTTGTAATTGATCATAGCTTGCCTTTTGGGTGGTTTGCTGTTCAGTTAACTGATCAATTTCTTTTTGAATGCGAACAAGCTTCTCTTCAATTTCCTCTAACTCATTGGTTAAGTGTTTGTTCCGTTCATGGAGGGAAGTGCGATCATCGTCGAATTGAGCCTTATCTTGATCGTAAAGAGAAAGCTGGTCATTCAAATTCTGTTCTTGTAATTCAACCTCACGTAAACGCCCCTGACTTGCTTGCTCTTCCATTCTTGAAGACTCAAGTTGCTTTTCTAGCGTTGTACGCTTTTCTTTCTTCTCTTGAATTTGATTCTTGAGATCCATAACGGCTCGTTCATACCCAGCACTTCTATGTTCAAATTGTGTGAGCTTTTCTTTTAAATCTTGAAGTTCCTGATCTCTTGTGAACAAGGACTGGTTGTTCTTTTTTTGAGCACCACCTGTCATAGACCCGCCTGGATTCACCACGTCACCTTCAAGAGTTACGACTCGAAAGCGGCGTCCTGTTGCCTTTGCAATTTCATTCGCATCTTTTAAGGTTTCAGCTATAATGACATGTCCCATCAAATGCTGAATAGCTTTAGCATAGACATCGTTATAGGTAACTAGTTCAGAAGCCACACCTACATAACCACTTAAACCTTTTAGCATACCCAGTTTTTCGTTAGGAATAAATTTAGCTTGGATCGTTGGCAAAGGAAGAAATGTTGCGCGTCCTTTATTGTTTTGCTTCAACCAGTTGATGGTTTTACGCGCACTAGCCTCATCTTCCATTACAATATGCTGCGCTTGACCTCCAAGTGTCGTTTCAATAGCAGTAACATAATCTTTAGGGATGTCTATTAATTCAGCAACTGCGCCTTTCACACCTTTTAGTTCTCCAGATTCACGTGCTTTTAAAACTTCTTTTACTCCCTGGAAGAATCCTGCAAAGTCTTCTTTCAGATCCTCAAGCATTTCTTTCTTTGAGCGTAACTTTTCCAGGTGCTGATAACCTTGATAAAGTTTAGACTGCTTTTCCTGATACTCTTTTTCTTCACGCTCGAGTTCTTTTTTGAGTTGTTTTAAGCTTTCTTCTTGTTCGCTTCTCTTAGAGGAAAGGGAGTCTCGTTCTTGTTGCAACGTACCCTTTTGCTTCTGAAGCGCATCACGTTCATCAACAAGGTTCTTAAACTTACCTTCTAAGCGTGTTGTTTTGACATCATGCTGTTCCAACTGCTGAGTAATGGATTGTCGTTCATTACGTTTAGCTGCTTGTTGATTAAGTTGTTCAATATAATCACTCTTCAAGCTTTCAATTTTATCTTCCTGATTTCCATCTAATTGAGCTAGTTGTTGTCTCACATGATTAAGTTTATCTTTTGTTGTATTGGCTTCTTGTGTGAAACGATCTAATTTCGACTGTTCTTCACTATGTTGATGGTGTAATGTATCCACACGTTCTGAAAGCCTTGTAACATCCTCTTCAAGTTTGGAACGATTCTCCGTATAATGCTTCTGGCGTTCACTAAAGAGTTCTTTCTTTCCTTCTAAATTTTCTAGTTCTTGCGTTAATGTAAGAAGGGATTCCTGAAGCTTTTCTATACTTTGATCAATCTCCTGCACCTTAGCCCTTTCTTCTTCCACATTAGCTTCTTGTGTTGTAGTAAGGGCACGAAGTTCCTTCTCACGAGCTTTCTGAGTTTCTAAATCTTGCAAGAGTGCTTCCCAATCAGAATGAATGGATTCAATCTCGGCAACCATTAGGGAGACCTCGTGATTCTCAAGTTCTTCTTTCTTTTCTAGATAATCTTTGGCAATCGCAGCCTGTTCCTTAAGGGGCTCTAATTGTCCTTCAATTTCATATATAATGTCTTCTACACGATTTAAGTTTTCTTGGGTCTCAGCTAACTTATATTCAGCTTTTTGTTTTCGTTTCTTGTACTTCAGAACTCCAGCTGCTTCTTCGAAAATCGCCCGTCGTTCTTCAGCCTTAGAACTTAAGATCTCTTCAACCTTCCCTTGTGAGATAATAGAGAAAGCTTCACGACCAAGTCCAGAATCCATAAACAAGTCAATAATATCTTTCAAGCGGCAAGACTGTTTATTGATAAGAAATTCACTTTCACCAGAACGATACACTCTTCTAGTGACAGACACTTCCTGATAATCAAGCGGAAGTGTTTGATCTTCATTATCTAGCGTTAAAGTAACTTCTGCAAAATTAAGCGGTTTACGGGAATCACTACCCTGAAAAATAATATCCTCCATTTTAGAACCACGAAGGGATCTGGCTGATTGCTCACCCAATACCCAACGTATTGCATCTGTGATATTACTTTTCCCGCTTCCGTTCGGACCTACTACTGATGTGACGCCTGGCACAAAATCGACAGTGATCCGTTCGGCAAACGATTTAAATCCTACTGTATCTAAACGTTTGAGGAACATGTTGATTTCCTCCTATGTAAAACTATTTTTTGTATTTCTGCGATGAATAATTTCAATTTCAACTCATTTATTTTATCATAAACTATATGGTGTTAGAAGAAAGCATTCTAGTAATGACCAAAGAGGAGAGATTTTTATGGATTTAAGTAACCCGACAAATGAAAATTTAGTGTTTATGATTAACACATTAGCTGAACAACTTCAGGTAGTGAACCGAGGTTTAATGGACCCAGAGGACTACGATATTCAGCATTATGATGATATTAAAGATATGTACGACATGGTCCAAATGAAAAAAGGCCAACTAAGCGTATCCGAACTCCAAGCTGTCGTAGGTGAACTAGGTAAATACCGGGTAAAAGCATAATGTGTAGACAAGCCTTTTAAGAAGGCTTGTCTTTTTTATTCTCTCCTATAAAAAAGCTGCCAGCAATAGCCGACAGCTTCTTGATCAAACCTCTATATCGAAAGCACTGAGCGCTTCCTTTGCAGCATTTTGTTCCGCTTCTTTCTTCGTTCGCCCTATACCAATACCTGAGCGATCACCTTGGATGAACACATGTGCAATAAACTCACGATTATGAGCAGGACCTCTTTCTTCCACAATCTCATACTCTATGATGCCATTACGTTCTCTTTGGACAACTTCTTGCAATTGGCTTTTATAATCCATCGCATGCGAAAAAGCACCTTTATGAATTTTAGGATAGACAAATTCTTCAAGAAATCGAATAACAGTCTGGAAGCCTTGATCCAAATAAATAGCTCCAATAAACGCTTCAAATACGTCTGCTAGAAGTGCAGGACGCTCGCGACCACCTGTCATCTCTTCTCCTTTGCCTAAGAAGATCAGGTCACTGAAATGTAAATCATTTGCGAAACGAACGAGTGATGCTTCACAAACAATTGAAGCGCGATATTTCGTTAATTCGCCTTCAGTCATCTCTGGATGTTTACGGTATAGATATTGTGATATTGCTAATTCTAGTACCGCATCCCCTAAAAATTCTAATCGTTCATTGTCGTCATATTCTCGGGTGCGATGCTCATTCACATAAGATGAATGGGTGAAAGCCTGTTCTAGTAACTTTTTACTTTGAAAGCTTATCCCTATCTTATCTTGAAACTTCGTAAAATCCACTGTCTCATGCCACCTATTCTTATTATTAGAATTACATACAGAGAAAGTCTCGCATCTTGCGAGACTTTCTAACTCTATTGTTATTTGCTGTTTATGTAATTCACAGCATCGCCTACTGTCTCAATTTTCTCTGCATCTTCATCAGAGATCTCCATGTCGAACTCATCTTCAAGTTCCATAACAAGCTCAACCACATCTAGTGAGTCTGCTTCTAGGTCATCTTTAAAGGAAGCTTCCATGGTTACTTTTGAGTCGTCTACATCTAGACGTTCAACAACTATGCCTTTTACTCGTTCAAATACATCTGCCATCGTTGTTCACCTCCCTTCAGTAATTATAGAAGATTTTGCTTTAAAATACTAGGTCATGACACAATTTTATTTGAGGATCTTAATAAATTTACATAACCATTCCGCCATCTACATGAAGGGTTTGACCTGTCATATAATTGGCATCATCAGAGGCTAAGAAACGAACTACTTTTGCAATATCCTCACCTTGACCCAAACGAGCCAATGGAATCATGGATTGCATACTTCCTACTTGATCGTCCGTGAGCTCATCTGTCATATCCGTTTCAATAAAACCAGGTGCTACTGCGTTCACAAGGATGTTGCGGGCAGCCAATTCTTTAGCTGATGTCTTTGTCAATCCAATAACCCCAGCTTTTGCCGCTACATAATTAGCCTGACCTGGATTTCCACTCACACCTACAACAGAAGCGATGTTTATGATTTTACCACCTTTTTGCTTCATCATCGGTCGTGTAACGGCCTTAGTAGTCAGAAATACACCTTTAAGATTTGTATCAATAACCTGATCGAATTCTTCTTCTTTCATACGCATAAGAAGGTTATCCCGGGTGATTCCAGCGTTATTCACTAAAATATCAATACGACCATACGTTTCGGTAACCTGTTTTACCATCGCTTTAACTTCTTCTTCAGAAGAAACATTCGCTTGAATTTTAATACCCTCAGCTCCAAGTGAGGTAATCTCATCAACTACATCCTGAGCTTTTTGTTCACTTCCTGCATAGTTCACGGCTACTTTCGCACCCTTTCGTGCTAGTTCTAAAGCTATAGCACGTCCAATTCCGCGAGATGCACCCGTTACAAGAGCCACTTTTCCCTCAAGCATATGTTAGTCCTCCTTATACCATTCCAGAAAAGCCTCCAGGCTTTCTGGGTCTTGAATATTAAATGTTTTCATTCGTCGGTTCACCTTACGGATTAAACCGCTTAGAACTTTTCCATTCCCTACTTCTACAAATGCATCAATTTCTTGGTCCATCATGTATTGAATAGTTTCTTCAAACCGAACCGGAGAATAGAGCTGTTCAACGAGTAAATTAAAAATCTTTTCCTGATCTTGTACGGGCTGGGCTGTAACATTTGCTACGACTGGAATTGTCGCATCTTGTAAGGAAGCATGGCCGAGCTCTTTAGAAAACTGTTCACTAGCCGGTTTCATTAAACGTGAATGGAAAGGTCCACTTACGTTTAATGGTAACGCACGCTTTGCTCCTTCTTCTTTCAAGCGTTCACATGCCTTATCAACGCCCTCTTTAGAGCCAGAGATGACAATTTGACCTGGGCAGTTATAGTTAGCAACCTCTACAACCTCTCCTTGATCACGAATTTCAGTTGTCACTCGTTCAATTGCCTCTACATCTAAACCGAGAACAGCGGCCATCGATCCTTGTCCTGCTGGTACAGCTTGTTCCATAAGCTGCCCTCTTTTTTGAACTAATGTTAGAGCTTCCTCTTGAGACATTGTTCCTGCTGCAACGTGAGCGCTATACTCTCCTAAACTGTGTCCTGCAACAAGTTCTGCCTGTACTCCTTTGTCTTCTAAGAGCTTGACAATGGCTGTACTTAGTAATAAAAGAGCAGGTTGAGCATTTTCAGTTTTCGTTAATGTTTCATCCGGACCCTCTAGCATGTATTGGCTAAGGGGCACTCCTAGACGCTTATCCGCTTGGTAGAATTGCTCTCTTACACTTTCATATTGATCATAGAACGCCTTTCCCATACCAACTTCTTGAGAACCTTGTCCCGGAAAGACAAAAGCTATTCTTTTCATTGATCATCACCCTTATCCCAGTCCATATTCTGGACCGTTTCTTGTATTGATTGATTCACACGATTTTCTACCATATGGCAAGCTTGCTTAGTTGCATTAAAGACAGCTCTCGCGTCTGAAGAACCGTGGGCTTTGATAACGGGCGCGGCTAAGCCAAATAACCCAGCACCACCATATTCGGAATAATCGAGTTTACTCTTTAAGCCTCTTAAGTCTTCTTTGGCTAGTCCGGCAGCAAGTTTTGTCTTCCAATTTGACATAAAGGTATCTTTAATCATGGCAAACATCGACATAGCTGTGCCTTCAATGGTCTTCAATGTGACATTACCCGTGAAACCATCTGCTACCACCACATCAGCAACACCATTTAATAAATCACGAGCCTCTACATTCCCGACGAAATGTATCGGTGCGTCTTTTAATTGGGCAAAGGCTTTCTTAACCAAATCATTTCCTTTCCCGTCTTCTGTTCCAACATTTAAAAGGCCGACCCTAGGAGAAGTAATGCCTCTGACCTGTTCAGCATATACAGAGCCCATAACGGCATACTGAACAAGGTGATTAGGTTTTGCGTCAACGTTTGCTCCTACATCAAGAAGTAAAAATCCTTTACCGTCTACAGTAGGGAGGGTTGGGCTTAACGCTGGTCGGTCAATTCCTTTAATTCGACCAACTACGAATAGTCCGGCACTCATTAAAGCACCTGTATTACCAGCAGATACACAAGCATCCGCCCTTCCTTCTTTTACTTCCTTGGCCATTAGTACCATCGAGGCGTTCTTCTTACGCCTTACAGCACGAACAGGTTCATCCTCTGAAGTAATCATTTCGTCAGTATGTACAACCTTAATAGACGGATGGTCTTCGTTCATGAACGAACGAATCTTTCCCTCGTTGCCAAACAAGGTAATTTCAAGATTGTCTATATGGTTAACAGCTTCTATTGCTCCAAGCACGATTTCTTTAGGAGCATGGTCTCCTCCCATTGCATCAATCGCTAATTTCATGGTTAGACCTCTCCTTTTTCGTCATTTGAACGGTACATAACAAAAACGCCTGAAAAAACGGTTTCCTGGTCGACTACACTTTCAACCTCAACGATTGTTCGACCTTTGTCATCGTTCCCTTTTACCAGGGCTTTGGCTACAACGCGTTCGCCTTGTTTTACCTGTCTTGTAAAGCGAATTTCAGATTTAGCTGTTAAAGCGAGTTCATCATTAATGACTGCAACAGCTAAAGAGTTCGCCTGTGCAAATAAATGGTGTCCTCTTGCAATTCGATTACGCGAGAACACATGTTCATCTCTTATATCTAATATCGAAATGGCTTTCTGGTCAAGCTCTAAGTCAACCACTTCTCCAATAACTTCTTCTAACGGTAGTGCCCTAACCGTTTCATTCCATTGGTAAGTTGCAACGGATTTTATTCGTTCACGAAGTTCAGGAATTGAAAGCTCCATACGATCTAAACGAATCGTCTGGATACTCACCCCATATTTCTTGGCTAATTCCTCATCTGTAATGAACGGAGTTTGCTCTATTGTTTCCTTAAGGCGCTGTTGACGCTCTCTTTTCGACAACTTCATCTCTATACACCGTCCAATTATGACTAGGTACTAATAGTAATATATAATACCTCCCTATCTTATGCAAGGGTTGTTTCATTAATCCAACACTTCGCCTTTTAAAATGGGGTCATTCATTAAAATATCAAACAACGGCTTTAGAGAAGGGTCCTCTTTAAAGTGATCTTCTTCTATCATTTTCTGAGCATCTTGCCTTGCTGTTTCTAACGCGCGGTAATCATGAACCATATCGGCCACTTTAAACTCAGGCACGCCACTTTGCTTTCTCCCAAAGAAGTCTCCAGGCCCTCTAAGTTTTAAATCATGCTCAGACAGTTCAAATCCATTCGTGGTTTCACACATGATCCTCATCCGTTCTTTCCCGACATCCCCTTTTGGATCAGCAAGCAGGATGCAATAACTCTGATGGCTCCCACGGCCAACTCGCCCTCTAAGCTGGTGCAGCTGCGATAATCCAAACCGATCAGCATCATAGATAAGCATAACCGTAGCGTTGGGAACGTTCACACCTACCTCAACTACTGTTGTGGAAACGAGAACTTGGACCTCGTTATTCGCATATTGCTTCATCACATCTTCTTTTTCTTCAGCTGTTAGGCGTCCATGCATGAGCCCCACACGAACGGTAGATGGGAAATATGCTGTTAACTGATGATATAGATCCACGGCATTTTGTATATCAAGCTTGTCCGATTCCTCAATTAAAGGACTAATGACGTAGGCTTGGCGTCCTTCGTCCACCTCTTTTTGAATAAAGGTTAGCACGCGGTCAAGCATTTGGTCTTTCACCCAATACGTCTCTACCGCTTTCCGCCCGGCTGGCATTTCATCAATTACGGAAACATCCATATCTCCAAAGGCTGTAATCGCAAGTGTTCGAGGGATCGGTGTAGCTGTCATAAATAGTACGTCAGGCATTAATCCTTTGTCTCTCAACGTCCTACGCTGCTCCACTCCGAAGCGATGCTGTTCATCAATAATCGCAAGTCCAAGGTCACTAAAGACGACTTCTTCTTGAATTAAAGCGTGGGTCCCTATAATAATGTCTGCTTCATGATTTGCAATTTGTGCAACGATTTCTCTACGTCGTTTCCCCTTCACACTACCGGTAAGCAGGACAACATTGGCTTGATCACCAAACAATTCTTGAAGTGATTCGTGATGCTGTTCAGCCAGGATTTCTGTCGGGACCATAAGAGAACCTTGTTTCCCAGAGGTTATTGTTGCATATAAAGCAATAGCTGCTACAGCTGTTTTACCAGACCCAACATCCCCTTGTAATAATCGATTCATTCGATAAGGCGAACTCATATCTTTCAAAATTTCTTTAAGGCTTTTAGATTGTGCTCCTGTTAGCTTAAATGGCAAATCATTCGTAAATTCGGCGACTTTTTCCTTATCAAAGGCTTGAGCATTGCCCGTTGTAGCTTCCCGTTTGATTTTCCTTAAAAGTTGCATTTTCAATTGGAATAACAAAAATTCCTCATATATAAATCGACGTTTTGCATGTTTTAACATGACCCGGCTTTCAGGAAAGTGCATGCCGTTTAAGGCCTGAGCACGTTCTGGTAACTTATAAGCCTCAAGGTACGACGAAGGTAAGATCTCATCTATGTACGAGCCATATTGATCAACAGCTGTTTTCATCCATTTTTTAAAAGTCGGCATTTTCATATTCCCTTTTAATGAATAAACAGGCTGAATGGGTGTATTTGATTTGGCTCTTCCTTTGTAATACTGACTCACTGTTATTTGCAAGCGATGTTGGTCCCACTTTCCCGTAACCGTAACTGTATCACCAGGCTGGAGCTGTTTCTTAGCAAATGCACGATTAAACATGACGGCTTTTACTGCAAACTGCTCTACTTGTAACGTAATTGTTAAGCGTGATTTCTTCTTTCCAAAAAAGGTAAGGGAAGGTTCTCCTACAACCTCCCCTTCAATCGTAGCTTTTTCATCGTGTACAAGTTCGGTTAACGGCTTTACCTCGTGAACATCATAACGAAAAGGAAAATAAAACAGGAAATCTTCAATTGTGAAGATTCCCATTTCATTTAACGTTTCTCCTGTCTTTTCTCCCACACCCGACAATTGTAAAACCGATTGTTGTAACACTTGCCTCACTCACTTTTTAAGTTTATTCCATATACCTTAGCTTCTAATTCACGTCCAGTAGGTGTAGCTGCTAAACCACCTTGAGCCGTTTCTCTAAGAGCTACAGGCATTGTTTGACCAATCTTATACATCGCATCAATAACTTCATCACAAGGTATGCGACTAGTTACCCCTGCTAATGCCATATCTGCAGCAACAACTGCGTTTGAAGCACCCATAGCATTACGTTTCACACATGGGACCTCAACAAGACCCGCAACAGGATCACACACTAACCCTAGCATATTCTTAAGGGTAATCGCCATTGCCTCAGCCGATTGAGCAGGTGTTCCTCCTGCCATTTCAACAATGGCAGCCGCCGCCATGCCCGCAGCAGAACCAACTTCAGCCTGGCAACCACCTGCAGCGCCTGAAATGGATGCGTTATTGGCTACAACAAACCCAAAAGCCCCGGATGTAAATAGGTACCTGACCATTTGTTCACGCGTCGGCTTTAATTGATTTTTCACAGCAAAAAGAGTACCCGGTACGCAGCCGGCACTTCCGGCTGTTGGTGTTGCACAGATTGTCCCCATCGCCGCATTCACTTCATTCGTAGCAACAGCTTTACTCACGGCATCCATAAGCAGATTCCCAGAAAGCGGGGTATGATTTTGTATATAGTTTTGAATCAGCACGGCATCTCCACCTGTAAGGCCAGAATGAGATCGTACTCCTTTTAACCCTTCTTCCACAGCATCTTCCATAACTTTCAGATTCTCTTCCATTTGCCCAAAGACTTCTTCCCGGGAACGTTCACGTACAGCCATTTCCTGCTGAATCATAAGTTCTGAGATCGAAACCCCTTCACTTTC
Source organism: Pontibacillus sp. HN14 (assembly GCF_021129245.1). NCBI lineage: Bacteria > Bacillati > Bacillota > Bacilli > Caryophanales > Bacillaceae > Pontibacillus > Pontibacillus sp. HN14. The sequence continues at coordinate 541,008 of NZ_JAJOLR010000001.1, read as the reverse complement.
ACATCTTTCAATTAACTCCGCTACATTTCGAAATAAAATTTTCACTACCAATTCCTCCTCTTATCTATTAATCAACGACTTTCGCTACCTGTAAGATATGGTCACAACTCTCAAGCTCTCTTAAGAGATCATCGCTCACATTCTGGTCGACTTCTATAACCATTAGCGCTTCTTTCCCCATTTCTTTCCTTGACACTTCCATATGCCCAATATTAATTTCATGTTTAGCAAGGGTCTGGGTAACAGAAGCAATAGAGCCAAAGCGATCATTATGCATAACCAAAATAGCGGGATGGTTACCAGAGAGTCTTAATTCAAAGCCATTTAATTCTGTTATTTCCGCTTTCCCTCCACCAATGGAGATTCCGACTAACTCAAGGTCTCCTTGCTCATCACCAATTCGAACCCGAGCCGTATTAGGGTGGTCTGTATGAGCATCTTCTACTTCAAAACGCACCTTAATCCCCTTTTCTTTCGCAAGATCGAGAGATGTACTAATTCGAGTATCCCACGTTTCAAAATCAAGTACTCCCCCAACTATGGCCACGTCTGTTCCATGGCCTTTATACGTTTTTGCGAAAGAACCATACAAATGAACGGTCACCCATTTGGGCTCACGACCAAACAATGTTCGAGCCACTCTTCCAATACGAGCAGCTCCAGCAGTGTGGGAACTTGAAGGGCCTATCATAACAGGCCCAATAATATCAAAAACGGATTTAAACTTCATTTGTACCACCATCCTATCATTCATTTTTTATTTATAAGTTTTACACCTAGAGATGTAAGCGCATTCAATACTTGAGAGATTTTGAGATCAGACGATTCTATTATAACAAAAATAAACGCGTTCGAGTATGAAGAGTAGTTGATAAAATAAACAGACTTCCCTATAATTATAATTTGTGGATTATGTACGTCATAATCGGGTGGGAGAGGGCAATTTCATATTGAGGGGTTTACATGAAACAACAAAACCCTGGATTACAAGAAGCAAAAACATCCTTAAAAACCGAGATGATGGCAGGTCTTATTGGCTATTTAACTACCGTTTATATAGTAGCTGTTAACGGTTCGATCCTAAGTGAAGCGGGTATCAGTTATCAAGCCGGTATGATCGCGACTATTTTAGCCAGCTTTGTAGGTTGCTTAATCATTGGATTCTTTGCGAATGCACCGATGATTCTCATTCCTGGAATGGGAGTAAATGCTTTATTCGCTTATTCCATTGTCCAAGGTGGTGGACTTTCTTTCCAAGAAGGTTTAGGCGTCGTACTTGTTTCATCCGTCCTTTTCATCATAATTGCGCTAACGAAGCTTGGTTCATGGCTCCAAGAGGCCATACCAGATTCTTTAAAACACGCGATTACAGTCGGTTTAGGCTTATTTTTGACGTTTATCGGTTTAGAAAAAGGCGGTTTGATTACACAAGGCGAACATTCTTTGATCGAATTAGGTCATTTCACTTCCCCAACCGTGCTAGTTAGTTTGCTAACTCTAGCAGCAGGGATTTTCCTTTTCATTAAAAATGTTCCCGGCCATTTTCTGTTAACAATGGGATTTGGAACCGCACTAGCCTATTTCTTCGGAATTTTAGATGGAGGCACAACGAGCATTGTATGGGACGCAGAATGGATGTTCCTCCCATCATTTTCAGCTATTGATGAACTCGCTTTTTGGTTAGGTGTCTTTCCACTAACGATCGTTCTTGTATTTGAAAATATGGGACTTATCAATGGACAGCTTTCCATGGCCGGGGATATGAGCAAGTTCAAACGCTCATTTCAATCAACGGCTTTCTCGGCATTTACATGCGCTTTCTTTGGAACTTCCCCAACAGTTTCTTCAGCAGAAAGCGCCGCAACGATTGCATCAAATGGCCGAACTGGTAAAGCAGCCATCACAACAGGTCTATTGTTTTTGCTTACCCTTGGACTAATCCCGTTTATATCATGGATTCCTTCCATGGCCATTAGCCCTATTTTAATTATTGTAGGTGCACTAATGGTTCAAAACGTCCGTCATATTGCCTTCGATGATTTAACAGAAGCCATGCCTGCCTTTTTAATCATTGTGATGATTCCGTTTACGAATAGCATCGCAGATGGAATGGCATTTGGCTTTATCGCTTACCCTATCGTTAAAATGGCAAGCGGACAAAGAAATAAGGTTACTCTTCCTGTAGTTATTATTGCAGGTATGTTCTTAACCGAATTTATTATTAAAGCATTAGGGTTATAAATAAGCCTTCTGAATGCAAATAAAGAGCATTGAACCCCTTTTCGGTTCAATGCTCTTTTAATTTTTAGGTTCTGTTATATTAGTGTTGTTATTTTATAGGATTGTTCAATACCCAAAGCTGAGATATTTAAGTTTAGATGGGGCCGTCTTCACTGACTAGTGCTTAGGGTGTATGGGGAAGCGAGTGATTTCCCGAACCACCTTACGCTCAGACTAACGCTAACGGAAACATACTCACTTTCCGGCACTCCATATTAGGGACTAAAATGTAACGTGTAAAAAATCAACAACCAACTTTAACACAGCCAATTTTTAAGAACCTCCATATAAATGGCATAAGTAAAATAAAAAGCAGTCCGATTGAAGAGCCACGCGTCTTGCTCCCTTCCATCGAACTACTTCATCTTCTTCAACCTCTTATTCAACAGAGAAAATAAAGGAATAGATCGGTTGATTACCCTTATAAACTTCTACTTCGAGGTCCTCAAAGTTTTCTTCTAAGAAGCTTTCAAGCGCCTCTACTTCTTCTGAAGTGGCGTCCTCACCTTGCAGGATGGTGAGAATTTCATCTTCTTCTTCATCAATCATGTCTCGAAGAAGTTGTTTTGCAGCTTCAAGTTTATCCTGATGGGTAGAAGAAATGCTACTTTCTAAAATGCCCATGAAATTCCCTTTTTCAATCGTCATTCCATCAATCTGGGTGTCACGTACAGCATACGTTAACTGACCTGTTTTAACGGAATTAGCAGCTTCCTTCATTCCTTCTTGATTATCTTCAATCGATTGTTCCGGATGGAAGGCAAGCAGTGCACTCATACCTTGTGGAACCGTCTTTGTCGGAACCACGACAACATGATCATCAGCAAGCTCCGCAGCTTGTTCAGCTGCCATTACGATATTCTTGTTATTCGGTAGTACGATGACTTTTTTCGCATGTGCTTCTTCAATTGCATTTGTAATGTCTTGTGTACTTGGATTCATAGTTTGTCCACCTTCAATGACAACAGTAGCTCCAAGACTTTCAAACATTTCTTTAATGCCACTACCCATCGCAACGGTTACAATCGCGAAGTCAGCCTTTTCTTTCTTCACAGGCTGTTCTTTCTTTTGTTCACCTACAATAGAAGTGTGCTGTTCACGCATATTCTCAATCTTCATATTCACAAGACTTCCGTAACGTTGTCCTAGTGTTAAGGCGTCACCTGGTGTTTCAGCATGCACATGGACTTTGATGAGTTCTTCATCAGAAACTACAAGCAACGAATCACCAAGTTTGCTTAAGTCTTGTCTGAATGCTTCTTCATCATAAGGGTGTTGAGATAATTTCTCTTGTTCGAATTTCACCATAAATTCAGTACAGTAACCAAATTCAATTTCATCTGTACTCATATAGTCCTGAGCAAGTTTATGGTGTTCGGCATTAACCATATCATTCATAGTTGGTCCGGCTTCGTTTGTAGCTGGCAATTCCTCACCTTTTAAATTAGCTAGGAATCCTTCATAGATCGTAACTAGACCTTGGCCACCACTATCCACTACTCCAACTTCTTTCAGAACAGGTAATAGCTCTGGAGTACGCTTTAAGGAAGATTTTGCGTGGTTAATCATCTCTTCCATAAAGACTACAATGTCTTCTTCCTGCTCCGCAATTTTGTAAGCGGCTTCAGCAGAATCTTTAGCAACGGTAAGGATCGTTCCTTCTACAGGTTTCATTACGGCTTTATAAGCAGTCTTAACACCCTGGTTCATTGCTTCTGCAAAGTCAACTGTTGTAATGGTTTCTTTATCTTCAATAGCTTTCGAAAAACCTCTGAAAAGTTGGGATAAGATAACACCTGAATTTCCGCGTGCCCCCATCAACAAACCTTTCGCTAAGCTTTTTGCTACTTCACCGACATGGTCAGCTTGTACATTCCTTACTTCATTCGCTCCTGATGTCATTGATAAATTCATATTTGTACCTGTATCTCCATCTGGAACAGGGAATACATTAAGAGCGTCGATCATATTCGCATTGTTTGTTAAATGGTTTGCTCCGGAGAGCACCATTTCTGCAAACGTTGCTCCATCTAACGTCCTTATCGTCACTCCGACTTCCTCCTTCATCATCCACTAACTTGTCAATTAATCATTTGAAACACGCACACCCTGAACGTAAATATTTACAGAGTCTACGGACAAGCCAACTGTTTTATTTAATGTATATTTCACTTGTGATTGTACATTAGAGGCAACCTCTGAAATCTTTGTTCCATAGCTTACGATAATATACATATCAATATGTGTTTCTTCTTCTTCCTGACGCACGATTACTCCGCGAGCGAAGTTTTCTTTTCGCAGTATTTCAGTAAGGCCATCTTTAATTTGATTCTTTGAAGCCATACCTACAATTCCGTAACATTCTACAGCTGCACCACCTGCAACGGTAGCAATGACTTCGTTTGTAATGGTTACATGACCAAAATTTGTATTTAAATCAATGGACATATTGGATCCTCCTTCGTTCTCTTCCATACTTAACGTCATTTTACTATAACGAGACTGAATTTAAAAGTACTGGTTGTCTGGAAGAAATCCGACACAAATTGCAAAAAACTACACAAAAAGAAAAGCTTCTTGTGTAAAAGCTCATGAAAACCCTATTTAACAATGGACGAAAACATTTTATCTGTCAAGTGACTTTTCTTGATATATTTCGTCAAACCTGTTGAAATCTTCATGGCTGTATGATAAATTAAATAAGTATTTGAAGATATACATGAAAGCTTTAGTGCAAGTAGGAGGGAAAATTATGAGTCGTAAATGTGTCGTTACAGGCCGTAAAACAACTACTGGAAACAACCGTTCACACGCTATGAACGCTAGTAAACGTCAATTTAAATCAAACGTACAAAAAGTACGTGTTATGATCGATGGTAAACCTCAAAAAGTTTACGTTTCAACACGTGCTCTTAAATCCGGTAAAATCCAACGCGTTTAATCGCTACCCATTTTACCATACAAAAAAAGCACCCTTCGGGGTGCTTTTTTTGTATTTCACAGATAAAGGATTACAACGAATAAGAACATTTTAGACGCCGTACGCCGTTAGTCTTTTTTGAAGGTACCTATGATGACGCGCACGAAACCACCAATGAAGCGTGGGAGTTTAATGGTATAAAATTTCAACTGGTCCCCCTCCTCTAACATACAATGACCTTTCATAGCCTTAGGACTTCCTGGATTCACTTAGTACATCTCGGCTCTTTATTAGTAATAGTATGCCATGCTCAAATGAAAAAGTACCTTTTTCTGAAATAAGCTTATTCGACACACACAGCGTAGAGCCCCATGGAACATAGGCATTTTCTAAAGGATAATAAAAACCGCCTAGTGTTAATCCACGTACTTCAGGAGTGAATGGGATAAAAGAAATATTGGGGTAATCAGGGTCATTGAAAACCTCATGCCTTCCTGGTGATTTACATTCAACCCAATTTCCTTTATCAATCACAACTCCCTTGATCCCCTGATTCTCAAGAGGTGCAAGAATCTGCAAATTAGTTAAAGCATGATCAAGCCTTCCCCCAGTAACTCCAAAGAAATAAATAACCTCCGCTTCCAAGGATAAAGCTTTACGAACTGCAATCTCTAAATCCGTCTCATCTTTTTCAGCAGGGTGTTTAGTAAATTCCTTTGATGAATGTTTAATTTCTTCTAACTCTTCTTTCGATACAGAATCAAAGTCTCCAACGGCATAATCAGGGGAGATGCCTTCATTCACAAGGGTGATAGCTCCGCGATCTGCCCCAATCCAAGTAAGTTCCTCTTCCTTATATCGGTGTAACGCAGGGATATGTTCACCTGGCCCTCCCCCAACAATTGCGATTCCTTTCATGATTACACCCTTTCTACAGTCTATGAAAAAAGGCTGAGCCCATTCCTAAAGGGTCAGCCTTTTTTATCGACTTGTTCATTTTAATCGAAGTCAGGAAATGCCTCATCCCGACCACGTAAGAAAAGAATTAAACGCGAGAAGCCAACAACGCTTGAATGGCTTCGCCTCGATCTTCTTTATTAAAAACTGCACTTCCAGCCACAAGAACATCTGCCCCTGCTTCTACACACGTGTTGGCTGTCCCTTCTTTAACTCCGCCATCAACTTCAATTTCAAAGTGATAGCCATTCTCTCCTCGAAGGCTTGCTACTTCTTTAATCTTAGGAACCACACTTTCAATGAACTTCTGACCGCCAAAACCAGGGTTTACAGTCATAAGAAGAACTAAGTCAACATCTGCTAGAACCGGTTTAATCATCTCTACAGGAGTAGCTGGATTAATGACAACCCCAGCCTTGACTCCTTCTGACTTAATTAGCTGGATGGTGCGATGGAGGTGCGGACAAGCCTCCTGATGAACTGAGATAATATCTGCTCCAGCTGAAGCAAACTGAGCAATATACTGGTCAGGATTCTCAATCATTAAATGAACATCAAGCGGCAAGTTCGTATGTGGTTTAATCGCGTCTACAATGAGTGGTCCGATTGTAATATTTGGAACAAAATGACCATCCATTACGTCCACGTGTACATACTCGGCTCCACCTTTTTCTATATCTTTGATTTCTTCTCCTAACTTTGCAAAGTCAGCAGATAATATCGATGGTGCAATTTTCGTCATAACTTAATACCTCGGCTTCCTATTTTGTATTTCTTCTAAGAACTGTAAGTAATGTTCATAGCGGTAAGTTGGAATTTCACCTTCTTCTACGGCTGCTTTAACTGCACATTTTGGCTCTTTATTGTGTAAACATCCTCGAAATTTGCAATATTCACCGTGCTCACGCATTTCAGGAAAACAATCCGGCAATTCGTCATATTCTAATTCTTGAAACTCAAGAGAGCTAAACCCTGGAGTATCTGCAATTAATCCTCCATACATTTCGATTAATTCAACATGACGGGTCGTGTGCTTCCCTCGTCCAAGGCTCCTAGAAATATCATTTGTTTCAAGATCAAGATGGGGCTTAAGGGAATTTAACATGGAAGACTTTCCAACTCCTGATTGCCCTGCGATGACGGTTGTTTTCCCTTCCAAATATGGGGTAATATCTTGTAAACCATCTTCCTCTTTTGAGGAGCCAATAATTACGGTATACCCTAACTTCTCATAGTCCCTTTTATAAGAGGCTAATTTCTCGAGCTCTTCTTCATCTACAAGATCCGTCTTTGTTAATACAATAATAGGGGTAATATTTTTGGATTCGATCAGCACCAGGAAACGGTCCATTAAAATGGTTCGAAATTCTGGCTCTACAACAGAAGCTACGATCATAGCCTGGTCAATATTTGAGATAGGAGGACGGACTAATTCATTCTTTCTTTCGTCTATATCTAGAATATAGCCTTCTTCATTCTCATCCATCTCAAAAGAAACGTTATCTCCCACTAGTGGAGTGATCTTTCGCTTACGAAAGTTCCCTCTTCCTTTACATGGATAAACAGAATTTCCATCCTGCACATAATAAAAGCCACTGAGCGCTTTTACAATTTTGCCCTTTAACATCTATTCAGCTTCACCTTCTTCATAGGATACTTCTTCTTTTTTCACCGTATCACCGTCTACGTCTACTCTGTAAGTAGCGGGTGAACCTTGTTTCACCCGTAATGGGATCGTGAATGTTTTCGTTTTCGTAATTGTCTCATCAATATATGGCGTATCCATCGTTTCATTTTCATCATCGATATAGATTTTAACCGTTTTCTCAACAGGGGCTTGTGGTTGTTCATTCTGCTCGCCTTGCCCCCCGTTGTCTTCCCCGGTAGTACCTTCTGACTGATCGTCATCTTGAGTAGAATTTTGTTCGACTTCTACCGTATATTCCTTCGTTATAGTCTTATATGAAGGGGGCTCTTGTCCTTTTGAAACCCATACTTTCACGGTTGAGCCTACCACAACTTCTTGATTAGCAGAGGGCTCTTGTCGAATAATTTGACCTTTAGGAACCGATGTACTAAACTCTTGCCCAGCTTCTTCTAGCTTAAGTTTATCTCCTAAAGTTGACTTGGCTTCCTCTATAGAGCTTCCTGTCACGCCCGGAACATCAATTTCTTCTGGACCACTACTAACCCTAAACACGACAGGTGTTTCTTCTGGAAGAACCATTTCCCCTGCTATTGGATTAGCATTAGAAATAATCATACCTTCTTCGTATTCAGATGAATTCTCGAAGTTTGGATAAATATTTTTGTACCCTTTCTCCTCTAATTCTTTCTTAGTTTCCTCGTAAGATGATCCTGCGTAATCCTTAAATTCTTCTTTCTCCTTGCCTAAACTAGAGTAAACCGTTATTTCAGAACCTTCCTTTACGGTTGAACCAGCTTCCGGTTCGGTCCGAATGACCTTTCCTTCTTCTACTTCATTAGAATTCACACCTTCACGGTTAACTTTCAAGTTAAGCTCCATTAGCTGACTAAGGGCTTCCTCGTACTCCAACCCGCTTACATCCGTCACTTCAACGTCATCCGGTATCATGAATGCCGGAATAAGAAATAAGGCCAAGACCCCTGCTCCAATTAAAGTGAATAAAATTCCAAAGACCCACCCTTTCCACTTCCGCTTTTTCTTTGACGGCTGCTTTTCGGGGGATTCGGGCTCAGAGTTAGCTCTAACTTCCGTATGGTCGGTCTGGTGTATAATAGTATCCTCTGTTCGTTCAGATTGATAAGCATCATTCGTAATAATTGGAATTGCTTTAGTGACTTCTTCATCATCGTCTAAAGGAACCGAAAATTTAGGCTCATCTTGCCTTTCAGGAAGCATGGCTGTTTCGATGTCTTCATCGATTTCTGATATTTCTCCGTACCTATGAAAAGGGTCTTTCGCCGTTGCCTTTAATACAATATTCTCCACACTTTGAGGCACGTTTGGATTCCATCTTTTCATGGAAGGGGTCTCACTCTGCAAGTGTTTCAAAGCTATGGAAACAGGCGATTGCCCAGAAAATGGGAGGCGTCCCGTAAGCATTTCGAACAAGACAATTCCAATAGAATAGATATCAGACTTTTTGGTCGCCATACCCCCTCTTGCTTGTTCAGGGGACAGGTAATGAACCGAACCTAAAACGGAGTTGGTTTGCGTTAATGATGTCGCACTTAAAGCCATCGCAATACCGAAATCCGTCACTTTTACTTGTTTGTATTCATCAATTAATATATTTTGAGGTTTAATATCTCTGTGTACAATATGATTATCATGAGCATGGGTAATGGCGGCTGTAATTTGTTTCGTAATATCAAGAGATTCTTGAACATCGAGGGGGCCATATGACTGTATGTACTGCTTTAATGTCATCCCATCTACATACTCCATTACCATATAATAGATATGTTCTTCTTCACCCACATCATATATGTTAACTATATTAGGATGTGACAAACTCGTTGCAGAATGCGCTTCTCTTCGAAACCTGGCTATAAATTCGTCATCGTTAGCGTATTCTAAACGAAGTACTTTGATAGCTACGTCACGGTTCAGGATTGTATCTCGCCCTAAATAGACGTTCGCCATCCCTCCGCCACCAATCGTTTCTTTAATCTCATAACGATCATTCAAGAGATGTCCATTAAGCATTAAGACACACCCTCTTCCGCTGGTGCATCATGATGAACGAGCACTAACGAAATATTATCTTCTCCCCCGCGCTCATTTGCAATGGTTACAAGTTTTTCAGCCGCTTTCTCAAGAGGGAGGGGTTCTTGTACAAACTCAACAAGCTCCTCATCTGCCATTTTATTAGATAATCCATCTGAACAAAGTAACAACTTATCGTCTTCTTCCCAGATGACTGTATTAATGTCTACACTCGTTTCGGACTCTGTACCAAGCGCTTTTAATAAAACGTTTTTTCTTGGATGGTGTTCAGCATCTTCTTTAGAAATTTGACCGGCTCTTACAAGTTCATTAACCAAAGAGTGATCTTCAGTTATTTGCTTAAAGCCAAACTCATTAGAAAGATAGCAGCGGCTATCTCCAATATGAGCAACAGAAACGAATTCTTGTGTACAAATAGCTGCCACAATGGTTGTGCCCATCCCTTTGCATTCTTCATGATTTAGAGCATATTGGAATAATTCTTGGTTCACACTTTTAACAGTCTCTTGCAGCCAACTTTCTGCTTCTTCTGCTGTAGAGATTGGTTGAGCATCAAACCACTTGTTATGTAAAGAAGTCGTTGCAATATTACTTGCTACGTCTCCAGCTCTATGCCCACCCATCCCGTCTGCTACGACGGCTAACACCTGACTATGTTGGTTAAAGAAAATTCCCCCAGCATCCTCATTATGGCTCCGGACTTGTCCTTTGTCCGTTAAAAAATAACCATTCATGGGTTTCACCTCGTCTCTAAATTAAAACTGAATACGATAGAAGCTAATGAAGGCTTCTATCCGTTTTTAATTCCCGTTCATTACTTGTCAGTTTACCATTCTTAAAATGAGAAGTCTTTAAACTGACTACCCATTTTCATCCAACACATAAACTTTTAGCAGAAGCGCTTCATCCAGAAAGCATTTCTACGAATCTCTATTGTTGCATTATCATCTTTTACAAAAAATTCCCCTTTTGAGTACCTCTTAATCATAGGTACCCAAAAAGAGTCGAAATATTTTTATAATACTTCTTATTGTTTGCGCTTAAGGCGTGTTAAGAAGAACCCATCCGTATCAAAGTCTTGAGGGAAAAGTTGAAGGCCCCATTCACTGATACCAGGGAGATCCTTACATTCTTCAGGTAATTCATTAAAGAAAGCTTTGTCCACTTCAAAATCAGGATGACGGCTTAAAAAAGATTGGATGACTTCTTCGTTCTCCTGCCGATCTACCGTACAAGTGCTATATACTAGTGTACCATGTTTTTTCATTAATGCGCTGACGGATTCAAGAAGCTCTTTTTGAATAGCAGATAATGAATCAATATCGTCTTCTGTTTTCGAATATTTAATGTCTGGTTTACCCCTAACAACACCAAGGCCAGAACACGGAGCATCTAATAGTACCCTGTCAAACGATTCAGCCCCGATTAACTCAGGAAGGTGTCTCGCATCTGCCTGGGCTGTGGAGATATTCGTTAACCCTAGCTGGTTCGCCTTTTCTGCTACGAGCTTTACTTTCTTCTTGTGAAGATCAAAAGAAGCTACCTGACCTGTATTGTTCATCTTCTCAGCTATATGAGTCGATTTCCCACCAGGAGCACTACAAGAATCAAGCACATGCATGCCCTCTTCTAGGTTCATCATTTCAGCGACAAGCATTGAACTTTCATCTTGAACGGTTACGCCGCCCTCTTTAAAAATGGAGTGGTGTAGAATGTTACCTGAGAAAATGATAATCCCTTGCGGAGAAAGAATCGATTCTTCGCAGTCAAATCCATCTTCTTTTAGCGTCTCCATCACTTGATCTCTTGAGAAACGTGTTGTATTCACACGAACAGACATTGTCGGTCTTTCGAGATTCTGTCGGCACATTTTAGCCGTTTCTTCAAGGCCATACATGTCACTCCAACGTTTGACCATCCATTTGGGGTGACTTGTTTCAATGGCAACTCGTTCAATAGGGTCATCAATCTGATCAAGAGAGGGCACTCCCTTTCTTTGAAGGTTTCTGAGCACTCCATTTACCATTGAAACAATGCCCTTATGTCCGCGTTTCTTCGCAATCTCGACGGCTTCATGAATAATAGCATGGTCCGGCACACGCTCTAAGTAAACCATCTGATAACAGGACATATAAAGAAGCCAAAGCACCCAAGGTTTTAACTTCTTCTTATTCTTGACAAATGGTGTGATGTAGTAATCTAACGTATCCTTTCGTTGGATCGTGCCGTAAACAATTTCCGTTAATAAAGAGGTATCTCGATCGGAGAGACCTCTTTTTTCGATTGTTTGATGAATTAAAAGATGGCTATATCCCCCATTTTCACCAACACGACTTACAATATCTAATGCTGCGTTTCTAAGAGCCATTTCACTCATTTTCTTCACCTAGTAGGTCCCCTTTTTGAAGGGATTGACCTGCCCCTCTTAGAAAGTCACCTGCACTCATTCGTTTTTTCCCAGAAGGTTGGATATCTGTTAATTTAATTCCCATGCCGTTTCCGCAAACGACTACAAATCCATCTTCATCTAAACGAACTACTTCCCCTGGCTTTCCAGCAAAATTGTCTTGAACTTTAACTCCCCACCAAACTTTCATGGGCTTACCGTTCCAAGTTGTAAACGCTACAGGCCATGGGTGTAACCCGCGTATGTGATTGTAAACCGTCTCCGCATCTTGATTCCAATTAATACGTTCTTGCTCACGTTTTATATTAGAAGCAAACGTTACCTGACTTTCATCCTGTTTAACAGGCGTGATCTTACCATCCAGTAATTCAGGTAATGTGTCGTGCAAGAGTGCTGCCCCCACTTCTGAAAGCTTATCGTGAAGGGTACCAACGTGGTCTTCCTCTTCAATCGCTACTGTACGCTTTGAAAGAATGTCCCCTGCATCTAGGGCTTCTACCATATACATAATAGTGACACCAGTTTCTTTCTTACCTTCAAGTATAGAGTAGTGGATCGGCGCTCCTCCTCTTAGTTCAGGGAGAATCGATGCATGGACGTTTATACAGCCATACTCCGGCACCTCTAATAATTCTTTTGGTAAGATTTGACCAAATGCAGCTGTGACAATAAGGTCTGGATTATACTCTAATACATCTTTATATTCATGCTTGATCTTTTCAGGCTGAAGAACAGGAATATGGTGCCGCTCTGCTTCTACTTTAACAGGTGGTGGCGTCATTTCCCTCTTTCTCCCTTTCGGTCGGTCTGGCTGGGTGACTACAGCCACCACATTATATTGATCTGCAATTAATTGTTGTAAAACGGGTACAGCAAAATCAGGCGTCCCCATAAATACGATACGCTTCATTTCAACATCTCCTTTCTTACATTAGCTGGTACGGTTGAAAATCGATTGTGAGCTGCAAATCCTTTTGTTGAATAGCGTCCTCATATATTTGAAATAGTCGATTCATGACCTTGTGTAATGTAGGTTCATCTCTATATTTTATCATGCATTGATATCGATATCTATCTTTGATCCTGGTCAGCGGTGATGGTGTAGGACCTAAAATAATCGCTTGATCCGATAGGTGATCACGCAAGAATTGCACCATCTTCTGCGTTACATCCATTGTGTACAAATGGTTAGGATGAGATACAGTTAAAAGGGTCAAAAAGTAATAAGGAGGATAACGGAACGTTTTCCTCATTTTCATTTCCTTCTTATAGAAAGCTTCGAAATCATACTGACTTGCCATTTCAATACTGTAGTGCTCAGGTGTATAACTCTGGACAATAACCTCACCAGGTAGCGTATGTCTTCCGGCACGGCCACTAACCTGAGTTAATAACTGAAACGTTTTCTCTGAGGAGCGAAAGTCAGGAAGGTGTAGCAATGAGTCTGCAGCTAAAACGCCAACAAGGGTTACGTTGCCAAAGTCCAACCCCTTAGCAATCATTTGAGTCCCTAATAAAACATCCGCTTCCTTCTCCGCGAATTTCGTTAACAATCTTTCATGTGAACCTTTTCGACGAGTTGTATCTACATCCATTCGAATAATTCTGACCTCAGGTATGAGTTGTTGGAGAGACTCCTCTACTTTTTGAGTTCCAGTACCGAAGTAGCGAATGGTATCACTCTCACAGCTCGGACATGTCTTTGGCATAGGCTCTTCATGGGAACAATAATGGCACTTTAATCGTTCTGCTTTCCTGTGATATGTCAAAGCAATATCACAATGAGGGCATTCTTTGACCTCTCCGCAATCTCGGCACATGACAAATGTAGAATACCCACGTCTATTTAGAAAGAGCACGACCTGCTCCCCTTTTTGAATGCGGTCTTCTATTTTCTCTCGAAGCTTAATTGAGAACATCGACCGATTTCCAGCATGGAGTTCCTCTCTCATGTCGACAAGCTCGACTTCTGGCATGCTGGCATTGTTCATTCGCTTTTTCAATGTCAGAAGTTGATAGACATCTTTTTGTGCCCTTGCGAACGATTCGAGGGTTGGAGTCGCACTTCCTAGTACAACAGGGCAATTATGATACTTTCCTCGCTCAATGGCTACATCCCTGGCGTGGTATCTCGGATAGTCTTCTTGCTTATAACTAGATTCGTGTTCCTCATCAATAATAATAATGCCGATCTTCTCAAAAGGGGCAAATATAGCGGAGCGAGCCCCCACAGCTACCTGCACCTCTTTTCGTTGAATCTTTCTCCACTCATCAAACTTTTCACCTGCAGATAAGGCACTATGTAGTACGGCCACTCTTGAACCAAAACGTCCTTTAAAACGCTCTACCATTTGAGGGGTAAGGGCAATTTCAGGGACAAGTACAATGGCTTCACGACCTTCATCGAGCACCTGTTGAATGGACTGAAGATACACTTCTGTCTTACCGCTCCCCGTTACACCGTGAAGAAGAAAGGGCACATGTCGTTTCTCCTCAATTGAAGCGAGAACAGGTTCAATAGCTTCTTGCTGCTCCTCAGTTAAGGGAAAAGGCTGGGTCCTTTCATACTCTCTTTGTTCATAAGGATCACGATACACTTCTTTTGAAACAGTCTTCAAAATTCCTTTTTCAAGCAATGGCTTTAAAGAGGCTCTTGTTGTCTTCAATTCTTCTAGTAAAGCTTTTTGCAAAATTTCATCCGGATAATCAATAAAATATGCAAGTATTAAACGTTGTTTCTTAGCTTGTTTAGGAGTGTCATGATAGATCTCTTCTAAGTGATGCGGAGGCACAGCAGGCACAATATACATTTCTTTTTTCTTTGTTTCTTTGCCCTTTACTTTGTAATGAACCTCTACGACGCCTTCTTGAATATACTTTTGAAGCTTAGAATACGTCATAGGAGAAGCTTCAATTTCTTCATAAGGGATAACGCCTCTTCCCCCAAATAAAGGATCTAATTCTTCTGGTATAGAATCTTGTTCAGCCAAAAGCCAGAGCTCTTTCTCATACTTCGCTTTCAGCAATTGAGGGAGCATAGCTTGGTAAGCTGAAACATAGAAGCAAAGCGTTGACTCTGAGATCCACCTGCCAAGTTGTATAAGTTCAGGGGTTAAGACTGGTGTTAAATCCATCACATCTTGTATATATTTTAAGCGGCTAAAACTGGTCTGATCTGTCACCTGTAAGACAAACCCCATGATCTTTCGCGGCCCAAAAGGTATAATGACGCGCATACCAGGAGTTACGACACCCATAAGGTGCTCTGGTATTTTATAATCAAATGGACGATTGGTTTGACTTGTAGGCACATCTACAATGACTCGTGCAATATTCACTTCTGACCATCCTTTAGCTCATCTGACACCTGAATTAAAATTTTGTGCGCTACGTCTTCTTTTGATTGAAGAGGAAGGCTCCATTCTAACCCATGTTTATTTAAGTAAGTTACGACGTTTGTGTCTGCACCAAAACCAGCTCCTGCTTCAGCTACATTGTTCACAACAATCGCATCCGCATTCTTTTTAGCGAGCTTTTGCTTCCCGTAATGTATCGGTTCATTGGTTTCTGCTGCAAATCCAACTACAAATTGATCCGTTTTAACCTTCCCAATCTCACCTAAAATGTCTTTAGTACGCTCCATCTCAATCGATAAAGGCCCTTCTTTTTTCTTCATCTTTTGATCATGAAACACAGCAGGACGATAATCAGCTACAGCGGCAGTCTTAATGACAACATCTACATTGTCTAGTTCTTTCATAACCGCTTCATACATTTCTTGAGCTGACTCGGTCTGAATAACCTTTATACCACTAGGTGGATCAATTGTCACAGGGCCTGAGACAAGGATGACGTTAGCTCCAAGCTCTCTAGCTTTTTGCGCAAATGCATAACCCATTTTTCCTGTTGAAAAGTTTGTAAAGAACCGGACAGGGTCCACCCTTTCACGCGTTGGTCCCGCTGTAACGAGAACCTTCTTACCTTTAAGGGGAAGTGAGAGACTTTCTTGCTGCTCCAATACTGAGACAATGGTTTCAGGTTCTTCTAATCGACCCTTCCCAACATACCCACAAGCTAAATAACCTTCACCAGGTTCTATAAAACGATAGCCATATGTTTCGAGTTTTTTTAAATTGTTTTGAACAGCGGGGTGGGCATACATATGCACGTTCATAGCGGGTGCTACATACACAGGAGCCTCACTTGCTAATAAGGTTGTCGTAAGCATGTCATCAGCTATCCCATTTGCAACTTTCCCTATAAGATTGGCTGTAGCAGGGGCAAGAATTATCAAATCAGCCCAATCGGCTACATCAATATGTGAGATTTGTTCAGGAATCTTTTCATCAAATGTATCAGTATAAACCGGATTTCGTGACAATGCCTGAAACGTTAAAGGCGTGACGAACTCTGTTGCACTGCTTGTCATAATGACGGTGACATCTGCACCCGCTTGGACAAGTTTACTCGTTAAAGCACAAGCTTTATAAGCCGCTATACCACCTGAGACACCTAAGACAACCTTCTTTCCTTTAAGCATGATTACCCATCCTTCCCATCTACATAAAAATAACAACCTTAGTAAGGTTGTTATTCTTCGTGTTTATAATGAAGTTTGCCTTCTTTAATTTCTTCAAGTGCAATCCCCACGTATTTCTTTGAATCAAAAGAGTCAATTAAATACTTGTTTGTTTCTTGCATTTGACGTGCTCGTCGAGCTGAAATCGTTACTAACGTATACTTTGAATTAATGGATTCCATAAGAGAATCAATGGATGGTTCTAACATCATGAATCATCACGCTCCAATGCTTGTTTGTATTGTTTAGCTACTCGATCTCGCTTGCAGTGTTCACTTCTTACAATGGACTGAACGGTATCTACCGCACGATCAATTTGATCGTTGACTACTACATAATCGTAATAATCCATCATTTCAATTTCTTCTTTTGCTGCTGCTAAACGATTTCGAACCAATTCTTCTGTTTCTGTACCGCGACTAATAATGCGGTCTTTTAATTCCTCAAGACTTGGTGGGATTAAGAATACAAAAACTCCTTGAGGGAAGTTTTCTTTCACCTGTAATGCGCCCTGGACTTCAATTTCAAGGAATACATCATTACCAGCTTCAAGTTGTTGTTCAACATAATCTTTCGGCGTTCCATAATAATTTCCCACGTACTGAGCATATTCAATCAACTTTTTATTCTCGATTAGCGTTTCAAATTCCTCTTTACTCTTAAAGAAGTAATCAACACCATCTACTTCCCCTTCTCGTGGAGATCTGGTTGTCATCGAAATAGAATATTTCAGATCTGTATCCTTTTCAAAAAGAGACTTCCTTACTGTCCCCTTTCCAACTCCGGAAGGACCGGACAAAATAAATAAAATCCCTTTCTCGTCTATCACAATAAAGCTCCTACCCTTCTTCTGACATATCGTCATGACTTGTAACGCGTCCACCCACAGTTTCAGGTTGAACAGCTGATAACACAACATGATCGCTGTCAGTAATAATTACCGCACGCGTCCTGCGGCCGTATGTAGCATCTACCAATTTATTATTATCCCGAGCAACGGTTATAATTCTTTTGATTGGCGCTGATTCTGGTGACACGATGGAAATGATACGGTTTGCGGAAACTACGTTACCAAACCCAATATTGATTAGTCGTAAGCTCAATGTGGCTCCTCCTTCATCATCTAAAAACCATTCAATAGTACATATGAATACTATAATTATATGAAAAATTTTATGATAAACTCAATCATTATTCAACATTTTGTACTTGTTCTTTTATTTTTTCTATTTCACTCTTTAATAATACTACCCATTCACTAATTTTTGAATCCGTTGATTTAGAGCCTATTGTATTGGTTTCCCTGTTCATTTCTTGAACGATGAAATCAAGTTTGCGTCCGATGGAATCGTCTACATCTAAAGTTGTAACAAACTGATCAGTGTGACTATACAAACGCGTAATTTCTTCTGCTATATCACCTTTTTCAGCTAGTAACCCTACTTCATGGAGGAGTCGTGATTCCTCTAATGGAAGGGCTTGTTGAGCATATTCTTCAATTCTTGATTTAATACGCTCCTGTGTTTCTTGTACAACTAATGGTCTTCGACTTCTTAAATCTTCCACAATCGTAGCGACCTTATTCAAGCGGTCCTTAAGGTCCTCTTGTAAGGCCTCTCCTTCTCTCACACGCATTGAAACCACTTTCTCAGCAGCTTCATTCACACATGAAAGAATAACTGATTCCATACGGTCTTCGTGTTCCTCTAACTCTTGAATAGTAAACAGATCTTCGAGCTTCGTCAAGACATTTACCGAAATTTCTTCTTGTAAACCATATCGTTCTTTCGCTTCTTTTAATTGCTGTATGTATTGATCGAGTAGCTCCCAGTCTGTTTTCACTTGACGTTTTGTAAGCGCATTTCCTTCAATCGTAATAAATAATTCAACACGTCCTCTTATGAAAGGATGCTGTAATGCTTTTTTGATTTTCTCTTCAAGATAAAGGAGAGACCTTGGCATCTTAGGGGTAATATCTAAAAAACGATGATTTACCGTCTTTATTTCAACTGTAATGCTCGTTTCTTGGATTGTCCTACTACTTCTTCCATAGCCAGTCATACTTCTAACCATACCATCCCACCTCTTATTAAAGATTATATCCTATTCTAACATACCCAAGACACGTTAAAAGAACTAAGGTGTATCTATAATAAAAACTGCCCCTTTAAAAAGGAGCAGTTCTGACTACTATTTAGTGAGCCGGGAAAAATACTAGCTGAATCGCAAACAAAATACCGAATAAATATAAAAGCCAAGAAACATCTTTTCCTTTACCACTTACTACCTTTAATAATGGGTACGTTATAAAGCCCATTGCAATACCTGTGGCAATGCTTGAAGTAAGAGGCATTGTTAAGATTATAATAAAGCTTGGGAAGGCTTCATCAAAGCTTTTCCAGTCGACTCTTGATAATCCTTCCATCATAAAACAACCTACAATGATAAGGACTGGTGCTGTAATAGCAGAAACTCCAGAGATGGCTTGAATAAATGGAGAGAAGAACATCGAAAGGAAGAACAACCCTGCAATGACTAGAGAGGTTAATCCTGTTCGTCCTCCAGCAGCTACACCTGAGGTTGATTCAACATAAGCGGTAGAAGGGCTTGAGCCAAATGTAGAGCCAACCGTTGTAGCAATGGCGTCTGCCATTAGCGCAGGTCTAGCTTTAGGCATTTTCCCATCTTTCATAAATCCTGCCTGTTCTGCTACTCCAACTAACGTTCCTGTCGTATCAAAGATTGTAACTAATAAAAAGGCAAACACAACAGCATATAGTCCCTCAGTAAAGACCCCGGCAATATCCATTTCGAAGAATACTGGCGTTGGTGGCATAGACATAAATCCATTAAACTGAAGCTGATTGGTAAAGTACGCAATGATGGCTGTAATGACAATCCCATAAAAGAGAGCCCCTTTTACATTTCGGGCCATTAAGATCAGCGTGATAAATAATCCTGCAATGGATAATAGCGTATTTGGCGCTTGAAGGTTACCAAGGGTTAAAAGTCCCGCTTCTCCTCCATCAACAATAATCCCACTAAACTGAAGGCCTAAAAAGGCAATAAACAAACCAATTCCAGAAGTGATTCCAAATTTTAGTGAATTAGGAATAGCTTCAATTAATTTCTCGCGTAAACTTGTAAAACTAAGTAAAAGGAAAATAACACCTGCAATAAACACAGCCCCAAAAACGATGGTGTACGATAATCCATATTTTGTGACGACCGTAACAAAATAGGCATTTAACCCCATCCCTGGTGCGATGGCGATTGGGTAATTTGCGAGTAATGCCATAAGCAGCGTTCCGACTAGAGCTGAAATAATAGTAGCCATAAACACTTGTCCAGATGGCACACCAGCATTTCCAAGGATAACTGGATTGACAAATATAATATAAACCATTGTGAGGAATGTGGTAATCCCTGCATTGATTTCTGTTCGGACCGTAGTTCCATTTTCATTTAATTTAAAAAAACGATTCAACATCTTTCACCTGCTTTTACGAATGATAATAACAAACATTGATAATAATATTCGTTTTTTAGATATATTTCAATACAAAATCTTAATTTCCCTCATAATTTTATTAGTAAAGTGTGATTATAGGGGCCCTATATAGCTTTGCTAAAGTCTTTATGAACTAGTGTAACCTTATTTACATTATTACTTCATCGTTCCCCAGGAATAAAAAAAACATAAAAAGCATTCTTCTAAAGAAGAATGCTTTCTAACTATTTTATGCTATTTTTTAGAAAACCCCCACAAAAACGTCGGGATTGCTCCTAAAGCAGTAATAAACAGCCAATCCCTTATAGGAAGGTCCATTGTATGGAAGACCTCGTGAAGTGGATCATAATAAATGACCACAAGCATGAGCAATACTGAAGATAAAACGGCCCCTAGTAAATACAGATTAGAAAAAGGATTTCGGGCAAAGACTGAGCGTTCACTTCTGCAATCAAAAACATGAATAAGTTGAGCGACGACTAACGTGCTAAAAGCCACCGTTTGTGCATATAGCAACCTTTCCGGATTTCCCTGGTAGGCCATCATAAAGGCGATTAGTGTAACAATTCCAATCATAAATCCCCTTGAAATGATTTTAAAGCCAAGTCCTCTTGCAAAAACTCCTTCTCCAGGGCTTCGTGGAGGTCGTTTCATTACATTACGTTCTGATTGATCTAATCCAAGTGCCATAGCCGGCAACCCGTCTGTAACAAGATTCACCCATAGAATCTGAACAGGTACTAATGGTAATGGGAGCGCAAGAAACATCGCAAAAAGCATCACTAAAATCTCTCCCACATTTGAAGCTAGCAAATACCGAATGAATTTGCGTATATTCTCATAAATGTTTCTGCCTTCTTGAATGGCTGAACGAATGGTTGCAAAGTTATCGTCTAGAAGAACAAGAGAAGAAGCTTCTTTCGCAACGTCTGTTCCGCTCTGCCCCATTGATATGCCGATATCACTAGCTTTAATGGCAGGAGCATCATTTACTCCATCCCCCGTCATAGCAACGACATGGCCTCGATTTTGAAACGCATTCACAATTCTCAATTTATGGTGAGGAGTTACACGTGCAAATACGTATGTTTCATCAATAATAGCCTCTAATTGATCGTCACTCATTGAAGATAACTGAGCCCCTTCTACAACTCGTCCACCTTCAGGCATTAATTCGAGATCCCTGGCAATCGCATGGGCTGTTTTAGCATGGTCTCCTGTAATCATCACGGTTTTAATGCCAGCTTGACGGCAGTCATCTATGGCCCGCTTCACTTCTTTACGAGGAGGATCAATGATCCCGGTTATCCCCATGAAGGTCAGATCTTTTTCAAGTTCAAAGTTATTGTATGATTGACCTTTTTTTAGCGTTTTATAGCAAATGGCAATTGTACGAAGGGCCTGATTAGTCATTGTACTAAGAATATTTTCAACTTCTCTTTCATCCTTAGGTTTTAACGGGCGTTGCCCACTTGAAGAATAAATGGATGTACTGCGAGGTAATAATACATCCGGCGCACCTTTGACGATAACGACACGTTCCCCGTTCTGATGCTCTGCAATTACCGTCATACGCTTTCGATCTGAATCAAAAGGGATTTCGTATGTGACCTTCCATTCCTTCATTTGTTCTTCTGTTATCCCTGCCTTATATCCGACAACTTTTAAAGCCCCTTCTGTCGGATCTCCATCCACCAAATATCGATCATCCCGCTTCAAGATACTGGCGTGGTTACAGAGCGACCCGTATAAAAGCATACGATTAATCCCCGGAATTTCCCTCACGTTGGTTTCAATATCCCGTTCAAAAAATGCACCAAACGGATCATACCCTTCGCCTGTCACGTACAAATGATCCTCTATCGTACTTACTTGCTTTACAGTCATTTGATTTTCTGTCATCGTTCCCGTCTTGTCTGAACAGATAACGGAGGCGCAGCCTAACGTTTCAACAGCTGACAACTTCCTGACAATTGCCTTTTTCTTAATCATCCGTTGAACTCCAAGTGACAACGCAACTGTAACAATGGCAGGCAGCCCTTCTGGAATGGCGGCAACCGCTAAAGAGACACCAGCTAAAAACATTTCATATAATGGGTGCCCACGATAAACGCCTACAACGACAACAAACGCTGTTAACAAAAGGGCAGTAAAGATCAGAATCTTCCCTAGTTCAGCCAACTTTCGCTCAAGAGGCGTTGGCTTTCTCGATGTTTGAACGAGCAACGAAGCGATCTGTCCCATTGCCGTTTTCATACCAGTCCCTACCACAACTCCAACCCCGCTGCCCCTAGTTACGAGTGTTCCTGAAAAAGCCATATTTGCCTGATCCCCAAGTTCAAGTGTTTCATCCATTAAGTGATTTTCATGCTTAAGCACTGGAAGTGACTCACCTGTTAAAGAAGATTCCTCCACCTCGAGCCCACTCGTCTTGATTAATCGAAGATCTGCACTCAAACGATCTCCACTTGTGACTTTTACGATATCTCCCATTACAAGATCTGCAGAAGGAACCTTAATCCAGCTCCCATCCCTCAATACTTGAGCATGAGGGGCAGAAAGTTCCTTTAGTTTAGATAGTGACTTCTCCGCCTTCTGTTCCTGAAAAAAACCAAGTACTGCGTTCACAAACACTATAGCCATAATGGCAACCGCATCCACATATTCCCCGAGTAATCCCGAAATGAGAGTGGCTGCTAGAAGGACAAGAACCATGAAATCCTGAAACTGGCGGAAAAATAACAACAGAACATTGATTGATTTTCCCTCTTCTAACTTATTGGGACCAAGCTTTTTCAAGCGGCTCTCTGCTTGCTTTGAAGAGAGTCCCTTGTCCATATTTACATCTAGCTTCTCCGCTAGATTCTCAGCACTATATTGATACCAATTCACGTAACATTCCTCCTGAAAGTGATGAGTCTATGCTATATCTATTCAGACTCGTCCAAAAAAATGCTATAATCGGTATATTGTGAGGTGATTACCATGTCTTTTGATGGCGTTGTCACCCGGGCAGTCACACACGAATTAATGGAAATGTTAACTCCCGGACGAATTATGAAGATCTATCAGCCAACGCAAACCGAACTTATTGTCACGATTCGTAGCAAAGGAAAAAACCACAGTCTCTTACTCTCAGCACACCCTTCCTACGCTCGAATACATGTGACAGAAGATACGTATCAAAATCCAAAAGAACCGCCAATGTTTTGTATGCTTCTCCGCAAGCACTTAGTCGGTGGATTTATTGAGTCCATCGAACAGCTTGAAATGGAGCGCGTCATTCAAATCAAAGTCCGTGGAAAAGACGAAATTGGTGATGAAACAACCAAAACTCTCGTGATGGAAATCATGGGTAAGCATAGTAATATTATTTTAGTTGATCAGGAACGAGACATGATTTTAGACAGCATTAAACACGTCTCTCCTTCTCAAAGCAGCTACCGTACAGTGCTACCAGGTCACTCGTACCGCCGGCCTCCTGATCAAGGAAAGACAAACCCACTTACTCTAGAACCAGAAGTCTTTGTGAAAAAACTAGACTTTAATTCTGGGCGTATGGATAAACAAATCATGGGCATTCTCATGGGCTTTTCACCTATGATTGCGACAGAGATTAATTATAGAGCTCGTCTCGGCTCCGCTTCTACTTATCAGGCAACATTTAGTCGTATTCAAGAGCAGCTCATCCAACATGATTATACGCCTCAGTTATTTAGAGGACAGAAGGAACAATTTTACGTTCTTCCTTTAGAATCTATTCAAGCTGAAACAGAAACGTATAACACAGTCAGTGAACTTCTTGATGCCTACTATAGCGGGAAAGCAGAACGAGACCGTGTCAAGCAGCAAGCTGGTGATCTTGCTCGTTTTATGAAGAATGAACGTGATAAAAACATTCGTAAAATCAAAAAACATGAAGAAACCCTTCAAAAAGCCGAAAAAGCAGATGAATTTCAGCGGCAAGGAGAACTATTGACGGCTCATATGCATCTTGTTAAACAAGGGGATGCGTCCGTCACAGTCGTTGATTATTACGACCCAGAACAAGGGGAACGAACGATTGAGTTAAACCCTAATAAAACTCCGAGTGAAAACGCACAAAGTTACTTTGCTACCTATTCAAAGATGAAAAAATCTAAAGAAGTTGTGCAAACAGAAATCGAAAAAGCAAAAGAAGAAATTGCTTACTTCGATCAACTTATCCAACAAATTGAATCAGCCCGTGAAGAGGATGTTGAGGAAATAAGAGAAGAGCTACGTGAAGAAGGCTATATGAAAGCAAAACCACAAAAGAAGAAAAAGAAACCACAAGCACCTAAGCCTGAAACGTATATATCAACTGATGGCACAACCATCCTAGTCGGAAAGAACAACAAGCAAAATGAATATGTAACCACGCGCATGGCTAACCGCAATGACTATTGGTTACACACGAAAGATATCCCTGGGTCACATGTGGTGATCAGAAGTGAGGATCCGAGTGATGAGACACTGCAAGAAGCAGCTTTACTCGCTGCCTATTTCAGTAAATCGAAGGCTTCCTCTTCTGTCCCAGTAGATTACACGTTGATCCGTCATGTTAAGAAACCAAACGGGGCTAAGCCTGGTTTTGTTACCTATGACAATCAGAAGACACTTTTTGTTACACCGGATGAAGCGTTTATTCGTACTATGAAAAACAATCAATCAGACGCATAAAAAAAGGACGAAATCTGCTGGATTTCGTCCTTTTTCTTTATTAATCAATAAGCCCAAAAGATGCCTACAAATAAAGCAATGGCTCCGAAGTATGTTAAAAAAGCATACAACCACTCTCTTTTTTGTCCTCGTCCAATTAAAAGAACATTAAGGACACCAAATAGCGTAAGTGAAATGATGAGGCTCAATAGAGCTTTAATATTGAAAATCGGAGCCGCCATTGATAGGAAGATCCAAAAGTAGAGGTATAAGTAACACGTAAACACACCAAGCACAGCATTGCTACTCATTACTGTTGCTTGCTTTTTAAAAGACATGTCATCACGACCCTTTATGTGTACATTTGACATGATTGTACAACGGAAGGTTCATGCTGACAAGAGCATTTACCCTTGGTAATTATATGAAAAAGCTTCAGGGTCTTGATTCCACTCTCGTAAACGAGCATAGCTTTCCTCCGCCACTTTCTCTTCCTCCTTCATCACCTGAAGTAAGTAAGGAAATGTCGTTAATGATTGATAGGAAAGGTCAGCATCCCGAAATGCCTCTACTGCTTTTTGTAGTTCATAGGAGAATAAGGCTAAGACACCTGTAACGTTGATCCCCTCTTTTTGAAGAGCCTGTGCAGCAGCGATCGAGCTTTTCCCGGTCGAGATCAAATCTTCGATGACGATCGCATTTTGTCCAGCTTCCATACTTCCTTCAATTTGATTCCCTTTGCCATGACCTTTCGCTTTATCTCTTACATATACCATAGGAAGACCCAGACATTCTGCTACCCAAGCCGCATGAGGAATCCCCGCTGTTGCACATCCTGCTATAAGATCTGTGTCTGGGTAATCTTCCCGTATCTTCTCCGCTAAGGATTGAGCAATCTCTTTTCTTAACCGGACATCACTCATCACGAGTCGATTATCACAATAAACAGGAGACAATATGCCAGATGTCCATTTAAAAGGATCTTCTGGACTAAATTGGAGAGCCTCGATTTCAAATAATCGCTTTGCAAGTTGTTTATTACTTAACATATGTCCACTCCTCACTAAATAATCGATACATTTCTACAGGCTTATCTGCTTTTGTAATCCCTCTTCCAACGACGATGGAGTCAACCCCAAGCTCTCTGGCCCTGCTTGGTGTGACGACCCGCTTCTGATCATGATGAGGTCCCGCTTTCAAACGAATTCCAGGACAAAGAAGGTAGAAAGAATCAGGTAAAGCTTGACGTATTGCACTTACCTCATGGGCGGAGCAAACAACACCATCTGCACCGGACCGGTGGGCCATTTTCGCATAGTTTACCACGGTTTCTTCAAGCGTCAGGGAGATTCCAAGCTCTTCATGTAACATGCTTTCTGTTGTAGAGGTGAGTTGAGTTACTGCTAAAAGAAGCGGAGGAGTTTCTCCTATCCTTGTTCCTTCTAGTAAACCTTTCTTTGCGGCTTGTATCATTTCAGAGCCTCCAGCGGCATGAACATTTACTACATCCACCCCTAAAGAAGCCAGGTTTTTCATAGCTGATTGAACAGTGTTTGGGATGTCATGCAATTTTAAATCAAGAAAGATCGCATGCCCCTGCTCTTTTAATACGCGCACAATTTCTGCACCTTCTTTGTAAAAAAGCTCCATGCCTACTTTGACAGGTACGCCTTCGAGTCCTTGTTCTTTAATAAAGGAGAGAGCTTGCCCTCCTGATGGAAAGTCAAGAGCCAGATAAAGAGGTTTCATTTTGTCTAAAACTCCTTCCAACACAATCTGTAACCGATTCATATCCATACGCTTCTAGAGCTTCAGGCAATTGCTCAATCAACTCTGGGCACACTAAAGGGTTTTGAAAATTCGCCGTCCCTACAGCTACTGCACTCGCGCCTGCTAGTAAGAATTCCAACACATCTTCCACGCACGCAACGCCACCCATACCAATAATTGGAATATTAACAGCCTGACTAACCTGATAAACCATCCGGATCGCTACAGGTTTAATAGAAGGTCCTGATAAACCTCCTGTCCCATTCGCTAAAACAGGTCTCCCTGTTGTTAGATCAAGCTTCATCCCTACAAGAGTGTTAATCATGGATAAACCATCTGCACCAGCTTCTTCTACAGCCTTTGCCATCGCAACAATATCACCCGTGTTTGGAGACAACTTTACATATACCGGCACCTGACTAACACGTTTCACAGCTCTTGTTAATGAAGCAGCTAGCGCAGGGTCTGTTCCAAAGTGTATTCCACCCTCTTTCACGTTAGGGCAGGATATGTTCAGCTCTATGGCGTTCACTTTTGAATGAGCAGAGATTTCTTTTGCCACTTCAACATACTCTTCTTCAGAACTTCCGGCTACGTTCGCAAGGATTGGCGTATCAAATTGTTCAAGAAACTGTAGTTCCTCTTCCATTATGCGCGTGACGCCGGGGTTTTGTAGTCCAATGGCATTGAGCATCCCACCGGATGTTTCCGCTACTCGAGGTGTGGCATTGCCGTATCGACTCTCTTTTGTCGCAGCTTTAATCGTAATGGCCCCTAGCTCATTTAAGTCATAAAATTCGCTGAATTCGCGACCGAAACCAAAACAACCAGATGCAGGCAGGATTGGATTTTTAAGCTCCAACCCTGGTAAAGATACGCGTAAATCCATTACAATACCACCTCTCCAGCAGGAAATACAGGACCATCCTGACAAATTTTCCGATATCCTTTCACGTCTTCAGGGTCCTTCGCTTCGCACACACAAGCAAAACACGCTCCAACTCCACAACCCATGCGCTCTTCAAGGGAAATATATCCCGGAATCTGAAAGGAGTCAGAGACCCCTTTTAGCATAGGCTTAGGACCACAGCTATAAAAGCGAGACACCGATGAATCTAGTTCATTCAGTAGCTCTGTCACTCTTCCTTTATAGCCATAGCTCCCATCATCCGTTGTAATCATTGTTTCCCCAAGCTGACGGAATTCGTCTTCATAAAAGATCTGGCTTATGTTTTGGAATCCTAAAATAGAAGTAACCGTATTTCCTTGCTCGACAAGTTTTCTTCCGAGATAGTAAAGGGGAGGTACGCCTACGCCACCACCGATTAAAACGATATGCTCATCTTGCACCTTATCAATGGGAAATCCATTTCCACGAGGCCCGAGGACATCTACGATTTCACCTGGTTGTTTTTGTGATAGCCATTTTGTACCATGACCGACAATTTTATAAATGACTGTGACAATGTGATGGTCAACATTTGCAATGGAAAGGGGTCTCCTCAATACATGAGAAGTCCCGTCCCCTACTTTTATATGGAGGAACTGTCCTGGTTGCTTCATCGTATTGACGAAGCGACCAGTCAGTTTGATTTCAAATGTGTTCTCGGCTATCTGCTTGTTTTGAAGAATATGCATGTCATCTTTTTTTAACATGTAGCGACCACCTTTTGTTTAGACGTCTTAGGCATCGATTGAGCTGTAAAGGTCATCGACTCTATAACTCGTAAGATGGCTGATGCCGTATCAAGAGATGTCAGGCAAGGTAAACCGTGCTCAACAGCCTCACGACGTATACGGAACCCGTCTTTACGTGTTTGTTTCCCAGTGGTGAGCGTATTAATAACCATGTGAACTTGCCCTTTTTGTACCACATCCAACACGGTTTGTTTCTCCGAGCCGATCTTAGCCACTTTCGTTACAGGAAGACCTTCTTCTTCGAGGGTAGATCCCGTCCCTTCTGTTGCATATAGCTCGAAACCTAGCTGGTGGAACCTTTCTGCAAGTTCTAGAAGTTCTTCTTTATCTTTATCAGCCACCGTCATGAGCACAGCTCCATTACGAGGGACTTCGATTCCTGAAGCAGTCAAACCTTTATACAGGGCTTTCTCAAGCGTGACATCCCGACCAAGCACTTCCCCAGTCGATTTCATTTCGGGTCCAAGGTAGGTATCTACACTTCGAAGTTTTTCAAATGAGAATACGGGAACCTTTACAAAAACTTCATTCGGTTCTTTTAGGATCCCGTTTGTAAAGCCTAACTCCTTCAAAGTTGATCCTACGATTAATTGAGTAGAAAGTTTAGCCATCGTGACACCTGTAATCTTACTAAGGAACGGTACTGTTCGGCTTGCTCTTGGATTTACTTCTAGTACATACACTTCATTGTTGTGAAGCACCAATTGAATGTTAATTAACCCAACGATTCCGAGTTCCCGGGCGATACGGGTTGTATATTCTACACATTTCTTTTTAATGTCCTCACTAATACGTTGGGTTGGGTAAACAGCAATCGAGTCCCCTGAGTGTACACCTGCTCGTTCGATGTGTTCCATGACCCCCGGGATGACGACGGTCTCTCCATCACTTATTGCATCCACTTCGATTTCAATCCCTGTCATATACGTATCGATTAGAACAGGGTGGTCTTTGTGTACTTTTACCGCTTCTTCTATATACCTCTCTAGTTCAAACTGATCGTGCACAATTTCCATTGCTCGTCCTCCAAGGACATAGGATGGACGGACAACTAGGGGGAATCCTAGCGTTTCGGAAGCTTGCATCGCTTCTTGTGCTGATGTTGCACAAATCCCTTTCGGCTGAGGAATACCTAGTTTAGATAGAGTATATTCAAATTTATCCCGGTCCTCAGAACGATCGATTGCCTCAAGAGAAGTTCCTAGTATTTGGACCCCTCTTCTCGCTAAACCATCTGCTAGGTTAATAGCCGTTTGCCCACCAAACTGTACGATAACCCCCTTTGGTTTCTCTAATTCAACCACATGCATGACATCTTCTAATGTAAGGGGTTCAAAGTAAAGTTTGTCAGAGATACTAAAATCGGTTGATACGGTCTCAGGATTATTATTCATAATGATGGCTTCATATCCTGCTTCTTTTAGAGCCAGGACTGAGTGCACGGTAGCATAATCAAATTCAACGCCTTGACCGATTCGGATAGGCCCGGAACCAAGAACGAGGATCTTCTCACGATCTAATCGCTTAGATTCATTTTCCTCTTCATATGAGCTGTAGAAATAAGGTGTGGTGGATTCAAACTCAGCTGCACATGTATCTACCATCTTATAGACTGGCATAATGCTTTCGTTCATACGGTAGTTGTATACCTCATCTTCTGTTGTATTCCATACTCTTGCCAACGCAGTGTCTGAAACGCCTTTTTCTTTAGCCTTTTTCAGTAAAGATGGATTCCAAGGTTCAAGAGCCAATTGCTTTTCTAATTGGATCATCCCCTCAAACTTCTCCACAAAGAAAGGATCGATTTTGGTGTGGTGGACGATCTCTTCTTTGCTCATTCCCCTTCTGAAAGCTTCGCCAATGATAAAGAGGCGCTCATCATCTGCTTTAATAAGTCGTTCAATGATTTCTTCTTCCCCTAGGTCTTTCATGTCCTCTAGATACAATTCCTCTGTGCCAATCTCAAGAGAACGAACTGCTTTAAGCATGGATTCTTCAAAGTTTCGTCCAACCGCCATCACTTCTCCTGTGGCCTTCATTTGCGTGCCTAAGATACGGTGGCCTTTTATGAACTTATCAAATGGCCATCGAGGGATCTTTGAGACCACATAGTCAAGAGCTGGCTCAAATAGGGCGTAAGACGTTTCTGTAACAGGATTTTTTATCTCATCAAGCGTAAGACCCACTGCAATCTTGGCTGCAATCTTCGCGATTGGGTATCCCGTTGCTTTCGATGCAAGAGCTGAAGAACGACTCACCCTTGGGTTCACTTCAATGATGTAGTAGTCAAAGCTATATGGATCAAGTGCCAGCTGGACGTTACAGCCCCCTTCAATCTCTAAAGCACGGATAATTTTCAGAGAAACATTTCGAAGCATCTGATACTCTCGGTCACTTAATGTCTGACTCGGCGCTACTACAATGGAATCTCCGGTGTGGATTCCTACAGGATCCACATTTTCCATATTACAAACAACAATGGCATGGTCGTTGTGGTCTCGCATGACTTCATATTCAATTTCTTTAAATCCTGCTATGTTCTTCTCAATAAGACATTGATTAACCGGTGAGAGCTGAAGGCCGGAATGGGCAATGGTTTCAAGATCTTGTCTTGAGTAGCACATTCCGCCTCCTGCACCTCCCATTGTGTAAGCGGGGCGTACAATTACGGGGTAACCAATTTCATCGGCAAACTCTAATGCCGCATCTACTGTACTCACAATTGTGCTCTCTGGCACAGGCTCATTTAGCTCATACATAAGTGATCGGAACTTCTCTCTATCCTCAGCTTGTTGAATGGCGTCTAGTGACGTTCCTAATAGTTCCACATTGAAATCACGTAATACACCTGCTTCGTCAAGCTGCACCGCCATGTTCAATCCAGTTTGCCCACCTAATGTTGGCAGAAGGGCATCTGGTTTCTCTTTCCGAATAATCTTAGCCAGGAATTCGACGGTTAAAGGCTCCATATACACTTCATCCGCTATCGTCTCATCTGTCATAATTGTAGCTGGATTTGAGTTTGCTAGAATGACTTCATAACCTTCTTCTTTTAACGACTGGCATGCCTGCGTACCAGAGTAGTCGAACTCAGCTGCTTGACCTATTGTAATGGGGCCAGACCCGATCACTAGTATTTTATTTATATCTGTACGCTTTGGCATACAACTCGCTCCCTTCTTTTGTCACGTTTTACCGCTAGTAAAAACTCATCAAATAATCCGTTTGAATCCTCAGGACCTGGTGCACTCTCTGGATGATACTGGACAGAAAAGGCTGAAAAGTTTGGATGAAAGAGTCCTTCAACTGTTCCATCGTTCAGCGCATATTGACTAATTTGTAATTCGGTTTCTTTAATTGAATCCTCTTCGACCGCATATCCGTGGTTTTGACTAGTCATGTATACACGGCCTGTTGCGATATCTTTTACCGGGTGATTTGAACCTCTGTGTCCAAATTTCATCTTGCTCGTATCTGCACCACAAGCCAGTGCAAAGAGCTGGTGGCCGAGACATATCCCAAACAAAGGAATTCTTCCAAGCAATCCCTGCACCATCTCCACAGCTTCTGGTACATCCTTTGGATCCCCAGGCCCGTTTGAGAGCATGACGCCATCTGGTTTTAACTGCATAATTTCTTCTGCTGTTGTGTTATAAGGAACAACCGTTACATGACTGTTTCGCTTTGTAAATTCCCTTAAGATTCCGTGCTTCATCCCAAAGTCTACAAGTACGATACGCTCTCCACGACCTGGAACGACGTAAGGCTTAACGGTGGAAACCTTTTTCACTTGATCCGTGCTGAACTGCTCATCGCGTAAGGATGCTGCCACTTCTTCAGGAGACTCCTCCACGGAGGCGAAAGCTCCCTTCATCGTCCCGAACTCACGAATTTTCTTAGTTAATTTACGTGTATCAACACCAGTGATGCCTGGAATGCCTCTAGCTTTCAGATAATCATGGATAGTATCTTCAGAGCGAAAATTACTAGGGTGAGAACAAGCTTCTTTCACAATCAGCCCGCTAACAGATGGATTAATCGTTTCGAAGTCTTCGCGGTTGATCCCATAGTTTCCGATAAGAGGATAGGTTAAGGTGACGATTTGACCACAATATGATGGATCGGAAAGAATTTCTTGATACCCTGTCATTCCTGTATTAAAGACGACCTCCCCACTTGTAAGAATGTCACTTCCAAGTGCTTCACCTACAAAAGTTGTTCCGTCTTCAAGAATTAGTTGTCGTTTCATATAAGTCCTCCCCTTTCCAAATCACTTCTCCATCAACCATGGTTAATTCAACCTCACCTGTTATGTCCCAACCATCAAAAGGCGTATTCGTCCCTTTCGATGCAAAAACTCTTTTGTCTATCACACCTGCTTTATCTGGATCTAACAGTACCAAGTCAGCTGGAGCTCCTTCTTTAAGAGTGCCATACGTCAACCCAAACACTCGAGCGGGCTTTACACTCATCCAATCGACTAATTGGCCAAGAGTAAAGCGTCCTGTTTTCACAAAATAAGTGTTTAAGAGAGAGAATGCCGTTTCAAGCCCAACAATCCCAAATGGCGCACTTAGAAAACCGCCGTTTTTCTCTTCTTCGGTATGGGGTGCATGGTCTGTGGCAATAAAATCAATCGTTCCATCTTCTAATCCTTCTATAAGGGCTAACTGATCTTCTTTAGCTCGGAGAGGAGGATTCATTTTAAAGAGCGCATCGTCTCCTGGTATATCCTCTTCTGTTAAAAGAAGATGATGTGGGGTAACTTCAGCCGTTACAGGAATTCCAGCCCTTTTAGCGTCACGGATGACACGCACCGATTCTTTCGTACTTACATGACAGACATGGTAGTGACAGCCCGTAGCTTCCGCGAGCAAGACATCTCGAGCGATTTGAACAGATTCACATATAGAAGGAATTCCAGGAAGATTTAATTCTTCACTTCTTCTCCCATTGTGCATCACGCCACCTTGAATTAGATTATTGTCCTCACAGTGTGCTACAACAGCCATATTCAATGCAGATGCTTGTTTCATTGCTTCTAGCATCATATTTGCCGATTGCACGCCAACTCCATCATCTGTGAAGGCAAAAGCGCCAAGTTCTTTTAGCGTCTTCATATCCACTAACTCAGATCCAAGCTGTCTTGTGGTTATAGAAGCATATGGCAAGACCCTGACCGCAGCATCGGTTTTAATTTTGTCGTTTAAGGCGTTCATATGTTTATCACAATCTGGAACCGGTCTTGTATTAGGCATGGCACATACCGTAGTGAAGCCCCCTCGAGCTGCGGCTCTTGTCCCGGTTTCTATCGTCTCTTTCGCCTCGCCACCTGGCTCACGTAAATGGATGTGTACATCTACAAATCCTGGGGCAACTATTTTTCCTTTACCATCTATAATTTGATCTGCCTCTATCTCTTCAGTTGTAAATCCTTGAATCGTGTTTCCCTCGATGATTAGGTTTGTCTTTTCATTACTTTGTAAGGTGTGTATGTTCTTCAGTAGTGTACGCATCCAATTCTCCTCCTTCTTGTAATGCCGCTTGTAACATGGCCATTCTTACATAAACGCCGTTCTCCATTTGAGTAAAAATACGTGAGCGTTTTGTTTCTACTAATTCATCTTCCATTTCAACTCCTCTGTTCACAGGAGCGGGATGTAAGATAATACTCTCTCGTTTCATTCGCCTTTCACGAGCAAGTGTGAGCCCGTGCTCTTCTAGATAATGGGACTGATTCACTTGTTTGGCATGTCGTTCATTCTGAATACGTAAAAGCATCAGAGCATCCGCTTGTTCGACAGCCTGATCAATCTGTATATAAGGAAAAGGAAGGGTGTTGTCTTTCCATTCGTCTGGACCTGACAAACTCACCTCAGCCCCTAATCGATGCAAAGCATAAGCATTCGAACGGGCTACACGGCTATGTTTGACATCTCCAGAAATTACGACGTGCACATTTTCAAACGTTCCAAACTCTTCATAAATGGTGTACAGATCTAGTAAACACTGTGATGGATGCTCCCCCTTTCCATCCCCGCCGTTTAAGATCGGGATGGACACCCCGTTAACAAGCTCATGGTAGTATCCTTCTTTAGGATGGCGGATCACTACGGCTGAAGCACCTATTGCCTGGGCTGTTCGAACCGTATCGTAAAGCGTTTCACCTTTTTGTAAACTTGAACTTTCTGGAGAAAAATCTAGCACATTGAAACCTAAGCGTTTCTCAGCAACTTCGAAACTCATTTTAGTCCTTGTACTAGGTTCAAAGAATAGATTGGCTACAAATGTAGGTCTATCCTGAACTATGGGAACTTGCTTCCCTTTCCATTCTTTCGCTCGTGTTAACACCCCATAGATTTCCTCATTTGATAAATCATTCATGGTAAGAATATGTTTCATGCCTCTTTCCCCTTTCTTAAATCGGAAAAGGTATAAAAAAACCAGCATCCCTGATAAGGATGCTGGTTAAACTGGGTCCGTGATTTGTTAAAAAAGCGCACGAAACACAGATCGAACCTTTTCACCCTTAGAAACCTCTCTGGACTTCTTTAAAAAGTGCTAAATGTCGACTTAGGCAGCTGAATCATCTGATTTTTCAGCTTCTGTTTGCTCTTCTGTTTTGAACATGTTGCCATTTCCATAGGCTGATTCTCTACCTGGTAAAAAGAGATTTAAGATCACACCTACAATCGTTGCTAGTGCCATTGAGGAGACTTCGAAATCAGCGATTTGAATTTTCGCTCCTCCGACACCGATGACTAAAATTACTGAGGAAATAATTAAGTTTCGTTTATCACCCAGGTCAATGTTGTTATCAATCAACATCCGTAAGCCACTTGAGGCTATGATTCCGAAAAGTAAGATGGAGACTCCGCCCATAACTGCTGATGGGATGGCACCTATTACCTCAGTTACAATTCCGATAAATCCGAAGAAGATAGCCGTTACTGCTGCTCCTCCTATAACAAAGACACTAAATACTTTCGTTATGGCTAGTACACCAATGTTTTCTCCGTAAGTGGTATTTGGGGGGCCTCCTAAACATGAAGCAAGGACAGTGGCGATCCCGTCACCGGCGATCGAGCGATGGAGTCCTGGCTTTTCTAAGAAGTTCTGACCTACCACTTTCGAGAGGACCATTTGATCTCCAATGTGTTCAGCGATAGTTACAAAAGCAATCGGCACCATAATAAGAGCAATTTCTGCAAACGGGACTGATCCAGGCGTAAAGTCTACAAATGGCACCGTAAAGTCGGGCATTTGAAACACACTGCCAAGAAAGCTTACCAAGCCTGTCGCTGAGGTGATTTGATTCCATTCCGCAGCAATTCCGCTCGTATCCACTACCCCTTGTGTTAAAGCGAACAAGTAGCCACCTGTAATTCCGAAGAGTACAGGTATAATATTCATAAATCCTTTAAAGAACAGTGATGCTATAATCGTTAAGCCAAGAGTTACTGCGGCGATCATCATAAATGTTAAAGAATAATTTCCTTCACTGTCGTTCATGGCCATATCAACTGCTGTTGATGCTAACCCAAGCCCAATAACGATAATAACAGGACCTACTACTACAGGAGGTAAGATCTTCATAATCCACTTCGTACCAAACCCTTTAATCAGTAATGCTACAACTCCGTACACTAGACCGGCCATCAAGCTTCCCATCATAATCCCTGGCACACCTGCTGCCTGGTCCGCTGCTATAATGGGAGGTATAAAGGCGAAGCTAGAACCAAGATAAGCTGGTATTCTTCCTTTTGTGATCGCCATATAGGCAAGGGTTCCTACACCACTTGATACCAGTGCAACAGCCGGAGACAACCCTGTAAGAAATGGGACCAAAATGGTGGCTCCAAACATCGCGAATAAATGCTGCAGACTTAATGCGATCCATTTCGGTATGCTTGGCACTTCCCTTACTCCTAAATTAACTTGATTCTTTTTCATAAATAAGCCTCCTCTTTCATGAACACGTATTTTAGCTATAAAAAAAACCTCTTCGCGAAAGCTCGCAAAGAGGTAGACGTGTCCTGAATATACACGTTCCCTATTCATTGCGACCTTTCGAGCCTCTCTGGACTTCATTTAAAGGTCTTCTATTTTTACTTTGTAAAAATACTTACTTCATCCACTTCATCTGATTCTAAGAGTTGCACTCCAATAACTTCTTCCTGAGAAGTAGGAACATTTTTGCCAACATAATCTGCACGAATCGGCAATTCACGGTGACCACGGTCTACGAGTACAGCTAATTGTACTTGTGAAGGTCTGCCATAATCCATAATCGCATCCATTGCAGCTCGAACCGTCCTTCCGGTATAAAGCACATCATCGACAAGAATCACTTTCTTATTTGTTAAGTCCGTATTAACGTGTGTACCCTTAATTGTAGGATCCGCTTGATCTTCTGATTTTGAAAGATCATCTCTGTAAAGGGTAATATCTACTTCACCAATCGGTACGTCGACCCCTTCAATTTGAGAGATCTTATCTGCAAGTCGTTTGGCTAATGGAACCCCTCTTGTTTTGATTCCAACCAGGACAAGACCCTCTACCCCTTTATTCTTCTCAAGAATTTCATGGGCAACTCGTGTAAGGCCTCGCCGGATGGCTGCTTCATCTAATACGAGTGCTTTCTTTTCCATGTTGACTATTCCCTCCTGTACTAACCAGGTACGCAAAAAATCCCCTTCTACCGTGGTAGAAGGGGATTTAGATAGACGTATGTCTATTGAGACATACTACACTCATCCGTACCCTTCTCAGCCTCACGGGACTGTTTTAAAGGTCTATATTCTAGTTACATATTATTGCATAGGTTCGTGAATACGTCAACCTATTTCGTAAGATCAACAAGCACTTGTTCTAATTCTACCGGTAGTTCTGAATTGAAATGGAGGTACTCCCCTGTTGAAGGGTGGGTAAACCCTAGTTCCTTCGCGTGAAGTGCTTGTCCATTTAAATCGAGCGTTTTTCGAGGACCGTATTTCGGATCACCTACAATAGGATGTTCAATATAGTTCATATGAACACGAATTTGATGAGTACGGCCTGTTTCTAGCACACATTCTACTAGAGTATGCTCTTCAAAGCGATCTAATACCTTAAAGTGTGTAACCGCATTTTTACCACCTTCAACAACCCCCATCTTCTGGCGGTCTTTTGGGTCTCTTCCAATAGGAGCATCAATCGTTCCGTATTCGTGATGAATTACGCCTGAAACAAGCGCCACATACTTACGCTCTACACTTTTATCGGAAAGCTGCTCGGCTAGTGAGGTATGAGCTTTGTCATTCTTAGCAACCATTAACAACCCGCTTGTATCTTTATCAATGCGGTGAACAATGCCAGGCCGCATAACTCCATTAATGCCCGATAAATCCTGGCAATGGTACAACAAAGCATTTACGAGGGTGCCACTATTATGACCCGCAGATGGATGGACAACCATACCTTTAGGTTTATTGACTACGATTACATCTTGATCCTCATAAACAATATCAAGGGGGATATCTTCTGCTAGCACTTCCATTGGCTCAGGTTCAGGAACTTCCCATGATAATAAATCCCCTTCCTGACATTTATAGTTACTTTTCTGATAAGAATCATTTACGGTAACATGTTGATCCTTTATCCAAACTTGTACTTGAGCACGTGAAGCGTCTTCGCTCAAGGCTGTTAGGACTTTATCTAATCTCTCATTATGTTCATTTGATGTTATTGTGTAGGAATTTAAACTCATTTTGCGCTTCCTTTCTTCCGTTCATCTAAAATTGTAGCAATAAAGACAAGACCGACACCAACGACAAGAGATGAATCCGCTACATTGAATATCGGAAAGTCATAGCTACCTATATATACATCTAGAAAATCGACGACCTCTTTTCGGAAAATCCGATCAATAAAGTTTCCAATAGCACCGCCTAAGATAAGTGCAAGTGACAGGCCGAGTATAGGATTTCCTTTCGCATATTTCTGAATATAATACACCACAAAGGCGATTACAAACGCTGTTATAATATAGAAAAACCAAAGCTGGCCTTCTAACATACCCCAAGCTGCCCCTTTATTACGATGAGACGTAATATAAAATACATTTTCAATTACCGGGATGCTTTCAAGCAATTTCATTTGCGTTTCAATTACCCATTTTGTTGCTTGGTCAATAAGAATAATAACAACCGCTAACATGTAATACCACAAGACTTGTTCCTCCGTTCTAGACAGACTATTCCTTTAGCATTTTACCATACTTCCTTCAAACATGCCCGAAAATCATAAACAGTAAAGTAAAGTTTAGCACCTAATAGATGCGAATAAATAGAAAACCTGTCTCTACCCAAAGGTAAAGACAGGTCTTATTTAAACTCTTATGCTTCATAGTGTTCTTCTACAACAGAAGCACAGCGTGGGCAAAGTTCAGGATGAGCTTCACTTGCTCCAATTTCTTCTGATACCACCCAGCAACGCTGGCACTTCTCTCCAGAATGAGCTTTCACTAGAACAGATACATGGTCATATTCCTTGGCTTCTGAAACTGTTTCTGCCACTTCAGCACCTGAAACGATTAATAACTGTTCTAAATGATTGATGCTTTCTAGGAGCTGCTTCGTTTGTTCATCTTTCGGAACGATCGTTACATGAGCTTCTAGTGATTTACCAATTACTTTTTCAGCACGCGCTTCCTCTAATGCTTTTAATACATCATCACGTACTCCCATGAAGTGATCCCATTTTGCTTTTAAGGCTTCATGATTATGAACGCTTTGAACTTCTGGTAAGTCAGTTAATTGCACACTCTCTTCTTCTACACCTGGGATATGCTGATAAACCTCATCTGCTGTATGAGAAAGGATTGGGGAAAGAAGTTTTGTAAGAGATGTTACGATTTCGTAATACACGGTTTGGATACTACGTCGGCGCACATCATCTTTTGCTTCAATATATAGAATGTCTTTCGCAAAATCCAGGTAGAATGAG
Source organism: Pontibacillus sp. HN14 (assembly GCF_021129245.1). Classification (NCBI taxonomy): domain Bacteria; kingdom Bacillati; phylum Bacillota; class Bacilli; order Caryophanales; family Bacillaceae; genus Pontibacillus; species Pontibacillus sp. HN14. The sequence continues at coordinate 501,505 of NZ_JAJOLR010000001.1, read as the reverse complement.
CTTAAATCAATTGTACAGAAATTATGAACGGCATGATAGATCGTAGAGAACTCATACTCGTCATATGCTTTTCTCACCGTGCTTGTAAGCTCTTGCAGGCGAAGGTACATATAACGGTCTACCTCTTGAAGGTTTTCTTGCTCCACATAATTAGTGTTCGGATCAAAGTCATGTAAGTTTCCTAGTAAGAAACGGAAAGTGTTACGAATTTTACGGTAGACTTCTGATACTTGTTTTAAAATATCATCTGATATGCGAACATCAGCCTGATAGTCTGCGCTTGCGACCCAAAGGCGAAGGATATCAGCACCAAGTTGCTTCATAACCTTATCTGGCACCACAACGTTCCCTACGGATTTACTCATTTTACGACCTTGTCCATCAAGAGCAAATCCATGGCTAAGGATGCCTTTAAATGGAGCTTTGCCTGTTACAGCAACCGACGTAGAAAGAGAAGAGTTGAACCAACCTCTATACTGGTCAGAACCCTCTAAATAGAGGTCTGCTGGTCTCGCTAAATCTTCACGTTCATGAAGAACAGCTTGATGAGAAGAACCACTATCAAACCATACATCCATAATATCCTGCTCTTTTGTAAAGGTTCCGTTTGGACTGTGCTCTGACGTAAATCCTTCCGGAAGTAAATCTTTTGCTTCGCGCTCAAACCAAACGTTTGAACCATGTTCACGGAACAAATCGGAAACATGTTGAATGGTTTCTGGTGTAATAATTGGTGTCCCGTCTTCACCGTAAAATACGGGAATTGGTACTCCCCATGCACGCTGACGAGAGATACACCAATCTTCACGATCACGAACCATGTTGTAAAGACGTGTTTCGCCCCATGCTGGTGTCCATTTTGTTTGTTTAATTTCTTCTAAAATTTCTTCTCGGAAATCTTTAATAGAAGCAAACCACTGGCTTGTAGCACGGAAGATCGTTGGCTTCTTCGTACGCCAGTCATGTGGATAGGAGTGAGTAATAAATGTTAAGTCTAGTAATGCTCCCACTTCTTTTAATTTCTCTGTAATATCTTTATTCGCTGCATCATAGAATAGGCCTTCATACCCTGGTGCCTCATCTGTGAAATAACCTTTCTCATCAACAGGGCAAAGAACGTCAAGTCCGTATTGTTTACCAACCCAAAAGTCATCTTCCCCGTGTCCTGGCGCTGTGTGTACACAACCCGTACCAGCATCTGTTGTTACGTGTTCTCCTAATACAACAAGGGAGGTGCGATCATATAAAGGATGCTTTGCTTCTACTCGTTCTAGCTCACTACCTTTATATGTTTTTACAATTTCAGGGTTTGACCATTCTAATGCTTCTGCTACTTCATCTATTAACTTCTCAGCTATAATGTAGTGATGGTTATCTACTTTTACTTTGACATAGTTAAGATCAGGATGCACAGCTATCCCCTGATTCGCTGGAATCGTCCAAGGCGTTGTTGTCCAAATGATGAACGTTTCGTCCCCATCTAAAACACCATTCGTCTCCTGTACATCGAATCCTACGTAAATGGATGCCGAACGTTTGTCTTGATATTCAATTTCAGCTTCTGCTAGCGCAGACTCTGATGAAGGGCTCCAGTAGACCGGCTTTTTCCCTTTATAGATATAGCCTTTGTTAGCCATTGTACCAAAGACTTCAATTTGAGCCGCTTCATAGTCTTTGTTTAACGTAATATATGGATTGTCCCAATCTCCACGTACTCCTAGCTGTTTGAACTGAGTGCGCTGATTATCAACTTGCTTTAACGCATACTCCGCACATTTTTCACGGAATTCAGCAACCGTCATTTTCTTTCGGTTTACTTTCTTCTTCGCTAGCGCCTGTTCAATCGGTAAGCCGTGTGTGTCCCACCCTGGTACATAAGGAGCATGGAAACCAGCCATTGATTTATAGCGAACGATAAAGTCTTTTAATACTTTATTAAGTGCGTGTCCCATATGAAGATCTCCATTGGCATATGGAGGTCCATCATGAAGAACGAAGAGCGGACGACCTTTTGTACGCTCCTGCACTTTTTCATACATATTCATTTCTTCCCATTGTTGTTGCATCTTAGGCTCACGATTCGGAAGGTTCCCTCGCATCGGAAACGCAGTCTTAGGCATGAGCAGGGTTTCTTTATAATTCATATAACCCGTTCCTCCTTCATAAGTTCAGCATAGTCAAGTTGACTCAGGCTGATACCCTTTTGAACACAAAAAAGACCTTCTCATCCCAGAAGGGACGAGAAGGTCTCGCGGTACCACCCTTATAGATTAAAAGACACGTATGTCCTAGAAAATCCACTCTGATTCGTAACGTGAATAAAACGCCTCTATTTACATCGAAAATCAATAAAGGTACTCGAGGGTGATGTTCCAAAATAATTTCTGACTCAGGCTTCCACCATCCCTGATTCGCTTTTTCAGACTCATTATTTCGTACTGTCCCTGTCATCATATATGTGTATATGGATGTAGTTCTGTTAATGAATTATATGTAAAAATAGCTTTAGCGTCAAGAGTTATTTTGAGCCAGCTCTTTTTCATATTCCGTTTCTTCTTCGATCTCCACATCAAACAGTTCATCCCAGTCATCAGTATCTAACATATCAAGCTGAGCTTCTACCATCATTTTCAAACGAGTGCGGAAAACCTTTGCTTGTTTCTTTAATTCTTCAACTTCAAGAGAAATTCTGCGGGACTTCGATAAAGCTTCATTAATAATCCGATCAGCATTTTTCTCTGCTTCTTTTACGATTAGCTTTGATTCTTTATTGGCATGGCCTTTTACCTCTTCAGCCGTCTCTTGAGCCACAAGAATCGATTTATTTAACGTTTCTTCTATATTACTAAAGTGACCAAGCTTCTCGTCAAGCTGGCTAACTTTCTCTTCTAAATTCTTCTTTTCACGGATGACTAATTCATAATCTTTAATAATCTGATCGAGAAATTCATTGACCTCATCTTCGTCATATCCTCTGAATCCACGCGTAAACTCTTTGTTATGAATGTCCAATGGTGTAAGTGCCACAGGGGCCACCTCCTTATATAAATAAACATACGTATTTCTTTGGTAAAAACATTTTCGACAAAACCTCTCGAATTCCTTCTTGTTTCGAGAAGTATTTATGTAAACTTTATCTTTAAACGTTTATAGAGCTGTGGAACTAATCTTTATTTTAACACAGCCGTCACGATTCGCCATTTATCTTTTTTTGTTTTTCCTTCGATTTCTTTTACGACACTCCGCCCTTTACCCCTTAATGAGATCAGATCTCCAGTTTCAAGAGTAAAAGAAGGATCCTCAACGGTTCGAAAGTTTACTTTCACGGCTCCTTTATCTATAAATAAAGAGGCCTTTTGTCTTGAAATGTTATAAATCTCTTTCACCATAACATCTAATCGTAGTGATGAAACAGTGCCAGATTGCTCTTGCCAGTGATCTTGTGTTTCAAGGACTTCCTTAAACGGTCGTTCTTCAAAGGCCACCCCTGCTTTTTTCACTCCTGTCAGATTCATTTTCACGTAATCTGCTATCTCACTAGCCAGAAGGATTTGAATATATGAATCCGTGACGATTAAATCCCCTAATTTACTACGCTTAATCCCTAACGACATAAAAGCTCCAAGAACATCACGATGCTCTAATGTAACAAATTTGCTCGGATAACTCGCTTGAAGTAATGTAATTCCAAAATCGCCTTCTTCTGGCGATTCATAATAAGGGGCTAAAAGGAGTCTTTTTCTCTCTGCGTTTTCATATCCCCCGAAGTCTTTTAATACAAACTCATCATTATGACCTATTATGGAGCGAAATATGTACTGTTCACGTGGGTCTAGGAAATCACTAACTCTTCTCTCATACCGAGATGCAACCTCATCCTGCCATGATAGCACTTGGTCAATGAAGGGTTGTTCTTCTTTACGAAAGTGTTGATATATATCCATCCATTTCACCTCTATAAAATAAGGATGCCTCAAAAGACTTCATCTTCTCTAAAAATCTAGAGAAAAGCCCTTTGCAGACATCCCATAACTGTTAGACTCTTTGTTTAAATTACACTAAAATATCATACAATACGGGCAAACCGTAGAGTTGAGCAATATTTAGAGCGAATATGGCCACAATAGGCGAAATATCTATCATCCCAAGGGGTGGAATAATCTTACGGAATGGCTCAAGATACGGCTCGCAAATCGCGCTTAAAAAGCGACCAATAGATGAATCTCGTGCACCCGGAAACCAGGACATCAAGATATACCCAATTAGCGCATAGAAGTATGCAGATAGCGCGAAGCTTAAAAATTCAAAAATGATCCCTATCAAATTGTCTACCACCTTTTCTCGTATTCATCGTCACTAGCAAACATTTCAGAAATGTTGCCAGAAACATCTACATTATCAGGCGTGCACAAGAAAGTTTGTGAGCCTAGCTTTTGCATATCCCCACCTATAGCATAAACGGTTCCACTCAAAAAATCTACAATCCGTTTTGCCTGGTGATGGTCAACTCGCTGCAAATTAATAACGACTGCTTTTCGATTGACTAGGTTATCAGCAATCTCTTGAGCTTCATTATACGTTCTTGGTTCGAGTAATACAACTTTTGACGCAGGTTGAACACTCTTTAAGCTAACAACGTTTTGTTTCTTCTCTTCTTTTGTTTGTGGCTCACGTTGCTGAGCTTGAGATCTTGGATCTCTCTCCTCTTCTTCCTCATCAACGTATTCATATTCGTACTCATAGTCATCTTCTAAAGCAAAGATTTTTTTTACATTTTTCATGAATCCCATGAATATTCACCTCTTTTATTGATCCTCGCGACCGACTAGTTTAGAACCAATTCGTACATGGGTCGCTCCTTCTTCAATCGCAATCTGATAGTCGTTACTCATTCCCATGGATAATCCATGACAAGGAGCATGAGAAAAGCCTTTTGCTTCAACTTTTTCTTTTAACTGACGGAGTTGTCTAAAAGTAGAACGTAAGACTTCTTCCTCCTCTGTATGAGGTGCCATTGTCATTAATCCTTCAACAACAATGTTGTCATAATCTTTTATCTTATCGATGAAAGGAATGACTTCCTCAGGAGATAAACCATGTTTAGACTCTTCTCCACTTACATTAACCTGTACAAAGCAAGAGATCTTCCGATTAGCTCTCTTATGAATCTCTTTAGCTAACGACATTCTGTCTAAAGAATGTATGGATGTAATGGTATCGACCACCTGTTTGACTTTTCTTGATTGTAAAGATCCAATAAAATGCCACTTTGCCCGAGAACCGATGGATTCGTATTTACTTTCTAACCCTTCAGCTCGATTCTCACCGAGATGGATTATTCCTGCGTTTACTGCTTCTTGAGCACGTTCTGTTGAAACGTATTTTGTTACGGCTATAACTGTAACTTCAGAGGATACCCGCCCGCTTTTCTTACAGGCTTTCTCGATCTCCTCTGTTACAGTCTCGACATTTTTCTTGATATCCACGAAAAAATGTCTCCTTTCTTACTTTTTAAATCCAATAAACCCTAACATTCTTCCTGTCTTCCCAGCATCTCTTCTATGAGAAAAGAATAAGTGGCTGTTCTGATATGTACAATACTCCGAAATTTCAATATGGTCTTCATCAATTCCTGCCTGCATTAGTAATTCCTTATGCATATGTTGGAGGGATAGTAAATACTTTCCGCTGTCTCGATTGATTACTGTCGGTTCAGAACGAAATTGTTCAGGGATTTGATCCATAACCGTATTATCTACTTCGTAAGCATCTCCTCCGATTGATGGACCAACTGCCACTCGGATATGCTTTCGGTCTGCACCGTTTTTTTCTAATGCTTGGACCATTTTAGGCCCCATACTCGCAACGGTCCCCCGCCAACCAGCATGAGCAATCCCTACCCAATTATTCACAGGGTCAAAGAAAAATAAGGGTACGCAATCTGCATAAAAAGCAGTTAAAAGAATATTAGGCACATTTGTGATAAGGCCATCACAGTCTGGAATGGCTGTTTCCCTTGACGTTGCCCCTTTCCCTATATCCTTCTTTGTTACACGTTTAATCTCTGTCTTATGGACTTGTTCACCGCCGACCCATGATTCCAACGGGAAATCTAATAACTCGGCAAGGGTTTCTCTATTTTTACGTATCGTGTCTTGATGGTCCGGTACGTGCCAGGCTAAATTAAAAGAATCAAAAGGAGGCTCCCCTGTACCACCTATACGTGTCGTAAGGCCCACAGTTAGTTCAGGGTGAGGATACGTCCACTTCGTTAATTCCAAATAAGAAGGATGTGTATGATGAAAGCTCTCCATGCCTATACCTCCAAAAATAATGGTTTCATATATTTTATCACATTCTTCGGGAAAATTCTTGAGAGAATCCGCTTATTCTGGCTTTTCTGGAGGATATAATGCTGGACGTGTTACATTTTTTACGAGGATGACATCCTCACCGATCGTTAGAATGGAACTCCACGGAATGACCATTTCATCATCTTTACCGAACAACCCCATCATTTTACCTTTAGTTCCTACCACAATGGCAAGCAATTTCCCTTTGTCTACATCAATTTCTAAATCCGTCATATGACCAATCTTCTGGCCATTTTCAACAGAAATAATTTCTTTAACTTGCAACTCCGATATTGTTACCATATAGGTCACCACCTTTTATAGCTATTTTATGCTCCCTCATACCGAATCTTCACTAGAATATATAGTTGACCCACGTCCTTTTATAACCTTCAAGCAATAGAAAAGGTCTAAGCACCCATTTTGTGCTTAGACCCATTCTTTTAATCATACATTTGTTTGTTCATTTCTTTAATAGCTGCTTTCTCAAGACGTGAGACCTGAGCTTGTGAGATGCCTATTTCATCAGCAACCTCCATTTGCGTTTTCCCTTGGAAAAAGCGCTTGTTTAAGATCATTTTCTCACGGTCGTTTAACCTTCTCATTCCTTCTTGCAAGGCAATCTCGTCGATCCAAATGGAATCCTTATTCTTCTCATCACTTAATTGATCCATCACAAAGATCGGGTCGCCCCCATCGTTGTAAATAGGTTCAAAAAGTGAAACAGGATCTTGAATCGCATCGAGTGCAAACACAACATCTGAATGGGGAACCCCCATTTCCTCAGCAATCTCCATTGGTGTTGGTTCTTTAGACGTTTTACTCATTAGCTTCTCTCTTACCTGTAAAGCTTTGTAAGCAATGTCCCTTAATGAACGCGATACGCGAATCGGATTATTATCCCGTAAGTATCGTCTAATTTCGCCAATAATCATTGGTACAGCATAGGTTGAGAATTTAACATTTTGACCCAAATCAAAATTATCTATGGATTTCATAAGTCCAATACAACCAACTTGGAAAAGATCATCCACGTATTCTCCTCGATTATTAAAGCGCTGAATTACGCTCAGCACAAGACGTAAGTTTCCATTCACTAATACTTCTCTGGCACTTTCGTCTCCTGCTTGCATTTGCGTAAATAGCTTACGCATTTCATCATTTTTAAGTACCGGTAATTTTGATGTATCGACTCCGCAAATTTCAACTTTATGTCGTGTCAAATCTATACCCTCCTCAGTGGAGTTGCTGTCAAAAAACAGTATCTCCGGGCGGGGGAAAATTATGCATGCGTGTCCAATCGTAATCAGAACCAAACTACATTTCACCAGAGTATATCGGCCTTTAATCCAATGGATCAGCCGATTTAAGCTCAATGTTTCTATGTATGAAATAATTTTTTCTTTATATGTGAGAGTCCGCTTCTAATTAAATGTTGATGGGCCTGTAGGAATATCACTCGATTAGATTCCATATAATCATATTCGTAGCAATGGCTTCAGACGAGAACGACTAGCTATTCAATACACTTTCATTAAGTGGTGACTGATATTCTTTGTCCTGCTCATACAAAAAAGAGGGATGAAATCCGTTAGATTTCATCCCTCTAGAACCACTTTAAACCATTTTATTAAACTCTTTTTTCAATCTGCGGATAATTTTCTTTTCTAACCTTGAAATGTATGACTGAGATATACCCAGCATGTCAGCTACATCTTTTTGAGTGCGTTCTTCTTCTCCAACTAACCCAAAGCGCAAGCCCATTATTTGTTTTTCTCGATCATTTAACTGCTCCAACGCTTTTAACAGCAATTTCTTATCAACACTTGCTTCTAAATCTTTCGTAATGATATCCTCATCCGTCCCTAGTACATCCGATAAGAGCAGTTCATTGCCATCCCAATCAATGTTTAAGGGTTCATCAAATGATACTTCACTCCGGATTTTATTATTTCTTCTTAAGTACATGAGGATCTCATTTTCTATACACCTTGAAGCATATGTGGCTAATTTAATTTTCTTTTCAGGATTAAAAGTGTTTACGGCCTTTATAAGACCTATCGTTCCTATACTAATTAAGTCCTCAATATTAATCCCAGTATTCTCGAATTTACGTGCAATATAAACAACCAATCTAAGATTTCGTTCGATAAGGATCGCTCTTGCAGCTTGATCCCCCTTCGTCAGTTTCTGTAATAGTTCCGCTTCCTCTTCCTTACTTAAGGGTGGCGGAAGTGCCTCGTTTCCTCCAATATAATAAACTTCGTCCGTTTTCCAACCCAGCTTGTATAAAAGCTTATACCACCATAATTGAATCTTAAATTTCCATTTCCTCATCGTTCTCCTCCCCTTTTTGTAAAGCATTATGCAGAATCAACAGCAATGGACTTAAGCAAATGTGGATGCAGTAAGCATTGATAACTTTCATCAGGGGATAGTTGTCCAAATTGAATTCCTATTAACACTCTGTTCACCGTTGTAGGGTTACCTTCAAGTATTAAACTGATCCAATCTGGCTTTAGCACTAGCATAAACTGACTCGCTCCCCCAACCCCTTGATAGGGCACGATCCTAAAACGGTCGCTCCATCCCTCAGGGATCCTTTCAAAATCCAAAGTTTCTTGCACCTTTTGAATATTTAACCACTCCTCTTCACTAAACCAACCCTTCATAATAGACTCATCACAAATAATGACAGGCTGTTTTGTAATAGGATCAACAAGCTGATTCCCGCTATCTACGAAAGAAAGAAGCTGTTGGACCTTGTTGTTAATGGATATGGAAACAGGAAGAATTTCATCGTATTTGATTTGTTGTACAACGAGTTGATCTAGTCTCCGTTTAGAAAATACCCATACAAAAGGAAATCCAATAAGTACAAATAACCAGCTAATTCCATCGCCAAATCCAGTTTGATACGTAACAATGACGCCGCTAGAAACGAAAATTTGTTCGTTTAATAAATAATAGAGTCCAAATAATCCCCCACCAATGGAGAAGGTTACAAAATAGAATAAAAAAAGTCTTCTCGCAAACAATCTTATATTCCGGTAACCAAAAGAAGTAAAAATAATAAGTAGCGAAAACAGCCCTTTTCCAGCAGGGGTCGCCCATAAAGAAGACGGATAAAATAAATTCAATGGAACGAGCAGGGAAGCAACGATAGCACCTAGCGCTAAACGATACCTCGGGCTCCTTGACTTCGATAAACTGTGTGTCAGGAGTAAGATCATCCAATCCAGGAAAAAGTTCAGAAGCCAAACAGCGTCCAAATAAATGGTCAACATTTCATCCCTTTCTCTTAGGAATTTTATCTGTTGAAAATTAGTATAGAAGAGATAGATAAAGAAGTCTGTCATATTATGAGAGGAAGATAAAACTTATTTTTATAGATTTAAGCAGGTTTTGTCGGATGGAAATGTTGGAGGAGAAACTGAAAACTAAATCATACTTTTTTCACTATATGAGAAAAGCAATACGTCTAGATAGGAGACCATTTGCTCTTAATGAGAGGAAAGGTGTGTATGGGGAACGACTCGCTTTCCACGGGCGAGCTGTCGAGCCTCCTCAATCGCTACGCTCATTCCGGGGTCTCGTCTATCTCTCTTTCCCGTAGGAGTCTCCCCGTTCCCCATACACCCCTTATCAAAATTGGAAAACAGCCCCTGTAGCTGAATCTAGTGTTGATTCAACCTCCCGACTAATTATTCCGTTTTCCGTTCCTTCTATTTATGGCAAAGGTGGTTCGGGAAATTGCGAGACTCCTGTGGCAAGAGGAGCCTAGGGGAGACCCCACAGAGAGCGCAAGCGAACGAGGAGGCTTCCCAGCTCGCCACGGAAAGGGAGTGATTTCCCGTACCACCTTACGCCCCAACTAAATCGAACGGAAACATTCTCTCATTAAAAAAGCCTACAGCTAAATGCTGTAGGCTTTTTGGGTTATTGTCTTCTGTTTCGGTTACGATTTCTAAGGAAGGTTGGAATGTCCAACGTGTCCTCTTCTTGTTGAGGCTTATAGCCTTGAGAAGATTGTTGCTGCTGATGTTGAGTAGAAGCTGGTGCTTCTCGTCTTGGTTCAGGGCGTTTCTTCTCTTGTTGTTGCGGTTGTTGGTTATTTAAACCAGGTCGTGCTTGTGGCTTATTCCCTTGTAATTGACTTTCGTCAAAACCAGTTGCAATAACTGTAACAACAATTTCATCCTTTAAGTTCTCGTTAATTACGGAACCAAAGATTACGTTTACCTCTTGATCTGCTGCAGAGGTTACGATATCTGCTGCTTCTTGAACTTCATAAAGGCTCAAGTTCGCTCCACCAGTGATATTCATAAGAACCCCATGAGCTCCATCAATGGATGTTTCAAGTAGCGGAGAAGAAATTGCTTTTTTCGCAGCTTCTGCAGCTCGACTTTCCCCTGTAGCAATACCAATTCCCATAAGGGCAGAACCTTTGTCAGCCATAATTGTCTTTACGTCGGCAAAGTCTACGTTTATGAGACCAGGTACAGCGATTAAGTCAGAGATACCTTGTACACCTTGACGTAATACGTTATCCGCTTCACGGAACGCTTCAAGCATTGGTGTATTCTTATCCACAATTTCTAAAAGACGATCATTTGGGATAACAATAAGTGTGTCCACGTTACTCTTTAAAGAGTCGATACCGCCCGTAGCTTGTGTAGAGCGTTTACGTCCTTCAAAAGTAAATGGTCGTGTTACAACACCTACCGTTAAGGCACCTAATTCTTTCGCAACTTGCGCGATGACTGGAGCAGCACCCGTACCGGTACCTCCGCCCATTCCTGCAGTTACGAAGACCATGTCAGCACCTTGAAGGGCTTCCTCTAACTGTTCTTTACTTTCTTCTGCGGCTTTGCGACCTACTTCCGGGTTCGCCCCAGCCCCTAAACCTCGCGTTAATTTATTACCAATTTGCATTTTCACTTCAGCTTTAGATAAGTTTAACGCTTGTGCATCCGTGTTCACTGCAATAAACTCAACACCTTGTACACCATGTTCAATCATACGGTTTACAGCGTTACTACCGCCTCCACCTACACCAATAACTTTTATGGTGGCTAATTGATCCGTGCTCGTATCAAACTCTAACATTTTCCGTTCCTCCCACTTTGCAAGATTCCAAGATTCTGTATCTAGTACGATTTAAACTTCGATAGGATGGATGTTTAATCGAAGAAATATTTGATTAGATTGGCAACTTTTGATTCTTTTTGTTTCTTTGGTTCAGGCTTTTCTGTCTGTTGACTCTGTTGACTTTTTTGTTTCTTAACTTTAGGTTGTTCTGTCTCCTCAAGAGTCACAGATGGGAATAGCTCTTTGCCTTGTATTTTCGCATTATGATAAGCAAATTGCAATATTCCTACGCCTGAAGTGAATTGTGGTTCACGAACCCCAATATAATCAGGTATTGCGATCCTCACATTCGTTTGGAAGCAATCCTGAGCTAAATCCGCACATCCTGGCATACCGACTAACCCACCAGTTAGCACATATCCACCTGGCAATTCCCGGTATCCCATGCGTCTTAATTCTCGCTCAGCGTATGCATAAATTTCTTCTAATCGTGCTTCAATCATATCAGATATCTGTAATTGATTAAATGATTGTTTCCGGTCACTCCCAATTATGGAAACTTCAAATGTTTCTTCTTCCTGGGCATCATCGAAGAATGCATGACCATAATTGAGTTTAACATCTTCTGCTTCTTCGGTTGAAGTTCTCATACCGATGGACAAGTCTTTCGTGACATTATCTCCACCTAGTGAAATGACACTTGTATTCTGTAAGAAGCCTTGTTCAAAAACAGAAATCGTCGTGCAACCGCCACCAATATCAAGAAGAGCGACTCCAAGGTTTTTCTCATCTTTCGATAAAGCAACTGCTCCTGAAGCTAACGGTTGCAGACATATATCGAGAACTTCTAAGTTTGCGCGTTCTACGCACTTCAAGATGTTATGTAGAACCGTTTTTGAACAAGTGATGATTGTACCTTCCATCTCAAGACGAACTCCAATCATACCTCGAGGATCAGTAATCTCATCTAGACCATCGACAATAAATTGTTTTGGAATCACATCAACAATTTCACGTTCAGGTGGAACTGAAATAACTTGCGCTGCATCAATAACTCTCGCAATGTCTTCATTTCCAATCTCACGGTTTTCGCTCTGCACAGCTACAACCCCGTGACAAGGCTGAAGTTGAATATGGCTACCATTAATACCAACAACCACCCGGTTAATCTGCATTCCGACCATTCGTTCCGCTTGTTCTACAGCATTGCGTATGGATTGGACCGTTTGATCTATGTCTACAATGGCACCTTTTTTCATCCCATTAGAGGCTGCTGTGCCAACACCTATAATATTTAACGAATCATTCATTACTTCGCCTATGATTACTTTGATTTTTGATGTACCTATATCAAGGCTGACAAGTATATCATTGTTGTTCAAATCCAAGGCACCTCCTAAACTAAGGCATCTGATTAGTTCACATATTACCGAATGTTAAGCGTAATGGCAATTCCTTTCCGGCTACTTCTTTTAATTTAATCTGTTTGTAAAAGAAACCGGATCTCTATTCCCACTGCTTAATTTCAGTACGAACCTTCAGAAACTATTTACCTTATTCAACAAAAATAAGATAATTTCCTTTTATTTTCTTTCGTTTTTTTCAATTTCCTTCTTATTACTCCTGCGGTCTACTATGTAGCGCCGAATAATGGCTATATTTTGAAATAACCTTACTCCAAACGCGAATACAGCAGCTAAGTATAAATCAACACCTAGCTGGACACCAAGAAAAGCCAAGAAAGCGGCTAATAATACATTAAAGAAGAAACCAGAAACAAATACAGTTTGATCAAACTTCTTTTCTAAATGGGCTCTGATTCCACCAAGTAATGTATCAAACGCTGCTAATACGGCTATTGAGAGATAGTTTGCATACTCTTCAGGAACTCTAAGATCTGAGATCAGACCTAAACTAATGCCTACAATTAAGAACAATACCGGTAACCACATTATGTTTCACCTGTTTCTGTAGCATCTTCTGTTTCAAGATATTGAAGATCAGGGGTCTGTTCGTACTCAGGTAGTGTTAGATTCTCATGGACTTCCATAGATACAGACAAGTTCTCAATCACAAATATCTCAAGCACATCACTTACTTCCATGTAGTTCATTAACTTCTCAGGATCTTCTGATAAAACGTTAATCTTTACGGGAAGAGGTGGAACAGGGTGATTATTCACATAAGTAGTCCCATTCACATCACGGATTGGAGATAAATTTGTGATTCTTTCTTGTCCAATGGAAATATCGCTAGCCCCGTACGTGTTCAATTCGTTTACGAGCTGATGTAACAAAGATGGGGAGATCGTTGGGTAAGTTTCTGCATACTCCAAATCTTGAAAGATTGGTTCTACAGTAAGCATGACCCCAGCCCCTTTTACTTCAGTAAGACCAGCTTTACGTTTTAATTTATTCAGAGACTGATTTAACGTTTCTACCTTTTCAAAGTTAGACTGACCTTCATATTGAGCAATCATTCTATTTAATTCTCGTTCTTTAGAGAGTAAGTCTTGCTGAGTCTTTTGCTGCTTTTGCAATTCGGTTCGAACTTCCCATAGATCACGGGTGTCCCTAACTTTTGGCTCTTGAGTTGTTTGGAACTGTATGGCAATCATAAAACCGACTAAAGCAAATATGAAGGAGAAAATGATTTTACTTCGAGCATTCATACCCATCACCTCTCCCCTGCAAGGCGAGCATCCATTTTAATGATATCTTGCTTTTGGGTAGAGACTTCTACGTTGTCACTTACAAGTTGATCAACGACTCCACCTTCTAAAGTCAAGCTTGGCATTAACACATCAGGGTTACCAATCGCCGTGATTACAAACGGCGCGGGGTGTTGAACTCCATCTACAGAGATAACTGGACCAACACAAGCAATATAGGAATCTCTATAGAGCCTTTGGCCATTTATCGCAACTGCATTCGCTCCTGCTGATAGTAATTCGTTTACTACTTTGTGAATGTGACTATCGTGAACGATATATTGATTGACATTTTCTTCTGAGGGTATGTAATCTGCATCCTTAAGCTGAATTTCAACACCTTTACCTTTTACCGGAAGTTCCCCTGTTAATTTTTGAAGTGTCTGTTTGTCTTGCACATAATCACTTACCGTTTGCTCTTGATTAGCTAATTGATCTTCCATCTTTTGAATTTCAGCCTTTTTTGCTTCAATATCTTCTCGAATGGATTGGTTTTCTTTTTCAATGTTAATCAATTGCTGTCGGTAGTAATAATCTTTTTCAAGTTGCTTATCAGTAAGCTGGTAGACTTGCGGGTCTTGGTTGGTTTGCTGATAGCTAAACGCAACCAAGAAACCTGATACAAATAACACAAGGGAGAAAATAACGTGTCTACCGGTTAGCCTCATCGCTTTCTTCCCCTTCTTTCTCTTGTTGTGGATATTCTTCGAAATAAGCACCAACATCGATATGGATAATCCCTCTTTGTCCAGGCTCTAGCTGAGAAACAATAGAAGGATAGGATCGCATGTTTTGAGAAAAATTCCGAATCGAAGCCTCCACTTCAAATCCATCATTCATATACAAATGAATTTTATAAGGATTCTTATCACTTGGGGTCCACTGTACCTCCGAAATTAACTGAGTAACACTTGAAGGCAACTGCTGCATTTCTCTTGTCATTTCTTCCAAGTAAGTCTGACGCTGAAATCCAATTAATAAAGGAGCATCACCACGGGGGGTTTTTAACTTTTGATCGGTGAGCTCTTTACCCGTTTCAAGAATCGGATAATAACTGCCTTCCCGCTCAACGTACCCTACTCTCTGGTACTCCTCTATCGTCATTTCAACAGTGGAAGGGAATTGCTTGTCTACTTGAACACCACTTATTTCCTCATGTTGTTCCACTTTTTCTGCTACTGCCTGTCGGTCTACTTTCCAATAGTTATCCTCTCCAGGAGTCAGTCCACTTAATGAGAGAATTGTATCCCGATCAACATGATCGTTTCCGCTCAGCTCAATAGACTTTACCTGACTTAAGGAAGACTGTAAGTAAATGATTATCGCAATAAGCAAAAAGAAAAAAGACAAGTACATAATCAAGCGTCGATTCGACTTCTTTCTTCGTGATTCTTTTAATTTTGGAATGCGATCTTCAATAGAAACGATTTTCTTTTCAGCCATGGAAAATTCCCCTGCCCGGTGGTTTCAATTACATAAGGAAACGGCACGATAAACGCCGCTATTATGCATAGGAAAATTATATCACAAATCACTTGATTTTTCGTGATTTTTCTGTATCTATGTGCCAACAATTTCTTCTTTTCGTATAAATCCACATGATACCTATCTGTGATTAGGTTGCAATTGAAATTCAGCCTCTACACATATACCCGATTCATTACCTTATAAAACTAATGTGTAGCAAGAGAATTCAAAACCTTTTACTTTAAAGACAGTTCGGTTCAATTTCAATTAAACTGGGGGTCGGAGCACATATGGCCGACGTGGATTGAACATTTTTAATAGGATATTTGGTTCTTAAGGAGAAGGAAGATTAGCACAGAAAAATACCAGCATTTCATAAAAGCTACCTCCAACAAAAAAAGGCCACCCATTACCGGACGGCCCTTCTTTTATAATTTTGCATATCGACTGATATTTAGTAAAATCCCGACAGAACATAACGTTAATGTGAGGGAAGATCCTCCGTAGCTTAAGAATGGAAGCGTGATTCCCGTTACTGGCATTAGCCCTGTTACAACACTTATGTTAATCATGACCTGGATTGTAATCATCCCAACAATCCCTAGTGCTAGTAAGCTACCGAACGTGTCCGGTGCACCCAGAGCGACACGGATGCCCCTCCACAATAAGAGAAAGAATAGCAATAAGACAAAGGTTCCGCCAATAAATCCAAGTTCTTCAGCCAGAATTGCAAAGATAAAATCCGTTTGGGGTTCAGGAAGATAATAAAACTTTTGTAAACTTTGCCCGAGCCCAAGCCCCATTAATCCTCCTGGTCCAATGGCATATAGGGACTGAATAATTTGAAACCCAGCCCCCAGTGGATCTTCCCACGGGTTTAAAAAGGCAGTTATTCGTTGCATACGATAAGGAGCTGAAATGATAAGCCCTGCAAAACCTGCTAGCCCAAGAACACCAAGGCCAACAAAATGTGCAATGCGAGCGCCGGAAACGAAAATCATAAGCATACAAGTTCCAACTAACACGACACCAGTCCCTAAGTCTGGCTGTAGCATAATAAACCCGAACGCTACCATTACAAGCGAGAGTGATGGCATAAACCCTTTTGTAAAAGATGTGATCTTCTTTTGGTGATCAGCAAGATACCGTGCTAAGAAGATAATCAATCCAAGCTTCATAAATTCAGAAGGTTGTATGCTAAACGCTCCAACTCCAATCCAGCTTCGCGCGCCACCTCTAACCATACCTACACCTGGTATTAATACAGCAATTAACAGGATAAAGCATACGATTAAGAGCGTTTTAGAACTATTCCTCCACGTCAGATAAGGAATATTCATAAATCCAAACATCGCTACAATACCAGCACCAGCAAACAAAAGTTGGCGTTTAGCAAAGAAGAATGAATCATCAAATTTGTAGGTCGCCCATATGGCCGATGCACTATAGACCATAATAACGCCTATTAATAGTAATGAGAAAATCGCTACAATCAGCAGTAAATCAGGTGCTTTGTGCAACTGTTTAGTTCGACTTTGCAACATAAAAAAGGCCCCCTTGGTTCCAGCAGAACGTTGGGGGCCGTTAATGGTTTATGGTAAGACAAGCCCCCTACTCTAATGTATGCACGGCTTCCACAAACATGTTTCCTCTTTCTTCAAAAGTTTTATATTGATCCCAGCTTGCACAAGCTGGAGAAAGAAGGATAACGTCTTGTTCAGCAGAGATACGATAAGCTTTTTCAGCTGCTTGCTTTACATTATCGACCATAAAAATTGTCTCTATTCCATTTTGGTTGCCAAAATCACGAAGCTTTTGTGCTGTTTCTCCGAACACTACCATTGCTTTAACATTTTTCATATAAGGGACAAGTCCTTCAAAAGACTGCCCTCTGTCTAATCCACCTGCAAGCCATATGGTAGGATTCTGAAAAGCTCCAAGTGCCTTTTGGGTCGCTAAAACATTTGTCGCTTTGGAATCATTAAAGAAACGTCGTTGTCTTACTTCCTTTACATATTGAAGGCGGTGCTTAACGCCTGTGAAGGTTGAAAGTACTTCACGAATTCCTTCTAAAGTGGCGCCCGCTAATAAAGCAGCAGCCACTGCAGCCATTGTATTCTCGAGGTTGTGTTCCCCTTCTAGAATGACCTCATTACGTTTAATAACTAAAGTATCTTTGTAGTAAATAGAATCCTCGTCACACCATACTCCATCTGGCTGTTTAGAGCAAAGAGAAAAAGGTACCTTTTTAGCTTGTATCTGTTCTGAAAGCTTGAGCACTTCTGTGTGGTCAGCATTAAAGATCGCATAATCCTCTGAAGTCTGGTTTCTAAAGATATTCGCTTTTGATTGCCCATAATGCTCCATAGTCTTATGGTAATCCAAATGAGCTTCATAGAGATTTAAAAACACAGATATCTCAGGTTTAAAGGTTTCTGTTCCAAGCAGTTGAAATGAGCTTAACTCCATAACCATGGTTTCGTCGGATGTTGTATGTTGAGCTACTTCACAAGATACTTTACCAATATTACCGGCGAGAGCTACAGGCCTTTTACTTTTCTCAATCATTTCATAAACAAGTGTGGTTGTGGTAGTCTTGCCGTTTGACCCTGTGATCGCCACAATTGGACCTTTATGGAGCATATAGGCTAATTCAACCTCTGTAACCACCGGGATTCCCTTTTCTAAGGCAGCTTCTACAACGGGGTTGTGATAGGGGATGCCAGGGTTTTTCACCACGTAGTCTACGCCATCGAGTACACTTAGTGGGTGGCCGCCTGTAACCACTTCAATACCTTCATTGTGAAGCGTCTGAGCTTCTGTGTTATCTTCGAATGCCTGCTGGTCATTTACCCGTACTGAAATGCCACTCTTATGAAGCAGTTTAGCAGCTGCTGCACCAGACTTTGCAAGCCCTAGTACGAGCACTTGATTATATGGAAATGATGTTAACTTATTCAATTGACCCACACCTCAATATAAATGCCTAACGCGGCAAATAGTAATCCTACAAGCCAAAACGTGGTGACAACGCGCCATTCTGACCATCCCATAAGCTCGTAGTGGTGGTGAAGTGGGCTCATTTTGAACACACGTTTTCCTCTTGTCTTAAATGAAATAACCTGGATAATAACAGATAATGTTTCAAGGACGAATACGCCCCCAATAATGACTAGTAAAATTTCTAACTTTGTTAAGATAGCGATTGCTCCAATAGCGCCTCCAAGGGCTAAAGAACCCGTATCGCCCATAAATACTTTTGCAGGATGGGCATTAAAGACAAGAAATCCTAGTAAAGACCCTACAATTGCCAGGGTAAATACTGCAATCTCAAACTGCGGATGTCCATGCCATGCCAGTATACCAAAAGCCCCAAACGCTAATGCAGCCGTTCCGGCAAGCAGGCCGTCTAGCCCATCAGTCAGATTCACAGCATTTGATGATCCTACAAGCATAAATACAATTAATAGCGCATATCCCCAACCAAGATCAACTTGGAAGTCTGTTCCAGGGAAGCCGATGTAGGTAGGGAAATCATGACGTCTTAAAATAATGTAAAAAACAGCCGCAATAATTAATTGACCTGCCATCTTTTGTTTGGAAGTTAATCCAAGATTTCGCTTCAAGGCGACTTTAATAAAATCATCTAAGAATCCTAAAAGGCCATAGCCAATTAAAACAAATAACAATAAGAAGACTTCAAAGTTCATAGGATCCGGATTGAACTTTGAGGTCATCACCAACGTAGTAATTGAAGCTGCTACTAAAATCATTAATCCTCCCATTGTAGGAGTCCCGGATTTCTTTTGGTGAGATTTTGGACCTTCATCTCGAATAGATTGACCAAATTTCAAACGACGTAAGAATGGTATAAATATAGGTGAGATGAGGACGGTAATTAAAAAGGCTATTGCCATAGTGATTAATAGTACTTGTTCGTTCATTGTGCTCCTCCTTTAAATCTGTAAACCGTCCGCTTAAATCTTTATTCTGTGAATTCCTCAACAAAACTTTCAAAAGCCATTAAGCGAGAAGCTTTTAATAAAACAATGGTTCCTTCTTGCAACATCGGTTGCACAAGTGCTGCAGCCTCTTCTTTAGATGAGAAAGAATACGTATCTACATCTTTATGGTGGCTTCTCACTTCTTCTGCAATGACGCTTGAAGCATCCCCAACTGTAATGAGGACATCAACAGAAGAGTCAATCGCCTTTGCAACAGAGCGATGCATTTCTTCACTTTGTGCCCCTAGTTCAAATATATCCCCTAAAATGAGAATCTTGCGTGAATATTGATTTAATTCTTTAATAACTTCAATAGAGGCACGCATAGAAGTCGGAGAGGCATTATAAGCATCATTTACAATGTGAGCCCCATTCTTTCCTTCTATCAGTTCAAAGCGCATGCCTGTTAACGTCATTTCGTTTAACCCTTTCTGTATATCAGAAGGATCCATCCCTAGAAGAGACCCAATCTTAATGGCGAAGCTGGCGTTTTTCACATTATGTTTACCTAAGAGATGAATCGTGTAAGATTCATTCTCATTTATTGCAAAACTCGTAGAGGCACCACTCATTTGAATATCTGAAAGCACATATTTATTCTTTTGATCAAACCCACATGACAGCACCCCTTCTCTCGTGTGTAGAGGGGCTAATAAAGGTTCGTCACCATCTAGTAAAAGCGTACCTCCTTCACGAAGCCCTGCTAATATTTCAGATTTGGCTTGTGCGATCCCTTCTCTTGAGCCTAAAAACTCAATGTGAGATTCACCTATATTTGTAATGACAGCAAAATCAGGTTCAGCAATGAAGGAAAGGTTCTCAATTTCTCCGAAATGATTCATTCCCATCTCTAATACAAGCACCTCTGTTGTCGCTGGCATGGATAAGATGGTAAGAGGTAAACCAATGTGATTATTAAAGTTTCCACTTGTTTTATGTGTTTCAAACGACGGGGCTAAGACAGCAGCAATAAAATCTTTCGTTGTTGTCTTTCCGTTTGAGCCGGTCACACCAATGACTTTAGGATTAATTTCTTTCCTATAAATATGAGCGAGCTGTTGCAAGCCAATAATGGTATCATCGACAAAGAACAATGGGAAATCTGTTGGCACAAAGCCCGGAACTTCCACACTTTGATCCCATAATGCCGCAACCGCCCCACCTTCAATGGCATCTTTTAAAAACTCATGCCCATCAAAGCGATCTCCCCGTATTGGGACAAATAATCCTTTATCTGTTTTTTTGCGCGTATCTGTAAATACGTTTCTTATTTCGATTGTTTCAGAGGCAACCCCTCTGGCTGAGGGGAAATGCTTGTGAATCCAATTGGTGGTTATATTCATTAGTCGCGATAACTCCTTTGTGTTCTGTCATTAATACATTCAGCAGCTACTTCGCGATCGTCAAAGTGATGGGTCACACCATTTATTTCTTGATAAGGTTCATGCCCTTTCCCGGCGATTAGAACCACATCCCCATCCTTCGCCTGTTCAATGGCATACTGAATAGCCTCTTTCCGATTCACAATCGTCTTAAAAGTGCCTTCTTCTACTCCGCTTTCCATGTCGCGAAGAATCGATTCCGGGTCTTCACTTCTCGGATTATCTGATGTGAAAATGGCTTCTGTGGCATAATTCACAGCCACCTTGGCCATCAGAGGTCTCTTCGTTCGATCCCTGTCTCCCCCGCAACCTACAACAACGTAGATTTTCTTCTTAGCGAAAGATTGAATTGTTTCTAATACATTTTCTAAGGAATCTGGTGTGTGAGCATAATCCACAATAACCCCATATTCCTGGCCAGCGAGAACAGGCTCAAATCGCCCACTTACTCCTTTGGTAGTTGAGAGGGCCTCTTGTATGGTTTCAAGGTCCACACCTGCCACCCATGCCGCACTGGCAGCTGCTAACATATTATATACGCTAAATTTCCCGATTAACGGACTAGTAATTTCTTTATCACCAGACGGTGTACATAACGTAAAGGTTGTTCCACTAGCAGATAGTTTTACATCCTTAGCTGTGATATCCCCTTTATGATCCATGCTATATGTAAGAACTTCTTGAGATGTGCTATTACAAAAGGCTTCATAATAAGGATCATCTCGATTAACTATACCGTATTTAGGTTTAGTGGCATCGTATCCGTTTCCAAGTTGGGCAAATAAGAGTGATTTGGCACGTAAGTAATCATCCATGTCTTTATGGTAGTCCAGATGATCTTGACTTAAATTAGTAAATACTGCGATATCAAAATCAGCTCCGTGCACTCTTCCTAAATCAAGCGCGTGAGAGGAGACTTCCATGACTGCCGTATCTACTCCTTCATTTACCATTTCAGCAAAATGTTTCTGCAAAAATAAAGAATCGGGGGTCGTATTTTTAACCTGGTACTCTTTATCCCCGATTTTCATTTGTATGGTACCGACCAAGCCGGTTTTATCTTTATGCTGCTTGAAAATGGCTTCAACCAGATAAGAAGTTGATGTTTTTCCATTTGTCCCGGTAATTCCAATCAGCTGGAATTTTTGGGTTGGGTTATGATAATAAGCGTTAGCTAACTTTGCCATAGTTCGGGAAGTATCCCTCACAAGTATGACGGGGACTGAAACATCCAGAGGACGGTCTGCTACAATGGCAGCAGCCCCTTTCTCCTCAGCTTGTTTGGCATAATCATGGCCATCCACTGTAAAACCATTTATACAAATAAATAAATGACCATGGGTTACTTGTCTTGAATCCATTTCTATTCCAGTAACCGTTACATGGTTGATGTCCTTTGTAGTTTGATAGACGCGTAGTGTCTTTAGTAATTGACTTAGCTTCATGTAAGGACTCCTTACTATTAGATTTTCAACGTATATTATAGCAGACAAGGCCCCGGTTCGCGATTGTTGTTTAATGAGAATGATCCGAATGATCAACCTCCGGAGCTTCCTCTGCTAAAAATAGTCGAATTTTTGAACCTTCTTCTACTTTCGTTCCTTCTTTAGGTGCTTGATCTACAATATAATTACCAGTTCCACTCGTTTCAATAGAAAGGTTCACCATATACTGGGTTAACTCCTTCTTTTCAAGTCCAATTAAATCCGGGACCTCAACAAGCGGTTGATCAGGCCATTGCACTTCTTTCTCAAGCCCATCTTCTCTAGGTTTTACACCCATTGCTCTTAAACTGTCACCCATAATATTCCCTACAATTGGAGCAGCTACGACCCCACCAAATTGGACGGTATTTTTAGGGTTGTCAATTGCTAAATAAACGACAAGTTCTGGATCATCAGCAGGTGCGAAGCCGATGAAAGATACAATATGGTTGTCTGTCATATAACGACCATCAGGACCCACTTTTTGAGCTGTTCCCGTTTTCCCGCCAACTCTATACCCTTCTACATATGCGCCCTTACCTGTCCCTAAAGCAACAACACTCTCAAGTGCTTCCCTTACTTTTGAGGAGGTTTCTTCAGAAATGACACGTTTCTTAAGCGTTGGTTCTGTTTGATCTACAGCCTCCCCAGTAATGGGGTTCACCCACTCTTTCGCAATGTAAGGCTCATACAAATATCCTCCATTTACAGCAGCAGCCACAGCTGTAACTTGCTGGATCGGAGTAACAGAAACCCCTTGGCCGAAAGCTGTTGTCGCTAATTCAACAGGTCCAACTTGTTCTTCCCTGAATAAAATACCATTTCCTTCTCCTTGAAGATCAATCCCTGTTTTGGTACCAAAGCCAAAATCTTTAATATAGCTGAACAATCGCTCTTTCCCCAGTTCCTGGCCTAAGGTTACAAACCCTGGGTTACAAGAGTTCTGTACCACTTCTAAATAGGTCTGACTTCCATGACCCCCGCGCTTCCAACAACGGAGTCGTGCCCCATCTACTTCAATGGAGCCACTATCATGGAAATGGTCATTTTCTAAATCTACAAGCCCTTCCTCTAAAGAAGAGGCCAGCGTAATAATTTTAAACGTAGACCCAGGCTCATATGAACTCCAGATCGGAAGGTTACGATTATAGACTTCTTGAGGAACATTTTGATAATTTTCCGGGTTAAAAGTGGGACGGCTAGACATAGCAAGAATCTCGCCAGTATCAGGATCCATTGCAATAGCAATGGCACCATCCGGATTATACTTTGCTTCAGCGTTATCTAGCTCTCTTTCAATAATCGTTTGGACGCGATCATCAATTGTAAGCTTTAAGTTATACCCGTCTTGAGGGGGTTCGTAAACATCAGCGATATTTGGAAGCCGGCCCCCTTTTGCATCAGAGAAAAACGAAAGCTGCCCTTCTTCACCTTTAAGCTGTTCATCATAATACAACTCAAGCCCCATTAACCCTTGATTATCAATCCCACTAAACCCTAATACATGGGAAAGATACTCCCCTTTCGGATAATGGCGCTTGAAATCTTCAGCAATGTAAACACCATCTAAATTCAGTGCTCTGATGGCATCTGCTTTTTCTTCTGAAATTTTTCTACCTTCAGGATGGAGTCGTTCAATCATACTTACTTTAGTCACATGTTCGTATGCTTTATCCACTGGCATATCGAGAATTTTCGCTAATTGTTCCGCCGTTTTCTGAGGGTTCTTAATCTGACGGGGTACGACCATGACAGATGGAGCAGATACATTCTCAGCCAACACAACTCCATTGCGATCTAAAATATCGCCACGCTCCGGTTCAAAAGGAATGTCACGACTCCATAAATTTTTCGCCTTGTCCATCAACTGATCGCCCATGACAAATTGCACATACCCTAAACGGGTTACAATAATAGCTAGTACAACACCTGCCAAAAGAAAAACAGTGACCAATCGTTTTCGTAACGTCACATTGGATACTCGTTTCATGGTACATCTCCTTTACGTCCATGGTATGCTTGTATCCATTTTATGAGTTCAGAAAAACGATTAGAACACTGTCTTTGCTACGCTTTATTCTTCATTCTCATCTGTTGAGTTCTCTTGTTCTTGATCAGATGGAGCTTCTGAAGAGTCCTGGTCGGATTCTTCTCCTTGCATCGACCGCTCTGTTTGTTCTTCAAGCGTTTGGTCAGATGGCTCCTCATTAGGGCCTGTTAATTCCACTACAAGGTATCCACCCTTTTTAATGGTAGCCCCAGCTGCAACGCTTTGTTTTCTAACAAAACCATTCCCAACGGAATCGATCTCTACATCCATTACATCACCAAATCGTAACACATCCCGCAGAGCCCAACCTGACATATCAGGCATCTTAGCGGAGTCAGAGGTTACTAGGAACACCTTTTCATTAGAGACCACTTTCGTCCCTCCACGAGGGAACATCTCTTTTACTTTCGTTCCATCACCCAATACAACAGGAGTTAGTCCATTTTTTGTAATGGCTTGTTTGGCTTTTGCAACAGAGTCACCGTTATAGTCCTTGAGGGTTTTAGAATCTACAGAGAGCTCTTCTTTATTTTCCGTCGGTTTAATGTTCATATAGTGAAGACTATTTTCCATCACCGTTTTGAAAATATAAGAACTTGGTTCTGCTTCATATTCAGTTGGTTCAAGGTCTGGTTGCTTCACTGAGACATACATCATAAGTTCAGGGTCTTCTTTTGGTGCCATGCCGAGGAATGACAAATAGTAATTTCCATGTCCCGCTAAGTACCCCCCAGTTTCAGAGTTTGGAATTTGGGCTGTACCGGTCTTACCAGCTACAGAGTAATTAGCTAGGTTATAGAAATTAACTCCTGTACCATGTTCACCAGTCACAACATTTCCCATTAAGTCCCGCATTTTTTTGGCGGTATCTTTACTAATTGGCTCTCCCGCAACTTTAGGTTCTTTCTTCTCGAGCACATCCCCTGACGAAGGGTCTGTTACTTGGGAAATTACATAAGGCTGCATCATTTTACCGTTGTTAGCAACTGACGTGGCTGCCTTCATTTGTTGAATTGGAGTAAATGTTGATCCTTGTCCAAATGCAGTTGTAATAACTTCACTATCCCATTTGTAAACAATTTTACCGGCTTGTTCGCCAGGAAGATCAATTCCAGTCTTTTGATCAAGGCCGAATGCTTGCAAGTAATCCATGTATGTTTCAGGACCCATTACTTCCCAAACTAATTTAGCAGCCGCCACGTTTGAGGAACGTTCAAACCCTTCATCATAGTCAATGGTGCCCCAACCCTTACCATAGTTATGGTCACGGATCTTATCACCACGATCATTATACACATATTCACCTGACATGTACGTATCAGAGCCATTATATACACCAGCTTCCATTGCAGCAGCATAGGTAAAGATCTTCATAGTAGACCCAGGTTCATATGGTGAGGCAATGACATCATTGTACCAGTTGCCAATATCCTGCCTCTTGTTTGGATCAAAACTCGGCCTATTTCCCATAGCCAGTACTTCACCGGTTTTCGGATCCATAACTATGGCTATAATTTTCTCAGGATTATATTCCTTCACCACATGGTTCATCGCATCTTCTAGGAAAGTCTGGATTTTCTGATCAATCGTCAGGGTCACATTCGCCCCGTCTTCAGGCTTTTGAAAGACTTCTTCAGGGTTTAGTAGTTTCATATTGTACTTATCCCGTTTATAAGAGATGGAACCATCTGTTTCAGAAAGATAATCATCCATCTGTTCTTCGATTCCCATCATACCTTCAATTTCATCATTTTCCCCTTGATTTTGTGCAAACCCTAACACATGAGAGGCAAACATGCCATTTGGGTAATACCGCTTGGCTTCTTGTTTAAATCGAATACCAGGCAAGTCAAGTTCTTCAATATCTTCACGGGTTTCTTGAGAAAGGTAACGTCCATTTGCTCCAAATTCAACTTGGAAAGGACCCTCTTTATTTAGACGATCATATACATAAGACTCTTCTAAACCTAAAATAGGAGCCAACTGTTCAGCCGTTTTTTTCGGATCCTCAACATGTAACGGCTCCTTTGAATCTTTAGAATACTCTTCATCAACAATCGCATACACACTATAGGTAGGACGGTCATAAGCAAGTGTCATTCCATTTCGATCGAGGATCTTGCCTCGGTCGGCTTCAATTGTATAGGAACTTGTCCGCTTTTGATCCGCCCAATCCTGAAGAGATACTCCTTCAATTTCACCTGTCGCTTGTATATAAGCGAAACGACCGAAGATAATCGTGAAGACTAACATAAACCCAAGCATGTAGAGCTTCGCCATTCGGTGAGTTGTTCGATTTTTCTTCATAAATCTCTTGTCCCCTTATTCGTTACCGGAAACGGATTTAGCTTGTTTAACTTTCGACTGACGGATTTCAAGACCATTTTCCTTCGCAATTTCCATAATACGCTCAGGATTAGACAGTTCTTTAATCTTATATTGAAGATTTTCATTTTCAAGTTGTTGATCGGTTATGTTCGTGTCTAAACGTTGCATATCCCGGTTCATTTGATCAATAGACGAGGAGTAAGATACCACAACGACACTGAATAGGATTGCAAGGCTACTAACCACTGTGTATAAAAACTTCTCACCAGGTGTGATCCATCGCTTTTTATGTACCTGGACCTTTACCTGCTTTTGGCTCTGGCTTTGCTCTGTTGTTTCATGTTGGTGCAATTGTTTCGCTTTTTCTGCACTCATTCATTATTCCACCCTTCCCATGGACGTATTTTTTTAACAACTCTTAATTTCGCAGATCGAGCTCTTCGGTTATCTTCTAATTCTTCTTCACTTGGAGTAATTGGTTTTCGATTGACTAACTCAAACGGTGGCTTTTGGTCCTCAGGAATAATTGGAATACTTTTAGGTAAAGGTGGATTACTACTCCACTCTTTAAAGGTTTGTTTACAAATACGATCCTCTAACGAATGGAACGTAATGACTGCAATTCTGCCATCAATCGCTACCATTTCAGCCGCTTGCTTTAAAGCATCTTCAAAGGCACCTAACTCATCATTCACTGCAATGCGTACAGCCTGAAAGATTCTTTTAGCCGGATGGCCGCCTTTTCGCCTTGCAGGTGCCGGAATAGCTTCTTTAATTATGTCCACCAGGTGTGTGGTGGTTTCAATTGGCGACTCTTCCCTTTTCTTCTCAATACCTCTGGCAATTTGTTTTGAGAATTTCTCTTCTCCGTATTTGAAGAATATACGCACAAGGTCATTGTAATCCCACTCATTAATGACTTCATAAGCACTAAGTGGCTGTTCCCTATTCATTCTCATGTCTAAACGTGCATCTTGATGATAACTAAACCCTCTCTCGTCTTCATCGAGTTGTGGAGAGGATACCCCAAGATCAAATGCAATTCCATCTACTTCCTCAATTCCAAGGTCCAATAAGGACTGCTTCAGTTCCCGAAAGTTCGCATGTACAAAGGTAATACGGTCAGCATAAGGGGCTAAGCGTTCTTTAGCTGCTTTAAGAGCTACCTCATCCTGATCAAAAGCTATCAGGCGGCCTCCTTCAGTTAGTTGAGCAGCAATGCGCTCACTGTGTCCCCCGCCTCCGAGTGTGCAATCTACATAGATACCATTCGGCTGAACATCTAATCCAGTGACGGTTTCTTCCTTTAATACTGTAATATGGTCAAACATACTTTCATTCCTTTTCTGTTAGATTCTCTGGTTGTTATATTATTTGCTAAATATCAAAATCCATCATGTTCTCAGCGATTTCTGCAAAAGAATCTTCAGATTCCTCAAAATACGTTTCCCAATCGTCTTTAGCCCAGAACTCGACTCGATTGGAAACCCCGATTACAATCACTTCTTTCTCAAGCGCTGCATAGCTTCTGAGTGGTGCAGGGATATTGATTCTCCCTTGTTTATCCACTTCACACTCTACGGCACCAGAAAAGAAGAATCGAGTAAAAGCTCGAGCATCTTTTTTCGTGAGTGGGAGTTTCTTTAATTTCTCTTCTATCACTTTCCATTCAGAAAGGGGGTATGCAAATACACATTTATCTAGGCCACGTGTTATGACAAAGCTCTCCCCTAAGCCTTCTCGGAACTTAGAAGGGACAATGATTCGGCCTTTTGCATCTATATTGTGTTGATATTCTCCCATAAACATATAGATAGCCCCACTTTCTCACACAAGCGTACCACATCCCACCACTTTCCTCCACTTTAACTTAAATATTCTTTCAGAACAAAAAAAATCCTGCCTTATTGGCAGGATTTCTAAATAAATTTAATTATTTTTCAACTATTTCACTAAAATCACTCCACAGCTCACATAAACGGTTTCCTTACATGAATATAACATGATGAGCTTTACGCCAATCATACTCTACAGTAAGGAGCTGTTTCGGCAAGCCTGGGCCGTGGTCATTGGCAAACGGCAAGATGTTCCAAATTCTTTCCTGCAAACCACCTTCTGGGTGAATGCGTAAATCAATTTGATCGAATACTTCTAGCTCACGACCATGTTTCTCTTCAAGAGCATCAGCCATTCTTTCTTGCAAGAACTCTACATCCCTAAACAAGTAAAAGAGGTTTTTCTCAGCAATTTGACCGATGTCATCCCGAATTTCATGCGCTTTTTCCTTCAGAGGGCGATGCGCTCTTTCTATCGCACGCTTCACTTCATCAGCTAACTCTTCGATCGGAGGATAGCTTTGCATAGCAATCCACTTGCTCTTATCCTCGGTCACACCCTCATTCACAGCCTTTTCTATATCGATAAGATGACGACGAAGCCATTTCTCATTCTGACGATCAAGCAGGGTCATAGATAAACGAGGCATGACCGGTGGCATTTGTATGTTGAGTGCTTCAAAGACAGGCTTAAGCGCTGACCAATATCCAACTTCCCCAGGTCCCGCGATAAAGGTAAGTGATGGCAGGACAAGGTCCTGCATTAAAGGTCTCGTGACAACATTGTTACTTAGAAGGTGAGGTTCTGTTTCTGCAATATGGAGAAGCTCTTCTTCACTAAAACAACATTCATCTTTTTTACCGCGCCAATTTCCTTCTTCATCTTTCATTAAAAGAGTACGTTCCCCGTTCCACTTATAAAATAGATGTCCATCCTCTACTTCAGCTTCTAAGTTAACAGAGTAACCTTGTTGAGCTGTTAAATGAAGTGACCGAACCACACCTTCACTGATTTCAGGCTGTTTTCTTATCATTTCCTGAAAATAACCGCTCTCAAGTTGGCGTAAGTCTTTATGCTGAGCATCCATTAGAATAAGACCTTCTTCTTTGAAGAAGTAATGAGTTAGTCGAGCAAATAAATCTACAAATGTAACAGATCGTTTAAGCTCTCCCTTAATTAAGTCATATAAGTGATTGGTATGTTCACTCTCCCTTAAGCCCATAAACAATCGATCTATCCATGTTTGGATAGCCTCTTGATCCATCTCCATTTCTGAAACTGCTTCTTTTTTCATTTGTTTTTGAAGAATTTTATGCTTCTTCATTCGCGGGGATTGTGGCATATATATATGATTGATTTCATCAAAATCATGATCCTCACCTGCAATCCAGAAGACAGGAAGTACAGGACGACCAAGCGCTTCTTCTTGTTCTTTAGCCATAACGATAATCGAAACGATTTTGTTAATCGTATATAGAGGACCTGTCAGCAATCCAGCCTGTTGGCCACCTACAACCACAACACTTTGAGGATCTCTTAGTCGTTCGATATTAGAGACTGTTGCTTCACTGGCTCCCCACTCTTCATTCACACGCTGAAGATGGTCTGCAAGAGCATCTCGTTGGAAATGACGTTCTTCTAATTCTGCAACTCGCCTTTCATACTCTTCTTGTTTGTATGGGTTGTAATGAAATTTATTTAATAGCTCCTCATGCTGAGCACGATAATGTTGGATAAATTTATTCTGTGATGGTAATTCAATGGGTTGGATCCGCATGGATAACCTTCTCCTTTTTCAATAAGTTCTATGTATTCCTCTCGTATTGTATCGAAAAGACGAAGGGATTTCACTTAAAAGGCATCATAAAGTCATAAGCCTATTGGCCAGCCCATAAATCGTCAAAGATATGTGCAAGCCTGCAAATAACAGAAAACTGAAACGCCAAAATCCTTTAAATGCTTTTCTGAATTCAATCTCATCTCTTACCTTCCATTGTAAATAGATAAAAAGACTAAGTAAAAGAAGAAGTAAAATAAAAACATAACTAATATAAGATCGCTCAAAAATGACAAATAAAGCCGCCGGCACAGCTAAAACATAAATAACTGTCATACTGTTTACTGTCATGTGCAAGGATTTCTTTTTATTCTTTACTGTTTTCCTCATGATTAGGTATACAATTATTGTAAGAGGAATTGGCATAGTAATTAAGATCGCTGCAAGATAGGCAATCACCTGGTTCACATGTTCTCCCTCCTTCTGATTTGTCCTATTCCCTTTAGTCCTTCATAGACGAAGGATGTATAAGGGAGGTCTTGTTTGCACTTCTCCAATATATATCCAGAGATTCCTTCGATTTCTGTTTCCCTTTGGTGTAATACATCCGCTAGCATTGAAGATCGGTTCCACTTCGTTTGCTCCATTATGTGAGTGACACGTTCAAATTGACGATCACCATCTGTTTTCAAAAGAGCCATACAAGCTTCTTCGCATAGCCGTTTCGCTATATTTAAAAGATAAGGGTTTTCGAGAATCTCTCCGTTCCTTATGTTAAATAATGCTGTTATTGGGTTAATCACGGCGTTCACAATGAGTTTATTAGATAATACTTCAAACCAATCTTCTTCAAATACATACGAAAACTCCTTAGAATCTAGCTGGTCTTTAATCCATAAGGCTTGTCTTCTTTCCATATTCACCGCTGCGATTCGGGTCAGTCCCAATCCTGTATGCAAAACACCTCTGTCAGATGTTTTTCGTACGCCATGTTCTACAACACCTACAGCCGACGGGTTCGGCATGTTAACAGCCAGGTCCACGTGTCCCATTCCGTTCTGAAGAAACAAGACAGGAGATGTCACTTTCTTTTCAGCCATTAATGCTACCACTTCATCAACATGAGTTTGCTTCGTTGCAAGAATAACCAAATCGAAGAAATGATGTAAACGCGTCACATCTTCTATATGAATGGTACGGGAGGTGTGCTCCTCTCCCACCTGAATACCTTCTCTTCTGATAAGCTCTATCTGGTCTTGTCTCCGAGCATATAGGGTTACTTTATGTCCTCTTTCTTGAGTTTTAATTGCGTACAATAACCCAACAGCTCCAGCCCCAATTATAGCTACTTTCAACCTATTCACCCACTTTTGCTTCTTCTCTTCTTTTCTTTATACAACAAGAGGCGAAAATCCTCCTATTTGCTCATTTTAGCAAATATTCTTTCTCTGGTCTTTAGGATAAAGGGAGTTTTGAGCGAATACGCTGGACCTCGAGCCACTTTTGCAGGACACATCTCTCCTGAATGGCACAGCGCCATCTACTTAAATGGCAATAAAGGAAACACAAATCATTTAATTCAGAAAATTTTTATATTATAATAGAGATGTGTGATTATGGTTTTAAGGGGGACTTTATAATGATGGATACCATACAAGTTCAAAAACTAGTGGTTAATTTTAAAACGTTAGAAGAATTTAAACGATTTAAAGAATACGGAAATCAAGAGCTTTCAATGTTAGAGGACCTGCAAAGTAACATAATCGAAAATGATAGCGTTTCACCGTTTTATGGGATTTATTATGGAAACGCTTTAGTAGCTCGCATGAGTCTTTATCAGGTTTCTTCACGCTATGACGACTACTTTCAACCCGCCCAAGATTATTTAGAGCTTTGGAAGCTCGAGGTTCTGCCAGATTACCGAAAAAAAGGCTACGGCAAGAAACTTGTAGATTTCGCTAAAAGCTTTGAACTTCCAATCAAAACGAATCCTCGCATCAATTCTCACGGTTTTTGGGAGAAGATGGGCTTCCAAAAAGCTAAATATGATATGGAACGAGATTTAGGGGAAAACCCTCTTATCTGGACACCTGCTGGCGTATCAGAAAAAAACCCTTCTTAAATCAATAGTGCTGAGAGCAGAAAAAAGGCTGATCACATAACGGATCAGCCTTTTTCTTTCGGAATTTGCACCCATTGCCAAAGTTTCCCCATCTCTTCCCATGCTTGATGATATCGTTTAACCTGATCCTTCAACTTTTGGTTTTCCTCATAGAGTTGAGAAAGTTCTTGTTTGTGAGGCTCAGGTTTTGCTCCAGAAACATTTTGCCTCATGGTTTCTAGAAATGAGATGGCGTCATCAATGGAAAATGCGGAGGCGATAGACTCCTCGGCAGAGGCCACCTCTTCTTTTCCAACCCCGCCTCTTTTTCTTTCTTCTTTCGCTAATTGAATCCCTTTTGAATATCGTTTACGCACAGTCGCATTCCAACGAAACCCACAAGCCGCCGAAGTGCGTGATAGCTTCCTAGCCACCTCTTCAAACGCTTCTAACTGCGTCTTCCCAAGCCGGATATAACGGAGAACCGTTTCAGCTAGTAAAACATCTTCATCCTGTGTCCAAGCATCCTGCCTCGTAGCATTCATTCTATCCCTCCTATCACGTGTAATAAAAATGTATGCAACTAATAGGAGAGATAGACTAGGGAATTAAGAAAAGCGCAGGGGGCTTGGTCAGAGGCGTAAGGATAAGACAGGACATGGAAGTGAGCTTGCTCACTGTAATGGCATGTCTTATCTCTCTAGCCTCTAGCCCCCGGAGCTAGACATTAGAAAAGCGAAGGCGACTGTTTAGCCTTCAAGGAAGCTCGACTAAGATCGCCACGTCCTGTGGCAACGTCGAACGACCCCACTTCCTGTGGGGCCGCATAAGCAAGATGCCGTAAGTTCGCAGAGCGGACTGTAGGCATCTTGCTTATGACGCTAGGGGCTAGGAGCCGGAGCTAGACATTAAGAAAAGCGCAGGGGGGCTTGGCCAGAGGCGTAAGGATAAGACAGGACATGGAAGTGAGCTTGCTCACTGTAATGGCATGTCTTATCTCTCTAGCCTCTAGCCCCCGAAGCTAGACATTAGAAAAGCACAGGGAGCTTGGTCAGAGGCGTAAGGATAAGACAGGACATGGAAGTGAGCTTGCTCACTGTAATGGCATGTCTTATCTCTCTAACCTCTAGCCCCCGAAGCTAGACACTAGAAAAGCGCAGGCGGGGTGGTCAGGAATCAGTGTATTTTAAAAAGAATTACGATTTCTGAAATCTTTCGACCGCTTCCTTATGAGCCTCATTCCCCCATAGATTTGAACAACGCCTCACTTCATCATCCATATCAGCAGAAAGAGATAACGGGATCTGTTGCTTCACATATTGCTGTTTGAAATGGATCAATTGGTCTAAATTTTTCTGCAAAAATGGTTGCAGAATGTGATCGATATCTTCAGCCAACGTATCCTCATGAATGATCCCTTGAAGCCACCCCAGCTGTATAGCTTCTTCTGTAGAATATACCCGAGATTGGACCAGCATCTCATAGGCTTTTAAAGGATGGATCCGTTGATAGAGCATCGCTCCTCCGCCCCATCCCGGTGAGATTCCTAATTTTCCTTGAACAAATCCAATCGTACTTCCTTCTGTTGCATATCTGAAGTCACAAGCAGTAGCCAGTTCACAACCACCGCCTCTGGTGTGACCGTTTAGTAACGCAATCGTAGGAACTGGGAAACGAGATAACTCATACAGCACTTCTTTCATTGGATACAATGCACTAAATGCTTCTTGGGAGGACAAATCTGCATGAAAATCATTCAAATCTCCCCCTGCACAGAACGTCTCGGTTCCCGCACCTGTAATAACTAACGCTTTTAACTCTAAATTACGAGCATCTCTAATTAACCTCTGAAGCTCTTCAATCATATCAAAGGAAAGAGCATTTCGTCGCTCAGGCCGATAAAGGGTTATCATGCCATACCCTTGTTCATATAAATCCCACTTAACATATTCGCTCATATCATTTCCCCTTTTCTCTGTCCATCTACTTTTATTGTACCAAACTATTGACGTTAAACGGTTTTAAAATAGGACAATTCCGAATGCAGACCCTTTCGCAAACAACCGAGATATAATCAATCAGTACGCCATCGAGGTCGGTCTACGTAAGAAAATAGCACAAAAAAAGAAGCGTCTCTACGAGACACTCCTTTTTTTGAACATACTATTGTTCAACCACTTGTTTACCATTGTACTGTCCGCAAGATTTGCAAACATGGTGTTGTTTAGTGTATTCACCGCAGTTTTGGCATTCTACCATTCCTGGTACGTGAAGTTTCTTGTGAGTACGACGTTGGTTTTTAACCTTTTTTGAAGTTCTACGCTTTGGTACTGCCATGTGTTACACCTCCTTCATGCACGATCCAGATTGTATGTGATGGATCTCTTACTCTTTGTTATCATCTAAAAATTGTTGAAGCTTTGCAAGGCGAGGATCCACCTTTTCTTCTTGCTTCTCCTCTGTGATTAACTGCCAGCCCTGCCCTTCAGAAAGAGCATCGTCAAGCACCTCATCATCAGCGAACACTTGCAAAGGAACCTCCAATATTACATTTTCCTTGATATAAGGCGTTAAGTCAAGAACTTCTCCAGCAATTTCATGGATCTCATCTTCACCTTCCTGGTGATAAGGAGATAAGGAGAATACTTCTACCGCATCAAAGGAAAATGGATAGTTTACATCCGCTAATGTACGAGCACAAGGGAGCGTCATCGTTCCAGATACTGCAAAACGAAAGGTTACCGTATCTCCATTACGAGTGGCTTCACCTTTAACATGTACATCAGGAATTGAACGGATGTCATTCGGCATTTCTTCTAATTCAGAAATGTCAACGCGATCATCAAACGTTACCGGTTCAAGATCTGCTGCTTTTAATTTTTGTAAAGCAAATTTCATTCTAATCACCTCAAGGCAACAAGAGTTATTTTAAAAGGAAATAGACAATTTGTCAACATTTTTTCTTTACAGCCATATTGCCGTTCATTATTTCGCTTTTATAGTCTTTTCACTATGCCACAACTTAAAGAGTGACGCAAGTAATGGCGATGAAAAGCTTATTTATATTGATTTCGCTTCCCGCATTCGGTAGTTTATAATCATAGTCAATTCTTTCAAGAACGGAAAACACAATTAGAAAGAGGGGAACGCCATGAAATCGTGCGGACTTATTGTCGAGTATAACCCTTTCCACTTTGGTCATTTATATCACTTACAGCAATCAAAGGAAGCATCCGGAGCAGATTGTATGATCGCCGTCATGAGTGGAAATTTTCTTCAAAGAGGGGAACCTGCCATTATTGACAAGTGGCACCGAACTGAAATCGCCCTCTCACAGGGCGTTGATGTTGTATTAGAGCTGCCCTATGTGTTTGCTGTACAAAACAGTGACTTATTTGCAAAAGGCTCTGTTCTCACCCTTTCAGAAATAGGAGTTGATACCATATGCTTTGGGAGTGAACAGGGGGATATCTCGCCTTTTTTGAAAGCTTATGAGCATGTGAACGCGCATGAAACGTCCTACAAGGAATCCCTCCACCAATACTTAGATCAAGGCTTCTCTTTTCCAGAAGCAAGCCGGCACGCATATGAGGCAATTGGTTTATCGAATCACGCCATTGACCTCTCACAACCGAATAACATATTAGGATACAGCTATACGAAGACCATACTTGATCATGACTTATCCATCACTCCTATGACGATTAAACGGACTCAAAGCGGTTATCACGATGAGACGATTACTCATCAGATTGCTAGTGCAACAAGTATAAGAAAATCCATTCTAGAAGGAAAAGAGATGACAAAAGAAGCTGAAGGCTCATTACCCGGGTCTTCAATAGAAAAATTAATGGAATACAAGCAAAAAGCAACTGGATGGCATGATTGGGAGCGCTACTTTCCATTACTCCAATATAAGCTTACTACCCTCTCCCCTGAAGAAATTAGATCCTTTCATGGTGTGGAGGAGGGTCTTGAACACCGCTTGCTGCATACAATTAAAGAAGCAACAAATTTCTCGGAGTGGATGACTCTACTAAAAACAAAACGGTACACATGGACACGACTTCAGCGAACGATTACTCATATTTTGACTCATACTAAAAAACAAGAAATCGAGCCTATCCTTCAGCTGAACCAGTTGCCTTATGTGCGTTTATTAGGCATGTCAGAAACTGGTCGATCCTACATTCGGCAACAAAAGAAAAAAATGGGTGTACCAATCCTTCCAAATGTGCAGTCAGGAAACCATGAATTTGTTACAATAGAGGAGCGTTCTGTGGACGCCTATTTGTCTTGTCTGCCAGCAGAACAAAAGAAACGCCTGCGCAAAAGAGAATTAGGCCCACCAGTAATGCCGCATATGTGAAACATTCCTTATTGATTGATCGTCTAAAAGTTAAAGGGGGAATGAGGTTGCGCAAACTGTTACGATGGTTCAGCATTACGTTTCTTGCGCTGTTTATTATCGTGGGATCTATTGGATTTGCATTTAAAGATACACTGTTTCAAGAAGGAAATCCTATCCCCGTCATCAGCGGCATCGTGCAGCTTAAATTTGGCGACAAACCTTATGTGCAGATTGATTCAGAATCAGAGAGCTACATCACACCACACACCCCGGTGGAGGGCGACTATTATTACATCGTCAAAACCTTTATGGGCGAAAAAGGATGGGCTTTCCTTGAGCAAGATGGAACAGACCTGATTTTCTCTAAAGGAAATGATCAAACAACCGTGGAAACACGGATGTACACTTCTGATTATTACATTTTTTCAATCAGCCAGAGTAACGCCACGACATAGCAAAGAAAGCTGAACATCAAAATATTGGCCAGTAAACTCTAAATGTCAAAAGGGCTCCAAATTGTATCTTATTGTACAATTTGGAGCCCTTTGTAGTGTTTTTTATTTACCCTTAGGTTCTAAGTCTTTCAAGTACTCTAAAGCGTCCTCAAACGTATCGACAGGCACAATTTTCATATCTGTCCCGATGTCTTCAGCCGTCTTCTTGGCAACCTCATAATTAGAGCCTTCTTTTCCTCCTTCATTTGGAGCAAAGAAAATTTCAATCCCTTCGTCATCAGAAGCCACAACTTTCTTATCAATGCCACCAATTCTTCCAACTTTACCTTCAATTGAAATCTCACCTGTACCAGCAACTTGGTACCCTTTTGTTATATCGTTTTCTGTTAGTTGATCATACATCTCTAAAGAGAACATGAGTCCAGCACTTGGGCCTCCGATTTCACCACTCTTGAATTTCACAGGAGGATCCACTTCTACACTCCTCTTGGTTGCAAGCCCAATTCCCATAATAGCTCGATTTTCTTCAGGGTGTTTTCCTAAAGAGACCGTTTTCGTCATTTCCTTACCACTTCGAACAAAGGTTACCTCTACGCTATCTCCGACTTCAAGAGGTGAAATAAGCTCAATTAACCCCTCAGATTCTTTAATTGGTGTTCCATTCACCTCAGTAATTCGATCCCCAACCTCGAGTTTCCCCTCAGCAGGCATCCCATCTTCTACACGCATAACGATCACACCATCACTTTTAATCGTAACATCTTTCCCTGCAGCCCTATATGCAACCACCTGAGCCGCTTCTTGAGAAGATGCCATCACTTGAATTTGAGCATGGTGATACTCTTCCTGATCTACTCCTTCAGGGAAGATGTCTTCAATATCGTAAACTTGATGATAAGGAAGAATTTTGGCAATTACATACCTAATAGGTGTAGCGGGTCCACCACTAACGGTAACTAAGTGCATTTCTCCTTCACTGTCATAAGCTCCCTCAACTTGTACAATAGGATTTAAATCATCAGCCGATCCCGGCTGATAAATATAATAGGGTAAACGGTACTGCGCTAAGAAAAAAGCGAGTACCACTACAATGGCAAAGACTATAAAATACCTTTTATTCTGCTTCATTTTCTGGCTCCTTCCAATGCTCTATATACGTTCGAATCGACTTAATATGCAGGTTGGCCTCTTTCTCTCCTTCATTCACAATCTCCTCTATATCTGTAAAAGCTCGTGAACTATATTTTTTGATGTCTGGTTTTAACATGAAATCTGCATTAAGATCGATCTGGCTCAGCAATTCCTCTTGCATGATTTCAATACTTTGAATAATAACATCATAAATGGATTGAACCTCATTACTACCATCGAAATGAGCACAATCCACACCAATTACAATATCTGCCCCCATCTCTCTTGCTACTGAAATGGGAACACGGTCCACAACTCCGCCGTCAACCAATAACCGATCCCCTATCTTCTCTGGAACAAATATTCCTGGGATTGAGATACTCGCTCTTACGGCATTTGCTGTATTGCCCTCTTTAAAGATCACTTTCTCGCCTGTTTTTAAATCGGTCGCAATAACTGCGAAGGGGATTTTTAGGTCTTCTATGTTTTTTCTGTGGGTAAACAAGCTTATATACTCTTTAATTCTCTTACCTTGAATAAACCCCATTTTAGGGACGGTAAAGTCTAAGTAATACTTGCGCTTAAATGTTCTAGCTAGTTTATACAGTTGATCCATATCCTGACCAGCACAATACAAGGATCCAACGAGCGCACCCATACTACTACCGGCGATGAGGTCTACTTGAATCCCTGCATCATGAAGTGCTTTCAATACACCAAGATGCGCAAAACCTCTCGCGCCCCCAGAACCTAAGGCTAATCCAATAACAGGTCTCTTCACCTTAAGCCCCCCCTTTTCTCGCCATTCTTTTCTTATTTTATGGCATAAAACCCTTTCACATGAGCGTATAGTGGTATAGAAACGCTTGTACTTTGTATGTATATGTTATGAACATTTTACTATTTCCAAAAAGAGAAGTACAGTCGGCCAATTTGTAGGGGGCTTTTTATGAAATCTCAAGTGAAATCACTCGCACTTGCTTTACTGGCATTGTTTTTAGCCTTTTCCCTAATCCGGTTCCCGGACCAAGCATTAGAAGCATCGATCCGTGGATTGAACATGTGGTGGGAAATTGTATTCCCTTCCCTTCTCCCCTTTTTTATAACGGCTGAACTATTAATCGGTTTTGGGGTGGTTCGATTTATCGGGATTCTCTTTGAACCCATCATGAGACCCATATTTAAAGTGCCTGGAGTAGGCAGCTTCGTATGGGCTATGGGAATGGCAAGCGGATATCCTTCAGGGGCTAAGTTAACAGCAAGGTTAAGACAAGAGAAACAATTGACCCGCATAGAAGCAGAGCGACTTGTTTCATTTACTAATGCCTCCAACCCTCTCTTTATATTCGGAGCTGTATCCGTAGGCTTCTTTCACGACCCTACATTAGGCGTTTTACTTGCAGCATGTCACTATGTAGGTAATACGCTTGTTGGTATTTGCATGCGCTTTTATGGTCGTGAGAACCCCGCTGAAGAAGAAGGAAACGAAACCCGTGAAAAAATCACGTTAAAGAAAGCCTTTCAAGCTCTCCACCAATCCAGGTTAGAGGAACCACGCCCTTTCGGGAAATTCTTCGGAGATGCTGTTTTATCTTCCATCCAGACCTTACTGATGATTGGCGGGTTTATTATAATGTTTTCCGTATTTAATAAATTACTCTTCCTTGTAGGAATCACACCTATTATTGCCGGGGCAATAGGTATCCTATTCCAAATGCTAACTCTGCCACAAGAGTTGACCATCCCATTTATATCCGGGCTTTTCGAAATTACGTTAGGATCCCAAATGACAGCACAAGCGGAGAACGCAGTACTTTTACAACAAGTAATCTGCGTGAGCTTTATCCTTGCCTTTAATGGTTTTTCTGTGCAAGCACAAGTTGCCAGCATTCTAGCAGATACAGATATACGATTTAGACCTTATTTCTTGGCTCGTATATTACACGGACTATTTGCAGCCATGTTAAGTGTCTTATTATTCATCCCACTATACGTCGATCGTCAAGCCTTTGAATCGAATGAGTCACCTGTTTGGATAAGGTTAAGTCAACATGAAAGTTTCTGGTCAGAACTCTTTGAAAAACTCGTTTCGATCGGTCCCTTATTAACGATTGGCTCCTTAGCTATGGCTAGTCTGATATTGTATAGAAGAATGATAAAAAAATAGCCCGGCTAACAAAATGTTAGAGGGCTATTTTTTATACTTCCCTTTTAAAGCTTCTTCAACCTGTGGAGGGACAAGTTCAGATACATCACCGTGATATTTAGAAACTTCTTTCATAATGCTTGAACTTAAGAAAGAATATTGATTGTTAGTCATGACAAAAAACGTTTCAATTGAATCATTGAGCTTACGGTTCATTGCGGTAATCTGCATTTCATATTCAAAATCACTCACCGCTCGTAAGCCTCTTAACACCACATTGGCACCTTTTTCCTCAGCATAATCAATCAGTAGCCCACTACTCGAATCGACTGTTACATTGTTAAGATGACTCGTCACTTCTTGAATCATTTCGATACGTTCTTCAACAGAAAACAGTGGGGATTTTGCACGATTATGAAATACAGCTACTGTAACATGATCAAAGATCTTTGCCCCACGTTCTATTATATCAAGATGGCCATATGTAATTGGATCAAAGCTCCCTGGACAGATTGCTAATGTCGCCATACTCTTCCTCCTCTACTCTTGTTTATAAAGGCTAATTGAAATAATACTTGAATATGTTTCATGTCGGAAGCATGTGAAAGAACCGAATGAATCTGGTAATGATTGTTCCGAAGAGTGCTCACACACGATAACGGTTTCTTCATTCACCACATTATGCTCAACCAGAGAATCCACAAGCTCTTCGTATGAGAACTTCTCATAAGGAGGGTCTAAAAAGACTAACCGGAATGATAAGCCTCTCTTTCCTGCTGCTTTAATTGCTCGGTACGCATCGTTCTTATAAACTTCAGCATAGTCTTGTAGCTTTAATGTCTTCAAATTCTCGTAGATTGTGGCAATCGCTTTAGGGTGCTTATCTACAAAAATCGCTTGATCCATCCCTCTGCTTAATGCCTCTATCCCTAAGCCTCCGCTTCCTGCAAACAAGTCCAGGCATGCTCCGCCTTCAAAATAAGGACCAATCATTTGAAATAGAGCTTCTTTTACTTTATCTGTCGTAGGGCGTGTCAACCGGTTGGGTACAGGTTGAAGTTGACGCCCTTTATGTTCTCCAGCAATTACGCGCATAGAGTCAACACCTTTCTCTAACCATTTCGTACATAATCCTACCATAAACAATCTTAAAGAGGAAACTCACAAGTCCCCTTCCACATCCCTACTTCTTCCCTTTCTAAAAGTTTTCGAAAGATCACTTTAATATTTTTCAAACTCAGAGTATAAATGGAACGTAAACCGCTCATACTGTGTAAAGAGCGGTTAGGAGTTCTCCTAATCGTTCCCGAAGACGGAGAAGACTTACGTTTCCCCATAAGTTCTTCCTCCGGTTTCTCCTCTCCCTTTGCCTTTTTGATTTGATGTGAATTAAATCAAAAAAGGTGCCTGCAGACCATGAATGTGTCTGCAGGCTTTTTTTAATTTCGAATATAGAGGTTATTCGAATCTTCTTGAACATGAATTCCAAGAATCTCTTTCATGTATCGTTCTTTTATATAAACTTCGCCATTTAATTGGAATAACACATCACTAGCAATGCCAAATGACTCTTCATTCTCAATAAATGTTTGTTTCCCAAGGGTAAACCTCCACGTATCCTCCCCTTTTCTCACGATATAAATGCCTTCACCCGGAATTCCTGTTACATCTATATGTAAGACCTCGGCCAAGCCACCGAGTGGGAAAGATCGGTTTTTGTTCATCAAGATAGGGTCCCACGCCACATCATTACGCTCCCCATTTATTACAATGGGTTTCGTTTCATAATAGAATAAAGAAACAAAAGGCTTTTCCTTTTCTTTGTTTTTTTGAAAAAATGTCGTTTCCAACCCCTCAACCTCACTGAGACTCTGGTCCAAATTAGCTACTAGGGTACCTTTTCTTTTTTTAGAAATGCTATTTAAAAACGCGTCTTTTTCCTCTGCTGATAGTTCAGCATCGAGTGCTTGTTTCACCTTTTCACCTTTTTCTGAATCAGGCTCAGTGGAAGTTGCATAAGCAACAATCGATTCAATCAACCATCTCTCTTCATCAGGTATGTCGTAGTTGCTTGTAACGAGCATACGATACCAAGCTTTTTCAACGTTTTCCAAGCTAAAGGATGGGATGGACAAAACGCCTTTAGAACCATCAGGAACATCCCTACCCACTAACAGAATGAGAGGTTGATCAGATAACGACCTATATAATTTTTCTGTATTATTCAAATTTTGTTCTGAGAGTTTTTTATTAGAGTAGATTGTTAGAGAGCCCCGAGTTTGTTCCACATAGCCTTTCGTATCTATAACATAAAGGGGAAAGTGATCCGTTTTCTGAGCTTCCCATTTATAGTAATCAATAGTTGATTTTTTTATAACCGCTTCTTTCTTAGCAGGACTGAACCATGTCCAATGAGATGGTTGCTTTTCCGCAAGTGAAACCTTCATATTCATTGGTATGTAGGAATCCTTCTGTTTTATCTTCATAAACCAATGACTACCAAACGCCTGCTCGGCTTCGCCTGATGAGATTCGGTAAGTAAAATGGAGTTTTTTATTAGAAGAAACCGTAACGTTTATAGAAGAAGACGTTTCCTCCATTAAACAAGATTCCCCCTCCTCGTATACACACTCCATATCCTCGGCACCATTTGGAACAACGAGGATATAGGTTCCTTCATTGATTCCTTTAATGGTTTGCTCAATATCCGTTCCAGACGGGGAATGAGTAATCGTAATAGAGGATGCTGGTGGATCCCCTGATTCTTCTGTTGAGGCAGGACCGTATGTATACATACTCCACTGATAGAGAACAAGGAGAATGAGTAAAAAGATTAGTGGGGTTGTGTAAAGTAACGCTTTCCTGATCATTGTTGGTAACTCCTCTTTACATTTGTAACTATCCAACCTCTTTATTTTTTGCTACAGTATCAGAAGAGATTACTATAAAAGAGGTGGCCATATGATTCAACGTTTTATCGAACTAGGGCAAGGATACTCAGACTTATATGAGTTACTTGCATTAAGTCGCAGCATGCCTGAAAGAGTGCAACATGTAATGGCATTTCACACAACAACAGGAAATGAAAAACGAACCTCGCTTGCTGTTGTCATGAAG
The DNA here is from genome assembly GCF_021129245.1 of Pontibacillus sp. HN14. Taxonomy (NCBI): domain Bacteria; kingdom Bacillati; phylum Bacillota; class Bacilli; order Caryophanales; family Bacillaceae; genus Pontibacillus; species Pontibacillus sp. HN14. Next base: position 457,722 of record NZ_JAJOLR010000001.1, on the reverse strand, counting down.
CCGACAACTCCAGGGAACTTCCAACCTCTGTATATCTGCCGCGAAGGAGTCCCTTATCCTCACGAAACGCCTAATAAGCGTTTCGATCTGTTTAAAAACTTAGCAGAAGAGCTTGAGAAAGACATAATAGAACTCACCGTACAACCTAGTCAGATCTTCGGTGAGAAAGAGTTATTTTATCAGCATCTTATAGGGATACTACGAATGAACCGCTACATTGCTCCTATGAGTTAATCATGAAAAAGAGCACGGGACCATCATCCCATGCTCTTTTTATATACTACCATATTTGTAATCATATTCTTTCGCCTTGTCTGGCTTTGAATTTTCATATTCAGTTCGAATAAAAGGTTTATAAGAAGGTTCTACCTTAGAAATGTAATGAAGTTTGGAAAGTTTTGTCATCACGTCTTCTATTTCGTCTTGATTGACGTATAAAAGAGCATACTTATGTTTCTTCGATGCATGTACTAAATGACCATAACGTTTAATTTGGCGGATATTTTTCATATGTTGAAACCATATGACTATTCCTTGTCTTTTTGTAAACATAGGGCATCCTCTTTCATTTGTAGTTTGAAATCAGTTTAGCAAATATTGAGAAAAGGTTCAATCATTGAATGAACATCTTTCCATATGAGGAGGTAGTAGGATGACAGAAGTAGAAAAGGCTTGGGAACTTTTTTTGGACACTTTAAATGCTGAATCATGTGTTCACTTGAGTTATAAAAAAATCATCGCAGGCTTGCCTTTTGTTTATGTATTTTCAACTTCAGAGAAGATGAATCGACCTAAAGTTGAAGAAAGCTTAAAGAGGGCCGCTGCTACAGCCATGAAAGGAAAGCGCCTCACCCTCTCTATGACATACGTCCGAGAGTATGAAGCGCTTTATGTGTATCGTGTCCGTTTCCTTGTGCCACAACAAAAGATGTTTTGTTGCGGAAACATGTGCACAGACTGTATTCGATTTCAGTAAAACAGGTTAAGAACAGCCACAGCCGCCACCACTGCCACAGCCACAGCCACTGCCCGTATCCTGAAAGACTGCACCGTCTTTAGGAACTTTAATCTGGGGACTGATGCTTCCAGCAATGATCTGACTCAGTTCATCAAGTAGCTTCTGAAGCTCACGTTCTGCTACTTTGTAGGCTGCCACATAATCATTCATATCCATATCACGTTTCTTCTGACGTACCGCCTTCATAATTTGGTTGTAGTCAGGATGATATCGACCGAATCGCTCAACCTCTTCATACTGGATTTTACTATCTTGAAAAGCTCGGATCAGGCGTTGGGCCTCTCGATCCCGCTCCATATCTTGTTTAGCTTGGAGGTATCTTTCATATACGTCTGAACCTGATACCAACTTCCCTAACTGTTCACTTTGATCCAGGATTTCTACTGTCTCCGAAGTAGCTAGCAAGTAAATCACCTCCACTTGCTATTTTACCAAATTCTTTTAGAAATACGAAATATTTATGAACTTTTTTTATTCTTTCATTGCCTGAGCCATTTGCATAAGCATTTGGACCATTTGAAGTTGATTTGTCATTCGCTCCATTTTTTGAGTCGTCGTCTTCCCAAAGTAATATTTCGCTTCCTCTTCCATCCCAACAAGTACACTTGGGTCACGGGTAATTTTGCGATACCATTTAGGATTTTGCCTAATAAAATGAACAAGATCTGGACGATTATTTAGATATTGATAGACACCAGGTTGCATAGAATCACCTCTCAATCACGTCCAAAACCAAACGGGGATCTTTTAGGCGTATTTCCTTTACTTGGATTTGTCTTTTTCATATCTTGAAATTGCCCTACAAGATTTTGAATGTTTGATATTGCTCCATTTAATTGTTGAATATGGCCTTGCACTTTATTTAAATCCACATTTTCAATCATATTCATAAACTGACCCATCATTTCTTTATTTTTCCCAGAATCATTATCTTCCTCTTGCTCTTGCTCCACATCCTGAGTGTTGGCTTTTTGTTGTTCTGTTGGTTGATTGAACTGCTCCCAATAAGGATCCTCTTCACCTAGTAATACCCATTTTTCATAATAAGGCTGCCAACTCTCTCCTTTTTGGCGAACTTCCTGAATTAATTTAGGATAACGGCCCACAAACTCTTTGAACTCAGCAACAGAAGGGTGTAATTGTGAACTCATACTGAACCACCTCACCTTATGTTCTCTTTTATGGTCAGTATATGAGTAAGTAAACGCTTTTGTGTATATGCCTAATAAGGCTCTTCAAGGAAATTTTGTGTGTAATAGTAACGATAGACCCCCACTCCAAGGTGTGTGTACCCTTCATTAAGCAATGCTTCACGGTGTCCCTCACTATTTAGCCATCCTTCTACTACAGCTGGTCCATCCGGGTATTGAGCTGCGATGTTTTCACCAGCTGAGGCATATTGAATATCCCCCTTTTTCAACCGTTCCTTAAGACCTTCCCCACTCAAAGAAATATGAGAAAAATAATTGCGCTCAGCCATATCTTTACTATGCTGATAGGCGACTCCTGCAGTTAGTTCATCCCAAACGAGTTTATCCACTCCGAACCTGCTACGTAACTGGTTTGAGATGGCATAAATTTGCTGCTCTGTACCTTTCTCTATCTCCTTCCACTCACTTTCTAATAAAAGAGGTAATTCAGGTAGCTGACCAGTATAAGAAACATCATAAGGTCGATGGAGAAGAAGGATTTTATTGTTCATCACCCGAACAGAAGATAACTGATTTGTACTCTCATCAAAATAAAGTTGAATAACCTCTGAATCATTCATCTTTGAGAGAGGCCTTTGCTTAAAGTCTTCTTCGGTTAGGGTGAAGAGAAAAGACCCTTCTTCTGTTTTAATCTCAACTTCTTTTTCAAGTGTTAATTTCTCCTCTATTTCTTTCCTTGATTGACCAATCTTGATCGTATCAAGGTCTAATGAGGGGCCAATACCGAACGCAGCCACCACTTCATCATTCTCTATTCCAATCTGATAGTAATTTACAGAAGTACTATAGATCCACCACGTATACCCATAAGGTGTAGGGTCTTTACGTTCGGCTTTTCCAAATTCATTCTCAATTTCTCTCCCAGTCTTTCCAATAAGGTGCTGTAAAGAAGAAGAAGAAGAGGCTTTAGGTGGTTCAATGCTTTCTGAAATAACAGAGATCGATTCGCGTTCATCACCACCCTCTCCACTATAGTTAGAAAGTGAAAGTTCTCCTGGTGGATCCGCTCTTTCTCTCCATTCTCTTGAACCTATCACAGTACTAACGATCACTAATATAAGAAAGAGTACAACTGTTAATCTTTGATTCATATTCTCACGCCTTTCTACCACTGATACTTCAGTATAATAGAGAACATAAGTAAATATGATAGAAATCATAGAACACTACCTCGAATGAACGGAACTCCTGATGGCCCGTTAAGGTAAAATAAAAAGGCCCCATACATGTCATGGGACCTTCTAACTTATTAATGAAGTTCAGGGCGCTCTGAGATTTCCTCTAAGGCATGACCTGCTGCTTCGTTCGATTTTTGATCTAACGAAAGATCTCCAAGAGAGACGATACCAACAAGTTTACCGCTTTCTACAACTGGCAAACGACGAATTTGCTTATCCGCCATTACATCTCCAGCTTCTTTCACAGACGTTTCAGGAGTCACGGATACCATGTGATCGCTCATCACCTTTTGAATGGCTGTAGAGCCTGAATGCTTCCCTGCATATCCTCTTATAACAAGATCACGATCCGTTACCATTCCTAGAAGATTCTGCTGGTTATCACATACAGGGATGGACCCTACATTTCGCTCTTTCATTTTAGTAGCCGCTTCATACAAAGTATCATCTGCTGTACAACATGCTACATCTGTTGTCATAATATCTCTTACTGATTTCATCCATATCTCCTCCGTACCATTTATTATTGGATGGACTGTGACTCATCCCATATTTTAATGTTTCCTAAACCGCACATATCTTGCATGAAACATTGTAGGAATTGGATTTGACTAAAGGAGATTCTACATAAGCAACATTTTAATAGGGAAATAATTGCAAGTTGAGCAAGTTTTTTATATGATTAAGTAAGAACACGTTTACATAAAGACATGATGCGAGGTGGAACACATGAGAATTGAAGGTAAAGGTATCGAAGGCGCAATCGTAGAACTGAAGAAATTGGATCACTTGATGAAGAAGGCTGGTTTTGTCAGAGGTGGTCAGTGGGACTATGAACGAGTAACCTATGACTATAAAATCAACACGGCTACTAAGGGCCAGACGTATTACTTACGAGTACAAGGTTACGCTCTTGAAGGCGATGTCGATAAGCAGGATGCTACTATGCAGTTGTTAACCCCACTTCTAGGAAAACATTACTATCCTCACGGTGTAGAATACGGGGATGGAGAAGATTTTCCTGATACGCTTGTAGACAAGAGCAATAAGCTTTTAGATCGCGTTAAAGATATGATTGACGAATTTCAAAATGAGCACCTGCTCGATCGTGCTAAGAAACTCATTGACCAATATCAATTTGACGGTGCAAAAGAAATGCTTGAAAAGTACCAAAAAAATAATTAATGGAGACAGACTGTTAACGAGATCGACCGTTAGCAGTCTTTTCCTTATTTTTTTGAATGTAGACAATCGGATGATTCGGGCTATTTTGCTCCATATGGGAACGTTCTCTTAGTAGATCTCTAATGTCTCCTAAGATTTGATCTGTGGTTTCTTCTTGAAACTGAACCTGACCTTTAGCTTTCCCTCGAAGTCTAAAAATGACTTTTAGAAATAAGAAAATAGCGAATGTGATGATAAAAAAATCGACTGCCGATTGTAAAAATGCACCATACTGAATGTAAACCGTCCCTTTACCTAGCGCAAATTGGATATGCAATGCTTGGAGGTTAACGCCTCCCATCAATAAACCCACTACAGGCATAACAACATCATCTACAAGGGATTCAATGATTTTTCCGAAGGCGCCTCCAATTACAACAGCTATGGATAGATCCAGTACATTCCCTTTCGTAGCAAAAGCCTTAAACTCTTTCCACATGGACAATCCCCCTTCTCGTTTCATCGTATGTTCCAAAGCAATAATACATGATTCTTATTTAAGGTTTTTAACTGTTCAAAAGGAGAGGTTCATGCTATATTTTCATTATGAGAGTGTTGATTGAAAGGAGCTTCTGAAAGTAAATTGTTCCGTTATATGAGTAAAAGACATTGGGTTCTAATTTTTCTAACCGTTATCTTATTAATTGGTGCTTACTTTATATTACCTGTATCATTGCCACTCCTATTGGCTTTCTTTACAGCGCTATTTTTAAACCCATTGGTAAGGTGGTTACAGTACAAATTTCGCTTTAAGCGGAAGCTTTCTGTGATTATTGTTTACATCACATTTCTAATTGTCATCGGGCTGGCCGGCTCATTATTAGTAACCAAAGCCGTTACGCAAGTTATTAATGTGGCAAATAATGCACCTGCCTATTTCGAACAGATCGAGGAATTCTTTGATGAATGGGCAAAAGACACTAATCAATTCGTAGAACGTTTCCCTGTTACAGTAGTAGATGAAGTAAATGGGACCTTGAAAGAGAAGTTCGATACATACACAGAAGAATACAAAGTGGACGACCAACTGAAGAAGATAGGAAATTTCCTCGCTGAAATTCCTAACTATTTAGTAAGTTTCTTAGTGTATTTAATCGCGCTGTTCTTATTTATGTTAGAAATTCCAAAGCTCAAGGCCAAGGCGTACGAACACATGACTTCTGAAACAGCTGAAAAGGTCCGCTTTATGAATAGCCGTCTTTCCTATGTTGTTTTCGGATTTCTGAAAGCTCAATTTCTAGTTAGTATTATTATCTTTGTAGTATCCTTACTAGGGTTACTGTACATTTCGCCTAAAGTGGCTGTATTAATGTCGCTTATCATTTGGGCAATTGATTTCATACCCATTATAGGATCAATCGCAGTACTTGGTCCATGGGCTTTGTATGCTTTTATTGTGGGCGATCTCGCAATGGGAACAGAATTATCTATATTAGCCGTTGTTCTTCTGGCCATACGCCGTACTGTTGAACCGAAAGTAATGGGACGCCATATTGGATTATCACCTTTAGCCACACTGATCGCCATGTATTTAGGCTTAAAACTAATCGGGGTATTAGGTTTCTTCATTGGGCCATTTATTGTGATTGCGTTCAACTCAGCGAAAGAAGCCGGTATCATTAAATTTAACTACAAGATTTAATAAGAAGAATAGAAAAGGACTTTATCCATAAAAAAGGTGTTATGGCTTCTATAGCCACAACACCTTTTTTTGGTTACTAAACGGTTTATCTTTGCCAAGACGTTTTCTTATGCGCTTCAAATACAATTAACCCGTCTTGTTCACCAGTACGTTTGAACCCATTCGCTTCTAAAACCTTACATGATGGCACATTTTGTGATGTACACCTTGCAGCAATTGTTTCAACACCATCTTGGGAGAATGCCCAATGAACCATAGAGTCAATAGCCTCTTTGGCATATCCTTGGTTTCTATGAATATTGGAGATAAAATATCCGATCTCTACCACCCCGTCAACGGGTTTCCCTTTAAAACCAATATCCCCGATTACCATATCCTTATGTTTATGTAAGATAATCCAAGGGCCAAAACCAAACTCTTCCCCATCATTTTCTAAAGCCTCTACATATATAGGCAACATGGCTTTTAAACCATCATCTGGCCATAACGAATCATACTTCACCTTTAGCCAGTCGGGGTAACTCTCTGGACTGACCATGAGCTGCTGAGCTTGGGATATGGTGATTGGTGTCATAATCAATCGCTGATTCTCTATATTCATTGTGTTTCCACCTTTCAAATTAGTCGGAAATCATTCAGGTCCATTATGTATGTAACTGCTTCTTCCTTTACTACTCTTACCTTTTCTTTCAGTATCTTAAACCAAATCCCGTGTTTTTACTAATGTATTTTAATGGAGTGACCTAAAACATAACAAAAGCCTTCTATCTATAGTCCTTAGATAGAAGGCTTTTGTTAAAATCCTAATATTGCTTTAAACATGCTGGTCGTTTCTCCGCCCTTATAAAACACATACAGGAGTAAATAAACAGCCACTCCAGTAACTGCAGTAAAGAACCAGATCACGCTTGTGATAGGTCCAATTTTACGGTGTTTGCTTATATTGCGCTTAAAGGCCAATACGAGTGTAACAATTCCAAATACTCCCCCTGTTGTTGCTAAGATAATATGAAAGATTAAAAACAACGTATAATAAATCTTAATATCATCCGGGCCACCAAAGCTTGTGTTTCCTACAAAGATTGTTCTAGAAAGGTAGATAATAAAGAAAATGAGCGCGCTTACAGCACCCGCAATCATAACCTGCTTATGCGCGACAACCTTTCCCTTAGCAATCAGAACCCATCCGATTGCAATAAAAATGGCACTAATGACGATAAAAGACGTACTAATCGTCGGTAATATTGGCAACATCATCAATTCCCCCCATACTCCTCAATTGAACACTCTATCTATTATTATGTATAAATAAACTCCTCTCTCTAGAAGAGGAGTTATCATTAGTTTGACTCACTTGGTAATGGATCAATACTTGTACTCTCTTTGTTGAACCAAGAGAAGAAAATAATCGCTAGAATCGTGCCATACACAATTTCTTGCGTAATCTTCATAATAATTCCACCTGTAGCCTGATCCTCTCTTATAGACATCGGCGAAAAGATTTCAGGACCACCTAAAGATAGACCATCGAGTACTCCTGGTGGAACACAAAGGGACATCGCCTGAGCCCAGGAAGATGGGTCGCTATAAGTGCTATAAAGGGCAGTCTCTGCGAATATGATCAGCCCACAAGCAGGTGTGATAAGTACACCATTGGCAAAAATGTATCCGATCTTCAGTAATGGTGAAAGTTTATCTAGTTCTTTTAAAGGAGCGAAGATTGGAAGCCATACTAAAAATGCTGTAATAAGTATAACAGTGGTCACAACTGCGTGTGCAGTCGCATTGGATTTAGTGAAATCAAATACAACAGGTATATGGTATAGCGAAAACAGCCCGTTAAAAAGCAACAACGCAATAAGCGGCTTTGATAAAAGATACAACACATTCTTTAAAACCGGCACCGAAAATACTTTCTCCCACATCCAAGAAGGCAATCCTTTAATGATTAAAATCGGAAACACTAAATAATATAAAGCCATTTGGATCATATGGGCGGTGAATATGATATGCCCTAAGAGATCAACAGGTGATCCTTTTATAGCATAAAGGAGAGCTAGTCCAATATAAAACATACTTTGCTCGGAAGCAGTAGGTTTTTCATAATCCCCGAAACGCTTTCTTAAGGGACCTGTAAGGAGAAAATATAAAACACCTAAAGCTAGGACAAACATAAGGTAATACGGACTCCACAAAGCCCTAAACCCAAAAATTTGTATTTCTAACCACATTCATCTCACTCCATGTCTCTGTCTTTGATGGATAACTTACCACCATTATATCGTATTTTGGACTGAAAACCCACGCCGTTCTCACCTGAAGATTGACAAGAGTTTGACAAATTCGTGAAACCACCTCTTCTAGCCCTTTTTGGTTAAGGAATTGAGTGGAGAAAAGGGAGATCCCCTAAATTATAGAGGAGTTTATTCCCTCCATTCTTTTCACCAAAAAAAGGTTGGAGAGGAATTTCCTCTCCAACCTCCTTCCTTTTACCACCAAACAATCGTAACCATGGTAATGACCGTTAACAGGGCTACAAATACTCCAGAGTATAAGAAAAGCGCTGGTAAACCGTGTCCTTTATGGTACATATGCATAAAGTAGTAAAGTTGAAACCCAACCTGTACGCATGCCAGAAGAATAATGACCGGTATGGTAAACAGCGGGTCATATTCTGCGATAACCATACCAAACGCTACAAGCGTAAAGATGATCATTAAGGCGAAAGTAATGAGCTGGTACTTCATTTCTTCTTTGTTCTTTTGTTTGTAAAACTCATAACTTGTGGAATTGGTGTTATTCGCCATAGATTAGCCCCCCAATTTTCCCATTAGGTACACAACTGTAAAGATGAATACCCAAACTACGTCAATAAAGTGCCAGTAAAGGCTCGCAATATAAAACTTAGGTGCATTATACAAGTTAAGACCACGTTTAGCGTTACGAATCATAATCGTAAGGATCCACAACAATCCGAACAACACGTGACCACCATGGAATCCAACGAGTGCATAGAAAGCTGAACCAAATGCATCTGATCGGAACGTATGGTTTTCATGCACGATGTACTCATAGAACTCATAGATCTCGCAGCCAAGGAATGAAAACCCTAGTAAAACTGTAATTCCTAACCAGAGCTGCATCTTTTTGAAGTCTAAGTTTTTCATATGGTAAATCGCATATACACTTGTTAAAGAACTGGTCAAAAGGATGATCGTCATAATAAAGACGAGTTCAAGACCAAATAATTCAGCAGGACCTGGCCCATTTGTATTCGATGCTTCCCCGTTTAGAGCTAAATAGGTCCCGAATAAACTTGCAAATAATACAGTTTCTCCACCTAGGAAAAACCAAAATCCTAAAAATTTATTTTTTCCTTCTAGGGTGGCTTTTTCAGGTTCGTGTGGGCTTTGCCCTGGCTTTAGTCTTTGTAGTTGGTCGCTACTCATTCAGAACCAGCCCCCTTTTCTAGATCTTCTTTATGAATATGGTAGCCGAGGTCATCTTTAACAGATCGAACAAACATAGATCCTAGTGTAATCAACATACCTACAAACACTAATCCTAACCATTTGCTGTCGTCTACCTGGTAAATGAAACCAAATCCTGCAATAAATAAACCTAAGGACATAACAAATGGAATAAAGGAATTATTCGGCATATGAATGTCTCCAAGTGGCTCGGCAGGTGTCATTTTTCCGTTACCTTGTCGCTTTTCAATCCATAGAGGGTCAAGTCCGCGAACAAGAGGAGTTTGAGTAAAGTTATAGAACGGCGGTGGTGATGGAATTGACCACTCTAGTGTTCGACCATCCCACGGGTCTCCGCTTACTTTCTCACCTTTCACAGACGTCACAATAACATTGTAAAGGAAAATGACAGCACCAATGGCCATTAAAACAGCACCAATCGTACTCACCAAGTTTCCTAAATCAAGATTCTGATCAGGTAAGAACTTCCAGTAACGACGTGGCATTCCCATTAATCCTAAGAAGTGCTGGATAAAGAATGTTAAATGGAAACCAATAAAGAATGGCCAAAAGGCAAGCTTACCTAATTTCTCACTTAACATCGTACCGAAGAATTTAGGCCACCAGTAATGAAGCCCCGCAAATACTCCAAATACTACCCCACCTACGATAACGTAGTGGAAGTGAGCTACAACAAAATACGTATCATGATACTGATAGTCAGCAGCAGCTGCTGCAAGCATAACCCCGCCAAATCCACCAAGTGTGAAGGAAGGGATAAAGGCTACGGTCCAAAGCATAGGCGTAGTCATCCGTATGCTTCCGCCCCACATTGTAAATAACCAGTTAAAGATCTTAATACCAGTTGGAACGGCAATGGCCATGGTTGCAATAGCAAAGATCGAGTTGGCAACTGGACCTAAACCAGTTGTAAACATGTGGTGCGCCCATACCATAAATCCTAAGAAACCAATTAAAACCGTCGCAAATACCATTGCGGAATAACCGAATAATCGTTTCTTAGAGAAAGTTGAAATAATATCACTAAACAATCCAAAGATCGGTAAGACCAGAATATAAACTTCTGGGTGACCAAAGATCCAGAACAGATGCTCCCAGATGACGTGGTTTCCTCCCATTTGTGGGTCAAAGAAGTTGGCCCCGAACATACGGTCGAACATCATTAAGAATAATCCCACTGTTAAAGCTGGGAATGCGAAAAGAATAAGTACACTCGTAACAAATGCTGTCCACGTAAATAGTGGCATACGCATATATGTCATACCTGGTGCACGCATATTTACAATCGTTACAAGGAAGTTAATCCCCCCGATTAGCGTACCCGCACCAGCAATTTGAAGACCCATTACATAGTAATCAACCCCGTGTCCCGGAGAAGTTGTGGACAATGGTGCATAAGCTGTCCACCCTGCATCAGGTGCACCTGTGAACCAGGAAATGTTCAGTAAAACGCCTCCAAAAAAGAAGAGCCAAAAACCTAATGAGTTTAAAAATGGAAATGCTACGTCACGTGCTCCGATTTGTAATGGAACAGCAATATTCATCAATGCAAAGATCAATGGCATCGCTGCTAAGAAAATCATCGTTGTTCCGTGCATGGTAATCAGCTGGTTATACATTCCAGCAGAGACAAAATCATTGTCAGGCACAGCAAGCTGAATTCGAATCAGCATTGCTTCTAATCCACCCGCAAGGAAGAAAATACCACCAGCAATTAGGTAAAGGATCGCAATTTTCTTGTGATCCACTGTGGTCAAGTAATCCCATAGGGTAGCGCCAAAGCCTTTCTTTTGCGCAGTAGCTGTACTCACGCTACGACCTCCCTTTTCTCTCTATTCTTGTGCTTCAGCATCCTCAGGTGTAATATCTGAAGGATTCAGCTGTAATAAGTAATCCGCCAGTTGATCTGCTTCTTCAGAAGTTAACGGATTTTTAGCCTCTGTATTCCCGTATTTACCTGTCATCTTATTACCCGGTTTTATTTCTTCCGGATGTTGAAGCCACTTAATAAGATTTTGTTTGTTGTTGTCTAAGATACCAGCAATCTTAACGCGCGAAGCGAAGTTTGTAAGATTTGGCCCTACTCCAGCTGGTGCAGACCCGATGGCATGACAGCCAATACAGCTGTTATTAAACAACTCTTTACCGGCTTGTGCCGATTCAGATTCAGGCGTAGCGTCAGTATCTACATTTTTCATGTCTTCTGCCCACTGATCAAATTCCTCAGGACTTACGGCTATGACTTTAAAGCTCATAAGCGAGTGGGATGGACCACATAGCTCAGCACACTTACCGTAGTAAACGCCTTCTTCGTATGCATTAATCCACATTTCATTTACGTTACCATCTCCAGGGTTTGTATCCATCTTCCCAGAGATCGATGGAACCCAGAACGAGTGAATAACGTCACTTGCTGCTAATTTTAAGTATACGCGCTCCCCTGTAGGGATATAGAGATCTTGACTTGTTTGAATCTCAAGACCGTTATAATTATAATGCCACCAATACTGCTTACCTGTAACTTCAATCGTTACAGCATCTTCTTTGTCCTCTTCTGACGGTGTTGTGTCAGCGAGCATAAATGTTTTTTGAACAGTTGGTACTGCTAATACTACTAAAAGTAAAATCGGAACAACTGTCCATAACAATTCAAGAAACTTGTTTCCTTCAGTTTGCTTAGGAATATAGTCTTGATTGTCATCTTTCTGACGATAGCGAATCAATACAAAGAAATAGATCGCCATAACAATGACCCCAACGACGACCATTATGATAACGCTTAACATCATCAGGTCATAAATGACATCAGCGCCTTCACCCTTAGGTTCGAGAGCTGTTAGGTTAGGTAACCCACAACCCGATAGGGTCAGCAACATGATGCCAAAAAGGAACAGAACGCGAGACTTTCCCATCCATCCTTTCATTAAAGATACCTCTCTTTCTCTTTTTAATATTGCAAATTTTTATTATTAAGAATCAGGAAAACTCGTTAAGAGTTTTCCTGATCAACTTAAAAAGGGTTAGGCAATGTAACAACAATCATCGCTACAAATAGAATGGTCAAATAATTTAAAGAGTAAACAAACATCCATGTAGCCCATTTCATATCATTCTTCATAAAGAAGCCTGCTACCCCTATGGCAAACCATCCAATACTAAGTAAGGCTGCGATCACCATGAAGACTGTCCCTAGAGAATGTAAATAGAACGGGAATGGTAATAAACATGCTGTGTATATAACAATTTGGCGTTTTGTAATGGAGAAACCGTGGACAACTGGAAGCATTGGAATGCCGGCCTGACGGTACTCTTCTGTTTTCTTCATAGCAAGTGCTAAGAAGTGAGGTGTCTGCCAAATAAACATAACAAAAAATAATCCCCATGCTACTGGATGTAATCCAGGGTCAACAGCAGCCCAGCCAATTAAAGGCGGAACAGCCCCAGAGAAACTACCAATAACCGTATTCAATGTGTATCTTCTCTTCGACCACATTGTGTAAAGCACCACATAAGTAAACCAACCGAAAGCTCCGATTAAAGCAGCTACCCAAGTGGTAAACAATAAAAAGAGAAGCCCTAGTGAAGTAACGGAAATCCCCATAATCAGAATATGCTTCAATGAAATCGTCCCCGTTACAGTAGGTCGACTTTGGGTTCGAGACATTACTTTGTCAATATCCCGATCGTAATAGTTATTAATAATGCAGCCACCTGCTATGACAAACGCGACCCCAATCATAGACATCAGGAATGCTTGCCAGTGGTCAATGAATTGTGACCCTGTAAAATGGACTGCCAGCCAAAATCCTGCAAATGCAGTCATTAGGTTTGAATTTATAATTCCAATCTTTATCAATGAGAGGATATCTGCCCATAAGGATGAAGTTGATTCATCTCTAGCTGGACGATTCATCACTTGTGTTGTTGATTCAACAGTTCTTGGATTGTTCATCGTTCTTCGTATTCCTCCTTCAACCTTCCCTCACCAATCGTTCATATTTACTTAGTATAAACAAACTCCATTCATTTTAAAGGAGGGCGTGTTATAAAACTTCTTTTATGAACGCAATGATTCTAAACATTCCATCCTATTGTATCATGGAATAGATTTTCTATCTATTTAATCAGAGATATTTTAAGTTGTGAAATATCTGTGAACACCCCTCTGATCAGACTTATAAAACAAGATTTCTGTTTTAGAATAAGACAACTTGATTAGTGGTGAAGAATGAGAAATCTCCGGGAACAAATCCCCTATTTATTTCTAGCAAACAACCGTTTACATTGCAAGCACTTTTTGACAATTGTTGATAAAATATCAAAACAATTGGCTACTGAACTCTAAAGGAAAGACAGTTTCCTTATAGGTATGACTAGCTTACACCGATCACATACTTTGACCAAAGATAATCTATCTAAACTCTGCTTTCTAAGGAGTCTAAAACGCCAGACATTTAATAACAAGAAGAATCATGGTAGTATAGAGTTTGTGTCGATTTGGTGAACATTACGAACGATAATTGCACTTATTTTTTCGTTTATATTAATATAGATATGTTCCACTAAATATACAGAGAGGTGGAGAAATGATTAAATTACTAAAATGGCTTTCCGTTCTGTCGTCTCTTGGAATGCTATTCGTCTTAATAGGTGGCGCACTAGTTACGAAAACGGAGTCAGGCATGGGGTGCGGAAGAAGCTGGCCGCTATGTCATGGTCAAATTATCCCATCAAACATAACCCCAGAATTAATTATTGAAATGGCTCACAGACTCGTATCCGGCGGAGTCGGACTTTTTGTATTAGTGTTATCCATATTAGCATGGAGATATATAGGACACATCCGAGAAACTAAATTACTTGCATTCTTATCCATCTTTTTCTTAGTTGCCCAAGGATTAATCGGAGCAGCTGCAGTTAAATTTGGACAATCCGATTTTGTATTAGCGATGCATTTTGGGATCTCATTGATTTCGTTTGCATCCATTTTCTTATTAACCTTATTGATTTTTGAGATTGATAGGAAATTTGATGCTGACTCCTTATACATTGACCGAGGGTTACGTGTTCAATTTTACAGTTTAGCTATTTACACATTAGTAGTGGTTTATACAGGAGCATTGGTACGTCACGTCGGAGCAAGCGTTGTATGTTCTGGCTGGCCATTCTGTGATAATAGCAGCCCTCTTGCATTCGGTTCATTCAATATGTATGAGTGGGTTCAAATGGGACACCGCTTTGCAGCAGGCTTAATATTTGTATGGGTCGCTTATCTATTTGTCAGAATAAGAAAGCAATATAAGTCAAAAGGTGTCATGAGATCTGGCTGGAACCTTGCCCTCATCCTAATGATTCTGCAGGTGTTCTTAGGAGCAATGATTATAGTGACACAGCTCAATCTCTTTATCGCTCTTTTACACGCTCTAGTGATTGCTTGCTTCTTTAGTCTATTGACTTACTTTATCTTGCTTTCTTCACGTAGTGCGAAATACGATAAAACAAAATAATAATTAGTTGGAACAAAAAAGTCCGTAGGGAGGATCCCTACGGACTTTTTATTATGATTTATTCAAATTCAATTAGGAGATCTCCAACATGGATGGCTTCTCCGTTTTTAACATAAATATCTTTAATCTTACCATCAAACGGAGCTTGAACCGTCGTTTCCATCTTCATGGCTTCTGTAATCATGAGATGGTCCCCTTTCTTCACGGTTTCTCCTTTATTAGAAATAACATTCACTACCGTACCAGGCATCGTGGCACCAATATGTTTTGGATTTTGTTTATCTACTTGAGGACGCGCCTCAACAGATGCTTTAATGTTTTGGTCCTTTATCACTACTTCACGAGGTTGTCCATTTAGTTCAAAATATACAACCCTAGTAGCATCAGGTTGGGCTTCACCAATGGAAACAAGTTTCACAATCAGCGTTTTACCTTGTTCAATCTCAACCTCAATCTCTTCGCCTAGTCTCATACCATAGAAGAAAGTCAGAGTATCTAATACCGACATATCTCCGTATTGCTCGTAAAACTGGTGATAGTCCATGAAAACTTTAGGGTAAAGAGCATAGCTGATCATATCGAAGCTTGTTACTTGTCGATCTAGTTTTTGGAATAGATTTTCTTTTAGATCTTTAAAATCAACAGGTTCTAGGAGTTCTCCCGGTCGAACTGATAGAGGTTCTTTCCCTTTTAAGATGATACGTTGAAGCTCCTGTGGGAAGCCCTGGTATGGCTGACCCAGGTAGCCTTGGAAGAATTCCAGAACAGAATCAGGGAAATCGATTGATTCACCTTTTTCATATATGTCATCTTCTGTTAAATCATTTTGAACCATAAAGAGAGCCATATCCCCTACTACCTTAGACGAAGGGGTTACTTTTACAATATCTCCGAACATGTCATTTACACGACGATACATGTGTTTTACTTCATCCCATCGTGATTCAAGGCCTACCGCTTTCGCTTGTTGTTGAAGATTACTGTACTGCCCTCCTGGCATTTCATGCTCATACACCTCAGAGTGAGGAGCCATCATGCCACTTTCAAAGTCCTGATAATACTTTCTTATATCCTGCCAATAGTGTCCTAATTCTTCATAAGCTTGAACATCAATGTCAGGCTTGCGTTCGTTTCCTTCTAAAGCATAGTATAAACTACTCGCACTAGGCTGTGAGGTTAATCCCGCCATCGTACTTGCAGCCACGTCCACCACATCTACGCCGGCCTCAATCGCACGAGCGTATGTGAATATCCCATTTCCACTTGTATCATGAGTGTGTAGATGGATTGGGATCGTAACCGTTTCTTTTAAAGCAGAAATAAGTTGATAAGCAGCCTCCGGTTTCATGACTCCTGCCATGTCTTTAATGGCTAGGATATGTGCACCCGCTTCTTCTAACTCTTTTGCAAGGCTTGTGTAATAAGCAAGATCATATTTAGGGCGTGATGGATCTAATATATCCCCGGTATAACACATGGCTGCTTCTGCAATCTTGCCTGTTTCTCTAACAGCTTCAATAGCTAACTTCATACCTTCTACCCAGTTCAAGCTGTCGAAGATACGGAATACATCGATTCCTGCTTGAGCACTCTTTTCTACAAATTCTTTAATTACATTATCAGGATAGTTCTTATATCCGACCGCATTACTTGCACGAAGTAACATTTGGAATAGCATATTTGGCATTTTTTCACGCATGTTCAATAATCGCTTCCAAGGATCTTCTTTTAAGAATCGATAGGATACATCAAAGGTAGCCCCGCCCCACATCTCTACTGAGAATAAGTTAGGCAGCAAACGTGCTGTTGGTTCCGCGATATGTTCAAGGTCTTTCCCTCTGACACGGGTTGCCAATAAAGATTGGTGAGCGTCTCTGAATGTAGTATCTGTATATAGAACTTCTTTTCGATTCTTAAGCCATTCCGCAACAGCCTCAGGACCTTGTTCGTCAAGCAATTGCTTAGTCCCAGACGGGAAAGGTTCTGAATGTTTTACAACAGGCTCTCGTGGTCTTGGTAAGGCTGGTTTCTTCCGATGGGAGGTGCCTTCAAAACCATTAACCGTTGTAGCACCAATGTATGAAAGCATTTTTGTTCCCCTGTCCTTACGTTTAGGGAAAACAAACAGTTCAGGTGACTGATCAATAAATGTTGTGTTGTATTCACCTGACAGGAAATTATTATGCAAGATTACGTTCTCAAGGAACGGAATATTCGTCTTAATACCCCTGATTCTAAATTCTCGCAAATTACGCACCATCTTATGAGCCGCTTGGTCAAAGCTTAATGCCCATGTGGAAACTTTTACGAGCAAGGAATCATAATACGGGGAGATGACTGCACCCTGAAATCCGTTTCCTGCATCCAGTCGCACTCCAAATCCACCACCAGATCGATAAGCCATAATTTTTCCTGTATCAGGCATGAAATTATTTAGCGGATCTTCTGTTGTGACGCGTGACTGAATCGCATATCCGTGGGTACGAATGTCATCCTGCTTTGGAATATTAATCGGTTTCTCAAACAAGTTATATCCTTCTGCAATCATAATTTGAGCTTGAACGATATCGATTCCCGTTATTAATTCAGTGATGGTATGCTCCACTTGGACACGAGGATTTACTTCGATAAAGAAAAATTCGTCTCCAGAAACTAAAAACTCTACAGTTCCAGCATTTAAGTAAGAAACGTTGTCCATTAATTTAACAGCAGCCTCACACATTCTCTCTCGAATGTCATTATGTAAGGAAACGCTCGGAGCAACTTCTACTACTTTTTGATGTCGACGCTGAACAGAACAGTCACGCTCATATAAATGAACGATATTTCCATCGGCATCTCCAAGAATTTGAACTTCTATATGTTTTGGATTTTCTACTAACTTTTCTACATAGACATCATCATTTCCAAAAGCAGCTTTTGCTTCAGAACGAGCCCGATCATATCCATCCTGAAGAGCCGCCTCACTGCGGACGATTCTCATACCGCGTCCACCGCCTCCAAGGGCCGCTTTAATCATAATGGGATAGCCGTGTTGACGCCCAAACGCTTTTACCTCTTCAATATCAGCAACAGGACCATCTGTTCCAGGAATTACAGGGATATCCGCCTGTATGGCCTGGTATCTTGCTTTCACCTTATCGCCAAACATATTTAAATGTTCACTAGTCGGTCCGATAAACGTAATGCCTTCTTCTTCACACCGTCTAGCAAAATGAATATTTTCAGACAAGAAACCATAACCAGGGTGGATGGCATCAACGCCTACACTTTTGGCAATTTCAATAATACCTTCGATGTCGAGGTAGGCATCAATTGGCTTTTTCCCTTCGCCTACAATATATGCTTCATCTGCCTTATACCGGTGATAGGATCCACTATCCTCTTTCGAATATACAGCTACAGTTCTGATATCTAACTCCGTACATGCACGGAATACGCGGATCGCAATTTCACCGCGATTCGCTACTAATACCTTATTGATTTTCTTTCGTTCGCCCATTGTCTTCCTCCCCTTGCTTTTCTTTGTTGTAATGTAGGTACTTGATTAGCAGAATGATCTTCTTCTGTTACAGTCTTGTTATAAACCTTTGGTTGGTCCTGCATTCGTACCTGTCTAGCTATATTATTTAAAATTCCCATAGAGGCCAATAAGACCACTAAAGAAGAACCTCCATAACTTACAAATGGCAGCGGAACTCCTGTAATAGGGAGAAGTCCACTAACAGCGCCAAGATTAATAATCGTTTGAATTCCTACCATCGAAGAAATTCCTATGGCTAAAAGACTGCCAAATGCGTCTGTACACTTTCTCGCTATAAA
The DNA here is from genome assembly GCF_021129245.1 of Pontibacillus sp. HN14. Taxonomy (NCBI): domain Bacteria; kingdom Bacillati; phylum Bacillota; class Bacilli; order Caryophanales; family Bacillaceae; genus Pontibacillus; species Pontibacillus sp. HN14. The sequence continues at coordinate 438,629 of NZ_JAJOLR010000001.1, read as the reverse complement.
CAAACCTCTAAGAACAATAATCGTTAAAAGACCAAGGCCGAGCAATACGCCCAAAAGGCCTAATTCTTCAGCAATAACCGCCATAATAAAATCTGTATGAGGCTCAAGAAGATAACCAAGCTTTTGAACACCTTGTCCTAAGCCGTCCCCACTTAAACCACCAGTACCAATGGCTATATAGGATTGAATTAAGTGATACCCATCATCTGCTGGATCCGAAAACGGTTCGTACGCCCCTGTAAAGCGAGCAACACGTTCGGAATCCGTTACGACAGAGGTTAGTATAAAGATCGAAATCAACGCCCCACCTAGTACAGTTAGCATCCCTATAATTTTTGGATGAATACCTGCACTCAAAAATACAGTAGCGGCAATAAGTCCGATAATAGAAGCTGTCCCCACATCAGGCTGCCAAATGATTAAACCAAGGATAAGAAACGTAATAAACATGGGTGGTATTACGCCCCTTTTAAAGCTGGATAATCGATCTTGCTTCTTCGCAAGTGCAGAAGCGAGGTACATAATGAGACCTACTTTTGCTAGTTCTGCTGGCTGTATTCGAATAGGTCCTAATACAAGCCAAGAGTAGGCACCATTTACATAATCGCCAAGAGGCGACCATACTAAAGCTAATAAAATGGCAACACCAAATAAAATAATTGGCATCCATTTTTGATATTTCTGATAGGGGAAAAATACAGTAAAAGCGAAAGCTACCATTCCGATCGCACACCACACTAATTGTTTATTTAAGTAGTGATCGGGAGAATAGCCCCACTTCGCAACGGCATAAACCATTGATGCACTATAAATCATAACGACTCCAAAAGCAGTTAAGATCAGCGGTGTAAAGATTAAAGTGAAATCAAAGTTTTTCCATAATTTTTTCATTGTTGTCCATCCTTATGTAATTGGTTTTGACCCCTTATATTTTTTTACTAGATTAAAGCACCAAATTCCTTCTTGGCAAGGAAAATATCTTTCATAATTAATCTCTTTCTCATTTATATCAATCCCCACCTCCTTTTTCCTCCTACTCTTTGCCTAGATAGTAAAAAAACTCAAATGTTCACCAGAGGGGTGAAATTTGAGTTTATTGTTCAGGACTTTTGAGACGCTTCATGAAGAGCATTCATTTCTTGTTCTAAATTCTCCAGAAGCTTCTTCCCATCCTCTTCCCTTATTAAATTCAAGCGGACAGCGAAATCAATCTCTCGTGATAGTCCGAACATTTGAGTATCTAGAACCTCTTCATATAGAGGACACTGCGGCATGGTTAGGTTATCCATCTGAACTTTGATGAGTTTTGCTATTTTATCCGCATCAGCCTTAAGAAGGGCGTAGGCTTGTTGGCGATGATCGATCGCGACTTCTGATGACACGTTAATCCCCTCCGATTAAAACAGACTTTCTTCTATTTATATTATAGGTTAAGGGACAAAAATGCAAGGAAAGTTCAGAAAGATAACATCGATTTTTGTACTAAAAAATTGATAGCTCTAATCGGCTTGAAAGCATCTCTAATAATTGCATTCCAACCACGCTGTTCCCTTTTTCATCAAGAGCAGGGCCAAATACCGCAATTCCTCCAAAGTCTTTCACAGAGCCCATCACAGCTCCTGACACACCACTCTTAGCAGGTATCCCAACTCGAATCGCAAAAGAGCCAGAAGCATCATACATTCCACAAGTCACCATAAAGGTTTTGCAAATGCGAGCTAGTTGCTTAGGGATAATTTGACGCCCAGACTCCATATCTTTTCCTTCATTGGCAAACACAGCTCCAATTCGTGCAAGCTGCTTAATATTCACTTCAATGGCACACTGTTTGGTGTATGTGTCTAACAACTCTTCAATAGACCCCTCAATAACATGATGTTGTTTCATGAAGAAAGCTAAAGATCGGTTCAAATAAGCGGTTTCAAATTCTGAATTCGCTATTTCTTGATCATAGCCTATACTGTGATCATTTGTCATTTCGTGTACAAAGGAGAGTAAACGACCTACTTTCTCGTCTGGAGTGTCCCCTTCTATCATATTCGTAACAGCCAGAGCCCCGGCATTAATCATGGGGTTTAAAGGTTTGGAAGGGTTAGTGGTTTCAAGCTTCGCAATGGAATGAAACGGATCCCCACTTGGTTCTTTACCTACTCTGGCAAATACATAATCCTCCCCCTGGTCCATCAAAGCTAGCGCTAGTGCTAATACTTTTGAGATACTTTGAATGGTAAATGTATTTTGAATCTTCCCTGCTCCTACGCATTCTCCATCCAAGTGATAAATACCAATCGCAATGTTTTCACGATCTTGTTTTTCTAGCGCCGGAATATAATCGGCCACTTTTCCTAATTGCGTAAATGTCCGCACATGTTCTATCCATTCATCCACCATTTCCTGGTTCACTTTTTTCTGCATTTAAAAACCTCCTTAGTGCATGATTGAATGAAGTTCGTTATACTAGGTTCAGAATCTTTTTACATTGAAGGGTGGTCTACCATTGATCATACAATTAACAGGAAACGTAAACTACAGCATAACACTAGACCCTACGGTTTGGATTTTCGATGACCGCAAAGTAGCTTTTGAGGAAGCGTTCACATTTCAAACCACTAAAGAAGCATCTGAAGAAGATGAAATTAAGAAAGCTTCACAGTTCTGGGACCGGGAAGTATACCAACAGAAACTTGATCCTCCTGTAAATAAAAGCATTTCACGTTATGATAAGAAAAAGATCCTTGAGGGTACTTATGTTATGCCCATTCATCACTTTTTAAAAAACGCTGAAATTAATAACGACGCTAAAAAAGCTTTACTTGTGACTGATACTGGCGAAACAGCCATTACTCTTGATGAATTAAATCAATCCCTCTTTTTATTTTCACAAGATGGCAAGCCTTTAAACCAAAAAGGCCCCGTACATGTGTATTTCCAAGATGGTTCAAACAAAGACGAACCTGTAAAAGGGGTTCAAAAAATCGTCATCGATTAATAGCAAGCAAAAAAGACCCGGTTCTATAGGACCGGGTCTTTCTTTATAAGAAATCTGCTGATAATTGAGCTAAAGGAGAACGCTCACCTTTAACTAATTTTACATGACCACTTAAATTTTGATCCTTGAATTTTTCCACTACATGGATCAAACCATTATTAAATTCATCTAAATAAGGATGATCGATTTGATGGGGATCACCCAACAGAACGACCTTACTGCCTTCGCCTATTCTAGTTAAGATTGTCTTCACTTCGTGTTTGGTTAGATTTTGGGCTTCATCAATTAGGATTAATTGCTCCGGAATGCTTCTCCCTCGTATATACGTTAACGCTTCCACTTGAATAGAACCAATACCTGATAGAATTTGATCTAGTTCTCCTGGTTTCTTTACATCAAACAAATATTCGAGATTGTCGTAAATAGGTTGCATCCACGGCCTTAACTTCTCCTCTTTCTCCCCTGGCAAATAGCCTAAATCTTTACCAAGAGGTACAATCGGACGAGCAACAAGGAGCTTCTTGTAAAAACCATAATCCTCAATTTGCATAAGTCCCGCCGCTAAAGCAAGCAATGTTTTACCTGTACCAGCTTTTCCAATCATGGTAACTAGAGGAATGTCTCTTCTCAACAGCAATTCAAGCGCCATGACTTGTTGAGCATTTCTCGGCCTAATGCCCCAAGCTTGTTCGTTTTGAAACCTGCACTTCTGCAGAACACTTTCATGGTGCTTTACAATCCCGATAGCAGAATGAGAAGGATTGGCTCGGTTTTTTAAAATCATAAATTCATTTGGATGCAAGGAAGCAAGCAACTCTTTAGACAGGGTTAATTCTCCAGTTTGAAAGAATAAGTTAATCTCATCTTCGTTTACATAAAGCTCCTGAAATCCATTCAGAATTGTGTCTTCATTAACAGCTCTTTCACTAAGAAAATCCTCTGCCACGAGGCCAATTGCATCTGCTTTAATGCGCATTAACATATCTTTTGAAACTAATACGACTTGTCTTCCCTCATTCTTCTCTGTCTCTTCAAGATGAAGATTGAGGGTCACCGCTAAAATCCGGTTATCATTTGTACGCTCCATAAACACTTCTTCAAGCTTCGAAAAAGACCTGTGATTCAATTCAACCCGAAGTTTCCCGCCGCTTTCAAGCCTTACTCCTTCATGTAGTTTCCCCATTACTCGTAACCGGTCCATAATTCTTGAAACTTCCCTGGCATTCCGCCCAACTTCATCCATATTACGTTTTTTCGAATCCACTTCTTCCAGCACAATAGCCGGAATGACAACTTCATGATGATCAAAGGTATAAATTGATCTCGGATCTTGCAGTAAAACATTTGTATCTAGCACATAAATTTTGTCCATTCAGCCGCCTCCTGAGAATTAGTCTACATTGTTTGGCAAGGCTTCCTAGTACCACTATATGCTTGTATGTATAAAGTTAGACGAACTTCAAAATATAACAACAAATAAAGGAGTGAGAACTATGAAATTCATCATCGTGGTGGGTTTAGCTATTGCCTTAACCGCCTGTCAATCCAATAACCAAGAAAGCTTGCCTCAACAAGAAAACCAAAGCCCTACCATCCAAGTCCAAGACTCTGATCCCGCTCCAAAGGAAAAGATGAGTAATCGTAAACGTTCCAAACATCTAGCAAACGTTGCCAATGAAGTCCCGGATGTTCATAAAGCCACAGCTGTGGTCGCCGGCCCTTATGTAGTCGTGGCCATCGATGTTGACAAGTCACTAGACAGATCAAGAGTAGGTGCCATTAAATATTCTGTAGCAGAGGCATTAAAGAAAGATCCTTACGGTAAAGATGCCGTCGTTATAGCAGATGCTGATGGTTATGAACGCGTCAAACAAATGGGTATAAAGATAAGGCAAGGGCACCCCATTCAAGGTATCACAGATGAATTATCCGCCATTGTAGGGAGATATATGCCTGAAGTGCCAGTCCCAGATAAGAAGCCGACAGAACCTGACCAAGATAAAGAAAAATTGCCAGCCCAAAAGGAAAGAGAGCTTGAACAAATTCAAGACGATCAATCGAACAATTATAAAGACAAAAAAACACCTAAATCTGATTAAGATTTAGGTGTTTTGCTTTTCTAATTCTTTTTCTTTCTCTTGTAATTCGTTATAATACTGAACTCCAAATTGAGATCCTTCGTCGACCATCTTTGTGTTTTCAGTATGATCAAATTCAGGCACTCCAGCCTTTTCTACAGGCAGATCACGATCGTCTTCTTTTTGGATAGAATTTTGTACAGTAGTGGTTAATGATTTAGCACGTTCTTTTAACTCATTACGTTTTTTCTCATCTCTAAGTACGTACATTGCAGCACCTGCACCAGCAGCTGTGACTGCAGAATAAATCCAACGTTTCTTCATCTTATCATCCTTTCAACGTGTTCTAGTAAACCTTTTCCCATAAAAAGTTATATCTAAACAACCTATATATTTTATACCTTTTTTTGTTTTATTATTGTTCCAAACGGCCCCACTTCTTACAATTTTTCGAACATCTGTTAGAACAATAGGAATGAACGTGTTATAATACAAAAGCAAAGAGAGAAAAATTGAGGTGAAACCGATGCGTGTAAAATGTGTATTATGCGATGATGTCCAATCGATTGACGGAAACTCTTTGCAAGCGAAGCGTATGCGTAACAGAAGAATTCATACGTATATGTGCCCCTCCTGCAATGATCGTATTGGCAAAAAGACAAATGAAAGAAAAGCAACTGGCAATTTTAAATTGTATAGAGAGCCGAAGAATGACGAAAGTTTAATATAAAGAAAAAAGCCTGCACATTGTGCAGGCTTTTTTCTATTTAAGAGGCTCCTGTTTCTCGGCCTTTTCGCTCATTGTGTAAGCGAACTCGATAAACACCTAACACTAGTGATGAGACGAATAACCCTTCTGCTATAGGAAGAGATAAACCTAGTGGCACCGTTAAAATGGTACAACCAGCCGCAAGTACGGCGTAAATAACAGCAGACTTAAGGATCGGTAACTTTTTAGCAAATCCCAATTTATACGTTACGATGGCTAATCCAAGAATAATCAAATATAAGAACAATACGCTCCTGATTGCAAGAGCTACCTCACTATCATTATTCAAGTCAATCTCTCCACCTAACCCTCGAAAAAGAAAACTCGCCACTGGCGAAAGGTCATTAGGAATTTGGAGAATACTATTCGCTTCTTTCATTGGTGCTTCCCCCTATTTTTTCGAAACATAGATCTGTTTCTATCATACTAAATCTTCCCATCACCTGCCACCCTCTTAATGGATTCGTTTTCAAAAGATTAAAAATGCGGTAAACTAGGAACTAGTATGCAAACATGAGGTGAAACATATGAAAAATCTAAACATCCCGCTATTCTTTTTAGCCCTTTTAGCTGTCTTTTGTTTTATGTTAGTTGGAGTAGCAATTGGCTACCGTTCTATTATCTTTTCTATCTTTTTCCTATTATTAGGTTTCTGTGTGATGGGATTTGGGTTCATGGTGAAGCGAAAGCAACGAAATCAGCAGGCCTAACATAATTAAAGAACGACGAAAAAAAGCTCAAGACCCTCCTTAAACATCAGAGGTTACTTGAGCTTTTGTAAATCGATTGAGGGCTTTTTCAGAAACGTTCACGGTTGGTCCAATTAATAGGATCGCAATACCAGTACCGACCCCTACAGGCCCTCCGATTAGTATAGAGATTACTAAAAGAACGAGACTTACAATCGTTTTAGACATCCCTAAACTAAAGCCCGTTAGCTTATGAACGACCATCATCGCTCCGTCTACCGGGTTATAAGCAAAATGACTACGAACATACATCGCTACTCCTAAGCCTAATAAAAGAATACCTATTATCAGAAGTACGTATGCCGTCAATCCATGACTAACTTCCAGATTGCTAAAAACCCCACTAAGCCAAAAGTCAATTCCGATTCCTGTTACAACCGCAGTTCCAAGAGCCAACAAGTCCGGTTTCTCGCGCAATAAAAATGCATTCAAGCACACAAGCAAGAATCCGTTAATAATTTCCCAGCTTCCTGTTGAGAGTCCAACAGCCTCAGATAACCCTACATTTAAAGAATCAAAAGGCATCGTCCCTAAATCAGCTATAATCGTAAGACTGATGCCAAGTGTCATGATTCATAAACCTATAAAATAAAACAAAACTCTTTTCACCCGAGATCCCCCCTACATAAACATGCTTATTTCTTTAATTCAATATGCTTATCAATGATCTCACTATGAATCGCGCGATTTGAAGCTATAATGGAGTTGGTCTTAAGCATATTGACTTCTGATCCATCAGCTTTGGTGGTTATACCCCCTACTTCATTTAAAAGGACGATTCCAGCCGCCACATCCCAAGGGGCTAAGCGCATCGTTACGTAAGCATCCATATTCCCTTCTACTACATAGGCAAATTCTAGAGCAGCAGATCCATAAGAGCGTGTCCCTCTTACTTTTCTAACTAATTCTTGAATGCCCTCTTTGTTGACACGAGGGTTCTCCGTTGTCCAAAATGCATTCAGTCCAACAATAGATTGTTCCAATAAAACATCTGAGGAAAGTTCAGCGAGCTTTTGATCATTTTTGTAGGCCCCTTCTCCTCGTTTTGCTTGGAACAGAACATCCCCCATCACATCGTATATAAATCCAATCTCTCCTACTCCATCTTTATAAATCCCAACCGAAATAGCGAAATTCTGCTTCTGATGAACGAAATTCATCGTTCCATCAATTGGATCTACAATCCATACCACTCCATTTAGGTCTTCTAATTCATCGCCGAATCCTTCTTCTCCAAGCACTCGGTGGTCCGGATAGGTTTCTCGAATGTTTTTAGCGAAAAACTGTTCCGTTTGCTGATCAATTTCTGTTACAAGATCATCCGGAGTAGATTTGGTCTCAATGACAAATGGTTCGTGCATCTTGGTTCGAATTCGTTCTCCTGCTTCTAAAATCCACTGTTTAGCCTGATCAAAAATGAGTTGTTTTTGTTGGTCATTCATGCGAGTCGAACTCCTTCTATTAGTTATGTCTTTTCCATGCTATCAAATTTCTGGCATTCCTTCATCTTTTTCACATTATATTAAGACGTTGATGACTTGTACCGAAATGGGTTAGGAAGAGTTTTTTGGATAAGGGTAATCTGGATCTTAAAAACCCTTTAACAGAAAACGTAAAAAAGAACGAGCGGGAAACTCGTTCCTGAAAGGTTTATGAAACTTGAAGGTGAATCCATTCTTTTCTTAATTGCTCTAAACGTTCTTTAGACTCTTTTACCTGCACTTCATCCTGGTCTTCCATTGCCTCAAATAATGTCATTAGCTCGTAATCGATCTCCATCTTTACCACAGGCAATCGTTCCATCACTTCCCTTTTACGCAAGCTATCCATTACTCGTTTCATTCCTAACTCCTCCTAGAGAGCTCTTTTAGTATATATATGTGAAAACCTTTAGATATGACAAATGTTTTATTACTTTTATTTAACCAAAAAGCGCCCGATTTAAACCTAAACCGTGCAGTTAGGCCCTTGAACAGATCTATGATAGAATTTTAAAGTATATCGCCTATGAATAAAGAAAGGAGTCCTAATATGACAAATTTTAATGGATTTACCGAACAAGATTTTGACGTTTTCACTATTGATGGACTTGAAGATCGTATGAAGGCATTAAAAAGTGAGGTATCGCCAAAATTAGAAGCCATTGCTGAAGAGCTAGCTCCCACTTTAACCGCTCTTACAGGTGATGAAATGCACGTACACGTAGCGAAACACGCTAGAAGAACAACAAATCCACCAAATGACACGTGGGCAGCTCTTGCAAGTAGTAAAAGAGGCTACAAAAAGCTTCCCCATTTTCAAATCGGATTGTGGGAAAGCCATGTGTTTATTTGGTTTGCTATGATTTACGAAAGCCCTATAAAAGAAGATTATGCTCACGTACTTAAAAAACACCAAGAGGAAGTTCGAGATCATATCCCTGCGGATTTCGTATGGTCAAAAGATCACACTAAACCTTCAGCGACTCCGAACAAAGACTTTAGTGAGGAACAATTCACGCAATTGTTAGACCGTCTTCATTCAGTAAAGAAAGCGGAGATTCTTTGTGGTATCCATATAGACCGAAATGATGTTATCCTTAAAGATCGGGATGCGTTCTTAAATAAATGTGAAGAAACATTCAATACCCTTTCTTATTTATACCAGCTAACAAAAGAAATTGGTTAGAGGTTTAAAGAAGCAGAAAGTTGTCAAAGCTTTTGATTAGTTTCAAACATACGCCTGATTTAGGCGTTTTTTCATGCATCTATGCATTAAACTTATGTAAATTATCCCTGTGAACACGATTAGCACCGTGATATATGTTATAATAATTTAGTTCAATGAGAACGCCATTCGAACTATAGAGGAGAGTATTAAGGAATGAATGTAAGACAAGACCTTAGAAATATTGCTATTATCGCCCACGTTGACCACGGAAAAACTACTTTAGTGGACCAAATGCTTCACTACTCTGGTACCTTCCGCGATAACGAACACGTAGACGATCGTGCAATGGATTCCAATGATCTTGAGAAAGAGCGCGGAATCACAATTTTAGCGAAAAACACAGCCATTTCATATAACGATACGCACATCAACATTCTAGATACACCAGGCCACGCCGACTTTGGTGGCGAAGTGGAACGGATCATGAAAATGGTAGACGGTGTACTACTTGTTGTTGATGCCTATGAAGGGTGCATGCCTCAAACTCGCTTCGTATTGAAGAAAGCACTTGAGCAAAAATTAACTCCAGTGGTTGTATTAAATAAAATTGATCGTCCAAATGCCCGTCCTGAAGAAGTAGTCGATGAAGTATTAGACTTATTCATCGAACTAGGTGCAGATGAAGATCAACTTGAATTCCCTGTTGTTTACGCTTCTGCCCTTCAAGGTACTTCAGGTTTAGAACCAGAAGACCAACAAGAAACAATGGACCCTGTTTTCACAACGATTATGGAAAACATTCCTGCTCCAGTAGATAACTCTGATGAAGGTTTACAATTCCAAATCACATTACTAGACTATAACGAATATGTAGGTCGTATTGGTGTTGGACGTGTGTTCCGAGGAAGCATTGCAGTTGGACAACCTGTTTCCCTTATGAAGAAAGATGGGTCCGTTCAGAACTTCCGTATTTCCAAGCTATATGGTTTCATTGGCTTGAAACGTGTTGAGATTCAAGAAGCAAAAGCAGGTGACATTGTCGCAGTAGCTGGTCTTGAAGGAATTAACGTCGGAGAAACGGTAACAAGCCAGGATGCTCCTGAAGCGTTACCAATCCCTCGTATTGATGAACCTACTCTACAAATGACTTTCTTAGTAAACAACAGTCCATTTGCTGGTAAAGAAGGTAAATTCATCACAGCACGTAAGATTGAAGAACGTCTTCTTACACAACTTGAAACAGACGTTAGTCTACGTGTTCAAGAAACAGAATCCCCAGATAAGTGGGTTGTTAGTGGACGCGGTGAGCTTCACTTATCTATCCTTATCGAGAACATGCGCCGTGAGGGATATGAGCTACAGATTTCAAAACCTCAGGTTATCATTAAAGAAGTTGACGGCGTGAAGTGTGAACCAATGGAACGCGTACAGGTAGACGTACCAGAGGATTACCAGGGTACAGTAATGGAATCCCTTGGCTATCGTAAAGGTGAAATGCTAGACATGATGAACGATGGTAACGGTCAAGTTCGCTTAGAGTTCAAAGTACCTTCCCGTGGTTTAATCGGTTATGCAACTGAGTTTATGTCTCAAACTCGTGGTTACGGAATTCTTAACCATACATTTGATGGCTATGAGCCTGTTGTTGAAGGTACTGTTGGCGGTCGCCGCCGAGGAGTACTTGTTGCTCTTGAAAATGGTAAAGCTTCTACCTACGGCATTATGCAGCTAGAAGATCGTGGTACTATTTTCGTTGAGCCTACAACTGATGTATACGCAGGTATGATCGTTGGAGAGCACAACCGTGAAAACGACCTAACTGTTAACATCACAAAAGAGAAACACCTGACAAACATTCGTTCTGCAAATAAAGACCAAACGAATACCATTAAAGGTGTGCGTAAAATGACGCTTGAAGAAGCAATCCAATATCTTGATGATGACGAGTTCTGTGAAGTAACTCCAGAAAATGTTCGTCTTCGTAAAAAGATCTTGAACAAAAACGAGCGCGAAAAAGCTAAAAAATCAGGTAAGTAAATGATAAAAAGGCTGTTCCACTAGGAACAGCCTTTTTATTTAATTGAATGATCTGTTTAAAGATCAAACCTCGTTATCGTTCTTATTTCCCTACTAAAGCTTAACGACTTCACCCTCTGACGTATTGCGCGCCTGCTTTATCGTTTTATAAAGAGAATATCCTGACTGTTTTTCAAACTCAGACCCAAGCGTTTTCTCCTCACTCTTAGAAGGAACGATTTGCTTAAATCGACTATAAGCATGCATTAAATCTTCCCTTTTAACACCAGATTCATTTGCTTTTTCAACTAAATGATAAAAATTCACAACATCGATAATTTCCTCAGTATTCCAATGCTCTGTATCTAACGGATAATTATAATCTGTGCTCATGATATCTCTCCTTACTATTTCCAATCGTTTCGTATTTGGTTTGCTTCTTCTATGATTCTTCTGATTAATTCATCTACAGTAGGAATATCTTTAATCCTCCCTACTACTTGGCCTGCCCAACCGAACCCTTTATCAGAATGCCCTTCATAAATATAGCGTCTGTTTGCTTCCCCGCCGATATACGATTTTAACACGCTTATACCAGGATCGTCTTGCTCAAGTTTCAGAATTTCTTCTGTCCAAGGGTTAAGGAGGGCTCTTCCAGGAGTTCCGAGAGATCGTTTAATGACTACAGTTGCTTGCTCATCTCCATCGAGAATGGCTTGTTTGTAAGATGGATGAGCATGCCGGCATTCTTCCGTTGCGATAAAGCGAGTTCCCATTTCAATTCCCTCTGCTCCTAGAGCAAGAGCAGCCATTAACCCTCTTCCGTCCCCTATCCCCCCTGATGCTATAACAGGGATTGAGACTGCATCAACCACCTGAGGAGTGAGAACCATCGTACCCACATCTCCTCTTCCAAGATGCCCCCCACCTTCTTGACCAACTACCATAACAGCATCTGCACCAAGTTGTTCTGCTTTAACTGCTTGGCGCTTTGCAGCCACTAGAACCAACGTTTTTATACGATGTGGTTTCACCATATCGATCACTGGTTTAGGATTCCCACCTGTTATGGAAATAACAGGGACTTCTTCTTCAATAGCAACGTTCACCATGTGTTCAAATGGTCTCCCGTGTTGACCAATTGCGAAGTTTACTCCAAAAGGCTGATCTGTCATTTGTTTAACCTTATGTATTTCCTTTCTCAGCTCTTCCGGCGACCCTAAACTCATGGCCGTTATTTGACCGAGCCCCCCCGCATTGGAAACAGCTGCAGCGAGTTCGGAATAGGCTAAATAAGCTAATCCTCCTTGAACAATGGGATATTTGATGTTTAGCAAGTGTGTTACTCGAGTATCAAACATGGTTTCCCCTCCTTGTCAATATCTATAACCTTTTTTATTATCGTATCAGAAATTGTTTTTTTGTGTGAGTATCTAGCTTTTCTCCCCCTCTTTTGCTATACTTTCTTTGCTTTATTAAACGATTAAGAGGTGTTGTATTTGTCCCAACAGCGCACGCCCTTATTTACAGGGCTATTAAACCACGCTAAACGAAAACCTGTTCAATTCCATATTCCAGGTCATAAGACCGGTAAGGGAATGAACAAAGAGTTCCGCGAATTTTTAGGCGACCAGGCTCTATCTATTGATTTAATTAACATTAGTCCTTTAGATGACCTTCATCATCCTCATGGGATGATTAAAGAAGCACAAGCCCTTGCAGCTGAAGCCTTTGGTGCGGACCATACTTTCTTCTCCGTTCAAGGAACAAGCGGAGCTATTATGGCCATGATTATGTCAGTTTGTCACCCTGGTGATAAAATTATCGTTCCAAGGAATGTGCATAAATCTGTAACATCAGCAATTATTTTCTCAGGTGCTACTCCAGTATTTATACACCCTGAACTTGATAACAATTTAGGCATCTCTCACGGAATTACACCTGAAGCTGTGCAAAAGGCACTAAAAGCACATCCTGACTCAAAGGGTGTGTTCGTTATAAATCCAACTTATTTTGGGATTTCTGCAGACTTGCAAAGAATTGTTGAAATTGCCCATTCTTATGAGGTACCCGTTTTAGTAGACGAAGCACACGGAGTTCACATCCATTTCCATGAAGAGCTACCTTTGTCTGCTATGCAGGCTGGTGCTGATATGGCAGCCACGAGCGTTCATAAACTCGGGGGCTCCTTGACCCAAAGTTCTGTGCTCAATTTAAAATCCAGCTTCGTGACGCCTGAACGGGTCCAATCTGTTCTTTCTATGTTGACTACGACATCTACATCTTATATTCTGCTCGCATCTTTAGATGCAGCTAGAAAACATTTAGCCATTAACGGACGCAACCTTATGGAAGAAACAATTAGACTTTCGAACATGACCAGAGATCGCATAAATACCATCCCACATCTTCATTGTGTAGGAAATGAAATTATCGGTAGTAATGCCACGTTTGATTACGATCCTACTAAGCTCATCATCTCCGTAAAGCAATTAGGAATAACAGGATATGACGTAGAAGTTTGGTTAAGAGAGCGTTACAATATCGAAGTCGAACTTTCTGACTTATATAATATTCTTTGCATTGTAACACCTGGAGACACAGAAGAAGAAACAGGTATTTTAATTCACGCTCTTCAGTCTCTCTCTGACGAATTTGGAGTAAAGAACAAAAACGAGAACCCCCTTCAAGTTGAGGTTCCTGAGATACCAGTCCTTGCCCTCTCTCCAAGGGATGCTTTTTACGCTGATACAGAAATTGTTTCTCTTGACGAATCAGTCGGGAGAATCAGTGCAGAGTTCGTAATGGTCTATCCCCCTGGGATTCCAATATGGCTCCCTGGTGAAATCATTACAAAAGAAAACATACAATATATTCATTCTAATATGGATGCAGGACTCCCAGTACAAGGGCCTGAAGATGAAACACTAGAAACCATCCGTGTCATAAAAGAACATAAGGCTTTTAGATAAATATAAACAAAAAGCAGAGACCGAAATCAGTTGTGATTTCGGCCTCTGCTTTCTATTGTTCTATGGTAATTAGAGTTGAACCTATGGTCTTTCTCTTTTACAACCTACTCTTCTTCATGGCAGGTCGTACATGTACCGTAAAGAGTCGACACCTTCTCATCATCAAAGTGATCAATTATTCCCTGACAGTCTTGGCAAACGATTGTACCCATTGATTATCCAACCCCTTTGTTAGCGTTTTCATTTAACTTAACTATATTATAGTATGACACATAGAAGAAATCAACCCCTAATTAGTGTGTCATATTATAATTTTAGTAACACTATTTAAATTAAGAATTTCCCCCTTCCATTGTAACGAAGATTCCTCGCCTTTCTTATTAAAACTATACGCTTTGCAAGGAATAAATATAGCTTGTCTTTAAAAAAATATAGAGGAAATCCTTATAATTTCACACAGCTATTAACTAAAGCTTACACATATTAAGGGAATAAACAAAAGAAGCCTTCCAAGGAAGACTTCTTAACTAAACGCTATTCGCCTGGTGTTTGAATTTCCGCCGGGTTCACAAACCCGTATCCTTTGTCCTTCAACCCTTTTACTATGTCGCCAAGAGCATTAGAGGTCCACTCACGATCATGCATAAGTAAGTTTGATCCACTTCCGAGTAATGGAGTGTTTAACATAATATCTGTGATGGCATCTTTCGTCATATAATCCGCTTTGAAATCATATCCGAAACTCCAGTTCATCAACACCATACCTTCTTCCTCTACAACCTGCTTGGCATAATCTGTGTTGACTCCATGGGGAGCTCGGAAGAACTTCGGTCGTTCCCCAATAATCTCTTCAATCTTATTATTTAACGAAACAATTTCTTCGCGCTGTTTAGCCTGCCCTACATCGTCTAACTTCTGATGATGATAAGTATGGTTTCCTATGGCGAAGCCCATATCATGAATCTGCTTCAAGATTTCCTGCTTTTCTTCTGTCTCAAGAAAATGGCCATTTACAAAGAAAATCGCTGATGCATTATGTTCTTTAAGGGTCTTAGCCATTTCAAGAGCATGTTCGTCCGGAGCATCGTCAATGGTAAGAAGTACAACTTCACTGTTTACGTTTTCTTGCCCTTCTAGAGGGACTACAGACCAAACATCATTAATTTTGTACTTTGGCTCAATTGGCTCCTCTGTAGCCACTTCATCTTCTGTCTGTTCTTGCTCTTCATCGGTAGTCGTTTCTTGATCCGTGGAAGTATCAGTTTCTTTAGATGAGTTGCTTTCTTCAGCGTTCTCACTTTCTTCGTCCATATTGTCCTCATTGTTCGTGTTGTCTTCTTCTTGCGTTTCCTGTTCATTAGCTGAATCTTCTTCTGTTTTACCGTTTGTTTCATCCTGAGCACAAGCGGCTAAACTAAAGATGGAAACAAGAAAAACAACCATTACCCATTTTTTCATGTTTCTTTCCCCCTATATATGTAATAACATGGTGCACATTACCATTATAATAAAGACATTACCCATATCCTATTGTTTTTTAACAAAAACATCTTTTAAAATAAAGATTAGGACTTTGTTCCTTCAAAAAAAGTTGATAAGGTGAGATTCATGGTTTCTTTATTGAAAAAATTCAATATCTTAGGTAGTCGTACATTAAAGACAGGAATTTCTGTCTTTGTAACAGCATTTATTTGTTTATTGTTTAATCTTCCGGTTACATTTGCAGTTATTACTGCGATTGTAACAATCGAGAACACAGCTGCTGACTCCATTAAGAAAGCACTGGTTCGGTTTCCCGCTTCTGCCATAGGCGCTCTTTTAGCGGCCCTTTCTTTTGGATTAGTCGGTCAGAACGCTTTAACTTTTGCTTTAGCTGCAACTCTTACAATTGCAGTTTGTTATCGATTGAAATTATATGATGGTATACTAGTCGCCACTATTACGGCTGTTGCCATGATACCTGATTTCGATAGTCATTATATTGTATCCTTTTTCACGAGACTTGGCACAACCTCAATCGGCATTGTAGTCTCAAGTGTTGTGAACTTTTTCCTTCTTCCTCCAGATTATTCGAAAATGATCTACAGAAACGTAGAAAATTTATTCTGTCAGGCAGCAGATATCTTGGATAATACCCTGCAGACATGTATGGATAAGCAATCTGAAGAAAGTCGTAAAATGCAAAGGGCATACAGACAATTAACATTCAAATTAGAGAAAACTTATCAGCTTTCTCAATTCCAGCGTGAAGAGTGGAAATACCACAAACATTCAAAGCAAGATATGCAAGCTTTCCAATATGCCCAAAAGAAACTGAATATGTTGCAGCAAATCGTATATCATTTAGGAAACTTACAGTATGTTAATTTAAACGTGAATGCCTTTAGTAAAGATGAAAAATCCTTAATCTTGAGTATCATTTCTTCGATGGCGGAAATATTAAGAACACCATCACATGAAATGACAGATGACCACTTTAAACAAATTGAAGCATTAGACCGAGAATTTTGGCAATGGAAAGAAGAGCATATTGAGCAAAACTCAAAATATCGTCACCACTTTCCTCCTCAAACCATTGTCATTTATGAATTGCTTTGTCTTCATGATGTGTTAGAGGAATTAGAGGAAGTCTCTAGGCATAAGTATCCTTTAATCCAGCTTCAGGAATAAGTGTTTAATTGGTTCATCAGGTCATTCCTTGCTGCTTAGCGAGGAAATCCTGAAAGGAATGAGAAACTTCAATGAAAAACGTCACAAAGGTATTTTTCCTTTCTATTGGTGTAGCCATCTTATTCATCATATGGGGAGTTATCCCGAAAGAAACACTACCCAATTACAACTTAAATGCAGTAACCAGTAACATCCAAGGGTTTTTAGTTGAGAAATTTGGTTGGTTCTATTTGCTATCATCGACAGGATTTTTAATCTTTGCGATTTTCCTGATCTTCTCGAAGTATGGAAATATTAAACTCGGCAAAGATCACGATGAACCAGAGTATCCATATATCACCTGGTTCGCGATGCTATTTAGTGCAGGAATGGGAATTGGACTTATATTCTGGGGAGCTGCAGAACCTATATCCCATTTTCACAACCCACCGATCTCGGACCCTGAAACACCAGCTGCTGCTAGAGAAGCATTACGGTACAGCTTCTTCCATTGGGGTCTTCACCCATGGGGAATTTATGCTGTCATTGCTTTGGCTTTGGCCTACTTCCAATTTAGAAAGGAAGCACCGGGCTTGATTAGCTCCATTCTAACCCCACTGCTTGGGGAAAAAAGGACGAGTGGAGCTTTAGGGACGTTTGTGGATTTTATTGCCGTATTCGCCACCATATTTGGTGTGGCAACTTCGCTTGGGTTTGGGGCAAAGCAAATTTCAGGTGGAGTTACCTACATGATAGACGGTTTAGAAGACACCTTCTTGGTTCAACTCATTATTATTTTAATTGTAACCTTTCTATATATGATTTCAGCCCAAACAGGTTTAAACAAAGGAATTAAGTATTTAAGTAATACCAATATTGTTCTGGCAATTGCTTTAATGCTCTTCCTTCTGTTTGCGGGTCCGACTAATTTTATTATGGACCTATTTACAACTACATTCGGTAGTTACTTGCAAAACCTACCTTCTATGAGTTTCAAACTTAGTCCATTTGAACAAAATTCGTGGACTCAAGATTGGACAATCTTCTACTGGGCATGGTGGATTGCTTGGGCACCATTTGTGGGTACATTTATAGCACGCGTTTCAAAAGGGCGTACTGTGCGAGAATTTATTTTAGGTGTGTTACTCGTTCCAACTATTTTTGGCGCCTTATGGTTCTCTGTATTTGGAGGTACAGCCATTAACTTAGAATTTTTCCATGATGCTAAGATTAACGAATTAGTAGCCGAAAACGGCTCCGAAGTTGCGTTATTTAGCGTACTCGATCAAGTTCCACTGGGTGGCATCATGTCTGTTATTGCGATCTTACTGATTAGTACGTTCTTTATAACATCAGCAGACTCCGCTACATTTGTGTTAGGAATGCAGACGACTAATGGAGATCTCCATCCTTCTAATCAGGTGAAGTTTATATGGGGAATCGTACAATCGACTTCAGCTGCTGTATTACTATGGCAAGGCGGTTTAGGCGCTCTGCAGACTGCATCCATCATCGCGGCGTTCCCTTTTGCTATGATTATGATCTTGATGGTCTTTTCTCTTTTGAAATCATTTAAAGAAGAAGCTCAGCGTTATCCATTAACCAGGCAAAAGAGAAAACCAAAACAAGATAACTAACCACTCAAATACGCTCATAATATCCAAGGTCTACCCTACTCCCACGTAAAGTGAAACAGAACACTAATGTAAAAAAGAAGCCTAAATCGAAGTTTCGATTTAGGCTTCTTTTAGATTCTTTACAAAACCGTGATCCAGGAATATAGCATATGTCCACCTGTAATTAAGGCAAAGCTAAGAATGACATGTGGCAGGCTTTCTTTTTTAGAAATATGATACCTTTTCAAGAGTTGGGTGATGACCACTAAAAATAAGCCAAAGAGAATAACTTGAAACATCCAATGATCTTTCTTTGAAATGTGAATGACAAGTAAGTACCCACTCCAGAATATAAAAAGAATATTATATAAAAACCAATACTTCCTACTCAAACCTCTCCACCCCCTACCCGGACATGCTTTATTACAATATATGTCGCAGGAAAGACGAGTATTTTTCATTTATGTAACATTTAGATAACATCAGGGGAATTGTAAAGAATGTCTGATACAATAAACTCAACAAAATAGCATGTAGGTAGGTGAAGCATGTCTTGAGCATCAAGTGGCTCCCATTGGCATTTGTATTAGTCCTATTTACTGGCTCTTGTACGGACCAAAAGGATTCATCCATAGATATATATAAGATGAATCCTAAAGATGATTTTGAGGTTTTCTTTTACTCAAATCAGTCTACTATAGAGCTAGAAGAAGAATATATTAACGCACTTTTAGAATTAAAATTATCAAGAAGGGAAGATACCTCCCCCATAACTTTAACCAAAACAGCTTCAACCACTGAGGCTAAAGAGCGAAAAAGGATTCAGCAATATCCTGCACTAGTCATACAGAAAGAAGGAAATACACTAGCAACGGTTTCTGGAAAAAAAGCTAAACACGACATTCTTAAAGTCTTAAATGATTCCATGAATACACGCCCCCCTTCCTAAAAACGTTACCAATTCGGTAACGTTTTTCTTTTTATTTTCTTTAACTCTATCCAACAACAGGAAGCCTAAATACGCTTCATTGAACTTTTCCCTAAAACAAAATAAACCTAAAAAAACCCTGACCAAAATGGTCAGGGTTTTAATATATGAAAATTAAACTGTGTGAATTGGTTTACCAAGAGCCACTTCTGCAGCTTCCATAGAGATCTCACCAAGAGTTGGGTGAGCATGGATTGTAAGAGCTAAGTCTTCTGCAGTCATGCCTGTCTCGATCGCTAAGCCTAGCTCAGCAATCATGTCACTAGCGTTAGCACCAGCGATTTGAGCACCAATTACAAGACCGTCATCTTTACGTGTTACAAGTTTCAAGAAGCCATCTGTGTTATTAAGAGAAAGCGCGCGACCGTTCGCAGCGAATGGGAACTTGGCAGCTTTCACGTCATAACCAGCGTCTTTTGCTTCTTGCTCTGTATAACCAACGCTTGCAAGTTCTGGTTCAGAGAACACAACAGCTGGGATACCATGGTAATCAATTTCTGCTGCATGACCACTGATTGCTTCAGCTGCAATCTTACCTTCGTAAGATGCTTTGTGAGCAAGTGGAGGTCCAGCAACGATATCACCGATAGCGTAGATGTTGTCTACATTAGAACGACACTGCTTATCAATTTTGATTAAACCTTTATCGTCCATTTCCACACCAGCTTGTTCTAAGCCAAGCTCGTCTGTGTTAGGTTTACGACCTACTGTTACAAGAACGTAGTCAGCATCAACTGTTTGAGTTTCACCTTTAGCTTCGTAACTTACTTTTACGCCGCTATCTGTTTCCTCAACACCTTGAGCCATAGCATTTGTAACGATGTTAACACCCTTGTTCTTAAGGTTCTTTTTAACAAGCTGACGCATTTGTTTTTCGAAACCTAGAAGAATGTCGTCTTGACCTTCAAGGATTGTAACTTCTGTACCGAAGTTTGCATATGCAGTACCAAGTTCAGTACCGATATACCCACCACCGATAACAACCATTTTCTCAGGAATCTCATCAAGGTTAAGAGCACCTGTGGAATGGATAACACGTTCGCTGTATTTGAATGTAGGAAGCTCGATCGGACGAGAACCTGTTGCAATAATACAGTTGTTGAACGTATACGTTTGAGCATTCTTTTCGTCCATTACACGTACAGTGTTTTTGTCTACGAAGAATACTTCACCTTTTACGATGTCTACTTTGTTACCTTTAAGAAGGCTTTCAACACCGCTAGTCAGTTTGTTTACAACTTGGCCTTTCCACTCTTGGACTTTAGAGAAATCAACAGAAACATTTTCTGTTTTAATTCCCATTTCGTCAGCACCTTGAGCGTGCTCATAGCGGTGACCAGCTTGGATAAGTGCTTTAGAAGGGATACACCCAACGTTTAAACACACACCACCAAGATTACCTTTGTCTACGATTGTTACGTTTTGACCTTCTTGAGCGGCACGGATCGCAGCTACATAGCCACCAGGTCCAGCACCGACAACAAGTGTGTCAAGTTCGATTGGAAAATCTCCTACTACCATACGATTACGCCTCCATCATGATTAGTTGTGGATCGTTCAGTAAACGTTTGATTTGGTTCATTGCATTCTGTGCAGTTGCACCATCGATTAGACGGTGGTCAAAGCTTAGAGATAAAGCAAGAACCGGAGCTACGACTACTTCGCCATCTTTAACAACTGGTTTTTCTGCAATACGGCCAATACCAAGGATTGCAACTTCTGGGTGGTTGATAACTGGAGTGAACCACTGACCACCAGCAGAACCAATGTTAGTGATTGTGCAAGAAGCGCCTTTCATCTCCTCACCTGATAGTTTACCATCACGTGCTTTTCCTGCCAATTCATTGATTTCAGAAGAAATACCAAAGATTGACTTACGGTCAGCATCTTTAACAACTGGTACTACAAGACCTTTGTCTGTGTCTGCAGCAATACCGATGTTGTAGTAATGCTTATGCACGATTTCTTGAGTTTCATCATCAAGAGAAGTATTTAGAATTGGATACTTCTTAAGTGTAGAAACTAGCGCACGTACAACATATGGAAGATACGTAAGTTTGATATCTTGATCTGCAGCAACTTGTTTGAACTTCTTACGGTGAGCAACTAGCTCAGTTACGTCAACTTCGTCCATAAGCGTAACGTGAGGAGCTGTTTGCTTAGAGTTAACCATTGCTTTAGAGATCGCTTTACGCATACCACTCATTTTCTCACGAGTTTCTGGATACTGACCCTGAGGTGCAGCCTGAGCTTGAGTTCCTGCTTCTTCTTGAGCTGGAGTTTCGTCTGCTTCTGCTGCTTCAGTCGCTTGACCGCCGTTTAGATAAGCATCAATGTCTTCTTTAAGCACACGACTGTTTTTACCAGACCCAGATACTTTCGCGATGTTTACGTTGTTTTCACGAGCGTATTTACGAACAGATGGCATTGCAATAACGCGCTTGTCGCTTGCTTCGTCATCTTGTGCAGCTGGTTCTTGTCCTTGATCGTTTTGAGCAGATTCTTCTTTAGGAGCCTCTTCTTGCTTCTCCTCTTCTTTAGAACCTTCATCAGAACCACCCGTGTTGTCTTCATAACCAGGTGCGTCAAATGTAATAATAACCGTACCTACAGTTGTAACTTCACCTTCGTCAACGTGAACGTCTGTTACCGTACCATCAACTGGAGAAGGGATTTCTACAACTGCTTTATCGTTTTGGACTTCGCAAAGAACATCGTCTTCTTTAACTTCGTCACCTTTTTTTACAAACCATTTTGCGATTTCGCCTTCGTGGATACCTTCACCGATATCCGGTAGCTTAAATTCGTAAGCCATTATGATTCCCTCCTATCGTGGGTTGGATTAAAAGTTCATTACTGTGTTTACTTTGTC
The DNA here is from genome assembly GCF_021129245.1 of Pontibacillus sp. HN14. Lineage (NCBI taxonomy): Bacteria > Bacillati > Bacillota > Bacilli > Caryophanales > Bacillaceae > Pontibacillus > Pontibacillus sp. HN14. The sequence goes on along the minus strand of NZ_JAJOLR010000001.1, from coordinate 416,282 downwards.
AAGGATGTCATTATGGTTTGGTAACCAAACTTCCTCAGCTGAAGAGAATGGATAAACTGTGTCAGGTGCTGCAACACGTAGAACTGGAGCTTCTAGGTGTAGAATCGCACGCTCTTGAATTTCAGAAGCTACTTGTGCAGCGATACCCGCTTGCTTTTGAGCTTCTTGAATCACTACAACACGGTTTGTTTTCTCAACGGATTCGATGATTGTTTCATAATCTACTGGGCTTACTGTACGTAAGTCAATTACTTCAGCGTCTACGCCGTCTTTTTCTAACTGTTCAGCTGCTTTAAGTGCAGAGTGAACCATAGCACCGTATGCTACTAGAGTAACGTCTTTACCTTCACGTTTAACGTCAGCTTTTCCAAGATCAATCGTGTACGCTTCTTCAGGTACTTCCCCACGGAATGAACGGTAAAGTTTCATATGCTCAAGGAAGATAACTGGATCATTGTCACGAATAGACTGAATCAGAAGTCCTTTCGCATCATATGGAGTTGATGGGATAACAACTTTTAGTCCAGGCTGTTGTGCCATAAGTCCTTCTAAAGAGTCTGCGTGTAGTTCAGGTGTGTGTACACCACCACCGAATGGAGAACGGATCGTTACAGGCATGTTATAAGAATTACCAGAACGGTAACGGTAGCGTGCCATTTGACCGCTAATTGCGTCCATTACTTCAAATACGAAACCAAAGAACTGAATCTCAGGTACCGGGCGGAAACCTTGAAGTGCAAGACCAATTGACATACCGCCAATACCAGACTCGGCTAGTGGTGTGTCAAATACGCGATCTTCGCCAAAGTCAGCTTGAAGACCTTCAGTCGCACGGAATACTCCGCCGTTTTGACCAACGTCTTCACCGAAGATTAGCACGTTTTCATCATTTTTAAGCTCTGTGCGCATTGCATCAGTAATAGCTTGGATCATTGTCATTTGTGCCATGGCTTACTTCGACTCCTTTTCTTTATATTCTTCCATTTGATCTTGTAAGTTCTGTGGAAGTTCTTCATGCATTAGAGAAATAAGGTCAGTAACCTTTTGTTTAGGTTGCTCGTCTGCTTTCTTAATAGCAGCTTTGATTTCTTCTTTTGCGTTTTCAATTACTTCGTTTTCTTTCTCTTCAGACCATAGGTCTTTAGATTCTAAGAATTTACGGAAGCGAACTAATGGGTCTTTCTTTTCCCATTCGTTTTCTTCATCTTCAACACGGTAACGAGTAGGATCGTCACCAGCCATTGTGTGTGGACCATAACGGTACGTTAATGTTTCGATAAGAGTCGGACCTTCGCCGTTAATTGCACGCTCACGAGCATCTTGTGTAGCTTTATAAACAGCAAGTACGTCCATACCGTCAACCTGCACACCTTCAATACCTGCAGCAACAGCTTTTTGAGCAATTGTTTGAGCAGCAGACTGCTTTTCAACAGGGACTGAGATTGCATAGCGGTTGTTCTGTACGATGAAGATTGCAGGAGCACCAAATGCACCAGCAAAGTTCATACCTTCATAGAAGTCACCTTGAGAAGCACCACCGTCACCTGTGTACGTTACAGCAACGTTTTTCTTACCGCGCTTCTTCATACCTAGTGCAACACCAGCAGTTTGTGTGATTTGAGCACCGATGATGATTTGAGGGCTTACTGCATTAACATCGCCCATTTGGTTACCGTGGAAATGACCACGAGAGAATAGGAATGCTTGGTAAAGTGGAAGGCCATGCCAGATTAACTGAGGCACATCACGATATCCTGGTAGTAAGAAGTCTTCTTTCTCCATAGCAAAGTGACTTCCTAATTGAGAAGCCTCCTGTCCAGCTGTTGGAGCGTAGAATCCTAAGCGACCTTGACGGTTTAACGCAATAGAGCGTTGGTCAAGAATACGAGTGTACACCATACGGCGCATTAACTCTTGTAAATCTTCATCCGAAAGTTCAGGCATAGCGTCTTGGTTAACAACTTCGCCGTCTTCGTTTAAGATTTGAAACGTTTCAAATTGGTTTTCAACATTTTCGATCGTTCGTTTCAAAGTTCTTCACCTCTTCCTTTCTTATCCAATATTAAAATTTACTTTTATTAGCTTTCCCAAAAGCTAAAAAAATGTGTACCGAATTTGCTCTTATAATGTTTACCCTCGCAACGAGGAACATAATCGTTTTATAGCAGCTTAAATAAGTATCTGTTTCATACGTCTGGCAAAAAGTAATGGTACAACTTTTTCAACACTTAGTAGTTTAGCTCATGAATAACTATTTCGTCAAACACTTTGTTCCCACTACCGAATAATTCGATTTTTAACTATAAACGAATTTTATTAAACCAAATGCTCCCATATCTGTATCAGTTTTATTTTATCACTGTATCAATAACAGTTTCTTGCATTCCTTTTAAGGTTTACGCTCCTGCTCCTTTAATGGCATAGAAAAAGCTGTCCTTATAAGGACAGCTTATTGTTCGTCTTTCTGATCTTCATCTGATTGATTGTCGCTTGATTCTTTATCTTGTTTTTCTTCTGAAGAATCATCAGACGAGTCAGATGGTTGTTCATCTTCTGAGGAAGACTGATCAAAATCGATATTTAGATCGGCTACTTCGTAAAACTCTTTTTTCAATTCGTTATACTCTTTTGTTAGTTTGTTAAATTGATCGTTTTTCTCGATAACCGTTTCATAACTCTTGTTGATCTTGTTAACTTGTTCTTCTAGTTTCTCTTGTGTAAGTTCTTTGTCTTGGAACATGGTATAAAGTTCTTGATCAAGCTTGTTGGATTCTTCATATGCATTATAGAATTCCTGATAAGCTTCGTAGCGTTTGTTGAACGCATCTACCATCTCTTTTGCCTTCTGTTGAGCTTCTTCAGCCTCCAGGTCTTCAATAAGAGATTCTACATTATCGAATTCTTCCTTAGCTGACTCTATACTTTCTTTCTCAACTTCAAGCTTTTCCTGACGTTGTTCAACAACCGACAACGCTTCTTCGGATAATTCTTTGATCTTGTCAAAGTCTTTCATACCAAGGTTAATAATTTTGTTGTAAAGTTCAGTTTCTTGTTGCTCAAGCTGAACTAGTGGATCTTGCTGGTCCTCAAACGCATCTTCTAATGTCACAGCTTGTTCTAGATGGTCATATATTTTTTCAGCAGCAGATGGACCATTATTACACGCAGTGAGAAGGACAGCAGATAATAACAATACAGAGATTAATTTTCCTAAGCGCAATGTGTATTTCCTCCTTAAGGCGTTTCATTCTCCCGGAATTGGAAGAATCTTCACCAGTATATCATATTCATTAAGCAAAAAGTTACAAAACTGTTACAACTATGCATAGAATCTTATAGAATGATTCTTTGGTACTTTATGCAGTAATTAAGTAATCATGCCTCTGATGATGCTAAAGTTCCATAGTACCCTTTAAATGTGGTACACTATACATTATGAACAAGCTAGAAAGGATTGTGTAAAATCTTATGATAACGATGGATGATATTGTTCGCGAAGGACACCCGGTTCTACGCGAAGTAGCAGATGAGGTTACATTACCTCCTACTGAAGAAGAACAAAAAACGTTAGAAGAAATGCTTCAATTTATAAAAAACAGTCAAGATGATGAGCTTGCAGCACAATATAACTTACGCGCTGGCGTTGGACTTGCTGCACCGCAGATTAATGTAGCCAAAAGAATGTTAGCCGTCCACTTCACGGATTTCGATGATAAACTGTACAGCTACGGTCTTTTTAATCCAAGGATTGTTAGCCACTCTGTTGAAAAAGCATACTTATCATCAGGTGAAGGATGTCTATCCGTTGATCGCGACGTGCCAGGTTACGTTCCACGTTATGCACGAATCACCGTAAAAGGTACGGACCTTGAAGGCAATGAAGTGAAACTTCGTCTTCGTGGAATGGCATCAATCGTATTCCAACATGAAATCGATCATTTAAATGGCATTATGTTTTATGATCATATTAATAAAGATAACCCATTCCAGGAGCCGGAAAACGCATCTGTTATTGATTCATAATAGAATGGTGCGTTACCAACCTATTACAACAACCCTATAAGTGACTGCTCATAAACGTCCTGGAACTTTTCAGGGCGTTTTTTTACTAGAATAACTACCTTTCCATGTAATCCCCGTCTCATGTAAAATTAAACCCTTTTCATAACAAAGGGATGATCTGAACTATAATCATCAACTAAAACAAAAAGAAGCACCTTGTTAAAGGTGCTTCCACTCATTCATCTTCTAATAATCCAACTAACCTAAACCCATGAGATAGCCCATTTTCATCAACATTTTTCGTCACATAATTTGCTACAGCTTTTATCTCGTCTGAAGCGTTGCCCATAGCAATTCCATTTGCTACAAACCCTAGCATTTCACGGTCGTTTAAGCCATCTCCAAATGCGTACGTGTGCTGTTGGTCTACGCCTAACGCATTCATGAAATGCTTGATTCCTTCTGCTTTGGAACCGCCCTCTGGAATCACATCAATAGAATAATCATGCCATCTAATAAAATCTAGCTGACGAGGTTCTTCCTTGTACCTATCTTCTTCACCATGCTTACAAAATAGCAGGGCTTGATAAATGGATTTGCCTTTATAAAATTCGGGATCGATTTCAGGATAAGGTAACTTCAAGCTTCCAATACTATCGGTAATGTGCGTGTGATCACTTTCAGATGCTCTCATACCCGCTTCGTTCAAGAATACCATTGGGTGTCCCGATTGAATGGCTTGATCATACAGCGCCTCTAACTCCCCCTCTAGTAAAGGGTTCTCATAGATTACGTTCCCTTCATGGACCACATATTGACCATTAAAACTAATATAGGAATGAATTCCGAGCTCTTCTCTTAAATCTGCAAACATAAATGGAGCTCGCCCTGTTGCAATAGCTACCTCTATCCCTTTTTGCTGCAGCAGTGCTATAGACTTCTTCGTTTCTTCAGGGATTTTTTTATTATGATCGACAATGGTGCCATCAATGTCAAGAAACACGAGTTTGTTGCTCATGATGTTTCCCCCTTTGCTTTTTCCTCTTTTCTTGAGCCAAATATACGCCCATTAATACGAAAGCTAGACCAACCACCATACTTACCTTGATTCTCTCCTCCAGAAAAATAGATCCCCATAACAAAGCTGTGACAGGCACAAGATAGGTAACCATAGTAGCAAATTCAGCAGAACCTTTTTGGATCAGGTAATAGAAAATGTAAATACCCAGGCCAGATCCAAATGCTCCAAGACCTATTAATGAACCAAAAATAGACGGGGTGGTGACTAAACTCCAATTCATAGTACCACTAATACTAGTAAATATGAATGCGTACATAGCAGAGAAGGTTAACGTAATAGCGGCTACAGTTACTGCCGATACATCATTTAGATTTTTCTTTATGTACTGAGATGAAAATCCGTAGCAGATGGCAGCTACTATCATGGTAAGTGTACCGGCTAATCCATTTCGAACAAAACCGACCTCTCCCGGGTCCACAAGCACCATGATTCCAATGAAACCAATAGCAATGCCAAACCATTGCCTCCCTCTGATCCGAACTCCAAAGAATAGTAATCCTATGAGTCCCGCCCATAATGGCGTTGTTGCATTTAAGACAGATGCCAAACTCGACGTGATGGAGGTTTCACTTAAAGCAATAAGCCCCCATGGTAAAGCATTATTCGTAAGACCAACTAAAAGGAGCGACCCCCAAGGAAGCTTCGACAATGTTTGCTTGCCTTCAAAAGCATAAATCCCCCACAACACGACAGCACCAAATGTACATCTCCAGAAGACCACTTCCCATACAGACATAGATGAGACCAGCACTTTAATAAATAGAAAAGATGTTCCCCATATAAGGGAAAGAGTAAATAACCCTACATACAATCTTTTCATCTTTCTCCCCCTCCCTAAACCCTTTAAATGTAAAGGAATATTCACCCAATTTCAATCGATTAAAATAATCTCTGAAAAACACCCGTAAAGAACTATTTTATAGAGCATACTACGGAAAAGAATAAGAAAAAGTAAAATTCTCTTTAACCTATCTATTCAATTCTCGCTTAAAAGGTACTATACTAGAGACAAGAGGGATATGGTCGGCTAAACGTTTTTTTACAGCTTTTCTTCGTATAAGGAAAGGAGTTGTATGACATAATGTTAAAACGTTTGAAGAAAAAGCTTAGAAATCGTTGGAAAGATATCTTGAGTCGAAAATTATATGCTTAAGCTTTCACTTTATGATGCGGTGGATTACTACAATCTCTTAGCTAAAACATTCTATTGTTACCATATAGGTGCAAAACGTGCTATTATATTTACAGGACAAGAATACGGAAATTACTAGGAAGTTAGGAGAGATTTATAATTATGATCTTTAAAGTATTATTTCAAGAAAGGGCTGAAGAAGCTCCTGTTCGAGAACGAACCAAGAGTCTCTATGTAGAAGCAGAAACAGAACGTGAAGTACGAACAAAACTGGCCGATCGCAATATCAATATTGAATATGTTCAAGTGTTAAATGAAGAGCACTTAGAATATGAACAACAATCTGAAGATTTCCAAGTGGAGAATCTTTAACTCATGAAATTTGTTAAAAACGACCAAACCGCTGTATTTGCACTAGGCGGTCTAGGTGAGATCGGTAAAAATACGTACGGCGTGCAATTCCAAGACGAGATCATCCTGATCGATGCAGGAATTAAGTTTCCTGAGGATGAGCTTCTAGGAATTGACTACGTTATCCCAGACTACACTTACTTAGTGCAAAACCAAGATAAAATTAAAGGGTTATTCATTACCCACGGCCACGAAGACCACATAGGCGGGATTCCATATTTGCTTCGCGAATTAAATATCCCGATCTACGGTGGCAAATTAGCGATCGGATTAATTAAGAACAAGTTAGAAGAGCATGGTCTTTTACGAAATGCGAAACTTCATACCATCCAAGAGGATGAAATCGTTAAATTCCGTAAAACGTCTGTGACATTCTTCCGTACGACTCACAGTATTCCTGACTCCTATGGTATCGTTGTAAAAACCCCTCCAGGGAACGTTGTTCACACTGGAGATTTCAAGTTCGACTTTACGCCTGTGGGCGAGCCTGCAAATCTGCAAAAGATGGCAGAGATCGGAAAAGAAGGCGTGCTTTGCCTTTTATCTGACAGTACAAACAGTGAAATCCCTGATTTCACACTATCTGAAAGTCGCGTAGGCGAAAGCATTAACGATATCTTTACGAAAGTAAAAGGTCGTGTAATCTTTGCAACCTTCGCTTCGAACATCCACAGGCTACAACAAGTTGTAGAAGCATCCGTTCAACATAATCGTAAAGTAGCTGTTTTTGGACGTAGTATGGAATCCTCTATTAATATTGGAATAGAATTAGGCTATATTAACGCTCCAAAAGATACGTTTGTAGAGCCATCACAAATTAATCGTCTTCCTGCACATGAAGTTACGATTCTATGTACGGGTTCTCAAGGTGAGCCAATGGCTGCATTATCACGTATCGCAAACGGCACACACCGCCAGATTCAAATTATGCCAGGAGACACTGTAGTATTCTCCTCTTCCCCTATTCCAGGGAACACCGTAAGTGTAAGTCGTGTTATTAACATGCTATATCGTGCTGGTGCAGAAGTTATTCATGGTCCATTAAATGACATCCATACCTCTGGTCATGGTGGTCAGCAAGAGCAAAAACTCATGCTGCGTTTAATTCAACCGAAATTCTTCATGCCAATCCACGGAGAATTCCGAATGCAGAAACAGCACGCTAAATTAGCTCAAGAAATCGGAATGGACCCAAGTGATTGCTTTATCGCAGACAACGGTGATGTTCTTGCCCTTGGTAAAGATAATGCTATGATCGCTGGTAAAATTCCATCTGGCTCAATCTATGTAGATGGCAGCGGAATCGGTGATATTGGTAACATCGTTCTTCGCGATCGACGCATCCTTTCTGAAGAAGGACTTGTAATAGTTGTCGTAAGCATTAATATGAAAGAATTCAAAATTGCTTCAGGACCTGACATCATATCCCGCGGGTTCGTTTACATGAGAGAATCAGAAGACCTTATCAACGAAGCTCAAAAAATTGTTTCTAAGCATCTTGATAAAGTTATGGAACGACGCACAACTCAGTGGTCTGAGATTAAGAACGAAATCACAGACACCATCGCGCCATTCCTTTACGAGAAAACGAAGCGTAAACCAATGGTCTTACCTATCATTATGGAAGTGTAAGATCCCCTCTTAAACGGTTTATAATAAACCAATTATGTCATACAACAGCCCCCATCCTTTTGGATGGGGGCTTTCTTTATATAATCCGAGAAAACATATATCCAAATATCAACAAAAAAGTACAGAGCTATGTAAGCTCTGTACTTTTTTAAACCCTTAATTCAATAAGCGTTTCGCTCCTGTTTTCAAAGGAGGAAGTTCAATTTTTCCGCTTTCAAAGAATTCTTTAATTAAATACTCCGTGTAGTGAACGGCTTGTTCATACCCAATATTACCTGGTAAAGGAGCCTGATCTTCAATAGTTACATCGATAATCGCTGGCTTATCAGATAAAAACGCTTTTTGCATAGCCGGTTCAAGGTCTTCTCGTTTATCAACACGATAGCCTTCACCACCACAGCTCTCTGCAAACTTAGCGAAGTCCATATCACCAAGTTCTGTCGCATAATGAAGATGACCCATGGCCTCTTGTTCATATTGAATCATCCCGATCTTACTATTATTCAGGACGATCACTTTGAGTGGAAGCTTATACTTCACAGCTGTAATAAAGTCTTGCATGTTCATCGCAAAACCACCGTCTCCACAGATCGCAATGGATTGACGATCCGGATAAGCCATTTGACCAGCAATAGCTCCAGGTAGCCCACATCCCATCGTAGCTAGCCAACCTGAAATAATCATTTTCTGACGAACCATTGATAGATACCTAGCGACCCAAACCGTAACATTTCCTACATCACTTGAAATAATAGCGTCCTCAGGCATCACTTTCTCTAATTCATACATTACTTGAGGGCCGTTTATAGGATCTGTATGTTCACGCTTTTGCATTTGCATGCTAATGCGCCATTTCTCCATTTGCTTTTGATATTTTTCTAAATGATCCTGATTGTCTTTTGTTTCAATATGATCATTTAACCAGTGCAATGTATCAGCCGTTCGTCCTGCCAAACCAATTTGCACAGGATAGTGTTTCCCGATTTTACTCGGGTCAACATCAATCTGAATGGCTTTCGTATTTTTAGGAAGAAAATCTCGGTAAGGGAACGATGTACCGATGAGTAATAGTAAATCAGCTTCCATAATAGCATTATAGGCTGGCTGAGTCCCAATCTGTCCATGTTGCCCCATGCATAGTGGATGATTGTCTGGCAGAACTCCTTTTGCAAGCAACGACAGGATAACCGGTGAGTGAATCGTTTCCGCAAATTTCACTAATTCATCCTGAGCATGTGCCGCCCCTTTACCTGCCAGGATAACAGGTTTTTTAGATTGGGCTATCGCCTCTTTCGCTTCCATAAGAGACTTTTCAGAAGGAAAAACTTCAGTTTTCGCATGCACAGGAGAAGTTAGCTTCTCTTCATATTTTTGCTTTACAGCAGAAAGATCATCTGGAATCACTAGTACGGACACACCGTTGTTAACATAGGCTTCCCTTAGAGCTTGGTTGACCAAATCAGGTAATTGTTCCGCACTCTGAACACGTTTATTAAATACAGCCACTCCGTCAAACATACGCTCTAGATTCTCTTCTTGGAAAGCACCTGTACCTACTTCATCACTTGGTACTTGTCCAACTAAAGCAAGGACAGGAGCCCGGTCAGCTTTGGCATCATAAAGGCCATTTACCAAGTGAGCAGCACCAGGGCCCCCAATGGATAAGCAAACTCCAATATTGCCTGTTAACTTGGCATAGGATGATGCTGCAAGTGCTCCTACTTCTTCGTGACGTACTTGAATGAATTTCAGGTCTTCCTGACGACTTCTGAGATCATCCATTAGTTCGTTTATGGAATCACCAGGCATTCCATAAATATGGTCGATCCCCCAATCATCTATAAGTAAATTTGTAACGATTTCTCCAGTTCTCTTTGCGAACATAGCGATTCATCCTTTCTAAGTACAGTACCTTTATGCTATGCCCGTTATGAGGATATAAGAAACTTTTTTATGATAAAAAAAAGACAGCACTCCAGATAAGAGTGCCATCCTCTTCAAAATTTTTATGATCATTAGTCATCGTCTTCGACCACAAGGTTTTTCTCAAAACGAGAGATATCCTTATCTTCTCCGATAATGATTAGAACATCTCCTTCTAAAATAACTTCTGAAGCAAGTGGAGATACATTAATTTCTTTGTTGCGTTTAATACCTACAACGTTACATCCATAACGAGCACGGATATCTAAGTCAACAAGCGTATTGCCAATCATTTTCTCGCCTGCTTTCACTTCCACAACAGAATGGTCATCAGATAACTCCAAATAATCCAAGACGTTATTCGATATGATGTTATGAGCAATCCGTTTCCCCATATCCCGCTCAGGGTGAACAACCTGGTCTGCCCCGATTTTATTTAAAACTTTTTCATGGTAGTCGTTTTGAGCCTTTACAGTGATCTTCTTAATTCCAAGTTCTTTCAACATCAGTGTGCTAAGAATACTTGCTTGAATATTGTCACCAATCGCAACGATGACGTGATCTATATTTCGTATTCCAAGTTCTTTTAATACGTTCTCATCTGTTGAATCAGCTATGACGGCGTGAGAGGCGATATCTTTGTATTCATTCACCTTATCTTCATCGACGTCTATCGCCAATACTTCCATTCCTTCACGGCTTAGTTCTTTACAAATACTACCGCCAAATCGACCCAGGCCAATTACAGCATACTCTTTCTTCATGCCAGTTCCCCCAATCTTTCACTTTACCTTTCATCATATTACCACACAACGTTTAATAAAAGAAAGATTGTGTAGATGAGTAAAGAAAGAAATGGATCAATGGGTAAAACTGTCTCATAAAAAAGGACGAAACCGGTTTGATTTCGTCCTTCATGTAAAGCATTATTTCTTCCCCTTCACATACTCTGCATCAAATAAAAACATACGCATGAGCATGATTAAGGAAGGTATGAGCAATAACAGTCCAGCAATAAAGACAATCACTAATGCCAGACCCATTGTTTCATTCGTAACCGAACTTTCAATAGTAATAAAAGGTTCTAATAGATATGGTAGATGCCCTGCTCCATAACCGAAAAAGGCAAAGAAGAATTGAAACATCACAAATATAAACGCTAGTCCATATCGTTTTTGTTGATAGATCAATAATAGCGCGCCTAAGAAAAAAGCTACACTTAAACCAAACATCCACCACAAATCAAGCATATTTTCAAAGTGGCGATGGTTATGCTGGCTCATTGCAATGAAGGTCGTTAAACTTGCAATGATTGTAGGAGAACCCCAGAACAGGGTGTATTTCCTCATCAATTCAAGCGCAGGTTGATCATTTGCTTTTGAAGCATAAAAAGTTAAAAATGCTGCACTAATAAACAAAACAGATACAATCGCTAAAAAGACAACGCTCCATGAATATGGACTTGTTAACAATTCACCCGTTAATAGGCGTACCCCATTATCCGTTTCCTCTATAAAGCCACCTTCTGAGATGGTCATAGCTGTTGAGAGTGAGGCCGGAATGAGTAATCCTGTGGCGCCATATAAAAACATGAAGACATTACTCTTTTTAGACCCATAGTTTTCAAAAGCGTAAAATGATCCTCGAATAGCTAATAACACAATGGCAATACTACCAGGTATAAGAAGGGACTGACCAAAATAATAGGCTGAATCAGGGAAGAAACCGACGAGCCCCACGAAAAAGAAGACAAAGAACACGTTCGTAACTTCCCATACAGGTGATAAATAGCGACTAATAAGTTGGTTAATGATGTGGTCTTGTTTGGTGACTTTCGCATAATAAGCAAAGAAACCTGCCCCAAAATCCACAGATGCTACGATTAGATAACCATATAAAAAGATCCATAAGACTGTGATCCCAATCATTTCATAGCTCATTTAAGATCCCCACCTTTCTCTACCTGAGGATACCGTTTTTCTAACTCAAGTTCGGCAGGATTGTGTTTGAACATTTTCCTTAGTACAGATACAGCCCCTATACCAAGAACGATATATAAAGCTAAGAATAATAAGAACATCCACCCAACATTAGGAGAGGTAGTTGCTCCTTCTGCTACCTTCATAAATCCTCTCAGAATCCATGGTTGACGACCAACTTCTGCAAAGATCCAACCAAATTCCACTGCTAACATCGCTCCTGGACCATTAATGACAATCAACCAAAGTATCCATTTGTTGTGTTGATTCCATTTCTTAATCTTAGTTAATAGCAGATACAAGAACGATACTCCTAAGGCATACATGCCAAGCATCACCATTAAATCAAACATATAGTGAATCCAAAGTGGTGGTGTTTCATCTTCAGGAAACTCATTTAGTCCTGTTACTTCACTATCAAAAGATCCGTGTGCTAAAAAGCTCAAGGCATTTGGTAATCGAATAGCATTTTGTACTTCATTATCCTCATTTAAGGTACCAAATACAACCAGGTCTGCTTTCTCTTCTGTTTCAAAGTGCCATTCAGCAGCAGCTAATTTCTCTGGTTGTTCATCTGCAAGGAATTTAGCAGACAAATCCCCCGCCACTGCTGTCATGATCGCGAATATAAAAGTCGCTACCATCGTAAGCTTTAAAGCTTTTTTATGATAAGCTGACGACTTCTTCTTTAAAATAGCAAAAGCAGCGATCGCTGCTAATATGGCAGCTGACGTTAAGTAGCTTGATGTCACCACGTGGAACACCTTTGTTGGTGTAGCCGGATTGAACATCGCTGCAAGTGGATCAACGGAGGTTAACGTTCTGCCTTCTAATTCAAACCCTTGAGGTGTATTCATAAAAGCATTGACCGTTGTAATAAAGAAGGCCGACATGGTCGATCCGATAATAACAGGTATAGAGAGTAACCAGTGATAGATCGGATTCTTAAAACGATCCCACGTATATAAATAAGCCCCTAAGAATATAGCTTCAAAGAAAAAAGCAAAGGTTTCCATAAACAGTGGCAGAGCAATGACATTTCCCGCAACTTGCATAAAGCTAGGCCACAATAATGAAAGCTGTAATCCAATAGCTGTCCCCGTTACAACCCCGACAGCTACTGTAATCGTAAATCCTCGTGTCCAACGTCTTGCAAGCAGCGTGTAGTTAGGGTCTTTCTTTTTAATTCCCACAAATTCCGCAATCGAAATCATAACAGGAATCCCGACACCTACCGTGGCAAAAATAATATGGAAAACCAGAGTTAAGCTTGTTAACATCCGGCTCATCATGGCACTATCTAATTCCATTGTGCCTGACCCCCTTCATGTATTAAACCATTTGGTTCATTTATCGTTATGGGCTCTTTACCCTATTTCCAATGTAGTTATAGTATAAACCCTCATTCATTTTCTTTGGGAATGTACGAATGACAGTTTTGTGACATATTTCACAAACTCATTTATTAAGAGTGATCTCCATAAAAAAACTCTAACCTAATGAGGTTAGAGTTTCTTTGTTACATAGCATCGAGCATCTGGAATTGTGTTTTAACGAGCTCAAAGTATTCCCCTTTGAGCTCCATTAACTCACTATGATTGCCTTGTTCTAAAATACGTCCATGCTCTAGCACAATAATATTGTCAGAATCACGAATCGTAGATAGACGGTGAGCAATTATAATGGCTGTTCGCCCTTTTAATAATCGGTTCAATGCGTTTTGAATTTTCACTTCTGTCTCTGTATCAATGGACGAAGTTGCTTCGTCTAATATCAAGATTTTCGGATCCGCTAGTAAAGCACGCGCAAAGGATAACAGTTGACGCTCTCCGGCAGAAAGAATATTCCCACGCTCTTCTACCTCTGTTTCATAACCATTAGCGAGACGTTGAATGAAATCATCCGCACCTACTACTTTAGCAGATTCCATGACTTCTTCATCTGTAGCATCAGGGCGTCCAAAGCGAATGTTCTCCATAATCGTACCAGAGAAGATAAACGTATCTTGAAGAACGACACTAATTTGCTGACGCACACTGTTTAACTTAACGTTTCTTAAGTCATTTCCATCGATCTTAACTGATCCATCAGTAGGATCGTAAAAGCGGCTAATCAGATTAGCGATTGTGGACTTCCCGCTTCCTGTATGACCTACAAGCGCTACAGTTTGACCTTGCTTAATCTCTAGGGAAATATCATGTAAGGCTACACGATCCTCATCATATGAGAAACGAACATGATCAAATTCAACATGACCTTTCATATCTGGCAGTTCTACTGCGTCTTTCCGATCTTCTACATTCGGTTCTTCATCTAAGAATTCAAAGATTCGTTCTGAGGCAGCCATGGCCATAAGTAGTTGATTATACATCTGTCCGAGTCTTGAAATAGGCTCCCAAAACATTCCTAAAAACGTAGAGAACGTAACAAATGTACCAACCGTTATCTGGTCGTTAATAATTAAAAATGCACCATATGAGATCAGGATGACCGTACCAACCGCATTACTCATCTCAACGAACGGTCGGAACATAGCACTTTTCTTCGTGGCATTCCGCCATGATTCAAAGTTATCACTATTTACCCCATTAAAATATTCCGTGTTTTCTTTCTCCTGAGAGAATGATTGGGTAATGCGAATCCCCTGAATGCTTTCATTTAAGTGAGAGTTTAGACGGGATTGCTGAATTCGTACATCTTGCCATGAGCGCCTGATGTTTCGGCGTAGTTTTGTTGAAATAAAAACCATGATTGGCAAGATGACCATGATTGCTAGTGCAAGTTTAGGACTTAATACAAGCAAGATCACGACAATCCCTACTAATGTAACAACATCCATTAAGAGGTTAATGATTCCGTTTGTAAAAAGCTCTTGTAATGAATTGATATCATTCATAATTCGAACAAGAATGGAACCTGCTGATCGATTATCAAAGAACTTGTGTGACAATCGTTGGACGTGTGAGAATAAGTGCTTCCTTAAATCATAAATGACGTTCTGTCCTAATATATTCACCCATTTAATCCGTAACGTATTCCCTATAAAACTTAATATATATAAAATAGAGATACCGATTACGAGTTGAATAAGTAAATTGGTATTTTCCTCTTCAATTGCAAGATCAATCGCAACTTTACCAATTAATACAGGTACAATCAGTCTTACGATCGTTGATATAAACATAGCAATGATCGCGGCAGGGAGCAGTTTTTTTGAGTATGGCTTTAGATACTCTAGCATTCTCCCCATCTGCTGCCAGTTAAAAGGCTTTTCAATGGCCTGATCTTGCGTATATTTAAAACGCTCGAGATGAGGACTTTTATATTCTTGTTTCGGTGCTTTCGCCATGTCTCTCCCCCCTTATCCTTGATTAGAAGCTTGAAGAATCGCTTCTTTATCCTGGTATTGAATATCATAGATCCGTTGATATGGACCTCCGTTGTCTAACAGTTCGTCATGGACTCCACGCTCGACTATTCGACCGTCTTCTAGTACTAGAATCTCATCCGCGTGTTTTAAAGAGGAAATACGGTGCGCAATGATAAAGGTAGTGCGGCCTTCCATAACCTCTTTTAATGCTTTTTGGATTTGAAGTTCTGTCTCCATATCAACAGCAGACGTTGCATCATCGAGTACAAGAATACTCGGATCAATTAAAATCGCACGAGCAATGGCTACACGTTGCTTCTGACCACCTGAGAGCCCCATGCCTCGCTCCCCTAGCAATGTATCGTATCCATTTGGCATTTCTAGAATAAAGTCATGGGCTTGTGCCCTTTTTGCTGCATCAATAATATCCTCCATTGACGCTTCTGGATTCCCATAAGCAATATTCTCTTTAATGGTAGTTGAGAATAAGAAGGACTCTTGTAAAACAAATCCGATATTACTTCTTAATTCTTTAAGCCCGTAATTTTGAACAGGTCTTCCATCTACTAATACCTGGCCTTTTTCCGGCTCATAAAAGCGAGTGATCAGTTGGGTAATACTCGTTTTCCCTGAACCTGTGGCTCCGATTAATCCAACGGTCTTCCCTGGAGGTGCATCAAAGCTAATATCTTTCAAGGCCGAATCATCATCTTCTTCATAAGATAATGTCACGTCCTTAAAGGTCACATGCCCGTTCAGACGTTTTTGACGGATGGCCTCTGGAATTTCTTGAATATCCTCCGATGCCTCTAGAATCTCTAATAAACGTTCCCCTGAAGCTTTGGATTGAGAGAATAAGTTAATTACGAACCCAAAGTTCATAAGAGGTCCTAAGATGTACCAGATCAAGTTGAAGAAGGCGACAAGGACACCAATTGTCACTTCATCCTGAATATACAGATATCCACCAAATCCAAGTAAGGCTACTACACTTATATTCCCGATAAATTCCATTAACGGGAAGTACTTAGCCCATATATTTGAGGTGGACAAGTAATTTTGACGGTAATCATCATTCTTATCCGTGAATCGACCAACCTCAAAGTCTTCTCGTGACAATGATTTCACCGTATTCATGCCACTGATATTCTCCTGAACACGAGTATTCAAGCGACCAAATGCCTTCCGTATTCCTCTGAAAGCTGGGTGGACGCGTTTATCAAAGCGATAAACCACCACCGCTAAAAACGGCATCGATGCCATCGTGACTAATGCAAGTGGAATGGAGTAATAGAACATGACGCTTAAGCTAATGACAATTAAAGATACAATTCGAATAAATTCCGAAAATCCGAATGATAAAAAGAAACGAAAAGCCTCAACATCCGCTGTCAGACGAGACATCAAATCCCCTGTTCGCGCATTATCATAATATCGAAATGGTAAACGTTGAAGTTTCTTATATAGACCATCACGTAACGTGTAAACCGATTTAATACCAAACAAATCTCCTAAGTATTGTTGAATATAAGTCGCTACTCCTTTTAATAGCATAAGTCCAAAGAAAATAGCAGCTAAATATGGTATAAGATTATATCGTTCAGGTTTAACGATATCATCTATGGTGTACTTCAGTACGATTGGATAGACAACCGTAACCCCTGTTACAATTAGCAGAAATAATAAGGAAATAAAGAAATATCGCTTGAATGGCAAGTAATACATTTTTAACTTTTTAAACGTATCCAAATTGACCCCTCCTTTTTGATGTAAAATTTTTCACGTACATATAAATATATCGGGATCCGAAATAAATTTCCACCCATTTGACTTATTTTTTTGAAAATTTTTATTTCAATCTCCGTCCTTACCCTCCTCCTCCCTTAGATCTTGTTTCTCAACTAAAAAGATCGAGTCATTAACTCTTGACTTAGGCCAAGTGAGAATAGAGGCTCAATTGAACCACTTTCTATTTGATGGAATCTACCACCTTAAGGTATGATAGAAAACGTATTAAAAAAATTGTACTGTTTATATCGAAAGGAGTATACGATGTCTGATTTTCTAAATGATATTGACTTTGTCAATATAGCAACTATTGCCATGAAAATTGTACTTGTCTTACTTGTGTACTTAATTATTTCTCCGATTGGAAAGAAGCTTATCCAACGCTCTCTTTATAAAGCGGGAAATAACCAAAAGCTAACGGAAGCTAGAGCGAAGACATTAGAAAAGCTCATGATTAATATTTACTCTTACGTATTAGGTTTTATCCTTATTGCAACAATCTTTGGCCTTCTAAGTATTGACCTTGCTCCATTAATTGCTGGTGCTGGAATCATTGGTCTGGCTATTGGTTTCGGAGCTCAAGGGCTTGTGAGTGATGTCGTTACGGGTTTCTTCCTATTATTAGAGAAGCAAGTTGAAGTGGACGAATATGTAACAGCTGGTGGTATGAATGGCGTAGTCGAAGAGATTGGTCTACGTACAACAAAGATCAGAAGCTTTGATGGTACATTAAACTTTGTACCAAACCGTCATATCTCTACGGTTAGCAACCATTCACGTGGAAACATGCGTGCGCTTGTTGATATTGGAATTGCATATGATGAGAATATCGATGAAGCTATGGTGGTTCTTCAAAAAGTATGCGATGAGTTTGCTCAAAACGATGAACGTTTCAAAGATGGTCCGAATGTTTTGGGCGTTCAGAGTCTTGGCTCTTCTGACGTTGTTCTTCGCGTCTTAGGTCAAACGGAAAATATGCAACAATGGGCTGTAGAACGTGACCTACGTAAACGAATGAAAGAAGCACTAGATGAAGCAGGAATTGAAATTCCTTTCCCACATCAAGTTTATATTGAGAAAAAAGAAAGCTAATCCAAAAAGGGAATGAGCAAATTGCTCATTCCCTTTCTATTTTCCATAGCTCAATTTTTTGTATATGAGAGTCTTCCATATCCTTTACTTTTAACCTATAACCACTTACATCAATCTCTGTTCCTTCTTCTGCATTGATATTTTGAGTCAGCATCCACCCGGAAATCGTATTAACTTCATCGTGCTCAAGATCAAGATCAAAATAATCGTTCACGTCTTGAATGGACATTTTCCCATCTAATAATTTATGACCGTTCTCAAGTGTATCCATCGGCAACTCTTCTTCGTAATCAAATTCGTCCCGAATCTCACCAACGATTTCTTCTAAGATATCTTCTACTGTCACAATACCAGAGGTACCTCCATACTCATCAACAAGTACAGCTAAGTGAATATGATCCTTTTGCATTTTTAGAAGCAAATCTCTTAGCGGCACATTTTCGAAAATCTTCGGGACAGGACGTACGTAGGATAATATATCACTCGATTCATCACAGTCGTCATAGAATAGTTCTTTCATATGAATAACTCCGACGATATCATCTTTATCTTCGTTAATAACAGGGTATCTCGTGTACCGCTCGTCTCGCATAATTTCCATGTTATCTTTCATCGAGTCATTAATATCAACGACGACGACTTCCGTCCTTGGAACCATAATCTCTCGCGCAGTCCTGTTATCAAATTCAAAGATCCGATCCACGTATTTATATTCAGTTTGCGTAATTTCCCCCTGCTCATAACTTTCTGAAAGTATGTGGCGCAATTCATCTTCTGAATGTACTTCATCTGATTCATTAGCAGAAGCAAATCCAAGCATCCTCGTTAAAATGTTCGCACTCCCATTTAGTAACCATATAAAGGGGAACATAATTTTATGAAACCAAATGAGCGGCTTAGCGACAATAAGCGTAACCGCTTCTGCTTTTTGAATGGCTATCGTTTTTGGAGCGAGCTCCCCAAGAACAACATGCAAGAATGTAATAATGAAAAAGGCAATTGCAAAAGAGACCGTATGACTTAAAGCCTCAGGTATAGGAAACTGTTCAATAATTGGGTGCAACAGCTTATCAACGGTCGGCTCACCCAACCAACCAAGACCTAAAGAAGTGATCGTAATACCAAGTTGACAGGCGGATAGATAGTCATCTAAATGATCTAATAAGTACAGAACAGACTCTGCCTTTTTGTCATCTTCTTTTACTCTTGATTCAATCTTAGATCTTCGTACCTTTACAATAGAAAATTCACTAATAACAAAAAAGGCCGTTAATACAATCAGTAGTGCAACTAACAATAAATTCAATGTAATCATTAGAACTCTCCCTTTACAGCGTCATCTCCTATCACGAAACTCTACCCCAAGAATAAGAAGAGAAAACTCCGCGAGTCATGAGGTAAAAAAAATAGCTGAGCCACAAAAGTGGCTCAGCTATTTTCTATTGTTGCTGGCCGCGAGCGTCTACTGCTTGACATACCTCATCCGCTGTCATTCCGTTTGCATTAATAACAGATCCTTGCATAGCTGCATCCGCCATGCCCATCACGTTTTTATCTTGACCGGAAATAACACAGCAGTCACAGCCTTGTGTATCCTGCTCACTTTTAAGTTCAACAGTATCGTGACCTTTTGATTGTAACGCTTCACGTACGTCAGAAAGGGTACCTTCTACACCAATTCGTGCCAAAGTAACCCACCTCCTTTTTAGTTAGGAACGAGTCCTTCAAGGAGTAGTGTGTCCACAAGGAAGATTGGTATACGCACACCTTTATAGAGACCTTAGCGTACGTTCTACAACGTTTACTCCTACTTCAAGAGCCTCTTCCTTAGGCTCTAACCGTCCATTATGCAAGCCATATTCTGAATCAACACCAAGCCAAAACATAAAGCCAGGGATCTCTTTTAACATATAACCGAAGTCTTCCCCTGTCATAGCCGCTTTTGATTCTACAAATGTATAGCCAAGATCCTCGACGATCTGTTGAAAAGGCTCTATATAAGCCCCATGATTATTTACTTGATAATAATTTGAACCATAGTCAATAGAGATTTCACAATCATGACTGAATTCAATCCCTTTAGCCAAGTCTTCAATCTTCTTCTTCAAAAGATCCATTGTATCAGCTTTAAACGTTCTCATCGTTCCTTCTAGCCGAGCCGTTTCCGCTATTCCGTTTTGGACCGTTCCTCCTGTAATCTTACCAATCGTCACAACGGCTGAATCCAATGGATCAACAGCTCGTGAAACGATGGATTGCGCCTGAACCGTATATTGGCTCGCTGCAAGCACCATATCTCTTGTTAAATGAGGATAGGCAGCATGACCACCTTTTCCTTTAAAGTCAATATACAACTCGCTCGTATTAGCAAATAACAACCCTTCTTTAGTTGCAACGCTTCCTACTGGATGCTCAGGAGCAATATGAAGAGCAAAGATTTCGTCTGGCCACCACGACTTCATCTCTTCACTTTGAAGCATTGGCAGAGCTCCGCCTGGATTTTCCTCTGCAGGTTGAAATAGAAATAATACATGTTCACGAGCCGGGGATTTTGCTAATCGAGCAAGGCTACCAAGGGCGATCGTCATGTGGAAATCGTGTCCACATGCATGCATCTGACCTTCATGAGTGGAAGCAAAAGGATACCCCGTTTCTTCTACAATCGGCAATCCATCTATATCAGCCCGGTAAGCAATCGTTTTTGAGGGATCAGTTCCTCGTACTTTAACCAGAAGTCCCGTCCGCCACTTTTTCACCTCAATATGATCCTGTGGCAACTCCTCGATAAAGTTTAATAAATATTCTTGCGTTTTTGTTTCCTGGAATCCAAGCTCAGGGATTTTATGTAGGTCTCTTCGCGTCTCTTTTAAAGCTTCACTATTCATCTGTTGTCACCTCTTTAAAAATGAGGCCCTCCAAAGGGGAGAGCCTCATCATCATCATATTAGTTATCTAGTTTACGCAATTCTTGCTTAATTTCTGTTTTCCCTTTAGTTTGTTCATCAATTTCCTTGATGACTTTAGCAGGAGTTCCGGCTACAACAGTGTTTGGAGGAACATCTTGTGTAACGATTGAACCTGCAGCTACAACAGAGCCTTTTCCTACTGTTACACCTTCAAGAATGACAGCGTTCGCTCCCACTACAACTTCATCTTCTACGACTACCGGCTTTGCAGAAGGTGGTTCAATAACTCCAGCTAGCACAGCTCCCGCTCCGATGTGACAGTTCTTACCAACTGTAGCACGGCCACCAAGAACAACGTTCATGTCGATCATTGTTCCTTCACCTACTACAGAACCGATATTAATCGCAGCTCCAAGCATAATGACTGCTCCGTCTCCAATTTCAACCTGATCGCGAATAATGGCACCAGGCTCAATACGAGCATTCACATTCTTAAGGTCAAGCGTTGGAATAGCAGAGTTACGACGATCATTTTCAACGACGTAATCTTCAATTGAACCTTTGTTGCTTAGAAGGGCAGGTTCAACGTCTTTCCATTCACCGAAAAGAACGCCTGTTTCATTATCAACGAAGGCTTTAACCGTTTCGCCAAAATCAATTGACTTTAGGTTATCCCCTTTAATATATACTTTCACTGGTGTAGATTTTTTACTATTTGAAATAAACGAAATAATTTCGTTTGCATCCATCATTTCCATGGCTTGCGCCTCCTTTATGTAGTACAACGTTATTTTATTACTTTATCAGACTCAAGAAGGGGTGACAAGGCATTACGTTTTTTTACCTTTTGGAAGGAAGAATATGAACAAAAAGGACAGGATAGCTAGTCCTAAAAGTCCTACATATACTTGATGCAGTCCAATCGTTAATGCTTCTTGAAGTGCCGATTGAGTCGAAGAGGAAAGAGAAGCACGTTCATCAGCATCTAAAAGTTGGTTAACGGTTTGTAATGATATGTTACCCCCCATATTCTTATTCTGAATGGTAGTATGAACCACGCTATTTAGAACTCCGCCTAAAACAGCTGCTCCGATTGCACTCCCAATGTTGCGCATAAACATATTAGAAGCCGTAGCAATGCCTCGTGTCTTCCAATCGACAGTACTTTGAATCGAAACAATAAACGATGTGGTGGACATCCCCATTCCTACGCCAATAAAGAAAGACCCTGCTGCCGCCCATAAAGGACCTTTATCTGGCGTTAATAGAAAGAAGAAAATGCCCCCTATTACAAGAGCCCCTCCTCCTATCATTGAGGTAGCACGAAAGCCAATCTTTAAAAGCAAGCGCCCGGCAATCATAGACGATATAGGCCATCCAATTGACATGGTGGTTAAAGTAAACCCGGCAACTGTTGCCGATTTCCCCATAACCCCTTGCACAAAAGCCGGAAGGTAACTCGAGACCCCTATAAGAATCATTCCTGTCGTAAGAGAAGTAATATTAGCAATAGTAATGGAGCGATACCCCCAAATGGAAAAAGGCATCATAGGGTCAGGAGCACGCTTTTCCTGAAGATAAAACCCGATTGAACAAAGAATAAATATGGACAGAAGCCCTATCGCAAGCGGAGAATTCCACTCGATTCCTACTCCTCCTTCTACAAGAAGGAACATTAATGAAGCAATGCCGACCATAAGAAGAGCTGAACCAGGAAAATCTATAGAATGACGCTTTTTCTCCACGTTTTCATGAAAGAAGAAAACCACACCGATTATAGCCAAAATGCCGAGTGGGAGGTTCATCCAAAACACATAACGCCAGTTCAATACGTCTACAAAAAAGCCACCAAGTGCTGGACCTGTCACGGCAGATATCCCCCAAACACTTGAAAGATACCCTTGGATTTGGGCTCGTTCTTCTTTTGTATAAATATCTCCAACTATAGTGGACGCAATCGGCATAAGGGCCCCTGCCCCAATGCCTTGAAGGAATCGATATATAATAAGGGTAGTCATCGAAGTAGCAAATCCACATAACAATGATCCTACTAAAAATAAACTGATTCCTATAAGGAAAATAGGCTTTCGCCCAAACAAATCGGAAAGCTTACCAAATATTAAAACTGTACTCGCATTTGTCAATAAATACGCTGAGAACACCCAGCTGTAGAGAGAGAAACCTCCGAGTGCTGCCACGATACTAGGCATGGCTGTTGAAACGATAGTAGCTTCAATCGCTGAAAGAAACATAGCAAGCATAATAGATGCGAGTACAAGAGGTCTATTTGATTTCTTTTGACTTGATTCAATTGATGCAGTTGAATTCATCGTTCCCTCCTCCTCTGGTATAGGCATACTTACTTCGCAGCCATATCTGCTTTTTATTACATGAAGTATAAAATGGAGGTGTCCTCAATAAGAGAACACCTCCGAATGTTACATTTTATTATTATATGTGTGAAAGTGTTTATTTAATGGTTTTAAGATGGCTCTTCTTGTTAGGATCCCGTCAAAATAACCCTCATCGTCCGCCACGCAAACAAATGGATGGTTAACCACTTCTCCTAAAGCTTTTGAAAAGCTATCCTCTTTCTTTAAACACGGTATATCTGTATTCATCACTTCTTCTACGCGTACAGAAGATAGCTTATCGAGCTCAAATTGCTCTACTCCAAGCATATTCTCAATAATAATGGTTTTACTTATAGTTCCTTGCAATCGGTATTTCGCATCTAGTACAGGAACGGCAGAATATCCTGATTTCACCAGGACCAACAGGGCGTGTTCTAATGGATTACCTCCTTGAACATGAGCCACGATTTCTGATGGAATCATTAAGTCTCCGACATGGTATTTTTCTAATTCTTCTCTTTGCAAACTAATCATACGTTCGTACACTCCTTCTTGTTCACACACGGAGGAGTAAGCAATTGTTAAATGCTCTATCAATCCCGAAAATTATTATAACACACTCTATAAGAAAACGATAACATAACTTACACCTCTTGATCCCATTCAAGTTTTGAAATACGCCATCCCTCATCTGTTCTAGAGATCGTAATAATTCTTTGGATCTTGCTTTCTCCCATTAATTCTGATGATTTTTGTTTGTCTTCCTTCACTACAATCCTATCTTTTTGTTTCTCAATCACAGAAAAACCTTCTATATTCTTCGGAATGATATAAGGAGAGAAATCCGTCGTACCAAATTGAAAAACATCTCCGTCCATAATAAGATGCTCCACAAATACCGTCATCATGCTATCTTTAGTAAACCATTTAATAAATTCACTTCGGATCTCACTATAAGTAGATTGCTTGCTAGCATACTCTGCCTGGACTTGATGGGCTTCTTTGAGAATACGTTTCCATTCGACGTCTGATTCCTGACCTGCTTGTACGGTTTTAAATGACACAAATGCGATCACCACTGCAAACATTAATCCGAACAATACAAACTTCCTCATACCCCGTCCTCCCTTAAATTAAACAGAGACGTACCTGATTTGAATCTCATCACAGCACGCCCCGCTTCACCTACTATTCTTTCTCTTTTGGATTATTGTGTACTTCAATTTGAATCGGCTTTAGCTTATCGTGACCACATGTAGGACATTTGTATTGGTCAGTAGATAAAGAACAGCAATGATTACAGTGGTAATGCATAGACATCCCTCTCTTTATTGGTTATCTTCATTCTATCAATATAGCCTATGCAATTGAGGTAGATTCGTTCGTAAAATCCCCCCACCCATAGACAAGCCTCCCTACGCTTTTCATAAAAAGACCCAAATAATGGTGATGATTGACGAAGAAGTCCTACAAAGTAAAAAGAATTGAAAAATGAAGCATATTTTGCAAGATTACGGGGAAACAATATCGTACATTCCGAATACATCTAAGAAGATAGGATGTTAATATGAACATATGATCATATAACTTCAAGGGGTGATGTCATTGAATGAGCATAAAAACGAAATGGACTATTATCCGCCTGATGATCACGTTTTCCATTTATTAAACCAGGCAATCGAACACGCTCAACATATTTAAATAGGAGGATTTCTAATGGGACACTCTCACGATGGTCATAGCCACGGGCACGACCACTCACATGGCGCTAACAAAACCGCCTTAATGTGGAGTTTCATTCTTATATTTGGTTTTATGATTGTAGAAGTTGTTGGAGGTATCATAACGAATAGTCTCGCTTTACTTTCAGATGCGGGTCACATGTTAAGTGATGCAGCAGCCCTTGGCCTTAGTTTAGTAGCATTTAAAGTAGGAGAACGGTCTGCTACAAAAGCGAAGACATACGGCTACAAACGATTCGAGATTTTGGCCGCTTTCTTAAACGGGGTAACATTAATCGTTATCTCTCTATATATATTCTGGGAAGCTTACAACCGTTTTTTAGATCCACCTAATGTCAGTATGGGAATGATGATTGTTGCTTTCATAGGGTTAGTGGTAAACATCCTCGTTGCCTGGATCCTTATGAGAGGGGATACAGAAGAAAATCTAAACCTTAGAAGTGCTTTCTTACACGTGTTAGGGGATCTGCTTGGCTCTATCGGTGCAATTATCGCAGGTATTCTTATTTATTTCTTCAACTGGAATATTGCCGATCCCATTGCAAGTGTTCTCGTAGCCTTACTTATCATTACAAGTGGGTACCGCATTGCAAAAGATTCTTTCCACGTTTTAATGGAAGGAAAACCTGAAGGAATAAACGTAGAAAAAGTCCATGAAGATTTAAAAGGACTCGCAAACGTAGTGGATGTTCATGACCTCCACATCTGGTCTATCACCAATGAATTCCCAGCCCTAACCTGTCATCTAGTCGTGGACAAGGAATGTGAACGTGACCTATTACTCCAGAAGGCAGTAGGGCTATTAAAGAGCGAGCACGAAATCACTCACTCTACCATTCAAATAGAAAGTCAATCTGTGCTCCCCCATGAAAAAGATGATTGCTGTAATTAAAACCAGCAACTGAAGAATGAAAAAAAGGAGCTTGGAAAATTCCAAGCTCCTTTTTATGTGTAGATCGAACTTAAGAGTATCAGATCAGCAAGGACTCATTGTCATATATATAAGCATACTTAATATCTATAAATATGTAATGATGGGCCGATAATGGGAAACTAAAGGTACGAATCATTTCTCTTGTTTCAATATCTGAATAAAGCTCAGAAAGCCTCCCTTTATTCCACAACCTCATTTGTACCATATTCTCTAAAAAGTACGGTCGAAATGCCCAATTCGTTCCGAGGATATCGATCTCTTTGACCCAATCTTCTTCCCTTTTTCTAAAGTTTGAAGAAATTTGACGCCCATTGCTGTCACATACGTACATCCGAAAACTTTCTTCATCAAAATACCCGGTCACCCTCTCTAAGAAAGAGTCCACTCGTTTCGGTCCATCCCAGTGATCCAACAATCCCCTCACTCTCTGATCCCAACGAAGAACATGAGCAAGGCGTTCCTCTATTAGATTCTTCTCTCGTTTAATAAAGCCATCCACTTGCTCTTTAATAAGGGGCTGCTGGCTGAATGGTTCTAGAAACGAAAATGAAGGTCGTGCCAAATAGAACCCTTGATAATAACGTCCCCCATGTTTCCAGGCATAATATAACTGATATGAATCTTCGATATTCTCGAATAGTAGCGCTGCCCCAATCCTTCTTGCAAGCATAGAAAGAGAATAAATGATGTCCTGGTACCCACTAGAGTCGACCCCTGAAAGGATCTTTGAATCAACTTTAAGAATATGGGGTTCTAATTGGCGTAACCGATCTAAATTCGAGCTCTTCGCGCCCACATGGTCAACAGCAATTTGGATCCCGTATGTTTTATAGTAAAGCAATAAATGGTTCAACATTTCAAAATCTTCATCAAAATCATGTTCTGTGATTTCAAGAACTATCCGACTCATGTCAAAACCTTTGTCCTCATAATCGTGCAAGGTGGACAATAAGGGTTCACCATTTTCAAGCATAAGCTGTTTGGCATTTCGGTTAATGAATAGATTGCCTTTCATATCATGTTCAACCATATCCCCAATAGCCATTTGCAGAATATATTGATCTACCTCTAATTTAAAATCCTCTGGTACCTGAGCATCATGGAAAAATGTCCCTAAACTGACCCATTCTCCTTCATGCCAGTATCTCCCTAACACTTCATATCCGATGATATCGTGCTTTACAGCAGAGAAAACAGGCTGATACACAGGTTTGACTCTTTCTAAATGACTGACTACATCTAACGGATCCACGCGCGCATCCCTCCTGGTTCTTCCAATTACGTCTTCATTCATTTCTTTATTGTACTATTTTATCGGAATTCTAGGAAAAGATATAGGCAGTTTTAAAAGTTTTCCCTCGAAGCCATCTGCGGATAGCGTGAGGTTTTAAAGCCCCTTCACGCACGACCATTGAAATCCGATCAACGTTTAGCTAGGTGCAAGAAAAGTAAAGATTTTCTTTATTAAGAGAGAAAGATTTGGTAGAAAAGGTTAAAAAGCGTTATAATTAAAGAAATTAAGAATGAGGTAGGTTCTGAATGTGGAAACACATACGTATACAAAGCGAGAAGAAATTGTAAATGCTGTCACACACGGTATTGGTGTTTTACTAAGTATTGCTGCTTTAGTGTTGTTGGTTGTAAATGCCTCCATGAACGGAAATGCTTGGCAGATCGTATCGGTATCCATTTATGGTGCAACGATGATCTTCTTGTATTTTTCCTCAACTATGGTCCATGGCATGCCAGATGGAAAATGGAAAGATCTATTTGAGATTTTCGACCACGCTGCCATCTACTTATTTATCGCAGGCACATATACTCCATTGTTACTTGTAGTATTGCGAGGTCCTTTAGGATGGACGTTATTCGGAATTGTATGGGGTATTGCGATCTTTGGAGTCGTGTTTAAGGTTTTCTTTGTGAAGAAATTTGTAGTCCTATCAACTGTATTTTATGTTTTGATGGGTTGGATTATCGTTCTAGCATGGAACCCTCTTGCTACAAAATTAGCTTTTGGAGGCTTAGTCCTTTTAGTGGTAGGCGGTGTCCTTTACTCGGTGGGTACAATCTTTTACGTGTGGAGAAGCTTCACGTTTCATCATGCAGTCTGGCACCTATTCGTATTGGCCGGTTCTGCCATGCATTTCTTCACGATTTTCTATTATGTATTATAAAAAAAGAGACAACTCCCTATAGGGAATTGTCTCTTTACTTATGTGTCTATTCAATCCTGAGAAGCCCACTCATTTAAAATGGGAACTTATTTAACCATTGTCCTCCGTCTAAAGTAACCACTTCTCCATTCATATAAGACGCTTTATCAGAAAGGATAAAGTTGGCTAACTCTGCTATTTCTTCTGGTTGTCCAAGACGCTTTAAGGGTACAGATTCTAAAGTTCGTTTTGCGGCTTCTTCTGATTCAAATAACTTATCAGCACCACCTGTTCGTTCGATTGGGCCTGGGGCAATGGCGTTTGTACGTATTCCATACTTGTATCCCCACTCTACAGCGAGCGTTCGTGTAATGGATAAAACACCTGACTTGGCAGCTGCCGAGTGGATGACACCAGCTCCAGCGTCCCATGCATATGTAGCAACCATATTTAAGATATTTCCCTTTGTTCCTTCTTTCATCCAGTAATCCCCAGCTGCCTTACAACAATAAAAGGTACCATTTAAAACGATATCAATGACCGAATTCCAGCCATTCACAGATAATTTTTCAGCAGGGCAAATAAAGTTTCCAGCAGCATTGTTAACAAGATGATCGAGACCACCGTAAGTTTGAACTGTTTCTTCCACCATTCTCTCTACATCCTCTGGCTTCCTCACATCCATGACAATCGTGTGAACGTTCCCATCTGTGTTCTTTACAATGTCAGCTTTTGCTTCGTTCAGCCGCTCCTGGTTCCGGCCTGTAATAACCACATTGGCTCCTTCTGCTGCAAATTTCTGAGCCATATACTTCCCCATACCACTTGATCCACCTGTCACAATGACAACTTCATCTTTCATGAGCCATTCCTCCTTTGCATATAAATTCTTTACACACCCATGAAAACCCTTTCAAACCATTCTAATTTTTCAATTTCATTTCATATATTGAAATGAACGATATGAATGATTAAGACATGCTATAATGCTACTATCCCTTAACGGGAATGAAATGGATAAAAGGCGTGAACGAATTATGTCAAAACCTATCACTCGTCGAACATTCATGAAGCGCCTTTTCGGAAGCGTTTTAGGTTTGTTTGGTATCGGAGGGGGCACTTATTATTACGCTCGGTACGTTGAGCCATCTATGCTTACCGTCCAAGAAGAGACCATCTCTTCTGCAAAGATCCCCGCCTCTTTTCATAATAAAAAGATTTTACAATTTAGCGATACGCATATTGGATTCCACTATGATTTGGGACAATTCCAGCAACTTATAGAATCGATTCAATCTCACGAGCCTGACCTTTTATTATTTACAGGGGATCTTATTGATGCACCTGACAAGGAAACAACTCTAACTTTTGAAAAAGTTGCCGCTATATTAAGTAAGCTAGAAGCACCTATGGGTAAGTATTGGATTTACGGAAACCATGACCATGGGGGTTATGGCACAGAAGTAATTGCCAACACGATGAAGGAAGCTGGATTTACACTGCTCCAAAATAATCAAGCTTTAATTGACAATTCAGGAGAGCAGATTCTCTTAGCAGGCCTTGATGACGTCATGTTGGGGAAACCTAATATTGAGAAAGCCCTTGGAGGAAATAACGATGAGCTCTTTACCATCCTCCTTTGTCATGAGCCTGATTATGCTGAATCAGTTAAGCACTACAAGGTGGATGTACAGCTTTCAGGCCACAGTCATGGAGGACAAGTACAAATCCCCTTCTTAGGCCACCTGGTTACACCTCCTTTAGCAGAACGATACGTGGAGGGGTGGTATTCTATTGGTGCCTTTCCTCTATCTTTATATGTAAGTCGCGGAATTGGAACAACCAGGGAACCATACCGATTCTTATGCCGTCCTGAATACACGATTCATACATTAAAACAAACGTAGGCTGCTTTCTGTTGAAAGCAGCCTTATTCCATTTAAATACAGGCTCACAACTCCTTACCTTTTCATAGACTGATTAAAGAGTCTAGAGTGAAAGGAGAGTCCACTATGCACCATTATCCTGCTGCCTATAATCAAGGGGTCTACCGAAATAATAACGGAAGTCATCAAAACGATGAACGTTTTATAGGACCATTTTTTCCATTTCTGACAGGATTAGCGGTAGCTCCATTATTTTACGGAGCATTTAGACCGCCATTCTTCTATCCACCTTACCCATACTATCCGCCATACCCTTGTCGTCCATTTGGGTGCCGTCCCTTCTACCGCCCATTTTATTAAGAGATAGTCGTTTCACGAAATGTTCATAGCTTCCCTTCTTTGCTTCATGTTAAAATATTCTGTAGATATATAATAGAGGCACAATGGGGGATGGGATATGAAACGATATACAACTGGAGCTATACTTCTGCTCATGATGGTTTTATTAGCAGCCTGCTCTAATTCAAAAGATTATGAGGGAGATTTCTCTTATGATGTAGAAGATTTCGAATTTACAAACCAAGACGGGGAAACCGTTTCAAAAGAAGATCTAGAAGGAGATTTTTGGGTCGCAGATATGATCTTTACAAACTGCACAGATGCTTGCCCCAATATGACTAATAATATGGCTCGCTTACAAACAATGGTTGAGGAAGCTGGATTAAAAGATGACGTAAACTTCGTTTCTTTCTCCATTGATCCAGAATATGACTCACCAGAAGTGTTAAAGGACTTTGCAGGTAAATTCGAAGCCGACCTCTCTAACTGGCATTTCCTAACAGGCTATGAACCTGAAACGATTAAAGAGTTCTCAGTTAAATCATTTAAATCTATGGTAGAAAAAATCCCAAGACAGGATGCTCCTGAGGGCCAAGTAGATTACAATTTCGCTCATTCATCAAGAATGTATATTATTACACCAGAGGGTGAAGCGATTAAGAGCTATATTGGCACCGACTTTAATAACATGGAGCCTATACTTGAAGATTTAAAAAACTATATTCAATAGCAGAAATGAGAGTCTTCTTCATTAAGAGGACTCTCATCATTTTTTAAATTTGCTTTTTAAGATCAGCTTTTGTACGATGGTAGTAGTTAAGAAAAAGGAGGAAGTTTTTTGAAAAATGAAGTAAAACATTCTTCTACTCAGGAAATTGCAGAAGCGTTATATGTCGTTAACCGCCATGCCAAAACAGCACCAGACCCAAGACATTTATACACGCTTAAGAAAAAAGCAATTCAGCAATTAATCACTCAGAAGCAAGCCAAAAAGATCGGCCTCCACTATTCCGACCACCCGAAATATAGCCATCAGCATTCCACCCTTTTGGTACAAGTTGCTAATTATTATTTCCATATCCCCCCGCGAAAAGAAGACTTCCAAGCGCTTAAGCACTTAGGAAACATCGATCAATCCTATCGAAACCCCAAACCAAGTCTTTCTTTAACAAGAGCGAAAAAGGTGCTCTATCGCTATTTAAATTGGGAGGAAGATTATAGTGATAAAGAGCCGAATTATAAGAAACAGACGAAGTCGCCTTATCGCAATCCCCACTATGCACCATGGGGACAACTAGTTTCATGGAATCAAAAAGATCGACGAAGATAAAACCGATTGAAACGTTTCATCTTTCTCAAGGAAAGGAATTCCTGTAGTAAGGAGGGATGGAACGTGAATGAAATGAAAAATTTTATGTATGAGCTCTATCAGTTTATGAAATGGTCTGAGGAAATGAAAGATGCCTATGAACGTCTAAGTGAAGAGGAAAAAATTCTTGTGAATAAACATACCCCTTTCACAGAAACGCCTAGGGAGCTCAATAAAGAGGTTACAAAATGGTACGAAAGCATGCATGAAAAAGTTACCTATTAAATTGAAATTTTCATCCATAAAAAAAATCGGCTACTCGCCGATTTTTTTAGTGTTTATCCTCCGCCCCAAATCATCTAGGGCTATAAGTAAAAAATTATCCAAAGCGATACTACTTACAAAATTAACTGATCGATCTTTTTAACAAGCTCGACAATTTCAGGCTTTGATATTTGATCGTTAGCCCCCACTATTTCCCCTTTATGTCTTAAATCATCTGTAATAAGCGACGAGAATATAATTACAGGGATCTGTTGCATGTTAGGGTCCTCTTTAACTTGCTTTGTAAAATGGTGGCCATCCATACGAGGCATTTCAATATCCGTTATGATAAGCTGATATTCCTCTTCTACAGCTTTCCCCTCTTCTACAAGACCCAAAAGATGGTCAATTGCTTCCTTCCCATCCTCAAATGAACGTATGTTTTCATAGCCTGCTTCTCCAAGAGTTTCTTCTAACATAGCTCTTAACATAGCAGAGTCTTCAGCTATCAAGATTCGTTTCTGTGATCTTTCTCTGACCCCTAGCGTTTTCATTTGATCTACGTTGATACTAGAATCCGGGTTGATATCAGCTACCATTTTTTCAAAATCTAACATCAGGAGCATCTCAGTTTCTCGTTTAATGACTCCTGTGATTTGTGTTTCTAACCCTTGATACATCTTACCTGGTTTCTCAATATTTTCCCATGAGATGCGATGAATTTGCGTAACGGTATGTACATGGAAGACGATCTTGGTTTTATTAAACTCTGCTAGAATAAATTTATCTAACTCTGGTTGATCAGAAGGAGGAAAACCTAGTGCATGAGCCACATCAACAACCGGAACTACCTCTCCTCTAATTTCAATAATTCCTTCAACGGATTGATGAGCATGAGGAACTTTGGTAACAGGAACCGGATTCAGAATTTCTTTGACTTTAATGACATTGATTCCGAATTTGTTCTGTCCTACTCCAAATTCTACGACCTCTAACTCATTTGTTCCACTTTCTAATAAGATCCCTTTATCATACGTTTCCACTAAAAAACCTCCTCAAAATATGGTAAACCTTCCTCTATTATAGAAGGAACCCCAATATTTTCATAGGCACTTCTTGTTAAAACGTCGCATGTTCCCATTCAGATTAAAATATCTTTCCTCCTAGTGGTGTAAATAAGAGGATTTCGTAATATAAAAAGACGAAACCTTAAAAGGCTTCGTCTACAAAACGGGTACAATAGCACCTTAACTCTTAGTCATTTCGAATGAAGTAATATACAATTAGCCCAATAAAAGGGAATATAATTGTTAATATTAATACAACAATCGCATATTCTTTACTTTTCCCTTTGCGTTGCGCATCTCTATATGCCCAAATACTCGTTATAATATTTAATACAAATAGTGCGATCGATACAAAAGCTATAATACCTAAAAATAATCCAGCTATCCCTAATCCAGTTGCTGCGCCTAACATGGGATCTCCTCCTTTTCATTCATACCATATGTACGGTTACATCGAGTACAACGTTTCACTTATTTTGTACCCCGCACACCATATCATTCAAACAAAAAGGAGGACATACCTCTATACACTCTTAGGTTTTTGTTTTTTGTGTTGTTTAATATACGTCACCAATCGCTCTGTAGCAAAGGTCACAACTACAAACCCTCCGAAACAAATGAGAGCAAGAGCGCCATTCGATACATCACGAACTTCAACTTCCCCTGTTCCGCTAACCCCTTGATATACTTCATAAAATGCAAGTATAAAGAGCACCACTAATGCAGCTAGAACATAGCTTAATAACCTATCCCACTTTAATAAGATCATCCAGTAAATGATGGGACGAACGATATTGTAGAATAAGATAATTAAAACCATTGCGAAAAAAAAGTGTAAGTGCTGATCGGTTATACCAAGTGGTGCTAACTGTGAATCTTTAATAAGCCAATCAAACGTTAAGAAACCTTCCATTCTTTTACCTCCTGCCCTTTGATGCTACAAGTATCGTCATGAAGGGTGATGATTATACGTTACTAGAATCTAAAGAAATGGCCCCAACCTGCACCCTTCGCCTTCTTCTAGAGAACAGACAAAAAAATGGGCAAAATCGCAATTGATTTTGCCCATCCACTCTTTTATTATAAATAAAGCCTATTTCATTTCATCGAAACTGAACGAGCAGAAGACGTTAAAAAATCTTGCAAGGCCTCATATTGACTTTCGGCTTCCTCGTACCCTTGTTGGTACAAGGCATGTAATTTGTCACGATTCCTTTCGATTCGACTTACAGCCAGTGGCTTTTTAGGTTGAATAATAAAGGCATTTCCTTGTTCTACAAGATCATCTACTTGTTCGACCGTTTTATTATATCGTTCGTGCCTATTTTCAAGTGCCTGAGTTAAATTTGGATAATCTTTAAATTTACGTTTCATAAGCCAGGAGAATTTCATCTTATCTTTTCGATATCCAGGATTCCGTGTGGAAATCACCACGTGCTTTGTATTCCCTTCTTGAAGAGAAGCCGAAATAGGAATTGGATCCGCAATTCCTCCATCCAACAGTTGCTTGCCTTCGTGATGGATCATAGGGGCGATAAAAGGCAAGGAACTCGAAGCACGGATCAATGATAGTAATGTAGGTCCGTCTTCAAAGAAATCATAGTACATTGGCAATCCGGTATGGACATCTGTAGTACCGACCACGAATTTCGTCTTTTTAGAATGTTGAAAGAAGCCGTCATAATCAAATGGTACAAGTTCATTAGGAAGTTTATTAAAGATGAAGTCCATCCCGAATAGCTCTCGTTTCGTAATCGCACGCTTATAGGATATGTATTCAGGGTGCCCTCCATACTCTACTAACACTTTGTAATTGCGTCCCTTTTGCCTTGCGACATACGATGTACCGTTACAAGCTCCGGCTGATGCCCCAACCACGTAAGGAAAGTGGAGATCCGCGTCTAGGAAAAAGTCTAAAACTCCAGCTGTATAAGCACCTCTCATGCCCCCACCTTCTAACACTAACCCTGTTTGCTCCATACTCGATCTCCCCTTTCGAACGTTTCCGTTATGGATCAATTATAACAATTTAACTCATGAAAATAAAAAAATTGATACACCTAAAGTAGCATACATAAGTATGCATTTGGATTTCCTTCAACCGTGTGAAACATGTTATGATGATGATTAAAACGTTCATCGTAGGACGTCTTTATGAATACCGGAGGTGACAACAGTGCATCATTTAATTAATCCGCACTTACAATCAATACAAATTTCAGGGATCCGAAAGTTTTTTAACATGGTTTCAGGGAAAGAAGGAGTTGTCTCATTAACCATTGGGCAGCCTGACTTCCCAACGCCTCAGCATATTAAACAAGCTGGCATCGAAGCCATACAACATAACCAAACATCTTATACCCATAACGCTGGTATGTTACCTCTTCGAGAAGCTATCTCCCAATTTGCTGATCAAGAATATGGTCTTTCCTACCAACCTGAAACAGAAATCATTACCACTGTAGGGGCTTCACAAGCCATTGATCTTACATTCAGAACCATTTTAACTCCAGGAGATGAAGTCATTCTGCCTGCCCCTATTTACCCAGGGTATGAACCGTGTATCCGTCTTGCAGGTGGACATCCTGTTCATGTAGATACAACTCACACAGATTTTAAATTAACAGTGGATATATTAGATCAACATATTACTGATAAGACAAAATGCATTGTGCTTCCTTATCCATCTAATCCGACAGGAGCCACTTTGAATAGAGAAGAAGTTCAAGCCCTCGCAGACTATTTAGAAAACCGCGATATATTTGTTCTTTCTGATGAAATTTATAGCCAGTTAACCTACGATGAACCACATACATCGATTGCCAGATTTAAAGGAATGAAAGACAAAACCATCGTTATTAACGGCGTATCAAAATCTCATTCTATGACCGGTTGGAGAATTGGTTATACGTTAGCTCCTGAATGGCTTTCAAAAGAAATGCTAAAAGTTCATCAGTATAACGTATCTTGCCCTACTTCTATTAGTCAACACGCTGCCCTCAGGGCCATCAAAGATGGAAAAGCAGACACAGAGGCCATGCGTACAGAATACAAAGAGCGTTTAGATTACGTGTATAGTCGTCTTACAAAAATGGGAGTTCCTTGTACAAAACCTGGTGGCGCTTTTTATGTATTCCCCTATTTCCCTGGTCTTAAAGAAAGCTCATTTAATTTTGGTCTAGATCTGGTGGAAAAAGCAAAGCTAGCCCTGGTTCCAGGAGATGCTTTCTCTTCATACGGGCAAGGTTACATGCGAATATCTTATGCCTATAACATCGATACATTGAAAGAAGCTTTAGACCGATTAGAGGAATACTTGACAGAAACTGCGCTCATAAACAATTAAATCTGAGGCATCCTAAAATTGAGGTGATTAAACATGAGCCATCAAAAACGACGTAAAGAGCGTGCTCTACGCCAAAGAAAAGAAAAACAAAGTCCACATGGCAAAGTTAAAAGCTTCGAGGAACTCAGTGAGGAACAAAATCAAGATAAGAAATAAAAAAACAGTAGGCGCTCGCCTACTGTTTTTATTTTTGATTTGCATTTTGTTTATGATAGGTATTGATTAATTCGTCTAATTCATGGCTGAGTTTTAATGATTCCTCACTCGTTAACCCCTGGCTTTCCGCAACTATAATCATACGCTCTCGTACTCCTTCAATTCGATCTAACAATTGAACTTTCGTTAATAAGCAAGCAACCACAACTCCCACCCTCTCTTCCATCCTTGACGTTTTCAATCGATGGCAGATTAAACGATTCCACCATCCCTATCTAGCGCAAAAATGTTACATATTGACATGCACGGAACTATTTACTACCACATATTGTATCTGAACTCATTATGGCAAACAAATGATCCCCTGTAAAGGAAATCGCAAAATAAGACAAAATCTATCAGAACCTCCTGTCATACTCATTGGTCTTTGGCAATTTTCGACAAATATTCCTATTGCTATTTTCATAGAATCTTTTTATAATTTGATTAGTTTTGGTTTTACGAATGAATTAGAGAAAGAGAAGATGAAGATGAACATGATTTCATTTCAGCCATACCGAACAATTGGTTTGCCAGGTATTACGTATATTAAGCCCGAACATACGTTTAAGGAAGCAGATAAGATTAAAGACGCAGACCTGATTTTATTCCCAGAGAAATGGCAGTTGCCTATGATTGTGCATGCTTGGAATAAGGCTATATTCCCTAGTTACGAAACCATTGTACTAGGTCATAATAAAGTCGATATGACCCGTGCCATTCAAGCTGCTTTTCCCCATGCGTTTCCCTATACGGAAATTCATGCCAATACGGATGAAAAAGCTCAGGAAATTATTGAGACCTTTGGATTCCCCTTTGTTGGGAAAGAGCCCAGGAATTCAATGGGGAACGGTGTGTATCTTATTACAGATTTGGAGTCCTTCCATCATTACAGGGCTCAAACGGATACCCTTTATGTACAAGAATGGCTCGAAACAGATCGTGAAATAAGAGTATGTATGGTAGGCACTACGATTACAGCCAGCTATTGGAAAGTTGCAGAACATGGACAATTTCATCATAATATCGCCAGAGGTGGCCATATCGAATACGATGCGATTCCTAAAGAAGTGATCGAACTCGTTAAACAGGTATGTCATACCTTCAACATTAATTATGCTGGCTTTGATGTCTTGCTTATCGAAGGAAGACCTTATATTTTAGAATTTAATGTTCTTTTCGGAAACCAGGGTCTTACCCAAAGTGGCATCGAACCTGAACGAGAGATGTATCGATATCTAACGAGTACTTTTCTTAAACCATCTCCAACATTACCTAGTGGAGACAAACATATTTCATAATACAAACAAAAAAGCATTCTTCCGAGGCTAAAGCTGAATAAGAGTGCTTTTCCATTTTACTTCAAGGGGAGATTCTATGTATTTTAAACGAAATGAACCATTCCGATACACGTTCGGGACTCCTGTTATGGGACAAGTAAAGAACCCTGAAGCAGAAAACAAAGTTGACATGAAAATTTGGGATATCAGTCAGCATGGAATGCGCATTGAACTATTACAATCGTTTCAGACAAAGGAAAACGATACCGTCCATGTCTTTTTCACCCTTCTTGATCAAGAGTTTTCAGCAGTCGGGACTGTGAAGTGGGTAAAATCGATTGCGGGAGTGCCTCAAGTAGGAATTGATTTAGATACCGATTCTACGTGGAGACAAACGCTCGTGCAAACCTTAAAACAATATGCTAAAAATCATATCTAAACCTTTCCATTTTTATGATACCATGGAGTAAGAAGTTCTCAGCAGGAGACGAAAGGAAGATCACTTTTGAAGAATAAAATCTTAAAGGAAATATTAGACTGGACAAAGGCCATTGGATTTGCCCTTATACTCGCATTTGCGATACGGCATTTTGTGTTTGCCACATCCATTGTAGAGGGAACCAGTATGGATCCTACTTTAGAAGATGGCGAGCGTGTTATGTATAATAAGTTCGTTTATTTAGTAGGTGAACCTGAACGAGGAGACATTGTGATCATCCAACGTCCAACCAAAAACTATGTAAAACGTATCATCGGTTTGCCTGGTGATACGGTTGAAGTAACTGAAGATCACACTTTATATGTAAATGGTGAGAAAGTAGAACAAGATTACCTCAATCAACAAGCTATTCAAGGAACTCGAGCTTTTCCTGAAAAGGAAGTTCCTGAAGATGAATATTTCGTAATGGGAGATAATCGGATTGTTTCTAAAGATAGCCGTAATGGACTTGGCTTTATTAACCATGATGAAGTCATCGGACGATCAGAATTGGTCATTTACCCATTTGATGAATTTAACTGGACACGCTAATGAATGTAAGAAAGCCCCTTCGATTTGTCGAAGGGGCTTTCGTTTATTTTAACCATGATCAAAAATGCAAAATCCAATATTCACTAGCAGGATCACTAAGGATACAATTCCAAACACCACTTCAAACATTTCACCCATTCAATCCACCCCCTAATATGTACGTTCATTTGTATTTTATCAGAAAATGCCATAAAATATTTATTTTTTCAAACAAAAATTTGTCAGCTTACCAAGATGGACAGGATTATCATAATCGAATTTCAAAAATATGGGTGATCTTAACAAAAACATTATGATAAACTACTAGTATCAATGATCGATGTACGAAAGCTGGTGAAAACATGGCCTTTTGCCCCTATTGCGGGACTAGAATTCATCCAGATGAAAGCTACTGCGTCTCATGTGGAAGACAGATTCCAGAAGACATTCATATGAGATCTGGAAACGAACACAATACCTTTAATATATGGTGGGCATTGCCCTTGGCTGTACTCCTTTTCTCCCTTCTATTAACAGGCGGCTCGTATTGGTTTATTGATCACCAATCTGCAAAGGCTCAAGAAAAGCTTGAAGAAGGAGAAGAATTAGCATTAAAGGGCAAATTTGATTCTGCACTCCATCATTTTGATGAAGCAATCGAATTATCTTATCAGTTCCCTGCAGCCAAACAAAATAAACAATACATGGAACTTGCCATAAAGATTGAGTCGTTATTAGATGAAGCCAAGTATCAAATATCCAAAAAGGAATATCAGGAAGCTCTTAAAGTGATTGATCAAGCTGAAAGTCAATTGAAGAATATGGACGGAGAACTGGTACGAAACCTTATTGAAAATATTGTTACACTTCGAAATAAAGCAAAGTTATATCAAATACAAGATAACGTCGAACAGGATTCATCCATATCGTATTTAAAAAGTGTACTTTGGCAAATTGAAGACATACAAAATGATGAAGCTCAGTCTATGGCTTCATCGGTACAGGAGCAAATTATCTCCCATGCTTTCTCTAATGCTAATAAGCATTTAAAGCAAAATCAATTTTCAGAAGCCAGAAGTTACGTGGAGGAAGGGTTACGCTTTGCACCTGAAAGTAAAAAACTTCAAAGTTTAAGGACAACCATTGAAAAGGAAAAGACAGCATTTGAAACAGCCCAGCAAAATCGAATTGAGCAAGCAATGGTTGCAGCCGAAGAAGAACAAAAGAAGAATAAAAATGATGCAGTTGAAGTTGCGACGATTAAGGCAACATTAGATGATCAGAATCACCTTGTTGTTCAAGGAAAGTTAAAAAGCGTCGCTACAGTACCGATTAACTCTGTTTCTCTATCCTACAACCTTCTTAACTCAG
Source organism: Pontibacillus sp. HN14 (assembly GCF_021129245.1). NCBI lineage: Bacteria > Bacillati > Bacillota > Bacilli > Caryophanales > Bacillaceae > Pontibacillus > Pontibacillus sp. HN14. The sequence continues at coordinate 375,714 of NZ_JAJOLR010000001.1, read as the reverse complement.
AAGGAGAAATCATGGAGACAAATGAAGTATATGTATATCCTGATACATTATATCCAGATGAAACAGGACAGTTTGAGTTTACACATTATGATGTGGAACAAGTCCTTAAGGTTAAAATCAGTAAAGTAAAATGGTTTCTACACTAACAAAGAATAAGGGTGAGAAGATGAATAAACATCCTAAACGACTCCCAATCACCTTTACGGTTTTTATCGTTATCGTGACCTCCATATCCCTAGTATGGATTTATCAAACAATTTATCAGACGCCTATTGGAAAAAAGAGTGCATTGGCGCAAGAGGTAACAGGAAGCGATCAGCCTAAAAAAGTTGATTTAAAAACATTAATCCATGAATCTGAAAAAAGTGTTGTGCAAATAGAAGCTTCCGGCAGTAAGGGTAAGAGTATTGGTTCTGGCTTTGTCTTCAATCAAAAAGGCGATGTGATCACCAATGCCCATGTCATAAAAGACTACGAAACTGTGTTTATAAAAACGACAGATGCAAGAATGTATCCTGCAGCGGTAATCGGAGTAGGGAAAGATACAGATATTGCACTTCTACGTGTCCCTCAGCTCTCCAACCGCACACCGATGCAAATGGATCTTCAAGAGATCGGAGAAATTGGAGATGAAATTATAGCAATTGGAAGCCCTCTTGGATTACAAACCACCGTTACAATGGGAACCATTTCAGGTACTGATCGGGAATTTACAATTGATGGCTTCTCCTATCAGGATGCTTATCAAATTTCTGCGCCTATTACCCATGGGAATAGCGGCGGTCCCTTAATTCATAAAGATACTGGAAAAGTCATAGCCATCAACTCGGCAGGAGCTGAACAGGGCTCAATTGGCTTCAGTTTGCCTATTCAAAATGTGAAAGACCGTTTAGATAAATGGTCCAAGGAAGCAGATTCTAAAGACTTGACTTACACAAATTCGATTAAAACCCGTGACCTAACGCATGCCCAATTAAAGGAAGATGCAAAATACCTAGTCAATTACTTTCACGAAAGCATCCTGATGCGCGACTACATTAGCGCCTATTCCATGCTAGGAAGTGAATGGCAATCTAAGAAGACGTATCAGGAATTTCGTGATCAATACATTCATACCATCGACATAGATTTAACCGATCTAACCTTTGATGTAAACGATAAGAATCAAGTAAATGTAAGCTTTACTGCAAAAGAAACCGTGCATAATGAAAAGCAGGAGACTACATCTAAAACCTATCAGGGATCATTTTTAATTGGTTATGAGAATGATCAGTTTAAATTGTTAAAAGGAAATCGGGAATAAAAGTAATAAGGGAAAATGCAAGCGGAGGGTCACCTGCTAAGAGTAAGGTAGCTTTCCGCTTACTCTTTTGTTTGTTCCTCATCTCCCCCCTTGTCACACATTAGACATAAAGCCTTGAACAGTTTGTGAATCAATTCACAAACTTATTCCTCAAATGCCATAAAGTGATATAGTATAAGTGTAAAGAAAATCACTCACCAAAAGCCGGCGAATCCCGAGTGAACAACTAAAAATGAATGGTACTCTTTAGTACCAAAGGAGTGGTTCTTATGTTCAACAAAGTATTGCGTGAGAACAACATTGTAGCGGCACTTTTAACTATTATTCGAGTTTATTTAGGGTACACTTGGTTTATGGCAGGTTTTCATAAATTAACCGGGCCTAGTTTTGATGCAAATGGCTTCTTGCAAGGTGCTGTTGGGAAAGCAACTGGCGATCATCCTGCCGTTCAAGGCTGGTGGGCTGCGTTTCTAGATACGATCGCTATTCCGAACAGTGGATTGTTTAGCTTCCTTGTTATGTGGGGTGAGATCCTAGTAGGAGCTGCTCTTATACTTGGTATTTTCACCACATTCGCAGCCCTAATGGGAATTACAATGAACTTTGCTTTCTTGCTAAGTGGTACAACAAGCACAAATCCACAAATGGTTCTACTGACTATTTTCATTCTAGTTGCTGGGTATAATGCTGGTAAATATGGTTTAGATCGATATGTCATTCCATTTCTCCGCAAAAATGTTGAGAAAAAAATACATCACAAACCAGCGGAGGCCTTTCGGTAATATAAATAACGCCAGGTCACTCTAGTGACCTGGCGTTTCTTAAATGGACGATCCAAAAAGGCGTTTTCTCATTTTCTGTATACATACAAAGCGTCCACACATTTGGCTTCGTTACAAACCCTTCAAAGGCCACTCTATTTCCTGAACCAGAATGAGTGAGATCAAGAGGCAAATCCATCGGTGCATAAAGGAGGAGTGGATCTAGTGTATCCCTAAGGTGAAGATTAGGGTTTAATTCATCTCCATACCGAGCTTTCACCACAACCGGCTCTACTTCACTATTGAGGTGGATAAATTGAAAATAAGTTTCTCCTTCAGGTGGAATCTTTGATGGAAGAGGAAAAAGGCACACTGCTTCTGAGTCCTTATAGGGGTATACAAGATGCAAGGAAGGAGCATCCATTTTCTCGCTTCTTTTCTTTATCATTTGATACTCACCGCTCTTTAAGCACACATCATGAGTAAGATCTACTCTTCTACACGTCAAATTTAAAAAAATTGAGGAAGCGCAGTCGTGCTCTATGGTTGTTTCTTTAAATAAAGCCATAGAAACCCTCCAATCATGATCCCTGTTGCTTAAACCAAGATGAAAACATATAGGATGTACTCCCCTTTTGCTTAGCGGCATATAAAGCTTCGTCTGCTTTCTTTAGAATCTCAGCCTCAGTCTCAGCATCGTCTGGAGCCATCGCAACTCCAATGCTAAACCCAAAATGGATCTGTTGCCCGCCCACTTCTAAGGGCTTCTTCATAGTATCTATTACTCGGTTTGCAATCTTTTCAAGTTGTTCGTGGGATTCAATATCTGGAAGTAAGATGGCAAATTCGTCTCCACCAATACGAGAAACGAGGTCTTCTTCTCGTATGATGGAAAGGAGTCTTTTAGAAAGCGAGATTAACAGTTCGTCTCCAATGTCATGACCATGCGTATCATTGATCTTTTTAAATCCATTTCCATCTAAATACATGATTCCAAATTTATAGTGATCCGAACGCTTCACGCGAGCAATAGCTTTGTGAAGAAATTCTTCAAAGACTCTTCTGTTGGTTAGACCTGTTAAATAATCCGTATAGGCCATTTCTTTTAAAGATTGCTCCGCTTCTTTTCTCTTTGTAATATCCCGGGCAGTAAAGATGATTTTCGACACCTCTCCTCCCTCATCTAGAACCGGCTTCACACTCGCTTCCATCCAAATCGAATTCCCTTTGGATGGAATCATGCGATATTCGATCCGTTCGCTTTGCCTCTTTTGAATAGAGTATTGCAGTAATCTTTTCACTTCCTCTTGATCCTCTGAATACACGTATTCATATAAACTCCCCCCGATCATACGGAAGGGGCCGATCCCTAGAACAATTTCATGTGATGGAGATGCATACGTGATCGTCCCATCACGGTCTAGCATTTGAATCAAGTCCTGTGTATTGTTCGCAATTAATCGGTAGCGTTCTTGTGATTCTGACAAAGCTTGCTTTGCCATTTTCTCTTTCGTAATATCTTGGATAAACGCCACAACAGCCACTTGTTCACCTGATTCATCAGGCAAGGTTGTGAAGTTAGTCGAAATCCATACAGAGGTCCCATCTTTCCGTTTCCACTTAGAAGAAAACCGGGATATATTTTGACCTTTATTAAGTAATTCAAAGTGAGATCGAATGGATGATTGCAGGTCTGGCTGCAGCGTTTCCAATTTAACATCCATCAATTCTTCTTTACTGTAGCCAAACATTTGATAAAAGGCATGATTAACATTTAAAATATGCTGATCCATATCAAACATGACTAATGCCTCTTCTGTGTTATCAATGTACGATCGAAATAATCGATCTACATGCCGAACTTCAGTCGTTTTTATGGATAAATGACTTAAATTTCTTGTAATTCCAATAATGTGGGTAATTTTATTTTCTTCATTAAAAACTGGGTATAAAAACGTCTCTGCCTTGAATTGTCCATTTGGCAAAATCACATAATCAGAATAAGTAACTGAAGCATGGGTGTTAAACGTCTTATCATATTGTTTCTGTAAAAAATTCGCATCCTCTGAATTCATACATTCATGAATGGACGAGCCTATGTAATAAGATGATAGCCTGGCTAAGTCCATAGCTGCTTCATTCATATATTCGTAGAGATACTGTTGTTTTGTTTCCTTCTTCACTACTTTCATAACAAAGACTCCATCTGTTAACACTTTAGCAAATTCCTTAAGCGTTACAAGCTGTGAAGTGTGAAAGTTTTGAAGGAATTTTTCCATGCAAATCCCTCGCTCTATTCAAACCATTTTCTTCGATTTACTCTTACTTAATCATATCATAATTGTTAAGGATCCCATAGACAACACTCTCATTGCTCTCTTGGACGATTAGGGAAAGCATAAAAGTTCTACAGAACAGACCTTTTATAATACAATCAAATTAACATCTTTAGTAAAACTATATGAAGAAAGGGAAACGAACATGTAGAGTTTGTTTCAAGGGAGGAATTTAGATTTGGTTTGGATATTTCGTTTCTTTGTATTTTGGTATGTGTGTGGGTTCATTCTCTTAAGTTTTGACCTCATCCCACCCGCTTTAGAGTGGGCGAACGCTGTTTTCTTAATTGTGGCAGGGAGTATCGGAGGAATTTACTTCGTTAAGCGATTCGGGGGAATAATCGGCTCTTTATATAGTCTGTTTATCGTTGCCTTTTCCATCGCTGTGGAACATTTCGGCGTTCAATATCATTTATGGTTTGGGAGTTACCATTATGAACAAGACTTCGGCCCCATGATAAGCGGTGTACCGATCACGATTGGATTTGCATGGTTAATGGTTATAGCGGGATCGCATGAGATTGCCAGAGTCATTGCTCCACAAGGGAAATCGTTTTTCCTTTTATTCCTACTAACCGGGAGCTTACTTGCTGTATCGATTGATCTCATATTAGATCCGGTTGCTTATCATGTAAAAGAGTATTGGATTTGGGATGAACCGGGTATGTATTATAGCATCCCTTTTTCTAATTTTATGGGATGGTTTTTCTTAAGTCTTTTGTTCCACCTCATCGGCTATCCAGCTATTGTGAAAAGCCAATCAGAACCCCGCTGGGAATTCCGTATGTTCTTAGTGTTTGAAGGGGTACAAGGAATGTTCGTGTGGCTTGCCATTCTTGGACAGCTTTGGTTTGCATCTATAGTGGTAGGGTCTGTGATGTTCTTTACCATCACATTTTACATAAAGAAAAGGAGAAGTCTATGATACCCGCTAATAAAAGTTCTTTTTGGGAATGGGGATTTCACTTGGTGTTAAAACGAATGTTTCGGTTTCACTTCAATCATTTACACTATACAGGTCCCCTCCCTGCTTCACCAAATCACACCCTGTTTCTTGTAAACCATAGCGCTTGGTGGGATCCATTAATTATCTTTCTATTAAACAAGCATCTCCTAAAGGCGGATGGCTATGGAATGATGCACGAAGAAGGCGTTAAATCCTTTCCTATTTTTAAGCGAATTGGTACCTTCTCAATTAATCGTTCAAACCCTAAAGACGTAATTGCATCCTTAAACTATGCAAAAGACTTATTAGATAACGAAAAAGCAGTATGGATGTTCCCACAAGGAGAAGAACGCCCGCTTGAAATTCGTCCGCTTGGGTTTCAGCCAGGGGCTTCTTACCTTATCGAAAAAACGAAACAAATCCAAGTGATCCCTGTTTCCCTTTACTATACATTTGAAGGCACAAGAAAACCAAATGTCTATGTGAAACTAGGACAAAATCTCATGCCAAGCTTTGGTAATGAGCAAAACAGACGGCAACGAACAAAACATGTAGAGAAACTGTGTACAGATCAATTAGAAGAATTAAAACGTGAAGTAATCGAAAAACATCAATTTCACACACTCTTCTAAAAGGGGGATTCTCTTGTCCATTTACATACTCGGATTCATTGGGTTACAAACGATAGCCCTTCTCTGGATCCTTTTTAATAGCGCCTTTATAAAACCATTCGTTATCTCAGAGTCAAGTACACCAAAACCATTTGTCTCTGTGCTCATTCCGATGCGAAACGAAGAGAGAAATATTGAGGAGCTTATTCATTCTCTTCAAACACTCAGCTATTCATCTTTTGAGTGTATTTTATTAGATGACCAATCATCCGATCAAACTCGCCTTCTCACAGAAAGAGCCATTCAAAATGATCCCAGGTTCTCTCTTATAGAAGGCCAGCCATTACCAGAAGGGTGGAATGGGAAAGTCCATGGCTGTCATCAGCTGAGTCAATTTGCTGAAGGGGATCTTCTCTTGTTTATTGATGCTGATGTTCGACTAGCTCCGGATACGATTGAACGAACGATTTCTACAATGGCCAAGCATGATGCTGGTATGATCAGCGGGTTTCCTCATTACGGCGATCGCAGTCACTTATCTCAATTACTCGTAACGCTGCAACATTTTGTGGTGTATGCCCATCTCCCAACGATCATAGCCAATAAAACTAAGCTTCCTTCCTTCACGGCTGCATGTGGTGGGTTTATTGCCTTCACTAAAGAAGCTTATGAATCAATTGGAGGTCATGCATCCGTTCATTCTTCTCTTTTAGAGGATGTTCATTTAGCACGTGTCACAAAAAAGAATGGGTTTAAAATGCTCCTTGTCAATATCTCCTCTCATGTTACATGTTATATGTACGAGTCCATTCAAGAAGCTATTGAAGGATTTACGAAAAATATCTTTATTGGCATCAATAAATCGAAAGTGATTGCTTTTTTCCTTATTTGTTGGTATACCCTAATGTATATCGTTCCGACTCCACTATTTGTATATAGCATTTGGAGCGGGAATAGTATGCTCTCCCTCCCTCTCCTTATAAGCATAGCGCAAAAGGTTTGGGTCGATTATAAGAATGGGACTCTACTCCGTTATAGTCTCTTCATGCCTTTGTCAGCGTTATTATTCGTATTCGTCTTAGCACGATCTATGTACACTTCTATAACAGGAAAAGCCTATACATGGAAAGGAAGGTCTTACTCATGAAGAATATTGTGATCGTAGGGGGAGGGTTAGCTGGTCTTTCCGCTGCCATTCACCTTGCTTCTGAGGGGCATCAAGTGAAAGTATTTGAGAAGAATGAGCATTTTGGTGGGAAAATGAAATCCATTGATTTAGGGAGTTACCATTTCGACTTTGGACCAAATACCATTACAATGCCCCAAGTGTTTATAGAAACAATTAAAAAAGCCGGATTAAATCCTGCCGATTATATTTCCTTTAAGAAGATAGAACATCATACAAGAAATGTCTTTCCTGATGGTTTTGTATTCGACCTCTCTTCTTCTTCTTCATTCATGAAGGAACAACTAAAGAAGTTAGACCCTAAAGGCTCATCTAGATACCCTGAATTTCTAAAAAAAATCGAAAGCTTGTATACGTTGTCTCATAAGTACTTTTTGCACCGTACGTTTGAAAGCTTTAGAGATTATTTATCTCCTTCCTTAGGAAGAGCTCTTTTAAAAGTAAGACCTAATCAGACGATGCATGACTTCTTTCATACATACTTTGAAAATCCAAAAACGATTCAGGCCCTGGATCGCTACGCCACCTATATCGGCTCGAACCCTTACGTCGCCCCTGCTACATTTGCAATGATCGCTTATTTGGAACTGGTTGAAGGCGTATACTATGTTGAAGGCGGAAATACAAAAATCGCCGATGCCTTTGTACAAGCTGCTCTTCACCTTGGGGTAGAGCTTTTTGGCCACAAAATGGTAAGTAGAATCGAAACATCTGGCGGGGAAGCGTCTGGGGTTTACCTTGAATCAGGAGAATTTATACATGCAGATGAGATTATTATTAACGGCGACCTCTTAAAAGCTTATCCAAACCTAGTAAAAGAAGAAGACCGCCCCTCTTTCACAAATAAGAGGGTTAGAGAGTATGAACCTTCTATATCAGGGTTTGTCATATTAGCAGGACTTGATGGAAAGATGGAACAACTCCACCATCACCACCTTTTCTTCTCAAACAATTACAAAAAGGAATTTACACAGCTACAAAACGGAGAATATCCTGGTGACCCTACCATCTATATTTGCACTTCTTCTAAAAGTGATCCTACTGTCTCTCCAAACGGAGATAACTGTTTTATATTAGTCAATGCACCCGCAACAGGAAAAGACCGGGTACCTATTGATCCTGAAGCTTACAAAGAAGTGATTTATAAAAAACTAGAACGCTTCGGACTTTCTATAAGGGAAAAGATTCAGGTCGAGAAAATCTATACACCTGAGGATTTACGTGTAGACTTTGGTGCTTTTAGAGGATCTATATACGGGCCAGCGGCCAATAAGAAAAAAGACGCCTTCCTGCGGCCCTTTAATCGATCACAAGACATTAAAAACGTTTGGTTTGCCGGAGGAAGTACTCATCCTGGTGGCGGAAGCCCTATGGTTGTTCTTAGTGGGCAAAACGTGGCTAGGGCCATTCATAACAAACATTCATAAAGTGAATAATTTATATGAGCCTAAAAAGGCGTAAACCAAAATTGGTTTACGCCTTTAATAGTTGAATATCTGATAGAATACCCTTTTTCACGTCATCACTTACAAAATTCCGTTCATTAAATACTTGATAATGATTGTCGCGAATCGAAGGTAGGATCGCTTTATATAAATAAGCCGCTCCTTTTACTGGGGTTCTTGAATAGAGCGGGTATTCATGAATCGTTTCTAGAGCTCTTGCGTAATACATTTCTGCTTTCATCGCTAGATGCTCCCATATTTCAATAAAGGCTTCATTTATTTCATGCTCCCGCAGTTGTTCATAAGAATAACCGTACGTGTTAAGTAGTGTTGTAGGAATATAGAGGCGTTCTCTTTCTAAGTCTTCCCCAATATCTCTTAAAATGTTCGTCAATTGCATCCCTTTTCCTAGATCAATCGCACCTTGCCTTAATACCGCTTCTTTGCCAGGTGCTAAAACAGGCAACAACATAAGCCCTACTGTGCTAGCGACTTGATAACAATACGTTAACAGTTCATCCTCAGTCTCTACCACGTGAGGATCAATATCTTTCCGTTGTCCATCAATCATTTCCTGAAAGGGAATAGGGTCCATAGTGAACGAAGAGAAAACATCTTCTAAAGCGACCCACATGGGATCATCTTCTGGCACTTCTCCTTGTAAAAAGTTATGAAATTGTCTTTCAAATTCATCCAACTCTTTCTTTGGAGCACTTCCTTCATCTACTATATCATCGACTTTTCTACAAAAGGCGTATATCGCCCAGACGGCTCTTTTTTGCTTTTTTGGCAATAAAGAGAAGGCTTTAGAGAACGTTTTCGAATGCGTTTCTATAATGGTTTTACAATGGGAGTATGCGTTATTAACATTTATCAACCTTCGACCACCTCACTTACGTTGTAGTATACCATATGATGATCTTTTAGGTAATTAGAAAGAAGTTTGGCACCTTGCATAACGATTGGAACACCACCCCCTGGATGGATCGATGCACCTACTGCATAGACATTGTCTACTTCATAGGGCTTAAGTTGTGGACGGAATACACCTGATTGGAACAGAGTAGGGGCAATTCCAAAGCTCCCTCCTCCAAACAACCCTTCTCTCATAGATTCTTTCGGTGTTTTTATCTTGATCCACTCAATATGATCACGTAACCCCGGGTAGCCTCTCGCTTCTAAGTGGTCTAATACCATCTCGGTAAATGATTCTCTATGATTCTCCCAATCTAATTCCTCTCCTGAAGGCACCGGTACTAATGTATATAGAACCCCTTTACCCTCAGGGGCCAGAGAATCATCTACTAATGATGGATGAAAGGTATAAATGGAAGGGTCCTCAGGCAATTTCTTATGTTGGAACACATCTGCCATATGCTGGTCAAAGTTATCACTCATAATAAATTTGTGAATAGACGGTTGATCATAGTTACGATCTAATCCCATATAAACAAGAAAACAACCAGATGATGGAGTATAAGAGCGGTTCAACTTCTTCTCTTTTGGAAGAAGTTCATCCATAATAGGAAAGTCCCCATTCAGCACGATATCATCAAATGCTTTCCAATCACCATTCACAACAATTCCATCACAATGTCGATTTCGCACCCCTACATGTTCCACTGTGCTACCTGTCTTTAAGGTGACGCCACGCTCCTTGAGTTTTCCGATTAAAATATCAACTAAACTAGCATATCCACCCTTCAAGTACCAAATACCATGTTCGTGTTCGCTATAGGATACAAGAGAGTAAAGCGCAGGAGACTCTGCTGGATGCCCACCAATATAAAGTGTCTGGAGGGCGTACGTATTTTGGAGTTGTTCACTCTTAAAGTAACTTTTCATCATTTTCTTTACGTGTTGATAGGCTCTAAGTTTTACAAGCATTTGAATATTTTTAGGGGTGAAGAACTGTCGTTTCTTTACAAATTGTTGCTCCAAAAAATGCTGTTGACCCATATGAAATCGCCATTTCATATCTTGAATAAACCGTTCAAACCCTTCACCATCTCCAGGATAAAGGCGTTCAATTTCCTGCTTCTGTTTCTCAATATCTCGAAACTTCAACATTTGTTCACCATTTGTATAATCAACCGAATAAAGAGGGTCACAAGCAACAAGGGGAATCTCTTCTCTTGTAATGCCCCCCTCTTCTAAGATGGAGAGAAGCATCTCAGGCAAGAGCACAATCGTTGGCCCTTCATCCACCTTATAGCCCTCGTGCTCAACAAACTGGAGACGTCCTCCGAAATGGTCTTTTTGTTCGTATATAGTAATATCGTAGTTTTGATCTTTAGAAAGTAAAAGAGCTGTTACAAGCCCTCCTACACCTCCTCCTACGATTGCCAGGCTTCTAGTCATGCTTGTTTCACCTCCTCTGTTTCTGCTAACCAATTCGCTGTAATACGTGCGGATTCTAATATAGTCGGGAGTCCACTTCCAGGATGGGTTCCTCCTCCTACGATCCAGCAGTGATTTAATTCATTAAAGCGATTATGCGGTCTGAAGTACATCATCTGAGACAGTTGGTGCCCAAGATTAAATGTAGCCCCTCGGTAAACATTGTAGTCTTGCTCCCATCCCTTAGGGGTTAAGATCTTTTCTTCTTCGATTTGATCTTCAGTAATGGTAATACCGCCTTTATCCTTTAGCACATCTAAGACAAGATCTCTAAATGTTTCTTTCTCCTCGTCCCAGTCAATTTCTGAGAAATTGTTCGGCACAGGGGCTAATACGTAAAGGGCTGTTTTCCCTTTCGGAGCTAAGGTCGGATCTGTGATGGAAGCGTTATGAACATAAATAGATGGGTCATCTGAGAGGTCAAGAGACTTTGTAATCTCTTCAACATTCTTCTTATAATCATCCGAAAATATAATGCTGTGATGCGGAAGATTTATCTCCCCATCAATGCCTAAATACATCATGAAAGTGGAACAGCTGTATTTCTTTTTTTCCAGATTCTCGCTCTTATATTTCTTAAGAGCAGTTTGATCCACAAGCTGATCCATTGCCTGAGCAAAATCTGCATTTACAATAACCTCATCAGCCTCAACAACTTCTCCGTCTTCAAGTTGCAAGCCTGTTACATTTTTGCCGTTCGTCATTAATCGGGACACGCCTCGATCTAAATGAATGTGACCTCCGTATTCCTCAATCACTTTTGCCATGGCTTCAGATATTTGGTTCACCCCACCAATTGGGTGAAACACACCGTATTCGTGTTCCATATAAGAAAGGATTGAAAAAGCGCCTGGACACTCCCACGGAGACATCCCTAAGTATTTGGCCTGAAATGTGAACGCAAGCTTTAGTCGCTCATCGTCAAAATATTGAGATAAAACATCATAGAGTGACTTCCCTAATGCTAAATGAGGAAGAGCTTTTAAGGTTCTCGGTCGTACATAATCTATAAGTCGATGGTGACGATTTTGAAGCATTGGCATTAAAGCATTCATACGTTTTCTCGTTTCATTCATAAAACGATGGTAGCCCTCTTCACTGCCGGGAAATTGTTGGCTCAGTTCTGACGTCATCCGTTCAGGATCTCGGTACATTGTTACCTGTTGATCCTCAAATATAAGATCATACATTGGATCGAGTTCGACTAAATCCATGTAGTCATGAAGGTTTCGACCCGCAGCTTGAAATAACTCTTCTAATATATGGGGCATGCTGAAAAATGTAGGTCCCACATCAAACTGATAGTCTCCTAGTTTTAATTTTGCATTTCTACCTCCAACAACGCTATGTTTCTCATACACATGAACGTCATATCCTTTCGCTGTTAAGAGCATTGCTGAAGCCAAACCTCCTGGCCCGGCGCCTATAATGGCTATTTTTTTCATATCTTCACCCACCGTTATACATTTATTGTACATTCATTATACAACCAATTCCCTAGAACCGCAATTTTAAACTGTTTCATTATGAAAATTGGGCCTGAACACTACTCTCTTTCTACCTTAGAAACAGAATCACTCGGTATTTCCCCTTCTTCTCAGCCACTTATGGTAAAATTTGATTAGGAAAAATTTAGAGGAGTGTCCGTATAATGAACGTAATGGTTTCTACTTTGAACGCAAAATATATTCATACATCCCTTTCTATTCGTTATCTAAAAGCAGCTGCTCAACCCGAATATGATGTTAAGATGCGCGAGTTCACAATTAACGATCCTGCCCTTTCAATTGCTAGTTCTATATATGAAGAAGCCCCTGATGTCGTGGGTTTTAGTTGCTACATTTGGAATATAGAAGAAACCATACCAGTCTTGTCGATCTTGAAAAAAGTAATGCCTCATGTCGTTATTGTCTTAGGCGGACCCGAAGTAAGCTATGATAGCGACTATTGGATGGATCGCATTCAAGAAGTCGACATTATCGTTCGGGGAGAAGGGGAGCAAACGTTTAAGAAGGTCTTGAATGCCGTTGAAGCAAACACCCCTCTTCACAGCATTCCGGGTTTAACATTTAGAGACCAAGGTGAGGTTCATGAAACAGGACCTTCACCCAAGTTTCCGTTAAATGAAATTCCTTCACCCTTTCGATTTGAAGAAGACCAAAAAGATTTATCGAAACGTATAACTTATGTAGAAACAAGTAGAGGGTGCCCGTTCACTTGCCAGTTCTGTCTATCCTCGATAGAATTTGGAGTTCGATACTTCGATATTGAGAGAATGAAGGACGAAATCACCTATTTGATGGATCATGGGGCTAAAACGATTAAATTTCTTGATCGGACGTTTAATATTAATCGAAAGTATGCACTAGAAATGTTCGACTTTTTGATTCATAATCATCGGCCAGGAACAGTCTTCCAGTTTGAGATTACGGCTGACATTATGAGGCCTGAAGTCTTAACGTTTATTAATGAGAATGCTCCTGCAGGCCTATTCCGTTTTGAAATAGGCGTTCAGTCTACTAATGATCAGACAAACGAATTAATCAAACGAAAACAAAATTTCAAGAAATTAGAACGAACAATTACTATGGTCCGCGAAGGTGGAAAAGTTGTTCAACATCTCGACTTGATTGCCGGATTGCCTGAGGAAGATTATACATCCTTTAGACAAACCTTTAACGATGTATTTCGAATGAAGCCTGAGGAGTTACAATTAGGCTTTTTAAAGATGTTGAGAGGAACAGGACTCAGAAGAGATGCACATAAGTGGGAATATGAATTTATGGATCATTCACCTTATGAGATGCTTTCAAACCATGTTTTATCATTTTCAGAGGTTACAGCGATTAAACGAGTCGAAGATATCTTAGAGAAGTATTGGAATAAGCATTTTATGGACCATACGGTGCACTATGTGACAAACGAAGTATTTGAGAGTCCTTTTGACTTCTTCCAATCTTTCGGTGAATATTGGCACGACAAAAAGTGGAATAAAATCGGTCACCAGTTAACAGATCTATTCAACCGCTTATATGAATTTATACAAATAAAAGCACCTCAACACATTGAGGTTGTAAAAGGTCTTATGAACCTGGACTATTACGGGAATTTCAATCAAAAGCCAAGAACCACTTGGCATCAAGATGATTGGAGTAAACAAGAAAAACAACAAATGTACAATGAAATTTGGGACAACCTCAATCACAAAGAAAGGTTCACAAAACGAGATCTCCATAAACACTCAATGATTGACCCTGTCCCATTCCATGTACATCATTATTTAAAAACTGGAAAAATCGTAAATCATTCCGATCTTTTAGTAGCCTACTATAGTCCTAATGAAAAGCAAATGCAATTCTTATCCGCTTCTCCAAAGAGCAATTCTTACACAATCTAGGCATACGTCCATACGAATTCAGCTCTTATCACATATATATAGAACTAGATAGGAGGTGATTTGGATGTATTGTTGCGGATATGGCCAGGGTGGCTACGGCTACGGAGGCGGCTTTGCGCTGATCGTTGTACTTTTCATCCTTCTAATCATCGTTGGTGCAGCGTTTTACTGCTAGTTCCTTATAAAAAAGGCAGTCCAATACGGGACTGCCTTTTTTTGCGTTAAACGGTTAGTTTTTGAAACATGGTATTAAGATGTGCCGGAGGTAGAGGTTTGCTATAGAAGAAACCTTGCATTTCATCACAGCTCTCATTCTTCAGGAAAGTCAGCTGCTCTTCTGTTTCCACACCCTCGGCAATGACTTTCATATCCAATGAATGAGACATATGAATAATCGATTTTACAATCGCCTCGTTTTGTTTACGATTTTGTATAAATACCTTATCAATCTTCAATTTATTTACAGGGAATCGGCTCAGATACTTTAAAGAAGAATAGCCAGTACCAAAGTCATCAATGGAAACATAAACACCTAAGTCCCTCAGACCTTCGAGCGTTTGTATAATATCCTCTTCATTACTCATCGCCATACTCTCGGTAATTTCTAATTCCAGATACGATGGATCTAGCCCTGTTTTCTCAAGAATAGACGCCACCCGGTCCACAAGATCATTTTGATGAAATTGTTTAGCTGATAAGTTCACCCCGACTATGATTGGATTGTACCCTTCATCTTGCCATTGTTTGTTCTGACGACAAGCCTCATACATGACCCATTCACCAATTTCTAGTATTAATCCCGTCTTTTCAGCCAGGGGGATAAACGTACCTGGTGAGATAAACCCTTCCTTAGGATGATTCCAGCGCAGCAACGCTTCCACCCCAACTATACTCCCCGTTACAATGTTCTTCTGAGGTTGGTAGTGTAACTCAAATTGGCCCTCTTTCAATGCCTTCCGTAACTCTGTTTCCATTGTTAAGATCGTCTTAAAATCTTTAGAAATAGAAGATTCAAACATTTTATAATCATTTCTGTAGTGCTCTTTAATAACATTCATAGCGGAATCGGCATGTTTAATTAACTCGTTTGCATCCCTTCCGTCTTCAGGATACAAGCTAATTCCAATACTTACAGACGTAAATAACTCAAAATCATCGATTTGAATAGGATCTTGGAATTGATTAATGATGTCTTGAGCAAGTATTTCTGCTTTATCTTTTGAGGTCACATGACGTTGAAGAATTAAGAATTCATCCCCGCCCATACGAGCGAGAAAGGTTTGTTCATTCTGCAAACCTTTTAACCGAAGGGCACAAGACTGAAGCAACTTATCTCCAAAAACGTACCCCATTGTGTCATTAATTTGCTTAAAGTAATCAATATCCATAAAGTAAACCGCGAACATTTCCCCAGATTCATAAGCCTGGTCAATCACACTCATTAGTTCTTGCAAAAAATATGTACGATTCGGTAAGTCGGTTAATTCATCATAATAAGCCATAAACTCAATCCGCTTTTCATTTTCTACTCGCTCTGTAATATCACGAATAACAGCACCGCGTAAGAGTTTATTATGATATGGATAAGGGTGAGCCATGACTTCTAAGTGAATGCGGCTTCCTCCTTTTGAGATTGCTGTTATCTCATAAGGTTCTTTTGGAATGGTGTTAATCGTCTCTCTCAGAAACTTATAATGGTTAGGGTCTACGATGTCAAATACACTCTTTTGCAGCAGTTCTTCACTTTCATAACCTAAAATAGTTGCAAATGTATCATCACATTCCACAATCATTCCTTTATCATGTAGAACGATTCCTTCAAGACTCGAATCCATTAATTGGCCCAACTGTTTCTTTAAATCACTAATGGGTTCATAAAAAGAGGAAGAATGAAACATTATACAATAAAGCTTTCGGTTATTCTCCTTTACACCAATCATTTTCGCTTGCAACTGGCGTGCTGATCCGTCACATACCTCTGTCGATACATAAACACCTTCTTGCTCTTTTAAGTGCTCAAAATCTAAATAGGAAAAGATCGATAGGTGCCCGCCCGGAAGATCCAGGAGATCTTTAGCTGCTTGATTCCCCTCTACGATCTCGCCATCCTCATCCACAAAAAGGAGCGCCTCCTGGAAATGATCCAGGAGCTCCAAGTGAACGGGAAGGGTTGACTGACTTGATGGGTTTGACATGTCGTATTCCTCCCAAAACTAATCCCTGCAATTTAGGACTATCCAATAATAATTCGCTCTGTAGGATAGTGATAGTTTCCTTTTTTCTCTTCATTTTTAAAGGTAAATAGGAACGAGAGAATTCCAATTCTTCCTATAAACATTAGCGCCATTAAGACTACTTTACTAACGGTTGTTAAATAAGGTGTAATTCCTAATGACAATCCCGTTGTTCCAAAAGCTGAACTCACTTCAAAAAAGATTTGCGTTAAACTGAAATCTTCTGCAATTGTTAATATAATGACGGCGGTAAAAACAGACATGGCTGCAAACATCGTTACAACTACTGCTTTTATTAAATCGTCATCATGAACTTCTCTTCTAAAAATACGAATCCGGTGTTGCCCCCGGGCATATGTCAGCAGGAATATAATAACGAGCGCAAATGAAGTTGTTCGCATACCGCCCCCTACACTACTCGGGGAAGCCCCTATAATCATAAGTACGGACATAAAAATATGCGTTTGCTCTGTAAACATATTGACATCCATTGTCGACAGACCAGCACTCCGCGTTGTAACGGATTGGAACAATGCATAGAATAAAATCTCGTGCCATGATTTATCAGCAAAGAAGTAGTTCATTTCAAGTAATATAATGACTAACGTCCCTACGATAATTAAGGCAAGAAATGTAAATGTAGTTAGCTTTGTAAATAGCGAAAATCTCATGAATTTCCTTTCCTCACTAGAAGCAAAAAGATGCTCTCTTACTTCAATCAGAACAGGAAAACCGATGGCACCTAGAACAATTAATCCCATGTGGATGAACTGAACGAAATAATCATCCTTATAAGGGATAAGAGATTGCCCTGTTATATCAAAACCTGCATTCGTCGTGGCACTTATAGAAGCGAAGAGACCTTGATAGAATGCTTCGTACCAGGTAGGAAAATACTGCATAAAGTAAACGCCTAAGATAATAAATCCTAAAAATTCTATAATAAAAATTAAATATAAAATCTGCTTAATTAAACGCACCATACCTTGGAACGTCGTTTGATTATGGTCTGTCATGATTAGCCTTCGCTCTTTAAGACCAATCTTTTTACCTAGTAAAATCCAAATCATCGTTCCCAGCGTCATAATTCCGATACCACCAAACTGCAAAACAAAAGCGAGTAGAAATACGCCTGTTACACTAAATGTCTCGGAGATATCTACCACACTGAGCCCTGTCACTGAAACAGCGCTAACGGCCGTAAAAACAAGATCAATAAACGGAATTGTAACTCCGTCTTGATGGGCGACAGGAAGTCCTAACAATATACATGCCGTTAAGACAGCAAATCCGTAAAATAAAACAATGATTTGAACGGGAGATAAGTTGTTGAGCCAACGTAAGCTGTGATGCCTGATCCACATTCAAATTTCTCCTTTTCTTACAAGAATCCCTTCTAAAACCAGCAATTCATTCTATTATACCAATACGAAAAGGAGAATTCTTTCTTTATATCGGTTAATTTGTTGGTTTTTGAAGAATTCCTATTCTTTTTTAAAATATAATATAGTTTAAACTACTTTCTTATTTATTATAATGTCTGTACAAACCTTATCTACTTTTATCATGATCAGAGCATACTTATTTATAGCCACAAATATAGGAAGCGCTGACATTATCCTAAGAAATAATAGCATCTATTATTGTAGCTGTTTTATATGCTACATCAAGTACCTTAGAGGAATTTAAAATTTTCACAAAAAATACCCACTAAAGCAGTGGGTATCCTATTCCTATTATACAGAGTTTTCAGCCTCAGCCTGTTCTACTCTATTTTTAAATTCATTCAGCAGTTCTTCTCCCTGGTAGCCTTCTTCTATCAACCGTCGGAGCATATGCTCTACTTGATCTTTCTTATGATCAACAATGGTGCCCATAAATAGTACGTTAAAGTGCTCCCCAATTTCATTTACATCAAGAACTTTAACTAAGAAAACAGCAGGGTGATTTGTACTTTTCGTAATTTTAGCTTCTAATACCATTTCTTCTTCGTTTTGTTGGTAATGTTCGAACTCTTCAAAATACTGCTTGTCCAAATACGCTTCTATAATCCAACGGTTCTGATCATCTTCTCGATTTATTATCAAACCATCAATAAGAGGGATCGACCTTTTTTGGATATCCTCTCCACTTTCCTTGAGGATATTTAATTTTATCAGTTTAAAAGTTTTCAATAATAGACCTCCTTTCTTTCACATTCCAGGTAATAAATGATATGTATCAACTCTTAAATATCTATTGGCCTAAAGAACTTCTTCTTACTAGTAACATAACAAATATCTCATTCTTTTTCCATAGAAAGGGGTAGTCGAACTTGTGTGCAAGATTACCTAAGGAAGACCCAACAAAAAAGATGCTCTATTGACGGAGCACCTCATTTGTCTATTACCCTGATTGTTCTTCAGGGTACTGGTCGTTTGCCAGCACACGATCAACCTTTAGATCCAATTGATGGAGCTGCCTGATAGCCTCACTGATCTCCATCTGTTTATAATGATGCATCCCTTTTGGTTGCTCGTCTTTATTATCAGCCAGTGTGACCACTTCTTGTAAAGGAGTCTGTTTGCCATCTAATTCAAACGGTAAATAGGAGTCCGTATGGAGCAAAATGGCTACAGATATTTGCTTTGCGGCGACACGGTTTTCTCCCAATCTTATTAAAAGTTTATGAGCCCGCTCAGCGCCTTTTATAGCATGAATATCATTTTGACGATAATCGTCGTAATCCCATTCTCCATCATTGTTATACCATTCATAATGTCCAATATCATGAAGAAGCGCAGCTTTCGATGCTTGATCAACGTCCACTCCTCTTTCTAGCGCCAGTTCGTAAGCATAATGAGCTGCGGTTACAGCATGATGGACACCTGAACGCCGAAGGTATTTCCGAGTGATATGGTGTTTAAATAAATCGACTAATGTTACTTTTCTCATCGCAATCCCTCCGATTGTTTTCAGAATAATATACCACACGTTTAGGGTTCGGACAATTCCTTGTATTATTTTTTTACCTAAATACAGACGCGATAAACAAATACTTCGTTTAAGGAAAGAACAGTGAAGGTATTATAGGAATGTAGTAGTTAGAACGAGGAGATGAAAAACGTGGAGTATTATTTCAAAAAAGACACAGTGGTTATTACTGGAGCTAGTAATGGTATAGGAAAGTCTTTAGCTCATGCATATGCGAAAGAAGATGCAAATGTGATTGTACTAGATAATGATAAAGGAAATGGCGAGAAACTTGTTAATGAAATTTGCGATGAAGAAGGAAGCGCTTCTTATTATTTTTGCGACGTACGAGACGAATCTTCTATTCGCTCAAGCTTTGCCTCCATATTAGAAGACGGGCACCGTCCTACCATCTTAATCAACAATGCCGGAGTAAGCCGTTTTACAAATTTCTTCGAGATGTCAGTATCTGAATGGGATGACGTCCAGGCTACCAATTTACGCAGTGTCTTTATCGTTTCTCAAGTCATAGCGACCTATTGGAGAGATCAGGGGATACATGGAAGAATCGTAAACATGGCCTCTACTAGGGGAACAATGGCAGAACCTCATACAGAAGCGTATGGAGCTTCAAAGGGAGGCATATTAGCTTTAACATATACAATGGCCATGTCTTTAAGTGATTATCAAATTCGAGTAAATGCCATTAGTCCTGGGTGGATTCAAACGACCCATTATGATGAGCTTCGCGACATTGATCATAATCAGCACCCATCTAAGCGGGTAGGGCATCCTGATGATATCGTCAAAGCTTGCTTCTACTTAACAGATAAAGAGAATTCATTTGTAATGGGAGAAAATTTAGTCGTAGATGGTGGAATGACTAGAAAAATGATTTACGAGCATTAATCAAGAGTCCGGGAGTCTCCCGGGCTTTTTATCATCCTTATAAGTCCTTGGACAACCAGGTAAAATGACCTATTTCATTTCTTTTTAAGTTTTAACTAAGGGATGGAGGGTATTCAAAAACTAAGAACAGAAAATAAACAAGTAGAGGTGAAAACCTTGGAGCAGCTTACATCGTACCAAGTACAGTTCAAACAACGGATTGACATGGAAGAAGTCATGAATATTTATCATTTCATAGTAGACAGTTCGTACGATTTATACTTATATCAAGATCATTTAATTGCAGACGCTAGCAACCTACCTAAATTACTCTCATTCTTTTTCTACTACGATACAGACCGTCCATTTGTCATGATCCTTGATGGGAAAGACGTCACATACGCATACAATAAAATAATGTCTATTTGTGAAGAACCAATTGAGAACTGTGTCGTGCGCAGGTTTCATGAAGCCAATCCTGATCAGGCTATTTTGGTATAACAAAAGAAAGAGGGGAGAAATCATTCATATGATTTTTCCCCTCTTTCCTTTGTTTGGTGTATCCCTCGCGTTTAGCTCCTTTTGTTTTGAACTCCAAAAAATCCTACAATGACAAGAATGATGCTTAAGAGAGCTATAACAAAAAAGGCTTGATTCTCTGTGAAAAAGTCAATCGACATCTTCTCTTGAACCCGGTGGGATAATGGCTCTTTTAAAGGCTCAGAACGATTCTCTTTATAAATGATATGTTCTACAGTGTCCCCTCCAGAGCTTGATTCCCACTTTCCTGCTGCAGGATCTAACCAAATCTTGATCACGTCGCCAACAGCAATGTCCATGGCTTTGCCACCGGCATACTGATTCCTTTGCCACGTGGGAATATAGCGATAAAAGACATCTACAGTAGATGGGTCTGATAATTTAGATTCCCCTTTGGTGATCTCCTGAACGGAAAGAGTCATAACCCTGTCTTGCTTATATAAATCTCCCTTAGATTGATCCTTTATAAGTCGATCTTTTACTACTTCTCCCTTAAGAGCCACTGAGGACTCTCTTTTTATTTCTTTAATCTCCTCAGGAGAGACCGCTGCAAATGCCACATACGAATGAAGGGTTAAGCAACAAACACATAAAACCACCCACATCCACTTCCTATTTATAGCCCACATTAAGCTGCGCCCCCCTTTTTACATAACCATATATCTATAAACGAGAAGAATCAACCTTTCTATAAGACAACAAAAAAAGACACCCCTTCTTTTGCAGGGGCAAAAGAAAAGCTATCCTTTTCACTAATGGGTATGCCCTGGTACCATTTCAGGGACAGGTAAATGTAAGAGGGAAACAGCCCCACCCATCAAGCTCATTAAGAGCAAAAGAGCAATAGGATGATAAAACCAAGCCATATAACGATGGGAAACCTTTAGATTATAAATCAGTAACAACCCAAAGCTAAACGTAATAAGAGTTCCAACTCTATAGAGTATTTCCCATTCGGCCACGGGTACCATACCGCTCAGCATACCTCCCATCATCCCTCCCATAATGGCTTGCATGCCGCTGTGTAATACACGTTCTGGATCAGGATGTTGAAACAAAAACGGCACCAACAGCCCCGCGCTCATTCCTATTAGCATGGATAATAACAAATGGTGTACAACAAAATAGGAGGTCATACCTAAGTAAATACTTAAAAACATCGCAACAGCATACATGATAGATCCTTTATTGTTATTGCTAATACGATAGAGAAGAGATAAACCTATTACTCCAATGATCAAACTCGTCCAAACTAGACCGAGACTCGCACTCATCCCCGTCCCTCCTTCGTCATTATTATATGTGAACGGAGAAAAGAACATGTTCAAATTCATAAGACGAACCTATAACTGCGTATAGTACGGTAAACAGAATGTGGAGAGAAGGGGTACCATGGATTGGAAGATGTATGCTTTTATCTTTAGTACTACGTTGAGCGAACATTGGTATTACTCCAGAATCCCTAAAGTTTATTATTTTTCATTCACCAAAAACTCAACTAAACCGTGATCCTCCCCTAGTTACTACGACTAAATAGAGTAACAGAAGGAAAAGTTAGGACAGAGGTGAACTCCACCCTCCACTTCTGTCCTTGTGAGATCTACATCTTCATAAGAGTCAGAAGACTCGTTAAACAACGCTCAACCCAAGTAGCGTTTCGCTTATATTTCATCGGATCTTTACGCACATATGGCTTCTCCGGTTTTCTTTGGTCAATTAAATCTCGGATCTCATGCTCTGTTAATACCATTAAGACCACATCCTTATTCTAAAATTATCCACCAAACGTTTTTGTATCAGATGGTAATTTTATTATAAAGACATTCTGCATTCTTCTTAACGGCACAACGCATGAATAGGCCTCATCCTGCAGACGGAACTTTCTCTACGCCCTAAGTGAAAATATGTCCACAAAAAAGCAGGCTCCAAACTAGAGCCCGCTTTCCTTACTATAGTGTCGTTGACGGTTCGTCCATTTTTAATCAAACCAACCTTTTCGTTTGAACCATAAAAACATAATGATAGCGATGACGAACATAATAGCTAATACAACAAAATAAGCATACTTTTCATCAAGTTCAGGCATGTAGGCAAAGTTCATCCCATATACCCCAACGATAAAGGTAAGTGGCATAAAGATGGTCGATATGACGGTTAGAATTTGCATCGTACGATTGGTTTCGTGTGAATTAAGTGACATGTAGCTGTCACGTATATCCTGTGTCATTTCCCGATTCGATTCAATAAGTTCAGATACCTTTAAAAGATGATCATAAATATCGGAAAAGTATTCCTTACGCTCCCTGACCCCGTCCAGTCTGTGAGAACTTAATATTCGATACATCAAATCTCTCATAGGATGAACAGTTTGACGCATCGATAATAAATCTGCCCTCGTATCAAATAATTGCTCAAGTAATGTCTCCATTGATAATTCCTTCGTATTATCTTCAATATCGTTAATATGGTCTTCAATGGCATAGACAATGGGGAAGTAATTATCTACAACTTTATCAAAAATCTGATGAAGCACATGAAATTCATCCCAACTCTTAAAGGAGCGTTCCCTTAATAACCGATTCCACACCTGTTCGAGCTCTGGGCAAACGTGTTTATGATACGTCACAATATACCCATCTCCATTAAATAAATCCACTTCTTCTTTCTCAAGCGTCTTTGCATTCAAGGCGTGCATAACGAAAAAAGTGTGCTCGTCATAATAATCTAATTTTGGGCGTTGTAAATTATGTATACAATCTTCAATCGCCAACGGGTGAAATTGGAAGACCGTGTCCAACTTTTGGGTTTCACTTGGCGTGGGTTCTGAAAAATCCACCCAGTACCACATAATCCCCTCTTCTGATAAATTTTCTAGAGGGAGATCTGTATGTAATTGCTGGTCTTCTGTGATCGCTATTGTCCTGATCATATGGACCGTTCCTCTCCTAATCGATTCCTATCCACTGATATAATTTCACATTTTGCCACTCATCAAACTTATTTCCGACTTCTTTTAATGTTCCGATATGGGTAAACTGAAATTTCTCGTGTAACCTCTCACTCGTTTCGTTCCCCTCTGTTATAAGTGAAATAATTGAGTGAAATTGATAATCCTTTGCTTTTTCCAACAATGCTTTCATTAATCCATGACCAATTCCGTAACCTCTATAGTCTCGGTTCACATAAAGAGAGAGTTCAGCCGTGGTCTGATAGGCAAGCTTGTCATTATAGGGGGATAAATAAGCATACCCTGCCACTTCTTCTTCCCATTCGGCAACAAGGATAGGATAAATACCATGAAGGTTAGAAAACCATTTTTCTTTATCCTCGAGGCTTTTTTCTTCTAGGTCGAAGATTGCGGTAGAGTTTCTGATCGCATCATTTTCAATATTATTAATGTAGGATAGATCTTTATGTTCTGCATTCCGTATCCACATGTAGGAGTCACCTGCCTTTTTTTCATCTTATCACAGCAGAAAGAAAAAGAAGACCCTAAAAGATATCTTACACCGTCTCCGCTTTCAAGAGGTACGATTCTTTTATGGGCCCTTTATCATAAAATGTTCCACCAATGGATACATGAAATTTTTAATAGGCCCTTTTTGTAAAGCGCAATAAGCCAATAAAAAAGAACACTATGGAAGTACCCCCTATAATATAGACAAGCTGTTCATAAGGGATAAAACTTGAATCATTCTCTGCAGTGAAAAACATAGCTAAGATCGGCTGTGACCATGGATACCAGGGGCCATACGTTTGTGATTGAGCAATTAAGATAGCAGGTAAGGTTAATACGACATTCACTCCCATGGCTCCAGCAAAACTCTTCCAAGCCGAAGAGACCCACAATTGCAGCATGATAAGAGGAATTGCGGATAAATAGCCGCCAATATACCCTCTCAAAAGGATCTCTCCTGGCAATAAGCCTCCATACCCTTTTATATAGCCCATAATTAGATAACAAGCGAACATAAGAAGTTGTATAAGTGCTACTAAAAGAAGAGCCACCATTGCTTTTGCTATATATACATGGTACCTTTTCAAAGGTTGTACAAGCCACGCTTTCCAACTGCTTTCATCATGATCCAACTTACATATGTAAGCTGCGATTAAACATGCCAATAAAGGCAGCAAATATTGCCCATGTAACAGAGCTTGCTTAATGTACAACGATTCCCACTCCGTATTAGGTGGAGATGGGAGGTTGTAAAACCAAGCAAAAAGACTCGTCAACATTGGGGCCGCCACTAGGATCGTGATGATATTCGTATGTTTTAATTTCTTAAATTCTCCACGCATTGCTTTTCCAATCATCCGTTCACATCCTCCCTCGCAAATAAAAGACTAGCTAAGATTATAAGACATACCCCTGTAGCGATTCCTAAAGGGACATTTAAAGAAGATGAAACCCACTCATCTGGCAGCATCGGCCATGAGCTAGGACTCCACGCTGGACCTACTCCCATCACGGCAAGAGAAAGAATACCTACTCCAATGACCACACCTTGATTTTTGTAATGAACAGCAAGATAAATGAAGACAGCGAAAAACGGCAGTGCTGCCAAGTAAGGGAAAAAGGTGAAACGAAGAAGTTCAACCCATGGTATGGCTGTTCCAAACTGCAACAGAATTCCTAATCCGGCGGTCCCTAAAGCCAATAAAACACAAGAGAGTAGTAAGAGAATGAATCCCATCACCCCTTTTGAAAGGTAAACATGTGTTTTCTTTACCGGAGTACTTAATAGTTGCTTCCAAGCCCCTGCCCTATGCTCCATCCCCCCTATAAGAGACGTAATAAGAGCCATTCCAATTACAATGACAGCAATAGAAAAATAATACACTTCCTGAATTAATCCTGACCATATATCATCTTTATACATCGTGTTTGTCATATAGTCATACCGAAGACCAAAATTTAAGGATTGAACGAGCACTACCCCTAAGGGGCCGAGCACGACGAAGACCCAAATCCAACTTCTCTTCAATTTCTTGAAATCACTGATTAAGAGCTTCTTGAACATCCCTTACTCCCCCTTTTCGAACCACATCTAAGAAAATATCTTCTAGAGATTTATGGTGATCTTGAATGCGGTAAACGGGTATATCATTCCTAATAAAACTCGTTATTAAGGAGGCCATCTTCGTGTCATCCACCTCTTCTATTACCAACTGTTCCTGATCAATCCTAACAGGCACACCTTGAGCCAAGGCCACCTTTCTTGCATGCTCCATCTGACCAACCCGCAATCTGACCTCACCCGTGGCCCGTTTTCTCAAAACCTCTATTCGATCTTGAAAGATCAGTTTCCCTTTAGAAATGATTCCTACGTAATCGGCCATCTGATCGATCTCAGCTAATAGATGACTTGAAACAAGTATCGTAATGCCACGTTTCTTTACCAGTTCGTTAATTAAAGAACGTATTTCTTGAATTCCCTGAGGGTCAAGCCCGTTTGTTGGCTCATCGAGAATGAGTAATTCCGGATCCCCAAGTAGCGCAATGGCGATACCAAGACGCTGCTTCATACCTAGAGAATATTGCTTAACTTTCTTCTTCATGGCATAGGTAAGTCCTACAAGCTCAAGCACTTCTTTGACTCTTTCTTTCGGCACTTCAAGAAGGGTACGATAAACTTCTAAATTCTCTACCGCATTCAAATGTCCATAATAGGAAGGGTTCTCCACAAGCGAACCCACCTTTCCCAATAGTTCCACTCGGTTCTTTAAAAAAGGCTTATTAAACATCATAACTTCTCCATAGGTTGGTTTGATTAACCCTAATAACATCCGGATCGTGGTGGTTTTCCCTGCTCCATTTGGTCCTAAAAATCCATAAATAGAGCCTTTTGGAATTTGCAATTGAATGTTGTCCACTGCATGTTCCTGCTTATACGTTTTCGTTAACCTTATCGTTTCGACTATATACTCCATTCGAATCACCTCACCATTCATTGTAAAGGTCTACGTTTAAACGTAAGGAAGGGTAAGGTTAAATTCTGTTTAAATTAAAAGGCTCTGTTATAGTTTAGTGTTGTTATTTTATAGGCTCGTTCAATATCCAAAGCTGAGACATTTGAGTGTAGATGGGGCCGTCTTTATTGACTAGTGCTTGGGGTGTCTGGGGAACGACTCGCTTTCAGGTGCTGCTGATTAGGGACTTATATGTAACGTTTAAAAAATCAACATCAGTTTTAACAGAGCACTTGGGTTCATATAAACCCCTATATACGAAATACTTCGAGCAAATGGTTTTAATCCAAACGGAGATCTATACCTTTGTGGAGTCCTTTTATGCCTCGAAATTCAAAAAACGCTTTCTAAATGATTGGAAATTTTATACGATACTTAATAGAAAGGAGTTTATAAATGGCAATGATTTTATACATAGAAGATGAAAAAGAAATTGGTGAATGGGTGAAAGGTGCACTTGAGGAGAGTGGTCACAATGTTCAATGGTTCACTTCTGGTGAAGGGATTGAAGATCAAATCGGTGAGGCAAGTTTGGTTTTACTCGATGTTATGCTGCCTGGCTTAGATGGGTTTACTATTGGAAAAAGAATAAAAAAACATAACCCGGAACTTCCCATCATGATGCTGACAGCACGATCAGCCGTTGATGACAAAGTATATGGACTCCAGTTTGCTGATGATTACATGGTTAAACCTTTCCATCTAGAAGAGCTCCTGGCCAGAATGGATGTGCTATTTCGCAGATTCGGAGCGAGTTCAAACCAATCTCTTATCCTAGGTGACATCGAAGTCAACTTACATACAAATCAGCTGCTTCATAAACCATCCAACAAAGAAATTATACTATCGGGCAAACAGTATAAGATTTTTTTCTATCTCGTTCAGCACCTGAACCAAATATTAACCAAAGAACAGATTTATGAGGCAATATGGGGAGAACGTTACTTGGACGGTGATAAATCACTAATGGTACATATGCGGCATTTAAGAGAGAAAATCGAAAAAGATCCAAGCCATCCACAAATCGTTCAAACGATACGCGGAATTGGTTACAGGGTGAAAGGATGAAGAAGCAGAAGAAAAAACAAACAAGTTCCTCCCTATTACGTAGATACATATTAATTCTACTGATCGGGATCACCCTTTTTCAAATTACACTACCTCTTTTGTTCGTTGTTTTTGAAGTGGGCTTTAATCAGTTTGGTTGGACGGAACCTAATCATTACAGAGGAGATAAGCTTGAGGCCATGTGGCATGAGCAAGCTGAGGATCTTTCTGTCGAGGAAGTTCCTCAAGCTTTAGAGGAGGTTCATAAGAATTATCCTAATGCCTCTTTATTCTGGATCGATCAACAAGGACGTTTCAAAGACCCTATACAAGTAGAAGAGGGCCTCTACCCTGAAGTATGGAGCGTTCCTCAGACTGTTGAATTTATGAAAGAAAGCTTTGATGGAGACCCATTTACAACCGTAGCTTATATAGGCAGTACCAAAATGGATGGATTTATGGTTTTTCAAATCTCTCGTGAGTACTTAGATTCTCCATTAAGTCGCGTTGAATCCGAATACCGCTTCTGGTTTACAGGGATTGGTTTAGGAAGTATTTTCTTAACGTTTCTCATTCTTTCCTTGCTCTTTTTCCTGCGCCTCAGAAGACGTCTGATACATCTTCAACAAGCCATGACAATGGATGAAGGAGCTATGATTCCAAATCCAGTTGAAGTTAAAAAACGTGATGAAATAGGGCTATTAGAAGAATCATTTAACAATATGGTCTACAAATTAAAAGAAAGTCAAAGGAATGAACAAGAAGAAGAATCGCTAAGGAGAGACTTGATCGCCAACCTTTCTCATGACTTACGCACTCCCTTAACCACACTAAGAGGCCAAATTTATGGTTTACAAAAAGAAGTCACAACTGAGAAAGGAAATCAATTAATTGCATTAGCTGATGGAAAGATTACTTTTTTAGGTGAACTAATTGAGAATTTACAATCCTACACGCTTTTATCTGCACACCGCTTCCCGCATCATCCTAAAGAAATTGAACTCACAGCTTTAACACGTCAATCCTTGGCATCCTGGTACGATACGCTGGAGAATGAGGGATTTCAAATTGATATTCACGTAACGGACCATCCGATGTATACCACTCTTGATCCAACATGGTTCCAACGGATTTTAGACAATGTGATACAAAATGTTTTAAGACATGCGAGTGAAGGAAAATACATTCAATTCACATTAGCTCACAGCGATAATTACGGGCATCTATCTGTGGCTGATCACGGAAAGGGGATGGAACAAAACAGCTCTTCTACTAAAGGTTCGGGCATCGGCTTGACCATTATTTCCCTCATGACACAGAAATCTGATATTGCCTGGGAAATCGAGTCTTCCCCTTCAGGAACCATTCAACACTTTACGTTTCACGTAAACGAAAAAAGGAGCTAATCTTCATTAGCTCCTTTTTTAAGAAATCATTTGTACTTGTATTTTATGTCCTTCTTGGTCTTTAAAACAAAAGGATTCTCCTGGTACTTCCTCTTCTATTTCGACTCCTGACTGTCGAAGAGATTGTAGATCTTCTTCAAGGTTTGTGGATCCTAGTGTGAACGGATGTTCAATGACGTTATGAAGGTCACTTGGAATCTCTACAAGTGTGATCCCAAGATGATCAAGCGTTAATGCACGCATTTCCCCATACATTGGAGTGTCAAATGAAAAATCATATAACTGCTCTGCTTTTAGATGGGTCTTATACCAAAGAGATGCATCCTCTAAGCTTCTTACCGGGAGAAAGTACCCTCCTAGTTTTGTAACAGGATGGGCGGCTTTGGCATCCTCTTCCCAGCCGACTATTCCAATCTGAATGTTATTCGGATCGGTTACCTCATAACAAAGCATATCAAAAAAGTCATCAATATCTGTTAACTTGGCTCCTTTTAAGAATAAGTCTCTATGTAAGTGCTGAGGTTCGTACACATTAATATTAAAAGGGCTGAACGGGTATTCTTGTGTCACTTTACTTTCATAAAAAACTAAATCGGCACCTTCGGCAAATGAAATGGTCACTTCCCCTTGATCGCCTTTAGCCTCTAGTTGTAAATGATTTTTGTACCATTCTTTCGTCTCCTTCAAGTCTTTACACGGTATCCTTATTGAGTTAAGTTGTTTTATTGCCATACTATTCACCTCTCCAGTTTCTTACCCGTTTCTAAACAAGATAAACCATCTAAACTTCCTTGTTTAATTAACTGAATTTTATAACAATTATACACCCTTCTAAGAGAAATGAAAACCATTCTAAATGAATCGTATATAAAAGCTCGCATTTGAAAAACTATAACTGGAGGTGTTTAAACTGGAGCATATTAAAGCACTCGGGATTAAATGGGTCATCTTAATTGCAGCTGTCTTCCCTATATACGGCGTGATTGCTGGAGCTTCCTTAATCAATGTGTTCCTTATTACTTTTGTATTACTGGGAATCACGTATGTGATAGGAGATTTATTTATATTAAGACGCTTTGGTCTACTCGTTACCTCCGTTGCCGATCTCGCTTTAACATTTTCGATTCTTTACCTTTTCGGCAATGTAATCAACGGCATTACGACTCAAACCGTACTCCCTGCCATTGCAGGAGCTGGGTTTATTGTGACTTTTGAGACATTTTTTCATATTTATATGGAAAACCGTGTATTGCACCTTGGATCTCACGTGTATGACAGACGTCGCCAACTACTCGTTCCTAAAAAGTTACGCGTAGAGGCATCAGAGGAACTATTCCCCTATGAAGCACAAAGAAAAGAAGCTCAAAAAGAAGATACCCATCACCCTGAAGAATAAAATGGCAGCCAGATCATTCTGGCTGCTTCTTTTTAATTGCTATTGAATTCATTTCCATACTCTAAATGGTATGCTTCTTCGTTTGTAAAACTTCTTTCCCCTTTATTGATCGCTTCTATCTTCTGTGTTCTCGTGGATTCTTTATCATTTATCTTACGCTCATAAGGAGAGACAAATCCTTGTTCATTGAACTGTGAATAAGACTTCATCCATTCTGTAAGGACCACCCCTTTTCCTTTATATAAATCCGCTTCATTATTGGAGGTAAACGTGTAGTGCTGGTCCACCACAATCGTAAGCCCCTCTGTGGTGAAGATCACTTCAACGGGGATATTGGTATTGCCTACAGAAGGTTTCTGATCATGCGTAATAGCGGTATATGAATAGGAAATGTCGTCTTCTATTTCTGGAAGCCAATACGATTCTTCTACTTCCTCTGCCAGTTGCGGGCCACTTGAGATGTGGGAACGGTGAATACAAGAATCTACGATATGCTTAAAGGTAAAAGCCTTGTCTTCTACAAAATCGATATAGGGTTGAATCCATAGGCTAGGGTTAAGTAATAGAGCTTCGGCTTCACTAATAATCATATAAGAAAGTTGACCCGTACTCGGTCGAATAAATTGATAGACCTCTCCTCCGTCCGAAAGTTCTCCCACTTGTATAGATTCTACATACCTTCCCCAATCCTGCATGCCTCCTTTTACGTAGAGGAGGTCGAGGTCATATTCCTGTTCTATTCTCTCAGCTTCTTCTATAGATGTCTTCTGATCTTCACCTATATAGATATATTCTGCCTCTTTGTCTTTCAAGCGCTCTATTGTAATCTCGCCTTTATGTAAAACCTTCACCGGAAAAGCCAACTCTTCTGAATAATCATGGTGACGTCCATCAATTATTATAATGTTTTGCTGTTGTTTTAACCTTTTGAATAGTTGGTGCGATGGTATTGAGTGAGCCATATCATCCCTCCACGCTCATTTTTTCCTTCTTATTGTGGCAAACCTTCACATTCCTATACCTCGAGATACATATGTTTCCCAACTTATCTAAGTTTAAAAGACAAATTATTTTAGGGGATTCCATAAAAAAGGCGGGAATCTAAACGATTCCCGCCCTTAATCATCTATTCAGTTCAACAGCTGTGACTTATTTGTCTACGCTACCTTCCCAAGCTAGCATACCGCCATCCATATTGATCACATTATATCCGTTTTCTTCTAAGAAAGCTGTTGCTTTTCCGCTACGACCACCGGAACGACAAACCATTACATACTCCTTGTCCTTATCCAGCTCATCTTTACGCTCATCTAGAGATCCTAAAGGAATATGCTTTGCTCCTGGAATTTTTCCTTCTTCTACTTCCTCAGGTTCACGAACATCAACAATGTTAATGTTTTCGCCACCTTCTACTTTTTTACGAACTTCTTCTGGTGTGATATTTTTCATAATTAATTCCTCCTTAAGATTATTTCCAGGCGTTCAAACCGCCACGAATGTTTGTAATGTGAGTAAATCCTTGCTTTTTTAAAACTCGAGCTGCAGCCATACTGCGCGTTCCACTTTGACAAAGTAAAACGACTTCTTTTGACTGATCTAACTGGCTCGACTGTGCCTTCAAGGACTGAAGAGGAAGATTGGTAAACCCTCTTATCTGATTTCTATTATACTCCCCAGGGGTACGTACATCAACAAATTGACTTTGCTTTTTCTTACTTTTCAATTTATCCTGAGCTTGCGCTGGAGAGATTTGTTCAACACCCTTAGGTGGTATGATCGTTTTACTTATGAAGTATACCGCTACAGCAATCAATAATACTGTAATAATTGTATCCAAGTGATCCTCCCCTTCGCTCTTTTTAACCCCTATGGGTATATTCTAATAGGAGGGGGAGTATTCGTCAATCCCTTTCTTATTTCGTTGCTACGATATAGTATACTTCATCATTCAAGTGACCCACCTCTACATCAAAGCCTTCTTCAGCTACCCGTTCAGCCAGCTCGTTGGAGGCGATACGGTGATCTTTAGGCGGACCTTGCTCTCCGTCAACCTTTTCCCAATCTAAGATCAGAAGACGGCTATGTTCCATTAGAATTCGATGAATTTCACGAAGTGTCTGATGTAAATCGGGTACCTCATGCAAAACAAAAGCCGTTACTGCACGGTGAAATGAAGCATCAGGAAGATTCAAAGCATCTAGGCTGCTTTTCATACGTTCAACATTGGTAATGCCTTCTCCTTCAGCTCTAGATGCTAACAGTTCTAGCATTTCAAATTGAAGGTCGACGGCGGTTACCCGATCCTTGGTCTCTTTCGCAATCGGTAGTGTTAAATACCCATTCCCAGCTCCCAAATCGGCTACCTTCTCTTCACCTGTTAATTGAAGGAGCTCCAACACTCTCTCTACTGGAACTGTGTTTTGTCGACTTGGATCTACCAGTTTCTCCGCTTTTTTTGGATCAAATACCTCTCCTGCCATTATTATGCACTCCTTTATCTATTTACAATCGATTTTAAGTCGTTACTTATGTAGTTTTACCAAATTTTAAGCGAACCTAAACATGAACCAAACGATCAAAGCCAAAATGAAAAAGGATAAATCCCAACGGATTTATCCCTTACCTATTAAAGTCTATTTTTCCTTCGCAGTCTCTTTCTCACAGATTTGCTTATTATCATAATGTAGAACATGACAGGTGCAGCTACGAAGGTAACGGCCTGGTCTGTTATCAGATTTTGAGAATATAAAAGCATTAACGTTGCTAAAATGGTCAAAGCACCTAAATCAATCCATTCATACCACTTCATCTTGCTCACCCATTTTTTATTTATGGTATGTGAGCTTTTGGATTTTGGTACTACTATCCTCTACTAACTGCTTTCTTAGCCGAAACTGCCGCAAAGGTAATCGTAATCGCACATGCAATGGTAATGGCAATGAACCCCTTCGCAATATCCCAGAACTGCCACCCATCAATTAAAACCGTTCGCATACTTTCAAAGATATACGTGGTCGGATTAATCGTAGCAGCAACTTTTAACCAGGATGATTCAATTAATTCATAAGGGACAAATGTTGTACTCAGAAAGATTAACGGGAAAAAGATAAGAGTACCTGCCTGGGCGGCTTGAGCATTTTTGGTTTTCAAAGCAATGCCAGCTGAATACCCAGCAAAAGCTAACCCCCAACCTACTGCTAAGAGGAGAACGACCAGAACACCTAAAAACCCAGTTGCTACTTCAAGCCCCATGATAAAGGCTACAATTAAGATCAGGATCGTTTGCACAAATAATTGCAACATGCCAGCAATAATAGGACCAAGCACAATCGAAAGTCTTGAGGCTGGTGTGAGTAATAAGCGTGAGAAGAAGCCATTTTCAATATCTTTTACAATACCCTGGCCGGCTCCCCCCGCCCCTCCAATGGCAGCTGACACTACGGAAACAGGTAAAATAAAGGCCAAATAATTTGCTCCCTCGAAAGCCGGTAGCTGTGAAATGCCACTCAGTCCGCTTTCATAGACTAATAAAAAGAACGTTGAAATAAGTAAATTAGGTATAAAAGAAAAGGGGCTCCGGAGAGTCGTGAGTACACTACGCTTAGATAAAACCCATATATCCTTAACTAATCCATTACCCATGTTCAACCTCTCCTCTCTTTTTCTCTCCTTCAGCTGTGATTTTAAGGAAAATATCATCTAGAGTAGGAGAATTTACATTAATGGACTGTACGGTTATCTCTTCCTGGTCTAAAACCCGTACTACCTCCATCAATCGTTTCGTTCCGTCCTGAACATACATATTTAATTCTGCCGCCCTTCGGACCAGGTCAGCATCTGGCATGTGGTGCTTAATGGCCTTTTCTGCTTCATTCGCTTCATTGTCCCCTGCAAACGTCATCGCAATGATATCGTTCCCTATTTGAGCTTTTAACTCTTGCGGTGTCCCTGTAGCTACAATCTCTCCATCATCAATAATTGAAATGCGATCGGCCAATGTATCTGCTTCTTCTAAGTATTGTGTGGTTAGAAAAATAGTCGTTCCTTCTTCTTTATTCAGACGCTCTAAATAATCCCAAATGCTCTTCCTATTTGAAGGATCAAGTCCTGTGGTGGGTTCATCGAGAAACAGAATCTTAGGTTTATTCACAAGCGTTAAGGCAAGATCTAGTCTCCTCCTCATCCCTCCTGAGTAATTGCCACAAATCCGATCGGCCGCTTCAACGAGCTGCACTACTTCTAGTAGTTCATCTGTCCTTGATTTTGATTCCTGTTTGGTAAATCCGAAGATTCTACATTGCAGCTCCAACATTTCTCTACCTGTTAAACTGGGATCAATTCCTGTTTCCTGTAAAGCTACCCCGATATGTTCACGCACCCCTTTTGGATTTGTAAGAACATCTTGTTCAGCAACATACACCTTACCAGCTGACGGGGAGATTAAAGTGGTAACGATCTGGACCGTTGTTGATTTACCTGCTCCATTTGGTCCTAAAAAGGCAAAGAATTCCCCTTCTTCCACAGAAAAGCTAACATCCTTCACAGCTTTTACATTGCCTTTCTTAAAGGTTTTAGATAGATGTTCAACATAAATCGTTCCTTTTACCATATCCATGAACCCCTTTCCTGACTTAAGTACTATATTCCCTTTCCAATACTTCTTTCCTTCTTTTTTTATCATTACACAAATGAATGCTCTATGAATTATGGTTGTAACGTTTAGAAGGAAAAATAAAGGGGTAAGTTTACCTTAATAGGTGATAGATAGAAAGGATTGACTGAATATGGAAAGCGCATTCCAACTGTTTATATACTTAGCTGTAATCATGAACAGCTTAATCGGCATAATCAGCTTTAAGAAAAGCCAACATCTTTTCGTACTGTACACAGGTTTTATTGCAATTGCGTTAAGTATGGCTTTAGCTTGGACATTCGGACCGCTTGTCTTCGCAATCGGTACCATTCAAGTATTCTATGGGATTATTCACATTCAATCTCAAAAAGCAACAGAATAGAAAAGGGTGCCCATTTTTGGACACCCAACCCCTTAATTATTTAGACTTTCTTACTCGCTTCTCAATAAACCAACATAAATCCTCTACGGTTTTAAAGTATTGAAACTCTTCTCCATAAGGAACTTCATCTAGCCCATTCCCTGGTAAATCCCAATAATTCATTAGTTCACCGAAAGATGATCTAAATCGGTCACTCTCCCCTTGAAACACATATGATAGCGGTGTTTTTGTATTTATATTTTCCACCGGTTTCTCATATTCTTTTTGTAGGTTTTCATTCACATATTTCACTACGGTTAAATAGATTTCGTAAATGACTCCCTTATTCCCTGCAGATTTCTTTAAATCTTTTCTCGCTCGTCTAGTTTCAAAATCGATCAATTCCCCCATTAGTAATCCTCACCTTTATTTAGAACTAAGCAAAAGTGTAAGTGTACAGTTTCCCTGACAAGCGTCTGAACTATAACAACTCCTCTACAATGATTAGACAATAATCCTACGAATCCTGAAAGTATAAGCAAATGTTAATGTTATTTCGATAAAACGATAGTGTTCTGGTACTTAGCTTTTAGAAGAGGGTACTGAGTGAAGAATCTGCAGATGGTTGTTTCCAGGGGAAAAACGGAAACGCTGTCTGTAAGGGAAGTAATAAAGAGGATTCTACTATTATCCTAACACAAACCCAGGATACTTTTAACTACTATATCATTAGTTTCCTATTTTATGTAACCCGTCTAAGGATAATATTTGTGTTTTCTTAATATAGATTTTAAAATTATTCAAAAAATAAATTTTTACACTTATTGGGTGGATTCCATTAAAGCATCAAACAAATTTTTTGAAGTGTTCATTCCTAAAGATGTACTATAAATGTAAAATGTTAAACTTGAAGGAGTTCTAAATCATGAATCAAACAATCCATACGCTTCTTAACCATCGTTCAATCCGATCCTTTACAAATGAAGTGTTAACTGAAGACCAAATAAACACTATTGTAGAAGCAGCTCAGATGGCTTCAACGTCCAGCTACATGCAAGCTTACACCATCATAGGTGTGACAGATCCAGAGAAAAAGCAAGAGTTGGCGGAAATAACAGGTCAATCGTATGTAAAAGATAACGGACATTTGTTTATATTCTGCGCTGACTTGTACCGCCATGGCATACTAGCCTCCGACCTACAGAAGCAAGATATGCTACCAAACATTGAGAATACAGAACATTTTCTCGTTTCTGCGGTAGACGCTTCACTAGCTGCCCAAAATGCAGCGGTTGCATCTGAATCTATGGGGCTTGGTATGTGCTACATTGGAAGCATTCGAAATAACATTAAGCGCGTTGATCAGCTATTACAATTGCCAGAACACGTTATACCATTATTCGGCATGGTGGTTGGCTATCCTGACAAACAGCCAGAACAAAAACCTCGTCTTCCTAAACGCGCGGTTTATCATGTAAATGAATATAATAAAAACCAAACAGAAGAGCTTCGTTCTTTTGACCATACTATTCAAGACTACTATAAGAGCCGGAAGCAAAATTCACGCCTCGACTCTTGGACCGATCAGATGATTCGTCGTTTTAGCCACCCCATGCGAATGGATGTTAATGAATTTGTGCAATCCAAGGGGATGAACAAACGTTAATCTGCTCTTCTATCTATTTCAACGGGTTTGATACAATAGGGGAAAACGATTAAAGGTAGGATAAGATGGATCAACTTATAGATGAAATTAGGCAAGCTCAACGCATTACTGTTTTAACAGGAGCTGGTGTTAGTACAGCAAGTGGAATCCCCGATTTCCGCTCCTCTAATGGCATATGGACAGAAGATGGATCAAGGGAATATTACATGTCCTCTGACTATTTTAGGCACGACCCTCAAGATTTTTGGACAAAGTACAAGGATATTTTCCAACTTAAACTTCTGGGTTCCTATCACCCAAATGAGGTGCATCGATTTCTCTCCAATTTAGAAACACTGGGGAAAGAAGTTACGGTGATTACGCAAAATGTAGACGGGCTCCATCAAAGAGCCGGCTCCTCTAAGGTCATTGAATACCACGGTTCTCTAACCACTTCCACTTGTCCTGCATGTGGGAGCATCTATGACGCGGACTATATAAACAGTTCTCAGGTCCCCATTTGCGAAAGGGAGACGTGCCAAACGGTATTGAAACCAGATATCGTGCTATTTGGAGACGCCATCACTGAGCATGATCGGGCAGAAGCCATTATTGACAAGGCCGACCTTGTTCTCGTGCTTGGAACATCTCTACTTGTCATGCCGTTTAATTTCTTACCAGAGTATGCTTGGACTAGGAAAATTCCTACAGCACTTATAAATAGAGAAGCCACTCCAAAAGATCGCTTATTTCATTATGTGATTCATAATGACCTAATCGATGTTATCCAACACTTTGAAGATCAAATTATAAAAAACCAGCCGCTTAAATAAGCGGCTGGTTTTTCAACTTTAACATAGCCTTCTAGCTAAGAAGCATCTTTCGCCATGTCAAACTTCTTAATAAGCGGCTTAATAGTAAGCCCTTGAACGACTAGGGAGAAGAGAACAACAGAGAATGTGAGAAGAAGCACTTCTTCTCTACCGTCAAAATCTGCAGGGAGACTTAAGGCTAAAGCGATCGATAAACTTCCTCGGAGGCCTCCCCAATTTAAAAGAAAACGTTCTTTCTGACTAAGATGAGAAATATAGCTTGTTGCGGTGTATAGGGCAATCGAACGTCCAATAAGCACAATGAGAATGGCTAAGACTATAATGCCCCACATGCCTGTAAAATCAATTTCTCGAATTTCAATCCCAACCATTAAAAAGATAATCGAATTAGCCAAGAGAGTAATGGTATCCCAAAAGGTGTTAATATTAACTCTCGTTTCTTCTGACATCCCCACTTTCTTTCCATAGCTTCCGAATAATAATCCACCAATCACAACAGCAATAACTCCTGATACGTTAAAGTGCTCTGCAATGAAATAACTACCGAAGAATAAAAGCATGGAAAATGCAATTTCAAGTGGATAGTCATCAAATATGCGTATAACTTGTGAAAAGATGAATCCAATTACTAAACCAACTAGCGCTCCCCCGATCGCAAACTTTAAGAATAAGAAGACACCCTCTCCAATTCCTGCAGCTCCCATATCCATATATGTGAGCAGGTAAATCGATGAAATTTTAAAGAGAACGACAGCAATCCCATCATTAAATAAGGACTCACCTTCCATGATGGTCGACATTTTTTCAGGTACACCAAGTTCCTTAAAAATAGAGATTACGCTTATTGGGTCTGTAGCACTCATTAAAGCTGCAAAAGTAAAAGCGACAACAATCGGTAATCCTAACAAGAAATATACACTAAAACCTATCACTATAAATGAAATAAAGGTCCCTAAAAAAGCCAGAGATAAAACCGTTTTCTTCAATCGAAACAGATGATGAAATGGCATTTTCAATGTAGCATCACCTAATAAGATAGGTAAGAAAAGGGAAATGATAATGGCTTGAAACACTTCAGATTGTGTTATGTAC
Organism: Pontibacillus sp. HN14; assembly: GCF_021129245.1. Lineage (NCBI taxonomy): Bacteria > Bacillati > Bacillota > Bacilli > Caryophanales > Bacillaceae > Pontibacillus > Pontibacillus sp. HN14. The sequence goes on along the minus strand of NZ_JAJOLR010000001.1, from coordinate 336,332 downwards.
GACTCCGCTTCTTCAATAATAGGGATTTCTGTCATCCCTAATAATACTCCCACTAGTACTAAAGCAATTGAATAGGGTTCTTTAATCAGTTTTGCAATTCCAATCACCGTAATTGAAATAGCAAGTAATACTAAAATTTGAATAAATACTTCATGAAACCCGTGCATTGACGTAGCCTCCATCCACTTCTATTTGATTCTAATGTTATGATTAGCTTTACCTTACTCGGAAATCTGATGCACACTCCTTACAAGAATACCCTCTTTACCATTGTCCATAACTTTCCTGTCCTCATTTATAAAGAAATACTTGGTCTAGTCACAGAAAATCGGCTGATCCTACTAGAATCAGCCGAATACATTACGGTTGGAGAATTAATGGTTCTCCTTTTGGTGTAGTTAAGCTTGTTTCGTGATAATCACCCTTCACCCAGTCTTCCCGTTGGTCATGGTACCAAGGACTTCTGAAATGTCCGGATTGCCCTGGGCCTACGATATGAGAGCCTTTCGTAAAATCAGAACCATCCAATACAAAACGCCAGGAAGCTCCGTGATTGACGATACCCGTTTCTTCATTATAGCTTGCAGCCATCACCGTCACCCTACTTCCGCCTACTGGAATAGGATCCTCACTATTAAAGAATCGGTCTAGAAAACTTATAGAGGATAATGGATGTTTAAATGCCACCTGGTGATAGTGCCCCCATTCCCACTCGTCTATTTTCTCACCATATTGTTCCGTTAAAGAACGGACGGTTTCCTGAAATGTTTCTTGAACTAACACCTCCATTCCTCCTTGCTCCTCAACCCACTTTACATTCTTTCCCTTATGAGCTTTCCGCAATAACTCATCCGTTGTTTGGCCTTTCCCTTTAAACAATGGATCCATGGATTCAGGAAGATCCTCGTATAGTCGGTCTGTTAGGGTCTTCATCCACGTGTGAAAGAGAAGAGGTTGAGATTGCTTTGCATCATCTACGAAGTCCCAAGCCTGGAGCCGTTCCACAGCTTCTTTCTCTCTCGTTGAAAGATTGTCAGTATTCATATATTCCATAAACATCGGCACAAACTCTTTGGCTTGCAGATTCATTTGATCCATTTGAAGCTTTTTCATATCTTCTGCGGTTGCATTTTTTGTCTTTTCAAGTACTTCTTCAATACGCTTATAACGGTAGGGTTGTGCCCAATTATTAGATAGATGATAAGGGTACTCTTCTCCTATCACTTTATTGTTGGCAGTCGCAATAAATCCTTTATCCGGATTGATGACTGTTGGCAATTCGTCAAATGGGATGAACCCATTCCAATCATTCTCTTTCTCCCATCCCTCTAATGGCAATAAGGCATCTTCACCCTCTTTATAGATCGGGATTTTGCCATTGGCTTTATATGCAATGGTCCCATCCTTACTGGCAAAGACAAAATTCTGAGCCGGTACTAGAAACTTCTCTAGACCTTTTTCAAATTCTCCCCAGTTTGAAGCTTTGTTCATAAGAAGAATGGCCTCTAGCTCTGTGGAAGAATCGAGCGCTGTCCACCTTAGGGATAAAACGGTATCTTTTCCACTCTCTTCAGCAAACTCAGAGATGATCGGACCATGTCTCGTTTCAACCACCTTATACTGAATTGAGTCTTTATCTTTGATATCAATCGTTTCCTTATAGATGGTCGCCTTTTCGTATTTCCCTTCATATAAAAACTCATTTTCATCTTTTGGGTTTCGCTTTTCAAGATAAAGCTGCTGGACATCCGGTCCTGTGTTGGTAACTCCCCATGCAATGTCTTGGTTATGTCCTAAAATAATACCAGGAATACCGGCAAAAATGACGCCACTCACTTGATACTCAGGTGAATCAAGCACCATCTGTAACCAGATAGACGGGGTAGCAAGGCCCAAATGAGGGTCATCAGCGAGCAGAGGGGAACCAGACGCTGTTCGTTCTCCGCTCACAACCCAGTTATTGCTTCCATTAAAGGCATGCGGAATGACAGCACCTTCAAAACTTGAAGCGATATCAAGTTCATCACTTTTAATAATCGTTGGAGCCTTTTCCGGATAGGTTGAAAACAATTCAAGAGCCTGATCCTCCGGATAATGTTGTAGCAAATAATAGTGAAAGGCCTGTCTCTCCCAATGTCCTCCAAGATCAAACGCCATATATTTTCCTATCGTTAGTGAATCAATAGGCGTCCAAAGTTCCGGCGCTCCTCCAAGCAGAGTGAATTCGATCGGTAGCGCTTTTTCATTCTTTGCTTGTTCTATATAAGCATTCACCCCTTCTGCATACCACTCCATCACTTGCTTAGCTTCTTCCGTGTATGCTTGATACGACTTTTCGGCAGCCCTTCTCAGTCCCAATGTTCTAAAATATTTATCCTGGTTTAATGCATCTTCACCAGCCACTTCACTTAGTCTTCCGGAGGCTTGTCTCCTTGCCATATCCATTTGAAACAAACGATCTTGTGCCTGGACATATCCTTGAGCCATGAAAAGATCCTGCGTGTTGTTTGCTTCAATATGAGGCACACCACTCTTATCCCGGGTTACATACACAGTATCTTTTAAACCAGGTACCGAAATGCTTCCCTCAGTTTGAGGTAAACTCCGGTTTATGTAACCGTTTACAAAAATAAGCACCCCAATCCCTATACCAAGGAGAAGAACAAGAAGGATCAAACAAACTTTCTGCCATCTTTTTAAAGATTTCTTTCTCTTCTGTTCTGACACAACTTCCATTTCCCATACCCCCTCTTTATACCTATTATAATACGAATATTCTGTCATTTGTAAGATATATGCAAAAATAGCCTTAACGGGTTAGGCGTTAAGGCCGTTTTGAACATTTATTGTAAGGAATCTAATAACAATTCCCAGTCATCCATTGAAAATGTAACGTTCGTCGAGACTGCGTATACATAATCTCCCTTTTCCCACATAACGTAGTCCCCCTGTCTACCATCCCCATTCATATGAAAGAGCTGACCATTCAAATTGAACTCCTTCATCGTCGAGGAGGAAGGTGAAGGGAGTTCATCTTTCACATCCTTCGGGGCTTGTTCAAACGTCATTTTTCCTTCTGGATAACGGATAAAGGTTTGTCTTGTGATGAAAGAATTTTCCTGAACTTTTTTATACCCCATACTAATTCGTTCAAAGGAGTCCGGTAGTACATTGAAGGTGGAAATCGGTGCTTCCACGTGTTCTTCTAACTCTTTAACAGTGTCTACATACGTCATAGCCTCCGGAAAAGCGACCGTTTCTTGTGTAAAGGCCCCCTCTGGAATAATGAATTCTTTTGCTCTTGTAAGACCTGCCCAACTAAGTATAAGAAATAAAAGTAAGCACACTATAAGTAATGAGCTTTGAGACACTCTAATCATGATAGAAACCTCCTCATATAGCTAGTACTACTTTATTCACGTAGCCTTCCATTTATGAAGAGATTCCGAGTGAAGCACATTGATTGTCAAACTAATGAAGCATCCTTTATATTAGATACATACCAACCAGTTGGTTTCTAGAAAGGGGGTTCTTTTATGAATAAAGGAACCTTAGCTAAAGAAGAGATTGTATCCATCGCTGCAGATGTGATTCGTTCCAAAGGTTATCAAGCTACATCTGTTAACGATATATTAGTGGCTGGAGATATTGGCAAAGGAAAGTTCTTTCATTACTTTAAGACTAAACACGATTTAGGGATTGCTGTTGTAGATCGCTATATTGATACTTGGAAAACCAATATGATTGAAGGCATTCTTCAAACAGATTCCTCTGCTGATTTACGAATTCAGCACATGCTTGAAGAAACAATTGAATCTTTTCAAGACTCCAATGTTCGAAAAGGTTGTCCTTTCGGGAATCTAGCTATCGAAATGAGCGAACATGATGCATCTTTTAGAAAGCGCATTGAATCCTTTTTCCATGAATGGGCGTTAGCTCTTAGTGAGACATTAATGGAAGCAGAACTTGCCACTCCTAAAGATGCTTACGAATACGCAGAGCATATCATTAGTTCTATTGAAGGCTCGATCTTAATGGCGAAAGTAAAGCAAACGTCTAAGCCAATTGAAAATACCATTTTTCATTTAAAGAAAACATTATTTCATTAAAGGAGAATTTCACATGTCTACTATTCAAATGAGAGTTAAAGCAAATGCAGAAGGTGCAAAGGTAGAAGCAAAAGCGAAAAAGCATACCATTATTATTGATGAACCAGAACAACAAGGTGGCACCGACCAAGGTGCGAATCCACTTGAAACCCTACTAGCTGCCCTAGCAGGCTGCGAGAACGCAGTTGCTAATATGGTGGCGAATGAAATGAACTTTGACCTTCAAGGGATTGAATTCGAAATTCGTGGCGAATTAGACCCCCGCGGTATGATGGGAACAGAAGGCGTACGCCGTCACTTCCAAACCGTTACAGTAAATGCTCAGGTTAAAACAAGTGAGTCTGATGAACGCATTCAAGAATTAAAAGATAAAACAGATGATCGCTGTCCTGTTTTCCAAACCCTATACAATGCGGATGTAAATATGGTCGCAAACTGGACCAAAGCATAAAAACACGACTAAATTCAGGCACGCTCAGTAAGCTATGAGCGTGCTTTTTTTCATCTATTGGGACAGCCTATCTGCATGATTAGTCACGAATAGAAGAGGGTAAACTTCGTGAAGAGTAGCTAAAGCTACGAACCTATGGAGGTGAAAAAATGGAATTCACGCACGTTAGCAATACAGGAATAGAAACTTCACGAATCGGACTAGGAACTTGGGCCATTGGTGGCTGGATGTGGGGTGGCACAGATGAAAACCAATCCATAAAAACCATCCACGCCGCTTTAGATAAAGGCGTTAATCTCATTGACACCGCTCCGGTATATGGCTTCGGTCGTTCTGAAGAAATTGTCGGTAAAGCCGTTCAACAATATGGAGGTCGTGAGAATATCACGCTCGCAACGAAGGTTGCCATGAATTGGAAAGACGAGCAAGTTTACCGTGATGCATCTAAAGAACGCATTCACAAAGAAATTGACGATTCATTACGTCGACTTCAAACGGATTACATTGATGTTTACCAAGTACATTGGCCAGACCCAACCGTCCCGATTGAAGAAACAGCAGAAGCCCTTTATTACTTATATAAACAAGGCAAAATCCGATCCATTGGTGTGAGTAATTTCTCTCCAGAACAAATGGATACGTTCCGTGAAGCGGCTCCGCTTCATACGGTTCAGCCCCCTTACAACATGTTTGAAAGAGGGATTGAAGAAGACATTCTCCCCTATGTTCAGGAGCATGGCCTTCATACATTGTTATATGGTAGCTTATGCCGAGGATTGTTAACCGGTAAAATGTCTAAGGATAGTCAATTTGATGGCGATGACCTAAGAAATAACGATCCTAAATTCCAGCAACCTCGTTTCGAGCAATATCTCAATGCCGTACAAGAGCTAGACCAATTAGCCCAGAATCGATTTGACAAACGCATTATCCACCTGGCTCTTCGATTTATATTAGATCAACCTGGTACAGGCACTGCCCTATGGGGTGGTCGGAAACCAGAACAAATGGATCCGATTGAAGAAGTAATGGACTTTAAAATTGATGAAGAAACCCAGAAAGACATTGATGAAATATTAGTTAAAAATATTAAAGATCCTGTAGGACCTGAGTTCATGGCTCCTCCTACAAGGAAAGATCTATAAAAGGGTTCAACCCCCCTCGATTATCGAGGGGGTTTTTCTACGCTCATTCACACTTACGTATTTTTTTAGTCATCTATCCCCTTCACCGTATTCAAGATCAATGGTTAATCCAAAATCACTTAAATAATGATGAGCATCCATTTCCGTTGTATGGAGATGAATGTCTTTTTCCACTGGAAAATTATAATAGGTTTGTTTAAAGGTATGATGATCTATACGTCTTTCCACCCGATCATGTTCATAGCGATTCCCATCACCATCCGTTATCCAGAACGTACTCGCTTGTGTGGCTTCATCTTCCCCTTTGACGGTGTAGGTAATGGTTACATTCTCACCTTCTCTTTCTACACTATCTACATTCAACTGCCCCATCTCGCCTTGAGACAATGTTACAGGTTCTCCAGTCCATTTCTTACTCCTAAACACCACAGGTTCAACCGCTTCCTCTGAAGTTGGGATTTCCATAAGGTATGGTCGTATACTTAACGTTTCTGGTAATTGTTCTCTGTATGGTTCTAGATCAACGGTATACTTACCACTAACTTTTCCATCTTCTGATCCAATAGAATGGCTACTTGCTCCGATCCCCCTTAACACTTTCCCGTTTTCATCTTCTACAACAAAATCAAGATGCTGATTGTTTTGGATGATCTTTGAGTCTTCAGGGGTAAGCATTTGGAACTGAATTCTAGTGGAGGTTGATGTAAAGCTTACCGTACTATAATGAATGTGATCCTCCCCACTTTTGAAACTTTTATTAATCGGCATAACCTTTGAGTTCCCCTTTTTGATAACAGGTAAGTCTACTTGCCACTCAGATCCATTCGCTTCACCGCTAAGTGTAAGCAAGAATTCATGAGGGAGTTCTTCTTGGGTTCTAATCGACATGGTCTCACCGTAAACGCCTTCTTCGATCTTCTGACCCCCCGCCCCGATTCCGTAGTTGTCTAATGGTTCTCCGTCTACGAGAACATCAGGCATCCCTGGCAGGACCAATTTGTTCAGATGATCTGACATATTTAAGTAGCTAATATATATACTGTTTCCATCATATAAGGTTTCTGTAAAGATAATGGTTTGATCTCCTATGTTCACTTGCTCCCCTGTTGAAACTGTTAACCCGCCTTGTTGCCCACTTTTCTCTCCTAACCCGCCTACTTTCTCCATTACAGAGCCTACAAAAGGTACATCCTTCAGGGAATCGGCAATTGTTGTAGACACCGAAGAGCTGTTAATCAAAATGCCTGTTGCTACTACAGCGGCTGTTATGCCATACAACCACTTTTTCTTTCCTGTTTTCTTGTTCGGCAGGGATTTTAATGTAGATTCCATTCGCTTCTCAACAGACTCTGGCAATTCTTTATTCACTTCTTCATCTAATAGGTGTTCCCACTTTTCCATGATGTTTCCTCCTCCCTGACTTGTACTCGTGCTCTCTTTTTTGCCCTGCGTAACTTTGTTTTAATTGTATTCTCTGGAACCTCCATTACGTGGGCCATATCTCTTATCGTAAAGTCTTTTATGTAGAACAATTGAAGAACGAGGGCATCTTCTTCGGTCAAATGAGAGAGTAACTCTTTCACTTCAATCCGATCAAACCCTCTCTCTACAAACGCTTCTTCATGAACCTTATCTAATGAAACAATTTTCTTTTGTTTTCGAATAATGGCATAACATTCATTCATCACGATCCGAATGAGCCAAGTCTTAAAATACTTTGGTTCTTTCAGCGTGTGAATGGAGTGAAAAGCTTTTAAAATAGCTTCTTGTAAAGCATCCGCACAATCTTCATCTTGTTTTAAAATAGTTTTCGAGACACGATACATCGTGGTTTTATACTCTCTGATTAATGCCTCAAAAGATGCTTTATTCCCTTTCCTGGCTCGCTTTACTTCTTTTATTAGGTTCACACGGCTTCCCTCTTTCTTTCAAACTCATAGGTTAGAGTCGTAAGTGACAAGAAAAGTTTCACTAGAGTTATTTTTCACCTTACCATACGACGTGGCCTGGTACCTCTTGAGCATTGCAATAATAAATAGTGAAAAAAGATGAACTGTATTCTTCCTATACGTCGTCGAAATTGTTTGCTAGAGTGAATGTATACAGCGATAAAGGAGAACAACTATGAGAAACATTTTTAAGATACTAGTGTTGTTTATAATAATGGTGGGAACAGCTTGCAGTCCTCAAAACGAAACCATGCAAGAAACCAAAACAGAAACTACTACTTCCTCTTCTACAGGAGAAAATCAAACGAAACAAGAAGCAACCGTCCTTCGTGTGGTAGACGGAGATACTTTGTCTGTCTCGATAGAGGGGAAGAAAGAGACGATTCGATTGTTACTTATTGATACGCCAGAAACCAAGCATCCTGACTTGCCTGTCCAGCCCTTTGGGCCAGAAGCGAGTCAATACGCTAAAGAGCTTCTTACAAATGAAGAAGTGATGCTTGAATGGGGAACAACGAAACGAGATAAATACGATCGCTTACTCGCATACGTATACATAGATGGTACGCTTTATAATAAGGATATTATTGAACAAGGCCTTGCACGTGTAGCTTACGTATATCCCCCAAACGATAAATATGTAGACACATTACGCGATGCTGAACAACAAGCCAAGAAGAAGAAGAAGGGGATATGGAGTTTGGAAGGGTATGTGACGGAGGATGGTTTTAACTCCGAGATGACCATCAAGAAGAGCCCAACTCCTAGTAAAAACAATTCCACTGAATCTAATAATCTTTTATATGATCCAAACGGGGCCGATCGAGATTGTGGGGATTTTAGTAAACAAAGCCAGGCTCAAGCATTTTTCGAAGCCGCAGGAGGTCCTTCAAAAGACCCCCACCGGTTGGACCGAGACGGGGACGGGGTTGTCTGTGAAACCTTACCATAATAAGTTGAAGTGTTCCATATAAAGCGGCTTAGGAGCCCGTTATACTTAATGCGTGCTAACACTCAAATTTAATAGCGCATAAAAAAGCGATCCGCCTCTATTAGACGGATCGCTTTTTTCGCTTGATCAAAATGAAGTCAAACTAAGCTCTTCTTGCAGCTTGCTGTATAGGATCCCAAACACTGTTAAAAGGAGGTGCATAAGAAAGGTCAAGATCGACAAGTTCATCCACGGTCATCGAGTGGTATAGAGCCGTGGCTACTACATCAATCCGTTTATCGACCCCTTCTTTACCAATAATTTGAGCTCCTAATAACGCACGCGTCTGATCATTATAGACGAGTTTTACTTTCATAGGATCTTCTTTTGAATAGTATCCTGCAGCGTGCGATGAATCAATGGTTACAGAGGTGTTAGAGAAATGAAGCGCTTCTGCTTCCCTCTCTGATAAACCTGTTTTCCCAAGATTTATATCAAAGAATTTAATAATAGACGAACCTACAATTCCTTTAAAAGTAGTAGGTTGATTAATCATATTCAAACCTGCAACTCTTCCTTGTTTATTCGCATGAGTCCCAAGAGGGATATAATCTGATTTTTGCTTAAGGCGGTGATATTGTGTAGCGCAATCTCCCGCTGCATAAATGTCCTTGATCGTACTCTCCATATATGCATTCACTTCAATGGCACCCTGAACACTCGTGAAAATACCCGTACCTTGTAAAAAGGATGTGTTTGGCGTTACCCCAACAGCTACGAGGACTAGGTCTGTCGCATGTTCACCATGGTCGGTTACAACACACCTTACACGACCTTTATCATTGGTTTTGAAACCTTCTACTGATTCCTTAAATGTCAGCTTCACGTTTTGTTTGGTCGCTTCCTCATGGATAAGGGCACTCATATCCTCATCGAAAATCTTGGCGAGCCGTTCGCCACGTTCGATAATTTGAACGTTTTTCCCAATGTCAGAAAGGGTTTCAGCCATTTCAAGACCGATGTATCCCCCACCGATAATCGTCACATTCTTGATATTCTCATTTATGTAATCCATTATTTTTTCCGCATCGGGTATGGTTTTTAGGGTGTAAATCCCTTCTGATTCAATGCCTTCCCACGGCGGACAATTCGGATTCGCGCCTGTTGCGACAAGAAGTCGATCATAATGATCTTCGAACTGTTCTCCAGTATGATAATTGGTTCCATACACCATTTTTTTCTCACAATCCACACTTGTTACTTCATGTAGCGTATGTGTTTTAATTCCATACTTCTCCTGAAACGTTTCAGGTGTTCTGGCAATAAGGTCCTCAGTGGATTCCACTATGCCATTAATGGTATAGGGTAACCCGCACTGCCCATAAGAATAGGTTTCTCCCTTTTCGTACGTAACGATTTCATTTCCTTCACTATTTCGTACAATTTGCATCGCGGCACTCATTCCTGCCGCATCTCCCCCGATAATGATGTATTTCATCCTAACACCTCTTTTTATACTGTTATATCTTCTATGTTCCTCTATTAGCTTTTCCATAAACCCGATGTGGTATAGCTAAATAAAGAGTTTGTTAGAATAAAAAACCCTGCTCAAAAGGAGCAGGGTTTTGTTTAGTTAATATTTAGGGTCAGCGACTTTTACTAACTGCTTTCCTAAGTTCTTCCCTTGGAACAGACCAAAGAATGCATCAGGAATGTTTTCGAAGCCATCTGTTATTGTTTCTTCATATTTTAATTTTCCTTCAGAAAGCCATTTTGCAAGGTCTTGAACGCCTTCATCAAAGCGGTCTGCATAGTCCCCTACGATAAACGCTTGAATCTTAGCACGAGCTTTAAGGAGTTTTGGTTGTACGCGTGTACCTAAGTCAGCATCTGTACGGTTGTAAGACGAAATAGCTCCACAAAGCGGTACACGTGCGAAGGAGTTTAACAAGTTAAGAACAGCGTCAGAAATTTCGCCTCCGACGTTATCGAAATATACATCAACGCCATTAGGGCATAGACCAGATAGAGCTTCTTGTACATCATCAACGGTCTTATAGTTAACCCCTGCATCAAAACCTAATTCCTCAGTAATATAGTTTACTTTTTCATCAGAACCAGCAATCCCTACTACGTGTGCACCTTTTAGTTTTGCGATTTGACCGACAATCATACCAACAGCACCAGCTGCACCAGACACCACAACAGTCTCGCCTTCTTTCGGCTCTCCAATATCAAGTAAGCCAAAGTAAGCTGTTAAACCTGTCATGCCTAATACGCCAAGATAAGCTGATAAGGGAGCTTGTTCTCCATCAATTTTGCGAACTTGACTTCCAGGAACGGTGTTAAAATAACGCCAGCCAAGAAAGCCTGTTACTTTATCACCTGGTTTGAACTGATCATCTTCTGACTCGACTATTTCTCCCACAACTGTACCATTAATGGTTTCGTTAAGAGGGAACGGCTGCGTGTATGATTTCTGATCACTCATCCGGCCGCGCATATAAGGGTCTACAGAAATATATAAGCTTCGAATTACGACTTCTCCCTTTTGAGGAGATTTAATTTCTACATCTTCATAAGTGAAATTTTCATGAGTAGGCATCCCTTCAGGACGCTTTGCTAAAACGATTTGTTGATTTTCTGTTGTCATAATAAAAAATGCTCCTTCCATTTAGCACCTTGAATTTTTAACATAGCAAATCATCATCTTGAAGATCAACTTATTCGACTTATGGGTGTTCATCTATGGTGAGCTTAATAGTATCCGCAATTTAATGCTTCACCAATCAGTTACTCACAACACCCAAACCTCTACCGAAAAAGTATTTATAACCTTCCACATGATATAGTTCACCTTACTTCTTATTTTAAAACCTTTTCTAGAGCACTACGGTAGCTGGAAAGAGATAAGAATATCCATATTAATAAATTAAGGAAACTAAAAAAAGGATCATCCTACAAAAGTGATGATCCCTCTCTTTTAATCTTTATGTTTTCCAAGAAACGCTCCATATCTTTAGAAGACTCAATGACATGAATTGTTTTATGGCGAGCTGCTTTATGTAATTGTTCGTTTAACTTCGGACGTTTATCCCTTCTAAAGTTCCACACATATTTGATAAACTCCCAATCCAGCTTTTCTTCACACCCTTCCGTCATATCAGGTCTCGTCTGATTTCGATTCAAAAAATACCTCTTCAAGATTCGGTAAAGACAAACCTTTCTTGGTGGATCAATCCATATGACAGTATCTGCTTTCTCCAATCGTACACCAAGGGTCCCTCCATAATTCCCATCAATTATCCAAGATGCTTGATTCATAACCTCTTCCTGTAAAGCGATGAACTCATCACGTTCCCTCATCACCCATCCAGGTAACCAAAATAACTGATCTAAGTGGTATACCTCCTCGTTTACAAGCCTTCCAAGTCGCTTAGAAAACGTCGACTTTCCAGCACCGGGACTCCCTATCACAATCACCCGCTTCATAAAACCCCTCCCACTGTAATAGTTTACCATATCAAAGGGTGTCAGACACCCTTTAGCACACTAGCGAATCAACGCGTGTCTGACACGCTTTATCTTGGTAATGGCACGACGTGTTGCTTTACTTTGTTACAGGGAGTTTCTATAATAGATGCAAGTTAGATAGGAGGTTCTTATGGATAGTCGTCATTTACGATATTTCGCAGAGGTTGCTCGCTTAAAGAGTTTTACAAAGGCTTCCCATTCTCTAAAGCTTTCCCAACCTGCATTAAGTAAAATGATCCGTAACCTTGAGGAAGAACTTGATGTTACGCTCATTGATCGTTCTAAAAAACAAATTACATTAACAGATTCAGGAGAACTTGTTTATCAACAAGCTCAGCGTGTACTTGGGGTTATGGATGATTTGACGAGTTCCCTATACGATATGGTGCACTTAAAGAAAGGAACAGTAGAGTTTGGCTTACCGCCTTTAATAGGTACACTGTTCTTCCCAGAGCTAATCGCCCAATTTAGAAATCAGTTTCCTGGTATCTCGATTAAGATTACAGAATATGGAGCAAAGAGAATTGAAAAAAGCCTTGAAGAAGGTCACGTTGATGTGGCTGTAGCGGTTGCACCGATCGATGAAACGATCTTTAAAGCTTATCCATTTAATGAAGAAACAATGGAAGTTGTCCTGCCTACAGATCACCGCTTAGCTAGCAAAGATACGGTTGAACTTTCAGAACTAGCCGAGGAGAAATTCATTTTATTCCAAGAAGACTTCGCGATGCATGACATCATTCAAGACTATTGTCAGTCTGTTGGATTCTCTCCACAGATTGAGCTTGAAAGTTCACAGTGGGATTTTATTGTAGAGATGGTAAAAGCTCATATCGGTATCGCCATCATGCCAAAGTCCATCTGCGAGAAAATTATCGCCACAGAGGTCAAAAGCATCCCAGTAGTCAACCCAAGTGTTCCTTGGACATTGGCTTTAATCGTTAAACAAGACCGATATTTACCCTATGCAGCCAGGGAATTTATCCAATTTGTACGTGCATCTAAATCATAACTTTTAGTTATGATTCAAATAAGAAATATGTATTTTCATTATGCAATCTAGCATCCTATAATGAAAGTACGTCAACAGCATGAATAAGATTAGATCCCAACCTGTCTTTTTCATGAAAGGTTCTCCCAAACCTTTGACTCCCAAAAGCTTTCAAAATCAAAAAGATCATTCTTGAAAAGAGCCCTTCCCAAGGCTCTTTTCGCATGTTCAGGGGGTGTAAGCATTTACAAGTCCTTTATGAAACTCGTATTACAATTTTTGCTCATAAATGTATTTTTCTTTATAGGAGTAGCCATACAGCAGCTTACACAGTTCCCAATACCGGGAAGTATCTTCGGGTTAGTCTTTCTTTTTCTTGCCCTTCACTTCGGCTTAGTCAAGTTGGAATGGGTTGAGGAAGCTGGTAAATGGCTTCTTGCTGAACTTCTGCTCTTTTTCATTCCTGCTGCGGTCGGTATTGTTCAATATCCAGAAATGGCTGGGTGGAATGGATTCCAGATCCTTCTGATTATTTTAGTTAGTACGATTTTAGTAATGGGCATTACTGGCTTTGTCGCCGATTTTCTTTCCAAACGAAGAAAGGAAGATGAGCAATGATCTACCTAATTGCAACCATTCTTATTTATATTATTAGTAAACGTTTATATAAAAAATATCCAAAAGCTTATTTAACGCCACTGCTTGTTGTACCTGTTGTCTTAGTGGCTTTACTAGTTTTATTCGATATCCCTTTTCAACATTATGAAAACGGAACAAGTATCATTAGCTACTTCTTAGGACCTGCCACAGTAGCATTTGCAATTCCTATTTACAAACACTTTGAACTGATCAAGAAATTCATGGTAGAAATTCTATCAAGCATTGTAGCTGGTTCTGTGGTCGCTGTGGTTTCGAGCTTTTTCTTAGGATACCTGATTCACTTAAGTGGAAGCTTTATGACAAGCATTATGCCAAGGTCTATTACAACCCCTATTGCGATGGAAGTCTCTGAGACCATTGGCGGTGTACCCGCTTTAACAGCTGCCTTTGTAGTAGCAACAGGCATTATAGGCTCTATTGTAGGTCCCCATGTGATTAAAATGTTTTCCTTACAATCACCTGTAGCCCGCGGTGTCTCTTTCGGTGTGGCCGCACATGGCGCCGGAACGTCGAAGGCATTTGAACTCGGGGATCAGGAAGGTACTTTTTCTAGCCTCTCCATGATTATCGCTGCAGGTGTTACACTTGTTTGGGGAAACACATGGATTCCACATTTCCAACACTTTTTCATTCAATAACAAAAAAGAACCCGTTTGCTTCAGAAGCAAACGGGTTCTTTTTGATTTTCGTTATCCCTATTTCTTTCCTGCTTTAAGATCAGCCGAGAATGATTTCAACAAGCCCCATGTCATAATTAGCAAGATTATCGTAAGCGGCAATCCAGTTATGATCGTAGCGGCTTGAAGACCATCCACTCCTCCTGACCACATCAGGATCGCTGCAACGGCTACCATTACAATTCCCCATGCTAATTTCACAAAGAATGGTGGGTTCAAGCTACCATTATGCGTCTGCATTCCAAGAACAAACGTAGCAGAGTCTGCTGAAGTCACAAAGAATGTCAAGATAAGAAGAACGGATACTCCTGATAGAATAAAGCTAAAGTTCATCTGTTCAAACACAAAGAATAAAGCCGTTTCTAAGCTCTGACCAGCCACATCAATTCCTTGAATGTGATCGTAGAAAATTCCCGCGCTACCAAACATACCAAACCAAAGTGCACAGACAATGGATGGCGCGATAATAACAGCGACAAGGAACTCACGAACTGAACGACCTCTTGAAACCCGAGCAATAAATGTACTTACAAAAGGTGTCCAAGAAATCCACCATGCCCAGTAGAAGATTGTCCAATCTTTTACCCACTGATTATTCTCCTGTTGGAATGGTGAGAATCGAAGCCCCATGCTTGGAAGGTTCTGAATATATGAACCAAAAGTAGTCGAGAACGTCTCAAGCATGAATTGAGTAGGACCAAGGAATAAAAAGGAAAAAAACAAGATAACGGCTAATATCAAGTTTGCATTACTTAAATAACGTATTCCTTTAGATAACCCGCTCGCTGCTGATGTAATAAATAAGACCGTTGTGATACCCATAATGACAAGTTGCACGCCAAAATTATTTGGAATTTCAAATAAGAAATTCAATCCTCCATTAATCTGCTGCGCACCAATTCCTAGTGATATAGCAACTCCAAAGAGGGTTGCAAAAACAGCGATGATATCAACGACCATTCCGATGGGACCGTTTGCACGATCACCTATCACAGGCCTTAGTGTCACACTCATTAATCCAGGCATATCTTTCTTAAACTTATAATAAGCTAGCGCAAGTGCTACAATAGCGTAGATGGCCCATGCGTGAAAACCCCAGTGAAGATACGTATAACGCAATCCTACTTTTGCTGATTCGATCGTATTGGCATCTCCGAATGGAGGCTTGGAGTAGTGTGATACAGGTTCTGATACACCATAAAACAGTAATCCTATTCCCATACCAGCACTAAAGAGCATAGCGAACCAAGTTGATGTACTATATTCTGGTTCTTCTCCTTCTTTACCTAATTTAATCTTTCCATACTTACTAAAAGCAATGACCAAAGCGATGACAAAGAAGAATGTAGTAGCTAATTGATAGAACCAACCAAATTGATCAAGCACAAAGCTTTTACCAGCACTCATGACGTTAAACATTTGATCGGGTAGTATAGCTCCCCAAAGTACAAATGCAACCCCTATGGTTAATGAAATCCAAAACATTTTCGTGAAACTCTTCACGTATTTTCCTCCTCTTTTAGTGGACGCTCCATTATTCTCCGAGCGCAGGAGAGTTTATGTAGCTAAAGAATCGTTTCCCTCTCCCATAAATGAATCTCTAATAACTAATCCCTTTTTTACAACGTTTCAAACCTTTACGTAACTAGAACACCTTTCACCGCCCTATTCAGGATAAAATGATAAAATATTCCTTTTTTCGACTCATTTCGCCCTTTCATTAGTTTCATATGTTACAATAGGCTCTCAGAAATTTCAAATTTTAATATGGAATAGGTGAACAGCATGAGGTTAACACGTTGGAGTTTTGACCGTAAAAATAGAATACGAGGGTATTTTGATAAGTTTCCAAACTCAACAATCTATTTCAGAAGAATTAGACGATATTATAGTGTTTATACATTAGATTGGAACGAGGAAGATCCAATGGTGACTATGGAAGATCGTGAGGAAATGCAGCGATTGTTAAACGAGGAAATCGGAAGGCTAGAAGCTTATAAAAACAGAAAATCGCGAGAACACATTTAAGTTCTCGCGATTTTTAACTTCTTCTTACAGAGCTCTATTGTCATTAGATTGTGGAGTTTGAATAGAAGACGTCGTTGGAGCTGTTTGCTCTTCTTCCTCATAAGAGTTTGTTAACTCTTCTTTAGCTTCTGCTGCCTTTTCACCGACATCCTTTAATTCCTCGCCCGTTTCTTTAACGGTAGACACAATTTCTTCTGATTCTTCTTTCACATCTTGCATTTGCTTGGCCAGGTCTTTCCCCTGATCATTAATAATGCTTTGAATTTGGTTAACCGCTTCTTTCGTAGCCGTAGCCGTACGCTGGATTCGGTCTACAAGATCATCTTTTGTACCTTGCGGATCCTCTTTAACGGTTGAAACGTAACTACTTACTGATTCCTTTGTAGAAGAAGATTTTTCTTTAAGGGAGTTTCTAGTGTCACGGTTTATTAGTGTAACCGCTCCTCCTACTAATGCTCCGATTGCCATATAGAATGTAACTTTTCCTAATCCACTTTTTTGATTCGCCATATTCATTCTCCTTTGTGTAATCGATTATTGTTGTTGATTGGTTTGTTCTAGTGCATTTTTCATTGCTTTCTTACGTTTCGTTAAGAAATAACTAAACGCAATAGCACCGTATAACCCGCGCAAGTTTTCTTCATTTACGACGGTCCTGCCGTCACTAGTATTCTTCTTCAAGGAAGAAGTCATATCGACTAATGAGGAAGTTAACTTTCTAGATGACTCCCCCACATCGCCGATTATGTAAAACAAGGGACTAAGCGTGCGAATCTTCTCATTCACATCTGCTAGGGTATCTTTGCTTTGCCCTAATACTTCTGCTGTTTGATTCATCACTCCATCAAGTTGTTCAGGTAATTTCTTAACCGTTTCGTCGACCCCATTTAACACGTGAGCTAAATTATTAAGGGTACGCGCCACAAAGATCGAAATGATCGCAAAAGCGATTCCTATAATAAGTACTCCAATTCCTACTAACGTCAAGCTTATTCACCTCTTTCCATTATACTTGTGTTTGCTGTTTGGTCATCTTCCACTTTTGATAAAGAGACATAGCTGTCGTGCCCCAATGATAGGCTTCCGTCACTTTAACGGAATGATCGGCTGTATAAGTCCTTAATGTACTTGGGACCCCTTCAATCGATCGATTTAATTGAATAAGGGAAGAACCTAGACCATGTAATGAGTGAAAAACAGGAGTAAGAGCATCTGTCTTCTCTTTTACATCGTCTACAATGAGATGAGTTTCCTGAACCATCTCTTCTGTTTCTTTTGTAATACCGTGAAGTTGTTGTTCTACTTCAGAAAGTGTGTTCCCTAAGTCATCCATAGACTTCGATACTGACGAAAGCAGTTTCGCAAGGTAAATGGCTAATATGGCAAAGGAAACAGAAACAATTAATATACCAATATAAAGATAAATCATCATCCCTATCCTCCCTTCTCTACGTTTTACCACAACACTCTCTTATCAAAACACATTCTTTTAATCTTGACGATTAAAATGTTTTCCAAAAGGGGATGGAATATGTACAGATAGGTACAAAATGTAAGGAGGATACACTTTGAAGTCATTTATGAGTTATATAAAAGAACTTAAAAACAAATTTCTAGAAAACAATACACCAATACTGGCTGCTGCACAAGCTTATTATTATCTGTTAGCAATCGTCCCTCTACTTATTTTAATGCTCTCGATCCTTCCATACTTACAGATTGATCCCGATCAAGCGATCGATTTTATGGGAAGTATGATTCCAGACGAGACCATGAGCATATTTAAAGAACAGATTATCAGCCTAGTGGACTCTCCTAAAGGAGGATTATTGACTGTTGGTATTATCGGTACCCTTTGGTCTGCCTCCTCTGGCGTCATGGCTTTTATAAAATCTGCTAACTTGGCTTATGATGTAGAAGAAACAAGGTCCTTCATTAAAGTCCGATTATTATCGATTATTCTCACTCTTGGTATGATTATCGCCATTGCTGTTGCACTTATTCTGCCTGTATTTGGTGATTTAATTATTCAGGGGATTAACGAAGCCCTACAGCTACCTGAACAATCCGTATTATTGTTCCAGTTTCTTAGGTGGGCGATTGGAATACTCGTCATGACTGGTATTTTAATGGCTTTATATCATTTTGCACCGAATAAAAGCTATCCATTTAAACACATTTTACCCGGGGCGATGATTACAGCGATACTCTGGCAAGTGATATCCCTTGCATTCTCTTTCTATGTAAGCAACTTTGGTAACTACTCCGCTACTTATGGTAGTTTAGGTGGCATTATTATCTTACTACTGTGGTTCTTCCTTACAGGCTTGATCCTTATGATTGGCGCTGAAATCAATGTCATCTATCATAAGAGGCACTCGAGCTCTTCAACAGATTCCACTTTCTCAGCATAAATAGAGCCCGGTCTTGAATCATCGGTTATTCAAGATCGGGCTACGTTTTTCTATATGTTGTTGATTTCTTACACTCACTTATACTTCCGGACATTCGTAACACTCATCAGCTTGAAATGTAATATTCTCAATAGCAAAAGGCGTCTTTCCATCGAGTGCAAGAAAGGCAGCAATCGATAATAGAGCGAGATCTAATTCAAAGCCTGCCATTTGACTATTCCCTAAAAATCCAATTGTTAGTTTCAATTGCGTAATCGAGAGCAGCATGAGCACAGCCACCACAGAAGCTACCACTCGAACTTTAAACCCAATCATCAAGAGGATCCCTCCCATAACTTCGATAACGCCAATTGAATATAGCAACGACATGGGAATCGTTAATGTCTCGAGAGCAATCGAGGTATTCCCCATCCCAATTTTAAATTTCGTAAGACCATGAATAAACACGGTAAAGCCTAAGAACAGACGCAAAAATAATACGCCTAGTTGTTGATGTTTATGCTTCATTCTACTCACCCTTTCTAAATACAAACGTACGATTCCTAACCAACTTACTTTATGTAACCTATTATAATCATGTAACCATGATACCACAAGTAATTTGTTTACGATAAGTAACAGAGTTACGATAAGAAATAAATTATGGTACACTATAGTTGAAGGAGAGATCGATGTGGAAGACTCTAGTTTATGCCCAAGATTTGAAAAAGCTGTCGGAATCATTAGCCAGCGCTGGAATGCACTTATTATTTATCAATTATTAGCTGGGCCGCAGCGAAACCATGAAATTAAAGACGCGATTGGAATTAGTGGACGTTTGCTATCTGAACGATTGAAAGATTTGGAAGCTGAAGGCATTATTAACCGAGAGGTATATGCTGAAACTCCTGTAAGAATTGAGTATTCTCTAACAGAAATGGGACATTCTTTAAAACCTTTAATGAGGGATATTAAAGCATGGGCCGATGAGTGGTTGGACATCCCAGATCAAAAACAGTGTGAAAAGTAATCCCCCAGACCTAACATATCGAGGCCATTTTGAAAAAAGGATGGAATCCTGACTCGGATTCCATCCTTTTTTCTTTTTCCTATATTTTTTATTGGTTTTGTGACTGCTTCCGAGCGAAGATGGCTGTTCCTGCTAACATCGCTAGCACAGAAAGAATAATCCAAGTGAAGTCGTTGGAAGCTTGAGAGCCGCCCATCCCTGTATCAGGCATTTCTGAAGGCATATCAGCTTGGAACTTCTCTGGTTGGTGATTGACGAAACCAGAAGATAATGCTTTGGCTGCTCCAAACATGTGACCATAGGATTCACGAAGCGTCTCGTACGCCATATCGTAATCTTCATCAGCATATTGATCAAAGGTTGTAATCAGGTAATCAACATGACTTTGTAAGTTTTTCGCCAATGTTTCCGATTTTAATTCACCTTCTGTTGCTTTCTCCAAGAACATGGAGAAGTCCTGGCGATATTGATCGAGAGCATCTAGCGCTTGTTGTTTCTTCTCCTTATCCTCTGCACCTGTAGCTTTTACATAGTCAACAAAGTGTCCGATATGATTCGTCCACATCTTCTTAAATTGTTGCCCAGCTTCTTCTCCGTATATTGAACTGATCGCAGCAGCCAGGTCATCTGTATTGTTATTTAACGCTTCCGTTGAAGCCTTAAAATCATCTGAGCCGTCAATTCCGTTCTGCATGGCCATCATAGCAAGTCCAGCGTGTTCAGACATGAGGTGGTCAAGTGTTGAACGAAGATCTGCTGCTGGCGTTACTGCTTTCGTTCCATTAAATTTGTCCGGATATTGGTCTACAATGGCACTCGAAAGTCCTTTACTTACCCCGTACATATGTTCAATTGCTTTTCGTTCATATTCGTAAGCTTTCTCATAGTCACCAGCTACATAACTATCAAATGCTCCGATTAGTTGTTTGACATGCATTTGTAAGCCTTCTGCAAGCTTACCTGCTTCTAATCGTTCCCCTGTCGCTGTTTCTAAGAACTGAGAGAAATCTTTACGATAGTCGTTTAATTCTTGAATGGCTGCTTCTTTTGCTTCAGCATCATCATTTCCTGTTGCTTTCACATAATCAACGAAATAGCCAATATGGTCGGACCACATTTGTTTGAATTGATCTCCTGCTTCTTCCCCATATACAGAACCGATCGCTTTTGATAAATCTTCGGTATTACTGCTTAACGCATTGGCGGATGCCTCAAAATCTGAAGCCCCTTCTGCTCCTTTTCTCATCGTTTCAACTGCTAAATAAGCATGTTCACTTAACAGACGGTCTAAAGATGCTCTTAGTTCAACGGCCTCTGTCATAACAGTTGGTTTAGATTGACTATGTTCATCCGCATTCACAATGCTCGCCGTGGTTGGTAGTAGTAAAGAGAAACTTAAAGGGACAGTTACAAGTGCTTTTTTCATATTCATTCTTAGATCCACTCCTCTTTGTTTTGATTATTCACTAAGCTATCGAGGCGGATCTTCATTTGGATCACCTTTTTTTAAAAAAAGTTATAGATATAAGAAAAACCGCTCGAAAATGAACTCGAGCGGTTGGTTAAATCTCTTGATTTCTTTAGTCTTCTTCACCCTCATAACTAAGCATAAGTAAAGATTGGTCGGGATCATCTTATCTGCTAGAGTGCCCCTTCAAATAGCGGTGCGATAACCGTGTACACCGAGAAGACAAAGACAACGTAAAACGTTTTAGAACGCACTCTTCCTCTTAACAAACGCTGTTTCCCCTCTGATCTCCTGTGCTTGAAGATTGAATAAAGACAAAATAAGGATAAAGAAATCCCGAACCACACTTTCCCAATATTGCCCATGTAAGAAATGCCAGCTTGTTCATAAATAAAACGAAGACCGTACTCACTTACTAAGATGCCAATAGCAATGAATAGAAACAATTCTCCTATGGTCACAGCGTACCCTTTTACAATTTCCAAACTTCCCCCTCCAATCACCTCCACCTTAACATAAATTTCCATTTAATACTAAATAAAATAGACCTGGATCTACACAGACCCAGGTCTTCTCTCTATAACTCTGAAGATACGATAATGTCCCCTTGAGGAGTCTTGCTCGTAGCGTCTGGTTCTTTTGTTATGGCAATGGTATCAAAATCGCCTTGAGCTTCTAAACGACTTAATGAGAAGGCTACAGCTCCTTCCCCATTTTGATTGGTCACAAAGCTCCCCGCTCGGTATGGAGTCTCTCCATTAATGAGCCATACTTGGTACACTTCATCTCCCTGTAAACGTCCCATCTGCTGAGCTTCTACTACAAGAGTCATATTATCTTGTTGTTTAATAATCGAAGCCGAAGCCAACGCCTCTTGTTGCCCAGACAACGTTACTTTCTTTGATACTTCATCGATACTTTCTTCGACATTTGACGTTGCTCCATCTTCAGTTGCCAAGAAGGAATAAACATTTCCAGATAGGGACAACAACAATCCAGCCGCTAGTAGCGTAGTCCAAGGTTTCTTGACACGTTTTTCCTGTTTATGAGTCGTGAGCGATGCTACATTTTCCTCTTTATACTCTTCTTTATGCGCTACATTCGTATCTGTTTCTATTTGTTCCCCCTCAAAAACATTCGCTAACACCCTGCTTTTCATTTCTTTCGGGGGCTCTACTGGTTCTGATGCATATGGCAATTCTTCCATAAGACTTTCCATTTCTTCTACTTCCTCACGACATTCGTCACACTCTTCTAAATGGGCTTCAAATGCACGTTTTTCTTCCCCTTGTAGTTCTCCGCTTATATAGTCAATTAATCGGTCGCATTGTTTAGGCATCACTCACACCCCCCTTCTCTTCGATGGTGGCCAGCTCTTTTTTTAGTCTTTTTAAAGCTAGCCTAATTCGACTCTTCACCGTACCTAAAGATACATCTAAACCTTCCGCAATTCGTTGTTGGGTCCAGCCTTTAAAGTAAAATAATGTGACAATTTTCTTCTGTTCTTTCGGAAGTTGCTTCATAGCTTGCCTGATCATACTTCCTCTCTCTTTCCATTCCACGAGGTCCTCAACAGAAGGCTCCTGTTCATTTGTTGCATCCCACTCTTCATCTAAAGCATAATTTTGATTTTCTTTTTTACGTAACACATCAATAGCCGTATATCTGGCTACTGTAATGATCCATGATGAGAATTTCCCTTTCGCCTCATCGTATGTTGCCTTTTGTGTCCAAATTTTTATAAAGACTTCTTGCATAACTTCTTCCGACATCTCCTTTTGCCCGCAAGTCTTATAGGCAAAGGAGTAGAGTAACTTTTCGTATTTATCATAGATCTCTTCGAGCGCTTGTTTATCGCCTTCTAAGACCTTTAGATAAAGATCATAGTCCCGCTCCTTCATACCATTCTCCTTTAACGATCAATAATATCCATATCATAGCATACTGAGTGGGGCCGGGAGTAATTATGGGAATGGAAGCTATAAAGAAATCGAATCAATTCCCTTTTCAGATCACTTTTAAACCAAAAAAGTCACCTTTTTATAAGGTGACTTTTCTATCTATCTATTAATTGTTTAACACATCAAGCAATACTTCTAAATTATGGTTCATTAAACTAAAGTAATCCTCATCTGCCTCTAAGTCTTCTTTTGTGAGGACAGACAAATTGTGAATTCGCTTCAGATCTGCATTCATTTCTTTTTGAATAACAGATGCCACTTTAGGTGTTACATTTTGTTCGAACAGAATAGTATTGATATTATTTTTCTTTGACTTTTCTATAATAGTCTCTAATTGCTTCTGTGATGGCTCATTTGTAGGTGACAACCCTGATATGGCAATCTGCTCAATCCCATACGCTTTTTCCCAGTACCCATAAGCTGCATGAGAAACTAGTATTTTATTAGAATCAGCTGATTCTAATTTTGAGTGGAACGTTTGATCTAATTCAGTTAGTTCTTCCTTCAAATCTTCGAAATTAGCTTCAAAATCTTCTTTAGAATCCGGATCTAATTCTACTAGTTGGTCTTTAATGTTCTCCGCTAATGTAATGGCCCGTATTGGATCAAGCCACACGTGAGGATCCTCATCCCCATGGTCATGACCTTCATGGCCTTCTTCTTTATGACTTTCACCTTCATGTTCATCTTTATCCTCATCCTCATGACCATGCTCTTCGTGACTTTCTTCTGTATGGTTTTCACTCTCCTGAGTCTCCTCGGCGTGATCATGTACATGAGTTAATAACTCAACCCCATTTGAAGCTTCTAAGATTTGAACCCCTTCATCTTCGATTGATTCTGAGATTTTAGTGGCATAGGCTTCTAAGTTGGCCCCGTTGTAAATAAAGGCATCTGCCTTTGCTAGTTCCACCATCATCTTAGTCGTTGGCTCAAATGTATGAGGATTCGCCCCTGCTGGTAAGATTGACTCTACTTCAACATGTTCTCCGCCAATTCTCTCCACAAAATCTTGTAATGGATATAAAGTGGTATAGATTTTTAGTTTACCAGATTCTTCTTTCCCTTCTCCTGATGCGCTTTTCCCCTCTCCATTTCCACAAGCTGCAAGAACCAGTAACAGAATAATGGAACCCCATGTAAAAATTCGTTTATGCATCTATAGTTCCTCCTGACCTTTTTATGTATATGAACAAGATACATCATATCGTAACGATTACGTTTTGTAAATAGTAATCGTTACGTTTTAATGAACCCTTTCAGTAAAATAAAAAACAGAGCCTCTAGGGGCTCTGTTTTAAACACATGAAGGGCATTTTCCATACACTTCAAACTTATGATTTTCAATCTGATGTCCAGGTAGTGTAGATACCACATCTTCAACCGGACACAAGTTAATCGGGCTCGTCTTACCACAGCTTGTGCAAATAAAATGATGGTGGTGTCCGTGCGTATCACAATGAAACCGAAAATGCTTTTCTCCGTCAAGCGTTGTCGTTTCTAAAATTCCAATTTCAGCAAGCGTATATAAATTTCGATAAACAGTATCATAACTGGCACCCGGGAAATCGAGACGGAAGACTTCAAAAAGATCTTTAACAGACACGTAAGCATCATATTGATCAAATAAATCTAATAATTTCTTACGTTGCTTCGTATGTTTATACCCATGATCCTTTAATACATTGAGAGCTTTAGTGGAATTCATTCTATCATCCCTTTATAGCAACTTCCTTCCTATTATAAGTCATCAAAAGGAAACTGTACATGGATGTGCAAACGAGTCAATTATCTCATCACGCCCCCACCGGAAATTTTCATAGATTCTCCTACAATATTCTCCGCAGCTTCACTCAGTAAAAACAGAATAGAGTTTGCTACTTCTTCCGGTTGTGTAATACGGCCAGAAGGAAGACCTTGTTCAGCGACTTCAAGTTGTTCTTCGAAGCTTCTTCCTTCGCGTTCTCCCATAGAAGCAATCGAGTTTCTTCCCATTTCTGTATCTACAAATCCAGGGCACACAGCATTCACTCGTATATTGTGTTCAATCGCTTCGTGAGCAAATGATTGAGTAAAGGCCGTTATTGCAAATTTTGATCCACTATATGCCGTGTTTCCATACGTACCCCGAAGCCCTGATAAAGATGAGAGGTTTACAATAGCCCCTGCTTTCTTCTTTTTCATCTTTTCATATACTCCCTGGGTGAATAAGACTGTGGAGAAGAAGTTTAACTCCATTGTAGAACGTAGCTCTTCCTCTGAGAGGTCTTCCAACGTCCCACCGCCTGTTTTACCAGCTGAATTAACCAATCCGTCCACTGGTCCAATCTCTTGTACAGCTTCTTCTATGATCCGTTCCCGGTCTTCACGTTTATTTAAATCAGCAGGAACACTTAAGACATGAGCGCGACCATCAAGTGCGATGCATTCGTCTTTCAATTGATAGAGTGTTTCAGAATTCCGCCCCGTGATCGTAATGGCAGCACCAGCTTGCACCGCTGCTTTAGCAGTTTCATAGCCGATTCCACCCGTGGCTCCTGTAATGATGATATGCTTTCCTAGTAAAGCGTCTTGTGCGAAAATGGTCATCGTTTTCCTCCTCAGATATGGTCCTACCTATTTAACCTATTTCATAGGAATTTAAACGCAAGTGTATCCTTTCTCTCGAGCTGGGCCTTGAACTATCCTACCTAACCTAAGAATTTCAACACTAAACTAAATCCTCATAAAAAAAGCTGTCCCTAAAGTATGTGACTACTCTAGAGACAGCTTCGTTTAATAAGAATAAAGGTATTTCTTTTCATCTTTAGCAGAATTCGAGGAGGGCAGCATCAATTCTTGATCCAACGATACAATTTGAAAAGAATAGCGTTCATAGCTCCCTAAGTCTTTGAGTGCATTTACAAAACGTTTGGCGGCTCCAAAATCATTAAAAACGAGATCCTGATTGTCTGTACTTTGAAAAGTAATCTTCGTCATTTGATTATAGTATGCAATAACTTTGAACCTCATGGGAAGTCGCCTCCTCAAAGGTAATTCTTCTACCTTTTCATCTATTATCCGCCAAAAATTCTGAAAATTCAATACGTACAGCGCGATTTTCTTCAGTCTTAATACAAAACGACATAATCCGACATAATTTGGCGTTATTTTTCAATCCCCTTGTCTTGTACACGTACTCCTTGAAAAGATTGATCTCGGTGTAGCCCATAAAAGCCAGCAAACGAGACAATAATAAAAATGCCCCCCGCAATACTTCCCATTACAGGAGAAGGATAGAGAGTCAGCATAATCCCAGTAACAAACATTGACATTCCCATCACCACATTTGATACCATATCAAACAATGAATAAACAGGTCCCTGACTCTCTTTAGGCAGTTGCTTCATAAGGATCGTATCCATTGCCCCTTTCCCAATCCCTCCACTTAAAGAAATAAATGAAAAAAGAAGCAATGCATAGTGAAATCCATTTACCTGACTTAACAGAATTTGAAACAGCCCTTCCATAAAAATGGTTACGATAGCAAAAGGCATTAAAACGTTTTTCTTCCCAATTGGAAACCACATACTTAAAACAAGCCCTAATCCTAGAGCTCCATAAAAGAGGCCAATTCCTATATCCCCCATTTGAAAGCGTTGATACGCATACACACTTATAAGCACATTAAAAATTCCATCAGCTGCTGAGATCGAAGCTTCTATCAAAAACAATTTGCGGAATAAAGAATGCTCCATTGTTACTTTCCATCCACATTTTATAACAGAAAGCACCGTTTCTTTTGAAGATGAGATGATGACTTTGGTTTCATGCAACGTTAAAAGAATGAGAGCAGCTAACAAAAAGGTAAACGCATTTATAATAAACACGAGCTGCGGACTAAAAAGATAGGATACTACCCCACCCACTGCAGACCCCATAATTAAAACAATTCCTAGTAGAACTTGCTCTAGTTTGTTTACACGCAGTAAATCTTCCTTATCCATATGTCGCGATAGATAGGTGCGTCTGACAGGTTGATAGATGGCTTCTGAACCCGCTAAAAGAAACAGAACCGTATACACAATCCATAGATCCTTGGAGCCATCTACCAGCAATAAAGATAAAGCAAACAAAATTCTCACAAGATCGGTAACCACCATGATTCTCTTTAAAGAGAAAACAGTCGAAAGCCATCCTCCTAATGGGGAGAAGAATAAGTAAGGAATAATTCGAATCGCCAGTGCACCTCCCACCGCGACACCTGAACCAGTAATCGACAAAACCATCGCTAACACAGCTACTTGGTTAAAACGATCTCCTATTCCATTAATGATTCCTGCAGTAAAAACTTTTCTATACGATTGTTTTAAACGTTTATGCACCAATTCTCCCCCTTTACTAATTAGATATATATCGAATTAGTTGCGATAGAAAAAGAGTGCTTCTTAAAAAGCACTCTTAAAATTGTAGCGGCCACATTTCCTTAGGATTAAGTTCATACTGATTATTCTCACGATACATAAAATGATTCATTACCCACTCACGTCGAATGGTTGCATAATCTTCGTGGAATTCCTTAATATACTCATTAATTTCTTTCTCTTCATACAGTCTCCCTGTCTCTATACCTCGGATCATATAAGCCAAGACTACGAGCTTCTTCTTTCGTTGGCTCGGAATTTGCTTAAGCGTTCCTTGAGGAGTAAAGAAATTCTTCACGATGGATAGCTTATCTTTCTCTTCAACTTGCATATCAGGTCGCACATTTGTCACCTCCCCGATTTGTAAAATGGCGTTGGCGCTATATTCTAGCTTTTTCTGATCCAAATAAAAGTAAATCGTATTTTTATCTCTACGTTGATAAACAATTCCTATTTGCTTCAACTTTCCTACGTGATGTGTGATGGTTGGTGGCTTTAATCCTAACTTATTGGCAATCGCTTGCCCGTGCAGGGGACCTTGTTTAAGAAGGGAGATAATTCGTATCCTCGTAGGGTCTCCTACCACCTTATGAAAGTGGACCACTTTATCTAATTGCATCATGAAACCTCCATATTCGATGAATATCTAATTAGATAGTAACCTAATCTCCAAGTTTTGTAAACCGGAAATTAGGAATTGTTTCTTCTTATTAAAATAAGACATTATAAAAGAGGACAAGCCAATGGCTCCCCCTCTTCTCAATAAGCTAAATAATTATTTTGAAAAACGCTCGATCAATTGCTCTAGCTGGTTGGCTACAGATCGTTCTCCTTTTGATAGATCTGTATTCGAAAGATGGGTTCGAACATGACTTTCATCTGCATCTAGCGCTTCAGCCAGCAACCCTCCAAGCCCTTTAGCACGGCGGTCCACTTCTAACACAATCTCTACGCCATCGTCTTGCGGGAAGAACACCGCTTCAAGTTCATCAAGGTCCCCGCTGAAGCGACCTCCAGGGAGAAATTCAAATTCTTGAACAATATGGCCACGTCGTGCTTCTTCCATTTCCACTTTGCGTAACGAAAAGCCTAGTTCATGTTGTAATGCGGTCAAAATCGTCTGAACCGATTCAGAAGGGTCCACATGGATAAAATCTCGGTCTTTAGGATCGACAGCCATCGGAATATCTAATCCTGTTTGGAACCAGATTGGTAGACGGCCAAAACTTGCAGGTGTATTTAAAGGAAGAGTGAAAGAAAAGTCAATTTCTTTATCCTCCCCTTCTTTTAATGTGAAAGATTCCGCAATGTTAAAACGATGAATGATTTCTTCCTCGCGTACTTTACGATCGTCCACCTCTTTCACTACTTCAGTCATAAGGAATAAATGAATCCGATCGATTTGTTGCTCTGCATTTCCACCTTTCATCACAACCTTGCCTCGAACTTCTTCACCGGCTGCGAAACGCTCCTTTTCTAATTGTGTATCTACTTTAGCTGCCCCTACCCCAAGACTTGCCATAAATTTCTTAAACATCTCCATCATCCTTTCTAATCCTATTTGATACTTTCTTTACGTATCCTCATTCTCTAACGTTTCAAAAATAACGGATGCATTTATTTTATCATCCAACCTCTTATGTAAAGAACATTTGTTGATGAATCAGAAAAAAAAGGGGGTGAGTCATAAGCTCCCCCTTTTTCTTTTATCACCAGAATAGAATTCCAAACACGGTTGCAACACATAAACCAATTATAACGGGGATGAAGTTTTTCCGGACAAGTTCCATAACAGATACCCCGCAGAAACCGGCGATTGCAATAATCGACGACCAGGCAATGATCGTTCCTCCTCCCGTCCAGATCGACCCCATCTGCCCAATTGCTGCAAGGGTGCCAGCATCTATTCCGGAAGTAGCCATCGCGCCGGCTAAGGCCCCGGTTAATGGCAATCCAGAGAACCCAGAACCATCAAGTCCTGTAATAATCCCAATTAATAATATACTAAAGGCTACAAGAAATGAACTTTGCGGCAAGAAATCTTGGGTGGATTGAACTAGGTCAAATAAGAAGGCTGGTGGAGCTGCATCCCCTAATGAGAGAATACTTCCTGCAAAGTCTGAACTACCTAAGAAGAAGAAACCTGCAATGGGTATAACAGGCCCCATCGCCTTAAAGGCGAATACAAACCCATCTGTAATATGCTCTGTGATGTAATCAAGTGAATGGTGGCGCCCAAATGCCACCGTTGCTAACAAGAGCAAGATGACAGCGACGCCCCCAATAAAGGCCGCTCCATCCCCTCCTTCTAGCCCTCCCATTCGTCCTGATCCTAACTTAGTCGTGATCATGAAGACCATTACCCCTAGCATGGATAGTGGCACAAGGACGGCGAATAGTTTGCTCCATGTACTAATATCTTGATTCTTCGCTTCCCTTTTAGACTGATCTCCCGCCCCAAGACCTTGTAAAGCTCTGACTTCTAATTCGTTTTGACCATCAAGGGGAGATCTTATACTAGATCGGTACATCATATAAGCCATCCCTAAAGCAATGACCCCTGTAATAATCGATAAGATAAACGCTTTATCTACCACTTCACTCGTATTAATTCCAGCAGCAGTTGCAGAGAGTCCAGGTGCTACTTGCATAATATAATCGGAAGACAGCGCCATCCCTTGACCCGCAAGCGCAACCGCCATAGCAGCTAACATCGCTGGCAATCCAGCTCGAACAGCAGCCGGTACGAGTAAAGCACAGATTAGTGGGACTGCAGGCGTAGGCCAGAAAAACAATGATATGACATAGGTGACACCTGCTAAAACAAAGTAGGCGATATGTCCATTGGTCATAACCCTTTGTATAGGTATAATCATTCGACGATCTGCCCCTAGATCACTTAAAGCCTGCAAGAGGGCTACCATAAACGTAATAATCAAGAAGATATTAAATAATTCTTTAGCAGCAACTAAGTTTGCGTTAAATACAGACGTAAATCCGCCTATTACACTCCCTTTATACACCCAGGCAACTAAAAACGTCCCGAGTAACGTCGGCAACACAACCCCTTTTCGAAACATCATCGTGGCTATAATGGCAAACGTTATGATTCCGTACAACCAATGCGTAACGGTTAATTCCATTTCAGGATCACCATCCTTTTCTTCTACACATCGTGTGTGTGCTAATACACTATGCACGAATGCCCAGAGAGGTGTGTGAGTCCTGATACTTCAATAGAAAAAGGCTGCACAAAAATGTGCAGCCTTTTTCATCTCTTTTATCTCTATATATAGTCGTCTCTTTTTAGCCAATCCAAACGTAATTTCTCTAATTGTCTTTATCGTTCTTGGAATAGGTGAGCATCACTCTTACCAAAAGTGAACCTTCACCCACACGGCCTATGTCTAGTAAGATCAAGGATTTGATCGAGTATGTTTCCCCGATCGGTTCTTTCGAAGTGTTGATGGTGGTTTTCGGAAGAACCCTTATACTCGAGTCAAATAAGGTAAGTTTGATACTTAAGTAAGTGTTGATTTGTTTACCACTCATTGATCTTATCTATAATGTAGCAGGTTATTCCTTTTAATTCAAAATAAAAATGGTACTTTAGACCAATTTTAACCCCCTTTAAGACATGAGGAGGGGCATTTCAAACATGAAATCATACCATTTAAAGCAATTTCCCATAAAAAAACGACCATAAAGAGACAGATGTCCTAGACATCTGTCATTCATAAATGTCCTTAGATTTGTTTACGAAGAAAGAAACTCGCCTTTACAAGACGAGTTTCTACAATCTTCTTTTATTAACTTTCATCAAGTAGCCATGCACGTATGCTTTGAGAAGAATTCACTTACAAGAAATTGTTCATTAGGTGTTGGATGCGCTGAATGTTTTGTTTTGATATTTGGGCTGGTTCTTCATAGCCATGAAAGTACACAAGATAGCTCTTTCCAGAAGTTTGGATTCTCGAAATTCGCTCCAAGTTAATAATAAACGACCGATGGGACTGAACAAACTTATCATCGAGGTACTCCATGAAATACTCCAATGTTTCAGGAGATGAGTATTGTTCATACGACGTATGTATAACCGCTTTTCGATCACTCTTCTCAATAAATAAAATATCATCAATTTGAACGTAATACAGGGAACGATTGAAACGAATAGGTATTCGTTGATATTCCCGTTGCTTAGGCTCTTCTTGTGAATCATTTTTAAGATGACGCAAGCTTTTTTTGGCTCTCTCTAATGCAAGAAGCAGACGATTAATTTGAATAGGCTTCATGACATAATCCACCGCATTTAAATTGAATGCTTCTACAGCAAATGTGTCATATGCAGTTGTAAAAATAAATTGAAGATCCGATTTTACTTCCTTGCAAGCACGAATGGCTTCGTTCCCTTTTTGCTTCGGCATCTCAATATCACATAAAACCAGGTCAGGTTCACTAAGAATAACCTTCTCTACTAGCTGCTCTCCATCTGTCGCTTCATCTATAACCTCAAACGCATCTCCTGCGATCTTCTCAACCATTTGTTTCAAAAGTTTACGTGAAGCATCTTGATCATCTGCTATTAATACTCGGTATTTCATTTTTTACATCATCCTATTAAGACAAGTTTCCTAATAATTAGTATACGATAAAGCTACCATTTTGTTTAGGCATAAACAAATAAAAAAATTCTTTTCTTATACCACCTTACAGAAGTGAAAAAAGCAGTTGAGCTTATGCTCAACTGCTTTTAAGTGTCTTGGTCAGCGTCTTTAAATAGGTGTGTTTCAACCATCTTCATAAACTTCCCTACCTGAATAGGTTTTGTTAGGTAATCGTCAAAACCAGCAACAAGTCCTTTCTCTATATCTCGAGGCATAGCGTTCGCACTTATAGCCACCACTGGTAGGTCTTTCGTTTCTTTTAATTCTTTTAGGCGGGACAAGACTGTGAATCCATCAATACCTGGTAAGTTGAGGTCAATCAGGATAAGATCAGGCTCATGAGCTTGCGCCAGGTCAATTCCCATCTCCCCTGTTGTCGAAGAAATCAGTTCAATTTGTTCATACGTCTCAAGAATTCGTCTGACTAAATTCAAGTTAGCAGGATTATCTTCTACATATAACACTTTCTTCTGACCTTCAAATTGCAAAATAGGAGAAATTTGGGAATCTTCCCAGTGACCGGTTAATTGTTCGTTCATCTCCACTAAAGGAAGTTCAATCCAAAATGTACTTCCTTTGTCAGATTCGCTTATTACTGAAATCGAACCATTCATTAAGGATATGAGCTGTTTGGACAAGGTTAAACCTATACCGGTTCCTTCCACGATATCGTCACTTGGAACTCTGGTAAACGGTTCAAAAATAGATTCTATTTCATCTTCCGCTATTCCAATCCCTGTATCTTGAACAGAGAAAGAAACTTGCCCTTCTTGGACGTAGCATGAAAACGTAATTTCTCCACCTTCTCGATTGTATTTAACAGCATTGGACATTAAATTGAGGAGCACTTGTTTCAACCTGGTCCGATCAGCATATACAAATTGGTGTTTACAAGGTGAATCAGCGCCAATTAGCTTAATTCCTCTTTTATTAGCAAGAGGTTGCGTAATACTCATCACTTCGTCAATAACGGGGGCGATCTCAACGGGCTCTATTGAGATCGATAGTTTCCCTGACTCTACTCTGGCTAAATCTAATATATCGTTAATAATCGTGAGCAGATGATTACCCGCTTTAATAATTTCTTCCACGCTTTCATCTTGTGTTGCACTTAACGTATGGTCCGTATCATATTGAAGGAGCTGCGCAAATCCGAGTATGGCATTCATAGGTGTACGTAATTCGTGACTCATACTGGATAGAAAATCAGATTTCGCTTGACTTGCACGCTCTGCTTCCTCTTTCGCATCCCGGAGTGATTTCTCCATTTCTTTCAATGGGGTAATATCTCTTGCTGTGAGCACAAACTGTTGATAGTCACCTGTTGCATCAATAATGGGCGCTATTCTACCTTGGAACCATCTTTTCCCACTCAATGTATCAATGACATATTCAATATTTTCAGCTTTTCCAGTTTCACTCACTGACTCAATCGTTTCCATGAATACCCTTGATTCTTCTTCTGAAAAAACTTGACTAATCGTCATTTTGAGGAGTTCGTTCCTCGGTTTAGAAAGCTTCCCCTCATCATTCGTCCAAACATTCAAATAGGTACCGTCCCGGTCTAGTTGCATCACTACATCGTCAATGGACATCACAAGCGCTCTGAGATCTCCTTCTTTAGAACGGACCTCTTCTTGTGCTTCCCTCAATGCTTTATTCGACATACCAAGGTTTTGGCCCATTTCAATAATGCTCTTAGAGGTTTCATCAAGCTCTTTTATATCAAAAGCTCTCCTTCGTTGATAGTAATTGCCTTGCCCTATATCCGTTACCATCTCATTCATTTCAACAAGAGGTTTTGATATGGTCTGGCTAACGTATCGCGAATTTCGGTATAAAAGGACAAAGAAGATTATATAGAACAGAATAAGTCCCACAATCATAAGAGCTCCGATTTGAACTAATTTCTGATTCATTGTGTACACATCTTTATAGATGGCCGACTCATCTACAAATATTAAATACCGCCAACCTGTTCCTTCAACAGTAGACCAGGCTGCTAGTTTTTTCTCACCTTTCCAATCCATTGTGATTAACCCGTCTTCCTGACCGACTAACACGGTCGCTAAAGACTTTGTATGAGAGTGGTTAAACATGTTAAATGGACCTGGCTTAAAGACATCCCCTTTATAGGTTCCATCATATTGATGATCTGTCAGTTCTTCAATTCCTAACAAATCTTCACCTTTTTCAGTTAAAGCGAGAATTTCTGCATCGTCTTGAACGAGCATGCCCACCCCTTCCCACGGAAGATCAAGATCTAGGATGTCCTCTGCAATTGTTCGAATTGTTACGTCAATCCCTACAACACCTTCGAGGCGATCTCCGATATAGACAGGTGCTATCGAAGATGAAACCCAATCATTCCTTGCTGGGTCTAGGTAAGCGGTTGTCCATAACTGGTTGCGCTCTTTATTAAGGTCCTCCATAGCTCTTCTGTAGAACAAGAAGTCAGGTATATAAAGGTCTGCATCAAACATGCCTTCCATTCCGTCTACAAAAGGATAAATAATATTAAGGGAATCATACGTATTGAAATAAATAGAAGCCGCTAGAGGCTGTGATTCATAGATGTGGGCCATTAAATCTTGCTTTCTTAGTAACTGAGCTATTTTTCCTTCATCTTGCTTTTCTAAGTTACTGTAGAAAATGCCAGCTCCACCGTCTGGGCGATCCTTATCTGTATATAGAACACCTTCATCTGTTTGTTTTAAACGATTCTGATCAACACCATCCATCTCGGCAGGTTCCTTCAGGGTCCCTTTTATTTCGTCCCTATACATTTCTGTAGCATTAGAGATTGACTGAACATGGTTAGAGACTACTTCTGCTTCTCTCGAGGCAGACTCCTTCATATCATCTTCAGCTTCATCTTTAATCATATCTACCATTTCATTTTTTGACCATTCGTTGGCTACAAAGTAGATCCCTACAAACGCAATCTCTACTACGAGCAAAGGGATTAAAGCAACTTTTAAAAAGTTATTCCAAACCCATCGTGTTAACGAATAGGTCGAGTGGTCCTTAAACTTCATCAACATAAACTCCTAACTACTGTTCATCTACTTTATGTATCTTTACAATTATGACGATTCTTATTGATATACAGTCTTTTCCTATTGTAAGATGTTTTTTCAACAGAGACGAGTTTTCTCATTCCTTTTCAGCCCTATTATACCTGAATTCAGGAAGAAATGATGACCTTTCAAGCTATAAAACGTACCTCACACTACAATATAATAGGAATAGCGACAAAAAAAGCCCTTCTGTCAGCAGAAGGGCTTTTCTTCTATTTACATTTTTACAATCGTACGTCCTTTAACTTTGTTTTGAAGGATATCTTCAAGCGTCTGAGGAAGTTGTTCTAAAGAAATCTCATTCTCAATTTCATTCATTTGATCTGGTTTCAGATCAGTAGCCAGGCGATCCCAAACTTGTTTACGCATTTCCATCGGACAATATACCGAGTCAATTCCTAGAAGGTCTACACCTCGTAAAATGAACGGCATCACCGTTGTCGGAACTTCTACACCAGCTGTTAGGCCACTCACAGCTACAGAACCACCATATTGAATAGATGCCAACACACTCGCAAGTGGTTTACCCCCAACAGGATCTACAGCAGCCGCCCATGTTTGCTTTTGAAGTGGGCGCACTTTTTCAGGCGTTACTTCTTCGCGTGAAATCACTTCTTTTGCTCCAATTGATTTCAAGTAATCATGCTCTGATTCTTTTCCGGTAGAACCGACTACGTGATATCCTTTCTTTGCAAGCATTGCTACAGCCATACTTCCAACGCCCCCAGTCGCACCGCTCACAAGGACGGGTCCATCATCTGGTGTTAACCCATTTTGTTCTAAGCGGTGGACGGATAATGCAGCTGTGAATCCGGCTGTACCAAATGTCATCGCCTCGCGGAGTGACATCCCTTCAGGTAATGGAACGACCCAATCACCGGGAACACGTGCATATTCACTGAATCCTCCGTCGTGAGCCACGCCAAGCTCATAGCTTGTTACAATAACGTGATCTCCTTCTTTATAACGATCATCATTTGAAGATGTAACCTTACCTGCTAAATCAATACCAGGAACAATCGGATAATCCCGCACAACTTTCGCTTTCGCATTCGTTGCTAAACCATCTTTA
Source organism: Pontibacillus sp. HN14 (assembly GCF_021129245.1). Taxonomy (NCBI): domain Bacteria; kingdom Bacillati; phylum Bacillota; class Bacilli; order Caryophanales; family Bacillaceae; genus Pontibacillus; species Pontibacillus sp. HN14. Next base: position 299,786 of record NZ_JAJOLR010000001.1, on the reverse strand, counting down.
TAATTCACACTGGAATAAGCAACTTCTATAGTCACATCCCCTTCAGGTAAATCTGATTCTTCTCTTTCAACGACTTTTGTTGTGACCTTCTCTTCTTCTTTCATAGCTAATAAAGCACGGAATGTCATAAAATAATTCCTCCTCTATTGAAATCAATAAATTAGATCTTCTTTATTTACATTTTTATTCTGACTGGTCAAATTAAATATGTCAAAGGATTTGTCCCATTGGTATAATTTTTATACAATAGACCTATTACACGTGATTCGGAGGTTCCTATGAAAAAGCGAGAACAACAACGAAGAGAACAATTACTGCAAGCCACATTTGAAGCAGTAGCCGATAAAGGATATAGCACCGTGACTTTGCAAGATATCTCCACTTATGCCGGCGTCAGTAAAGGCGTAACAAATTATTATTTCAAGAACAAAGAAGATGTATTTGCTAACCTTTTAGAATGGTTAACTCAGAAAATTTACCAAAAAGAAGCAAGCGCTGTTCAAGAAGCTGAGTCAGCCGAGGAAAAACTACAAGCTTATGTGAATGCTGTTTTTGTTGGTCCAAAAGAAAACGATCAGTTTTATAAGGTCTATTTAGATTTTTTGTCTTATGTACCTAAAATACCCCGTTTTCAAGAAATCAATCAGCATTTCTATTCCAATTGCTTTGAAATTGGAAAGTCCATTATTCTAAGAGGAAAGGAAGAAGGGATCTTTCTAAGCGTTAATTCCGACCAAGGAGCCAAAGCCATCCGAAGTCTAATTGATGGCTGTATTTTACAATGGCTTATGGCAGGAGACCATCAGCTACACGAGTATTACAAAACACTATGTTCTGAGTCTATTTACCGGTTATTAAACGACTAAAAAGCAGAAAAGACCTCCTTATCGGAAGTCTCTTCTGCTTTTCCTTTCTTGTATGCGAACTTGTGAACGTAGCTCTTCAATTTCAGCTACAAGCCCTGCAATCATCTCATCGCTCTTTCGAAGTTCTTCCCCGAGCATCTTAATCGTTTCTTCTTCCCATTGAAATGGATCTCCATTTTTAGGGGTTACAGGTAATTCGTAGTATTCCTGTCCCGCTTCATTCTCATCTTGGCTTAAGTGAATCACAACTCGACAGTGGTCATCACCAGTGGCAATTCGTCGCTCAAGATGGACTTTAGAGTATCCAAAATGACGAGATGCGACCCCTCCAAATACACTAGAAGTCATCTGACACAAATGAGGAGCATCTTTGACCATTTCTCCAAATGGGCATTTTATTCCTTTTACAACGATACGCTCAGGCGTAACTTCTTCTATTTCAAAATGTCCTCCGATGTCGTTTTTAATAGCAAGAATGACATTCACATACTGATCTACAGATCGCGTGGATTTGTCATCTACATAATGTCCTTCAAGCCATTCACCTGTACGGATTCCTAATTGTTTAATATATTCTTCAGCCTGTGCACCTACAGCCTTTTCATGTATTGATGCATATTGAGTAAGTAGTTTAGAGAGAAATGTTTGCGCTGTTAATGTCTGTTTTTGACTCATATGTTAATTTCCCCCTTTTAAAAGATACATTCCACATACACCTTTACCCTCTTCTAGAAAAAACGAACCTATTTTTTGCAATTAATATATTAGATTCCTAATTTACTCATTTATCACTAGAAAGAACATCTTGTTATTTCATATTAAGATCTACTAATCAAGTATTCCCTTTCACGACTTGCTTTCCTCAAACACGGCCTTTTCAAACTCTATATTAAAACAAAAGCGTGCCGCAGATCGTCTTTTCTCTCTGCGACACGCCTTTTTATCTTGAACCTGTTATGAGTTACACAGATTTCGCGGTTTGGGACCCGCCAAAACGGAGCAACTTCGGCTGTTTATATAAAATGATATTCAATATGACTGCACTAATAATAAACGATGGCAGCATATAACCAATATTATAGGTTAAGGAATAGTACCAGACTGCTGTGCCTTCTGGCGCAAAGGAAGAGAAGAACACAATCCCACCTATAAAGTGACTCATAAACCGAAGTGCACTTCCAAGTAATGTGCCCATTACAATATAAACTGTGAACGACTTTGCATGACCATCCCGAACAGCTTTAAGCGCTGGCTTAGAAAAGATTCCTGCTATACCAACCACAGCATAAGCAAGAGGATAGTCCATCACATATTGGACAGGGTGGACTATAAATGGATTAATCAATGAATTAAAAATCCCCACTAAAAGTCCTGTTGTAACGCCACCTTTTAACCCCCATCGATAAGCCATAAAGAAAATAGGAACCATGGCAAAGGCAATGGATCCGCCTTGGACCCACAACGGAATAGTTAAAAACGGTAAACTTAAAACTGCACCTAGAGCCGCAAACATCGCTACCTCTACTAAAAATAAAATCGGACTATGTTTCATCTGAATCGCCTCCCTAAAATAAAAATGCACACAAAAAAAGCAATGCAAGGGAGAGCTTTAAGATGGATAGTCCGTTTGCATTGCGCCATCACTAAAGCCACATCCCTACGCTAGTACTAACTAACAGGTTCAGAGGGTCAGAACGAATCGTTCAATCTCAGCCTAGCGGCTCCCCTTGTGGTCTTCTTACGTATGCTTTTTTTGTTACTTCCTATTATAGGGGAACATCACAAAGGACTCAAGTAATCATATGAAGATAAATACATTTTTTATCCAATATTTTCATAATTTTGTGGTATACTAGTAAATGGTATCCAAACCACTCTCCTATTCTACTTTTCCCAAACCCTTTCCCCAAACACCCGTTCTTCTATCGTTTCCACGCTTGATTTGCACAAATCCTCATTTAAACCTTTCAAAACCCGTGCCCATTCTCCTATTTTTCTCTAAAAGCGATTCCTTTTACGCCCTCCCCTTCCCTATCAATCTTTTATTGTCCCAAAGAAATTCTTTTAGACCCGTTATACAATAGAGTCAACTATTTAAGGAGGGATTCTATTGAAACGATTGGTCATTGCACTACTTAGCTTTATGTTCGTCTTATCTTTATCCATAGGACCAAGCAAAATTTCGGCTCAGCCGTCAGAGAAACCCCAAGACTATTTAATTGGGTTTAAGGCTGGGGTCGATCACAAAGAAGTATCTACCATTCATAAGGTTGGCGGAAAAGTGAAGCATCAATTCAAGTATATGAATGTTGTTCAGGCAAAACTCCCCCCTAAAGCTGTAGAAGCTCTTAAGAAGAATCCAAATGTTGCTTATATTGAAGAAGATGCTAACGTACAAGCTTACGGGCAGACAACCCCGTGGGGCATTCCCGCAATCAATGCTGACGATGTTCAAGCAAGCGGGAATTCTGGTAGCGGAATTAAAGTAGCAGTATTAGACAGCGGAATCAGCGCTAGTCATGAAGATTTACAAGTAGCAGGTGGCGCAAGTTTCGTAGATGGTGAACCGGACCCATTTAATGATGGAAACGGTCACGGTACACACGTAGCTGGCACAATTGCAGGTGTCAACAATTCCCTTGGTGTCATCGGGGTAGCCCCATCAGCTGAACTTTATGCTGTTAAGGTATTAAACAGCAGCGGCAGTGGTTCTTACAGCGGAATCGCAAAAGGGATTGAATGGGCCGTCGACAACAACATTGACGTTGTAAATATGAGTTTAGGCGGAAGCCGTGGCTCAACAACATTAGAACAAGCAATGGATCAAGCTTACCAACAAGGTGTTTTGTTAATAGCCGCGGCTGGAAATGAAGGATCTAAAGGAAAAAAGAATACCATCGGATATCCAGCTAAATACGCATCTGTTGTTGCTGTTGGAGCAGTAGATGAAAGCTTGAACCGTGCCTCTTTTTCTTCCGTTGGTGAAGAATTAGAAGTAATGGCACCAGGAGCTAATATTTACAGTACACTACCAGGCAATACTTACGGCTCTTATAACGGAACGTCAATGGCGTCCCCGCATGTAGCCGGTGCTGCAGCACTCATTTTAGCTGAGGACAGCTCTCTTACTAACCAAGAAGTGCGCAGCTTACTAAATAGTACCACAACGCCTTTAGGCGATGCTTTCTATTACGGGAATGGACTCATTAACGTACAGGAAGCAGTAAATGCAGCTACTACTACTTTTGCAGTAGCACAATAAATGAACTTTCCCCTTCGTTCCCCGGCCATGCCGGGGATTTTTTTGTGTTCCATAATCCTTATAGCTAAGAATTTTTAGTAGTAAAGGGCCGATACGATTGATGAGTGCTTGGGCTTGCCCAGGGTCAACTCGCTCTCCTAGATTGAAATGTGCAAGCTTGGTGCCTAGGACCGTACGGATAAGACAGCTTTTTGGAAAAGGCGTTTAGCCTTTGGAAAAAAGATGACTTATCGCGCTAGGTCCTCCACGCTGGAACTGAACTGGCTCTTCTGCCCACGGGAGTTTAGCAGTTTCCAAGCCCACCTTTGCCATATTTGGATGAACGGCAACATGCATTATGCGGAGAGGTCACCTCACACAATTCGTGCCTCAAGGCCGTTCACCCCCTATGTAGTCAGGGCTTGTTCGGGGACTGCGAGACTCCTACGGGGGAAAGAGCCTAGGGGAGACCCCACAGAGAGCGAATGCGAACGAGGAGTCTTCCCAGCTCCCCCTCGGAAAGCGAGTTGTCCCCGAACAAGCCCGAGCACTCATAAAATATAACGGCCCATATGGATCACATCCATAACCAACAACTAGAAGCCTAAATGGAAATGCATATACCTTTACAAAGGATAATAAGAAGCATAATATGAATCTTGGTGTTTTTAATCGAATAGACAACAAAGCAGAATCCTGCTACCGACAAGAACATCAGAGGAGGACTCTTATGACTCAAAAAAAATCACCTATATGGACGAAAAGCTTTTTATTTATTTCCTTAAGCAATTTTTTCTTATTTCTTACCTTCTATGCTCTTTTAACCACATTACCGATATATGTGACCGATGATCTAAACGGCTCCGAGTCTCAGGCTGGTTTAATCGTTACGCTTTTCTTACTTTCAGCTATTCTGGTAAGGCCTTTTTCTGGAAAGTTATTAGAAGACTTTGGGAAGAAAAGAATGCTTTTGATTAGTTTGTTGTTATTTATGCTCACTACATTCGTATATGTAGCGGCTACAAGTTTTTATTTATTATTAGCGCTTCGATTTTTCCATGGGATTTGGTTTGCAATCGCCACAACTGCTGCAGGTGCTATTGCGGCGGATATTACTCCAGATAGTCGTCGCGGTGAGGGGCTTGGATACTTTGCAATGTCAATGAATCTCGCAGTAGTGGCAGGTCCATTCCTAGCCTTAACCCTATTAAATTGGCTTAGCTTCTCAACGCTCTTCATAATACTCGGTGCTTTACTCGCCGGTGCTCTTCTATTCACTAGTTTAGTATCCGCACCAGCAACAGAAGCTCCTTCAAGTAAGAAGAAGTTAAGCTTTCATGATTTATTTGAAGTAAAAGCTTTACCGATTGCGCTTGTAGGAAGTTTATTAGCTTTCTCCTACTCAAGTGTCATTTCATATATATCTATCTATACGAAATCACTTGGATTACTAGAAGCAGCTAGTTTCTTCTTTGCCGTATTCGCCATTGCTATGCTAGTCTCTAGACCCTTTGTAGGCCGACTATTTGACTCTAGAGGACCAAGCATTGTGATTTATCCGTCGCTCGTTCTATTTGCACTTGGTTTGCTTACGTTAAGTATTACAGATTCATCCTTTATGCTATTGCTCTCAGCTACATTCATTGGTCTTGGCTATGGTAGCCTTGTCCCTTGCTTCCAAACGTTAGCCATTCAATCTGCCGACCATCACAGAAGTGGACATGCAACAGCGACATTCTTCACATTATTTGATACAGGTATCGCCACCGGCTCCTATGTATTAGGCATAGTAGTGTCGCTACTTGGATATCATTCGTTATATTTTATAATGGGATTATTCGTTTTCGTTGTGATGTACCTTTATAAAGTTATGACGAATAAAAAAGCAACACGACTAAGATCGCAATCGACCGTGCACTCCTCTTAATCGCGTTGAGGTAAATCGTTTGAATTTGACAGATATTCACTTTTGATCAGAGGAATAGCTCATACAAAAAGCCCCGAACTCAACCAGAGTCCGGGGCTTTACTACTTAAATGTCTGTTAATTCAATTGTGCAAGGTTCTGGCTCTTCGTCTAATGCCTGCGCAGTAAACCCACCTATTGCTGAAAAAGCGATCGCCCCAATAGCTAAAGCTGAAATCATCCATTTTTTCATACTTTCCCACTCTCCCTTAGGTAATTGATAATTTTTTATGTGATTCATTAGCCAGAGTCAAGTAATAACAAGCATCCTTATACCTCTTGTGTTTCTGCAAGCACTCAGCAAGCAGTTCACAGTAGAGTCCGATATAGAATTGGTTTTCATTATCGATAAAATAAGGAATGACTGTTTCCCTTAAATAATGCTCCAGACTAATGAGATCCTCTAAGACCCGGTATTTATACACCTGAAAATAATATCGAAGGATTTGAAAATCCTCTTGTTGATTGATCATCATTAAGCCTCGATCAATCCATTCTAATGCTCTTCCTTGATCACCTAAGGCGTAAAGAGACTCCACAATAGAAGCAATACTCGTTAATTTCCCTTTACTATTCTTATTCTCCTTATAGATCAAGCTCTTCTGAAAATAATCAATTGCTTTCTCATGATGAGAAAGAGCAGCGTGCAAGGAACCTAAATTATGATAGGCGATTCCTTTTAAATAGGAACTTTGCAGGTTACCAGCAGCTTTGACAGCTAGCTGAAAGCACTGATCCGCTTGCTCAAATTGGCGAGTACGCTTATAACAAATCCCAAGTAAAATTTGACAATCTCCACTACGTTTAAAATCAAATTGAACTGTATATAAATTTAGTGCCAACCTTGCATAATGAAGAGCCAGTGTCACATTTTGCAAAGAGGACTCATTGATCGCGGTCACGAAATACAAATCAGCTCTTTCACTATCACTTAATGTGTTCTGATATCCGATTGCCAACGCTTTCTTGTAATATTGCTGGGCTTCCTGATACCTTTCTTGAACATGGTGGTAGAGACCATAAAACTTCATATAATAGTAATGATGTTTCTCTTCAAATAAATCTTGCATCCTTTCTAATCGGTCCATGAGAACCGGCACTTCTGAAAGGTGGCGCATATGGAGATGATAGCGAACTTCATAGAGTTTAAATAATGACAAGGTACTCGGAGTGGAGAGTGTGCTTAATTTTTGCTTTAATTTCACATATTGCTCAGTCGCCTGGTCCGTTTCCCTTTGTAAAATAACGGTGTACCATTCTTGCAGTTCTTGTTCAAGGACCCCTTCATCTAGTTCTTCTTCAAGCGTTTCTACGGGGATATTCAATCGATTAAAGAGTAATTGAACAATTTCATCACTTGATTTGGTCAGCCCGTTCTCAATCTTACTTAAATAGGAGATTGAACAAATTCCCTGAGCTGTTTCCTCAAGCGTGCGGTTTTGGTTCAGCCGATGTAACTTTATCGTTTTCCCAACTTCAGAACCTTTCAATGTAAAGATCAACTCTCTCTCTGAAGAAGCACTTACTCTTTACTAGAGCATATGCTTCCTATCTCTCTCATACTCCTCTCACACCTCTCTTTATTTTTGGGAAAACCTAGAAGAAAAGACTGATAAAATCACCCTTTTGTCCCTTTATTTTCCCAAGCATATAAATGAGTATAGGATGTAAGTTAGACCCATCATAAATAAAAATTAGAAATATATCAATATTCTGATAATTTTCGATTCTTAAGTAGCAGGAAATTAAGACCAATTTTCACACATTAACTTAACAAACCACACCCATTGACCTAAATGAGCGCACATTCATTAGTCCATTGGACCCTACCCTCTCAAACGTCCTTAAAACTCTTATGTTTTACTTATTTACAGCCTGGGTAAATAACAAATAGAGATAAAATACTGAACTAAAAAGAGCCTCCTTGGAATGAAACCAAAGAGACTCTTAAACCGTCATACTAGTAAAGATTTAGTTACTTATTATATTGAAAAAGAGTGTCGTGTAAGGCTGTTGCAAATTCCGCACGAGAAGCTCGCTCATCGTACCCATCTTGTTTCATTTCGTCTGGGTTTCCACCTGTAACTTCTAATGCATTCTTAATCATAATTGCCATTTGCCCATGTGTAATGAATTCATCCGGTTTGAACAGTCCATTGTTAAAACCGTGAATAATGCCAAGTTCTTTCATTGCCGCAATTTGGCTAGCAAAGGTATGGCCAGCACTCACATCAGAAAACGGCTCTTGATTACTTGCCTCAAAACCAATGATATTGTTAATTAATGCAGCTGCTTGTCCTCTTGTAACAGGTTGGTCAGGCTTGAACGTTCCATCACGGTAGCCATTAATGATTTCATTCTCCACCAATTCTTTGATTGCTGTATAAGCTTCATTATTCTCATCTAAGTCATCAAATAATGCATTAACATCGAAGTTTTCAACTCGGCGCGCTGTTGCATACTTCGGACCCCAATAAGAATTATTCAATGATACGACGTCCACCCCTTTACTTGAAGTCGCACTAATGAAGTTATTATTTCCTACATAAATTCCCACATGAGAGATTCCTCTCTTGTAAGTATTTTTGAAAAATATTAAATCACCAGGTTTTAAGTTGCTTTTACTTACAGCTTCCCCTACAGTAGCCTGACTTCCTGTCGTACGTGGAATTGAAATGCCTACTTTATTATATACATACTGAGTATACCCAGAGCAGTCAAATCCGCTTGCGCTCTGTCCTCCAAAGACGTATGGTACCCCCATATGTGTTCTAGCTACGCTTAACAACTTGTCCGAATTGGTTGCAGCTCCTACTACAGATGCACTACTGAATGTGAACATAACGGCCATTCCACAAGCAATGATCTTTTTCAACATATTCCCCACTCCATCTTTTTCTAGTATCGTCTGTTTTTTCTACTAGGACCATTCTAACAAAAGATTGTTCGTCATAAAGTTACGGTTATATTACAATTTGTTTTCATATAAGTCATATTTTTCACATAACTCTTACAAAAACCATCCAAATGTTTCACAATACCTCTACAGGGAAGTGAAAAAGTGGAATAATAATGAAGGAGGAACTTTACAATGAAACCTTTTGTACGAGAGTACCAGAATGACGAAAAGCTTCAAAATGACGTCCAGAAATTAGCGGATAATGGTGTTACAAAGGATCATATCTATTTAATGACTCACGATGATGACCGCACTGAACGCCTCGCAGACAATACCGACGCAAATACCGTTGGAATAAACGAAATGAATATGGGAGAGATTGTCGGCAACCTTTTCAACAAAAAAGGTGACGAGCTACGTAATAAATTACAAGACCTCGGATTTTCTCAACACGAAGCTGAAACATACGAAGAACACTTAGATGAGGGAAAAGTCCTATTAATGGTTACAGATTCTCAAGACATTCAAAATATTATTTAAGAGATCATCCCAGTGTCCCATACACTGGGATTTTTGTTTTCCTTATAAGGGAAGGGATACAGAAAACATCTAAAAAGGTTGGACTTTTCTTGTATATCCATTGACAGTGCCCTTCTAAGTAAGTAAACTTAATCATTGCATGTAAAACAAAAAATGAATACTCCTTCTTATCACGAGAGGCGGAGGGACTGGCCCTACGATGTCTCGGCAGCGGGCTCATTTCATATGAGTGCTGTGCCAAATCCAGCAAGGTTAACACTTGATAGATGAGAAGAGGAGCTCGTATAGATTGCCCTCTTCTGATTAAGAAGGGGCATTTTTTATTGGACATGGATGAGTAGAACCCAACACACTCGACAAACTACCAAGAAAGAGGTGCAGCAACATGAATACCAACAAAGGAAATCCACTCGCCCTGTTACCCTTAGGGATCTTCTTAGTCATCTTTGTAGGTTCAGGTATCATTACAGGTGATTTCTATTATATTTCTATCTTGATTCCGGCTTTACTTGCAGCTATTGTAGCGATCCTGCAAAATCGTAAAAAACCTACGTTTGAAAAAGTTGAGCAGTTTGCCAAAGGGGCAGGCCATCCTGACATTATGATTATGGTCTTTATCTTTATACTAGCAGGCGCGTTCTCTTCTGTTGCCAATAGCATAGGAGCCGTTGACTCCACTGTAAACTTGGCTTTAACCTATTTACCTGAGAATTTAATCATTGTAGGAGTCTTTATCATCGCGGGCTTTATTTCCCTCTCTATGGGAACTTCAGTCGGGACCATTAGTGCTCTTGCTCCCATTGCTGTTGGAATTAGCGCTGAAACGGAATTCTCCGCTGCGTTATCATTAGCAGCTGTTGTTGGAGGGGCGATGTTTGGAGACAACCTATCCATCATTTCAGACACAACCATTGCAGCTGTTCGCACGCAAAAGACAGAGATGAAAGATAAATTTAAAACGAATTTCTTTATCGTTCTCCCAGCCGCGATTCTTACCATCATTCTGTTAATTGTACTCACATCTGGTGGCGAATCTTCTGTGAATCCAGACAGCTTTAATGGATTGAAGGTCATCCCGTATATTGGTGTACTCATTGGTGCATTAGCCGGACTTAATGTTATGGCTGTATTAATTGGAGGGATCCTTTTATCTGGTGTCATTGGAGGAATAAGCGGCGACTATTCACTTGATGCCTTCATGACCAATATTACATCTGGGATTAACTCGATGTCTGAATTAATCTTTCTTACAATTATCATTGGTGGAATAGTCGCCATGATTAACCAAAACGGCGGAATCCAGTTCCTCCTTCACACATTAACCAAAGGCATTCGATCTAAAAAAGGTGCCGAAGGAAGTATTGCAGGGCTAGTCGCGACTACAAACCTTGCAACAGCAAATAATACCATCGCCATTATTACAACCGGTCAACTAGCTAAAAATGTAGCAGATGAATACGAGATCGACTCAAGAAAATCGGCAAGCTTGCTTGATATATTCTCTTGTACCGTTCAAGGCTTAATTCCTTATGGAGCTCAGCTGTTAACTGCAGCGCAGATTGGAGAGCTATCGCCTATCGAACTGCTTCCTTACTCTTTCTATCCGATCTTAATTGCGGTATCAGGAATTGTAGCCATTCTAGTTGGATTCCCAAGATTTAAAAAAGCAGCTGCATAATGAAAGAGTCAGGATGTAATAAACATCCTGACTCTTTTTATTTCTACTCCCATAAAGTGAATGATAAACTTTACATAATGATTCGAACCAAGGATGTTAGAAACCCCTTTATCATAGGCCGCAAAAAAGGTTTCAAAAAAATTATAAAAAATTTCATTAAAAGTGAATCCCGTTGTGGAAACGTTCCGTCTTATTATTGAACGCACCCACAACCGAAGGATACATGGAATGAAAGGATGAACCAGGATGGGAGAAAAGGCTGCAATGGAAAAGCCCCCTTCTCGCCAAAACGACTCACTAAATTTACTAGAGATGGATTCAACAGAAGCTTTAGAAAAGATTATGGATGAGTATGGTGATGACGTGAAGCGCTTTGTTTACACCTATGTTAAGAATAGCGCAGATACAGATGATATCACGCAGGAAACGTTTCTGACGGTGTATAAGAAGTTACACACGTTTCAAAGCAAATCATCCTTACGAACTTGGATCTTTTCTATAGCCATCAATAAGAGTAAAGATTATTTGAGAAGTTTCCATACGAGGCATGACAACCTCTTTCAAAAGATCAAATCGTTTATTACAGAGACACAGGACGATTTAACACCTGAAACATTAGTTATGCGTGATGATGAATCCAGTGAGTTAATAAACCAGATCTTGAAACTTCCTCTTAAATACCGTGAAGTACTCATCCTTTATTATTTTAATGAATTTTCCATTAGAGAGATCTCTCAATCTTTGAATCAAAAAGAATCCAGTGTTAAAACCCGTTTAAATCGTGCCAGAAAGAAATTAGCTGAGCTATTGAATGAGGCAAGTCTCCAAAGGAGTGATCAATGATGAGTGTGGATCGGCAATTACAGGACTTGAAAGAGGACTATCACAACCACATTCCAACCTCCTTCACAGAGAAGGATAAACAACGCGTCTTTCAAGCGATTAGTCATGAAACGCAGCCTGAAAAACCTAAAATGAAACATTATTTGTTTAAGCCTGCTGCGATGACCGTGTATGCGACAGTTGTTCTACTTGTGGGCGGCGTAACTGTAACGCAACTTGAACCGTATAGTTCAAGTCCTTCAACGGAAACACCTGAAACATTTGACTCTGCCGGAGGAGGTTCCAATCCTGTCTCTGACAGTCAAAACAAAGCCATGATCTCCAAAGAAATCTCAACAGACTTTGAAGTAGGAGATCAAATAAACGGTATGATCCTTCAGGATATACAACCAAACTCCCTTTCTTTCAGCGGAGAAAAGGTGTTATCTGGACATATCGTTACAAAAGAGGGTACACCAGATCAATATCTGTTTCATATAAGTGATTTAACCAAAAGGGAACTGCCTTTAACAGAGGACCATGAGGGTGTACTGCTCCTCTCGTTAGAGAACGATACCCAGTTCCAAGATTTGTTGGAGAAAGCTGCTGCAGATGAGTCATTTGTAAAGTTTATTACCTCCAATTACAGCTACCAAAGTGGTGAAGCTGGAGCTGATGCCAGCCGATCCATTACAGTAGCGGGAGTCATCTTGAACGGTGAGTACCATGTGGTGACTCCCAAGAAGTAAGTTAGTTCCTCCCAATTTTAATAAATGAAATGCTGTTGCTCCGGTTTGCGATAAGGCCGGAGCATTTTTTTGTTCAAATCTCCATTTCTTCTGCTTCCTATCCCCCGTGAAATTGAAAACCCCCAGGCATGAGCCTGAGGGTTTTGCTTAATAGCGATCTTCATTTAATGTGGGTTCAATTTCCAAATACTTCAGCAAACTTACCGCCGCTTCTGCTTTCGTGATCGATTCGTTTGGCTCAAACGCTCCATCTTTTCCGCTCATTAATCCAAGTCGAGTGGCAAGAGCTACATGGCCTTCATATTCCATTTCAGATTCATCTGAGAAATCTGCTTCGAAAATTCCTTCTTTACTTGCAAGGTTGTCATAACCTAGTGCCTTAACAAGAAGCTTCGCGACATATTCACGCTCTGCTTCTTTTTCAGGATAGAATTTTTCCTCGTCTCCGTCGAGGAAACCTCTCTCTATTGCCGTCGTTAAATAGCGGTACAATTCAGTACCTTTCTCTACATCCTCAAATGGCACCTCATCACGTGAGCTGTAATAATAATCGTCAAAGCCTAGCCCCTTCATCATCAGCTCAATCACATCGGCCCGGGACAGAACTTCATCTGGATTTACTTTTCCATCTTCTACTTCAATCATATTATATTCGACTAACGTGCGGAGAGCTTGTTCAGCTGGATGTCCCTCTATATCTGTTACCTCTTTAGTATTTTCTACCACAGGTTCCATCGTCTGTTCATCAATCCAAACACCCTTCGTTGCGTCAAAGAATCTAGGAGACGTATAGAAGCCTGCATCAAGAGATGGTTGGTAGACAAGCATCGCTTCATCTTTATCATTATTTTCTTCTTTCTCCTCTTTCTCATCGAAAGGAGTGAAGTACTGAAGTTTTAAATCGTACTTATCAAGTAAAGTCTCTTTTGCTTCTTCTTTAGAGATGGCCTTATCTTGGTCTGGGAACTGAACGTCATCCCATTGTAAATTGTAACCGATGACTTCTCCTGTATCAGCCGCTACCGATACATTCACACCTTGATTTTGTACTGGTAGATCGTTTACCTGACGTTCAAAGTTTACGTTATACGATACAACTTTTTCGTCTTCCCCACTTTTTCGTTCATGAGGGGTGGAAACATGAATCTGATCGAGTTTAGATGGGGCTACTTCTTTGACGAACGAAATGGCAGTTTCTTTTGCTTTTTCTTTTGTCGTGTTGACTTCAAAGTCTTCTGGAACGCCTTCATAATACTCATATTGACGATTATCATAATTGAGTATTTCACCTGTCGTAGCGTCTACTGCAACATGGACTCCGGTTGGACCATAGTTTCTTTCCCCAGTATCTCTCCATTCAAAGCGCCATGTTGGATTTTCATTCGATCTATAGTTGTTCTCATCGTAATTCGAGAAAGCCAGTTCGTAGCCATCAGGAAGATCAACAAATGCTTTTACTTTCTTCATGGCTTCTTCTTGGCTTAACTCTTCTTCTAATTCTTGTAATGGTTCTGCTTCTTCAGCTACAGGTTCTTCTGATACCGCGTACTTATCTTTGTCACTTTCGTCTATTTCACTTAAAGGAGTCCCTTCGTGATTAATCCATTCACCTGTTTGAGCATCAATCTGACTTAGTCCATAATTTTCTAAGCCATCTTTCTTCGTTGGTACGTAGGTTAAATACGCTTTGACATCATCACCAGCACGAGCGGAGTAATGATTCACCCCATAACGAAGCTCTACGTCAAAATCCTCTTTGAAGAGTTCAAATGCTTTCTCTTTCGTAAGAACATTTTTCACTTCTTCAAACTTGTCCACTTCATCCCATCGATAATAAATGTCTGTTACGTCTCCATTTCCACTCACCGTCACATCAATGGAATTATTCGGGTAGGAAACGCCATTTACGAGTTGATTAAACTCAACACGATACTGATAAGTTCGACGGAAGTTTTCAGTACTACGCTCTTCGCTTCTTTCATTAAGCTTCAGCTCACCAATCTGATCGGAGTAACGTTCTTCTATGTAGGACTGAGCAATACTTGTTGCTTTCTCAAAATCTACTTTAGGAGGGAATGTGCGCTCTGATTGATCGGATTCTCTGTGAATATTCATCCGTATCACATCACCTGTATCAGCGTTGACATTGACCGAAATATGCTCAAAGTTCTTTCCTTGCTTCGACCAATTAATCTCCCATTCTTTTACTTGTTCCCGTCCGTTAAAATGGGAGTCAAAACGAACATCTTCCTGTTCAAAATCCTCGGCAACTTTAACAAAGTCTTTTGCAATTTTTACTGCTTCGTCTCTCGTAATATCCGCTTCTTTCATTGCCTCTTGTAAGGCTGCCGTTTTCATATTTTCCACTTTCACATCTGAGCTTGTGTCTGCCCATACAGGTGTAACCCCTCCTGCTAATAAGGCTGTACATAAGGCTCCGGTTATCCATTTTTTCTTCATGCATCTCTCCCTTTCTTATAAGGCCCACTTGTAACCTATGAAAGTACAAAGAAGATGATGATCTATTCTTAAGGTGACGGTCTGATTCTACTAAGCTACATTAGGCATAAATTTTGCTTCATTAGTATAGACGAAACAGATATCCATATGGTTCCAATTTTTCCATCATTTTAGGTGAAATAGTAATAAAGAACTAGTTCATCTAGGGGGTTCATTATTAAATATTTCCTAACTCCCCATAGAAAAAGCACAAAGCCTTTAGACTTTGTGCTTTCCATTACGAATTCGAGTTCTTAATAAAAGTTTATTACATGGCAAAGCTTTTAGTGTAAATAAATAGAAGCGTTAAAAACATCATCGCCATTAGGGGTATAGCAAACCATCTGATCATTGTATTCATTACAAATCACGCTTCTTAAATGAGTAGAGTGCTAACATAAGAGCGATAAACCCGTACACGATCGTATAAACAATCATAACGTTATTCGGAGCTGAAGCGCTCGCAAACATCCCTTGTTGAGCTAGACTAACCGGATTATCCGCTGTATCGAACAAGAAAACGGTCATTTTTCGGTACATCGCATCGACCGGAAAAACGAGGCTTGAGATAATCCCTATATTAACTAGAGCTGCTTTCTCCATCACCGTACCGATTTGTTCGATAAACCCGCCAATAAAAGCTGATCCATACATGATAATTAAGACTATTCCGGCATTTAATGTCGTCATACGACTGCTTAACATGACACCGAGCAGGACAAGAACGATCGGTTGAAGGATGTAAGTCAAGATGGCTTTCCCAATTTGGAGGCTTGAGAACGAAAGGGACATCGCCTCTCCGCCAATTCCTTGATGAATGAGTAGGATGCCTGCGAATAATAGAATCGCGTAGGCAATAAGTAATCCTCCAAGTCCGATAACTTTGCCTAGTAGAAACTGTGTACGCGTGATCGGCCGCATCAGCCACGTATCGATCTGATGACTGTCGATTTCACTCGCAATGGCGCTAACGCTAGAAAGAATCGACAGCAAGGCCACAATAAACGATGAGAAATACAGACCAACACTCAACAATTGTGAAGAAAAGAGTTGTTGTTGCATCATTTGGTTTACACCCATCCCTCCTCCCCACGATGTGTTATTCCAATCTTTCACAGCATAGTGAATAGCAACTCCGTATAACACAAGGAAAAGGAGGGTCATAATCATCGTAATAAGAAAGATTCGTTTTGATATGATCTCTTTAAATGTTAATTTAGCGATCGTCCACATAGCTCTGCTCCTTTTCATTCACCCAGTACATAAATACATCCTCCAAATGGGGGATGACAGGTGTTACTTCGTAGATCGGAAGCTTGTGGGTACCGAGATAATGAACCAGTTTAGGAATATCGTCTTCCTTCCTCAATTGATAAATGGCTTTTGAACGCCCATCTATCACTTCCTTCGCTTCAACCTGATGAACGAAATCCGGGTATTCCATGCTCGTTAATGACGCATCTTTAGAAGAGGTAATCTCCACCTTCGCTTCAACTAACATCAGTTCACGCCATTTCCCCTGAACGATTAATTCGCTATTATGTACAATGGATACGTGATCACAAACGGATTCTACCTCATTTAGTAAGTGGCTATTGAGAAAGACCGTTTTCCCTTGGTCTCTTAAATGAAGCATTAAATCACGCACATCTTTTCGCCCAATCGGGTCTAGAGCTGATGTCGGCTCATCTAAAAAGATGACCTTAGGATCATTCATTAATGCACAGGCAAGGCCAATTCTCTGCGCCATGCCTTTTGAGTATCCTTTAATTTTCTTATGATCACGCCCCGTCATACCAACGAGATCAATCACTTCTTCTATTCGTTTCTTTCTTTCGCGAACAGGCACCTTACAAAGTTCTGCATGACTCTCAAGCAATTTTCTCCCTGTCAGCCAATCTGGGTACCGAAACAATTCAGGTAAGTATCCAACACGTTCTCTAGACTTTGATGTGCCTATCGGTTCTCCTAAAAGCTTCCCTTCTCCGCTTGTTGGCGTAAGAAGTCCTAACATCGTTCTGACGAATGTGCTTTTCCCCGCTCCATTAGGGCCAAGAAATCCATAGACCATGCCTTCTTCTACATCTAAAGTAACCTCTCGTATACCGCCCTGGCCATTATACGTTTTCGTAAGCCCTTTTGCTTCAATCACATTCATAATAGTCTCTCCTCTCAACACACGAACAAAAGGGACTGCATAAGCAGCCCATTTTGTTATTGTGCTAATTCGTTTGCAATTGATTGTAGTTCATTACTCTCCACGCGAGCTTCCGTACCATCTTGCTTGTGAACCGTATAGGTTTCTAAGACATGGATCTTATCACCTTTTTGCCACATTATGAGGGAATGTTGTTGACCGGTGACCATAAATCCTTTCTCTCCAGCAATGGTGATCTCATCTAACGTTTCGCCTTCATCTTGAACATAAGGTAAAGGTAACGTCTCCTCAATGCTTTGAATTTGCTGGATTTGTCTTTTTACATCATTCGGAACAAACGGAAGCTCTAGCAGTGTATCTTTCAATTCATCAACAGATGCTCCTTCAGGAACTGTAAACGTAGGTGCGTCGACTTTGGAATAACTAATATTTCCGCTATCGTTTGAGAAGTTGTATTCTTTCCTTTCACCTACATGTAGCGAAAAGGTTTCACCATCCAAACGTTTATCAAACTGCTCATCAACGCCAAACTGAGTTAATAAGTTGTTCGCCTTATCGACATCAAGATTAAAGCCAAGTTCATATCCTGGTGAGAGATGCATGCCTTCAAAATTATAGTCGTTGATGGTTTCTACCTCGTATCCAGCGGCCTTAACTTCTTCTACATTTGAAAAGCGAGCGTGTTCACTGTATCCATTAAAGTCTTGTGTTAGATCTGAAATTTTAATTTCTCCGAGTCCCTTCAAATCATAGGTCCCTTCCTTTTCCTGACTCAACCAACGATCTACTTCATGCATATCCTCTTGGGTTAGTTTCACCATTTCAACCTGGTTGACACGGAACATGGATAAGAACTGATCGGCTGCGACTTGAACTTGCGGGAAAGCAAGAGATCCAAAAATGGTCGCGGCTACGACACCTGAGGCAACCAAACGTTTTGTTTTCGCTGTCATTTTCGACACTCCTTTATGTTTAACGGGTTCTGTTTCAATAGAGGTTGGCTGATTAGCACTTTCCTCCTTTTGGCCTTTAACATTGATCTTTTTCTCAAATGTACGCCAGGCTACGTCTACATCCACTTCTAAACTTGAGTCTTGTAAGGAAAGATCTAGTTCTAAATCAAGCGCCTGTAACATCTCTAGTTCTTCCCGGCATGAAGGGCAAGATTCTAAATGTTGCATAACCGTTTTCTTCTCATCACGGGTCAGCTCGTCATCAAGATAAGCTTGCAAGGTCCCATTTTCAATACACCTCATCCTGATCGTCTCCTTTCATTTCTGAGTAGATGTGTTTAAATCGTTTCTTAGCCCGGGCGATTAATGTCCCAACAGATGTACGCTCCACTTGAGCGATTTGTGAAATTTCCTCGTACCGATAGCCTGAAAACTTCATCATCAAGAGAAGTTGATCCCTCTCGTTTAATTGAGCTAACGCTTCTTTCACTTCATTTCGATCTTCCTTGTTCATATAAGTCTCTTCCACAGAAGAGATAACGTCTTTACTATAGGTGGCTTGCTTCTCTGCTTTTTTCATTTGTCTTTTCTCAGTTCGTATGTAGTTATAAGATAAACGAACTGCCACGGTCATTAACCAGGCAGGAATTGATTGAATCCCTTCCCAGTCCTCATGATATAACTTAAGAAACACTTCTTGTGCGATTTCCTCAGCGGTTTGTTGATCCTGAACGACTTTCATCACTTTACGAACGACATTCGGGTAATATTGTTTAAATAATTGTTGAAACTGAGCTTCTGTTGGCTCAGAAATAGTTGAATAGCTTGAGTCAGACAATTGCGCTCTCACCTCCAAAGCGGCCCCTCCTTTCGAACAGCTTTCACTATAGAGACACCAGATTTTCTCGTTTTGTGACAGGTATGTAGAGAAAAGTTTATAAAAACCGTTTCCTTTCTATCTTAAATCAACATTCATAAAAAAGCTCCCTCCTACTGAATAGGAGAGAGCCCGTATGTTATAGCTGCTTTTGTTTCATAAATTCCAGAACCTCTAAATCCAGTTTCCCATGTTCAAGCGCTCGTTCTTCGAAATTTTCTCGATGGAGAAATGAGGTGAACGCTTTGTACATAATGGAATCAACAACATAAACAGTTGGTAAGTAGCCTAGACGTTTTAATTGTTTCAATAACTCTTCTTTCACTTCCCCTTCAATGGAAACGACATTTTCTTCTTTCGTAGCTCCGAAATAGAGTTGTTGCAAATGATAAATTCTCACAAGCTCATGAATCGGCTCATCATGCTCATCTACACGAAGGTCAATAAACCGGTCATTAAACCCTCCATAGCCTCCATTCTTCTTCACTACAAGTAGCGCTGCAGATTGCTTCCCTCGCTTATCTCCACCAGCCATTTGACCTGCCTGAAGTGACTGTAGTAAACGATCTGCTAAAGAGCCATCTGCCTTTTCGAATGTCGTAGCCATTTCCTTCACGGTTTCTTCACTTACTAAAATATTGCCTTGAACCGCATAATGAGGACCTGTTTGCCCACCAGCCCACTCATAGCAGTTCTCCCCTGTAAAAGTTGCTGCTTCACCTTTAGCATCGACAATTCCTACTTGTCGAAGTTCTCTTTCGGAATCGTCCTCTGTAAGCTTTCGAACAACTTCTTCAGGGGTATATCCCTCTTCTAATAACTGAAGACCCTCTGGACCATAAGAAGGGTTTGCAAGCGATTGCGTTGCAACAGCCCCCACATCCGCTTTTGCCCAGGGTACAACAGAGCCAGAACCTAAGAATTTAGACTGAACGGCAACGCCTAGTTCTCCTGTTTCAGGATCGTGACCCACAATTGAAAATGTTGCAACAATAGGGTTAGAGACTCTGTTCATCTTTACTTCTCCCCTTTTCGTACATTTAAATTAATCTAACTATAATAAAATGTATACTTACGGATCAAGTATATTTATTAAATATTATGTAAATTTGTAGCCTACTTGGTAATTCATTAAACATTTGATTGGGTTGTTGGTTTTCTAAAAACTTGGCTCTGTTATAGTTTAGTGTTGTTATTTTAAAGGCTTTTTCAATACCAAAAGCTGAGACATTGAAGTGTAGATGGGGCCGTCTTTATTGACTAGTGCTTGGGGTGTCTGGGGAACGACTCGCTTTCCGCGGGCGAGCTGTCGAGCCTCCTCGGGCAAAAATCGTGCCCTGCGGGGTCTCGTCGACCTCTTTCTCCCGCAGGAGTCTCCCCGTTCCCCAGACACCCCTTATCTAAGTTTGATGAGACGGCCCTCCAGCTGGGTCATCGCTTAGATTCAACTCTATCTTCTAATATGGCATGTTTCCGTTCTTCTAAATATGGAAAAGGTTGTGCGGGAAATTGTGAGACTCCTGCGGCAGAAGGACCCAGTCTAGTTCCAGCGAGGAGGCTTTTAAGGGAATAATGAAGTTCGACTAAGACCGTCACGTCAATCGCCAACGTCGAACGACCCCACCTCGTGCGGGGCCGCGGAAAGCGAGTGATTTCCCGAACCACCTTACGCTCAGGTTAACGCGGAAACATTCTCACTTTCCGGTGCTCCATATTAGGGACTTATATATGTAACATGTAAAAATCAACAAACAACTTTAACAGATCCAAAAACTTAAAAGGGCATTGTGCACGAAAGAGCCTGAAGCATTTTTTGCTTCAGGCTCTTTCGTTTAATCTTTTGTCTCATCCGAATGATCTTTGTCTTTTTCTTCATCTTCGAAATGTGCATCAACGGGACCTTTTTGTTTCTCTTCTCTCTTTTTCTTCCGCTTCAGACGCTGTACAATTTTCTTATAATTGAGTGCGAACGTCTTCGGTTCATAATGTTCAGAAGCGCGAATGTCTTCTGATGAAGCTCTCATAAACGACCACGCGAGCATAATCATGATGAACAATAAAGGAAAACCTCCGACAATCGCAGCTGTCTGTAACGTCCCAAGCCCACCAAGAAACATGAGCACTAAAGGCATAAGGCAAAGGGCAAATGCCCAGAACAAACGATTCCAGCGAAGTGGCTCGTCTTCTACTTCCTTCTGGACAACAGAAGCCAAGATATAAGAACTAGAGTCAAATGTAGTGGCCAGGAAGATAATAGCCAAGATCGTAAAAATAAAAATCATAAACCAAGCTAGAGGAAGCTGTCCGATTATCTCGATAATAGCCTGAGGGGCACCTTCATTATTCAGCACGTTAATAACGTCAAATTCACCTGTAAGCTGCATATGCAGACCATAGTTTCCGATAATTCCAAAGAACAAAATACTTCCAATCGTTCCATATATAATCGTCCCTAGAATCATTTGACGAATAGAACGGCCTCTTGAGATCTTTGCCACGAATAACCCTACAAAAGGAGCGTACACGAGCCACCAGGCCCAGTAGAAGACAGTCCATGATTCAGGAAAGCTTGTTTTCTCATAGGGTCCAAGGGCATTGTAAGGTTCTGTCCATGTACTCATATGGAAGAAGTTATCGAGTAATAATCCAAGACTATTGGTCGTTGTCTCAGCCATAAACCTCGTAGGCCCAAATAAAAATACAAATGCTAATAAGAAAATGGATAACCACAAGTTAAGGTCACTTAAAATTTTGATCCCTTTCTTCAAGCCGCTATATGCACTAATCGCGAAGATAAGTGTAACAATGGCAAGAATAGCGGTCTTCATAACCATATTAACCGGGATTCCTGTAATTTCATTGATTCCTTCAGCAATCATAGGAGTACCTAAAGCGAGCGTAGTCCCCGCTCCTCCAAGTAGCCCAAACATAAATAAGATATCTATTGCTGTACCGACTGGCCCATTTGCCAAGTTACCAATTAATGGGCGTGTCGCCTCACTTACTTTTAATACCGGCTTCTTACGAACATAGTAGAAATACGCCATCGGTAAGGCAGGAAGTGTGTAAATAGCCCAAGCAATCGGCCCCCAGTGAAAGATGCCATACGTACTTGCCCAAGCGATTGCCTCCTTTGTACCTGGTTCAATCCCAAATGGAGGTCCTTGATAATAATACGCCCACTCAATCGTTCCCCAATACAAAATACTGGATCCAATTCCAGCACAGAAAAGCATTCCCGCCCAGGAAAAGTTGTTGAATTCTGGCTTTTCATCTGCTTCTCCTAGCTTTACTCGACCATTATCACTAAATGCGACATAAATTAAGAAGAAAAAGATTCCTAATCCAACCAATAAGTACAGAACCCCGAAATTGGTTGTTACAAAGGTGTTAGCCTGATTGACATACTCAGCCCCCTTATCAGGGAAGAGGATTAAAGGAATGGTTACGAGCAGTAAAAGGATGAAAGCTCCAAGAAACGTAGGCCAATCGATGATACCTTTTTTCATAGTTGTGTCTCCTTTGATGTAGGTTTACTTTCCCTATTCTTTGTCGTCATCTTCAACATGGGTTTCATCTGGTCCCTTTTTATCTTTCTTTTTCTTACGGACCTTTTTGACGTCCTCAAAATCAATATGGATGGCTTTTGGTTCATACTCCCCCGCATCTTGGATATCCCACGTGGAGGCTTTCATGAACGAAATGGCCAGCAGGATCATGATAAAGATGAGTGGAAACCCTCCTACAATACTTGCTGTTTGAAGAGCGGATAGCCCACCTAAAAACATGAGTACTAGAGGCATTAAACAAAGAGCAAATGCCCAGAATAAACGATTCCATCTTAAAGGCTCTCCTTCTACTTCATTCTGAACAACAGATGCCAGAATGTAAGAACTTGAATCAAAGGTAGTAGCCAAAAAGATCACAGACAGAATCGTAAACAAAGCCACCATTACAAACGATAGAGGCAGACTTCCAATCACATCGATAATCGCTTTAGCCGGCTCATTATTTTCAAGAACGGAAATAACGTCGAACTCTCCCGTAAGCTGCATGTGCAAACCAAAGTTCCCAATGACACCAAAAAACAATATACTCCCAGTCGAACCGTAGGCAATTGTTCCAAGAACCATTTGCTTTAAGGTTCTTCCTCTTGAGATCTTAGCGACAAACAGCCCTACAAACGGAGCATATACAAGCCACCAGGCCCAGTAAAAAATAGTCCAGCTCTCAGGAAAACCTGTTCGCTCATATGGCCCTAAGCTGTTGTATGGTTCTGTCCAGGTACTCATTCTAAAGAAATTATCAAAGATCAATCCAATACTATTAAAGGTGGTCTCTGCAATAAACTGTGTTGGGCCGAACACAAATACAAAAGCAATCAGGAAGATCGAGCCCCATAAGTTAATATCACTTAACACTTTAATCCCTTTGTTCAATCCTACATACGCACTTACTGCGAAGATGGTTGTACAGACAAGTAAAACGATTGTTTTGACAAGTAAACTAACCTGTATGCCAAATAAATTCTCTAATCCATAAGCAATCATTGGCGTACCAAGAGCAAGCGTTGTCGCGGCCCCTCCGATCAGACCGAACATGAAGAGAATATCAATCAGATTACCAATTGGAGTATCAGCTAATTTACCAATGACAGGCCGTGTCGCTTCGCTTATTTTTAAAACTGGCTTCTTACGAACGTAGTAAAAGTAAGCGATCGTTAAAGCTGGCAGGGAATACATCCCCCATGCTATAGGACCCCAGTGGAACATACCGTAAGAACTCGCCCATAAAATCGCTTCTTCTGTCCCTTGTTCAATTCCAAAAGGAGGACTCTGGTAGTAGTAGGCCCACTCAATCGTTGACCAGTAAAGAATACTCGCACCAATACCAGCGCAAAAGATCATACCAGCCCAAGAGAAATTATTAAACTCTGGTTCTTCATCTATATCCCCTAACTTGATCTTGCCTTTCTCGCTGAACGAAACATAAAGCATAAAGAATAAGATTCCAAGACCAGCAATTAAGTAAACAACACCAAGCCTTCTGGTCATAAACTCATTAGCTATGTTCACTACATTGTTCCCTGCCTCTGGAAACACCACTAGCGGGACCGAAACCGCTAATAATAAAATCAGTGCCCCAATAAACGTTGGCCAATCAATTAACTTGAATTTCATGTGTACGCTCTCCTTTTCGTAACTGTATGCCATTAGCTTGAGCGAAGGAGATAATTTTATTCTCGCTATTAATCGAGAACGAGTTTCATTCTCAAAAATTATCGAAGAATGGTTTACACATACCTACCACCGTGTTACCTTATCATGTGGAAGGAAAAAAGCTTTCCTATAGAAGGATTTTCAACGAACGAATCGATTTACGCCATTTGCTTGCAGTCAAAGCCATTTAACCTTCAGGGAGCATGATGGCTTTTTTTCATGCCTTCTAATGAATGTGAAGGAGGAACTTATATGAATAACATCATCAGATCATTGGTAGCGCCCCTTATTGCTCTTGGAATCCTTGGACTTGGGATGACTCCAGTTCACGCTGAAAAGCAGGATACGAAAGATAACCAATTAACAGAACAAGAAGAAATAGCTGTTCAAAGCGTTTCTCTTCCGATAAAAGAAATAAAAGTCGATAAAAAAGATACTAACTTTGCCCGCTATGAAGAGGAAGACAAAGAAGTCCCTTCAAACGTTAAACGTACGGTTCAAGTAGAAGCTACAGCGTATACAGCTCATTGTGATGGCTGCAGCGGAATAACAAAAACAGGAATTAATCTACTCGAAAACCCTAACAAAAAAGTCATTGCTGTTGACCCATCTGTTATCCCACTAGGTTCTGAAGTTTATGTAGAAGGGTACGGTCGAGCTATCGCTGGTGATATCGGCAGTGCGATTCAAGGCAACCGCGTTGATTTATATATGAAAAAGAATAGCGACGCTTTGGATTATGGTCGTCGCCAAAACGTAAACGTGCATATCCTTAGCTCATAAAAAACTCCCCTTACCGGGGAGTTTTTTTACATAGTTCCACTTATTGAACCCATCCTATCTTTAGGAGGTGCACGATGAAAAAACATCAAAATCAAAAGAATCAGCCTAACTTCAATGAACTAAATGACCGCTTCATTGGTGAAACACCAGATCAACCTTCTCTATCCATGAGAACAGATCTAGACCCTAAAGATGTTACAAAAGACAACCCCTATTTCGATGAGACGAAAGAACATACACAAGAAGAGATGGAGAAGTTTAAGAAGTTTTTTCAATAACGTAAGTAGTGTGCTCTGGCGCCCCATAGGGCCAGCTTACAAAGAGACTTTCTAGCTCCAAAAAGGAAAGCGAGTTATCCCCCCTAGCACTCACCAAACGGAGGCGGCGCCTAATTTTAAGGAACAAAGAAACCCGCCAAAAAGGCGGGTTTCTTGTTACTCTATAATTTGTAGTTCTTTTGGATAGTTGGTTAGGGTTTCAAATCCGTCTTCTGTGATAAGCACATCATCTTCAATACGAACGCCACCAACGTTAGGGTCATATATGCCTGGCTCAAGTGTATACGTCATTCCCACTTTAAGCTGTTGATCATTTAAGTGACTCATTGACGGGAATTCGTGTACGTTTATACCAAGGCCGTGACCGATGCGGTGGGGGAATAATTTTCCGTAACCCGCTTTCTCAATCACATCACGTGCTACTTGATCCAAGTCCCCAATTCTCGTACCTGGCTTACTTATATCAAGCGAGGCGTGTTGTGCTGCTAATACTGTTTCGTATATAGTCCGCTGCTCATCTGAAACCGATCCATATGCAAAGGTTCTTGTAATATCTGATGTGTATCCTTCTAAGACTACACCTAAATCAAACAAGACAAAGTCCCCTTTTTGTAGTTGACGATCTCCAGGGTTCCCATGAGGCTGCCCTGATTTCTCACCGAAAAGGACCATTGTAGAGAAGGACATCTCGCGAATTCCTTTTTTCTTTAGTTCGTACTCAATCTTCGCTAAGACTTCCATTTCTGTTACGCCTTCACGGAGAGCCTCAACACCTACTTTCACACCGTAGTCTGCCATCTCAGCCGCACGGCGCATGACTTCAATCTCACCCTCATCTTTCTCAAGGCGCATATGATTAATAGTTTCTTCTACTGATACAGGAGAAGCTCCATTAAATAAACGAAGAAGAGACTGGCTTCTGCCGTAAGTTAAAACATCCTCTTCAAAGGCTACCTTTTCCACTGGTTTGATCTCACGATTGGTAAGAGCATCCTTCACTAATGCCCATGGGTCTTCGTGATCTGCATAGCCAAGCACTTCATAAGGCCAACCTGCATCTTTCACTTGCCCTGCTTCCATTCCTGGAACGACAAAAATGGGTTCTGCATCTTGAAACACAAACAGTCCCATTAAACGTTCGTGAGGATCTGTGTGAAAGTCTGTAAGATAAAAGACATTTTCTGTAGAGTTGAAGAAAGAGACATCTACTGACTCTTTCTTCATCCATTGGGTTAATTGTTGTAATCGTTGTTTCATTTTTTCACTCTCCCTAAGCTGATTGCGCAAGGTCAGACGTTTGTTTGTTGTTTGTGCTAAGCGTAACTACAATTAAGAATAGAATAGCCACCGGTACAGCAATGACCACACTGTTTAAATCAAATGGCTTCTGTAGAACGACTTCCCAAATAAGCGTAGAACTTACACCAGCTATCATAGAGGAGATCCCCCCTGCTGCTGTCACACGTTTCCAGAAGAATACAGCCAGCACAGCTGGTGTAATTCCTGCTCCGTAAACGGTGTAAGCATACATTTGAACAGCTAGTACACTTGGGAAGTACGTGATAATGACAAAGGCAAACACTCCTAAGAAGACGATAAAACCTTTTGTCACGCGGAGTTGTTTCTCATCAGACGCTTGCGGATTGATATAGTTTCTATATATATCATACGTTAGATTTGTCGCTGCTGAAAGTAAATAGGAATTTCCGGTTGTAATAATAAACGAAGCCGCTGCAGCTAACAAGATTCCACCAATAGCGATTGGCATTACAGTCGTCGTGGCCATAAGGGCCATGCCAGGATCGATATTCGGGAATAACGACCGGGATGCAAAGGCAATCAATGAGATAGCTGGTGAAATTACCAGCATAGCAATTAACCAACCGATCTGTGCTTTTTTAGACGATCGATCGCTTTTTGAGGAGGCTAATCGTTGGTACATATTTTGGTCTCCTAATAATAAGAAAAGAGACGGTAGTAAGTAACCAAGTAGTTGAATCGTTGATAGTCCACCCGTTTGCTCCATGTGAGACTTAGGTACATTTGCAACAATCTCTTCCCAGCCACCTGCAATTACAAAGATTGTAGGAACTGTAATGAGTAAACCTCCTACCATTAGAAATCCACTCAATGCATCTGTTTGAGAAACAGAGCGTAATCCTCCGATCATCGCAAGGAAAATAATTAGTGCTGCACCGATCATCGTCCCTGTTTCAACGGTCATGCCTGTCGTTAAGTTCAGAATAAACCCGAACCCTTTCATCTGATAGGATACAATTCCTACATAAGCAAGTATTATAATGACACTTGCTATATTTCTAGCGAGCTTACCGTATTTTGCTTCTAAAATTCCTGATACCGTATATTTACCGAAAGCACGGATTTTAGGTGCTACAATGTAAAGCATAATAATTCCAAATAGTGTTGGTGCCATTAGCATAAGCGATGGTTTAATTCCATAGCTGAATGCCATCGAAGTTTCTCCTCCAGAGATACTTCCGCTCCCTGTCCAAGTAGCGAGCAGGGTTCCCATTAATACAAACGGTCCCAGGCTTTTCCCGGCGAGCACGAAGTCCTCAGCTCCAGAGACTTTCTTTGACATAAATACCCCAATACCTATCATAAGTAGGGCGTATAATCCAATAAACCATAATAATGTTGGATCTTGTTGTAGTTCCATAAGTTTAGTTTCCTCTCCTGTACAATCAATTTGATTTGACTAAATCTGCTAGCTTAAAGCGTATACTTACGCGCGCTACTCATGTGAACTCTGTGGAAATGAAAAAAATGCTGTTTTCTGATCCGGATCTTTAGAAAACAAAACGAAGATGAATAATTAGAGGGACCAGTAGAACTGATCAAAGTGGTACTCTTGCTTATGTCTTCGCTTCACATAAGAACAATTGCTAACTAATTTATCATAATAATAGAAAAATCAAAAATGGCTTTATGATAGCGATTTTACAGGATATTTGCTTACTTTCGCCCTATTCCATTTATTTACACAGGCGTTGCTTTCATTCAATATGCGTAATCTAGAAGTTTTTTTACTGATAGAAATATTCTGAAATATAATTGTGAAATAAAAATGCATTTGATTCTAAATACCTATAGAAAATAAACGATTATAGACCTTTTCGACTATTTCAACCTCCCCCTCTCCTCCATGTTACATAACTGTCATGTTTGTCTTCTGATTGTCTTGTAAATGTCACGGTTCTTTAATAGGGTTTCAGGAGTAGACCTGCTATACTCATCTCAGTTACTAAAGGAGGATGATTGATGAAACACTTACTTATGACGACAATCTCCACGTTCCTCATTGCCTTTATGTTTACTAGTTTCTTCATTTCTAATAATCAAGTTGTACAAGCCCAATCAATGGATCCTAATTCAACAGACAGAACTTATGAATCTCATACTATAAATAAAGAAATTACACTACAGAAGAAAGAAGCAACACCATGCTTCTTACAGAAACCAGCTTCAACACATGCCCTTTCCAAAAAAGAGAAAGCTATTACAACTAAGAAGACATATTCAAAAGAAGTTACAGTTGAAGCGACCGCCTACACAGCTCAATGTGAGGGATGCAGTGGGATAACAAGAACCGGCATTAATTTGTTAAAGAATCCAAATCTTAAGGTGATTGCTGTTGACCCTAATGTAATCCCATTAGGTACAAAAGTATATATAGAAGGATATGGGACAGCAGTGGCAGGAGATATCGGAAGCGCGATTAAAGGAAACCGGATTGATATCTATATGAAGGACAGGAAAGATGCTTTAGATTATGGAAGAAGAACCATTACCATTAAAATCATTTCTTAGTAGCCAGAGAGGACACTACCGTCCTCTCTTTTTACGTTTAATCACACAAAAAAACACCCTTCTGTTGAACGGTGGTCTGGTGAAATCAAATTATGTAAAAGAAAGTGCCTGCTTGATCTTATACTGAAATAATGAGCAAGATGTAACTTTCTATGAATCGAGTTCATTGCTACACAGGCACTTCTTTAATTTTCGTAAGCATGAATGTAGAATCCTTCCCTATTGGTTACTTATTTTCTCTTTTTCTTTTTTGCTCTGGCTCCCATCTTACCTTTTTTAGCAGCGTTTGTGTTCTGAGTTGTTGTGTTGCTAGCTGTTAGCTCTTGGCTGTTTTGATAATCTTTCTCGAATAATTCACGAGCTTTTGAAAACATGATGGTCATTGTGTGACCCTCCTTATTAATTTCTTACAAAAGCATTTCCCTGCATTTCCAGAGCTAAAACTTCCGTTTACAATTTTCATTGTACTCTCCATAACCTACGTTTGTAAATGAAAAAACTACATTTTTATTAATAATCATTTTAAACTGTACAGATTATACGACGTGTATAATCTGATTTTTTTACCCTGCTTAATCCCTATCATTTCAACGGTTTAAAGTACTTTCTCATTCTGTAATATTTTTGACACATTCGATCGAATCTATTCTCAATTAGAGGTATGTTTTTCTGCATTAAAGCAGTAAAGATTCGGTTAGATTTATAGCGTTTTTTCGTAAAAAATTAAAAGAACCTGTTATCCAAATTATAACAGGTTCTTCCATTTTTATAATTGAATGGTTTTAGGGTCTTCCCCTTCTACATTCATTAATCTAATTTGAGTGGGCTGAATGTCTAGAAC
This sequence comes from Pontibacillus sp. HN14, assembly GCF_021129245.1. Taxonomy (NCBI): domain Bacteria; kingdom Bacillati; phylum Bacillota; class Bacilli; order Caryophanales; family Bacillaceae; genus Pontibacillus; species Pontibacillus sp. HN14. The sequence continues at coordinate 269,587 of NZ_JAJOLR010000001.1, read as the reverse complement.
GATATAATCTGGATCTTCAGGGCCTTTAAACCAATGCTTCATATAATCGTTCCATAACTTTTCTTTTAGTTCTTTAGAATCGTTAATAACAGCCTTACCTTCGACTTCAATGTAAGGATCCTTAAAGCCGTCTCCATCATACCCTAACAAAATGTGCACGTATGGATTGTTTTCAATTTCCTCTGCTTTGTGAGTATCCTTATCTGTTGCTGTATACAAATGCAACTCTTCATTATGGAAAGTCATATAACGGGAATGAGGTTTATTTTGTTGAACAGTAGCAAGTGTTCCAATTTTATGATGGTCTAATACTTCTAAAATTTTGTCTTTTGCCTGTTGATCATTCATTTCTCAAGACTCCCTTCATCATTTGTTTCTTAGCTAGTGTTCCTGATTTTTCTTTAATTTAAACAAATCAATTGGCTGTTCTGGAATCTTTTATCCTATATTGCACACCCTAACGGAAAATACACAGATAAGGAGTGTCAAAATGAGATTTCTACTTTCCCGCCGTTTTCGAATTGGTTTAATTGTTTTTAGCTTTATCGTTTTCTTAGCAAGCTCACTCATTAACGCCCAAACCCCTCCAGCTGATTATGGAGCAAAGGGGGCTTTAAAAGCTCCTCGTATAACTTACGAGGAGGCATTACAATATGCTATTGAAGATGAATACCTTGCCCAAGAGCGATACAAACTTGTGATACAAAAATATGGTCAAGTCTTCCCGTTTCCTAAAATTCAAACAGCTGAAAAAAAGCATATAGAAGCATTAGAACGTTTATATAACCAAACCGATATAGAGATTCCCACAAATAAGGCAAAGGACTATGTAGGAATGCCTTCTTCTATAAAAGTTGCATTACAACAAGCCGTTCAAGCTGAAATTGACAATATTGCCATGTATAACCGCTTCCTAGAAATCAAGAATCTACCTCCAAATGCGAAAAAGGTCTTCACCAATTTAAGAGACGCCTCTAAGAAACATCTTGTAGCTTTTAATTTCGGTCTCTCTCAACAGCAATAGAAAAACGGACGAGCTTCTATTTAGAACTCGTCCGTTTTTCTATTTCTTTAAAATACACTTCATATGTTCTTTTTACGATGCGGTAAAGCTCTCTATTTGAGAGAAAACGATCAGGTTGAAATGTTCCATCCCTATATCCTTCCACAATACCTATATGCTCGAGTGCATTTATCCGCTTAGCCCTTTGATCATCCATTTGGATATCTTTAAAATCTCCAACTTCTTTTACACCTGTTCCAAAAATTTGCGCAAGGATCATGGTAAATTCTCCTCTTTGCATATTACTTTTCCGCTGATCAGGAGTGAATGGCTCCATTATGCCAAGCTGCTTCAAACCTACGACCGTTTCATATAGAGGATCTGAGCGATCAAGCGAAGTTGTAACGAGGCTTGTCTCTTCCATCTGTGGAATGAACGTACCTAATACCAACAGAGCTTCTTCGTAAGGAACGGGCTTGTCTTCTTCTGTTATGTCAATTCCTACTTTCCTAAAAAGTAAACTTACGCGGTTTTCAAGAAGGAGATCTGCGCGAACAGAACTGTAGGTTGTGGCCTTTTTTAGGTTCAGCTGATTCGTAAATGCTTTGGCTACTTGATCATGCCAATGCTGGGTCGGGATGGTTTCGTATGAATGGGTAGGGTCTTCTCCAACTTCGGAATATGGAACAAAGTGAAAGCCTTGTTCATGAACGACCGTTTCCAACATTCTGTTTGCTTGGTTAATAAATTCATCCAAGGACTCTTCCTCCTGAGCATATACGCTTGAGAAAATGGGAGCATACCCGACTACATACACCTGATTTGATGATGTTTCTTTCTTAATTTCAAGAAGGATAGCTTCAATCGTTTCCCTTAATTTCAGAATCTCAGACATACTTGGCTCAAAAGCGACAAGTTGTCCTTGTTCGTTCAACTCCACATAATTCAATAAATCTTGACGCCCGATCGATAAGGTGATCAGATCGGCTTCCTCTATCGATTCAACGTTTTCATTCTCTATTGCATGCAGTAACGCTTCAGAGGTATAACTTTTACCTAGAAGATCAGTTGAAATCGTTACAGTGGAATGGTGTTGCTTTAACGTCTCAGCAATTAAATCTACATAACTCACTCCAAAAGAACGCCCAGAGATCGCTCCCATCGTTCCTTCATCCCCTATCGCTACATACCGAAGAGCCTCATCCTCTTCAGCCCAAATCATTTCTTCTGTAACACCACATACCAATACTAAAACACATATCATTATGACCCACTTACGCATACTCCCGTGCTCCCTTCTAGTAAACTATACGAAGGGAAATATAGATAAAGAACCAGAAGCTGGCTATAAAACTACTATTTATACTCTATTTTTTTATGGTAATTTTGTCACATTTTGTCGAATTGATGATATAGTAGTGATAGGTAATATAGGGGATTTATTCCTATTTAATAGCGTAGGTAGACGAATCTGTTACAGCCTGCTTTTGTTACGATTCCATCCCCTATATAGTCATAATTTAAAGAAGAAGGATGTTTGTTGCATGTTTAGTGTTATGTTAGTGGATGATTCTAAGCTCACCAGGTGTTTCCTACGAGACCAGCTTGCTAACTCTAACTATCATGTTATAGCTGAGGCTGCTGATGGCCTTGAAGCTATAGAGTTGTTTCGATTACACAAGCCGGATATTACGATCTTAGATATTATTATTCCGTATTATTGTGGTATGAGCTGCTTACGTAAGATGATAGAAATCAATTCAGACAGTAAAATCGTTATGTGCTCCTCGATCGGTCAGCACTTTCATATTCAAGAAGCTCTTCATATCGGAGCGATTGATTATATTATTAAACCTCATTTTAATGAGTTAAAGAAAGTATTGGACAAAGCAATCGCCTCTTTTGTGTAAGGAAGTTCCGTCCACTTGATCTGAGCGTTAATGTGGATAGGGCCGTTTACGGTTAATGAGAGCTAGGGAGGTCTGGGGAACGACTCGCTTTCCGCAGGCGAGCTGTCGAGCCTCCTCCCTCACTCCGTTCCGTCCGGGGTCTCGTCGACCTCTTTCTCCTGCAGGAGTCTCCCGATTCCCCAGCCCTCCCTTATCAAAAACAGTAGAAACGACCCGCAGCTAGAACAAGAGTTGTGAATCAACACCCCTCCTTAATAGAGCCATTCTATTATTTTTTCGATTCTCTTCTATTAAATTGTGAGTTGACATTCTCTAATGTTAAAGATGCGGTTGTTGGGATGGTCCAATCTGCTTGGTCTAAGTAAGGAGCTGTTCCTACTCCAATTGAGAACATAGGAGTGGATCGAATGGCTTCTAAACCTGCTTCTCCGTCTTCAATCGCCACGCAATTCTCATAGGGTACGCCTAGGCGGTCTGCGGCTGTTTCGAAGATTTCAGGATCTGGTTTTCCTTTCTTTAATGACTTTGGATCCATAATGACGTCAAAAAACGTAGTGAGTCCTAACTGTTTCAATACAAACTGAGCATTGGAGCTAGCAGAGGCTAGAGCCATTGGAATCCCCGCTTGTGATAACTCTTGAATAAATCTGTAAATGCCAGGCATCGCATCTTCTTCAGTTAGTTGAGCGATCAACTCTTGATAATTACGGTTTTTCCACTCCCCTAGCTCGATCTTCTCTTCCTCCGTGAAAACCTTACCAGAACGTTTTACAATCATGTCGATTAATTCCATACGCGGTCTTCCCTGATAGGCAAGGTTATCGGCTTCTGTGAATGGAACACCAAGCTCATTTATAACCGGTAACGTTGCTTTATAATAGAGTGGAACGGTATCGACTATTACACCGTCCAAATCAAAGATTACTGCTTTACATGTCATAGGCCAGACTCCTTTACGATCAATCGTTTTTCTTGAAGAAGCGTACAGCATCGATAGAAGAAACGCAAGAGAAAAAGCTACGCGTCTTTTTAGAGGCGCGTAGCTTTTTATTACATTTCATCCATCTTTGTAAAGAACTCTTCTAACGTTAGATCATTTTCGTGAATAAGGGTCGCATATTCTTTTCCTATATACCTAAAATGCCACGGCTCATACTGGTAACCCGTAATAGATTCTTTGCCTTTTGGATACCGAAGGATAAAACCATATTCATAAGCATGGGCTTGTAACCATTCCCCCGCTTCTGTCTGACCGAAGCGTTGGACTAAACCATAGTTTACAGCCGGTGAGGTCACATCCATCGTCAATCCTGTTTGATGTTCACTTGTGCCTGGCGGGGCCACCACTTTCGCTGCAGCCTCTCTTCCGGACTCTTCTACTTCTGCTTGAAAAAGAAAATCTTGACGATCAAAGGACCTGTATCCCGAGACGGCTAAAATACTGTATCCCTCTCCTTCCGCGGCTTGAAACATTCTTTCTAACTGCTCTGCCGCTTCAGGTCGCATATAACTTTTATTCAAATCCTGATCACCAAATACAAATGGAACGTCGGGCCTTGTTAAATCAGGTGTATAATCAGCCGGTAACACGTTTGATTTGTTCACGAGCACCAGTTGATTCTCTGGGTTTGTGATGGTTGGTGTCCCATCAGCCCGATCTAGATTATTAAAATACTTCGACTCGAGAAACCATGTTCCATTTTTCAACTCATTTGGCTGAATACGCAGCCTCTCCATAATACCGGTTTTAGAAGTGTACTGGAGTGTTACTGTATATTCATCGTACGTATATATCTCTTCATACTTCCCATCGTTCATTTGAGTCTGATCAGGTGATGGGATTCTTTGATGAACATAAGTGGGCGTGATCTCTTCATTCATGGGTTCATAGTTCAATTCTCTCATCAATCGAGGCTTTTCTTGTTCAAATACGTATATACACTTGCCATATTCAGCTTCTATCCGTTCTCCTATGCGTTCTTTACGCACCGGCTCTCCTTCACGTTCAACAATCTTTTCTAACGTAATCCCTTGGTCCATCGTTGCAAAGCAGTGATGAACCTTACCGTTTGAAGCGTGAGTTAACCAAGATCCACCAAAAGCTGGTTCAATGTATTTCGGATCTATCGCTCGAGCTAGCATAACGGAGAAATTTTGACGGTTTGTTGATTCATCTTGATGATATTTCTGATCGGGATACCCAATAGCAATTCGATTAGAAACGACTATCCTTATGTATGTTTCTTCTTCTGCTACATCTCGTAAATCAACTGTATTAGATCCCATCTCTAAGTTAAATGCTTTTGCTAAGACAATAGCCATTTCTCCTCGAGTAATGTCCCTCCTCCCTTCAAAATAACCATCCGGAGTCCCTTGAAAGACCCCTTCGTCTACTGCTGTAGCAATATAACGATACCCCCGGTCTTCGGGGTTTACATCTTTCAAACCTGGATCAGGTCGATTATCCATAGAAAGCTCTAAAGCACGAACTAACATCATCGTTACTTGAAGTCGTGTGACGTCCTGAGATGATTTAAATTCACCATCTTCATATCCATGAATAATCCCTTGGTCCGCTAAGTATTGAATTTCATTATATCCACGCGTCTCTTCTGATAAATCCGGAAAATCCACTGCACTCAGGACGCTTCTTTTGAAAGGAAAGAGAATGAGTACAGATAAAAACATAAAACATACCCCTACTTTGAACATGCCTTTCACATTTAGTCCCCCTTGCATTGTGTTATTCACACAGTTCCCTAATGAAGGGGAGTAAAACGTAAACTTAGACTTATAGAAGGTAAGAAAAAAATAACTTCATCCACCAAGTCGCTTATCGCATTAATGTAGCTGCGTACTTTCTCTCTCTAGGTCCATCGAATTCACAGAAATATATGCCTTGCCACGTTCCAAGCACAAGCTTACCTTCAGAAATGATGACCATTTCAGACGAGCCGACCGTACTCGTTTTCAAATGAGAAGCTGTATTGCCTTCACCATGAAGATCCTTTGGATGATTCCATGGGAATACTTCATCTAACCGCCGCAAAAAATCCGTTTTCACATCAGGATCTGCGTTCTCATTTACCGTGATTCCAGCAGTAGTATGCATAGATGTAATAACTACGACACCTTCCTCAACCCCTTCAGTCTTGATCCAATCTTCTACTTCTGAAGTAATATCAATCATTTGATCGTGCTCTGTTGTTCTTACTGTAAATGTTTTCATAACTTCCACACTCCTTTCTTGTTATGTTTCCGTTTTTATAAGAAAGAAACCTCTCATTTTCAATGCGTATAAAGTGTTAATTTGCTCTACTGTGATGAAAATGTCCTTTTGAAACATTCGTTTTATGCCCTTCCTCACATACTTTTTTTAAGAGCCAAGTTTTTTAATTTACAAATCAATCAATTCATATTATTATACGTAAAGGATTTAATTCACAGTAAATTGATAAGAATTGGTGGTGTAATAAAGATGGAAACAGCAACTGTTAAAAATCGCCCCTTTACAACCGTCACATCCACACTTAACCCGGTACAAAAACCGCTTGTGACGTTAGGGATTCTAGTTTCTATTATTCTATTTATAACATCCGTCTCGATTGCGGGATGGACACAAGGTGTTCTTTATATTATTGGGATGGCGCTAGGGTTAACGCTTCTCCATGCCCGGTTTGGATTCACTTCAGCATTCAGACGTTTAACTTCCGTAGGAAACGTGCAAGGATTACAAGCTCATATGGTGATGCTTGCTGTTGCAACTACTTTGTTTGCCATTATTTTGGCGACAGGATTTAGCTTTACAGGTGTGACGCCGAGCGGATATGTTTCCCCCGTTGGAATAAGCGTTATTTTTGGTTCTTTCTTGTTTGGAATTGGGATGCAACTTGGTAACGGTTGTGCCTCTGGTACGCTTTATAACGTTGGAGGAGGGAAAGCTTCTCTATTTATAACGTTAATTGGATTTATTGCAGGATCAGCACTTGGTGCTTATCACCTTCCTTGGTGGACAAGTGAAACGATGCCTTCTTTAGGCGCTATATCCCTGGCAGAGTCAACTGGATTCGGCTACTTTGGAGGCTGGTTGTTCCAAATCATACTATTTGCAGGAATTTATGGTCTAACCGTACGATACGCTCGCAAGAAAAATCCCCCGCAAATGAAACCACTTCCTACAGTTAAAGGGTGGAAGAAGCTTGTGCGTGGTTCTTGGCCTCTACTTTTTGCAGCTGTTGTGCTAGCAATTTTAAACGCACTTACGCTTACTGTACGTGGTAATCCTTGGGGCATTACATCTGCCTTTGCCCTATGGGGTTCTAAAGTTCTTATGGCTCTCGGTGTCAACGTAAGCAGCTGGGGATACTGGGCTGGGAGTACAGATCAATTAACAAGCAGTGTCTTTCTTGATTCAACTAGCGTTATGAACTTCGGTATTATTCTAGGTGCCTTTATCGCTGCTGCCGCTCAAGGTTCCTTTAAACCACAGCGATTTAAACCTGGCATTTTCTTCGCTTCCATCGTTGGTGGCATTATGATGGGGTACGGTGCCCGCCTTGCATTTGGATGTAATATCGGCGCTTACTTTGGCGGCATTGCTTCAATGAGCCTGCACGGCTGGGTTTGGATGATTATGGCCCTTGCTGGTACATTCTTAGCTCTCTTTATCCGTCCACTGTTCGGATTAAAGAACCCTGATCCTAATGATTCTATGTGTTAATTTAAAAGAGCTATCCCCCAGGGTTAGCTCTTTTCTTATGTGTTCTAAGGGTTAGGGAACATCCTCAATAAGGATGCCCACACTATTACTTCAAAGTACCTTAGGCACTAAAAAGTGCGTACTGTTAAAACCTTCGTTTTCATGACAAAATAGAACTGATTACGATTTTTATAGGAGGTCCTACTTATGAAAGCATTGCTGTTAGAAGGTAAAAATCAATGGCAAGATATGAAAGTAGGCGAGATCGATACGCCTGTTCCTCAAAAAGGGGAAATCCTTGTTCGAAATAAAGCGGCTGGCCTAAACCCAGTTGATTATAAAACGGCCACAAATGGCCTTCCTGCTTGGGAGTATCCTCATGTTCTTGGTGTGGATGCAGCTGGGATTGTAGAAGAAGTCGGTGAAGGTGTCACAACGGTACAAAAGGGAGATCGGGTCGTCTATCACGGCAACATGTCGAAAAAAGGTACGTTTGCGGAGTATACGGTGACACCTGCACACACGGTTTCTATTCTTCCGGAAACTATTTCGTTTGAAAACGGAGCAGCTGTCCCATGTGCAGGTTACACAGCGTATCAAGCCCTGTTCCGTAAAATGCACATCCAACCAGGTCAGACGATTTTAATCCATGCTGGTGCAGGTGGTGTAGGCGGATTTGCCATCCAACTTGCGAAACAAGCTGGTCTCACCGTCATCACTACAGCTTCTGCTTCTAACCATGCGCTTGTAAAATCACTTGGAGCAGATTATGCGATCGATTATAAACAAGACGATTTCGTTGAAAAAACGTTAGAAATCACAAATGGCAAGGGAGTCCACGCTGTACTCGACACCGTTGGCCGAGAGAACGCAACAAAATCGCTTGATACGATTCAATTTAACGGACAAATAGCCTTTATTGCAGGTCCTCCTGATATCTCAAGTGCATTAGATTTCACAAAATCATTTTCCTTCCATCAAATTGCCTTAGGTGGTGCTCATCTGGTAGATAATGTGGAGGAACAACAAGATCTTGCTTTAATGGGGCAAGAAATGTTCCAACTGATTGAAGAAGGATCCATTTCAACGTTACTTGAGAAAGTGGTTTCTCTTAAAGAGGTTCCACAAGCATTAGTAGACCTATCTGAACGTCATGTAACAGGTAAGATTGTCGCAAAGATTTAACAAAAAAGGTCAGCCTTCTGGGCTGACCTTGTTAAAGTTGCTTTAACTTTTTTAGAATGATCGTTTCTAATGTACTCCAAGGCATCAGTGCTTTTGCCTTCACTAGAGCCTTTACCCCTTTTCCTACTGGGTAACGTAACGCTTTAAGAGAACCTTTGTTGGCGAGAGCGGTGATAAGATCTGCTACTTCCTTTGGATTACCGAGGGAGTCTTTTCCATTTTTTAACTCTTTTTCAATGCTTTCCATGTAGGAGTAATAAGGAGAATCCTCTTGAAGGGAACGTTCAGTTACGACACGTCCTGAGGTCCAGATGTTTGTCTCATAAGATCCAGGCTCTACTAAAGCAACATCAATCCCAAATGGCTTTACTTCAAGGCGCAAACTTTCACTATAGCCTTCTAGTGCATATTTAGAGGAGACATAAGGTGATAGGCCTGGGAATCCAAACACGCCACTGATGCTACTAACATTGATGATTTTTCCGAATCCTTGTCGCCTCATAGTTGGAAGGACCGCTTGGGTAATACCCATGACTCCAAATACATTTGTCTCGAACTGATCTCTGTATTCTTCGATTTTGATTTCCTCACTAAAGCCCCCAAGTGCATATCCAGCGTTATTCACCAGAACATCACATCGTCCTACCTTCTCTATATAATACTTAAAGTCACGGATCGATTCTTCTTTCGCTACATCTAAAGGAACGGGGATTATTTGTTTGTACCATTTCTCATTTTGATAAGAATCGAATACAGACACTTTTTCCATATTTCTCATGGCAGCAAGGACGACATATCCCTGTTTAGCCAAATTCATTGTAGTCAAAGAACCAAACCCACCTGATGCTCCGGTTACAACAGCTACTCTACCTTTTACCATACACAATCTCCCCTTTCCATTCTAAAGAAAGAGAGAGGTAGTATTCCCTCTCTCTTAGTGCACTTACGGATTCATCATATCCGTCACTTTTCCAGTTTTCTGGTCAACATAGTACCAACCTTTTGTGGCTGTATGAGAATTGCCCTCCTGCTCAACTAGTTCATAAACGTGAACAAGATACTTCCCACTCTCTTCATGATCCACTTCTACTTTCACTGAATCGCTTGAGCTGATATTTAGATAGTCACGTACAGCAAGCACGGCTTGTTGTTCGCCAGTTTGATTGGCGGAAGATGCTTCTTGATTTAGCTGCTTGTTCTTAATCTCATCTACCACCCACTGAGTACCATCATGAATCAGCTTATACGTGATCTTAGTACTTCCAGCCATATCATCTGAACGGGTTTGTGCAACATGGTAGGTCCTATCATCAATTCGCTCAACTGTAACTGGCTGGCTCGCTTCTAGGAAAGTCGGAGAACTAGACGGAACGACATACAGTGTTCCATTTTCCTGGCGTATGTAATAAGACATCAGTTCGTCTGCCAATGGCTCAGACATAGCTGTCCTGAATTCTCTTTCAATTGCTTGAAGAGAAGTATAGTCTTGTATTTTTAACTGATCATCTGTGTTGTTAATCACATCGAAGAAAGCTCTCTTATATTCCACCACGACCGCTTTCGCTTCTTGTTCTGTTAAATCAGCAGGAATCTGTTTGGTCGGTTTTGTATTCTCTGTAGATTGTTCCTTATTGTTATCTGATTCACTTTTCTGAGAATCGTCTTTCTTATCTGAAGTTTGTTCTTCTGATTCTTCTTTCTGGTCATTCGATTCTTTCTCTTGGTCTTTCTCTTCTTGTGTATCAACATTTTCGCTTTCTTTACTCTTTTCTGTATCCTCAACATTTGTTGAAGGATCTTCTTTCGGATCCTCTTCTTGACTTGCATCAGAGGTGCACCCTGTTAATACAATCATAAGGGCGATCCCAGCTACCCACATTGTTTTCATGTTCTCCATTCTCTCCTTTACCTACCTTCTAAATAAAAACAGAGGCGAGCCCATCGCCTCCTGTTTTTTTATCCAAAGAATAAGTCCAGTATGTTTCCACCTGTTGAAGCTTGTTTATTATAGAACTCAGAGTATCCGCAGTTTTTGCAGTAAATGACTAAGAATTTGTTATTCTGAACATCAAACATCTTCGCAAGCCCCGCTCCTGTCATTGCTACTTCCTTTTGACCTGCATCTGTACTTCCACACTTAAGACAACCTTTATCACTCATATAGCTGCACTCCTTTATTTTAAATATCGTCTACTCTTATGTACGAATAGAATAGAAGATGGTTTCAAATTTTTATTCCCTTGTTCCTGTTCCGAATCGGGATGGGCCGTTACTTTTGATGTGTGCTGGGGTTTGTTCGGGGACAACTCGCTTTCCTGCGGGGAGCTGGGAAGCCTCCTCGTTCGCTTTGCTCTCTGCGGGGTCTCCCCTAGGCTCCTTACCCCGCGGGAGTCTCGCAGTCCCCGAACAAACCCTAGCTATAAAGGGGAACGGCCCCGTTGCTCGAATTACAAGAGCTTTCTTCTCCCAAGGTGGCTTTTTGCATACACCCAAATACGGCAAAGGCGGGCCTGGAAACTGCGAGACTCCCGTGGGCAGAAGAGCCAGTCTAGTTCCAGCGTGGAGGACCGCCTTAAACCCACTTTAAGCAAAACAGCCATTTCCCTTAAACAACACACAGTAACAAAAAAGCCTTAGGGGAAAGATCCCTTAAGGCTTCCTCGTTAGATTGAACTTTTCAGATTACTATCACGGTGGTGACGATCCATCGCAAGGTGAAGCAGTTGGTTAATAAGCTCCGGATACGAAACGCCAGTTAAATCCCATAGCTTTGGATACATACTAATTTTCGTAAAGCCAGGGAGTGTGTTTACTTCATTGACAACAAGGGACCCATTTTCCTTTAAGAAAAAGTCCACTCGCGCTAATCCTTCGCACTCAAGTGCCTGAAAAGCCTCTACTGCCGCTTCACGAACACGGTCTGTTGTATGATCATCAAGTTTAGCAGGCAGCTCTAACAGGGCACCTGTTTCACTAATGTACTTGGTATCATACGAATAGAAGTCGTCCCCCTGTGGCAATATTTCTCCTGGTACAGACGCCTTCGGATGATCATTTCCTAGAACAGCTACTTCAATTTCACGTCCGTTAACCGCTTCTTCTATAATTAATTTCGTGTCATATTGAAATGCTTCTTCAATCGCATCGTAGAATTCTTGCTCATTCCGGACTTTACTTACACCAACAGATGAGCCTTGATTAGCAGGTTTCACAAACATCGGTAGCCCTAAGCGCTCTTCAACGGCTTCAAAGGAAATATCAGGCTTTTGAGGTTGTTTAAACGTGACCCAGTCTGCCACTTTAATATCGGCATCGCGAAGTAAGCGTTTGGCGATGTCTTTATCCATACAGACCGCAGAACTAAGCACATTCGGGCCTACGTAAGGAATATTAGCCAGGCGAAGCATGCCTTGCATACTACCATCTTCCCCTAACGTTCCGTGAACAATCGGGAACACAACGTCTAACTCGTCTAGGCTCTCTACGGTAGAAGTACGTATAAGTTGGTCATGATCTTGCCCTGGAACAAGCGCAATTCCTTCGTTTGTTTTATTTAAAGCAATGTGCTTTGGATCATTTTCGTTCAATAAATAGTGACTTGGTTCACTTAAATGCCACTGTCCTTCTTTATCGATTCCGATAAGCGTTACGTTATATTTGTCTTTGTCGATCGCGTCAACGATATTTTTTGCTGATTGTAAGGATACTTCGTGTTCTGAGGATTTTCCCCCGAAGATTACCCCAACGTTTAGTTTATCACTCATCAAAATCGCTCCCTTTTCTAAAGTTTCCTTCATTTATTCTATTCTCTGTACTGAGCGGATATGTAACTAGGCTCTCCTCCATTATATCCTATAAAGGTCCCGAAACATGAGATGCCAGTTTAAATGGTAAGAAAGAAGACGGAACAACACTGTAGCTCCAAATAGAGCATATAATTGAACCGTACTCTGATAATCTACTAATCCAAGTGCTAATAATACACCAGCCATCATTGCCCACACCGCATAAATTTCCTTATGTAAAACCATAGGCCTTCTTTGCGCTAATACATCACGCGCAACTCCTCCGCCAACGCCAGTAATAATAGCTGAAAAGACAACAGCGCCAAACGGAAGTTCTGCTTCTAGTGCAAACATCGCACCCTGGACAGCAAACGCTGATAAACCAATGGCGTCTAAGTATACATTCCACCGATCCCAGAACATGACCCAGGATTTCGGAAAGAAATAAACTACTGCTATAGTTCCAAGGGCCACATATAGAAACATACCCTGTTCCCATACATGTACAACATCAATTTGCAAAAATATATTTCGAGCAATCCCCCCCACAAACGGCGGTGCTAGCCCTAAAATAAATACCCCAAATATATCATATCGCTCACTTAACGCCACAATTGCCCCACTAAAGGCAAAGGCGGCAACAGCGATGATATTAACAATCTCCCATGCCATTCACCTAAATCTCCTCTCCCAAACGTACCTCAATCATAGAAAAACCCTATTAAAAATTCAATAAAAACTTTCGGATTAAGAAGGATCATTTTATCGATTCTTAAGAAGGTGATAAGAATGGCATGAATAAATTGTCTATTTTGCCTAACTTGATACATCCACTTAAATCGTACTGGCCTTACAAAAAGGGGATCTCTAAGCTCTTTTTTTCTTACGCTTTAGTCCCAAACACCATCCATTCATCAATAGAGAAGGACTGCAGTCTATCCTTTTCTACTTTCATTTGATAGTAATCTCTGAGTTCCTGATCTGCTCCGACCATCAGTTGATGAATCTCTTCCCTCTCTTGTTCATCTTCTACCATACGGCAGACCCATTCATGAAACGGAAGGGTTTTCTTTCGTAAAGACTGTTTCTTTATTGTAAGGTTTGAGCGTTCCAACAGCATTTCCCATTCAGAAATCGGAAGTGCCCGTTGGTGGCTATGATCTCTTTTTTTCTCAAAATGATTATAAAAATCTTCCTTCTTCTTATCTTCAGGAGACACATTATCAATAAGTACAAAAGCTCCCCCGGGTTTCAACACTCTCCCCACCTCTTGAACGAAGCGATCAGGATTCGGAAAATGGTGTGCTGCAATACGGCACGTCACTACATCAAATGAATGATCTAAAAAAGGTAGATCCTCAGCATCGGCTAACACGGCTTCAATGTTTTCATGGAGGGATAAAAAGGAAGCTGCTGCTTGAAGCATGGATTTCGTCAAATCGCTCACGATTACCCCTTTTACGTGAGGAGCTAACTGATTCGCAACATGCCCACCACCAGTTGCAATATCAAGCACTTTCCATGACCGCTTCGGCTCGAGCCATTCCACCATCAAAGAAAGATCTTCTCCTTTTGCGTGGGTCGTACTTGTCACATAACGCTCTGCATTTCTTCCAAACTGTTCTTGCACATCTCGTTTTACGTTCATCATCATTCCTCCTTTGTCTCCTACTTCTATCCTATTCGATCTTTCGCATTAGGAATAATACTAAGTTATAATAGTAAGCAATAAGAAAAACTTATCGATCAAGGAGGGAATTCTATGAAGCTAGAAGATTATGAACTTCTCATTCACCTTTCGACCATCGGAACGGTTAGGGGGACAGCTAAGCATTTATATGTTTCTCAGCCAGCTATCACCCAGCGTCTCCGATACATCGAAACACACTTTCAACACCCCATTTTTGTCAGAACGTCTAAAAAGCTCCTCTTAACCCCTGTCGGAGAACAAGTGGTAAAGCATGCAAAGGAAGTCGTAGAACGTGAGAATGGATTACACGCTCATCTTCAATCGTTAGGGGACCAGGTTTCAGGGACGTTATCTATCGGAGCCTCCTCTGTAGTCAGTCAACAATTTCTGCCTAGCCTCTTAGAAACCTACACATCCCTTTATCCAGATGTCAAAATAGATCTTGTCACAGGGTTAAGTGAGGACCTCAGGAATCCTGATCAAAACTTCCATGTTCGCCTGATTCGAGGAAAACCGATGAAAGACGGGGAAAGCCTTCATCTATTGAGTGATCCCCTTTATTTGTATGACACGAAGCCTTTTTCTTCGGAAAAAGAACGTCCTCTTATTGCATTTAAGAGCGATTCTACCTTCCATCACTTAGTGGATGAGTGGTTTCTGACACAATCTGCCTTTAAGCCAAACAAGAGCATTCAAGTCGACCAAATTGAAACTTGTAAGCAGTTTATGATGAAAGGTCTTGGAATGGCGGTTCTTCCGAAAAGTGTCGCTTCAGAAGAACTTCATCAATACCCACACCTCCCATTAACACTGAATGACCAACCCCTAACTAGAGAAACGTGGCTTTGTTTTCAGAAGAACGCCCGCGACCTCCCTCAGGTAGACCGTTTTATTCAGCTTGTTCAAGAGGCTACTTTTATGTAGAAAACCTAACCTTACATAAAAAAGGCAGCCCCTTTTTGAGGCTACCTTTGTATGATTTAAATATCTTTTTTAGAAATATACCAGTCAATGTATTCGATGCCTTCTTCTTGTGCTCGCTTGGCTGCATCTTCTTGTGTTTTTGGAGGAGATACGACTGCTTTGTCTCCTTCTGTCCAGTTAGCCGGTGTGGAAACGCCGTGCTCATCTGTTGTTTGAAGAGCTTTAACAAGGCGAAGAATCTCTTGCATATTACGCCCTGTCGTTAAAGGATAATAGATAATCGAACGAATCTTCTGTTTGTCATCAATGACAAACACAGCGCGACTCGTTTCGACTTGGCTTTCACCAGGCATAATCATACCGTACTTCATAGCTACTTGCTTGTCCAAATCTGCGATGACAGGGAATTCGATTGTCGTGTTAAAGTTTTCTTCAATGCTTCTAATCCATGCAATATGAGATGGAACACTATCTACACTTAAACCAAGCAGCTCAGTGTTTCGGTCTTTAAGTTCAGGATAGATCTCCTGAAAAGCGACAAATTCTGTTGTACATACTGGGGTAAAATCAGATGGGTGCGAAAATAGCACAAGCCATTTTCCTTTATAATCTTCAAGACTCAAGTTCCCCTGACTTGTAGCTGCCTGGAAAGAGGGTGCATCATCGCCAATTCTAGGCATTGTGTACGTTTGTTCTTGATTTTCTTGTTCCATAATGTAAAACCTCCTTGAATATGATTACAACCACTTTACTCATTCCTCATGAACATCTACTTAAACCTAGATCTCCAAATATAAACATTTATACCTATACACCTACCCCTATATAGAGAGTGTGCTTTCCTTTAGAAAAGAAATCTATTACACTGGACCTATACAACTTCGAGAAAGGTCGATTGGTGCATGAAATCTACAACACGCTTTTTCTGGACACTTGCTCTTGCATTCGTATTAGGAATATTTACATCCGCATTAGAGGCTCCTATGTGGGTCAACTTCGTCGGAGTCGTCATCATCGTTATAATCATGTCGCTCATTTCTAATCGAATGAATCAAAGAGAACAATAAAAAAACGAGTAGGAAATCACGCTGATTTCCTGCTCGTTTTTTGTTTCTAATAGGTCGAAAAGCCGTTATGGATTTACTAAACGATTAATATTTTTAAACTCAAGCTCATTGAATTTATCCTGCATACGTCCTTCATTAATCGAAAGTACGGCATCTTCAAGGGAGCATGTGACATCGACTTCGCAATGAATTCGAGCTAATTTCCTGGATAAATGGAGCATATCCAAGTCTTGTTCGATCTTTGTGCGCTGCCCTTTTGTCAAGGTTTCCATATTCTCAAGCAGCTCTTCGATGGTTTCGTGCTTTTGCAATAGTTTTAAAGCTGTTTTCTCGCCAATTCCCTTCACGCCAGGGTAATTGTCGCTGCTATCTCCCATTAAGGCTTTTAGGTCAATCATTTGCTGGGGTGAGATGCCTTTCTCTTCGAAGAAGGTTCCATGCTCATACTCTGCAAAGTTCCCATACCCTTTCTTCATGAGAACGACTTTTACGTTGTCTTTAAGAAGTTGTAACGTATCCTGATCTCCCGTAAGAATTAACACTTCATGATCCTCGCTATAGACGTGAGCAAGCGTGCCCATCAGATCATCTGCTTCATACCCTGTAATCCCTACATTCGGAATATCCATAGCGGCTGTTACCTCTTTAACAAGCTCAAATTGCGGAATTAGTTCTACCGGTGCTTCCCCGCGATTTGCTTTGTATTCTGGGTAGAGGTCATTTCGAAACGTATGGCTCCCCATATCCCAACAGCAAATTACATGACTAGGTTTATATTCATTCATAGCGGCAAACAAATGTTTTACAAATCCATAGACTGCATTTGTCGGCACTCCCTTGCTGTTCACCATATAATATCCACTCATTGCTGTTGCGTAAAAGGCGCGGAATAAAAGAGCCATTCCGTCTACAAGCAATACTTTATTTTTTTCCATTTATCCGTACTCCTTTTTCATCACTTTCTATTTCCCTAGTATAACAAATATTCTAGAGTCTATGGACTAGCACCTGGTGGAAATCACGCTAGCATAATGTAAGCCCTTGTTACATATTGTACAGTAACACCATGAGCGTAGGAGGGGGTTATGTGAGGGTCCCTGTCATACCAGTCCTTCTGTTTCTGATCTATGTATCTCTCCTTGGAAACCACATCTTTCAAAGTTTCGTTTTTCATGAAGCAGAAGCCCAAGTTGAACAGCAGCTATTCCCTTATTTATGGGATGAGGGAAATTTAATGGAATATAAAGAACCTGGAGAAGGTTCTTTTTTTATTTTCTTATAAGAACGGAAAACGCTTTAGACCTTTAACGCAAAGAAGCGTGTCAGACACCCTTTATCGCTGTGAAGCACTGACTGGTGTCTGGCACGCTTTATTCCTTTATCACGCTATAGCAAGAGATAAGCTATAGGGGTTACAATAATAAGAGTGAGTATGGTTCGTTCAAACCATATTATAATCATTTTAGGAATGGATAATGGTATTTCAGTTGAAAGAATACAAGGAATTAATGCTGAGAAAAATATAATGGATGAAATCGAAACGACTCCTACAATAAATTTAGATACTAGTACTGCTTCCCCCATCATTAAGGCAGGTAAGAACATCTCTGCAATTTCTACAGCCGATGCTTTAGCTACCAGCATTGCATCAGGAATTTGAAGCAAGGATGTGATTGGATAGAAAATCATACCGATCCAATCAAATACAAGCGTAAATTCAGCTAAAACTAGTCCTAATAAGCCTACTGACATGATTGAAGGCAAGATACTCATTGTCATTACAAATCCATCTCTAAAGTTCTCGCTAATGTTCTTCGATAGAGATTTGGATTGATTAGCTGCACTCATAGCTTCTTTCCAAGCGGCAACAAAATAATTCCCTTTGACTCTTTGCTCAGGCTTACCTTCAGGGATCGCATATTCTTCACTGATTCTACTTATAGGCCATATCCTCACGGTAATAGCGGTTACAAGAAAAGTAACAAAAAGCGTAACCCAAAAATAAGTGTTCCAAATCTCCATTAAACCTAGAGTCCTTGCTACGACAATCATAAATGTTGCAGATACAGTAGAAAACCCTGTGGCTATTATAGCCGCTTCTTTTTTCGTATATTTGCCTTCCTTATATACTCGATTTGTAATTAATAACCCGATAGAATAACTGCCTACAAATGAAGCTACTGCATCTATTGCAGAACGACCTGGCGTTTTCCACAGAGGCCGCATAACTGGCTGCAATAGCACTCCTATGAATTCCAATAATCCAAATCCTACAATTAAAGCTAGGAATACAGCTCCTATTGGTACTAGAAGGCTAACGGGTATAACTAGTTTATTAAACAGAAACGGCCCCATATTTGGTGCCATAAGCCAACTCGGCCCTGCATCAAATACAATGAAACCTGCTACGATCAATCCTCCTACCTTGAATACAGACAAACCTATTTCAACATTATTCTTGTTCCAAGTATTCTTTAAAAATGGATAGAATGCTCCCAATAAAATAACTAGTAACGCATAATAAGGGACAATTGCAGAAAAGGCTTGCTGGATCCATCCAACTAAATGGTCCAAAGGAATGGTGCTATTGTTATTAATCGTAACGGGAACAAAAAACATGAAAATGCCTATTAAACTATATACAAAAAACCTAAATACATTACCTTTTGAGTTTACTACTAACTCCGTATTTTTATTGGAAGTTTGAAGATTCGTATTCCCCAATTTCTCTTTCCCCCTTATATTAAATTGAATATTCAGAAAATATTCCATATAGATTATCCTCTGTGAGACTACTCTTTAAGCGTGTCAGACACCCTTTCGTGCTGTGAAGCACTGACGGGTGTCTGGCACGCTTTTGTTCACTAAAGCATTCATGTGTTTCTCATTGTCATGCCTGTTAGGAAGGAGAGCATGGTGTGGACGGCGGCTTTTACGGTGAAGTCTGCCACGTCTTTTGTCGGGTCTAGGCAGACGATGTCCATTGCTTTGATGTGCGGGGATTTCCCGGCTAGTGTGACAGCTTCAAATAGCTCATCGGTTCGCATTCCCCCTGGTGTTGCGGCTGGAGCTGCAGGACCTTGGGTTATATCGAGTACATCCATGTCGACGGTCATATAGATGCGATCGACTTTTTGCGAGAGTTCTGTTATCGCTTCTGTCACTACCGACTCGATTCCTTTTGTCCTTGCTTCTCTCATCGTTACATAATTCAAGCCTACCTGATCGGCATAAGTTTTAAGTGATTTTCCATTAAAGAAGCCATGCAGACCAATATTGTACACATCTTCCCCTTTTATGGTCCCGCTCTCAATCAAATTCCTTACAGGCGTTCCATTCGCGGGTCCAAATGTTTCTAAGTCCCTCAAGTCAAAGTGCGTATCAAATTGCAGGAGTCCTATCCGCTCTTCAGGCTCGGCTCGTTTCATTCCTTTAATGAGCATCGCTGTAATGGAATGATCTCCTCCAAGCGTCAATGGAAGCGTATGCGGGTGCACCTTACGCCCTGCTTCCATTGCTTCTGTAATGTGCTTGTGGCAAGTTTCTATATCCGTTACGTGCTGCCTTGTATCACCAAGGTCCATCACGGTTAAGGTGGAAAGATCTCTATCATAATCAATGTTATAGGTCGAAAACGACTTCCAGGCTCTCCGCATCGCATCTGGATTCTCACTTGCAGCGGAGGCACTGATTGAGGACCGGCTGAGCGGCACTCCGAGCAAGGTCACATCCACCGAGCTCCAGTCCACTTCCCCGTCTTCTGGTATCGTTTTAATCCACTCATGAACTTTTGGATCCTCAGCTGTTGCCCTGTTCCATTTAAAAGAAGGCCGCTCGAGCTGTGGATACGGGTAGTCTCTCATAGAAGAGCACCCTCCTTTACAACCACCTTTCCAGATTTAATAACCGTATCTGTATGGTTGACCCCGTAGCGATACTGTAGCTGCATAAAGTTCGGGGTATTATGGATCACAACATCCGCTTGTCTCCCCTCTTGTAAACAACCCGCTACATTACCACGTCGAATCGCATGAGCTGCATTTACAGTAGCTGCGTTTAACACTTCAGCAGGCGTCATGCCCATCTTTAAGCAGCCAAGATTCATAATTAGAGGAAGAGAAACGGTTGGAGAAGAACCTGGATTGCAATCCGTCGACAACGCTACCGGCACACCAGCATCAATCATACCGCGTCCATTTGCGCTATCAGCCATTAAGAAAAAGGCTGTTCCAGGTAACAGTACACCTATTACGCCGCGGTCTGCCATTTGCCGGACCCCTTCATCAGAAGCACGTAGCAAATGATCAGCCGAAACAGCCCCGACTTCAGCGGCAAGTTCTGCTCCTTTGTAGGGTTCAATTTCATCAGCATGAATCTTAGGATAAAGCCCATATTCTTTTCCAGCTTCTAAAATCCGCTTAGTCTGCTCAGGGGTAAAAACTCCGCGTTCACAGAAGACATCGTTAAATTCCGCTAGTCCGGATTGAGCTACTTCAGGAAGCATCTCATTGATAACGAGATCAACAAATGCATCCTTATCTTCTTTATACTCAGGAGGAACCACGTGGGCTCCCATAAACGTACTGACAAGGTCGACCGGGTGATGTTCGTTTAACTGACGGGCCACTTGAAGTTGCCTCATCTCCACTTCTAAATTCATCCCATAGCCACTCTTCGCTTCTACTGTCGTAACTCCGTGTAGAAGAAACTGATTCAGTCTTTCAAAACTTGCCTCATATAATTCCTCTTCACTCGCTCCCCGGGTGGCTTTTGTCGTCGCATGGATCCCACCGCCTGCATTCATAATGTCCATATATGTCTTTCCGTTTAACCGCATATCAAATTCATTTTCCCTTGTACCTGCGTGAACAAGGTGCGTATGAGGGTCCACAAGACCTGGCGTCACAAGCTTTCCTCTCGCGTCAATGACCTCCGCCTCATCTACACGGCTTCCAAACTCCTTCATTAATTGGTCATCGTGTGCGACTCGTTTGATCTTGCCGTCCTCAATCCACACGCTCCCATTTTCGATTACGTTTAGTTCATTCATTGCTGACTTAGTCAAAGGGGCTCCTGTATCTTTCGGAGCACCAACCACCTGACTAGCACGTCGGATATAAATTGGTTTCATGTCTGCTCCTCCTTCTACTGATCTAGCATTGGAATGTGTACGCCTTTTTCTTTAGCTGTTTGAATAGCGAGATCATACCCTGCATCTGCATGGCGCGCTATACCCATTCCAGGGTCTGTTGTTAGGACACGTTCTAATCTCGCTTCGGCCTCTTTCGTTCCATCCGCGACAATCACCATACCTGCATGAATGGAGTACCCCATTCCAACTCCTCCACCGTGATGGACAGATACCCAGCTCGCTCCTCCAACACTATTAATCATCGCATTCAAAATTGGCCAGTCTGCTACTGCATCGCTCCCATCCTTCATCCCTTCAGTTTCCCGGTTAGGAGAGGCAACAGAACCTGAGTCAAGGTGATCCCGTCCAATGACGATTGGGGCTTTTAATTCTCCCCTTCTGACCATATCGTTGATGATCTTGCCAAACTTAGCCCGTTCACCGTACCCTAGCCAGCAAATCCTTGAAGGGAGGCCTTGAAACTGAATCTTTTCCTGAGCCATTTTAATCCAGTTACACAAGTGCTTATTGTCACTGAACTCTCGTAGTATGACTTCATCTGTCTTATAAATGTCTTCAGGATCGCCTGATAGTGCCACCCATCTGAAAGGGCCTTTCCCTTCACAGAATTGTGGACGAATATAAGCCGGAACAAATCCAGGAAAATCAAATGCGTTCTCAATGCCTTCTTCTTTTGCTACTTGCCTGATGTTATTCCCGTAATCAAACGTTACAGCACCCTTTTGCTGCATACGAAGCATAGCTTCCACATGTTTGGCCATTGCCTTTTTAGAGGCAGTAACGTATGTCTTAGGGTCAGATGCTCTCCACGAATTAGCTTCTTCAAGCGAGGTTCCTTCTGGCACATAACCATTTAACGGGTCATGGGCTGATGTCTGGTCAGTTAAGACGTCTGGTATGAAGGAACGTTCAAGCATAATCGGAAGAAGTTCACAAGCATTACCAAGAAGACCTATCGAAAGGGCCTCTCCTTTCTTCTTCGCTTCTTCAGCCTTCTGGACTGCTTCATCCAATGTTTCAACCATCGTATCGACATAGCCTGTATCCAGACGTTTTTGAATCCTTGAACGATCCACTTCAATCGCAATACAGACGCCGCCATTTAATGTTACAGCTAGAGGCTGAGCTCCTCCCATGCCCCCAAGTCCTGCAGTAACCGTAATGGTCCCTTGTAAAGAGCCACCGAAATGTTGCTTAGCAGCTTCTGCGAACGTTTCATAGGTTCCCTGCACGATTCCCTGACTACCAATATAAATCCAGCTACCTGCTGTCATTTGTCCATACATCATAAGCCCCTTTTGATCAAGCTCATGGAAGTGTTCCCAATTTGCCCAAGCTGGTACTAGGTTTGAATTTGCTAGCAACACGCGTGGTGCATCTTGATGGGATTTAAATACAGCGACAGGCTTACCTGACTGGATAAGCATCGTTTCATCGTTCTCTAATTGTTGGAGTGTTTTGATAATGGCTTGAAAAGATTCCTGATTCCTGGCCGCTTTGCCGATCCCTCCATATACGACAAGATCCTCAGGCCGTTCTGCCACTTCTGGATCCAAATTGTTCAAAAGCATGCGTAAAGCTGCTTCCTGGATCCATCCTTTTGTATGAAGTGTTGTACCTTTTGGACTTTTAAGTGGCTGATTTCCTTTTAGTAGTTCCATATCGATCACCCTTTTTCACTTAATTTTCTGTCTACTTACACTATACCGAATGGAAAAAGCAGTTAGAATGACGAAACAACACAAAAAAATACACATACATTAGGTGTATGTGTATCTCCTTCTCCCATATTTATCGCATGAATGATCGATTCATTAGGTTATGATCTAAACTTTTGATTACGAAAGACTTTGGGGCTCACCCCAGTTGCCTCTTTAAACTTTCGGCTAAAATGATTGGACTGTGAGAACCCTACCTGTTCTGCGATTTGTTGAATAGGTTCTCTTGAAGCGCCTAATAAACGCTTAGCCTCATTAATCCGAATGTCCAAAAGCAGTTTTCGATAAGACTGCTTCTTACGGTCTTTTATAAGAGAACTGATATAAGAAGGATTTCGATTCACCGATGCTGCCACTTCCTCAAGGGATAAATCAGGGTTTCCGAAGTTTGACTTTATGTAGGTTAAACAACTCTCCACGACGTCATAGTAATCGAGACGTTCCCCGTCTACCTCTTCTACAACATAGCTTATAAACAATAACATGTCCTGAACAATCTTATACAACAGTCTGTCATGTAAAATCGATTGAAAGACCCCCTGATACTGTTCCTCTATAGAAGGGTCCAAGTGAAGATGGTGCGTTTTCATATAACGTCTGACGTGAGCTAATATACTCGTTAAACGCGTTTTCAATAAACCTGGATCCGGGTATGGAGCAGTCATGTTAAGGAAGGATTGATACATCCAGTCTCTCATTCGTTGTTGATCTCCAAGCATTAGCATATCTTCCCACTCAGCTTGTTCTTCGGGGCTCAGAAAAGGGTCAATGGAGCGCCAACTAACTTGTTCTCTGGGTTCTGATACGTGCTGGAATCCTGTATAAAAGAAAAGCTCGATCCCTTTTTTCACATCCTGATACTGGTGATAAATACCTCGATCTTGAAGATCCGCTGCAGGAAAAGCTATACCTATAGAAGCTTGAGAGGTTTCGTGCCAATCTCTCAAGAAACGCCGAGCTTCGTTTACAACTTGAGACCGGTCCAAAGAAGGGTAAAGACATGCCATTCGCTGGCTTAACGGCAAAATCGTCACAGGTTGTTGAAAGGGATAGGCCTGCAAAGAATGGTGAAGTGATCTAAGAGAGTTAGTTTGATCTGGTTGCACTAAAAATAGTGTATAGGTTTCTTTATGAATAGATGCCTCTTCCACAAAGAGCTCATGATAAAAGAAATAATCATCTTTCTCCTGTACTGGATCCTTAATAGAACGCTCTGGCTCAAGCTTTATCAGACTTTTCTTTAATAGACCTTGGAGCTGAGCTGGGGAAAGAGGTTTCACCAGCAGTTGTTCAACATGGAGCTGAATCCCTTCCATTGCACGAGCAAATGTTGCTTCTGTTGTTGTAACAATGACCTTTTGAACATAGTCACCAAGACGCCATTTGAGATCTTCAAACGTGTTTCGCGGGACCATATCAAGCTCGAGTATGACGACGTCCGGTCGTTCGGATTCCAACATGGCAATTGTTTCTTCCACAGTACTAGCGAGGAGTACCGTCGAAAATGGCAGAGAAGACGACGTTACGAGCCATCTTATTCCTAGTCTTTCATTCTCATCCCGATCTGCAATCAACAATTTCATCGTCTTCCCTCCTTATTTATTTTTCTCTACATCAAAGAAAACTCTTAATCTTGTCCAAAACTTTCCTCTAAAAAGGATACGATTCCGTCCATAAATCCATCTGCTAATGGGAGTTTAGGATCTTCATATGTTTTCAAGTTTTCTGATTCCTCTTTCGGTGCTTTCTTTAATACATGATTCATTCCATCTATTAAAAGGAGCTCAGCATCAGGTTGTGCAGCAGACAACAATTCCGCTTCTTCTGGCGGTACTTGAAGGTCATGAGTCCCGTTGACAATTAGTGTGGGCATTGTGAGTTCACGTATTTGTTCAGCTGGGTCATACTTCATCCAGGACTTTAAGAATGGTTGAGTAGAGGGCTTGAATGTTGAGGTCAAGGGTTCTTCTATATCTTCAACCACCTCTCCGTTTTGGATCGATTGAACGATGCCCTGGCTCTTCTGATAAAGATTGTCAGGCAATGCCCGCTCTAGCTGATCGAGCAGCACATGATCAAACGGTCTTCCTGGCCCTGCCACAGATATGTAGGCATCTATATCAGAGTCTTCAGCCGCCATCATTCCAACAAGCGAACCTTGACTATGACCAAGAACTGCGATATTAGTAAACTGCTCATCTTTCTTCAGAAGTTCGATCCACATACCTGCATCTTTAACAAAACGCTCAAATCGGAGATCCGATTCATTGACGAGGCTCGCATTTTTCCCAGCCCCTCTTTTATCGTACCGTAGGCTCGCGATTCCCTCTTCCTTAAGCGCTTCAGCGATTTTTAAAAGACTATCATTCTTTCCAGGGATCATGGCAGAGTTCCCGTCTCGTGTAGTTGGGCCAGACCCTGGAATAATGAGTACAACAGGGTATTCCGATTGTTCATCAGGGGTCATAAGCGCACCTTGTAATTTCCCCTCTTCGGTATCAATTGATAAAAACGTATCCTTTGATGGGGTTTCTTGCTTAGCTGTTTTTTCACCCTTTTCAAGTGTAAAAGGGAAGCTTTGACCTGACTGCGTAAAAGTACCCGTAATCTTTCCTTCTTCTATTGAACCCTTAAAGGGCATAGGGGTGCCAGATAAAGCCATTTCAAACGTAACCTCGTTTTCATTTAGGGAGATATTGGTTAAAGGGAAATCTTCAATCTGTTGTCTTGGAATATCTATATTCCCCGTTAACTCTTCCTCCTTATCAAACTCAACAATGATTTGCAGAGGTTGATCTGGCACCTCGATCGCTCCGTTCCATGTGCCAACCAAGTCCTCCTTTTCATAAGTCTTTTCAGGCTCTTGTTCAGGGGGTTCTTCTTTCGTCCCTTCTTCATCTGAGCACGCCACAAGGGTTATGAACAAGAGTGACATGAGTCCAATCCATACTTTTTTCATTTCTATATTCCTCCCAATTACGTTACTTCTACAAATTCTCGTAATAAATGGTTCATCATCTCGGGTTTTTCAATGAAGCTCCAGTGTCCACACTCATCCAGGCGAATGTACTGAGCGTGAGGTAACACATGCTTCATTGTTTTTTGGGTCTTCTCGGGCGACAAGAGGTCATGACTCCCTTGAACGATCCGTATTGGGATAGACTGAAGTTCATCACGAAACGGGCGAAGATTATAGTGCTTTACAAGGTCTTGTCCGATTTGTTCGTTTACCTTCTTATGAATCCCAAAAGGTTTTTTACGGATTAAAGAAGACTCATCATACACATAATAGGGTTCAATTAACTTTATTACTTCATCGGAGTGTCCTTTACGGTCATGGTATAAAAACTTCAACCGATCTTGAAGATTCATACGCTTAAGTAATTGTTTAGGAAATTCTTTGTAGCCTCTTGCATCAACACCTATCGCTGCTGTTAGAAATAGTTTCTTTACACGGGCTGGATAGGTGCTGGCATATTGCAAGGCGAGGACAGATCCCCATGACTCCCCTACAAGGGTGAGGCGTTCAAGTCCCCACACTTTACGTAATGCTTCGAGGGTTTCCACCTCTTCTTCCATGGTATAGGAAGAATCGGTATCATCGGACCGACCACATCCTCTTTGATCATATAAATAAAGCTCGTAATCTTCTGACAAGGGTTCGATGTGCGGTAAAAAAACGCGGTGACTTGCACCGGGACCACCATGTAAAAAAACGATCGGCTCACCAGAACCAAAACGCTTCGTATAAATATTACACCCTCTTACATGTTCAAATTGCTTCAACATCTCTCATTCCCACTTTCACTTTTGATCATAAGAACGAAGCCACTCCACAGCAAAATCTACGCTCGGCTTCATATGAAATAATTTCGAATCAGCAGACCCAATTTTTCCTTTCGTAATGGCAATCTGCTTCTCTAGGTTTTGCCCAATTCCTTCAAACAACTCTTCACGATAGACGATATCTTCATAGAGTGCAAAAACGCGTTCATCTTGAACAAGTATAGGTGCTCCTTTTTGAACTTTTTTCTGATAAGGGATGCGATATTCTGCGAGATGAAAAGCTGTCGCAGTATCGTACCCTGTTCCGATAAAGAGAAGGTGAGCTTCTTGGTCATACAACTTCCTAAGGGGAGAAGATTCACCTAATCCGTTATGTAAAGAATGATTCGCCATCAAAAAATCGGCCTCACGACCCCAAGCTACAAACGAAACAGCTGGATGATTACTCCGCTTCACGCCTTTAAAGGAACGAAATACCTCAACAATCTGCCCCATACCTGATGTGGGGGTTGTGTCAGGATCAAAAGGAGGCATCGTGTTTCGAATCGTTTCCCACCAATCTTCTGGTACAGGAGGATTCTCCCATTCTGCAGGATCTGATAACACACCCGACTGAGCAGGCATTACGATCGTCCCCTTAGATGTGACCACATCCATAAGCGCTTGAACAACCGCAACAGCCCCTCCACTTGTCCAACCTATTTCCGATAAAGAAGAATGCACGAGTACCGTCATTCCCTCACAAACTCCCATATCTCGTAAATCGTTCGTTAACGTTTCCCTCGTACGGGGTTCTATCGTTTGCGAGATAATCCCTTGTTCACTCACATGCATCATACTCCTCCATTATAAATATCCATTATTTTCTCACAATTCATGCTAAAACAAAAGCGGAAGTGCCCGTTTAGCAACGTATAGACTGGACTGAACCATCGGAAGATCAAGGAAACACGGGGAGCCCTTAGGCGATCCGATGTTGACTGATCGACCAGAGGTGCGGGAAGTCTACTAGTTGCTGGGCACTGGAGCTGGATGAAAACAAAAGCGGAAGTGCCCGTTTAGCAACGTATAGACTGGACTGAACCGCCGGAAGATCAAGGAAACACGGTGAGAACTTTAGTTTATTGGAATACAGCTCACTATTCTTTAGAATACTGCTCTGTTTACAAGAACAGCAAAAGGGTAAACCAAAAGAAAAACAACTATTTATAAAGTTTATATAGGAGGTAACCTCTTTGATCTTTCAAGGAACTAAACCATCAGATTTCTCTAAACGATCGATCATTATTATTTTAATTGGGTTCGTCATTATTGGGCTAGCTGTTTACTTATTCGCTCAACTCGCAGAAGACGTAATCGAGGAGGAAAAGTTCGCTTTTGACCAACTTGTAACAGACTGGGTACAAGGCATACAAGCTCCATGGCTTGGGACCTTCTTTGGATGGGTGACAGAGCTCGGGTCCGTTATGTTTTTATCCATAGCTTCTGTATTATTTGCTTTGTTTATTTTCTTTTTCACAAAGAAAAGTCGCTGGGTCATCGTTTATTTTGCTATTAACATGCTCGGTATCAGTTTACTCACTAAGGTTTTAAAACTTATTTTCGAAAGACAGCGGCCTGAGGTTCTTGCTCAGTATGATGGCACAGGATTCAGCTTCCCAAGTGGGCACTCCACAGGGTCTATCGTCTTCTACGGATTTATGATTTATATGGTTTCAACTACTGGGTGGAAAAAGTCCATTCGCTACATTATAAATATCTTGTTAGGAGCCCTCATCTTCTTAATCGGATTTAGCCGAGTTTACCTTGGAGTTCACTTTCCAACGGACATTCTAGCAGGCTTTGCTTTCGGAGTTTCCTGGTTGTTTGTATGTATTTATGCTTTAGAATTAACCCTTTGGCGTCAAAGGAGAAGACAAAAGAAAGCCTAAATAAAAACGACACTCTCAATGGAGAGTGTCGTTTTTATTATGAGGATTTTTTCAAGTCCTTAATTTCTTCTTTAAGCTGATCGACATCATATTTCTTGCCAACAGATTTCTTAATTAGGAGTCCAAGAGATACCATAACAAGAAGGATAATCCCTAATGTTATAAGGTTTTCAAGCTTCAGAGATAATAGACTTGAACCAAAAAAACCAAACATTAATGATCCTGGAATCGTACCAACAAACGTTGCTAGTAAGAACTTTAATAAGTTCACTTTAGTTTTGGCGCAAATGTACGTAATAAAATCAAAATTTAAACCAGGAATCAAACGAATAAATAAGACAGATTTAAATCCATGTTCCTCTAAATCGTTCTTCAGTGCTTTTAAGTTCTCTTGCCCTTCCTCTTTTAAGTGAAGTTCTTTAAAGAAATACTTCATAGCAATGAAAGACGTGAGAGCTCCTAGTGTCGTCCCTATAATAATATAAATCGTACCATTGATATGACCAAACATGATTCCACATGAGATCGCGATAATGGATAAAGGGACAAGGGTAAATGGGCGAACAGCAAAGATCAGTAGGAAGATAAAGGGAGCCCAAAATCCGAATTGACTCACCCACTCTTCTATTTGTTTAGGCTTTATGTGAAACACATAGTGATTAAGCGCAACAATGATTCCAGCTGCTACGAGTACGATACCTATTTGGATGACTACACTTTTTACTTTGGGATGCATAAGATCGACCTTTCTCTTGTATACGACTTAAATGAGTACGTATAAAGGTAATCCCCTAGTGTAGTCCTAATTAAACTCTCTCCTATCCTTTATTCCTATGGATGATAGCGGTAATGAGCAAGAGACACGCGATTATTTTGCACACAAACGCCTTCTTGTTCGAGAGAATCTTTCTGGGTAAAAGAGGACTCTTCTCCGCTCACTACTATTTCTCCTTTCGCATTCACGACACGGTGCCAAGGCAAGTCTTCCTTTTGACTCATGGAGTGAAGAATACGGGCAACTTGCCTGGCTGCCCGTTTATTTCCCGCTTCTTCTGCTACCTGTCCATAGGTCATAACGCGCCCCTCTGGAATTTGTTTCAAAACTTTCAATACTGATTCTGTAAATGGTTGCACGAATGATCACCTCTTTCTATCGAAGTCTGGCTGAAATAGTAGATGCCCTCCGTAACAGGGTCCAGTTTGGCAAGAATAACACTAAACTTAGGATCAGGATCGAAGTATATCGGATCTCGAAGTCCTGACCTTTCATGGATGAGAGAAAATCAACGATGATGCTTCGCGATTCAGGCAGCATAAACAAAAAGAAAACACCAATGATGGTGGACACTCCTCCGATCATTCCAAACCGATAAAAGACAGAGCCTAAGACGAAACCAAGTGAAATCACGAGGAAATTGACCAGAGCAACAAGCCACAATTCATTCAGGATAGTTTCTTGAATAGGAAGATAATCAAATGCTGTATAATTGGCAATGTTTGTTAGGTTTGCGACATCTATGAACGCATTCATGATATGCTGAATGATGAAAACCATGATCGAAATAGCTAAAGAAAACACACCTGTAAATAAAGCTCCGCCGAGTATATACTGATTTCTTGTTATCCCCATTTTAATAAGGAACGGGAACGTCTCACGCGTCATATTAAATCCACAAATAAACGAGAACCAAAGCGTAATGACACTAAGGAATACATAAATGGTCGTTCCTTCGGCCACTAGGGAGATCCCAGCAAGTACGATCAGGCTCGCCGACATAATAGAGAAAAACACCATAAACGAAAAGCGGTAATCCACAATCAGATAATAAAGAACAGCTCTCAAATCTTTAAGCATACGCTTTTCCCCCTTCCATGTTCGTCAGGTGAACCATGACATCCTGAATGGTGCTTCGTTCAGCTTCTAATCCGAGCGACTTCGCTTCATCTAATGAGATATATTCTCCGTAAAGAATCGCGGTTTTCATTCCCATCATGCTCTTTTCTTCAATGACCTGTTTCCCTTTAGCAAATTCATCTACCACGGAAGACTTTCCACTTACTTTGATGCTTTTTTGGACCATGTTTTCTGCTGGTTGCTGAAGAAGCACTCTGCCATCTTTTAGAACAATAACTTCTTCGAATAACTGACTTACTTCATCTATTAGGTGAGTGGACAGTATGATCGTCCGAGGATACTCCTCATACTCTTCTAACAAGACGTCATAAAACATATACCGAGCTGATGCATCAAGACCGATGTAAGGTTCATCAAAAATCGTAACTTTAGCTCTACTCGCTAAACCAATAATAATACCAAGTGCTGATTCCATCCCTTTTGAGAGTCCTTTAGTACTTTGATTAGTTCGTAAAGAGAAGGTTTGTAATAAACGATCGGCTGTTTCATGACTCCAACTAGGATAAAACATTGCCGCAACCTTCAAAACGTCTTTTACTTTTAACCGTCTTTTAAAATTACTGCTTTCATTGATCAGACACAGATTACGCAGGACGTCTCGATTATTAAAAGGGGAATCCCCTCCTATTCTTACATCACCACTTGTCGGAAGAATGTGCCCCGCCAGAAGCTGCATGAGGGTCGTCTTCCCCGCCCCATTCTTGCCTAGCAATCCATAAATCTTATTTTCTTCAAACTGAACAGTAACTCCATCCAATGCTGTTGTTGACCCAAATTTTTTTGTTACATTTTGAAAGTCTACGTTCATTACGATTCCTCCTCTTGTAAAAGCTCTTGAAGCTCTTCAACGGTTATGCCGATCTTCATGGCTTCATTACGTAACGGAACGATGTAATCGTGGAAGAAATCTCTTTTCCGTTTTTGTAAGACAATCTTTCTGGCCCCTTCTGTTACGAACATGCCAATCCCTCTCTTCTTATAGATCACACCTTCATCTACTAATAAGTTTATGCCTTTTGCTGCTGTGGCTGGATTAATTTGATAGAATTTAGCAATTTCATTTGTCGACGGCACCCGATCTCCTTCAGGTAGCGATTCTTCAAGGATGCTCGATTCAATCTTCTCAGCAATCTGTTGAAAGATCGGTTTATCGACGGCTAATTCACGATCCATGTATTCACCTTCTTTGTTGGTTCATTACTTATGTAACTAACCATATAACTAAACGACCTTCCCGTCAAGAAAATTTAGGAAATAAAATAAACCCAATTTTCTAGATGACTAGAAAATTGGGCTTTTTAAGCTTTGTTTTTATTTTTTTACTATGCCATAGAGGGCCATATCCCGGAAAGCACCTTTCATGTACATATGCTCCTGCAGTACTCCTTCAAGCTTCATGCCAATCTTTTGGAGGACGCGTTGGGACTGAAGATTTTCCACAAGAACTTGTGCTGTAACCTTATGTAAGTTCATTTCTTCAAACCCAAATTGTACGACTCTTTTTGCCGCTTCTGTGGTATAACCTTTCCCCCAGTAATCACTCGATAAGGCATACCCAATCTCTCCATTCCTGTGAGATTCACGCCAGGAGACATAATCAATTGTTCCGATCATTTTCCCTGAATCTTTCTCAATCATAGCCCAGGGTGATAGTCGTTCTCCTCTTTCTGAACTAAGAATAAAATGCAAAAATTCATCGGTATCTTCAATAGACTCATGTGTGGACCATGGAACAAAACGAGACACCTCATCACGTGAGGCGTATTCGAAGAGATCCTCCTTGTCCCCATGTGTTAAAGGCCGCAGTATTAGCCTTTCTGTTTCAAGCGTAGGCAAATGACGTTGTAGCTCCTGCTTATTCATCCCTCTCCCCCCAACTCTTTTCTAGTAGTCTACCACAACCCAAAACATCAGACGACCCTTGGCCCCTCCCTTTACCTCTATAAAGAACAAACGCGTGTCAGACACCCTTTAGCGCGTTAGTGGAACAGTTGGTGTCTGACACGCTTTAGTACAGTAGTGAAACACCGCGTGTCTGGCACGCTTTCATGCAGTAGTGTGTTAATGAGTGGTTGAATAGAAAAAAGGCAGCTCGGGTTGTGAGCTGCCTTTTGGTGGTGAATATTATTTTGTTCCTTTTTTCCAGCTTTCATCTATGAGCATTTTGCCTGGCCATGTGTAGGCTAAGATACCACCGTCAGCTGTGATGTCTTCTCCTGTTACGTAAGATGCATCATCTGACGCGAGGAAAAGGGCGACAGATGCCATCTCACTTGGATCACCTAAGCGGCCCATAGGGGTCACCCACTTTTGCGCTTCACGGAATTCCTGCCCTTCTTCCTGCTCTTTTGAACCTGCTAATTTATCAATTAAAGGTGTTTCAATTGTGCCTGGTGAAATGGAATTGACGCGAATCCCTTCACGAGCATAGTCAATCGCCATTGCTCTAGTGAAGTTTGTAATTCCACCTTTAGCTGCATTATAACCCGAACGGTCTAAATCTGCTGCCTGGCCTGACATTGAGGAAGTATTAATAATAGATCCTCCATCTTCAAGCATTAATGGAATGAGGAATTTACTTGCTAAGAACGTGCCACGTAAATCAACGTTGATGATCTTATCAAATAATTCAATTGGGTATTCATGGACTTTACCCCCTTCTTGGTCTACGCCAGCGTTATTGAAGAGGATATCAATTTTTTTGTATTTCTCTTTCATTTGATCGGCAAATGATTGAACACTATCGACACTTGATACATCTAAGTAATATGCTTCTGCTTTGCCTCCATTATCCTCAATTTCAGCCACGGTGTTTTCGATTCCTTCCTGATCCACATCAGCACAAATGACTGTAGCGCCTTCTTCTGAGAATCGTTTAGCAGTGGCTTGACCAATTCCTGTTGCTGCTCCTGTAATAATCGCAATCTTATCTTGTAATCGAGTCACTCAAAAAACCTCCTGTATGAATTCTATTCACCTATACCTTTTATCAATATTTTTAAAACATCTTGAGTGTCTCGAATTAAAAATAAGGCGTTATCATATTTCTTCCTTTCTAAAGAGGAATCATTTGGTATAATAGGACTATCTACCCTGTATTCTGAGGAGGCTTCTTGCCGTTGTTTCAAACGTTTCAACGTAAAATGCTTATTAACTATATAATCGGTTCTTTCATCGCCGTATTTGGCGTCGGAAGTATGTTTATTTTTCATACATTACATTTATCCTCTGTAGAAATGGGATACTTGTTAATCATCATGACGGTGTCTGTAACCATCATGCTTTACAGTGAATTCTTACTCTACCACAAACATGCTACACCAATTAGGAAGGTGTTTTTTAAACAACAAAGAGCTACAGAAGCCGAGTTACAACTTGCTTACAGGACAGCTCACCGTTTTCCTGTTCTGACTGTCCAACGGATTCTAGGCCCGCATTTGTTAGGGTTTTCAGTACCTGCCTCTCTCCTGGCAATCGTGCTCATTATTTTAGGTGTTGTGAACCTGCCTCTTTATTACATTGGATTAGCCTGGTGCGGTGCCGTTTTGATTGCTTTAATGCACGCCATGATTGAATTTTTCTTAACCTATCGTTCGATTCGTCCGATCCTTCAATACTTAACAACAGAAAGTCAGAGAAACTACGGGATCACTCTAAGCATTGATCAAAGAAATCAACTCAGCATGCGCGCCAAACTTCTAGGTAGTGCCGTTTTCACGGCTTTGTTCCCTGTACTCTTGTTTGTATTAGCCTCTCAAATTCGTTTCGCAGAAAATGGGAATCAAATGCTTTCAAACTATTGGAGTTGGGCTTCTCTAATTGTGAGTGTAGTCTTGATTGTTTCATTAGCTGGCGCGATCTTATTATTTAAAAACATCCAACATCCTATAGAGGAGTTGCAAGAACGCTTTGACAACGTTTATCAAGGACACTTTGAATCCATGGAAAACTTATACGATGATGAGTTCTCGCACCTTGTAAACGGATTTAATCATATGGTAGCTGGCATTAAAGAACGAGATGAAAAAAATGACAAATTAATTGAAAGTTTCTTTACTGTTTTTGCTGCAACACTAGATGCCCGCGACCCTTATACAGCTGGACATTCTGAACGGGTTGCTGATTATTCAGTTCGTATAGCGAAACGGGCTGGTTTTTCCTCTGACCAAATAGAAATGTTACGTAAATCTGCTCTATTGCATGACATCGGAAAAATTGGTGTCCGAGACCACGTTCTTCTGAAGGAAGGAAAACTAACGGAGGAGGAATTTTCTAAAATCCAAGAACATCCTGTCATTGGGTATAACATATTACAGCAAGTCGGCTTGCCTAAAGACCTTCTCCCTGTCTTGCCGGGCGTGCGGTCCCACCATGAACGATTTGATGGAAAAGGCTATCCGGACCAACTCTCCGGTGAGAACATTCCTGTATTCGGACGGTTAATGGCTGTCGCTGATGCGTATGACGCGATGACTTCCGACCGCCCTTATCGTAAAGGAATGCCTGAAGAGAAAGCACTGACCATTATCGAAGAAGGTAGCGGAACCCAGTGGGACCCCTATTTTGCTTCTCTTTTCTTAGAAGAAATGAATTCTTCTGTATCTATAAGGGAAATAGCCGCTTCAAAAGATTAGCTCGCAGTGTCGTCTGCGAGCTTTTTTTGGTATGTGCTTATTTCTTGTGTTGATCATTGATTTGTTGTTGAGCCATCTTAACTAGCTCACGGACCATTTTACCACCCATGTTCCCCCCAACTTTCCCTGCTTCCTTAGACGTTAAATCCCCATTGTACCCTTTCTTGAGAGGGACGCCTTGTTCTTTTGCTACTTCGAATTTTGCCTCTTCAGGATTGTTGGAATGAGAGAGCTTGGCTTTTAAAGCATCAAGACCCTGTCTTGCTTCTGGTACTAATAACTTATTTCGTCGAGCCATTGTTTTAACCTCCTTTCTCATTTGGTATGCCTCTATCTTCCCCTCTTATGTATAGGAACAGTTCCCACTTTCATTGAAAATGATTAGGCACATCTTCATTCCTTTTGAATGTAATACAGTAGAACCAACATGAAGGGGAATGAATATGTCTAAAATGAGGCTCATACCGTTTACAATGCAGGAAGTATTACAAAGAAACGAAGAAGCGCCCCGAGGCGTGGAGATGATTGGCGCTCAGACACTGTGGGAGGAAGGCTACGAAGGAGACGGGTCTGTAATAGCGGTGATTGACTCAGGGTGCCAGATCGACCACCCTGATTTAGAGGCTTCCATTATCGACTGGCACAATTTCACAAGTGGGAGTCGTAGAGATGTGACAGATGAGAATGGTCATGGAACCCACGTAGCTGGTACCATTGCCGCTTCCCTCAATGAATACGGGGTGGCTGGTGTTGCTCCTAAATCCAAACTGCTTATATTAAAAGCATTTGATCAAAACGGAGAAACGTCTTATCAAACCATTATTCAAGCCATTCAGTATGCGACCAAGTGGCGCGGACCACGAGGAGAACGAGTCCGAATTATATCCATGTCGTTCGGAGGAAAAAGAGACTATTCCTTGCTACACAAATCGATTCAGCGGGCTGTTCAACAAGACATCCTCGTGGTGTGTGCTGCAGGAAATGAGGGGGATGGCAATGCCAGAACCACAGAACGCATGTATCCAGGTTTTTATAAAGAAGTTGTCCAGGTGGGGGCTGTTAATTATGAAGGCCAGATGGCTGATTTCACCAATACCAATGATGAAATCGACCTTGTTGCGCCTGGTGTAGACATCTTATCCACTTACCCTGGAAATCAATACGCGCGACTTTCAGGAACTTCTATGGCAACGCCTCACGTAGCGGGCGCTGCAGCGCTACTTCTTGAAAAAGGGAATAAAGAATTCGAACGGACCCTTACTGAGCCGGAACTCTTCGCTTTAGTTGTTAAACACACACGGGATCTTGGTCTGTCTAAAAGCACCGAGGGGAATGGTTTAATTGATTTAAGAGGGTAAGAGAGCGACTCTTTCTTACTAAAAAATCAGCCCAGGTTCCATTTCCCGGGCAATCTTTCGACAAGAAAATGTGTATGTTCACTAATGAAGTCGAACCGTTGATCTTTCTACTCTGGTTCAGCACCATAAAAAAGTCAGCTCCTGAATGGAGCTGACTTTTGATCGTTAGGCTTTTTCTTTTGTCCAGTTAATCAGACCGCCTTTTAACATCATATCGACTTGACGATAGGATAAAGTGTGACGGAGCTTCACGGTTTGATCTTTTCCTTTAATGGTAGCTGTAAGGTCTTGACCATTTTGCAAGGCGTCGCGCAGACCATTAAATTGAATCACATCACCTTGCTCTAATTTCTCAGCCTCTTCGCTTTCTGAGAAGGTTAGTGGAAGTACGCCAAAGTTCACAAGGTTTTGCCAGTGAATGCGCGCAAAGTCTTGAACAATTGCTACTCTTAAACCAAGGTAACGAGGGGCGAGTGCAGCGTGTTCACGGCTAGATCCTTGCCCGTAGTTATAGCCGCCGACGATGGCGTGGCCTCCTTTTTCTTTCGTATCCATGGCACGGTCATAATACGTATCATCGACAATTTCGAAAGTAAACTTACTGATCTCTGGCAGATTACTTCGATATGGCAATACGCGCGCGCCTCCTGCTAAGATTTCATCCGTTGAGATGTTATCTCCCATCTTAAGCAAAATAGGGAGTTCAAGCTGGTCTGGCAATTCATCCATTTCTGGTATGGAGGCAATGTTTGGTCCTTTAACGAGCTCAACTGATTTTGCCTCGTCTTCTGGTAATGGATATTCAAGTAAACTTGTATCCACAGTTGGTTGCGCTGGCTCCTCAACCTTCGGATACTCTCCTAGGTCGAGAGGGTCTACGATCTTTCCGTAAAGCGCTGAAGCCGCAGCTGTTTCTGGACTACATAAGAATACGCTGTCTTCTTTCGTACCAGAACGCCCTGGGAAGTTACGCGGTGTCGTACGAAGACTGTTTCGCCCTGTAGCCGGTGCTTGTCCCATACCAATACATCCGTTACAACCCGCTTGGTGCAAGCGACCGCCACTTGATAAGAGACTTGCGATATGATTATCCTTCACAAGGTCTTGAAGCATTTGGCGAGATGTGGGGTTAAGGTCGAATGATACGCCTTGAGCGATCGATTTCCCCTTCACGATCTCAGCAGCAATTGCGAAATCACGATAACCCGGGTTGGCTGAGGAACCGATATAGGATTGATAAATCGGCTCTCCTGCTACTTCACGAACCGGTACAACATTTCCTGGACTAGACGGTTTCGCAATTAACGGTTCAAGTTCTGAAAGGTTAATGGTTTCGTGCAGATCATATTCGGCATCGTTATCCGCGATAAGTTCTTTCCAGTCCTCTTCTCGTTCTTGTCGTTTTAAGTAATTCTTCACCACTTCGTCTGATGGGAATACAGTTCCCGTTGCTCCGAGTTCAGCTCCCATATTTGCGATAACGTGGCGGTCCATAGCAGATAACTCTTTCAAACCTGGTCCATAATATTCAATCACTTTGCCAACTCCACCTTTTACATCATGACGGCGCAGCATTTCAAGAATAACATCTTTGGCACTGACCCAATCAGGCAGTTCTCCTTTAACATAAACACCCCATACCTCAGGCATTTTTACGTAAAATGGCTCACCGGCAATCGCCATAGCTACATCAATTCCGCCTGCTCCCATCGCAAGCATTCCCATACAGCCATTCGCACACGTATGACTGTCTGATCCGAGCAGTGTTTGCCCTGGTTTAGCCAGACGTTGCATATGAACAGGGTGACTCACTCCATTTCCGGGTCTGCTGAAATGAAGCCCAAAACGCTGTGCAGCGCTTTCTAGAAATAGGTGGTCATCTGGGTTCTTACTGTCTTCTTGAATTAAGTTATGATCCACATATTGAGCAGAAGCTTCCGTTTTGCGGTAATCAAGTCCCATGGCTTCTAACTCAAGCATAACCATTGTTCCTGTTGCATCCTGTGTAAGAGTTTGGTCAATCTTAAGTCCGATTTCTTCGCCGGGTGTCATTTCACCCTTTACAAGATGGTCCTGAATTAATTTTTGGGTTACATTGTATCCCATCGTTGGCCTCCTTCGTTTACTTGTCCCTATTCTTCTAAATTTTCTATTTACTCTTTACCCCGTAATCGGAAGCATCAATCTAAACATTCTCTAAAAATTAACAAAACCTCCACTTTACTGGCATATTTTTTGTTCATATCTTAAAAATTCCAACAAAAAAAAGCTCCCCTACTGGGAGCTTTTTATTATCGTTATGATTCCGTCATTTGCTGTGGTTCTCGTACAATATCATTCATCAGAGAATCCAGAAAGTCCGTCATAAAAGCAGGAGAATTTCTCTTAATCTGCTCTCCAATATCGACTACATCAATTCCTTCGATTTGATGAACTTCATGGAGGAAACTTCTCAAGCCATCAACTGTCGGAACGCTTAGAGCGTATTGTACAATGTCTTCGATAAGCTGACTCCGAAATGCGTGGCGTTCTAAATGATCTCCTATGGACTGATGAAGAAGTTGAAGGTGCTCTAGCGTTAAAGGCACCACTTTTTGGTCTTCCCCTTTTCCTACGGCAATTTGATAATCCCCGTTAAAAGAGAAGGTAATATGTAAGGAGTTATGGATCGAATCCGTATAATCCTCAAATACTCTCATAAATGCTTCTAAATGCATATCTTACCCACCTTTTCTTCCTTAAGCGCCTAGTCCATGACCGCCTTTCACCTTAATAGCACACAAAAAACTGCTTCCACCCGAAAGCAGCTTCTTAATTGTTGTACCATTTGACTTTTTGACGCAATACCTCAAGTACAATTTCATCAAACAACGTCCACCAAACATGCATGCCGCTGCTTTCTGGATGGAGTGCCTGGAAGTATTTCGATCCGCGTATTAATACAACGTTTGAGTTGGCTTTTGCCTTCTTCCAGAATTGCCACTCCTTTAAGATCCATGACCACACTTCTTCCTCATCCTGTTTCCAGTCAAAGCGCATTAATTCGTAAAGCCCCTCTGCCTTCATTGGGTCCCAATTCTTTACTTTAGGCTCTTTCAGCCCATTATGCCTTTCAGCGTAATCTACGAGTTCTTCATCAAATCTTGCACTCAACATTTGAATAAAAGAAATCCGCTCCATCTATGTCACCCACTTTCGATGTCCTTGCTATTTGAACCATTACCCCAACAGGATATTCACCCAAACAATTATCCCTATTTTAACTGATAATAAAACCTATTACCAAAAAAAGCAACCCCCCGCAAAAAATCCCATCCCTACGGCCCCAAAGGCTTTATCACGTTAACGCACTACACGGTGTCAGACACCCTTTCGTGCTCTAAAGCACTGACGGGTGTCTGACACGCTATCTTACTTTACTACATTAAAGTGAGCGAATATAAGAAACCCTCTGGCTGATAGGCCAGAGGGTTTGGGTTCTTTAGAATAATGGTAAGTTGGCTAAGTTATTCGTTGGGTCTCCGTCTGGTTCGCTTCGCAGATGTTCTTCGTTGTCCTTACCACGAATAAGGTTCACATGTTCAATTTGACCATCTCGCGCCATTTGTTGCGCTTCTTTATAGCCTACAACTTGTCCTGATGATAATTTCATCTCTACGATTGAACCTTCGTTATTCTTTCGGACTGCTACGATTTTTTCACTCATCTACATCGCCTCCTACTTCTAGTATGAGGCAATTCACGCTCGATTATGAGTCTTTAACGAATGGAGATTTCTCTTCTGCAGGGATAAATTTGGTAAAATAAGCACCTAATAGAATAAAAATCAGCGTAAGCGTCCAGCTCACGATCCCTAGCTTGTCCATGTGAGCCGCCACCAAATTGACTAACGCGGTAGCATACAAACTAATCGAAGACAAATAACTCTTAAATCCACCGATTTTTCCATATTTCCTTTTCCGTCTAATTGCTCGGAAAATCGTAATAACAATACTGACAATGAGGGCTATCCATAATAAAGTTGTGATCATAACAACGCTCCATATATTCATAATTTCACTTTCATTTTAGCACGATGCATCTGTTCCTTGTATGAAAAAGCCTCCACCAATGCGGGGGAGGGCCATTTCAAATTATAGAGTAATCTGTTCTTGTGCGTAGGATTGCATTTTTGCATAGGCGTGATTTTCCATCTCAAATAACGTTCGGTCTTTCATTTCTTTAACCTCGCCTGAAGCTACATCGAGTTGTACGGTTGACTGATAGACGTATGTTGCATTTCCACGCAGTTTAATTACATAATCATCTCCGTCTTTTAAAGCCGTACAAATCACGAATCCACCTCGATTAAAGACAAAGATCTCTTCATTCAACTGATTCATCTCTACAATAACCGTTGTAAGTGCTGAAGCTGACATGGCTGTGCCACATGCGTTGGTCAGTCCTACACCACGCTCATACGTACGAACAAAAATCTTCTGGTCTCCTAATGGCTGGACGTAGCTTACATTCACACCATTTGGGAGCAACTCTTTATCCTGATTCGCAACTTTCCCTAACCAAGATAAGTTCTCATCATGTATTTCAGGTACCACCGTAATTAAGTGTGGATTCGGTACACTTAACGCTGTAAATGTCAGATCCTTAGACAATACAGGGATCGGTTGTTCTATGTGAATTTGATGCGCTGATTTCAGCGGAAGAGATGCTGCATCGAATGAGACCGGTTCAATGTTAACCTCAAAGGAAGGAATATCTTCATACATTTCTTCTTTCTTCACAACAGGTAAGTTTGCTTCAGGGGTTTCAATCACAACCTCATCTTTCCCCAGTTTCTCGGTTACGTAACGCGCCACACAACGTAGACCGTTCCCGCACATTTCCGCTTCTGATCCGTCTGGATTAAACATTCGCATCTGTGCTTCCGCCACATCGCTCGGTAGGACGAACAATATTCCATCCGCTCCCACAATGCTGTTACGGTCACAAAGAGATTTCGCAATGGCGACCCTGTCCTCCTCTGAAAAAGCGTAAGCTCCAGTCATTTCATCTATTAACACAAAATCATTGTTCGACCCATGACACTTTAAAATTTCAATATTCACTCCAAAACACTCCTTCACAGTTAACTACATTACCCTTTATTTTCACCCACTCATAGCTAATTTTCAAGAGATACCTCCCGCTCAACACCATTCTATCACACGTTAAAGCGATGAAGGGTGTCAGACACCCGTCTGTTCTTTAACGCACGAAAGAGTGTCTGGCACGAAAAGGAGATTCCGTTCGTATGGTTGGTGTGGTACAATGGAAGTGCTTTCATCGTGTATGAGATTTTATGTAAGGAGGTCATGTCGGTGGTAGGAGTTATTGTTGTCTGCCTGATTATCATGATCGCTGTATTAGCTCTCACAATGGCCACAATTTCAGCTGGCTATAACCATAAAGAAACGGTCGATCCTTTGCCGGACAATCCATACGAAGATCATACCAATCAAGACACAACGCACAATACTTGATTATCACTGCCTCCTTATCCCTAAAATGGAGGCTTTTTTATTATATATATGGGCATGAAACCGAACGTTTCAGGGAAAACCACCTGCAAAGGAGGCGTCCCCAATGACTTGGAAAAATCCACTCGCAAACAACCTTCAATGGTCAAGTGACATATCCAATAAAGAAGCAAAACAAAAAGTAGCCACTCGTCTAGCCGAACGCGTAAAAGACGGAGATATTATTGGCGTTGGATCAGGCTCTACCGCTTTTCTTGCCATCCAATCGATTGCCAAGAAAATAAAGGAAGAAAATTTGAAGATACTAGCTATTCCAACCTCACATGAGGTCGCCCTAACGTGCAGTATCCTCGGCATACCAACTACTTCTCTTGCTTCTGCAAAACCAGATTGGGCATTCGACGGAGCTGACGAAGTAGATCCTCACAACCACCTTATTAAAGGGCGAGGCGGAGCGATGTTCCATGAGAAGCTTGTGATTGCTAGCAGCAATGAAACCTATATTCTTGTGGATCATTCAAAATTCGTTGAAAAGTTAGGATCGAAACATCCTGTGCCTCTTGAAGTAGACCCAAGAGCCGTACACTTAGTTGAAACCTGTCTTGAGTCTTTCGAGGTGTCATCCGTTGACCTGCGCATGGCACAGTCTAAAGATGGCCCCGTTCTAACTGAGGCAGGTCATATCATTTTAGACGTTCGCTTTAATCATATTGAACCAGGACTAGAAAAAGAGCTTTCTTCCATCCCCGGTGTCATTGAATCTGGTTTATTTCAAGGGTATAACATCAATCTTATGTCCTGAGGACAAAAAAGCGCTTTGCTCGCAGCAAAGCGCTTTTTCCTTTACTCTATTTCAATTTTTCTGCCTCTTCTTTTTGGAAACGAAACCTCGAGTACACCATCTTTGTGTTTGGCTTTCATATCCCTGACGATAATATTTTCCGGAAGAGCGATTGTTCTTTCAAAGTGTGATTTAGATTGTCTGAAATACCCTGTTGTGGATTCTTTGATGGATTCACTTTGATCTACAACAATACGCAAACTTTGGTCATATAATTCAATATCAATATCCTCTTTTCTGACACCCGGCAGCTCAACCCACACTGTAAAAGCTTTCTTTGTATCATCTACTCTTACCCCAGATCCCCGTTGAAACGAATCGGTGAAGAAATCATCAATCGCTTCTAAAAAAGATCGATTGGGGTTAATCTGAAATAAATCGTCGAACATGCTTTTCCCACGAGTCGGTTTATTTGATTGACTCATATCCAAACTCCTCCCTACAAGACTTCTATGCTTTAGCCTATGCAGGAAAGGAAAAAGTGACTAGACACTTGCCCCAGATTATAAAAAAGAGCACCTTTTTTAAGGTGCTCCGCTATCCTTATTCATTTGCTGCTTCATCTACAGCTTGTTCTAATTCTTCAAAAGTAGCGCCTTCAAAGACTTCACCGTCTACAACAATCGTAGGGGTTTGATGAACATTTAGATCAGAGGCCAATTCACGGTCAGTAGATACCGCATCTTCCCCTGCTCCATCCTGATATGCTGAAACAACCTGTTCGACTTTCTCTTCATCATCTACGACCGAACTCAAAGCTTCTTCAAGATATTGATCTGTAAAGATGCCAGCCTCTTGAATACGCTCGCCCATAATATACTCGTGATACTCTACAAATGTTTCAGATCCTAATTCCTGAAACACCGCTTCACCGAAGCGAGCAGCCTTATTAGAGTCTCCGATTATCGGTAGGTTCACTAAATAGAGCTTCGCTTTTCCGCTATCAATAAGCTTCTGCTTGATTTCAGGAATAGCTACCTCCTGGTAATCTTGACAGTGGGGGCATAAATAATCGTAAAACTCTATCATCGAAACGGGAGCATCTTCCTCCCCAATAAATGGTTGATCTTCATAAGAAATAGCGCCTCCTGAGCCACCATCCATTTGTCGATCAACAATCACAATGATAATGACGGCAGCTGCGATAATACCGATCATCCAATAAATCCAAGCGTTGCTACTTTTTTGTTTGGTTTTCGCCATGTTTTATCACCCTTCTTAGTCTCACATATATCTCAATCTATGTATTTTGTTCTAGTAGGCTCGAAGCTATTATAGGAACACTTTTATAAAAGAGTCAAGATATCGTACTTCCCCATAAAAGTTTAAAAGAAGCGCGTCCCTTTCATTCACTCTTCTTTTCAACAATTGTGTGACATTTCATCCCATAAAGAGTGCTCCGTATAGAAGCGATCCAGCAATGACAAAAGCCGGATGAACGTTCAACCTTTCAAGCAACACATAACTAGCTGAGATTAAAAAGATCGTATGGAACGTCCCTCCTCCT
Source organism: Pontibacillus sp. HN14 (assembly GCF_021129245.1). Classification (NCBI taxonomy): domain Bacteria; kingdom Bacillati; phylum Bacillota; class Bacilli; order Caryophanales; family Bacillaceae; genus Pontibacillus; species Pontibacillus sp. HN14. Next base: position 224,966 of record NZ_JAJOLR010000001.1, on the reverse strand, counting down.
TGAAAGGAGGTAACGAAGAAATTAAACGCGATCACACCTAAAAGCACCGCAATCGTCGGACGTACGTAGAGTGTCATTCGCTTCACTTTCGGAGAATCTTTGTATTTATACAACAACCCTAACAACGCAATCATTAAAATAAGGGAAGGAGCCACAGCTGCAAATACACCTACAGTCGCACCAAGCACTCCACCTACTTCAAAACCGATATATCCAGCCATCTTTGTTGCGATTGGTCCAGGCAACGCATTCCCCATCGCAAGAACTTCACTGAATTCATTAACCGTTAACCAGCCATAACGACCCACCACTTCATTTTCAACAAGTGGAATCGATGCAGGCCCCCCTCCATATCCCAGTACTCCTGGAATAAAGAAAGCTAAGAAAATCTGCCAGTAGATCATGATGCGTCCCCCTCTTTCTTGTCTTTTCTAAAGATCGCAAGGATCAGGAGACCCGCAATAATAATACCAGGATGAACACCAAGAGCTTCCATCAACAAGCCCGTCACTAGTGCCATCAGAAGCGTAGCTATCCAACCAAGACCACTCTTCGATTTCTTTAAAAACTGCCACGTTAATACGGCTAACATAACTCCGACCACCGGCACAACCGCCTCTGTCATCCCTTGCACCCACGCCTGATCTTTTACAGATGAGAGCGAAGTTAACAGAATAATCATCAAAATAATGGTTGGGACCATAACGGCAAAGGTTGCGTTCAACATTCCCCGAATGCCTTGCACACGATAGCCAATATAACCAGCTAACTTTGTAGCCACCGGTCCAGGAAGTGTATTTGCAAGAGCCAGCAGATCAGAGAACTCATCCTCATTCATCCACTTATACTTGTCCACTACTTCTTTATGCACAAGCGGAATCGAAGCCGGGCCACCGCCGTATCCTAATATACCTACTCGAAAAAATGCTAGAAAAATATGTACTGCTTTCATAGCGTGATCCTTTCTATGTGTAATCTTCCTTTCGAATGTTAGAGAGGTTTCCGTTAACTTTAATTTAGGTTAAGGTGGCCCTGGAAATCACTCGCTTTCCGCGGGCGAGCTGTCGAGCCTCCTCGGGCAAAGTTCATGCCCTGCGGGGTCTCGTCGACCTCTTACTCCCGCAGGAGTCTCGCAATTTCCAGGGCCACCTTTGCCGTATGGAGAGGAACGGAAACACGCAATAATTCGGAAGTAAAGGCTAAAAAAATGCGCTTGTTCGAAGTCCGTTCACCACCTTTTGGCGGGGCATACTCGGGGACAGCGAGACTCCCGCGGGGTAAGGAGCCTAGGGGAGACCCCGCAGAGAGCATAGCGAACGAGGAGACTCCCCAGCTCCCCGCAGGAAAGCGAGTTGTCCCCGAGTATGCCCAATCTTTTTTATAGTAACGGACTAACCCCATCATAAACAAACTAAAAAAACAAAAGAAGAGGCAACTTTGCCTCTTCTCTATTTTACCAGGCTGAGATGGTTCCGTCAGTCCTTGCTTCAGTACCGCCTTGCAAGATGCCTGTATCAGGGTTTCGCCAAATGATCTGCCCCCGACCAAATCCAGCTCCATCAAGGGCGACTTTAATGTTGTGCCCTTTTCTAGCCAGGATTTGAGCGATGGCATTCGGGAATTGGGGCTCAACCATGACTGTCTTTCCTTCCATCCACTGCCAGCGCGGGGCATCTAGAGCTGCCTGGGGGTTGAGGTGGAAGTCTATGGTATTCATGACCACCTGCAGATGACCCTGGGGCTGCATAAAGCCTCCCATCACGCCAAATGGTCCGACTGGCTCGTCTCCTTTTGTCAGGAAGCCTGGGATAATGGTGTGATACGTCCGTTTGCCTCCTTGAAGGGCATTATCATGTTCTGGGTCCATAGAGAAGTTATGACCACGGTTTTGAAGGGCAATCCCTGTTCCAGGTACAACTAAACCTGACCCAAATCCCATGTAGTTACTCTGAATAAAGGATACCATATTTCCTTCGTTGTCCGCTGTTGCCAGATATACGGTTCCCCCTTTAGGAGGCGTTCCTGCTTCAGGCATGATGGCTTCTTCACCAATTAGCTTGCGGCGCTCATCTGCATACGCTTTTGACAAAAGGTCTTCTACGGATACAGACATTTCACCCTCTTCTGTCACGTACTTTTGTGTATCCACAAACGCAAGCTTCATGGCCTCAATCATTTTATGATACGTCTCCGGTGATTCTTTCTCAGTGAGATCGTAATCCTCTAGTGTACGAAGGGCCATAAGCGCTGCCAGCCCCTGGCCGTTTGGCGGGATCTCCCATACATCGTAACCGCGGTAATTTACTTTAATTGGATCGACCCACTCAGGTTTGAAACTTTCAAGATCTTCTTTTCTTAAAAAACCACCGTACTCTTTTGAGAAAGCATCCATCTTTTCAGCTAGCTCCCCGTGGTAGAAGCTTTCAGCCTGTGTTTCAGCAATGGAGCGTAGCGTTTCCGCGTGTCCTTTAGATTTCCACAATTCACCGATCTCAGGAGCTCTTCCATCTGGAGCAAAGGTGTCGAACCAGTATGTAAATTCTTCATCTGTTAGCGTTTCTTTAAATTTCTTATAGGCCCCTTGCCAGAACTTCCCTAACACCGGTGAGATCGGAAAACCTTTTTCCGCATACTGAATGGCCGGTTCTAATACATCTTTAAACGGCAATTTACCAAATCGCTTTGAAAGCTCTGCCCAACCAGCTGGGACGCCTGGAACGGTTACAGGTACAAAACCAAATGGAGGAATCTCCTCATAGCCCTTCCCTTTAACAGCCTCAATCGATATCCCTTTTGGCGCTGGTCCGCTTGCGTTTAACCCGTGCAATTCCCCTTTGGTCCATACAAGAGCAAAGGCATCTCCCCCAATTCCATTTGAAGTGGGTTCAACGACTGTTAAGCAAGCCGCAGTGGCAATGGCAGCATCAATTGCATTACCACCTTGTTTCATAATATCTAACCCAGCCTGTGATGCGAGTGGCTGAGACGTAGCTACCATTCCATTTTGAGCAAATGTTGTCATACGTTGTGAAACGTATGGATAGTGATTGTAATCGGTTGTCATCGTAAATCCACCTTCCCCATGCTAATAACAATTCTGCCTTCATTATAAAGACTCTTCTGACAATTTTCTATTGTTTTAGACAAATTAATTAGACAACCGAAATAATTTATAAAGGATAATTGTGTTACAGATTCTTTTTCAAGCACATGTCCCTGAAAATTCGAATATACTGTAAATAGCACCGACAAATCTGAATTTGAGGTGAATTGATTATGGAATACTCCACCTTTTACAATCAGTCCAAACAACATATGTCGATCGAAGACGTTCTTCAATCTATCGAATCCTTTATCGCACAAGACCCCGCGAATCAGTACCGCTTATCGATTGGTACCGACTCCCACGTTCACAAAAGCCACACCCGCTTCATTACGGCGATTCACATCCATCGGATCGGCAAAGGGGCCTGGGGAGCTCTTAGAAACCACACGGTAACAAGAAAGATTATGAGTTTAAAAGAAAAGATCTCCATTGAGACATGGCTGAGTCAGGAGATTGCTTTCCACTTCACGCCTGAATACTTAGCGGGTCTCGGACAACTCTTAGCTCCATATGAAAAAGAAGGCGCATCTCTTCAATTTGAAATCCATCTTGATATCGGCACAAAAGGACGTAGTAAAGATTTGATTAAAGATATGACAGAACGGATTGATGCGATGGGGATTGATGTGAAAATTAAGCCAGATTCCTATGCCGCATCAAGCTACGCCAATCGTTATACCAAATAAATGAGTTCTATATAAGCTTCCTTATATAGAAGTAGAGATATTAAGCTGGAAGGGACCGTTGCATTTGATGAGTGGATGGGGGTGTTCTGTGACAACTCGCTTTCCGCGGCGAGCTGGGAAGCCTCCTCGTTCGCTTTCGCTCTCTGTGGGGTCTTCCCTAGGCTCCTATTGCCGCAGGAGTCTCGCCGTCCCCGAACACCCCCTGCCATTAAAAAGATAAACGGTCCTGTTTTCTTAGCAGGAGAATTCATATCTCCCAAGATGGCACGAACCAAGAGGCTCACCAGCCCCTCATAGGAAAATGAGTAATTTTCTAGCTTTGTCACTCTATAAATCGATTACAAACACTTCTCGTTAAAGGAGAGAAAACGATGAGAGCTACTGGTACGAATACGATTACGGGATTGATATTTGTCATAACGGGGATTGTTATTCTTCTTGCTAACCTTGGTATTATACCGATCCCAAGTACGGCTGAGGCTTGGCCGGCTTTTATTTTGCTCCCTGCAGTGGGTTTTCACGTTGGGTTTTTCTTGTCGGGACGGAAGAGTGAGTTAGCCGGGCTTCTTGTTCCTGGTGGTATTTTGTTGATCATTAGTCTATTGTTCTTCTTTGAAACAGCTACGGGATTTGCTTATTCTGCTTATACGTGGCCCGTTTACCTCCTTGCTCCTGCTTTTGGGTTATTTGAACTCTGGTATTTTGGCAAGCGTGAGAAAGGATTGCTGATTCCTGTTAGTATCCTGACTGGGATTGCGGTCTTTTCCTGGGGGGAAATGGTCGCTTCTGCAGTCGGTCGATTATGGCCTGTGATCTTTATCCTAATTGGATTGTACCTTCTGTTTGGACAGAGGAGTAAAAAGAAGAATGATAAAAAAAGCATGTAGCCGTTAGAGCTACATGCTTTTTCCAATTCTATTCAACTCGAATCTTTGCTTCACCGTTTAAATATCTGGGGTAGGAGCTCACTTCAAATGTTAACGGGGATTCGTAGTCTTGTTGTTTGATACTAAATACATATTGAAGCCCCCACTAGCACTAAACATGGAAAGCCCTATTCCCAAATCAATCAATAAGAAGGATTTTCCACCCTTTTTGTCGTAATGAGCATATATCTTCTGATTCTAACATGAAGATAGAAGCGTAGATTGAAAGGGTATAGACAATACAGCATGGAAAGAAAAGGTGTGTGAAACTATGAAACGGATACTATTCTTCGTTGTAGCCATTTTTCTACTGAGTTCTACCGTGATCAACACGGTTCAGGCATCACCGAACGGCGGAAAAGGAATAAACGAAAAGTTAGGCGTTCCTATTGTCGTGTACGGAGAAACATTAACAGATGAGCAGGAAGAAGAAGTCAGAAACCAATTAAATGTAGAGAACCGTGACGCTGTTGATGAATACAGCGTGAATGGGCAGGATATTGCGAACTATATTGGAGGTAATCCAAACTCGAGGATGTATTCTTCCGTCAAAATTACCCCTGAAGAAGAAGGGTCGGGGTTAAATGTAAACATCATTACACCAGATAACATTACGCAAGTGACGAAAGAAATGTATAAAAACGCCCTCCTAACGGCCGGGGTAACGGATGCGACTGTTGACGTCGCCTCTCCTGTTCAGGTGAGCGGTCATTCTGCGTTGACTGGTATTTATAAGGCTTATGATGTTAATGGTGCGAAACTCGATTCAGATCGAATGAAAGTGGCAAGTGAGGAGCTCGATGTAGCAACTAAACTCGCAGAAGAAGCGGGGATCGATAAAGAGAAAGTTAGCCAGCTTATCTCTGAAATTAAGAAAGAGATTGCTAAACAAAACCCTGTAACAAGAGAGGAAGTTGAGCAGATTGTCAAAGACCAGCTCGATTCTCTAAACATCAACTTGAATCCTCAAGATGTGGAACGACTCACCAATCTGTTTGATCAAATCCGTAAACTCAATATTAACTTCGATGACGTCCAGAAGCAGTTAGAAGACATTGCAGCAAGTGCCAAGGATCTCTTAAACGATGAAGGATTCTGGAATAGCATCGCTTCGTTCTTCGAAAGAATCTTAACGGCGATTAGTGAATTGATTCAATCGTTATTGAATGCAATTAGGAGTATCTTCGCATAAACGACAAAAGGACGCTTATAAGGCGTCCTTTTTTCTTTATGCTCTCATAATCATGACGGACTTGCCATCCAATCAGGTGTAACGCCGTCCCCTTCAATAACAATAGCCGTAAGCCCTTTTTCAGAACGGGTTTCATGTTTCTCTCCTTTATTCCAAAACACCGCTTCTCCTTCTGAGATCGAAATGAATTCCCGCTCTTCCCCGCAGACGGTCCCTTCCCCTTTCACGACGAGAAGAAGTTGATTGACAACAGCGGGGTGATAGCCAATGCTTCCCCCAACCTGTAAGTACATACAAGTGATATGTGTCTTCTCCTCGGTTATTGCAATTTTCGACATAATAAAGTCGGATCCAAATTCCGTAATTGGATTTCCGACTCGTTCATCAAATCGAAACCATTCCATACCATCTCCCCTTAATCATCAATGAGGGTATCCTCTACTGCCTTCATCACATCATAAGCATCATCACTCCGATTAGACGGGACAGCAAGGGTAATTCTTTTGTTTGGGTAAAAAGCAGAATGGAAACTCACACCAGGATCATAACCCATAACATGGTATTTGTACGTTTGATTCTCTCTTTTATGAATCCATAAGCCGTATCCATAATAGACGCCTTCCCTCACTTCCACATGAGGAGTCAGCATCGTCTCTAACGTTTCTTCGCTGCATAAAGCCCCACTTAAAAGGGCTTCCCACATTTTCCCCATGTCAGGAGCTGTCACATATGCGCCTCCATCGGCTCCGCCCACGACCGGAATTGAGTACTGATTCGTTTTCCAGGAACCATCATCTAATTCTACATATCCGTAAGCTACATTGCTTGGCAGTTGATCTAGCGCAAAGTAGCCAGAAGAATCCATACCAGCTGGTTTAAACACATTTTGAACAATATAATCCCGGAACTTCATACCGGTCTTTGCTTCTATTATGAGCCCTAATAAGATAAATCCTGCATTGTTGTAATGAAAGTCATCGCCAGGTTGAAATTTCATTCTTCCTTTTTCAAACAGTGGTAAGAAATCTTCTAAATTTCGAAGGCAATACATAGGCGTCGTTTTCCATAATGCTTCAAAGTCATCCATTTCATCCTCATCAAAATAATCCGCAACACCGGAAGTATGGGTAAGAAGATGATGAATGGTAACCCCTTCATCAAAGTACGGGAATGTGACATCCACGGAGTCGCTTAGCTTTGAATAAAAGGAGATCAAGCCTTGGTCTACGAGCTGGCAAATCGCAATGGCTGTAAACAGCTTACAACCAGAGGCAATGCGAAAGCGAGTCTCGATTGTATTCTTCCTTTCTTCCGAACGATCCGCATCCCCTCCCGCTGCCTCAAAAAGAACCTCATCCCCTTGCTTAATATAAATCGATCCAGAGAAGTGATTTCGTATCATAAGATCCTCAAGAGTTTGTCGAATTTCCACTGCTGATTGATTCATATCGATTCACCTCATTTTTTACAATTTTCTACAAAACAATCCTCTCTATATGTTCAAGATTAAGAAAGGATATCCTTCATGTTTAGAAAGGAATTGGGAATAAATTCACAAACTGGACAAAAAAAGCAGCCTAAAAAGGCTGCTTTTTCTTATGTCTTTTTGATTAACAGATAAATAAAGTAAGGGGCGCCAATGAGCGCTGTCATAATACCTGCAGGAATCCCTTCTGGGTCTAATACATTCCGTCCAATGGTATCTGCGATTAATAAGAGAAGCCCCCCTAACAGAATCGATACTGGAATGTAAGCTTCTGCTCGTTTACCTACGAGAGCTTTTGCCAGGTGAGGAGCCAGAAGTCCGATAAAGGCAATTCCGCCCGTTACAGAAACGGAGGCAGCTGCTAACGCAACGGCTGTGATGAGGAGGGTGACGCGTTCTTTCTCAATCGACACCCCTGCCCCAATGGCCACTGGTTCACTTAAGCTCAGCAGATTCATGCGACTCGCTTTATAAATGGTATAAGGAATGAGCACCAAAAGCCATGGTAATATCGCCAGCACAAAGGAAAAGTCCGTCCCCCATATATTGCCTGCTAACCAGTTTGCAATAAAGTCAACTTTCTTCCTCTCAGCAGAAGAAATCAGAATAATCATGGCTCCTGATAAAGCCATCGCGAAGCCAATCCCAACGAGGACGAGACGGACAGGCTGAAATCCTACGTTTTTCTGATAAGAGAAAAGATAAATAAGGGCTGACGTCACAATTGCACCGATAAAACCGACTAAAGGTATCATGTACACAAATGTCCCCACCTGTAAGGGGAAATACAAAAAGTATACAGCAATGCCTAGGCCAGCACCTGCATTAATACCAATAATACCAGGGTCAGCTAAGTCATTTTGCGTAATGCTTTGTAAAATAGCCCCTGATAAGGCCAACGCCATACCAGCTAGAACGGTAATCGCAATTCTCGGCAGGCGCACAGAAAAGATGACAAACGACTCCTTAAAGGTTCCTCCCCCCATAAAAGTAGGCAGGATACGATCAAAGGAAACCGAAGAATATCCAAGACCTGTGGCTATAAAGGCGGTCACGAACACGGAAATGATAAGAAAAAGCAAAGTCAATCGTTGTTTGCGTATTTGTTTTGGATGAATCATGAGAACGTGCGACCTCCTTTCTTTACAATCACTAAGAAGAAAGGCAGTCCAAGTAGTGCAATAATAGCTGCTACTGGGGTTTCATAAGGAGCGTTGATCGTCCGTCCTGCCGTGTCAGCAATGAGCATAAAAGCGGACCCAACAAAGATGGACATTGGAAGGATTAACCGGTAATCCGTCCCGACCATCGCTCTCACCATATGCGGAATCATCAACCCAATAAAGACCATATTCCCTACTAAAGCAACAGCGGCCCCAGCCAATATGACGACAACAGCAAAGAGAGCGAGCTTAATAAACGTTACTTTCTGACCTAATCCGACAGCGAGTTCTTCGTTTAAACTAAGAATGGTGAGTTGTTTCGATAAGACGAGAGCCACAACAACCCCGAGGATGATAAATGGAATAATAAATTGCAACTGACTCCACGAAGTTCCCATCAGCCCCCCGGCTGTCCACATTGTAATATCTTTTGAAACGTGAAAATATAAGCCAATAAATTCTCCGATCGCTGTTAAAAAGGCTGAAACAGCTGCTCCTGCTAAAACGATTCGAAAAGGAGAGAATCCCCCTCTTTTCATCGAGCCGATCCCCATCACGAGACCTGCCCCAATCGCAGCCCCCATAAAGCACGCGACGGTAATCCATATGTAATTGGCACCTGGAATAAGGGCAAGCGCAATTGCTAAGGCCATATTGGCGCCTGAAGTTAAGCCTAAAAGCCCAGGGTCTGCAAGAGGATTCTTCGTTAAACCTTGCATAATAGCCCCTGATACAGCAAGCGCTGCACCTACTGCAATAGCACCTACTTCACGAGGGATACGAATTTCAGATAATAAAAGTGTGGCTTCATTTTCAACATTTGTCGTAAACGTCAACAAAATATCATGAAACGTAAGATCCGCTGCCCCAAGGCGCAGAGCGAGTATAAAGGAGAGACCACAAAGGGCAATCCCCGTAATGAGTTGAATAGGAAAGGATTGTTTTTTCATTGTCATCATCTTTCTTATGTAGATTGTAAAAAAAGAGGATCAGGGGATGATCCTCTCTTCCTATTATTCTCCTAAAAAGGCTTCTTTAAAGTAATCTAGCTGATAATCTAGTGTGTTAGGGTCGTTGAAATAGAACGCTTTAGCATCAACTTCAAATACTTGATCGTTCTTTACAGCAGGAATATTTTGATACGTTTTCGTTTCCTGGAACGAGTTATCTTGTTCACTGTTCTTACTAAAGATCATATAGTCCCCAGCATATTCAGGAAGAACTTCAGGCGAAATCGCATAGTAACCTGGTTCAAGCGCCATTTCTTTCACTTTCTCAGGCATTTTCAGTCCCATTGCCTGATAGAGAATCTCCGTACCTCGTCCCCAGTTATCACCGAACACATAGATTTGCTTATCGAATTTCTCAATGACTGAAACGGTAGCATCTTCACCAATCTTGTCTTTGATTTTCTCTCCTGTTTCTTGAGCACGTTTCTCAAAGTCTTCTACCCAATCGCGTGCTTTTTCTTCTTTATTTACAAGCTTTCCGATCTCAATATGCTGCTCTAGATAATCAGCTTTCCCATACGTATAGGTTACAGTTGGGGCAATTTCTTTTAACTTATCAATATTCTTCGTAGTCGATAATCCAATAATAAGATCAGGATCCATTTCGATAATCTTCTCCAGGTTATCAGCCGTTACAGCCTCTACCCCTTCAAGCTCTTCCTGGAATCGTGGATTGTTCTTCGACCAAGAATCAACACCAACCAAATTCACATCAAGGTTAATCAAGTTCCCAGCAAATGAGGATAAGACGATGACACGCTCAGGATTTTTCGGAACCTCAACAGGCCCATTTTCAGATTGGTATGTAAACGTCCCTGAACCTGCCTCCTCATTATTCGTTTCACTTTCCTCTGTGTTTCCTCCAGCACTATTTGAGCAAGCACTAAGAACAAGCGCCAGCATAAGAAGCAGCGTGAGTTGAATCTTCTTCATTTTGTTGTTCTCCCTTCCATAAGTTATAAGTTATACACATTGGTTTATGTGTTCTTGGATCCTTCCCAATCTCGGCATCAATATGAAATACGTCTCTTAAGACATCTCGCTGTATGACCTCTTCAGGACTCCCAGCTTTCACAATCTCCCCGTCCTTCATGGCTACAATATAATCAGCGAAACGAGCCGCTTGATTCAAGTCATGGAGGACCATAACAATGGTACGTCCTTCTTCCTGATTAAGCTTTTGTAATAGTTCAAGCACCTCAAGCTGATGAGCCATGTCAAGATAAGTCGTTGGTTCATCGAGAAAAATCATATCCGTTTCCTGCGCGAGTGACATCGCAATCCAAACCCGTTGCCGCTGCCCACCGGATAATGAATCGACCGCCTGGTATTTAAACGGTGTGGTCCCCGTCACTTCAAGAGCCCATTCAATCATTTCCATGTCCCGCTTATTCAAACGACCGAACCCTTTCTGATAAGGGAAACGACCATAAGAAACGAGTTCACCTACTGTTAACCCGCTAGCTCCTTCAGGATTTTGAGGCAATATCGCGAGCTTACGAGCCAGTTCTTTCGTATTTTGGCGTGCAATGCTTTCCCCGTCGATCATAATTGAGCCAGACTGATGAGAAAGGATGCGCGTCATCGCTTTTAGAAGTGTCGACTTCCCGCAACCGTTTGACCCAATAATTGTGGTCACTTGCTGATCGGGAATCTCTACATCTAAATCCTTTACAATTGTCTTTTCTCCGTATCCCACATTCACGTTTTCCGTATAGAGGCGAGTCATATGTACCCTCCTAATTTTCAAAATGTGCACATTTTGAGTTGATAACGATTATCATTACCAGTACAATGTAACTATAATGGGAATGAGAATCGATGTCAACTAGAACTTTATTCTGTTAAAAAGAGGAGTGGCACTATGCAAAACGCGGAATGTTTTGACGTTACGATTATTGGTGGTGGACCCGCTGGGCTCTATTCCGCCTTCTACAGCGGCTTACGTGAATTGAAAACCAAGATCATTGAATTTCAGCCTCAGCTTGGAGGCAAGGTTCATGTCTATCCTGAGAAAATTGTATGGGATGTTGGAGGATTGCTCCCTACTCCTGGTGAGAAACTTATTGAGAATCTAGTCAAACAAGGTCTTTCATTTGACCCAGAGGTTGTATTAGGAGAAAAGGTAGAATCGATACATAAAAATGAAGACGGTCTATTCGAACTAACCGTTTCTTCTGGTGCTATTCATTTGTCCAAAACGGTCATTGTAGCCGTAGGCAGTGGCATTTTAAAACCTCAAAAGCTTCAGATCGAAGGGGCCGAGCGTTTTGAAGTCTCAAACCTTCACTACACTATTCAGTCGTTAAAAGAATTTAAAGATAAAACGGTCCTCATATCAGGAGGCGGAAACTCTGCTATTGATTGGGCGAACGAATTGACCCCTATTGCTAAGAAAGTCTTCGTCTCTTATCGAAAAGGGGAACTAAAAGGCCACGAAGCCCAAGTGTCCCAACTACTTGAAAGCGACGCTACCTGCTTGTTTCATACTGAAATCACAAAGCTTTGTACACAGGATGGGCACCACATTGAAACCGTCGAACTTCTCGATCATAAAAGCGGAGAGTCATATGCGGTTCCTGTAGATGAAGTCCTCATCAATCATGGATTTGACCAAGATGCTTCTCTCCTTGACCACAGCCAGGTCGGAGTTGAACGAACCAATCATTATTACATTGCAGGAAACGAAAATAGTGAATCATCTGTCCCGGGGTTGTACGCCGCTGGTGACATTTTAGCTCACGACGGCAAGCTCAATCTCATTGCCGGAGCGTTTCAAGATGCCGCCAATGCAGTCAATAAAGCAAAGCAATATATTGAACCTGATGCAACAGCTAAGGGAATGGTGTCGTCTCATAATGCGGTCTTTAAAGAAAAGAATAAGGAAATTGTGGAGAGTCTTGTGCGGTAGCTTTTTTGGGAGAGGTGTGTTTAGAGGGGGATGGCATGGAGATGGTAGTAGCTCGAGTTTCAGGCGTTCTGGCTCTTGTTGCTAGGCGGGCGGCGGCTCAAGTTCGGGCGTTCTGGCTCAAGTTCTTGCTGCTAGCCGGGCGGTGGCTCAAGTTCGGTCGTTCTGACTCAAGTTCTAGCTGGTAGCCGGGCGGCGGCTCAAGTTTAGGTTGTACTGACTCAAAGACAGGGGCTACTGGCTCCACTTTTTACGATAGTGGCTCATGAACGTTTTTTAACAGCTCATGTTTGCTGTTACTGGCTCAAGTTCGTGGAGTACGGCTCATAATGAGGATTTCTGGCTCAAGTCCCGGGCGTTCTGGCTCAAGCTCTAGCTGCTAGCCGGGCGGCGGCTCAAGTTTAGGTTGTACTGACTCAAAGATAGGGGCTACTGGCTCCACTTTTTACGATAGTGGCTCATGAACGTTTTTTGACAGCTCATGTTTGCTGTTACTGGCTCAAGTTCGTGGAGTACGGCTCATAATGAGGATTTCTGGCTCAAGCCCCGAGCGTTACGGCTCAAGTTCCACCTGCTTCGCCCCCATCGGCTGACTCAGGTTCAACCCCCCAGCCGCTACCCAGCTTTACACATAAAAAGACCCGGCATGTAGCCAGGTCCTAGCGAATCATATGAACAAACGAGCGCAAGACGCGGGCGGTTAACCCCCATATTACATGGTCGTTGTACTGATAGAAATATTCCTCGTACTTCCGAGCTTGCCATTCATAGTCTTCCCCGTTAGAAATAAGGTGGTACGGGAAATCACTTTCTGGCTTGATCTCCATTTGGACATAATGAACACTCGGATCATTTTCTAGGAAAAACTCAAGAGGAACGGTGAAGATTTCCGCCACTTCATCTGGATTCGGTTGAAGCTCTTTCTCATCACAGTGAAGCAAACCAGCGTAGGCTTCAATTTTCATCCCAAACGGGGAGATCATTTGCCCCAATGAGTATACATCCGTCATGGTCCCTGGGCGAACGCCAAGTTCTTCTGAAGCTTCACGGACCGCTGTGTGCTTCGGCCCCCGATCGTTCTGATCCATTTTTCCACCTGGGAAACACACCTCTCCAGGCTGTCGCCTCATCGTGTGGGAACGAACTTCAAACAACAGGTGGAGTTCGCCTTCTTTTTCAATAATCGGGAGAAATAGGGAGTATTTTTTCATAGCCTCTTCTCCAAGGATGCCAGGGGTGTGTTGGTCCAGCTTCTGTCTGATGCTTTTCTGATTCATGGATTCACCCCTTTCTTTTCTTTCTACTATATCAGTTTTTCATGTAAAACCCTTGATCGGTGATTGAAAGCTGCCAAAAAAGGCGAAAGCCTATTTCGGCTTTCACCCTTTAGATAGCGAGGACCACCATAAAGGCTACCGCTATTAACCCAAGTGTCGTGCCGGTCACTTTTTTACCGCCATTCCCGCGGAAAAAGCTTGCTACTAACACGAAATATACGACCGTAGCAACGACTATCGAGATCAATCCTTCAACGATATAATGCATTTTGTAATGGGAATAGTAGGCCAGAAAATAAAGAATCCACGATAGGATCCCAACCCCACCAATTATGTATAGAAATGAGCGATCTTTCATCGTATTCACGTCCTTATCCAGTCTCTTCTTTACTCTCGTTATTGTACCCATTTTCCTCCCCTATGTCCATTATCGGCTGAGGATCTCCCACACTTGGCTGGAATCAGACATGGGTCGGGTGGGAACAAACAAGATCGCACTGTCTTCATTAAAATGAAGGCGAGGTTCATAAAGCCACTCCATTTCTGACAGTTGAGAACGAAGCTCTTTTTTAACCCTTCCAAAATCATTCGTGTCATAAAAAATAATGAGTTCCCCTTCTTCAGAAGAATAATGAGCTTCACGTGAAGAGACTAAATTAAAGGGAGACTTTCCTGATAAGGGGGACCGTTCTAATTCAATGCCCGCTTCTTCAAATGTATCCACCACTTTATGTACCTCAGGGTCTTCGGTGGTTTGACAAGCTGCCAAGACTAAACAGAAAAACAATGCAATAAAACGCATATCCATCCCCCTCTCTTTTACAGACGATATAAAACTCTAAAATGTTACACGTCACATCTGTGAGATCCCATAAAGTAAATAGCAAAACAGAATGCTAAAGGTGGAAAAACAACTGAGCAAAATAGCTACGAATCGATTATGATTCACTTCCCGGAGAGCGCTGATGTTCCCGAAAATGCCTGCGGATAAGCTGAAGGCAGGGAAAAGAATCTCAACGAATCGTTCAGGTATATAGGAGTATCCATTAGCCATAAAGAAAACCACATGCAAACCTAGTAATGTACAGCTCAACAGCGTCAACTTCTTTGGGACAGGCCCGATTCCCCTTTCTTGAACGGTTTCAACAAGAATATGAAACACAATGGTTGCAACGACAATGATTAGGATGAGAAATACAATCGAGAGACCCATCATTCAATGCACATCCTTTCCTCCTTTCGGGTCTAGCTCGATTAAAAGGGGTGTTCTTCTGGCATTTGTTCGAATACTTTCCAGTTTCCATTCATAACCGAGGTGTAATCCTTCATCACAATAAAATTCTTCAAACGATCACCATCGCTTGTTTGGATGAAGTACGTGTCGGAACCTCTGTAGTCCACATCAACAATCTTTAATCCCTTTAAGGCTTTGTCTGAAGTGATGACACGTTGAACAGCGTTTGTTTCATTAAATTCGAGGATCACATTATACGGACCAAAAATCGTTATCCCTACTAGAAGCGCAAGGAGAATAATTCCCTTCACTACCTTTTTTCTCAATTAAAACTCCCCCTTTGTGCACAATTCAAATTGATTTACCAAATCGTTCCTTAAACGCACAATGTTATTATAAACAGATAATTATTTATTGTAAATCAATAAATTTAACTTTATAATAGAAAGTATCACAGAATAAAACGAGGTGCATTATGACACGAGGAACGACGATTTTTTTGAAAATATCCCTGATTTTATTCGGAATCATTGTAATTTCTTTAAGCTTATTCGCGCTGCCGCGTTTAGCCCGTGACGCAGTCGAATCATTTCCTGAATTCAGCTATTTGCAGTACCCTGTATTAGTGGGTGTGAACGGGACGGTTGTTCCCTTTGTAATGGCGCTTGTTCAGGCTTATCAACTTTTACAGCTAATTGAAGAGAAAACAGCTTTCTCAGAACGGGCTGTTGAGTTATTACGAAAGATAAAATACAACGCCCTCATTATTGTTGGGGTATATGTGATTGGAATGGTTGTTTTAATGACCCAAAGCGCGCTTCATCCTGGAGTAGCTTTAATGGGGCTTTCGATTATTTTTGCATCCTTAATCATCTCCGTCTTTTCTACCGTCCTTCAAGAGCTTCTTAAAAAGGCAACAGAGATTAAAACAGAGAACGACCTAACAGTTTGAGGTGAATCTACATGGCGATTATTATCAACATTGATGTGATGCTCGCAAAGCGAAAGATGAGTGTAACAGAACTATCGGAGCGGGTCGGGATCACAATGGCGAATATGTCGATTTTAAAAAATGGTAAAGCGAAAGCGATCAGGGTGACGACGCTTGATGCGATTTGCAAAGCGCTTGATTGTCAGCCCGGGGATATACTGGAGTATAGAGATGACGAAATGGAATAGAAAAAGAGCCACTCTAATGAGTGGCTCTTCTGCATTATGTAAGAAAACGAAGCAAAAATTCGAGGTCCTCAGGAAAGGATAGCGGGAGAGTCTTAAGATCTTCACGGGACTTCCAGTCAATGTCTAAAATTAGTCCATCCGGGTCCTGAATCCTCCTCGTTCCACCGATGACTTCTGCTTTAAAATAATGGACCTCAAAGTGAATCGACTTATAGCACCCCTTTTTCACTTTGAGCTCTTCAACGACTTCTACTTGATAACCAGTTTCTTCATTGATTTCTCGTTTACAACAGTCTCTAAAAGATTCCCCTCCTTCTACACCACCAGATGGCACGGTCCATTTCTTATCTTCTTCTGGTTTTCCTTGGAGCACCATTAGTATTTCATTATCCTCATTCACACAAACTCCAGATGCACCGACCCATTGGTTCACCATTCTCCCTCCTTCCATATTCGCTCTGCTGACCTGCTCTCGATATTGATTCTGTACACATCCGGATTACTCAATTTTTTCCATTCTCCAAATCCAAAGTTTTCAATGTATTCTCCGAGAATTAACGACATTAAATTTCCATGGGTGACGAGAAGAACGGCTTCCTCATCCTGCTGCATCCGTTCATCTATAACAGCCTTCGCTCGTTCGGTAGCAGCATGACTAGACTCTCCCCCGCTATAGGCTAAATTTTTATCAGAGTAGGTTCGCTCTAATTTCTCCAGCCAATCTGACAGAGGTCTGTCGCTTAACTCGCGCTCTTTTAACCTATGGTCCTCTTCAATCGCCACCCCTCTTTCTGCTGCTAGTGGTTCTATGGATTGAATAGCACGTTTAAAAGGACTTGAGATGATCCGGTCCACTCTCTTTTGTTGAAAGAATGAGCGTAATGCTAGGGCTTCTGCCTGTCCTTCCGCAGTCAGTGGCGCTTCTGATTCTTGTCCTTGTGCCTTACAGTGACGTACGATATATAATTGTTTGACCATGCTCCCTCTCCTTTCTGTATAACTTACTTCTTCCTCCCCCCTACGATAACCTCCAAATTTATGTAATGAACCCACCTATTTCTAGTACCAACTTCTCCATACAAAAGACGGAGATCGTGTGTGTTGGGCTTTAGACAAGCAAGACTTTCCATCCATTCTGCTAGTGAATAAGGACGAAATCGTTCTTTTGCGAAAGGTGTTTCACAAGAAAAGAAAGAAGAGTACGCATACAGACTTAAAGGAGGAATGATCAATGAAACGAAAACTCGCTACTCTTACGTTAGCAGGAGCTTTACTCACCACAACAGGACTCACAGCCAACACCAGTACCATTTTTGCCGGAACAAATGGACCAAACGGACCGAACTATAACGGCAATGAAACCATTCAAAATGAGCGACTTCATTCGTATGAAGAAATGTCTGACCTTCTTCATAAACTTGATCAAAAATCAGAAGCGTTACAACTAGAAGTGTATGGACAGTCGGTTAAGGACCGGGATCTTTACTTGGCGAAGTTTGGGATGAACGAGGATAATCCGACGATTCTATTCCTTACTCAACAACATGGCAACGAAACTTTAACAACAGAAGGTGCCCTAAAGCTCATTAAATACTTAACGAACAATAGTAAAGAAGTAAAACATATCATAGAAAACGTCAATATCCTTGTTGCTCCAAGACTAAATGTGGATGGTGCTGAGGGAGATGTAAACTTCTCATTAGATGATTACGTCTCTGGTACACACACAAGATATAACGCCAATGGTGTGGATTTAAACCGGGATCACGTTGATCGTGAACAACCAGAAACGAAAGCTCTTCATGAAAACGTATTGCAAAAGTATAGCCCAGATTACATGATTGACCTTCACCATCAAGGTACCCAAACGACGCTTGGTGACACGGGTGAGCTCGTATCCGGTTCAATATTATATCCAACCAATGCTGAGGTAGATGAAGAAGTCAGAGAACAATCTAAGAAACTGGGAGCGGTAGTTTACAATGCCGTTGACTCAAAAGGATACGGCCTCCTTTCGAAATATCCAGGTGGAGACGCCCAAACCATTAGCCGAAACGGTCTGGCTGCAGAATATGGAATATCCACCCTTCTATTTGAAATGAGAGGCATGGCGGACCATTATCGTGAGGATTATGTGTTAGGCCAAAAGAGCAATGGATATTTAATTCAGCAAGCTGTTGTGGCCATGAAAGCGACCCTTGAAGCCCTCGCTGATGATTCATTAGAATCTACTGACGCTTCCTTCTGGGATACGCTGCCTGAGAGCAATTATTCTGGAGAGTAAAAAAGATAGAACAAAGAGCCCCATTCTTATAAGAATGGGGCTCTTTTTCCATCTATTATTATTTTAAGAATACATGATCTCCAATAACCGTTGTAACTTCTTTTTCACTTAAATAGTCACTCTGAGCTTTGTCAGGATTATAGAAAAATAGAGATTCGTTGTCATAGCCCTGGTAAGCTAGAGCTTCTTTTACAGCGCGCTTGGACTCAGCGCTTGCTGGTTGTTTAATGGTTCCATTTAATACAGGGGAGAACTGAATCCCATCGTGAATAACACCATGAATGGAATCAGGGAATAGATCACTTTCAACACGGTTTAAGACGACTGTTGCAACGGCAACTTTCCCTGCATAGCTCTCACCCTTAGCTTCCGCTTCCACAAGACGACTCAATAAGTCGCGTTCATAATCGTCAGGAACGACAGGAAGTTTCAACTGCTCTCCTGGTTGAATTACAGAAGTTTCTTTATCATTCATCTCTTGAAGCTGCTTTGAGGAGACTCCGTATTTTGTCGCAATTTTATAAAATGATTCGCCCTTTTGGACGGTATGAGTATTGGCATGTGCTTCACTTTGGCCTGGGAATGAAAATGCAAAAATGGAACAAGCGATCATCCCGATTAATCCAAATTTCTTTAACACGTCGCATCGACCTCCAGTGCTTTATTTTCTGATATCAACGTAACACATGGCTAGAACGATTTTCACTATTAATTGTTGGCAACACTGGAAGAGTTCGGTGCTTACTCAAGTAAGGGAACCCCTCTCCCACAAACTGCATAGTGTATAGGAATATTTGTTTCAGGAGGGATCCGATGTATTATCAACATACAGGCTGGCGGGAAGACTGGGCCACCCCGCAATACCAGACATTGGTAGACCCATTCGTAATCAGACGCCTCCAAACCGTTGTTGGAAAAGAATTGATTATCGAAACTACTAAAGATACAACACGAGGAACCTTAACAGAAGTACAGCCAGATCATATCGTGCTTCAAATAGGAGATTCCACCTTTTTCATACGTATCCAGCAGATCGTATCGATTATGCCTTTATAGGTAAAGCCATTCCATACACAAAAAAAAGCCTCTTAATTAGAGGCTTTTTTGCGTTACAAGATGGCTATTTCATTAAGCTGTCCGCAAGAAAGAAGCGATGATCGAAAGGCTGCCATAGACCAAAAAGGTTAACGCATATCCAATACCACCTATTAATCCACCAGCCGCAATGGATCCGATCACTTGACCGATTGATAGCATTAAGAACGGCACCCCGATACCAAGGGAAGCGTTCGAGGAGAAAACACGGATGCCCCAGACGATAAGGAGTCCACACATAAACAGGTTGGCAATGCCGAATAAAGCCGCTGCGGTATAGGCTAAGAAAAGATCCTCAGGAGCTACTGCTAGAAGAATGGGAGCAATCCCCATCATGATTCCAAATATCGTATAGGCTGCTTGCAAGCCAATCTTCTCAATGACAGCGCCTCCCAGCCCGCTTAGCGTTCCAAATAAACCAATGACGATCCAAAAAAGAGAGAGTTCTAGATTTGTATAATCACCGGAGACTTCAATATAAGAACGAGAAAATGTCCAGAAGCAAGCACTTGAGGCTCCCATTAAAATCGATCCTATAACAATGGAAGGACTCCCTTTTAGCCCTCTTAGCGATAAGCGACCTTGTTCAAATCGAAGCGAAGATTCTTCTTTAGGAATGATCCTGTAATTCCAGATCAACACGAGAAATGCAATGGCTGCATAAATCGCATAAGTCATGCGCCAATGAGGCGTTAACAGAATGGCTGCTGCCCCTGTCACCACAATTCCAATACTCGTACCAGCGTTAATCCAAGTATTGGCTTTTCCTTGTAAAGGCTCTTTAATCCACAAGGCGATCGCTGCTCCATAAGGGGGTGACACGAGCCCTGTACTGCCCCCTGCTAAGAGCACACCGATTCCAAGGGCCCACTCTGACCTTGCCCCGCTAATAATCAGTAGTCCACATAACGCAAATGAACCGGCGAGCAGAATCATTTGCCTTGGACCTTTCCTCGACGTCATGACCGTCGAATAGAGGATGGTAAAGCAGTATGCGAGATAAAATAATGAAGAAATAATACCAGATACTAGATCTGACATGCCGAAGGTGGCATGAATGTTTGGAAGTAATAAACCATAGCTATAGCGGGCCAGGCCATACGTAACCGCGATCATCGTTACACCGGGAAAAACGAGTTTCGTAAATTTCATAATTCATTCCACCTTTCTTTAAATTTAGATAGAACGTTCTTTCTACTTTTGTGTAAAAAGATACGCTCACCAAATGGGCAAGCAGATCAACGCAGTCACGCTTTGTATTCGATTGAGTTTAGCCTATAGGAAAAACGGTACCCAAGGTTCGGATGCCGTTTTTTTAATGGTAAGTATCTAGTAATCGTTTTGTCATGGTGATGGCGTGTGCGGTTGCTTGCTCCGAATCTGTTATTTGTGTCATGGAGGTCGCACCTTCTAGAATCAATAGGAATTGATAAGAGAAATCTTTGTGCTCCTTAATTCCAATGCTTTCTCCAAGGTCTTCAAAAAAACGGAGTAGCTTGTCTTTATGATCACGGGCAATTTGGGCAATCTCTGGATTAGTCTCTGAGTACACTTCAATGGCTCTTAAAAACATACAGCCTTGATAGGAGACTTCTTTTAGAAATTGTCCGTGTTGTTTCGCTAATTCAATAAAGGGTGTTTCTGTATGTTCATCCACCGTATCCATATACGCCCAATACCGCTCCTCACGGTTTCTGATCGACTCCTCGACTAACTTATCTTTTGAAGAGAAGTGATTATAAAGGGTCATCGTTGCGACATTGGCTTCTTGTATAATTTGTTTCAGACCAACCCCATGAAATCCGTAATCGTAAAATAATTGTTCTGCTACGTTTAAGAGTTGTTTCCTCTTCTTACTCAATGGCAAACCTCCAGTTTAGATAGAACGTTCATTCTACTTTGAATTTAGCACGGTAGAGGTGCTAAGTCAAAGGTAAAATTACATAAATAAGACTTTGCTAAGAGAGAATGTTTTCGTTTGCTTTAAGGTGGGCGTAAGGCGGGCTTGGAAACCACTCACTTTCCTGTCGGGGAGTTATGGATTAACGAAAACATGCCATGTGAGTATGAGAGCTCTCTTCTTTCGTGCCTCAGAGCTGCCTCTCCTTATAGCCTGGGTTTGCTCGGTGGCAGCGAGACTCCCGCGGGGGAAAGAGCCTAGGGGAGACCCCACAGAGAGCGGTAGCGAACGAGGAGGCTCCCCATCTCCCCGCAGGAAAGCGAGTTGTCCCCGAGCAAACCCAAGCACTCATCAAACACAGGCGGCTCCATCTAAGTAACATATATCAGCTCCAAAGAGTGGAAAAAAATACACATGCGGTCTAGGACCGCATGTGTATACAAACTTACTTCTCTACATAAGAATCGATATATTCTTTTACAACCTCAAACACATATTCCTGATTAGCGCTAGCTGTTTCAGGGTTATACTGTCCACCATTTGTTTTATTATTAGAAAGAATGCGAATACCTAAGAAAGGAACATCATACGCTTTTGCGATTTGAGCCCCTGCTGCTCCTTCCATCTCTTCTACAGATGTGCCGTAATTTTCGTGGAACCATTGAATGCGGTCGACTTCATTATTCCATACATCCGCAGACCCAATCGTTCCTTCAACGACTTTTCCTTCTGTATGGACATCTTTAACCGCTTTTGCTGCGGCAAGAAGATCTTCGTCCCCTTCAAAGAATCGAGCTTTCTCCGCATCAGGGTCCTCTCCTGCACTTCCTTCAGAAGCCATTAAGTCCATTGGAATCCAGTTCGTTGGCTTGATTCCTTCTCCGTCCGCTCGGTCTCCTGTCTTAAGAGAGCCAATGTTTGTCGTTTTTTCACCTAACACAATATCAAATACATTCAAATTCGGATCGTGTCCTCCTGAAGTACCCTGATTAATAATCGCTGCAGGGTTATAAAGTTCGATTGCTACGGCAGTTGCAGCAGCTGTGTTTTCCATTCCTTTACCTGTTTTCGCAACGATGACAGGATATCCATCAAGCTTTCCTTTATAAAATACAAATGTGCCGGATGTTTCTTCTTCCACATCTGATAGTTTATCGGCGAAGTTTTCCGCTTCAATTGGCATCGGACCCTGAACCAGAATCGGTTGAACCTCTTCTTCAGATGTTTGTGATTCTGCCGTGGAACTACATCCTGCCAGTAAGATAAGACATAATGTTGCAATGATGGCTACTTGTTTTGTGAATACGTTTTGCTTCATGTTACATCGCTCCTTTTGAGAAATCTAGTTGTCGCCTAAACCTTTTACCGATTCCCTCGTCATTCGATCAGGGTCTTATTTTTCTCCATAAAAAAGGTCTGGAAGGTAGAATCCTTTCTACCTTCCAGACCAGCAAAGTTAAAGTATGAGAAACCTATACAAACGTCATTGTAGTGTTTCTTATGAACAGCAACATAGATGAAGCTGTCCATGGCTATACTTCAACCCGTAGTCTAGTTCTTTCAATGGGAACCAGGTAGAAACGCTCAGACCGTATTACTGAGAATATACGAGTGATAAAATTTTTAGGTGGTTACAAGGTAACTGTAACAGAAGAATTAAATCGATTCAATCAAAATCACGAATGTTTTTTATTACCAAAACTAAAATGTTCGTCTTTTCAGGGACCTACTTTTCTTGATCGTCACTCACCAAATCAACTCTACGTATTCTGGGTGGTCAATAAAGGGATTTCGATTTCCTTGATAGGCTGAAAAAATGATTTCGTTTCGATTTTGTTCAAATGAATCTACTGGATCACTTTCATGCCATTCTTTCAAGGTCGAGAGCTTCCCGAGCGTTGGCCCGCTTGTACCAACGGCATCCGCTATCTCTAAGTCCAATTCACCGCTGTCTCCTTCATAGCGTACTGCCATATAAAAGATCATTCGAGCCACGTCCCCTTTCACTTCATCACGCGGCTCCCATGAATCTGAATCGTAATAGGTATCCGGGGCTTCTGAATGCAATGAGCCACCATTGTCAAAATCCAAGTTGCCCCTGGTCGAATTAACAGAAACATCCGTAGGGCGTAAGTGATGCAGATCGGTCCCTGCACCTCTACGGGTTCCGAAGTCACCGTGAGATTTAGCCCAGACGTGCTCGCGGTTCCACTCATCCACAAGGCCGCCGTTTTCATTTTTTGAAATAGAGGCTCCTTTGTACAGGAGCAAGACGTTGCTTGCATTCCCCGGGTCTTCATCGGTTTGACGAAGCGCATCCCACACGTCGTCATAGGATAATTCCTTATGATCATCAATAATCCTGTGAAGCTCTTCTTTTAAAGATTCTCCTTCCAAGCCTTCAGCAGATTCGTAATAATCATTTGAGTCACCTTCCTCATCGGAACCATTCGGAATAGAAGCCGAGCCACATCCACTTAATAAGAGCACGATGCCAATCCACCAGACGTTCCACCTCTTCATATCCATCCCCCTCTATACTAGAAATTGTACTTAATGAATAGTTTCTTTTTCACCTATGGATTCCCCTCTAACTCAATTAATCTCACTCCAAAATTTTTAACAGGCATTACGCAAGCTCTTTTTACGTTCAATGAGAGCGAACAATGAAAATGACGCTTACATGAGAAAATCTATTGCATAGCACCTCATTTTTATGTAAATTAGCTAAGTATGTTTAATAGGAGGTATCATCATGAATGAACAACAAACAACGCAAAAGGTCCAAGTAGCAACGGCCGATCCATCTGCTATCGGGCTGTTTGGCCTTGCCATGGTAACGCTTGTCGCATCATCCGCTAAATTAGGCTGGACTGACGGCGTCTCATTTGTCTTGCCATGGGCCATATTCTTAGGAGGGATCGCACAGCTCATCGCGAGTTCTCTGGATGCTAAACACAACAATACATTCGGAACCACTGCTTTTGGAGCTTTTGGCTTATTCTGGCTTGGTGTGGGAACTTCGTGGTTAATTGATTTTGGCGTTTTCGGCGAAGCAGCAGCGGCAGCGGTAGACCCTAATCAGCTAGGGATGGCTTACATTGGATACTTAATCTTTAGTGTCTTTATGACGATTGGCGCTATGGAAACTCATAAAGTCTTGTTCTTTATCTTCGTCTTTATTGATTTCTTATTTATTGGACTATCTTTCTCTACTCTAGGCATTATGCCTGAAGGGATGCACACCCTAGCAGCGATTGCAGAATTCTGCATCGCCCTCTTAAGCTTCTACGGTTCCGCTGCAAGTGTCTTAAACACACACTTCGGCCGCGTAACCTTACCAGTAGGAAAGCCATTTGGTATCTTCAAAGACTAAACCACGGTGTCTGACACCCTGCAAGTCTTTACAGCACGAAAGCGTGTCTGACACCCAGCTGTACTTCACAGCGCAAAAGGGTGTCTGGCACGCTTTATTCTTTCACTGCGGTAAAGGGCGGGGTTGTTTTTTTGGGTGAGACGTGTCAGACTGGGTATAGTTTATTAGAATGCGTGGTGATACACATGATTGAAATTAAGACATCAAGTCTCTCTGATGGAGAGTATAACAGAGGCGTTTTCGCTACGCGTGATATTGAGAAGCGTGAACTAATCCACGAAGCCCCGGTCATACCTTATCCAAATGAAGACCATGAGCATATTGAGAAAACGCTCCTGGCTGACTATGCCTTTGAATATGGAGCGAATCACACGGCCCTTCTTTTAGGGTACGGAATGCTGTTTAACCACTCGTATCAACCGAATTCAAATTACGTCATTAATTTTGATAACGATACGTTCGAGTTTTACGCTTACACGGATATTAAAGCTGGTGAGGAAATTCTCATTAACTATAACGGATTCGTCGATGACCAAGAACTTCTTTGGTTCGATAAAGAATAATCTTTTGATACGCCCTTAATCAGGGCGTATTTTTTATTTCCCCAACCACTTTATCTCTCATTAAAGCATCCTTCCCGGTCACTCATCCACGGGTTTATCCTTCCATTATGAGGGAAATAGTTCACTAGCTATGCAACTAAAAGGAGTGTTAGGATGTCACATTTTATTGAAGTAGAATCTGGAGTAAAGCTTTTTGTAGAAGATATTGGCGAAGGACAGCCCATCGTCTTCATCCACGGATGGCCTTTAAATCATAAGATGTTTGAATACCAAATGAATGAACTTCCACAGAAAGGCTACCGCTTTATCGGCATTGATCTGCGTGGATTTGGACAATCTGATAAACCGGCATTTGGCTATGACTACGATACACTCGCTCACGATATAAAAGTGGTTGTGGAAACGTTAGAACTTAAAAACTTCTTCCTGGCCGGCTTTTCCATGGGCGGACCAATTAGCATCCAATACGCAACGAAACACGCCAACGATCAACTAGCCCAGCTTATTCTAATCGGAGCCGCTGCCCCTAGCTTCACGGCTCGGGACGGATTCCAGCACGGTATGCCGCAAGAAGAAGTAGACGGTCTGATCAATGCTTTCCAAAATGATCGACCAAAAGCCTTAAAAGACTTTGGCGGTAACTTCTTTCATAAAGCAACCTCAGCACCATTTGACGAATGGTTCTTCCATTTAGGATTAGAAGCCAGTTCCCATGCAACGATAGAGACAGCCAAATCCTTAAGAGATGAAGACCTCAGGCACGTGTTAGAGTACGTAAACGTGCCAACCCTTATCATGCACGGTGAGGATGACAACATTTGTGATTATGCCTTCTCCGAAATTTTACACAATGAAATTAAGGACTCCACGTTCGTTTCATTTGAAATTAGCGGACATGGCCTTGTTTACGATGAGCGCGAAAAATGTAATGAAGAGCTCTTAAAGCTCCTAAAATAACCCTGTTAAACAGCAAAAGAACTTCCTCTTAAGGAAGTTCTTCTTTTTTTGATGGAGAATGAATGAACGTTTAAGGATCCTTCCTTAATTCAAGTTGTAATACACTTACTTCACGTTCAAGATGATCCACTTTCTCCTGTAGTTCTTTACGAGGTTGTGTGACTCTTCGAATTAGCATAAGGACAATTCCTACAACACCTAGTATGATACCAAGCGCGGCCACCATATTGATTAGATAAAAACTGATTATCTTCCCCACCCCCATGTTTAGCAAAAGTCCACTTAAGCTTTAATGGAAAATATTACATACCACTACCTTACCATATGTAATATAGTATGAGAACCTTCTCCCTCCTGCCGCTCTAAAAACACTCTTATGCATGGTCCTCCCCATCTATGGGTATACATAGAACGATCAAGGAGGCGTGATGCTTTGAAAAAATCGTGGATTATGAAACAAGATTGGAATGACCTGATATTTATCCATTGGCCCGTTAAAGTCGACGATCTTAGGCCACATGTGCCAGATTGTTTCGATATCGATACATACGAAGGCTGGGCTTGGATTGCCATCGTCCCCTTCCAAATGAAAAACATCCAGCTAAGAGGACTTCCACCAGTCCCTGGTTTTAATCAGTTACTTGAACTTAACGTCAGAACCTATGTAACCTATAATGGCGAACCTGGCGTTTATTTTTATACGTTAGATGCAAATCACCTCATAGGCGTTGGCATAGCCAGGTATGTGTTTGGCTTAAATTACGTAACGGCTAGGATGTCTCTCGATCAGCAAGATGGCACGTACCATTTCCTAAGCCGCAGAACCCATACTGGATACCCTCCGGCTCATTTTCATGCTCGCTACAAGCCTGTATCTCCAGTACTCAGAACTCAACCCGGGTCTTTAATGTATTGGCTCACAGAACGCTATGCCCTTTGGGTGAACCGTGGGAAACGAATCTATAAGGGTCCGATTTTTCATCAAAACTGGCAGTTGCAGAAGGCTGAAGTGGAGATGCCTATAAATGACCTGACAGATTTTCTCCCTTCTTCTGTGTTTGACCGAAAACCCGTAGCGTACTTCTCAAAAAATCTCCATACCAGTATCTTCCCGTTCGAGCGTTACCAATAAATCGATGTTCTGAATTCACTCCCCCTTTCATTTACTAATAAAGACAAGCTAAATGAAAGGGTATCGTTATGTTTCCTACCATGATTAGTTCCATTATTCTGGGATTATCGATTGCGGCGCCTATTGGCCCCATCAACATTGAAATTGTGAAGCGAGGTTTGCTTTATGGATTCTGGCCCGCTTTTTTAGTCGGGCTTGGCGGGATGAGCTCTGATCTTTTATTGATGGCTGCAATGTTCTTTGGGCTATCACAGGTTTTAACGATGGTTTGGGTCAAGATTACCTTAATGGGACTGGGTTGTTTTATTCTGATCCACTCTGGCTGGGTCAATTTATTTGCAAGCGTTGTCCCAAACGAAGCAAAAGAGAGCGTTCATCGCCAATCGGTTCAAGTCAGACGGAGATCGTATATTACAGGATTAACCATAGCCGGAACGAATCCAATGAATTTATTATTTTGGATTAGTATTTATGGGTCTGTACTAAGCTCTAGTTTCCAACAGGACAATCAGCTCCAAGCCTTCCTTACAAGTAGTTTAGTGTTTGTGGGAATTGGGCTTTGGAATCTAAATCTCGCCTTAACC
The DNA here is from genome assembly GCF_021129245.1 of Pontibacillus sp. HN14. NCBI lineage: Bacteria > Bacillati > Bacillota > Bacilli > Caryophanales > Bacillaceae > Pontibacillus > Pontibacillus sp. HN14. The sequence goes on along the minus strand of NZ_JAJOLR010000001.1, from coordinate 196,908 downwards.
GTGCATTTCAGTCGTATACTGATGAACCAAGCTGTTATGCGAAGCATTTGTATTATCGCAAGTCTTGTTTTAATTGGTTTTGGCATTTATTTCGGGTACCAGTGTGCTGTGCTGGTGTTTCAAATTATTTAAAAAGGCGCCTCCCTTTTTATAAAGGAGACGCCTTTTTTTACGTAAGTGGACTTAATTGTTTCTTTTGGTTGACAGCAAATGAAAAGTAGAGCATTGAACCAATCATGATGCGAACCACTCGAATTGGAACATGATCGTACCTTGCCTGTATATGATCAATGGCTTGTTTCTTAATAAAAGCTGGCATTTCATCATCAATGTGCTTAAGCAATTGTTGCTTGTTGATCGTCAGAAAAATCTCATAGTGTCCGTTGTCGGCTTTAATGTCTTCTTTTGTAAAAAGCCTCATTGTTTCTGTTTCACCTCTCCTGAAAAATAAATCTTCTTCTTATCGTTACCCATATCACAGCAAGATAATCCTAATAATATGCATAAATGGGCTTTGGGTGAGAGATTTCCCAAAGGATGTGATGATAACATGACAAAACGTTTAAAGGAAAGACTAAAAAGGTAAAAAGATAAAGAAGCTCCTAAATCAATCTGGAGTAAGGTCTATCATTATATTACTATACAAAAGCAGGTGATTAATAATGGCAGCATATACAGAAGAAGAAATTCAACACTCCCTACAGGATGTGCCTGAATGGGAACGGAAAGACGGTTCAATCGAAAGAACCTTTACGTTTAACGAATACTTAGATGGCATTCAGTTTGTGAACAAATTAGCCGCAATCGCTGAAGAAAAAGACCACCATCCTTACATTGGAGTCGATTATGGGAAGGTAACCGTTTCTCTTACATCCCACGACGTCAAAGGCCTATCCGCCAGAGACTTCGACCTCGCCCAGCGCTACGACGAAGCCTATACGAACTTAGAATCCTAAACTCGTTTTAGCGCTTTAAAGAATTGATGCGTGTCTGACACGCTTTAGTACTCTACAGCACTGATAGGTGTCTGGCACGCTTTAACACATGAAAGAACCGCATGGCTTAGGTTAGCCCATGCGGTTCTTGTTTATTTTAGTTGACCTTTGTAAATATCTGTTTTCTTAATGTTGAGGTTAAGGTCTTTGGCTAGCTTTTTCATTTTCTTCTCTTCGTCAGGAGTTACAATCGTAATAACTGTACCCTCTGAAGAACCAAGGCGTCCAGTCCGACCTGCACGGTGAGTGTACTCCGTTTCTTTTGGAGGATCCACGTTGATAATATAATTAATATCAGGTAAATCAATTCCACGGGCAGCAACATCTGTTGCTAGTACGAGTCTGTATTCATTTCGACGGAATTTCTTTAGAACCTGCGCACGTTGTTGCTTCTTCGTATCCCCGTGAAGGGTACCTACATCAACCCCGCGATAATCAAGCTTCTCAGCAAACACCGTTAAGTTCCCAATGTCCCGCATGAACGCAAGACCTTTGAACCCTTTTAAATAAACAAGTTTACGAAGAGTGTCTGCTTTCTTGCGGCCTTCACTTACGATGTAATAATGATCTACCTCTGGCTGTTCTGTTTCTTTATCTTCAACCTTCAGCACTTCAGGTTCTTGCATAAGGCTACGAGCATCTTCTACCGCTGTTTCAGAAAGGGTAGCCGAGAAAACAAGCAGCTGGCGTTCTTTAAGCGTCGGCTTAATAATGCTACGGATCGTTTTCATATGTTCTGGTACGAGCAGCTGATCTCCTTCATCTAGGACGATTGTTTTCACTTCATGCATTTTCAGCTTCTTCTTCTCAATCAGCTCATTAACACGCCCAGGTGTCCCAACAATGATATGAGGTTTCTTTTTCAGTTTCTCGAGCTGACGCTTCACATTCGCACCCCCGATCAGGGATGTACTTTTGATGCCACTTCCTTCCGTCCACTTTCGTACTTCATCGAAAATCTGCATCACAAGTTCTTGCGAGGAAGCTAAAATGACGACTTGAGCCTGCTTAGCCTCTGGATCAATCTTTTGTAAAACAGGCAATAGATAGGCTAACGTCTTCCCACTCCCTGTTGGTGCTTCTGCTATGACATCTTTACCTTCCACAATTAAAGGCGCTGTTTCGTTCTGAACGGCAGTGGCTCGAGAAAACCCTGCTTTGTTCCATGCATCCTTTATGAAAGGTTTCAAGCTTTCAAAAAATGGTGATTGTTGTTCCATTATACAAATCCTTTCTACTCTACCGCTCTTACGGTTACTTGTTCTATTATAGCCGTTACAAGGCAGTGCTATCTACATTTTTCGTGAATAAGAAGTGGAAAGAAGGGTTTTTGTAAGAAATAACTGTATTAAATGACTTTGGATCTTTATTTGCTTGGATTCTTTTCTGCATTTCGAGTGCGTTTTAGACACTTAGACGTCTGTTTCTACACTGCTGGGTAACCTTTCTTCAGTGCACGGCTCTATTACTACAGTTCGAATGCGCTTTACACACTCGAGAGCTGCTTTCGGCATTCCAGGTTGTCATTCTACATACCGCTGCCCCTTTCTACAATTTCGGTCCGCTTTATTCACTCCACCCTCGCTTTCTTCAGTCCTCAGCTACTTTTCTTCATTCCACCTCTCTCTTTCTTCATTCCAACTCCACTTTACACATTCACGAGCTGCTTTCGACACTCCAGGCTGTCTTTCTTCATTCCGCTGCTCCTTTCTACAGTTCAGATCAGCTTTATTCACTCCACCCTCGCTTTCTTCAGTCCTCAGCTACCTTTCTTCATTCCGCCTCTCTCTTTCTTCATTCCGCTGCTCCTTTCTACACTCCACCCTCGCTTTCTACACCCAAACCCCACTTTCGACACCCCACTAAAAAAATAAGAAAAAAAGAAATAAAATCTTTACTTCAACACCGTTTTATACTCCCTCCACACAAGCCAAATCCCCAGAAAAACCCTCTTACTTTTTTTCTTTATTTTCTCGATTTCTTCTCGTTTTTCCCAAGCTCAACGCTCTCAACGATGTAAGCGTTTTCTAATAATCTGATTTATCACACTTGTCAGAAAAGTTGGTAAATAGCTGTTGACCTTGCCTTATTTTCGGCTTATGATTATCCATAATTTAAATCATTCATTGAAAAACAGATCAACATTTTCTCGAGTGATTCATGAACCTATTGCCCCTTGTTTCAATTTAAAAAATTCGATGAAGCAATCGGGCTATATTTTCACCATTCATACTTTACTGAGTTTAAGCATTAATACATTAAAGGGAAGGAGTGTAAGTATGAGCAGTCAATGGATTTTCCTAAACGGCCAATTTGTTAAAAAAGAAGAGGCGGTCGTTTCAGTCTACGACCATGGATTTTTATATGGAGACGGGGTGTTCGAAGGGATTAGAGCCTATAGCGGCAACATCTTCAAACTCGACGAACACGTGAACCGCCTTTATGACTCCGCGAAGTCAATCTTGCTTGAGTTACCATACGAAAAGGAGGAATTTAAGCAAGTCATTGTCGATACAATCCGTCAAAACGAATTGTCTGACGCGTATATCCGAGTTGTTGTATCACGCGGACCTGGCAACCTTGGCTTAGATCCAGCAAGCTGCCCTACACCACGCGTTGTGATCATCGCAGAAGCACTCGCGCTTTTCCCTAAGGAATTATATGAACGAGGTTTACGCCTTGGATCCGTTGCTTCTAGACGCAATCGACCAGACGTACTAAGTCCACAAGTAAAATCATTGAATTACTTAAATAATATCCTAGTGAAATTAGAAGCGAACCAAGCCGGTGTAGACGAAGCTCTTATGCTAAACGACCAAGGTTACGTAACAGAAGGATCAGCCGATAATATCTTTATTGTGAAAAACGGCACGATCTATACCCCACCTGTTTATCTCGGAGCTTTAGAAGGTGTAACGCGAAATGCGATTATCGACCTTGCCGAGGAACATGGATATGAACTCAAACAAGAACCTTTCACACGCCACGATGTTTATGTGGCTGATGAGGTCTTCTTAACAGGAACAGCTGCTGAGGTAATCGCTGTTGTGGACGTCGACAAACGACAGATTGGGAACGGATTGCCTGGTGAAGTCACCAACCACATGCTCCAATTATTCCGTGAACTTGTCGTACGTGACGGTGTTCAGTGTTATCCAGAGAATAAAAAAGATGTAGCTGTTAGTTAGGAGGTACCCATCATGAGAAGTGACATGATCAAAGTTGGAATCGACCGCGCTCCCCACCGCTCTTTATTACATGCAGCCGGGGTGCACACAAGAGATCTTGAGAAACCATTTATCGGTGTTTGTAACTCTTATATTGATATCATTCCAGGGCACAAACACTTAAATAAATTCGCAGAGGTTGTAAAAGAAGCCATTCGAGAAGCTGGTGGTATTCCATTTGAATTTAACACGATCGGTGTTGATGATGGTATCGCCATGGGACACATTGGAATGCGTTACTCCCTTCCAAGCCGTGAGATTATTGCCGATAGTGCTGAAACCGTCATTAATGCTCACTGGTTTGATGGAGTGTTCTTCATTCCAAACTGTGACAAGATCACACCTGGAATGCTGATGGCATCCATGCGCACGAACGTTCCTTCTGTTTTCGTAACAGGTGGACCGATGGAAGCCGGGGTATCTTCAAGTGGTGATCCCCTCTCTCTTGTATCGGTTTTCGAAGGCGTTGGAGCCTACAACCAAGGAAAGATGAGCCAAGCTGAGTTAGCCGAGTTAGAAACATCTGCCTGCCCGACTTGCGGATCATGCTCAGGCATGTTTACCGCCAATTCCATGAACTCTCTGATGGAAATGCTAGGTGTAACGGTACCTGGTAACGCTACAATTGTAGCCACATCAGATGAGCGTCATCGTCTTATTAAAGAGGCAGCGCATCATTTAGTAGACCTAGTGAAGAAGGACATTCGTCCAAGAGATATCGCGACAGAGAAAGCGTTCGACGATGCGTTTGCATTGGATATGGCAATGGGAGGTTCTACAAACACAGTCCTTCACACACTAGCCATCGCCCATGAAGCAGGCGTTGATTATGATTTGAGCCGAGTGAATAGCATAGCCGAGAAAACGCCATATTTGGCCAAGATTAGCCCAGCATCAGATTACTCTATGCAAGACGTTCACAATGCAGGTGGCCTCAGTGCCATCATCCGTGAACTGTGTCAGATTGAAGGATTGATTGATCGCGACCGGGTTACCATTACCGGAAAATCCGTTTACGAAAACGTAAAAGACGCTGAGATCTTAAATAAAGATGTTATTAGGGAAAAAGAGAACCCGTATAGCCCAGTCGGAGGCTTATCGATCCTCTACGGAAATCTTGCCCCTGATGGTGGCGTCATTAAAGTTGGTGCCGTTGATCCTTCCATTAAGCAGTTTAACGGGAAAGCGATCGTCTTTAACTCACAAGATGAAGCGCAGGCTGGAATTGATGACGGAACGGTCCAAGCAGGTCACGTGGTCGTCATTCGATATGAAGGGCCAAAAGGCGGACCTGGCATGCCAGAGATGCTTGCCCCTACCTCAGCCATTGCGGGTCGAGGCTTAGATAAAGATGTCGCTTTAATTACAGACGGACGCTTTTCAGGCGCAACGCGCGGTATATCAATCGGTCACGTTTCACCTGAAGCTGCTGAAGGTGGTCCGATCGGCTTAGTCGCTGACGGGGATCCAATTCAGATTGACCTCGAAGCAAGAACGATTAAACTTTTTGTAGAAGACGATGTGTTAGAAGAACGAAGAGCGGCATGGGAAAAGCCCCCTAGTAAAATCGATGGTCGTGGCTACCTTGCCAAATACCAGAAGCTCGTTACTTCCGCAAATACAGGCGGAATCATGAAAGTATAAAAAGTGGATATCGACAAATCTGCGACGGGAATAAAGGAGTAAGAACCTGTATTCACAGAGAGCCGGGGTTGCTGGAAGCCCGGAAATACACCTTACTCTGACATCCTCCCTGAGTGCTTGGCTGAACGACCCAGTTTAGTAGGCTCAAGTCAGGTGTACAATGAGCACCTGTTATCGAAAGAGACGAAGAACATCCTCTTGTTCTACGTCTCGTAAGGCAGCACGTTACACAGCTGCGAAATCAGGGTGGTACCGCGAAAAGAACCATTTCGCCCCTAACTCTTCACAACACGTGAAGTTTATATGGGGTGGGATGGTTTTTATTATGGAAAAAAGTGAATCACTAGCTAAGCTAGTTTGAATAAACAAGATCACATGAAATGGAGGGATTACAGGTGAAGGTAGAAGCAAAACAGCAGGCACAGCAACCAACTGAGTCTTTTGCAGCCGCTCCAAAAACTGGAGCAGACCTTCTCGTTGACACACTCGTACAAGTAGGTGTTGATACGTTATTTGGGTATCCGGGAGGGGCCGTTTTACCAATTTATGATGCGATATACCGAGCAGGAGATGCATTTAATCATATTCTCTCCCGCCACGAACAAGGTTCGATCCATGCAGCTGAAGGCTACGCTCGCGTTTCAGGCAAACCTGGCGTTGTCATCGCCACTTCTGGACCAGGAGCTACCAACTTAATTACCGGGATCGCTGATGCGATGATGGATTCTCTCCCACTCGTCGTGTTCACAGGTCAAGTAGGCAGCGGAGTAATTGGAACAGATGCTTTCCAGGAAGCAGACGTTATGGGGATTACCACTCCAATTACAAAACACAACTACCAGGTTCAATCTTTAAGCGACCTCCCTCGTATTGTGAAAGAAGCGTTCCATATTGCTTCTACTGGTCGACCTGGTCCTGTTGTCGTCGATATTCCAAAAGATATCTCATCAAGCACGGCAGAAGAGTCTTATGATACGACCTTCTTCCTGCAAGGATATCAGCCGACGGTCAAACCGAATCCACTTCAGCTAACGAAATTAAAAGAAGCGTTGGCCCATGCTAAAAAACCAGTCATTCTTGCTGGAGCAGGTGTTATTCACGCGGGGGCATCGGAAGAATTGAAGAATTTTGCTGAGAAGCATGCCCTTCCTGTAACCACTACCCTTTTGGGACTTGGCAGCTTCCCTGGTGAGAACGAATTAAGCCTTGGGATGGCTGGGATGCACGGAACGTATTCCGCTAATATGGCGCTTTACGATTGCGACCTTCTCATTAATGTCGGTGCCAGGTTTGATGACCGCCTGACCGGAAATTTAAATCACTTTGCTCCAAAAGCAACAGTGGCTCACGTGGATATCGATCCTGCTGAGATCGGGAAAAACGTGAAAACGCACATTCCTATCGTGGCAGATGCGAAGAAAGCCCTGATGGAACTTGAGAAGATGGACGTGGAGATGAAGAATCACGGAGATTGGCTAAAAGAGGTATCCGGAAACAAAGCGAACTTCCCTCTTTGGTTCGATAATCCTGAAGAAGAAATGGTGCCACAATGGCTCATCTCAGCTCTTCATAGAGTTACAGAAGGAAACGCGATCGTCACAACAGATGTGGGGCAACACCAAATGTGGGCCGCACAGTATTATTCCTTTAACAAACCGAATCGCTGGGTCACATCAGGTGGTCTTGGCACAATGGGCTTTGGCTTCCCCGCTGCAATCGGCGCCCAAATCGCCTCCCCTGACGAACCTGTTGTTGCGATTGTCGGAGATGGCGGATTCCAAATGACACTGCAAGAGCTGTCTGTCTTAAAAGAACAGAACCTACCCGTCAAAATTATTATCGTAAACAACGGTGCACTCGGCATGGTTCGTCAGTGGCAAGAGAAATTTTATGAAGAGCGATTCTCTCAATCCCTCCTTCAATCACAGCCAGACTTTGTGAAACTTGCTGAAAGTTACGGCATTCGAGGAGAACTTGTCCAGTCACAAGACGAATTGTCTCAAATCTTGGCTGATGTGTTTGATTACGATGGTCCCGTACTGATGGACTGCCGCGTTCTACAGCAAGAAAATGTCTATCCAATGATCGCCCCAGGAAAAGGGCTACACGAAATGATTGGGGTGAAACGATGAAACGGATCATTACAGCAACCGTCCAAAACAGAAGCGGCGTTTTAAACCGTGTGACGGGGCTCCTCCACAAACGACAATTTAATATCGAAAGCATTTCCGTTGGTCGTACGGAAACTGAAGGCATATCGAAAATGACATTTGTTGTGGATGTCGAGGATAGCCAAAAGCTTGAACAATTAACGAAGCAGCTGAACAAACAAATCGATGTGCTAAAGGTATCAGACATTACCGATAAAGCGATCGTAGCTCGGGAGCTTGCGTTAATTAAAGTAGGCAGCACCATTCAAACCCGCAACGAAATCCAAACGATTATTGAACCTTTCCGTGCCACCGTCATCGACGTCAGTAAAGAAAGCATGACGGTTCAGGTTACTGGAAAATCAGATAAAGTGGAAGCGCTCATTGACCTCCTCCGCCCTTACGGTGTGAAGGAATTAGCGCGAACTGGGCTTACGGCTTTCTTACGAGGGCAGCAGCCCCAAGTCGCAGAGTTCACTCCACAATCCCTGCTACAGTAAAGGGCTTAGGAATTTTTACACCTTCATTAGTTTGAATATTCAATCAATAGATCAAAAATCAGAGAGGATGGATTGAAAATGGCAGAAGTACTTTACAATCAGAACATTAACGAAGAGGTTTTAAAAAGCAAAAAGGTAGCAGTCGTAGGTTATGGCTCTCAAGGTCATGCTCACGCTCAAAACCTTAAAGAAAGCGGATTTGACGTAGTCGTTGGTCTTCGCCCAGGTAAGTCTTGGGAGAAAGCAGAACAAGACGGCGTTAAAGTAAAACGCGTTGCTGACGCTGTTAAGGAAGCCGATGTTGTGATGGTGCTTCTACCTGATGAACATCAACCTTCAGTATACGAAGAAGAGATCAAACCAAATCTGGACGCAGGAAATGCTCTTGTGTTCGCCCACGGTTTTAACGTTCATTTCAACCAAGTGGTACCTCCAGAAGACGTGGATGTGTTCCTTGTCGCACCAAAAGGACCAGGTCATCTTGTGAGACGCACATTTGAAGAAGGTGCTGGGGTCCCTGCCCTATACGGTGTTTACCAAGATCACACCGGTCAGGCTGAGAAACTTGCTCAAGCGTATGCAAAAGGGATTGGCGCTGGGCGTGCAGGTGTTCTTCAAACAAGCTTCCAGGAAGAAACAGAAACGGATCTATTCGGTGAGCAAGCGGTCCTTTGCGGTGGCCTTACTAGCCTTGTAAAAGCTGGTTTTGAAACGTTAACAGAAGCAGGCTACCAGCCGGAAGTGGCATACTTCGAATGTATGCACGAGCTTAAGCTAATCGTTGACCTTATGTATGAAGGTGGTCTTGAAGGCATGCGTTACTCCATCTCCGATACAGCACAATGGGGTGACTTCGTCTCAGGCCCTCGCGTGGTGAACGAAGATACGAAAGCTCGCATGAAAGACGTTCTGACGGATATTCAAACCGGCGAATTTGCTAAAGGATGGATTTTAGAGAACCAGGTAAACCGTCCTCAATTCAACGCGATCAATGTAAAAGAAAACCAACATCAAATTGAACAGGTTGGAAAGGAGTTACGTGAGTTAATGCCTTTTGTTAAAGAGCAGGCCAAATCTAAAAAAGAAAAGGAAGTGGTCGCAAATGGCGCACGTTAACGTCTTTGATACAACACTAAGAGATGGTGAACAGTCCCCTGGAGTCAATTTGAACAAACTAGAGAAACTAGAGATCGCCAAGCAACTTGAAAAACTGGGTGTAGATATTATGGAAGCGGGCTTCCCCGCTTCCTCCCAAAATGAGTTTGAATCGGTTCAAGAGATTGCTAGAACAGTTAAGAACAGCTCAGTGACGGGTCTTGCTCGTGCGAAGAAATCAGATATTGATACAGCCTGGGAGGCGTTAAAAGACGCATCAGAACCTCGTCTTCACGTTTTCTTAGCCACCTCCCCTATTCACATGACACATAAGCTTAAGAAAACGCCAGACGAAGTCATTGAAACCGCTGTTGAAATGGTGCGCTACGCAAGAGAACGATTCCCTCAAGTAGAATGGTCAGCTGAGGATGCGTGCCGATCTGATCGTGATTTCCTTGTTCGAATTATCGAGCAGGTCATCGACGCCGGAGCAACCGTTATTAATCTACCAGATACCGTTGGGTACACTACTCCATACGAATACGGAGAACTTTTCCGATATGTGAAAGAAAACGTTCCTAACATTGAAAAGGTTTCACTCTCCGCTCATTGTCATGACGATCTTGGCATGGCGGTGGCAAATTCGCTCGCTGCTATTGAAAATGGTGCGACTCAGATTGAAGGAACGATTAACGGAATCGGAGAACGTGCAGGAAATGCATCGATTGAAGAAGTCGCTGTAGCTCTTCAAATTCGCAACAATTTCTATGAACATTCTACAAATCTTGTCTTAAATGAAATTAAGCGTACGAGTGACCTCGTCAGCAAGTTTACAGGAATGGCCGTTCCTGGCAATAAAGCCATCGTAGGTAAGAATGCATTCGCCCATGAATCTGGCATTCATCAGGATGGCATGATGAAGAACGCATCTACCTATGAGATTATCACACCGGAAATGGTCGGGATTGGAGCTAGCAACATGGTGCTTGGAAAACATTCAGGCCGCCATGCTTTCGAAGATAAAGTGAAGTCCCTTGGCTATGACCTTTCTGACGAGAAGCTGAAAGAAGCGTTTAAAGCCTTTAAGAGTTTGACAGACCGTAAGAAAGACGTAACGGACGAAGACTTGTTTACGATTCTCACTGATGTTCAAACCGACTCATCGGATGCAGCTAAATATAAATTAGAAGCATTCCAAGTTCAATATAGCTCAGCGAATATCCCTACTGCAACGGTTGCCATGACTACGCCTGAGTATACGCGAGTTGAAACCGCCGGTACGGGTCAGGGAAGCGTTGAAGCCATCTATAACACGCTTGAAGCGTTGATCCATGAAGATATTCACTTAGAAGATTACCGCTTAAGTTCAGTTGGCGAAGGACGCGACGCCCTAGCAGAAGTCCATGTGAGACTAACGGTTAACGGAACGGCGGCAAGCGGCCGCGGGGCTGCTCAAGACGTTCTTGAAGCATCAGCGAACGCATTTCTAAACGCCGTCAATCGCGTCATTTTGAATCAACAACTACTAAACAAACAATCTGCGCCCGTATAAGGAGGTTCTACTATTGGAAAAACAAATCGTATTGTTGCCTGGTGATGGCATTGGTCAAGAAGTCATCGAATCAGCAAAGAAAGTATTAGAGTCCGTTACAGAACGTTTCCACCATACATTCACCTATCATACACACGATATTGGCGGAGCTGCCATTGATAAGCACGGGACTCCCCTTCCAGACGATACCGTTCGCGCTTGCCAGCAATCTGATGCTGTTTTACTAGGAGCCGTTGGCGGACCAAAGTGGGACCAGAATCCTTCTCACCTTCGCCCGGAAAAAGGACTCCTTGGCATCCGCAAGCAGCTTGGTCTTTTCGCGAACCTTCGTCCGATCAAAGGGTTCGATCAACTCCTTCACGCGTCTCCTCTAAAGCATGAAGTTGTGGCCGGTAGTGACCTACTGATTGTACGGGAACTGACAGGCGGGCTTTATTTCGGTACACCGAGTGAACGTCGACAGAATGGAAAAGAGGTCGTCGACACGCTCCATTATAAGCGAGAAGAAATTGAGAGAATCGTAGATAATGCATTCCAGAGCGCTCGCTTACGACGGAAGCACCTTACAAGTGTTGATAAAGCGAACGTCTTAGAATCTAGTAAAGTCTGGCGCGAAGTGGTTGAAGAGAAAAAGGCAGACTACCCAGATGTTGAGGTGGAACACCTGCTAGTTGATGCAGCAGCCATGAAGCTTATTACAAACCCTAAACAGTTTGATGTTATCGTCACAGAGAACATGTTCGGAGATATTTTGAGTGATGAAGCTTCTGTATTAACTGGATCCTTAGGCATGCTCCCTTCTGCTAGTCTCAGAGAAGACGGTGTGGGGTTATACGAACCCGTACACGGCTCAGCACCAGACATTGCGGGGAAAGGCGTTGCTAACCCACTTGCGATGATCCTCTCGACTGCGCTTATGCTTCGCCATTCATTTGGACTTGACCAAGAAGCAGCGGTCATTGAAGAAGCGGTCCAACAAGTACTGGAGGATGGCTACTGCACAGGCGATTTAGACGTAAAAGGCGGAAAAGTAGTCGGCACAAAAGAAATGACTCGCTTAGTACTAGAGCGAGTGACTGAACAAGATGCAACCCATAGTATTATGACCTGTTACGTCTAAGGAGTTGGACGTAAGGAGACTCCCTCCATTACGTCCTCTCCCCTATTTTTTCATAAAGGAGTGAGACCATGACCCAGCCCCAAACAATCGTTGAAAAGATTTGGGATCAACATGTTGTCCATCAAAACAAAGGAAAGCCAGACTTACTCTATATCGATCTGCATTTAATCCATGAAGTTACATCACCTCAAGCGTTTGAGGGACTGCGCATGAACGGTCGTTCCGTTCGTCGCCCTGAACGCACATACGCGACGATGGACCATAACGTACCGACACGTGAACGTCACATCATTAAAGATGCTGTCTCTAAGAAACAAATGGAGACGTTAAAACAAAACTGCGATGAATTCGGCATTCGATTAGCCGACATCGATCACCCGGACCAGGGCATCGTTCACGTAATCGGACCTGAGCTTGGTCTTACTCAGCCAGGCAAAACAATCGTTTGCGGAGATAGCCACACTTCCACGCATGGGGCCTTTGGCGCTTTAGCATTTGGTATCGGAACAAGTGAAGTGGAACACGTATTAGCCACACAAACCCTTTGGCAAGCATCTCCGAAGACACTAAATGTGAAAGTGAACGGAGAACTTGGCACAGGGGTTACGGCAAAAGACCTGATCCTTGCTGTGATTGGAAAATACGGCGTCCGCTTTGGCACTGGATATGTGATTGAATATACAGGTGAAGCCATTCGCTCCCTTTCGATGGAACAACGAATGACCGTCTGTAACATGTCCATTGAAGCCGGTGCCAGAGCTGGATTAATCAGCCCGGATGACACGACAGTTGAGTACCTTCGAGGCAAACGCCACGTGCCAGATGGCCAGGCTTTTGAAGAAGCTGCAGCAGCATGGAAGGCCCTTGCAACAGATGAAGGAGCCACTTATGACCATACCCTTGAAATTGATGCCTCTGAAATCGAACCACAGGTGACATGGGGAACAAACCCAGGAATGTGTTTACCGGTTTCAGCATCTGTACCAGATCCAGCTGAAGCTCAAACAGACAATGAGCGCTCAGAGATTGAACACGCTCTACAGTACATGGATTTAAAACCGAATCAGCCGATTTCAGACATTCCAATCGAACACGTTTTCATTGGATCTTGTACCAATTCACGCTTAAGTGATCTCGAAAAAGCAGCTGAAATTGTGCGCGGCAAAACGGTTCATTCATCCGTAACAGCCATCGTTGTACCCGGCTCTCAGTCGGTTAAGCAACAAGCTGAAGCTAAAGGACTGGATGTAATCTTTAAACAAGCCGGATTCGAATGGCGCGATGCCGGTTGCAGCATGTGTCTCGCCATGAATGATGACGTGATCCCACCAGGTGAACGCTGCGCTTCCACGTCTAACCGTAACTTCGAAGGACGACAAGGAACCGACGCACGCACTCACCTGGTAAGCCCAGAAATGGCCGCAGCAGCAGCCATCACAGGCCACTTCACAGACGTCCGCCAATTCACAAACGCATTACAGCACTAAAGGGTGCCTGACACCATTTACTGCACTAAAGCAACACAGCGCGTCTGACACCATTCATCACGCTAAAGCAATAAAGGGGGATTAAGACAATGGAACCGATTCGGAAGCATGAAGGGTTGGTTTATCCGTTAAACCGATCGAATGTCGATACAGACCAAATTATACCGAAGCAATTCTTAAAGCGGATTGAACGACAAGGGTTCGGCCAGTTCCTCTTCTATAACTGGCGCTTTCAGGCTGATGGCACACCGAAGCCTGATTTCACACTAAACTCCCCTAAATACGACGGGGCTTCTGTTCTAGTTGCAGGTGAGAACTTCGGCTGTGGCTCATCTCGTGAGCACGCTCCGTGGGCGCTTGAAGATTATGGCTTTAAAGTCATTCTTGCCCCGAGCTTTGCTGACATCTTCTTTAACAACTGTGTGAAGAACGGCATTCTCGCTGTCACACTTCCAGAAGAAGAGATTAAACAGCTCATTCAAAAAGCAGAAAATGAAACGTACCATTTGACCGCTGACCTTGAAAATCAGGTTATTTACGACAATGAAGGATTTAAGACGTCGTTTGAAGTCAATGAGTACCAAAAAGAAATGTTGATCAATGGGTGGGATGACATTTCCGTCACCCTCACCCATGAAAATAAGATCAAGCAATATGAATCTAACAAAGTAGGAGTGTGAAGACATTGGGAATTGCTTAACAGGAACCAAAATCACGGAGGCGATGGAACATCTTAAAGACGTGGTCCACCGCACCCCCTTAACCACATCAACATCAATCAACGAACGAACAGGAAAACAAGTCTATTTCAAGATGGAAAACATGCAAAAAACAGGCGCATTTAAAGTTCGAGGGGCTAGCTTTAAAGTTTCTCAATTAACAAACGAGGAAGCAAAGCGTGGTGTCATCGCTGCCTCTGCAGGAAATCATGCACAAGGTGTCGCCTTAGCTGCCTCTAAACGCGGGATTAAAGCAAAAATCTTTATGCCTGAAGGGACACCCCAGGCTAAAGTGAGGGCAACAGAAAGCTACGGAGCAGAAATTGTCTTAACCGGCGAATCCTTCCAAGAGTCCTTCGAGGCTGCTTGTGAGGACCAACGCCAGAATGGCAGCGTCTTTATTCATCCTTTCGATGATTATGACGTGATGGCCGGTCAGGGTACGATTGCTCTTGAAATGCTTGAACAAAATCCATCCCTTGATACGCTAATTGTCCCAATTGGAGGTGGTGGACTGATTAGTGGCGTGGCTGTAGCAGCAAAATCTGTTAAGCCGTCAATCAAAATTATCGGCGTACAGTCTAGAGGCGCAAGTGCCATGTACAATCAGTATTACAAACAAGGCCCTTCCACCTTAAAAAGTGTTTCCACCATTGCAGATGGAATCGCCGTGAAGAAACCTGGAGAAAACACGTTCCCACTCATCAAGAAATATGTTGATGAGATCGTAACCGTATCTGAAACACACATCGCCGATGCCATCGTGACGATGCTCGAGCGAAACAAGTCCCTTGTAGAAGGAGCCGGAGCCTCTGCACTTGCAGCGTTACTTGCCCACGGCTCTCACATCCATTCGAATCAAACAGGCATTATCGTAAGTGGAGGCAACATGGACCTCGCCCGATTACCGATGATTCAGGAACTGAGCCAACAACCTGAACCAAGCCCTGTGCCAAACGCTCACAAAAGCTCCCCTTTTGTAGCATCTTGAAAGCTATAACAAAAGCGGAAGCGCCCGGTTAGCGCCGTATAGACTGGACTGAACCGGCGATGAGATCTAGGAAACACGGTGAGCCACCGGCGAATCGATGTTGACTGATCGACCAGAGGTGAGGGAAGTCTACTAGGTGCTGGGCGCTGGAGCTGGATGAACAAAAGCGGAAGCGCCCGGTCAGCACCGTATAGACTGGACTGAACCGGCGATGAGATCTAGGAAACAAGGGAAAGAGCCCATGCCTTATTGGTATGGGCTCATTTTTAGTGAAGTCGTGACAGGCCTATGTTGATCTGTAACCTTTTGAAGAGCTTTTCACCATAAAAGGTCACAGATTCCCTCTATCCGTTACCTTTCATGAGTCACACTTCGTCAAAAGGGCATAGATTCTTCCCCTCTCTTCCCTTTTAAGTACTAATTCCACAAAAAAGGTCACAGATCAAGCTCTTCTCTTCCTTTTTGAAGCTTCACCCCATGTAAAAGGTTATAGATCTATCCATGGTAACCATTAAGCTCTCCGTATACTCAACCGCTCCCCTACTCTCGAAAGCACAAACCACCCAAGAAAAGCCCCTGAAAGACTGCTTACGAAAAACGGTGGTAAAAACGCAAGAGCTCCAACAGAAGTCCCCATAACTACTTTGGCATACAGAACGGCAAAGAGCGCCCCGATCACACCTGAGCCCACTACTTCGCCTAGTACGGCCAACCCTTTTTTCTTCGAGACCTTATATAAAATACCTGCCAAGAAGGCACCGATCATTCCTCCTGGAAAAGCAAGGAGTGTCCCGAGTCCTAAGAGAACACGTAAAACGCCAATCATAAACGCAATCGCTACGGCCGGTATAGGTCCAAGCGTTACCGCAGCTAGCACATTGACAACGTGTTGGACAGGGTAGGCTTTAGCTACTCCAGCCGGAAACCATAACATTTGTGCCCCTAGTGTTCCAATCGCAACAAAGATAGCCATGGTCGTGATCATTCTTGTTTTGTTCATCCATTTCTCTCCCTTTCTGACAAGGGGAAACAAAAAAGCCAGATCTATAATAGACCTGACTTCGAATGGTAGAGTATACAGACGTGTCGCCTGACTACTTCCCTCCGCTGGTATGACCCAGATCAGGTTCGTAAGAGTCAGAAAGCTCGCTTGCTCTCCTCTCAGCCCATTCAGGCTCCCCTAGTAGTTTCATAATGTATTAAACTTTGTTAATCAGATTAACACAAACTTCCACCTTTGCAAATCTTTTTTATGAATGGTCGTTCTTTGTGAATGTATGTTTCTTTTCAGTTATATCAGTATTAAGTATTGGTTCGCTGGTTTTACTTCCCCCTCTCCCATTAAGGCATGTTTCCGTTCTTCTTTTTTTTCGTAAAGGTGGTCCGTGAAACTGCGAGACTCCTGTGGGAGAAAGAGGTCGACGAGACCCCGGACTGAACGAAGTGATGGAGGAGGCTCGACAGCTCGCCCGCGGAAAGGGAGTAGTTTCACGGACCACCTTACTCTCAATTACATTAACGGAAACATTTCTGAATCTCCCCCTACCAATTTCTATCACAGTAGACAATCCAAGGAAACCTATGTTAAGGTAACGGTACAATATAGGAAGTCCACTAGGGGCGCCCATTTTTTTGGCTGAGATAAGGAGTCATCCTTGGTCCCTTTGAACCTGATCTGGTTAGTACCAGCGAAGGGAAGTGGAGTCGGTTGGATTTATCTATATATGATTTTGAGAGCGTCCATTTGTTGTACTCTCTTAATCTATACTTTCGTAAACCCAAAAACCGCTCCAGTTCTAAGGAGCGGTTTTTTTATATTTATCCCCCAACCCCCTCCCTCCTCACTACCTGGTTCACTTCCTATAAATAAAAAACCAGGAGGAACAATCATGTCATTTACTGAACAACTTCGTCACGACGCACACCCTATTTTCGAAGCAATTTTCAACCATCCGTTCGTAAAAGGAATCGGAGAAGGCAACTTGCCAAAAGAAGCTGTCGCTCACTATGTTAAGGCAGATGCAGAATACCTTCATGCCTTCATGAATGTGTACGGCACTGCGATCTCGAAGTGCACGGACAAGGAGGACATTGCGTTTTTCAAAGAAAATATTGAATTTGTCCTTCATAGCGAAATCCATCCACACCATAATCTTTGCACATATATCAACACGCCCTATGAAGATTTACAAGGATACCCTCTGCCTCCTACGGCTGATCATTATATTAAACATATGAAAACGACTGCCCATGAAGGAACACTTGGTGAGATTCTGGCAGTGCTCCTTCCATGCCCTTGGACGTACCTTGAAATTGGACATTACCTGATGGATCACGTTCAGCCAACACCGGAGCACCCGTTCTATGAATGGATTACGTTTTATGTAAACGATGAAATCCAAGATACGACAAACCAACTGCGCAGTAAATTAGACGCTTGGGCAGAAACTGCTTCACCAAGGGAGAAGAAAGCGATGAAAGATGCCTTTATTAAGAGCTGTCAATTGGAATGGGCGTTTTGGGAAATGGCCTACCGCCAGGAAACGTGGCCGACATCTGCTATTAAAGAGGTGACCCGTCATGCGTAGCGTAAAAGGAGCTCTAACGATTGCCGGCACAGATCCAAGCGGTGGTGCTGGCATACAGGCCGATCTGAAAACATTTCAGGAACTAGATGTGTATGGCATGTCTGTGATCACTTCAGTCGTTGCCCAAAACACGATGGGCGTTAGAGGGGTTCGTCATTTAGAAGCAGATTTTATCAAGCAACAGCTTGAAGCTGTCACAGACGACATGCCTGTGCAAGCTGTCAAAACAGGGATGATTGCAAATGCCAAGATGATTGAAACGATAGCCAATCATTTACGCCCCCTTCACCTCCCCCTTTGTGTGGATCCTGTTATGATCGCTCAAAGCGGTGATGCACTAGTGGATGACAAAGCGCTTCAAACCATGCGGGATCAATTGCTTCCCCTCGCAACAATCGTTACGCCAAACATCCCTGAAGCGGAAGCATTAACCGGGAATAGCGTGAAATCTGAGGAAGACCGGAAAGAGGCAGCGAAGAGAATCGTGCATGAATTTGGCTCTTCTGCGGTTGTGATTAAAGGGGGGCATTTGAACGGAGAAGCGACTGATCTCTTCTACGACGGGACGAGGTTCGAAACGTTTACATCCCCCCGCTTTGAGACAAAGCATACCCACGGGACAGGGTGCACCTTTGCTGCGGCCATCACAGCTGAGCTCGCAAAAGGGGAAAGTCTGAAGGAAGCCGTTAAAACAGCGAAGTCCTTCATCACGCTTGCCATCCACCATACGCTTGAGATCGGTCAAGGCCAGGGCCCTACAAACCACTGGGCTTATAAAGAAACCATTCGGAAAGGAGAATATGTGTAATGTCTTATTTACAAAAACTGAGGGAAACGACGCCACTCATTCATAATCTGACGAATGAAGTGGTGATGAACTTTACTGCTAATGGGTTATATGCCATTGGGGCAGCGCCTGTTATGTCAAAAGCATTAGATGAAGTTTCTGATATGGCAACCATCACAAACGGGGTTCTTTTAAACATCGGTACCCTTACTTCAAGCGACGTTGAAGCGATGTTTCTTGCAGGAAAAGCCGCAAATAAAAAAGGAATTCCGGTTGTCCTTGACCCAGTAGCTGCTGGCGCTACCTCGTATCGCCTTGAAACATGTCATAAACTTCTTGAAGAACTTGATATTACAGCGATCCGCGGAAATGCAGGTGAGATTGCCGCATTAATCGGTGATGAACAGTGGGCATCACGAGGTGTAGACGCTAGAGGCAATGGAGATGTCGTAAGCCTCGCACAAAAAGCTGCAGCCACCTTCCGTACCCTTATTGTGCTGACTGGCGAAACGGACGTGATTGCTTCTGAGGATGAAACGGTGGTATGCCGAAACGGGACACCTCTCCTTGGGTCCGTGACAGGTACAGGATGCTTGTTTAGTTCTGTGCTGACTGCCTTCCTCACCCTTGAAGGCCCAGCAATTGAAAAGGCAACAGAAGCGATTAGAACGTATACCGTCGCAAGTGAAATGGCCGCAGAACACCCACAGGTGAAAGGCCCTGGAACGCTTCATCCTTATTTTCTTGATGCGTTATATGCGATTACTCCTGAGGATGTCGAAAAGAGACTAGTCCGATGAAGAAAGAAGATTTAAAGCTCTACTTCATTATGGGTAGTCAAGACGCTACACGGGACCCACGGATGATTTTACAAGATGCCATTAAGGGTGGAATCACCTGCTTTCAATTTCGTGAAAAAGGTCCAGGATGCGCATCAGGAGCAGCAAAAGTAAAATTAGCGCAAGATTTGAGAAGGATCTGCCTGGAAAATGGGATTCCTTTTATCGTCAACGATGATGTAGAGCTTGCTCTTACGTTAGACGCTGATGGGATCCACGTTGGTCAAGATGTTATGGATATCCATGAGGTTATAGAGAGGTGTAAAGATATGTGGGTCGGCCTTTCTGTTACTTCGGTTCAGGAAGCGATAAGTGCCCCTCTTCTATCGATCGATTACCTGGGTGTCGGTCCAATCTATCAGACTTCTACGAAGAAAGATGCGAAATCACCGATTGGGTTAGACGGTTTAAGGGAGATTCGGAACAACGTGAAGACCTTCCCGGTTGTGGCGATTGGAGGAATCAACGCTTCTAATCTGAAAGAAGTTGTAGAAGCAGGAGCAGACGGAGGCTCTTTCATCTCTTCGATTACAGCTTATGATGATGCTACAAAAGCCGCCAGGGAGCTTTATAATGCTATTATGTAACTTAAGCCAGGGTCCTGCCCTGGCTTTTTTGAATAGAGAACTTCCCCACTTTGCCGAAGTGTAAATTTTCTAATATTTTTGTCTATTTTTAGTTGATTTTGTATAAGATTGGTCGATAAAAAAGATGGTAGGATTTTTTACCTAGCCACGAAGGATATAAAGGAGACTTAAGATGGAGATTTTATAAAATCATACGAAAGGGTGTGCCACTTGAAGATCTCAAAGTTAGTGAAAGTTATTGGCTTTACAGTTTCAGTTCTTGGTGTCATTGGACTTATCTGCTTATCATTACTCTTTGTAAGCATCAGTAGCCGAACAGAAGCTGTCGACCAACAAATGAAGTTTCAAAACCTTGGACTACAAGTTCAGGAAGCATCAGATTACTTAACCAATCAAGTACGGATTTATTCTCAGTACGGAGACCCTCAAAACCTCGAAAACTACAACACAGAAGTTGAAAAGACTAAGCGCAGAGAAAAGGCGTTAACTGAACTCTCTTCCTATAATATCCCTAAGGACATTATGGCGAACGTAGAGAAAGCCACAGAACAATCCAATGAGTTAGCTAAAGTAGAGGACAAAGCGATTTCGTTTGTAGAAACGAGCAATATGGAAATGGCACAAATGAAAGTGTTCGACCAAAACTACCAAAGGAAGAAAGCGGATATTGATGAGAATCTAGCTACGTTTCAAGAAGAACTTATGGCGCTTGGCGCTCGTAACGCAGCGGATGCAAAACAACAGATGGATTTATTCTTATACTTAACGATTGGATCCGTTGGACTAATGGTTTTATTAAGTATTACTACATATATGACGCTGTATCGTCGCATTAAACCGTTAGGAAAAGTGACGCACTTGGCTAAGGAAGTTGCTCAGGGGCGTTTAGATTCTGAAGATGTTCAACATAAGTCAAAAGATGAGATCGGTATGCTAACGAAAGCGGTGAACGGGATGAAAAATGACCTCCGTTCGATGATATCTAACATTGCTGAGGTCTCCTCTACTGTAACGAAGCAAAGCGAAGAGTTTACTCAATCCTCTTTTGAAGTAAAAGAAGGTAGTGAACAAATCGCCGTTACGATGGAAGAATTATCTTCAGGAGCTGAAACGCAAGCTACGAGCTCCTCTCGCCTAGCGGTCATGATGGATCACCTTCTTCAGGAAATCACACAAGCTCATGCAAGCGGCGAAACGATTTCAAAGACCTCCGGAAATATATTAACGATGACAAAAGAAGGGTCTGACCTGATGAATCAGTCCGTTGATCAGATGAAGCGGATCGACAGCATTGTGAAGACATCGGTCGAAAGTGTCAGAGGGTTAGATACTCAATCGAAAGAAATCTCTAAACTTGTTCAGGTGATTCGGGATATTGCTGAACAGACGAATCTTTTATCATTAAACGCTGCCATTGAAGCGGCTCGTGCAGGTGAGCATGGGAAAGGATTTGCGGTCGTTGCCGATGAGGTTCGGAAATTAGCGGAACAAGTGTCCCATTCTGTTGTGGAAATTACTAGCATCGTTGGGACGATTCAAACTGAATCCTCCACCGTTGTTCAGTCCCTTGAACAAGGCTACGCAGAGGTTGATAAAGGGTCGAAACAAATTGAGGTAACGGGCAAAACGTTTGAAAATATTTATCAGTCCGTTACAGATATGACGTCAAACATTCAGCAAGTTACAACGACGTTAACCGAGATTGTGGATAATAGCCAGGAGATGAATCATTCGATTGAAGAGATTGCTTCGGTGTCAGAAGAATCAGCTGCAGGGGTCGAGCAGGCTGCGGCTTCTGCGCAGCAGTCTAGTAGTTCTATGGAAGAGATTTCTCATCGTTCTAAGGAACTTGCTGAGCTTTCTGAGCGTTTAGATGGCGAAGTGAAGCGGTTTACGTTTTAGGGGACGGGGCCGTTACGTTGAAAAGTGCTTGGGCTTGCCCGGGGACCACTCGCTTTCCTGCGGGGAGCTGGGAAGCCTCCTCGTTCGCTATCGCTCACTGCGGGGTCTCCCCTAGGCTCCTTACCCCGCGGGAGTCTCGCAGTCTACGGGCAAGCCCTGACTAAAATTGCATAACGGCCCCCAGCTAATTAGATGCTCCTGCGAAAAGACAGGCTTCAGAGATCCCACAAGGAGTGAAACATCTTAGGAAACGAGTGTTTTCAAAAGACCACCTTTTCTACCCTTTAGCGAACAAGTAAAAAAACACTTAAGCCTCATGCTTAAGTGTTTTTTATTTACAAGAAATCTTTTGATCGTCTTCTTTTATTAATTCATCCAATTTTTGAATCAGTAGATCAATGTCTTCTTTCGTAATTCGGTTTTGTGTGTCGTTTTCCATGTGTGATCGATTCCTTATGTGTTCATGTTTGGTGACTGATTTGTAAATGCAATGTCAGTCAAATTGCCTATTCTAGTATATAAAATACCATATTCGGGACTCTTTTACTATCATTTTATTCTCTTGATGTGTTTCTTCGTTAAACCTTAGGGCGATGGATGAACGCTTACCTGATGCGCTGGTTGAAATAGCTGATTCCTTATAGTGAATTTGGATGTAGATCAAAAGGAAGCCCTACCTAAGTATAAGTAGGGCTTCCTTTTTGTTTTATAAAGAACGTTTAAGAATATCTAGAACACTACTGTGGTCCATTTCTTTATACGTTCCAACGCCTGGTTTTATGAATGTCTTCTCCACGATGGCTTTAAAGTGGCGTTCATCAATACTATAATCACTTAATCGGTTTGGGGCCCCGATTGAATTCCAGAACGCGCGTAAAGCCTTCGCACCTTCTCGGGCTACCTCTATCTCCTCTTTCCCCTCAGGGGATACACCCAAGACATTGACAGCGAGCTGTTTCACACGTGAAGGATCTTCTTCAAGCACATGGTCTAGCCAGTTTGGGAAAAGAACCGCAAGTCCTCCTCCATGAGGGATATCATAGACCGCACTTAATGCGTGTTCAATACGATGCGTGGCCCAGTCTCCCCCATCTGTTCCATTTGAGAGCGTTCCATTAAACGCCGTCGTGCTCACATACATCATCGTTTCCCGGTGTTCAAAGGACTGAGGGTTCTCTACTAGATTCGGTCCTGTTTCCATAGCTGTTCGTAACAATGATTCAATAAATCCATCAATCATGGGTGTATTCGGTGTGCGATGGAAGTAGTGCTCAAGCGCATGTGACATACTATCCACGATTCCATAGACCGTTTGATCCTGGGGGACAGAGAGGGTGTAAGAAGGATCTAAGATTGAGAAAGTTGGATAGACATGAGACGAACTCCATCCGATTTTATCTTTTGACTCCCAGTTTGTAATAACAGAGACTGGATTCATCTCTGAACCTGTGGCAGCTAAGGTAAGCACTGTTCCAAACGGAAGGGCTGATTCGATGGGAGCTTTTTGAGTGAAGAGATCCCAGGCTTCTCCTTCATAATTGGCAGCAGCTGAAATGCCTTTCGTGCAGTCGATCACACTACCTCCTCCTACAGCTAGAAGGTAGTTGATTCCTTCCTCTTTACAGATCTCAACCCCTTTTTCCACTGTCGCTAATCGGGGATTCGGTTCTACACCCGCTAATTCAAAAACGGTGGCATGAATGGCGTTGAGCTGTTTGATCGCTTCCTTATAGACACCGTTACGTTTAATACTTCCCCCTCCATAAACAAGGAGCACTCGACTTTCTTTTGCAATTTCTTTTGTTATATATTCAATTTGTCCTTTTCCAAAGTACAGTTTAGTTGGATTGTGTTGTAAAAATGTATGCATTTCGATCACCTCACCCGAAATCATACCACGGGCTTAAGCGATCCGTTATGCAGTGTTTTCTATAATGGGTATCAAAAAAGATGATGCCCCTATCCCGCTTCTTCTGTAATCAGACTTAATAACTCTTTTATCGGAGGTGTAATCCACTTTTTCTTCTGATAAACGAGTTGAGTCCAAAGCGTCAGTTTCTCATGATGAAAGGGCAGTGAGATGAGTTTCTGATCTTTTAGTTCTTGTTCAATCGTAATTCTCGGAAGGAGAGCGATCCCAAGGCCATCTGCTACACATTGCTTGATTGCTTCTAAGCTTGTAAAAGAAATAACAGGTCCTATTTCTACCCCTTCTTCACGAAGCAAGTCTTCAAGAAGCGTGCGATAGGAACAGCCTTGTTCTGTTAAAATGAGTGTTTCTTTCCCTAGTGCTTCAAGATCCACCTCTTCCTCTGCCAGGGCATGTCCAGGTGGTGCAATAACTACTAGCTCTTCCTCCCGGATCGGAATGGTAGTGAGGCTCGGATGATTGATATACCGATCTAGCAGAATGGCCACGTCAAAATTTGCTTCTACGGTACCTTGCTTTAAATTCGGACAGAGTCCTGCTTCAAGTTGAATGATAAGATCAGGATGCCTGGTTTTTAACGATTTAATATATGGCGTGATAAAGTAAGCGGCCAGTGATTCTACCGTACCAATCCGGATCGTCCCTCTTACGGAAGTCTCTTCAGACAGACGCATCTTTGCCTCGTCTAGAAGATCGGTCACTTGTTTTGTATAATGGAGCAGCTCCTCCCCAGATGTGGTGAGGCGCATCCGTTGACCGACTCGTTCAAACAATTTCACGCCGTAGTGATCCTCTAATTTCTTGATATGTGTCGTCACGCTTGATTGCGCATAGCCAAGCACTTCTCCTGTCTTTGTATAACTGCCTGTCTTGGCTACTTCATGAAACGTTTCTATATAGTTCAGATCCATACTGGCCCTCCATCAATATTTTTAATAATAAGTATCATCTATTATAGATAACGTTGATAGAAGAAACAATGATACACTTTCATCATGGAGGGGTGAGAAGGATGAAAATTTTAACGATTCTCGGTAGTTCGAGACGCGAGGGAAATACAGAGTACCTCGTAAGAAAAATTGTGGACGGCGTGCAACACACAGAGCTATTTCTAGGAGATTATAAACTCGATCCTATTATTGATGAGCGACACCGTGAAGGCGGTTTTAACGAAACACATGATGACTATGAATCCGTCTTAGAGCAGTTACTGGCTCATGATATTATTGTGTTTGCAACACCCGTTTATTGGTTTGGCATGTCTGCACAAATGAAAGTTTTCTTTGATCGCTGGAGTCAATATTTAAGAGATGAACGCTTTAATATGAAAGCAGCTTTGCAGAATAAGCAAGCTTACGTTGTTACGACTGGAGGAAGCAATCCTCACATTACCGCTCTTCCTCTCATTCAGCAGTTTGGTCATATTTTTGATTTTGTCGGGATGACCTATAAAGACTATATGATTGGGAATGCGGTGAAGCCAGGAGAAGTAAAAGAGGATATTTTGGCTTTACAGAAAGCCAAACAATGGAATGAACACTTTAAAACGTTGATATAAATAAGCCTTTTCCCTTATTTGGGAAAGGCTTATTTTTTATATCATTTCTTTTCTTTCCAAACGTGTGCCTAGTGCTTCCATAAGTCCTTGTGGATCTTTCAGTTGACTCAACATAATGTTATACATGGGATACCCCATCTTTACGTTCATATTGGACAGACGCTTCACTTTCTGTGGCATTTGTTTCGCATAGCGCTCTTCGTCTGCTAACTGTAGTCCTAAGAATCGATTGCGATGGATTTCATACGGAATTACGTCCACAATATCTTCATAAGGGATATGGACCGCTTCATCCCTTGTTACATATAACGTTACTTGTTCATCTGTCAGAATCACATATGGTTTCGTATTGGTCGCCTTTTTGATATAAACGCCTCCACAAATGAGCAGAACGAGTGAAGCGAGTAGAACTAAGGATCCGATGAAGAGTTCGTTATCTGTAAAAGCAAAATAAGAAACGAACGCACAACCGATCCCGATTAAGAAACATAGAACAGTTAAGGAAACGAGTTTCCCCTTAGAATAATAGAAAGTCATCTCTTTCAAAATCTCCTCACACCTCTCCTGGAATGTTTTGGATTAATCTCATTATCCATACCCCATTTCGCCAAAAGAAAACCCGGAAGAGATACGAATCTCTACCGGGCTATCAGTACATTCAGATATTTCATTCGCGCTTTAAAGCACAGACGCGTGTCAGACACCCTTTCGTTCTTTACCGCACTGATTGGTGTCTGGCACGCTTTCGTCCACCACCGCACTGAAGGGTGTCTGACACCCTTTACTTCTCTGCCGCATGAACGCGTGTTTGGCATGCTTTTGTACGGTAAGGTTAGTCGAGGAGGTGGCAGGCGGCGGTGTGGCCTGTGGTTTCGGCTGTTTGGAGTTGTGGTGTTTCGTTTACACAGCGTTCCCATGCGAAAGGACAGCGGGTATGGAAGGGACAGCCTGATGGTGGATTGGACGGGCTTGGCAGGTCTCCTTCAAGGACAATCCGCTCCCTCTTCGCTCTTGGGTCTGGTACGGGCACGGCGGAAAGAAGCGCTCTTGTGTACGGGTGCTGTGGATTTTGAATAATGGATTCGCGATCCCCGACCTCAACGAGCTTTCCTAAATACATAACGCCGATTCGGTCTGAGATGAAGTCAACTACACTTAAGTCATGCGCAATGAATAAGTAGGTTAAGTCGAATTCATCCTGCAGATCCTTCAACAAATTCAATACCTGAGACTGAATGGACACATCTAAAGCTGACACGGGTTCATCGGCAATAATCAACTTCGGTCTCACAGCAAGCGCTCTGGCAATTCCGATGCGCTGCCTTTGACCCCCGCTAAATTCATGAGGATAACGCCCGGCAACTTTTCGAGGTAACCCGACTGTATCAAGCAGTTCATATACCCTCGCATCAATCCCGTTTTCAGTCTCCATTTCATGAACGATTAACGGCTCAGCAATAATATCTCGCACTGTCATTCTTGGATTCAGGGAAGCATAAGGATCCTGGAAGATCATTTGAAAATCTTTTCGAGCTTTCTTTAACTCTCTCCCTGATAACTGATCCATCCGTTGACCATCAAAGGTGATCGTCCCTTCTGTCTCCTCAAGCATTCGCATGATCATTCGACCGGTTGTCGATTTCCCACAACCCGACTCCCCCACAAGCCCAAATGTTTCACCAGGCTTGATATCAAAGGAGATGCCATCGACGGCTTTCACAACCTGTTTGGAACTTTTGCTAAACCCTTTTTGACTGACAAAGTGCTTCTTCAGTCCTTCCACTTTCAGTAATGGCTCGCTCATTCTGTAGCCTCCTCTCGTTCATGCAGCCAGCAACGGTTCTGACCATCAAATAATGGCGGTTCCTCTTCCCAGCAATGATCCATAACAAACGGACAACGGTTGGCGAACTTACACCCTTTAGGACGGTCCTCAACAGTAGGCACCTGACCTTGAATAGATGCTAAGCGATCCTCTTTTGCCCCAAGCTTTGGAATGGATCCTAGTAACCCTTTCGTATACGGGTGCTTCGGATTTTCGAAGATTTCATACACCGTTCCCTGTTCAACGATTCGACCTGAATACATCACAGCGACCCGGTCACACATCTCAGCAATGACGCCTAAATCGTGTGTGATAAAGAGGATCGACGTGTCGTGCTCCTTACGCATGTTGCGCATAACATCTAAGATTTGGGCCTGAATCGTTACATCAAGAGCAGTTGTGGGTTCATCCGCGATCAGAACTTTCGGATCACAAGACATGGCCATCGCAATCATCACACGCTGGCGCATACCACCTGAGAGCTGGTGAGGGTATTCCGTCATGATTTCCTCAGCACGGGGTATGCCTACTTGGTTCAGCATATGAACCGCATGCTTACGGGCATCGGCACCGCTTATTCGTTGATGCTCACGAATCGCTTCGACAAGCTGCTTCCCTATTTTTAAGACAGGGTTTAAGGATGTCATAGGTTCCTGGAAAATCATCGAAATGTCATTCCCGCGAACTTTTCGCTTCTGACGATCTGTGAATTTCAATAAATCTTTTCCTTCAAAAAGGATTTCTCCACCCGTTACTTCTCCTGGCGTCTCATCGAGGAGTTGCATAACGGATAAGGAGGTTACACTTTTTCCACTTCCGGATTCACCGACGAGACCCACAATTTCACCAGGGTAAAGGGATAAATCAATGCCCTCCACCGCCGGAATGGTTTCGCCGTCAACGCGGAAGCTAGTGTAAAGTTGTTGAATCGATAAGATTGGTTCTGTCATAGCACTTCTCTCCCTTCGCTACGGCCTAATCTCGTATTTTCGGATCGAGCGCATCACGCAGTCCGTCCCCTAGTAAATTAAAGGCAAGCACGGTCAGGAAGATCGCAAGCCCTGGGAAAAACGTAACGTGTGGCGCATTATTTAAATAATCGCGACCATTACTTAGCATCGCTCCCCATTCAGGTGTTGACGGGTCTGCACCAAGCCCTAAGAAACTAAGACCTGCTGCAATTAAGATCGCGGACCCGATACGCATTGTAAAGTACACAATGAGTGTCGATACGGTACCTGGGAAGATGTGTTTCATAATGACGCGGAAGTGTGAGGACCCGATCGATTGAGTCGCTTCCACATAGAGCGTTGATTTAATCGCAAGCGTGCTGCTCCGTATGATGCGGGCAAAGACCGGCACACTGAAAATAGCAACGGCCATCACGACATTAAAGAGCCCTGGGCCTAATATGGCAATAATCCCAATCGCAAGAAGCATCCCCGGAAAAGCAAGTAAAACGTCCATGACACGCATAATCGCACTATCGATCCACTTGCCAAAATAGCCGCTAATAATACCTAAAATTGTGCCCAGCAAGGCACCAATAAAGACAGATGATAACCCCACGGAAAGGGAGATCCACGCTCCGTGCAAGATCCGACTGAAGATATCTCTTCCGAAGTCATCCGTCCCGGCTAAGTGTTCCCAAGATGGCCCAGATAATAGGTTGTCATAATCATATTCTTGTGGTCCATAAGGAGCGATCCACGGGCCGAGTATGGCTATAATGAATAATAGGAGTAAAAAGATTCCCGCAGCAAAGGACACTTTCTGTTTCTTAAATGATTTAAAGAACTGCCCGAACGGTGTTACTTTTTTCTCTTCCTGTTCTTCAGGTTTCTTCGCTGCTTCCGCCATTACGATCCCTCCTCATATCGAATTTTTGGATTTAAGAATCCGTATAACAGATCTACTAAAAGGTTAATGAGTAAAAACTCAAGGGAGAATAAAAGAATCTCAGACTGGATCACCGGATAATCCCGTGCAGTAATCGAGTTAATGAGCAATCGGCCAAGACCCGGCCAGCTAAAGATCGTCTCTGTAATAATGGATCCACTTAACAAGAAACCAAACTGTAAACCAGACATTGTCACAACCGGGATTAATGCATTCCTTACAGCATGCCGGTTAATGACTTTATATTCAGTCAGGCCTTTCGAGCGTCCCGTACGTATATAGTCTTCTTTTAACACATCCATTAAAGAGGACCTTGTGAAACGGGCAATGATCGCTGCCACACCAGCTCCTAGAGTAAAGGACGGAAGGATATAGGTCTCAATTCCGCCAATGCCCCCTGTTGGGAACCATCCTAGCTGAACAGAGAACAGTTGAATCATCATAAGACCAAGCCAAAAGGATGGAATCGATACGCCTGATACGGCAAGAAACATAGATAAGTGATCTGGCCACTTGTTTCGTTTAACCGCTGAAATGACACCGATTAACAGTCCAAAAATGAGCGCCCAGGCCATACTGGCTAACGTCAGGCTGAGTGTTGGTCCGAATCGTTCCAACAGCATATCTAAGACTGGGCGTCCTGTTACGATCGATTGACCAAGGTCCCCCTGAAACAAGTTCCCCATATAATCAAAATATTGCTGATAAAGCGGCTGATCTAAGCCATACTTTTCGCGGATATTCTCAATTTCTTCAATCGTTGCATCCGTCCCTGCGATTAGTCTGGCCGGGTCGCCTGGAATTAAATGAACGAACATGAAGGCAATAATAGAAATAACAAATAAAAGCGGAATCATTCCAAGTATCCGCTTCACGCTATACTTCAGCATGAGCTCCCTCCTTTTTTAGGTGATTAAGCAATGAAAGAGGCTGAGCTCATCGCTCAACCTCTCCCGGTTATTCTGATACGATTTCTGCTTGTTTTAAGTCCATTACACCAGAAGGAAGCATCGTTAATCCGTTTACGTAATCTTGCTTTCCATAAAGAAGATCTGGTACAGCAAGAGGAACCCAAGGTGCTTCGTCCCAGATGATTTCTTGTGCTTCTGCGTAATATTCACCGCGCTTCTCGTCATCAGCCGTGGATAATCCTTTTTGAAGAAGCTCATCCACTTTTTCATTCTTATAGTAAGCTGTGTTGTAGGCATCTGGTGGGAATGAGTTGCTGCTAAATAGCGGACGCATACCCCAGTCAGCATCAGCTGTAGATGGAGACCAACCTCCATTGTATAGCTCTAGCTCAGCGTCTTCAGGGTTATCAACACCCCAGATCTTATCGCCTAACGTTCCACCTTCCATTGGTACCACGTTTAACGTGACACCGACTTCGCTTAACTGTTGTTTATAGAATGACATCATTTTTTGCTTTAACGAGCTTGTACCGCCCCAAATAGTTGTTTCAAAGCCATCTGGATAACCTGCTTCTGCAAGTAATTCCTTCGCTTTCTCAGGATCGTACTCATACACTTCTTGTTCTTCATAGTGCTGTGTATTTGGCGCAATCACAGATTTCGTTGTAGACGCATAGCCATCGTACACAACTTTGATATACGCTTCTTTGTCGATTGCATAGTTCAATGCTTTACGAACCTTTGGATTCGTAAATGGTTCTTTCATCGTGTTCATAGAGAAATACTTCACAACAAGAGATGGTTTCGTTTCAATGGAAACCCCGTCTTCTTCTTTAAGTGTCTCAACCTGGTTCGGTGCTACAGGGAATGCGAAATCCGCTTCGCCTGTTTGAAGCATCGCTACGCGTGATCCACTTTCAGGTACCGGTTTGAACTTAATTTGGTCAACTTTCGGTACTCCTTCTTCGCGGTAATCTTCATTCTTCTTAACCGTCAGATGATCGCCGCTTTTCCATTCAACAAATTCAAAAGGTCCAGTACCCGCTGGGTTACGAGCCAGGTCTTGATTGCTTTGTTCTAGTGCTTTCGGGCTGATCATCGCAGCTGCTGGGTGCGCGAAGTTATTCGGCATAGCGCCAAATGGTTCTTTCAGCGTAACTTTCACTTCATATTCACTAAGTACTTCTGTCTTCTCAACAAGTTCAAATAAAGAGGCGCGACGAAGCTGGCTCTCAGGATTGGATAAACGATCGATGTTCGCTTTTACCGCTTCTGCATTAAAAGGAGCCCCGTCGTGGAATTTGATTCCTTCTTTTAATGTAAAAGTAAATTCAGTTGAATCTTCATTCGCACTATAGTCTTTCGCTAAGACTGGTACGATATTTAAATCTTCATCAAATCCAAGTAAGCCTTCGTAAATGGCAGACTGTGCTGAATAAGATTGGTTGTCGTTCGTGTCATGCGGGTCTAAACTTGTAAAGTTGCTCTCCACCGCAATCGTTAATCCTTCTTCACTAGAAGGGGGCGTTGCTTTTTCATTATTTTTAGAAGATGTGTCCTCTTCAGAATCTCCGCCGTTGCTGCAACCAGCCACAACAAGTACGAGGGCAAGAGATAGGACTGTAAGTAACCGTGATAATTTCACCAATAAACTCCCCTTTTAAATTTTTTAATTGAATTTAGACCATTTCACTAGCTATACTATAATGGCATGCAATTCTTATCAAATTACTTGGATTTTATAACAGAAATAGTTCACTGTCAAAAAATAAATATTAAAACTTTAACAAAAAGGAGTTTCCTTTCCTATGAAACCACTTATCGGAATATCTGGAAGTATTATAATTGACCAAGGCGGCCGCTTCCCTGGTTATGACCGCGCCTACGTTAACAATGACTATGTTCAATCCGTATTACGAGCAGGAGGTGTGCCTTTTATTCTCCCTGTATTAGAGGATGATGAAGCCGTCACAGCTCAAGCGGCTGCGATGGATGGTCTTGTTCTTTCTGGAGGCCAAGATGTAAATCCATTACTCTATAATGAAGAACCAAGACCAAAACAAGGCTCCCCGTTCCCAGAGCGTGACCATTCAGAAGCCATTCTCGCTAAAGAAATGATTCGTCAGGGTAAGCCTGTATTTGCGATCTGCCGCGGAGTGCAAATCTTGAACGTAACGTACGGGGGCTCCCTCTACCAAGATGTCTCCTATATGGATCAGGAGCCATTAAAGCACGATCAGTACAATAAACCTTGGCAAGAATCTCATACCATCACAACAGAGCCTGACAGTGTGATGCGCGAACAATTCGGTGAAACAACTATCACAAACTCCTTCCACCACCAGGCCATCAAAGACGTTGCGCCAGGCTTTAAAGCGACAGCCTATGCAGCAGACGGAGTGGTTGAAGCCATAGAGAAAGAAGACACTCAAAGCTTCGTGATCGGTGTGCAATGGCACGCAGAAATGATGACTTCTAAGCATGAGCGCATGCAACAATTATTCGATCGATTCGTCAGAGAAGTCATTAACGTAAAAAAATTCTGATATCTTATTGCATGAACGATTATTTTTTTGTATAGTATAGAGAAAATTAAATCAAACACTTTCTTATTTCTTATTCAGAGAAGCCGAGGGATCTGGTCCGTAGACGCTTCAGCAACCTATCGTACACGATGTGGTGCTCCTTCCAGCAAGTGACGAGTCACTTGAAAGATAAGAAGAAGTGCACCTTACCCGCAAAAGGCTCTTCTTCTGAAGAGCCTTTTTCTAATGCGTTTACGCACTAAAGCACTGACGCGTGTCAGACACGCTTTTGCTCGTTAAAGCAGTGAATGGTGTCTGACACGCTTTCTTACACTAAAGCAGTGACGGGTGTCTGGCACGCTTTACTATACTAAAGGAGATGATAAATGTGAGACGATATGAAATTGAAACGGAATTTGCGCAAACTGGAAACCGAAGTGAGAGTATAACAGGGACGGTCAATCCTCCCCTTTATTTATCAACGGCCTACCGTCATCCTGGGGTTGGTCAATCAATGGGCTATGATTACGTACGAACAGGAAATCCGACTCGTAATCTATTAGAAGATAAAATTGCGGAGCTAGAGAGCGGACGAGAAGGGTTTGCATTCAGTTCAGGAATGGCTGCTATCCAGGCGATTTTCTCCATCTATGAACCTGGAGATCATTTCATTGTGACACAAGACGTCTACGGAGGTTCTTATCGTTTATTTGAAACGCATTTCAAGAAGTTTGGACTTTCTTTCTCCTATGTCCAAGGAAATGGCAGAAAGGAATTTGAAGCCTGTATCCAGTCAAATACAAAAGGCATTTTCATCGAATCACCAACAAATCCTCTTATGCATCAAATTAATATAGAAGAAATCGCTCAGCTTACAAACGAGCGGGACCTTCATTTAATTGTAGATAACACGTTTTATACCCCGTATATCCAGCGCCCTATTGAACTTGGAGCAGATATCGTGATCCACAGTGCAACGAAATACATAGGAGGACACAACGATTGTCTGGCAGGACTTGTCGTCGCCGAAAGTGAAGAGGTATGCACTTCTCTACGTTTAGAACAAAATGGTTCAGGCGCGGTGTTGTCCCCATTTGACAGCTGGCTTTTAATACGAGGCCTTAAAACCCTGCCTCTCCGCATGAAGCAACAGGAACAAAATGCGAAAGAGCTTGTTCAATTTCTCTCCGAACATTCACTAATAGCGGATGTATTATACCCTGGTCGCGGCGGAATGATCTCCTTCCGTGTCACAGAGGAAGCGCTCGCTCCTAAACTACTAGAATACTTTGAGCTTATTACATTTGCTGAGAGCCTTGGTGGGGTGGAAACGTTTATTACCTATCCGGCTACCCAAACCCATGCGGATATCCCAGAAGACGTGCGCACCAGTTACGGCGTCTGCAACCGGCTTCTTCGCCTATCTGTTGGAATCGAATCCATTGAAGATCTCACGGCAGACTTCGCACATGCACTCGACCACGCAAACCAAAGCCTAAGCACCACCAACTAAACCACACTGGTGTCAGACACGCGTCATTCTGATAAAGCAATAAAGCGTGTCTGACACCATTCCTTTCTCTAAAGCATTAAAGGGTGTCTGACACGCTTTATTAGGGTTAAATGTTACCAATAATCGTTGTGGTGATTTCTGTAATAAAGGAAGGGTAATCGATATCGAGTAGTATTTCACAATAGTTATTGAAGGTTTCATTTACCTGGGGTTGGTCCCTGAAATCTGCTACGCTGACCCCTGTGGTTAAGTAAGAAGACTCTTCTACGGTCACATTCCGCTTCACACTTTTAAATAATGATGGGTTCGAAACGTAAACTATTGTTAATAAATCATGCATGGGGGCACCGTTCAAAGAAGGGTGTTGTTTTTGATAAAAAGCATAATACGGTTCATAGAGTTTACCTATCAGAGAGCCAATTTCCGTTACGGATTCACTGACGATATTCTCTACGATATACGGTGTAATAACCCCTTTCATTGAAGCGTTTAAAGGACAGAGAACGATTTTATCAGGTCCTGTATTCTCTAACACTACATTTGCAGCCACGGGATCACCAAAGAAATTGGCCTCCGCATAAGGCGTAACATTTCCAGGTACTAAAAACGCTCCTCCCATAATGACCACCCTTGAGGTCCTCTGCATCCTTTCAGGTGAAATAATGTAAGCCATAGCCAAGGAGGTAAGGCGTCCCATGTTAACAATAACAAGGTCCTCTGTTTCATCAATAATTTCAAACACCTTATCAAAATTATAAAAAGTAAATTCCTCAATCTCTGTCTCTATATTACCTAAGCCACTAATCCCATGGATCTCTTCATAATAAGTAGGCTCATCCCCGGCAAATGCCCGCGAAGCCCCACTGATTAAAGGGACACTTACCTTATTCAACTGTTTTAACACATAATAAGCGTTACGAGTTACTTTTTCTTTTGATACATTCCCGAAGCCTGCCACAACCCCCACAACTCGAATTTCAGGGTGATTAAATGCGTAAAGAAGCGCGAACGTATCATCCACGCCGATATCGGTAAAGATCAGCACATTTTTCAACAGACCATCCCCATTCCCTGCCCAATGCGTTTCATCTTTTTTCACTTTATGCTTTCGTATAAAAATTGTGATAAAAACGCTTTCATAAACATATTCCTAACATTTTTTCAAGTAGGCAAATAGAACCATTTTATACAAAAACTCATATGTTTATGTTTCTAATATACCTTTTAAGGAAATGAGAGGATTAAGTTATTATTTCAAATAAAGGATGGATGCGTTATGCAACAATCAGGACTTTGGCTTACAATTGTATCTTGTATTTTATTCATGGCATTAGTTGCTTACATATCTTACAGGAAAACAAAAGGTAGCACATCCGATTCTGCAGGGTATTTCCTAGCAGGACGAGGATTAACCGGAACCGTTATCGCAGGTTCATTACTTTTAACCAATCTCTCTGCAGAACAACTTGTCGGTTTAAATGGACAAGCCTTCCGAGCAAATTTAACGAACATGGCGTGGGAAGTCACCGCCGCCTTTGCGATCGTTCTACTCGCTCTCTATCTCTTACCTAAATACATGAATGCAAATATCACAACGTTACCAGAATTCCTAAGTAAACGATTTGATGAAGGCGTACGCCGGTATACAGTCATCCTCTTTATGTTAGGGTATGTATTTGTAACTATTCCTTCTATGCTATATTCTGGTGCGCTTGCGGTATTAAAACTGTTTGATGTTCCTTCATTATTAAACTTATCTTACACCCAATCCGTTTGGCTTGTGATTTGGGTTATCGGAATCATCGGAGCTATTTACGCCATCTTTGGTGGTTTGAAAGCCGTTGCGGTATCCGATACGATCAATGGAATCGGTCTCTTAATTGTCGGCGCAATTGTGCCAATATTGGGAATAATTTCACTAGGAAACGGTGAATTCTTAAGCGGGGTTGAGACCCTTACGACAGAGAATGCAGATAAGTTAAACGCAATTGGGGGTCCAGATGATTCTGTACCATTTGGCACAATCTTCTCTGGTCTTCTGTTCGCTAACATGTTCTACTGGGCAACAAACCAGTATGTTATTCAGCGTACACTTGGAGCCGGAAGCTTAAAAGAAGGACAAAAAGGGGTAATCTTCTCTGGGTTCTTCAAACTTCTAGTTCCGTTCTTTATGATGATCCCAGGCGTCATCGCTTTCCATCAGTACGGCGGTGAATTAAAATCAGTAGACTTAGCTTATCCGACACTCGTAGCAAATGTCCTTCCTTCTTACATGAATGGCTTTTTCTTAGCTGTGTTACTTGGAGCTGTATTAAGTTCCTTTAACTCTCTATTAAACAGTGCATCTACGATGTTTGCTTTTGACATTTATAAGACGAGTATTAATAAAAATGCAACAGATCAACAAATGATTCGAGTGAGTAAATGGGTTGGAACGCTAATCGCTTTAGCAACGTTCTTCATCTCTCCGATGCTCTTAAATGCACCAAACGGGCTATGGGATCTAATTCGTAAGTTTACCGGATTCTTTAACATTCCGATTATCACCATTGTCTTAATGGGTGTGTTAACAAAACGAATCCCAGCCCTAGCAGCAAAAGTCGTAGTGATCTTCCACGTATTTGCTTATTACATGATGGTATGGGGCTTCGAACAACTCTTTGGTTTAACCGTATCCATACACTTCATCCATATCTATGGCATCTTATTCGCCACAGAACTTGCGATGATGCTTATTATCGGCTATGTTAAGCCAAGAAGAACAGCTTATCAAATGCCTCACAACCCTAGTGTTGAAATGACACCTTGGAAATATGCCATGCCGACTTCGATCTTCTTGTTCGCATGCGTCGGTCAAACGTATATTGTGTTCTCCCCTATCGGAGTAGCATACACTGAAGGAATCGTTTCCTCTTACTTCTGGCCAGCCACAGGGGTGTTGGCCCTACTGACAGTTGTCTGCATATTGTTTAGCTTACGAAGCTGGAATGAGAAGTATATGAAATCAAGTTCGTTTGGTTCCCTTCGCCAAAAAGGGAAAAACCTTAAGGAACAATGGGGATCATCCTCTTCTAGTGACCAGGTTTATCCTTCTCAAAATAGCAACGAAGTGTAAAAAGAGTGCTGATCCGAATAGGATCAGCACTCTTTTTGGTTGGATCTGTTTGGGTAGGACCGTTACGATTGATGAGTGCTTGGGGTTGCTCGGGGACTACTCGCTTTCCTGCGGGGAGCTGGGAAGCCTCCTCAATCGCTACGCGCTTTCCGGGGTCTCCCCTAGGCTCCTTACCCCGCGGGAGTCTCGCAGTCCCCGAGCAACCCCCTAACTTAAGGAAACGAACGGCCCCGCAATCTCAAGCATGTTGCCGTTAATCTCTTAATCACAAAGGTGGGCCTAGAAACCACGTACCACAGGAAATTGAGTAATTTCCCGAACCTCCTTGCGCTCAACTAAAATTCCGGAAACAACCATACCCACTTTTATTTAGACAAAGGCGATGCATCTGTATAAGAAGCACTCGCATCTTCTTTCCTACTTAGGTAGATGCCAACGGTTAATAGAATAGCAGCGATCAGAAAGATATACATACCAGTTGAAGCAAGGTTAACTTGTTGGCCTAGTATGTTGCCCGTCTTACTCATCATAAAGGCTACAATCGAGACAATTCCCCCGACCGCACTAATATATCCGGCCATACGCCCGATCTTGTTTCCTTTAAGGGCCTGGTATACCGGATAAATAAAGAAGACTAATAAAATGTATCCTTGTTGCTGAAAGCCATTAGCTGACAAAATGCCAAGGTCAACCCACGTAAAGAATAATGAAAGAATAGCCATTGCAGATGCTAATAAAATGAGTTTATTCCCTTTACTTAAATGATTCCACATCCCGCCTCATCTCCTATCGTTTTAGTTCCTTTTGCCCATTATACCCGCTATTTACATAAATTACAAAACCTCCTTCCCTATTATTCTAGACGTTTTAATAGGGTACAACCGTACATTTCAGTAGATACAGAGACAAACCCCTATACCAAAAACCTTTATCCACATATTCTATTACTACCTTCGGGTAATTTATGTTAAGGAGTTGAGTTTATGAGTTGTGGAAAATCTTATAACGATTCTTGTGTATGTGATAAAGTAAGAAAGATCGCAGACGCACAAGATACAGTTGATCAAAACTGTTGTGATAGCGGGTCATGTCACCGTGCTATTCAAGACTTAGTATCTCCTACTGGTGGTAACGGTGCAGATACTGTTCCATTCATGCTTCTTTGTGGATGTGACAACACATTTGCTGGATTACTTCCTTACTTCGGTTGGGGCATTTATAAGTACAGCGATGGTTGTTCAGGTCCAATCCCTTCACCGTTCTTTCGTGTGAAGAAATTCGTTGACGGGAAACGATGCTGTGCCATCTTAGAACTTCTGTATCCAGAATTATGTGGTTCAATCTTCAAATACGAAAACTTCTACCGCACAGGTGTATGTATTGAAGTAGACTTAAGCAAATTCACAGGAATCACATGCTTCCACCCAGTAGCAGCCTTGAATGCAAACGATGATACAGTTGCTGCAGGTCTTGAAACAGTTCAACAATTAAAATCTGATCCAAGCATGATGGGCGCTATCTCATCAGCTGAATAACCCAATCCCCATTTTTCTCCTTTCTTTAAAGTCGGAATAAGGCAAACCCCACCCAGGTTTGCCTCTTTTTTATGCGCTAAAGCACTAATGGGTGTCTGACACCCTGCTTTGCGTTAAAGCACTAACGGGTGTCTGACACGCTCCTTTACGCTAAAGCGCTAAATGGTGTCTGACACGCGTCGGTGCTTTACAGTAAAAAAGCCTGCCCCAAGTGGGACAGGCTTTGTCTTATACGGTTTCTCTTGTGTCTTGGTTCTTCCACATAAATTTGCCGGTATATCCATATATAAGGGCAATAATGATGGAGACGAAACTCATCCACATAAATGGTAGATAGGAAAACGTTGAAATACCAAGGGTTGCAGCCATGTAAATTCCGTTATCTGACCAAGGGACCATGCTTGAAGTCATCGTTCCCCCTACTTCTGTGTTACGAGATAATGTATCACGGCGATACCCTAAGGAATCATAGCTTCTTTCCATAATCTTTGGCGTTAAGATCAATGAAACATACATTGCACAGCCAAATACATTTGAGAAGAAGCCTACAAGAAGCGTTGAAGATGTTAAGCTTCCTGCCGATTGAATCTTATGAATAAAGGCATCCATAATGACCTGAAGGACTCCGATCTTCTCAAGCAGTCCACCAAATCCTAAACCAAAGATAATAACAACGATTGACCCTAGCATACCACTAATACCACCACCAGCTAACAGATCATTAATAAAATCAATGTCTGTTGTGATATTAAAACCACTGTAGGCTGTACTAATCGCGTCAGCAAGACCCATGCCTTGGAATCCGATCGCCCACACAATTCCGAGTAACGCACCAAATGAAATCGTAGGAATCGATGGCTTCTTCATAACAAGTAAACCAATCACGACGACAGCCGGAAGCAGCATCAAGCCGTTGATATTAAATACATCTGTTAATGAACCCATAATCGAATTCACTTTATCAAGATCCGCTTCACCACCGCCGTACATAAACCCTGCAAT
Organism: Pontibacillus sp. HN14; assembly: GCF_021129245.1. Taxonomy (NCBI): domain Bacteria; kingdom Bacillati; phylum Bacillota; class Bacilli; order Caryophanales; family Bacillaceae; genus Pontibacillus; species Pontibacillus sp. HN14. The sequence goes on along the minus strand of NZ_JAJOLR010000001.1, from coordinate 156,912 downwards.
GGTAAATAGAATACCTGTAATAATGAACGCCGGTACATCTAAATACAGCATCGACTTGACGTGTTGAATAACGTTTACTTTCGACATAGAGGCTGTAAGAACTGTACTATCTGATAATGGAGATAGTTTATCTCCGAAATAAGCACCAGACAGAATCGCACCTGCCACCATCGGTAGTGGCATACCCAGTCCTTCACCAATTCCCATCATTGCGATACCAGCTGTACCAACTGTCCCCCAGGACGTCCCAGTTGCAAGAGCTGTAACAGAACAAATCACAAGCGTAGCTAACAGGAAGATCGAAGGATTAATAAACTCAAGTCCAAAATAGATCAATGTCGGCACAACACCACCAGCGATCCATGTTCCAACTAACGCTCCAACCGCCAAGAGAATCAGGACGGCTTCAAGACCATTTGAAATCCCTTTGATCATCGCAGCTTGTAAGTCATCGTACGTATAACCAACCATTAATCCTAAGCCAATGACAACAAATAATGAAATAAATAATGCCAATTGGATCGGTAATTCATAAATTGTAAATGAAAATACAATCGCCAAAAAGACGACTAAAACACTCATGACCTCTAGCAAAGAGGGCAATCTTGCTTGACCCATATTCAACCTCCTCCACAAAAAAAGCCGATCCCCGTTAAAGGACGGCAATTGTGTATAAAAATTCACTTATATCGAGGAATTATATCATAAGTTCCACTTGTAAGAACCGGTTTTTTTAATAAAAAAAGATTTTTATCATTGAAAACACTTTCATATAACAGCATTTATTTCCATCCTCCGAGAAAAATAAGAGAAAAAATGAAATTTTCAGAAAAAGGGTTGTTTCTGCATAACAATCCGTATAGAATACGTCTTACATTCAATTTTCGAGAGGAGGCTAGGCGATGGTTACATTTCTTGCATCCATCATATTACTACTTTTAGGTTATTTCGTTTATGCAAAGGTGGTGGAACGAATTTTTGGGATCAACGATGATGCCAAAACCCCTGCCTACACAAATAACGACGGCCTTGACTATAAGCCCATGAGCTGGTGGAAAGCGAGTTTAATTCAACTGTTAAACATCGCCGGCCTTGGACCTATATTCGGCGCAATCATGGGAGCCCTTTATGGCCCCGTTGCTTTTATCTGGATCGTAGTGGGATCCATCTTTGCAGGAGCTGTTCACGATTATTTCTCAGGCATGCTTTCCATTCGACATAACGGAGCGCAGTACCCAACACTCGTTGGAAAATACTTAGGAAAATACGCTCGTTCAATCATTAACCTTTTATCAATTGGACTTATGATTCTAGTTGCTGCAGCCTTCACAGCAGGCCCAGCCCAGCTGATGGCTAAAGTGACCCCATTAGGATTTATGGCTTCTTTACTTGTAATCTTTGCTTATTTCTTAATCGCGGCTGTTCTTCCGGTAGACAAGATTATCGGAAAAGTTTATCCAATTTTTGGGGCGATTCTAATCTTTATGGCGGTTTCAATCGGAATCGGATTATTCTTCTTTGATAATCCAATCCCTAACCTAACGCTTGAGAATATGCACCCGAACAAAGGAGAAACGCCGATTTGGCCGCTTCTTATGGTGACCGTCTCTTGTGGTGCTATCTCAGGTTTTCATAGCACACAAAGCCCGATCCTTGCACGCACGCTAAAGAAAGAAAGTGAAGGACGAAAAGTATTCTTTGGTGCTATGATCGCTGAAGGCGTGATTGCTCTCATCTGGGCTGCTGCCGGTATGACGTTCTTCGGCAGTACAGGTTCTCTTCAGGCAGCTCTTGACGCTGGTGGAGCTGCAGGGGTTGTGAATGAAATCAGTCAATCTACCCTTGGTGCATTTGGTGGCGTTCTTGCTGTTATTGGAGTGATTATTCTACCTGTCACTACAGGAGACACAGCGCTTCGCTCATCCCGTATGATGCTGGCTGATCTAATCGGTCGAATGCGAAAGAAAGAAATTTCGGGTAAGCTAAACATGTTCTTCTTACTCATTCCAGTAGCAATCCCGACATTCTTCTTAACGCAAATTGATTACACATTCTTATGGCGTTATGTAGGCTGGTCGAATCAGGTGGTTGCAACGGTAATGCTTTGGACAGCTGCTATGTACTTGCTTCATAACCAGAAGTTCCACTGGATCTGTTCGGTGCCCGCCCTCTTCATGACGGCCGTTGTAAGTATCTATATCTTCTTCGCACCAGAAGGATTTGGTCTTTCTTACAACACATCAATGATCTTAGGATCGATCGTTTGGCTGATGGTTGCAACATGGTTTGTGATTCAACTTCTCAAGCCACGTATCGCTAAACCAGCTGTCAATATGAACACAAAAGCAAGTTAATCAATCTAAAAAGGGCCAGAGATCTAATCAAGATCTCTGGCCCTTTTGATATCAACATTAAGGCAACAAATCAGAAAGCGGAACAATATTGGCTTTACTCTTAAAGATCGGGATAAATTCATTCAAAACAGAAACCATTTTCGTTCCGGCAATACCCACATGACCAATCGCAATCAAATCCTTCTCTGTGACCAACTCTTCCTCTATTTTTCTAGCCTGTTTCTTCATATGATCAAGAGAATAAACGTGGTCCAAAAAGATCTCATTTTCTAAATAAGGCACGCCGAGTTCTTCTGCTAGTTCTGGGATAACGCTTTTCCCTGTCGTTTTACTGTCAAGATAATAGAGCCCGTGCTTCTTACATTCTTCTAGTACGATTCTCATTACACGCTCACTGGCTGTTGCCTTTGAGCCCATATGATGATTCATACCAACCGCGTGGGGAACAGCGTGAATCGCGTCATGTACTCTCTTCCTGATTTCTTTATCGGATAGATCCGTTGTAATCGCTCCCGGGCCAAGCCAGCTCTTCTTCCCTTTCATAGGCTCCATTGGCATATGAACAATCACTTCATGACCTAGATAAAACGCACGCTCTGCATCTTCAGCTGTCGTTGGCATAAATGGCATAACCGCAACAGTGAGGGAAGCTGGTAATTCTAACATTTCATCTGATCCGCCCATGTTATTGCCGAAATCATCGATGACAATGGCAAGCTCCCTCTTATCCTCTGCCTTACCAAAAGACATAAAGCCTGCCCATCCCACTAAAAAAGCTAACCCACATAGCAATCCCTTTTTCATAACCATCTCGCCTTTCAAGGTGTAGTGCCCTTATCTTTTGCGAGACGAACGATTACCATTCACTTTGGAACAGGATTTGCCCTCATCAGCACATCCACTAAATGGGCAGCGCTCATGTCTTCCTTCTTTCCAGCTCGTTCTACCCCCAGTTTCATCTGGAGCAAGCATCCTGGGTTCGTAGTAACAATCGTTTCAGGATCACGGGCACAAACGTCCTTCATTTTTACATCTAAGATCTCCATCGACTCCTCGTAGTTTACAATGTTGTATACACCAGCAGAACCACAGCAAAAATCAGGACGCTCCAGTTCCTTAAACGTAATACCGGGAACTTTTTCAAGGAGGTTGAGAGGAGGTTCTTTCACCTTTTGGACATTGGTCATGTGACAAGAAGGCTGATAGGTGACAACCTCATTCACTGACTCCGTAAATTGAAGACCATCAAGTTCGACTAAAACCTCTGAGATATCTTTTACTTTCCGAACAAAAGAAAGAGCACGCTCCTCCCACTCAGAACCTTCTTCAAACAGTTTGTGATATTCCACTAAACGAGCCCCGCAGCCCCCTGCATTGTTGACGATATAGTCGATGGAGCCTTGTTCAAACGCTTGGATATTTTGCTTCGCCAGTTCAACAGATGTATCGATTTGACCGGAATGGGCCTGGAGCGCACCACAGCACGTTTGACCATCGAGCACGAGCACCTCAGCTCCACTCCGTTTTAACAATTCGATCGTCTTCTCATTCGTACGCCAAAATAAACCATCCATAATACACCCTATAAAAAAGGCCACCGTCATCTTTTTCGGTCCGTCAGCAGCATAAGCCTTCTTCCTCTGCCGTCGTTCTTTAGGAGATGGCAGATCAGGGATTACCTTCTCAAATTGCTCAAGTGGAGTGGGCGCGACTTTCGTTAAATGAAGACGCTCTGCAACCCGCTGTAATCCTGAGGCTTGATACAACCAGGTCGCCTCTCCTAATCGGTTCATCCATCCTTTTGAAGGAAAGAAGGATTCAAACAAAAAGCTCTCTAAACGTTCTGTCCGACGTGGCTTCTCCGTATTTTCTTCAATGACTTCTTTGGCCCCTTCCAAAATAGTCCCGTATTGCACATCCGTCGGACATACGGTGGTACAGGCCATGCATCCAAGACACTTTTCAATTGGATTTTGAAGTTCTTCGATACCGATCTTCTCTTCAGCTACCATCTTCACAAGGTTAATACGCCCTCTCGGGGAATGGGTCTCCCTTTCCATCGTCTCATATGTAGGGCAAACGGGCAGGCAGTAGCCACACTGCACACAATCAAACGTTAAATCATAGCCAATCTTTTTCTGGAGCTCTGCTACATTACTCATCTCGTAACACCAACTTCTGGCCCTCTTCCGGAAAGATCTTACCAGGGTTCATGATGCCATTTGGGTCCCAGGCGTCCTTCATACGCTTCAACATAGACACGCCGACTTTTCCAAGCTCCCGTTCCATAAACGGAGCTTTCATGGTTCCGATGCCGTGTTCTCCTGACAACGTCCCACCAAGTTCAATAGCCGCTTCAAAAATGGCCTCTACCGCGTCTTCCACACGCTTCATCTCTTCCTGGTCCCGCTGGTCACACAGCACATTCGGATGCAAATTGCCATCGCCTGCATGTCCAAACACCACAATCTCAACGTTGTGCTTCTCTTTAATACCACGGAGCCGTTCAATCATTTCTGGAATTTTACTTCTTGGCACCGTCGCATCTTCTGATACTTTCGTTGGTTTAATCTGAGCAATCGCAGGTGATACCTGTTTCCGCGCATGCCACATTTCTTGGGCTTCTTCCTTCGATTGAGCAATCTTCGTTTCCCTTGCTCCGATGTCTTCCATGACATCTTGAACGAGTTTTGCTTCGACTTCTAACGCTTCTGGATGCCCATCAAGCTCAACAAGGACCACCGCTTCAGCATCTGTTGGCAAACCAGAAGGGTAAAAGGATTCAACAGCTCGTATACACGCCTTATCCATAAACTCCATCTTAGACGGCAGCACACCTGAGGTTAGCGTTTTCGAAATCGCTTGCCCCGCGAGACGTACTTCATCAAACACCGCCATTAATGTCTGGACCTCAGGAGGTTTCGGGACGAGCTTAAGGGTTGCTTCTGTAATAACCCCAAGCGTTCCCTCTGATCCGACGAGCAGCTTTGTCATATCAATGCCTGTTACGTTTTTAATCGTGCCACCACCTGTCCGAATCACCTCTCCCTCAGGCGTTACAACTTCAAGGCCAAGCACGAAATCTTTCGTCACTCCGTACTTTAACCCCCGGGGCCCTCCTGAATTCTCCGCTAAATTGCCACCAATCGTAGCCACATGGGCACTGCTCGGGTCAGGTGGATACATCAGCCCGTGTTTCGCTGCTTCCTCATCAATACGAGCCGTTAACACACTGGGGCTCACGACAACCGTCAGATCATCTGCTTTCACCTCAATCTCCCGTGGCCACTGGGAGATGTCTAATACAATACCACCATGAACGGGAAGGGGGCCTCCACTCAGACACGTTCCCTGCCCTCTTGTGTAGACAGGGACCTTCCACCGGTTGGCTACCTTTAATACATGGACGACTTCTTCTTTGTCTTTTGCTTGCACGACCGCCTCTGGGATGTATTGACCAAAGGAGGCATCGAAGCTATAGCTAGACCGATCTGCGAGGTCTGTTAATACTCTGCCAGCAGGGAGCTGGCTCTTGATTTCATCTATCCAGTCACTCATACCAATTCCTCCCTTATGTAACGACTTTTTTACAGTCGTTAATTGATTGAGATGTACCACTTATATGGCTTTCTTTCTGAGATGAGAGATGTTTCCGTTAGCTTTAGTCTGAGCGTAAGAAGGGCCTGGAAACCACTCGCTTTCCTGTGGGGAGCTGGTGAGCCTCCTCAGCCGGCAGAGCCGGCCTCCGGGGTCTCACCTAGGCTCTTCTGCCCACGGGAGTCTCGCAGTTTCCAGGCCCTTCTTTTCCAAAATTGAGGTAAACGGAAACGCGTTTTATAATGTAACTTTAAGATGACTGTGCGTGGGTCCGTTAACATCATATTTTCAAGGCTTACTCGCGGACCACCCGAGGGGTAAGAAGCCTAGCAGAAAAGAGGTCCAAGCACTTTCCCAGCATCGGACCCTCCCCCCTCTGTCTTGAAACACGCTTAAACAAACCTATGTAAAAAGAAGAGCACTCCACCTGCTCTTCTTTCATCGTTTCTATTCTTCTAATACCCGAACAACCGGTAAAAAAATCCTGAATCCCATTCATCTTAAATCGTAAAAAAGACCACACATATCCCGTTAAGGAGAAATGTGTGGTCAATTGAGCGCAAATTACATATTCACTTCCGCATACAATACTCGCTCGCCTGTGCGATCTTGATGGATCTTGTCGACAAGGAGGGTGATGAACAAACGGTTAGATGGTTTCTGTTGAAATACGTGCTCGGGGCATTCTAGCCACTGACTGAATAAGGTGGCGCTTCCTCGTTTCCAAGCTTGTTCAATGGCATGACGAATAGCCCTTTCAACACGGCTTGACGTGGTTCCGTAGGAATTTGCAATTTCCGGATAAAGGGATTTGGTCATCTTCTGCAAGTAAATATGATCCTCAAAAACAAGCGTAGCTGCTTTTTGAATATATTTGTAACCCTTTATGTGTGAAGGAACGCCGATTCGTTGTAAATAGTGGATAATGAGCCCACTTAACGGTACGCCTTCTAATTCTTCGGTTTCCTGATGACTTACTGGATTATGTTTAAGACGATCGACCTCGTCTTCTAATTCTCTTACTTTCGTTTTCAACCCTTGCATATCGTATAGTAACTGTTGAACAACGGTACGAATTTGATTTTCTGTCATAATCTAACCCTTTCTAACCTCATAATGGACTAGTCCAAATGTTTCAGATAAAAAGAACCACAGATTTCCTCAATGTTCCAACTATCAAAACTCTCCTCATTTTACCATAGATTATGTAAGTAGAGTGTTGTTTTTCCATTAAAAATGAAAATCTACACTTTCTCCTACATTTAATTCTTCTTCTTTTTTCTATACGATTGATTATGACAAAAGTTTCAGAATAATGAAATCTTAGACCGCACCTACTACTTGCAAACAAAAAAAGAGCTCTTAGTGAGCTCTTTTTTCCGTACTAGTTAAGCAAAATAAACAACGATCGATGCTACTTTTCCGTCTCGTATGGCTTGTGCATGAGGCTGGCCAATTTCTTGCCCCTCTACCGTTACGCGTTGTCCATCTTTATATATAATCTTGCTGGACTGAATCGTCGCACCTTTTTCGCCAAATGTATCTTTTCGTTCTGGGTTACGGTAGGTCACCCGTGTGTGGCCTAAGAAGGTAAAGGAAACCTCACCATCATCCGTGAATAGCTCACCCTGAAGAATAGGATTTAGGGCTAAGTGCAGTTCACCAGCACGCATGTAGAAAGGACCTTCCCCCATCATCATATACTTCCACATACTAAGAAATTCTGCTGTTGATCCACTCAGTCTCGCCACGAAACCTTGCCCGTGAGTGTTTGGATCGGGGTTGACTGAACTTGCGATAAAGGAAGAGTTCTCAAGAGGACTTCTTCCATACTCAGCCGGATCTAAAAACGGCACAAGGCTACTCTTCATCTCTTCATAATAGGCATCATATAAACCAGCTTTTAATAACGAAAGCAAGTATTTATAAGACATGTGAAGGAAGACGGATTCACGCTCAAGCCAACCAGGAGTAAACGCCTTAATTCGGCCAATCTCATTGGACTGTCCTTCTAAGCTTACAGACGTTTTAAACATATGAATTCCTCTGTCATAAAGGTCACTTTGTTTAACCTGATGATGAATCTCTTTACGGTCATCGATCACTTTCATCGCCCGGGCAGGACCTTCTAGGAATGTTGGCAGCACATGTGTCTTCCATTCCAGGACCTCTGCACGATTATATCCATCTTGCCCTTCAACCGTGTTAAAGTTGATCGCTTCATAGTAGAAGTACGTAGGATAAAGACCTTCTCCCCATTCCTTAGCCTTCTCCATACCATGATCGACTTTATTCATAAAGCGACGGAAGACGGATAGAAGCTTTGCCCCACCCATCGTTTCTTCCTGTCCTTCAAGGCCAAAATGAATCGATTCACGATAATGCTCTCGTAATGTAGCAACGCCATCCCAATAAGCGAAGTCTGATACTTCTTGGTTCTCCCATTGTTGAACCAAACGGTCGACTCCTTTAAGAAGGGTGGTCATTTCAACCGGTAGACGAAGATCCTGTTCCATCTTCTCTAATGAAGGAATGATAAAGGCGAGAAGCCTTTTTAGTTCGAACGTTTCACTCATCCCTGAACCAACAAGACCAGGCAGCCCGTTTAAGGCATCGTTCCATCCTGGCTTATTTGCTTCCATCTCTACGCCCATTCCCTCTGGGTCTAGTAGCGAGAATTTGTTAAGCGCAAGAGAGATGAGTTTCTCCATTAACGACGTTTCGTAAATCGTTCCTTTACCATAATCCGTTCTTAACCAATTCGTATCATTTAGACTGACTCCAAGATGAGCTTCTTTCTTCTCATCCTCTTGGATAGCGCCGTATTGGCGGACTCCTTTTGGCGTGACCACGTACTTCTCACGTCTTGGCGCAATACGCACTGGACTATCGAAGTAGCGATAGCGTTTGTCTTCATAAAGAAGTTGATCCATTTTGTCTGGGTAGATCGCTTTAAAGTTTTCGATTAGATCCATATTATAAGTCCAGTGGTCGACCCAGTAGCCTTCTCCGAAGCTCGCTTCCATTCTTTGCTCAGCATGACTTAATACGAATGTGAAGATCTCCTCCACCGTTCCTTTTAAAGAAACCTTTTCATCTTGTAAGAAGGTCATGACTTTGCCCGGAGTGAAGGGTTGTGATAGGAGCGTTTCAAATTCGTCCTGATAAGAATATACGGCTCCTTCTACAACGGTCCCAAGATTTTCTTCATGAATTTCAAATTGGCATCCTTCTACTAATAATGGATTGTAGCCATCAGCCTGGATAAAGTTCATAAACATACGTACGTTAAAGGAACCTACCTTCGGATTGAAGTACAGATCGTTTCGACGATTCTGGTTCATATCTCTAAAGTTACCGTTCCCTTGCGAGTAGTATTCCGGAGCAATCTTAAAGAAGTTATAATCTCTCTCTAAGTCCCCATGTTTTCTGGAGTACACATGATAGATAAACCCATCTGCCCCGTTGTCTAACACAAGAGGAAGACCGCCTCTTAAAAAATTATCCAAGTAGCTTTGGCGGCAATATTGGTCAAACGCTTTCGAAGATGTCTTCGTATCGATCGCATCCGTCAAACCCTCAACAAGTTCCATGGCCATTTGTTCCTTCTCATCTAAGAAACGTTTTTGAACGAGTGTATCGACTTTACGGTCAATCTTTGAAGCATCTGATACGTTTCCTATAATGGTATCAAGAGAGACTGAACCATTTCCCTCCACCTCGCGCGTTAATGCAGTAAATCCACAAGGCACCTTGTTTTTTGGATACTGATCAGTAGATAGAAGCTCATCCGTAGAATGGCTTAGGAAGCGTTCAGGATGGAGAAGGGATTGATCACTGCCAAAGATCACATTCGCATCCACAATTGGCGGTAATAATACCTCATCATCAGAGAACGACATGTAAAAGTGACCGCCCTCAATTTCTCTGACCTCCGCTTCATCTTCCATACTGGCACGCACTTTGTAAAAAGGCACCCGCTTCTCTAAGTTAAACACTTCCATCCAGCTTCGTGTAAGGTTTCCGACTTCTTTATAAGCGGCGTTTGTGACACCATACGTGAGGATCTCTGGTAAACCATCGAGCAGTTCAATCTCTCGCTTATCCTCTCTGAGATTCACAATGTCCACTCGTCGCACGAGAGCAGCGAAATCCTCTCCAGGCATCGTAAAGTAGGTCACGTTTACTTGAAGGTCATAACCATGGTGGATTTCCTGGATCCTGAGACCATTCGCTTCTACGGTCATTTTGCGCTCGATTGTTTCCTCATCGACTCTTGGAGAGAAGGGTTCATAAACCTCTCCCTCGCATTTGATAAAAGTTCGAAACCCTGTATTTGTCACATTTTTATACGCAATAGAGGCAGGGGAGAATTCCATAATAGGATGGTCCTTATCCTGAATTCCGAAGCTACAAATCCCCTGGCCACGGTTCACATAAAACGCCCACATCGGAATTCCGTCTACCCCAGCTATTCCAGGCAGGAAGCTTGAGAATGGCTTGGCCCGGTCAAACTGGCGAATCTCAAACCGATCCTCTTCGTCAAAACGATAGGATACTCCTTTAACTCCGTCTTTTACCCCTTCCATAAAACACCCTCCTAACATGATTTATTCCCAAATGTACGTCGCAATTGAATGAGGAGAAAGCTCTGCGTTAAATCCTTCCTCATCTCTTTGTACCGTAAAGTTCGCCTTATCGTCCGTTTCATTCATCACAACCATTACAAGTGACCCGTCCTCATTCAAGAAGGCTGTCGACTGCAGGGAAGGATTGTTGATCTCTAAGCCTACCCGAACAGCACCCGGGCGTATGTATTTACTAAAGTGACCGATATAATAGAAAGAACTGTTGTAATGAACCTCTCCTGTTTTTGTATCTGCGATAATCGGGGCGTCACAAAGATTGCCTACATGGTTCGGACCGCCTTCCTCATTCAGGACCATATTCCAGTCGATGTATCCTTCTGTCCAATTGTTTAAGTCCCCAATCATATTGCGGCCATAGCGTTCACCTGTAAACCACTCCCCAAGCTTCACGCCACCTTCCTGGCACCCTTCTGTAAACAGCAAATGTTTGTCCGGAAAGCGTTCATGAACCTCTCCTACGTTTTCAAATGCTTCACTGACATACCAGTGGAACCCTGTTCCCCACACATATTTCGCTGCTTCTGGATCTTCTAAAATCGTCGAAGCCCGCTCTACCATAATGTCACGATTGTGATCCCATATGAGTAACTTCAAGTCTTCCAACCCTTCACGGACAAGCGTAGGCCCAAGGTTTTCTTTAATAAAATCACGCTCTTCTTCGCTCGTATAAATGCAAGAATCCCAGACCTGCACAGCGGCTGGCTCATTCTGAACAGATAATCCCCAGATATCAACGCCCGCTTCACGGAAAGCATGAACAAACTTCGCATAATATTTTGCCCACGTATCCTTGTACTGTGGCAAAAGCTTCCCGCCATTATTCATCTCACCATTTGTCTTCATCCATGCCGGAGGACTCCACGGTGAGGCCAAAAGCTTAATCTCTCCACCTTTTTCAGCCATGGCATCCTTAATGAGAGGCAGCACCCATTTATGTTCTCGTTCAATAGAAAACGTAGATAGCTCTTCATCCCCATCTTCTACGTATGTATAATTACCAAGAGCAAAATCACAGCTATGGATTGCCACTCTTCCAATCGTATAACCAAGTCCCTCACGCTCGTGAAAATAACTGCGAATCACTTCCTCGCGTTTCTCTGGTGAGATCTGGCTTAGGGTATAAGCTGCTGCTTCTGTAAACGCTCCTCCAAACCCAAGAATCTGCTGGTAACGTTTAGTTGTCTGAACCTGTAAATCTCCTTCCTTTACAGAAAGGAGAGGGAGAGTCCCCCGTTCGGTTAACCTCTCCCCTTTATCTCTTGACGTTATAATTTCACGAATCTGCGTCATGAGTTCTCCTCCTTATATGGTGCGTGCCCGCACAATTTCAGTGTATCGTTTCGCACTGTCTTTGACATATCGTTTCTGCGTTTTAAAATCAACATACGTAATTCCAAAGCGCTTATCGTAACCAAATGCCCATTCGAAGTTATCAAGCAGGGACCACAGATAGTACCCTTGGATTCCCATTCCTTCTTCATTTAACGCTGCAATCGTTTCAAGGTGTTGTTCTACGTAACTTTTACGCCCTTCATCCTTCACCGTTCCATCCTCTTCTAACTGATCATCAAACGCTGCGCCGTTCTCGGTAATAAAGATCGGCAACCTTGTGTAATCCTCACGAACCCGGTAGATCAGCTCTCTGAACTCATTAGGAGAGATGTCCCATCCCATACCCGTCTTTGGATAATCAGACTCGGCATGCTGGTATAAAAATGGGTGATCGGCTGAAGCTTCGATTAGAGCACGGTTATAGAAATTAATTCCGAAGAAATCACACGGAATCGATATCAGTTCCAAATCGCCATCATGGATAAAGTCGAAATCACAGCCATTCTTACCATAAAGCGCCTTCATATCTTCCGGATAACTTCCTTTAAATACCGGGTCAAGGAACCAACGATTCAGGTATCCGTCGAAATGTTGAGCTGCTGTATAATCCATCTCTTCTACACTTGCAGGATAGACCGGTGAAAGGTTTAAGGTAATTCCAATCGGCTTATCTTTTTTCAACGTTTCTTTATAATACTGAACGGCCATGCCGTGAGACAGAAGGAGATGGTGAGCAACCTGAATCGCTTCTTGCAGGTTCTGATGCCCTGGTGCATGCACTCCTTCATAGTATCCTAGCATTGCTACACACCATGGCTCATTGTGTGTAATCCACATATCGACCACATCATCAAGTTCCTCGAAGCATTTCTCTGCAAATTCCATAAACCAGTTGATGCTCTCGCGATTCGTCCAGCCACCTTTTTCGTACGCCCATTGAGGCAAGTCCCAGTGATAAAGCGTGACAAAAGGACGAATGCCTTCTTCCTTTAAGCGTGTAGCTAATCGTTTATAAAACGCCATCCCTTCAGGATTGTACTGCCCTTCATGTGGGAAAACCCGAGGCCAGGCAATCGAAAAACGGTACGAATCGACCCCAAGGCTTTTAATAATTTCAATGTCTTCTTCAAAACGGTTATAGTGATCACACGCAACATCGCCTGTGTCTCCGTTATTAACTTTGCCTGGTGTTAAAGAGAACGTATCCCAGATAGACGGGGTACGACCTGCCTCATTGACGGCTCCTTCAATTTGATAGGAAGATGTCGCTGTTCCAAAAATAAAATCCTCTTTAAATCGCTGCATAGTGAAACCCCTCTTCTTTATCCTTTAATTGATCCTGCTGAAATACTGCTGATGATATATTTAGAGAAGAATAGAAACGCGACCATAATCGGTACAACAGAAATCGCAATTCCTAAATACATTGATCCTAAGTTTGTCGCTACTTGTGAACCTTTCAAGAATCCCATCAGTACAGGGAGCGTATATTTCTCTGGTGAGAACAAGACAACAAGCGGTACGATATAGTTGTTCCAAGATCCAATAAATGTGAAGATCGACATTGTCGCAACCGCTGGCATCATAATCGGTAGAGCCACTGTATGGAAAATCTTTAATTCGCCTGCTCCGTCCATACGAGCCGCTTCAAGTAAAGAAGGGTGAAGCGTCGTAGATAAGTACTGACGAAGGAAGAACACAACAAATGGACTCGCAATCGCTGGTACAATTAACGGAATGTACGTATCAAGCGTTCCAATCGCATTGTTAAGCTCATAGAATCCAATTAACCCTAGTTGCCCAGGAACCATCATCATAAGAAGCATGAAGATGAATAATAGATTCTTTCCTTTAAATTCATAAACCGCAAATCCAAATGCCGTTAAAGCAGAGAAGTAACCACTTAATACAGTAACGGACACCGAAACAATCAAGCTGTTCTTAAAGCCGTTCCAAATGTTCACATAATCCATCATCGTCCGGTAGTTCTCTATAAGGGCACTCCCTGGAAGGAACGAGAATCCACCTAAAATGTCTTGGTTTTCACGGGTTGCGTTAATGATCATCATATAGAAAGGAACGATGCTGATAATCGTTAGTAAGATCAACAGGGTGTAGATCGCCTTTCTGGAGAAACTTCTTTTTTTCTTTACCCCTTGTTTTTTAACGGGCACGTTTAATGACTTTTTCTCAGTTTTCATCTCGTTACCCCTCTTTCTTCTCGTTAGTTCGATACATAGATCGGAATGTTACTACAGAGAACAACACAGTGATGAGGAACAATGCATAAGCAATTGTTGCTGCATATCCGTAGTTGTTATAGCGGAATGCTTGGTTATACAGATAGAGAACCATGGTATTCAAGGATCCCTCAGGTGCCCCGAGCCCATCTGTGATTAACATCGGTAAGTCAAATAGCTGCAATCCACCAATTAGTGAAGTAATCATGACATAAAGCATAATCGGTTTTAATAGAGGCAGCGTTATATGTACAAATGTCTGCCATCTGTTCGCTCCATCAATAAGAGCTGCTTCATATAGTTCACCAGGAATGCCTGACACCCCGGCCATTAGAACGATAAAAGTATACCCAAACCACATCCACGTTAAGATCAGCGCGACTGATATTTGAGCGGTTGCCGGTTCGTTCAACCAATTAATAGGATCAGAGATAAGACCAATTTTCATTAAGAACATATTGATCGAACCATGCTGCCAATCAAGCATAATGTTAAATAAAATCGCAACCGAGCTAATCGTAATCAAGTTCGGTAGGTAAAACACAGCCCGAAAGAATCCGATCCCTTTAATGCGGTATCGTAAATCGGAGAACAGTGCTGCCAGGAATAACGCAATTCCAAGTTGTAACGCAAAGTTTAATCCCCAAATCTTCCACGTATTAATAAAAGCTTCTAAAAAGTAGCCATCCGTTAAGATGCGTGTATAGTTCTCGAGTCCAATGAACTCCGGTTTTCCATACCCTTCATACTTCGTAAACGTGTAATAAAAGGTCAGCAAAACAGGATAAATATTAAAAACGAGAAAGATCGCGAAAAATGGTGCGATGAAATAATATCCCTTATGATTCAGCTTCTTCATTGGAATCCCTCTCTCTATCAGACTATCAGCATAAACCCTCTTTAATAGAAAAGAGGCGGGCGCAGGTCCACTTGGGAGACTGGACCACCTCTTCTATCCTTGCTCTTTATGGTGTCTTAATGTCCGGATAAGCATTTTTCACTTGCTTGTAGAACTCTTCAAGTGCTTCTTCTTTCGATTTCTTATCATCGACGTACTCAATGACCTGACCACCAAGCAATGTATCTAACTGCTGGTCATACTTCGTTACGACCCCTGGCTCAATCTTCTTCGCCTGCTCTAGGAAGAATGTGTAGTTATTCTGTCCATTTAAGAATGGCTCGCTGAAGTCGTCTTTGATCTTCTCGTTAACAGGTTTATAAGATAAAACGTCACCTGTTTCTTTCGCCCAATCTGTTAAGAATTCTTCATCATGCGTCATCATTTGAACAAAGTCCCAAGCTAAATCTTTCTTCTCAGAACCGCTGTAAATTCCGATCCAAGTTCCACCCCAGAAGTATGGTACTGGACCCGTTGTTACACCCCAGTCGCCTTCTGTGCCTTCAGCGTTAGGCTTTAACACACTGTGAAGACCCCAAGTTGGTAGCGCGTAAGAGAATACTTCCGTTTTGTCACTTGCATTTTCATCTACTTCTTCCCATCCGCCGTTATAAGCGATCGGACCGCTCATAGAAGCGTTCCAAGATGGAGACCATTCTGGAGCAAATGCTGTATAATCTTTCTCTCTTAATTTCTTCGCGTGATCAAAATAGTTCAGTTTCGCATCTGTCATAATCAATTCATTGTCTTCATTTACCCAAGGCTGTGGATCTTCACCTTTAGCAAACCAACGAATCGCACCTTCATCAGGGAACAAGCGGTAGCCTTCTTCTTTTAGCTGCTCGCCCACTTCAAATAGTCCGTCCCAAGAAGACATCATCTCACCTAACTGATCTGGATCATCTGTACCAAGCACTTCTTTCGCGATGCTACGTTTGTAGAAAATACCACCTGGTGTCGTCTGCCAAGATAGCGCTTTCACGTTACCTTCAGAATCTTTCCCTAAATCGTAAACATAATCAATGTAGTCGCCTTCCCACTCATCCGCATTGTAAGGCTCTTGAGATAAGTTTTCCCAGTAGTCACGATCTGTCCACTGCTTTAAGAATGCAACTTCTCCTGTAAATACGTCAGGAGCTCCTACTCCACTTTCCAACACTGGCTTTAACTTAGTAGGATAATCGGCAATCGGAACAATGGTAAGTTCAACTTTTACCCCGTTCTTCTCTTCAAATGTTTTGATCGGCTCTTTCAATTCATCCGTAAACGACCAAACCTTTAACACGTCATCATCTTTATCCGATGATGCAGACCCTGAATCAGAACATCCAGCAAGCAATCCTACTCCCAACATCAATGCCAACAACAATGACCAGCTCTTCTTCATCTTACTACCCCCTATAAAGATTTTATTAAAAAGGTACCAGGACCTTCTCCTAACAATTCCGAAACCGGTTTCGGATGCGGTAAAAAAATATAAATGCGACTTTTCTCGAAACCGCTTTCGTAAATCTTAAAAAAATATAAGTTCAACCCTTGCCCGAAACCGCTTTCGTTTTCGTGTACAAAATGCTTTTAATGAACTCATTAAAAGCACTGCTTGCTTAGGCAACAGGTCCAGAACTCTTTCGAACAATCAACTCGACTGGAACTTGGATACATCCAATATATTTATCTTTACAATCGATTTGCTTCAATAGTAGTTTCGCAGATTCTTCCCCGATTTGATCGGTTCGCTGCCTGATCGTCGTTAAAGCGGGATACGTATATTTGGCAAGTTCGATATCATCGAATCCAACCACTGATAGATCATCTGGCACCCTCAGGTTATGCTCGTGAATCTCATTAATCGCCCCAAGCGCCAAGTTATCCCCCGCCGCATAGACGGCAGTTGGCCTTTCTTCTAACTCAAGCAATGACCTCATCGCTTTCTGGCCACCTTCGATCGAGAAGTAATCTCCGTTTACAACGTATTCATTCGGCAACCCAAGATTCAAAGCTTTCACAGCTTGCAAGAATCCTTTTTTCCGCTGCTCCCCTGCAAACGTTGACTCATGCCCGGCAATATGGGCAATTCTTCGATGTCCTAGGTCATATAAATGCTGCACGGCAAGTTTACTTCCTTCATAATTATCGGAGTAAACCACACTCGATTGATCACTACTCATATCGATGACCACCGTCGGAATCGAATCATTCATCAATTCCTTCACTTGCTCATCCTCATACGTCGAGCAAACAATCACAACACCATCAACGCCTCGATAACGAAAATGTTCTAAGTAACTCTTCCTCTGATTGCTAATGTTCCTTGATACAAACAGAAGATCATATCCTTCTACTTCTACATACTGTCTAAAACTCTCAATCACTGCATTAAAGAACGGATGCTTGACCCCAATCCCTAACGACTCTACGAATACTACGCCGATCGTCCAGGATTTCTTTGTTGTCAATGTCCTTGCATGGGAGTTTGGTAGATAATCCATCTCCTCTACAGCAGCCTGAATCGCTTTCTTCGTTTTCTCACTAACATCAGAATAATTGTTCAATACTTTCGATACGGTTGTGACAGAAAATCCTGTCTTCTTAGCAATGTCATAGATCGTAACCATAAGGTCCACCTCTTACTTTCGAAAGCGCTTTCGTTGCTTTCATTATAACCATCCCCTTCTTAGAAAAGCAACCTATTTTTTGAAAATTTTTAAGTTTATTTTTTGATTGGTGTTTAGGCTTTTGTATGGCGGGGTAAGTGAGATAGTTTTATAGATTTGGCCCAAAAGGAAAGCTCTATCTTAGCTCGACTTCTTGTGAGCTTTGCCTGTATTTGTGTGATCGCCCGGCGCCCCGGGCGGAGGGGCTTGAGCCGGTTTTGCTCTTACTTGAGTTGTTTTGCTCCTACTTAAGCCGCCTTCCATGAACTTGAGCTGTTGATCTTCCTCTTGAGCTGTCATTTTTCCTGCTTGAGCCGTTACTCGCTGAACTTAAGCCAGTTCCACTACCTCTTGAGCCGTTGTGACTCTACTTAAGCCGTTCTCGTCCAGCTTGAGCCGTTGCGTCCCGAACTTGAGCCGCCCGCCCCAGCTGCGCTCAGTCGCCTGATCGCCCGGCGCCCCGGGCGGCGGGGCTTGAGTCGGTTCCCCTCTCACTTGAGCCATGCTCACTCCACTTGAGCCGCCTGCCACGTACTTGAGCCGTTGATCTTCCTCTTGAGCTGTCATTTTTCCTGCTTGAGCCATTACTCGCTGAACTTAAGCCAGTTCCACTACCTCTTGAGCCGTGCTCGTCCCGCTCGAGCCGTTACGTCCCGAACTTGAGCCGTCCACCCCAGCTGCGCTCAGCCGCCTGATCGCCCGGCGCCCCGGGCGGCGGGGCTTGAGCCGGTTCCCCTCTCACTTGAGCCATGCTCACTCCACTTGAGCCGTCTGCCACGAACTTGAGCCGTTGATCTTCCTCTTGAGCTGTCATTTTCCCCTCTTGAGCCGTTACTCGCTGAACTTAAGCCAGTTCCACTACCTCTTGAGCCGCCCATCCCGAACTTAAGCCGCTTCTCCCACTTGAGCCGTCCAGCACCGAACTTGAGCCGTCGCACCTCAACTCGGGCCGCGCTTCTCCCACTTGAGCCGTCCGCCGACCCAAACTCACCCCATCCTCCCAAAACAAAAAAAGCAGCCCCATCCATTCAAGGGACTGCTTCCACTAAATCTTCTATTTAACCGCTTCTGCCTGAACGTCTGAAGACTCTTCCTGCTCAGGGGCAGCACGCTGCACAAATAACGTGACGATAAAGGCTGCGATTGCGAAGAAGAAGACGATCCAGTAAACGAGCTCCACTCCGGAAACTAAGGCTTCTGCTTGAGTACCGGCTGTGGTTGGATTTGCTGCTCCTTCGAGATACGCATTTTTACGGGAAGTCATGATTCCGATGAATACAGAAATCCCGATTGCGCCTGAGACAGGTTGTAACGTATTCATAATCGCCGTTCCGTGCGGGTACAGATGTTTCGGCAATTGATTTAAACCGTTTGTCTGTGCTGGCATCATGATCGCAGATACAGAAAGCATCAGAAGAAGGTAGCAGACGACTATGTAAGGAATCGATGTATCTAGACCGATACGGCTGTAGGCAAACATCGTTCCGCTTAACACAATCGTAGCTGGAATCATCAGCTTTCTTGGCCCGAATTTATCAAATAGTTTCCCCATGATCGGTGACATAAGACCGTTTAGCAGAGCACCTGGTAACAAGACAAGGCCTGCCGTCGCTGCTTCAAGTCCTAATGCTCCTTGCATATACATCGGTAGGATGATTTCTGAGGAGAACATGGAGACCATGATAATAACAAACATCGTTAGTCCGAGTGTGAACATCGGATAACGGAATACGCGAACGTCTAGAATCGGTTCGTCTAGCTTCAGCTGTCTGATGGTAAACAAAATCAGCGCAACGACTCCGATGATAATCGAAAGGTAAACTTTCGGAGCAAGGAAGCCTGCGTCTCCTTCTCCTGCTAAGCTAAATCCTAACACGACGCCGCCGAAACCGATCGTTGATAGGACAATGGAGAATAGATCTAACTTTGGCTTAGTCACTTCTCCTACATTTCGAAGGAACTTAAGGGCGAAAGCAATGGAGAATAGCGCAAACGGAATAACCGTGATGAATAAATATCTCCAGCCCAGGTGTTCAACGATGATACCTGAAAGCGTTGGGCCGATCGCCGGTGCGAACATAATGACAAGCCCGACCGTTCCCATCACCGCACCGCGCCGTTCCGGTGGGAAGATTAACAAGAACGTATTGAAGATGATCGGGATCAGGATTCCTGTTCCGACCGCTTGTAACAAACGTCCCGCCAACAAAACAGCGAACGTAGGAGCGATCGCACAAATGGCCGTACCAATCGTGAAGATCGTCATCGTTCCAATAAACATTTTTCTTGTCGTAAATGATTGAATTAATAATGCCGAAATCGGAGTCATAATTCCCATGACAAGCATAAACCCTGTCGCCATCCATTGTACCGTTGGCTCAGATATTGAGAAACGATCCATGAGTGTCGTCAGGGCAATGTTGAGTAACGTTTCATTTAATATCGCAAAAAACGCCCCGATAATCAGCGTGATCATCACGGGCATGACTTTAAAATTCGGATCATTGGCCAGAAACTCATAGCGCTCGTTTTGTTTCGTTTCGTCCATGATGTCGTGTCTCCTTTATTCGAATAGATTCCAAGTTGTTATTGTAACCTATTTTGATACTTTTGTGTTCCCTCACGCCTTCACAGAACTAAAAATTTTATCAGTCTAAGCTGTGGTTACTTTCAACCCAACAATCCCGATTACAATCATTGAAATAAACAAGAGTCTGAGCCATTCTTTTGATTCACGGAAGAAGATCATTCCGATTACAACCGTCCCAATTGAACCGATCCCGGTCCAGACACCATACGCTGTTCCAATTGGAAGTGTCTCAATGGCTTTTGATAACAAATAAAAGTTAATCACACCTGCCACGAGCATTAAGAAGACGTACCCTTTCTTCTTAAACCCATCGGTCATCTTCAAAAATGTCACGCCTGAAACTTCTGCTATCCCTGCAAAAATTAACTGAATCCATGCCATTAGTGGCTCACCTCACTTCCTTCTGTCTCTTCTTTCTCGGTCACTTTAAGCCCTAATATTCCTGTTAATAGAATGAGAATGAAGAACACTTTCATCACACTGACCAATTCTGGATTCATTATAAATTCAACCGTCACAGCACCGACCGTACCGATCCCTGTAAAGACGGCGTAGGCTGTACCTACTGAAATAAATTCCATCGCTTTCGAGAAAATAAAAAAACTTATCACAAGCAGAATAACCGTTGCCACACTGGGGACCAGTACGGTGAATCCCTCTGATTGCTTCATCGTAAAGATCCAAATGATTTCAAGAAGTCCAGCTACAATTACATATGTCCAACCCATTAGTCCCCCTCCTTCTCTATTGGAGCAAACGCACGCCACGTCATGGCTTTAACCGCTTCTACCCGCTTATTAAATTCGGCCTCATCATAATAGCTGTACTCGACAAAGAGGCCATCTAGGACACAATTAATCATGGCAACGCCTGTCTCTCCATCCACTTCTCTTATTTCTCCTGAGTGAATCGCTGCGTCTAAATCCATTTTGATCATCTCGTTAAATTCTTCTTCATATTCGAGTAGCTTGGCTTTTAGTCCCTCTTTAAACGCTTCAGGAGGAAACATCGTCATCCGTCTCCACAGATTCGCATTAACATCTTTCTCTTTATAGAACTGAACATGCTGATCCATCATAAAGTGAAATCGCTCACGGAACGGAAGGTGTTCAACATCTTTCATCCCTCGCGATAACTTCGCAATTTCTTCCTGGTAGGCACCGTCAATGACGGCCCAGAATATCTCTTCTTTATTTTTAAAATGTGAATAAATCGAAGCCTTCTTCATGCCGACCCGCTCTGCCAATTCTGAAAGAGCCGTTCCCTCATAACCTTTGTTCGAGAACAAATACAGGGCTTCAGTTAAAATTTTATCTTTACTCATTGTGAACCTCCTCGCTACCTAACGTTCGGTAGTTAAATTATATCTAGTTCCTTTATTTCGGTCAACCCTCTCCTATTAAAGGTTTAGATTAGAGACGAATCGGTTAACACCTTAAAGATACAATATCCTAAAAAAAGGACGTACATGCTTATGACACAGCTACTCGTGAACCACATCCCTTCAACTTTGATGCACATCACAACAGCAATGGTTTTGACTCACCTTCTTTTCTATAAGAAAGAAATGTCGTACAAAAGGCGTCTATTAATGGTCGTATCTGGTGCTGTTATTGTCCTTTTAATCGATGTACCGAAATTAATGGACATAATCTTCACCCATTCCCTTTTCTTCTTACCCATCACGAGTTTCATCATCGCCCTTTTGGTCAAAAAGATCTTCCCTTTTTCCCTTATCAGGAGATGGATCGGGCTCGGGGTCGTTCTTCTCTTAGCGGGTATTGGAGTAGATTATCTCGGCAACGGTGCCCACCTTTTCTATCCGCTACATAAGCAAAATGTGGCGTATTCGGTTATCAAAAGGGACCTATGGCTTCTTGGCGGCATGATGTTACTCACCCTTTTCTCCTTATCTCAAAAGCTCTATGGGTGGAAATGGGTGTGGAGTGGACTTCTCATTCTAGTCCTTCTGTTAGGCGGAAAAGTGTACACGAAACACCAGCTAGAGAAGACCTTAGATGAACGGTATGAGGAAGAAAACATTATCCGGATCACCACCGAACCGATTCCTTACGTAGGATACAAGTGGCGATTCACGCTTTATTCTCAAGATCAGATCACGTACGGGAAAGCTGTCGGTGGCGACATTTCAGAATTACATGAATAAAAAAAGCCACTCTTCTTGAACAAAAGAGTGGCTTACCTTTTGGCTTTATTTAATGACCATAACCGGTGCGTCCACGCGCTTAACCACTTTGTGGCTGACGCTACCTAGGATCATTTCTTGAAGGGCGTTATGGCCGCGGCTTCCGATCACGACGCAATCGTAGTTGTTGTCGTTTGCGAAGTTAACGATTGTTGGGCCTGGTTCGCCGTGAAGGATATTTGTTTCAAATGAAACGCCTTCTTGTTCTAATACTTCCTGCACGGCTCTTGTTTTTTCTTTTCGTTTTAAATCGATCTCATACTCCGTCATATTGTGGAGCACGTCTTCTTTTGATTTGTTTCCGTCTATCACAAAAACAATATCAACTGTTCCGCCGAACTGATTGGCTAAAGCTGACGCATGCTTGGCAGAACGCACGGAGTGTTCAGATCCATCTGTTGCGAGTAAGATTCGTTTGTACATTGGATTCACCCTTCTCGTTTACTAGTTTAATGATTAGACCTTCCCCCATGCTAGCAGTCCTTTAGAGCCGGCGTAAATGATAGACTCTCAGCCATTACACAAAAAAGCCCGGGGTTTACCCCCAGGCCGATTCTAACGCTTCGTTAAAAAGGAAGCACCGCTTGTCCATTGATCGTAACTGTCTTGTTCGTACGTATGAATAAACCCGTAGCGATGGGCCAGGCCTGAACTTCTCTCCCATTCTTTAAATGCAACAGTAAACACTTGAACGCCTTGCTTGTCCTTAATCTTTTGTAACTGCTGGATCTTATTTTGAGCCCATTCGTCCTGGCTTACAATCGAGTGATCAAAGCTCTCCCACATAATTCCGTCCACATAAGGAGCTGTCGCTTCCGCAAGCGTATCAAAGCCCCAATTTTGCACGATGGGAAGATTCTTGTACTGCTCCTTAATTTTCTTTAAGAATGAGACCATAGCAGCTCGCTGCTTCTTTAAGATATCCGGCTTGTCCCAAAATTCATTATCGATATCTCCGACTGTATCTAAGAAAAGGCCGTCAAATTGTTTCCCTATTATATGTTGATTGATTTCTTTATGAACGATCGCTTGATAATGCTTAGAGGTAAAATCCATTAAGTAAGACTTCCACTCTGGGTAAAAAACCTTCTTCCCGTTTCTCTTGTAAAAGTCTTCTTCTTTTAATTCCTTCATTAATGCTTGATTCCATTCCGCTATTTCCATCGTAGTGATGTAACCAAGTACCATGGTTCCGGCAGATTGAATGCGCTGAATCTGTTCTTTTCTATAATGATAAGGTTCTAGTATGACTAGATCATATGCTTTCATTTCGTTGATAACCTCAGGCGTAGGCGCGCCGTAAAAGATCTGATACGTTTCAATCCCTTTAAAGGGCTGGTTCATTTCTTCACCTTCTTTTGCTAAAGATGGCACGGCAAATCCTAGCGACAGAGATACTAATAGAAGACAAACGACAACCTTTTTCATTAATAATCCCTCCGTAAATATACGTGAGGGATGGGTGGCTTCGCAGACTGGCGATCGGTACGGATTTCCGTCGACGACCCATGTCTTTGCGCCCTTGCCTTTCGACAGGTTTGCCCATCACCAAGTATAATGTTTTGATCTACTTCTATTTTATGTCATAATAGACAATTGCACAATTTAGAACACCCTACAAATTGACTCAAAATTATGATAGTTCACTTGCTGGTTGTTTACAGCGCGCAAATGGACTACTATAGGAATAGCGATTTTTTTAAAAGGAGTTTACAATATATGAAACAATCCATTTACGGATTAACGTTTGACCAACTGACGGATTGGATTTTGGAACATGGTGAGAAGAAGTTCCGCGCCAAGCAAGTATGGGACTGGCTGTACCAAAAGCGCGTAACGGAATTCTCTCAAATGAAAAACGTCAACCAGTCTTTGATTGATCTGTTAGACGAACATTTCACCCTCGGAACACTGGCTGAAGAGATCAAACAGGAATCTCAGGACGGTACGATTAAATTTCTATTTAAACTTGAAGATGGCAACGTTATTGAGACTGTTCTTATGCGTTTCAACTACGGTCTTTCTGTTTGTGTAACGACACAGGTTGGCTGTAACATCGGGTGCTCCTTCTGCGCAAGCGGAATCCTGAGTAAGAGCCGTGACCTAACAAGCGGCGAGATTGTTGAGCAGATTATGCAGGTTCAGCACCACCTTGACCGCCAAGGGAAAGATGAGCGTGTAAGCCACATCGTCGTAATGGGAATTGGTGAACCGTTTGATAACTATGACCACCTAATGGACTTCCTAAGAGTCGTAAACGATCAGAAAGGTCTTTCTATCGGAGCTCGTCACATTACGGTCTCAACAAGTGGAATTGCACCGAAAATGTACGACTTTGCTGACGAAGGCATTCAAGTGAACTTAGCGCTATCAATTCACGCTCCAAATAATGACCTGCGCTCTAAGATTATGAAGATCAACAAAGCGTACCCGTTAGAGAAACTCATGCCTGCTATTGATTATTATCTAGAGAAGACGAACCGTCGTATTACGTTTGAGTATATCTTACTGAAAGATGTAAACGACCATAAAGAAGAAGCTGAACAGCTCGCGAACCTGCTGAAGGATAAACGTCATCTATCGTACGTGAACTTAATCCCGTACAACCCGGTAGCCGACCACCCTTACGACCGCAGTGAGAAAGAAGCGATCCTTACGTTCTATCAAACACTTATGGACCGCGGCATCAAATGCGGAGTTCGTACAGAGCACGGAACAGATATTGACGCAGCTTGTGGTCAGCTTCGCAGTAAGCAGATCGAGAAAGAAAAAGCACGTAAAAAGAAAAAACTTCAAAACAGTTAATGACACGAGGCCTTTAGTGCCTCGTGTTTTCATTTGCATTTTTGTTGACGAATGACACTCTGTCATATATAGTAGATCAAGTGCTTATGTGACACATTGTCACATGCGTGTGCAAGGAGGAGAAATATGCCGAAACCAACGTTTTATAACTTAAACGAAGAGAAAAGGGAAACGTTAATCGAGGCCGCCAAAGAAGAGTTTTCGAGAGTCTCTCTATATGACGCCTCCATATCAAATATTTTGAAGAAAGCCTGTATTCCAAGAGGCAGCTTCTATCAATATTTCGAAGATAAAGAAGATGCATTCTTTTACTTGTTAAATGAACATGCAAAAGATCAGCATGAACACTTCCTTCAGTGCTTGAAAACGCAAGATGGGGATTTATTTAAGGCGATGGCCGATTTATTTCAAACTGCGCTCGAACAGTCACAAGAAGAAGGACAGAACAACTATCTTCGGAATGTGCTGTTAAATAAAAACTATAAGATCGAGAAAGAAGTAACGAAGTACATTCGTAAGGAATCAAACGATTCTAGATTCACACAAGTGAGCCAGCTCGTAGATCTAGAAGGGTTAAATATTAAAAGCTCAGAACAGCTCTTCCACATCTTTGAAATTGTGATTGCGATCACCTTCCATAACCTGGTTCAGTGCATTGCAAATGATTACACACAAGAAGAAGCCATGGATAAATATCAAAAAGAAATCCGCATGATTCAAACTGGTCTTTGAGGATAAATTTCACTAAAAAGAAAGAAGGGAATACCGTGGACAACACGAAAGAAAACACTCAACAAGAAGAACCTATCAATAAAGTCCCGCTCATTATCGTGCTCTTATCGGGTGCATTCGCGGCCATTTTAAACCAAACCCTGCTTGCCACCGCACTGCCTAACATCATGGCAGACCTAAACTTAGAAGCGAGTACAGCTCAGTGGCTGACAACCATCTTCATGCTTGTAAACGGCGTTATGATTCCGATCACCGCCTTTTTAATTGGACGATTTACAACAAGAGGTCTCTTCCTAACAGCAATGGGCCTCTTCGCTCTTGGTACGTTAATCTGTGCCATCGCACCAAACTTCCCGCTATTAATGGTGGGACGGATCCTGCAGGCATCTGGGGCCGGAATCATTATACCTCTAATGCAGACGATCTTGTTTATGATCTTCCCAATCGAAAAACGCGGAGCTGCCATGGGAATGTTTGGCCTTGTCATTTCATTCGCTCCGGCGATCGGCCCGACTCTTTCAGGCTGGTTAGTGGATCAATACCCATGGAGAAGCTTATTTTATGTCATCTTACCGATTGTCATTATTGATTTCATTATTGCGTACTTTATCCTTAAAAACGTTACAAAACAGACGTTCCCTAAACTAGATGTTCTATCTATTATTTTATCAACAGCAGGTTTTGGCGGTATTCTTTACGCATTCAGTATTGCTGGTGGTGAACAAGGTTGGGGGAACTCACAAGTTTCTATTTCCATGGTCATTGGGGCTCTTAGTCTAACGTGGTTCATTTTGCGTCAAAGACGATTACACGAGCCAATCCTTGAATTTAGAGTCTTTCAATACAAAACGTTCACGCTCACAACAGCGCTTGGTATGGTTGTATTTATTGCCTTGATCGGTGCTTCTACCGTATTACCGTTATATATGCAACAAATGCTTGACTTTACGGCGTTAGAGTCTGGTTTAATGCTACTGCCTGGTGCTCTCATTATGGGCTTTAGTAACCCAATTACAGGACGTTTATTTGATAAATTTGGCGCGAAATGGTTGGCCATTATCGGGCTAATTATTCTGGTGGTTACAACATTTATGTTTACGAATTTAACCTCCGAGACATCCTTTATGTATCTAACCGTGGTGAATGCTTTCCGTATGTTAAGTGTTGCGCTTGTGATGATGCCAGTTACAACAGCTGGAATCAACCAACTTCCAGAACACCTCATCTCACACGGTACAGCGATGAATAACACAATGCGCCAAGTATCAGGTGCTGTCGGAACCGCTCTACTCGTTACGGTAATGAGTACAGCAGCTCGTCCAAGTAATGGAATTGAAGGGCTCGTACACGGCGTTAACGTTTCCTTCATCGTAGCTGGGATCTCAGCTATTATAGGACTTGTGTTGTCATTCTTTATTAAACGACCTAGTGAGTTAACGGCTTATAGAGTATAAGGAAAACCCCGAACTGTCTTTTTGACGGTTCGGGGTTTTTTGGTGGGGTTCTAGGGGGGGGAACTGATGCTTGGGGCGGGCGTTCCGATGCTTTGGGGCGGCGTTCCGACGCTTCGGGCGGGCGTTCCGATGCTTTGGTGTGGCGTTCGGACGCTTGGGGCGGGCGTGCCGATGCTTCGGGCGGGCGTTCCGACGCTTTGGGGCGGCGTTCGGACGCTTCGGGCGGGCGTTCCGACGCTTCGGGCGGGCGTTCCGACGCTTTTTGGCGGCGTCCGGACGCTTCGGGCGGGCGTTCCGGCGCTTTTTGGCGGCGTCCGGACGCTTCGGGCGGGCGTTCCGATGCTTAGGGCGGGCGTTCCGATGCTTTGGGGCGGGGTTCCGACGCTTGGGTCGGGCGTTCCGATGCTTTGGGGCGGCGTCCGGACACTTCGGGCGGGCGTTCCGACACTTTCTTCCGCTGTCCTGACACTTAAGACGCCCATCCCGACTCTTCAACCCAGCGTCCGGACACTCAAGCCAATCATCCCGCCCCCCCCCCTCTCCCACTCCTACAGAATCGCAGCTCTTTTACCCGTTTAGCTCCCAGTCAAACCACCGGCCATGACCATCTGTTTCACCAACAACTTCATGTGTCTCTACTCCTCCAATAATCGAATCAATATGAAGACGACGGTCGTTCATATTGTTATAGATATGAAACACATCGCGCTTCTCCCCTATAGCTCTAACGTGTTTCAGGAGTTCTCTTTTCTTTGTTTCAGGCAGTTGATTGGCAACGTGGGTGTGAAAGATGCATAGTGTCGTATTGGATGGTGTAAGGTTTGCTTGTTCTTGTAAGAGCGTGATGCCGTCTCCTTCGACTAGCGGAGGAGGAGATTTTATAAGCTCACGTGCGGCTTGTTCGAATTGTTGGCGTCGTTCGTGATGTTCAGGCCAGATAAGAGCTTTAAGCCAAAGCCTTTCTTCTTCATTTGTGATATCACTAATGTGCACATCTAATCCCACTCTTGCATGAACAGGTGGACTGCTTTTTAAAAGGGCTGGTTTATTTCCGTGGCGGACTTTTGCGGATAAGTAAAGTCTGGCCTCTTCATTGCCTACCCATTCATCTTCCCCATACGAATAAGCGTACTGATCAAACAATAGCTGTAAGCCTGCACTTGTGCCGATTTCGATGAGCGATAACGGAGTAGCTGTCCGTTTATAAATTTCACAGAAGACAGGATATAAATAAGCACAACGACGCACTTCATTTGTCTGGACGCGCTTTTCTTGCAATAGATCAATCAATGCTTCTCGATAGTCCATGCAAAAGGCTCGAAACACAGGATACACCTCTTCAACAGGCTCTGGTTCATCTGCAATGCTTGGATAAAAAGATTGCAATGCCTTCCCTTCTTCGTTTAACAATAAATAATGGACAGCACCAAAAAGTAAATTTGGTACTGGTTGTCCAACATTTGCGTGAGTAGCTAAATCTAAGAGATCCTCATCTTCTGCAATTTTTCTTGCAAGATGAGCGTATAGTGGGCTTGATCCATCACATTCTTGGTCTGCAAATTCGGTAAACCGTGTAGCTAACTGATTCATAATGGTCCTCCTCTACGAAATAGATGTAATCTGCCCTTTTAAATTATCACAAAAGGAAAAATGTGTAACACAAAAAGCCCCCGATGGATTCACCGGAGGTTCATACTTCGATTAAACAAACGAAGACAGGTACTCCCTTTAATACTCTTCCTCATCCGCAGTAATTTTCAGCCACCCAACAAACAATACGACTGGTAAAATCACCATGGAGAATCGGAGTATATAAAATTCTGTTAGTAAGCTAAAAATAATGATTGGCATTCCGATCATTATCGCAAGAGATGAAAATTTTGTGTAGCGAATCGACTGTTCTGAGATCTCGGGTTCCTCTTTATACATCCACCTCTGCCCCATCAGAACGCTCTCCTCAGGCTCGTAGTACGACCAAAGTAAGCAACCGTATAACGGAATCATGAATACGATACTGATAAATCCTTCAACCATGATTGAACCTCCCGTTTTAAAAATCCTGTACTCTTCCATACGATCCTAATAGGGAAAACGTTCCAAATTTAGCAAAAAAGTACCCTCAGCAAAAGCTAAGGGTACACTCTCGATATAAAAATAGGAGTCACGATAAAGGCTTCTACGTTTACCTCACCTTTATTTAACAATGGATTTGTAGCCGGAATACGTAGCTAGGAAGTAGCCTCCGTAAACGACCACGATAACGCCTGCTGTCATAAAGGATGGCAGAAGGACGCTTGTTTGACCCGCTGCAAGGAGGGCATCGTTGACCACTTTAATGCCGAATATTGAATGGACGATCGCGAGCGCCAAGGGCATCATGAAGTAAATAAATACTTGCCTAAAGATCGACTGGTGAATACCTTTTTGCGTTACGCCAATCTTTTTTAACATGGAGTAGCGCTCCATATTCTCACTTGCTTCTGATAATTGTTGCAGCGCAAGGATGGCAGCACTTGAAATCAGGAACACAATGCCAAGATAAACCCCGATATACACGACAACCGTTGAGGTCCCTGTTGATTGCTCATAGGCTTCTGTTTTTGTCATGCCGAGGACGTACGTGGGGATATCCTCTTGTGCGTTTAAGGCGGCATGAATCTCAGGAATCTCTTGGTCAGCAACCTCTTGTTTTCCTTCCTCATATTGCACATTAATCGTGACTGAGAACGGGGAGAGTTGTTCTGCCTCTTCATCTGGTAATACTGCTGTCATAAACTCTGTAGCTACCCCATCGGTTTTCGTTGAAACAACGCGCAGGCCTTCTTCAGCCACCGGGAAGGTTTCTCCTTTTATCTCAATCTGTGCATGTTCATTCGCGAACCGTTTAATCGGTTCTGTAAGATCAGTGCGATTTGTTAGAAGAAGCACCTCTTCCCCCTCAAGGGAGACGGGTTCTTCGCCTTGCATGCTAACTAGTTTCTCATAATCAGATCGTTTGATCACCTCAAGGTCCACTCCACGCTCCTGATCCAAGAATGTAGCAGCTGCGCCTGAGGCATAAGGCTGTAGATAGCTTCTGATACCCTGATCAGTTCGGTATCGATTATAAATAATCGTTTCGCCGTACTGATCGAGATCCATTTCTGTAAACAGAGAGTTTAGCTCATCAACTTCTCCGAGTCCTACAAAACCATAAAATGTAGCATCATACGGAGTCGTTTCGTCCAAATCTTTCTCTAAGCTTTCTTTCAAACTAAAGCCTGTTGATAACACCCCAATGGTAAAGAAGAGCATTAAGCAAATGATGGTCATAGAGATAAACGTTGAGTTTACCTTACTGTTGATCTGACGCAGCACGAACATATTGATGTGATGGTAGTAAAGTTTCTCGTTCTTCTTCAGCACCTTCAAGAGGAATCCTGACAAGGAGAAGAAGAATAGGAATGTCCCAACCGCACCAAGGCCGATACTCGTCCACATCAGCGTTGTATCGTGAAACAGGCCATACTTTAGCATAATGCCGTAAGCTACACCTAATAGAATAATGGAAAGGACAAAGACACTAATGGCCGTTGATGTTTTTCTGATCTTCATTTTCTGATTCTTCTTAGAAGCTGTCAGTAAATCGATCAATTTGTATCGGCTCATGATAACTACATTAAAGATCATAACGATAAAGAAAATGATGCCGAAATAAAGGATTGTCTTTAGCATCGCAGCAGTTGAGAAGACAAATTCATAAGCGTTCATATCGACCTTAAATAAAGC
This sequence comes from Pontibacillus sp. HN14, assembly GCF_021129245.1. NCBI lineage: Bacteria > Bacillati > Bacillota > Bacilli > Caryophanales > Bacillaceae > Pontibacillus > Pontibacillus sp. HN14. Next base: position 125,633 of record NZ_JAJOLR010000001.1, on the reverse strand, counting down.
AGCCGTCAGAACGGATAACCCTTGTGACAGAAGCGTGCCAAGCCCGAGTCCGACAGCTAGAGAGATTAACCCAATAAGGAAAGTCTCCATAACAAGGATCCTCGAGATATGATACTTACTCATCCCGAGCGTCATGTACATACCTAGCTCTTTCTGGCGTCTTTTAATTAAGAACCGGTTAGCAAAGAGAATTAAAAAAGCGAGCACGACAGAGATAAAGACTGAAATCGCACCCATAATCCGCATCAGTTCATCGATCATATTCGACTGCGTATCGGACAAATCGAGCATCGCTTTCTGCGCTGAGATCGAATTAAAACTATAGAAGAGGCAGACCGCAAAAGTGATCGTTAAGAAATAGATCGCATAATCTTTGAAACTCCGTCTCACATTACGTAAGGAAAGTTTAAAATACATCGTCTGCGTCACCTCCGAGCAAGGTCACAACTTCCATAATTTTATTAAAAAACTCTTTTCTCGTGTCTGTCCCTTTTACTAGTTCATTAAAGATCTGACCGTCTTTAATAAATAAAATACGGTTCGCATAGCTTGCGGTGAACGCGTCATGGGTGACCATTAGAATCGTTGTCTTTAAGTCCTGATTCAGTTTCTCAAAGGACTCTAACAGTAGACGCGAAGACTTTGAATCAAGCGCTCCTGTCGGCTCATCAGCAAGCACTAGAGACGGATTCGTCACAATCGCCCTCGCAGAAGCAACGCGCTGCTTTTGACCACCGGACATCTCATAAGGAAACTTGTTTAACACCGACGAAATCTCTAATTTCTCTGCTGTTGTTTGTACCTTTGAAGCAATGTTAGAGGGCTTCTCTCCTTGAATCGTAAGAGCCAGCGCAATATTTTCAAAGGCTGTCAGCGTATCAAGTAGGTTGAAATCCTGAAAGATAAACCCTAGCTCGTCGCGACGGAATTTCTCCAGGTGTTTCTTCTTAAGCTTCGTAATATCTTGCCCATTGATCGTTATATTGCCCGTTGTGACGGTATCAATCGTAGAAATACAGTTCAGAAGCGTCGTTTTCCCGCTTCCTGAGGGTCCCATAATGCCCACAAAGTCCCCTTTCTCTACATCAAATGATAAGTCGTCGATTGCCTTTGTGACATTCCCCTTATTTCCGAAATACTTTTCAATATGTGAAGCATGCAAGATCGATGGCATCATAATCTCTCCCTTGTTGATTTCTGTGTCTATCATACAACCAGATCCCCAAGGATACCTATTGCTTTATATGACAAGAACCTTACACTTTTGTAAGGTTTCGTTGCCATACGAATCCTTTGAGACGACAAAAATGGAACCGCTCGATTACGATTCCATTAAGAACACTTTGCTTTTGGGGAAGATGAGATGCACCTTTGTCCCTTTCCCTTGCTCTGATTCAAGCTTCAAGCCTAAATGCAATTTATCAGCCAGGCGTTTACATAAATAGAGTCCCATACCTGTAGATTTGCTATACATCCGCCCATTCTCTCCTGTAAATCCTTTGTCAAACACACGACTGATATCCCGTTCTGAAATGCCGATTCCGTTATCTTCAAGCGTGAGAACGAGGCTGTTCTCTTGATGAGTCGTGTAGACCTTTAAGAACGGTTGATCAGAACGGATGTATTTCGTTGCATTGACAACGATCTGGTTCAACATAAACTCTACCCACTTTATGTCACTGTAGACCGTCTCATCCATTTCACCAATCTCTAACGAAATGCGGTTGTAAATAAACGCCTTCGCATTGCGCTTTGCAACCTTGTGAATGACTTCTTTTAAAGGGAACTCGCGTATCATATAATCTTCGCTGACATACCGACTTCTCGCGAAATATAACACCTGCTCGACAAAGCGTTCCGTTTTATCCAGCTCTTCTAAAATGCCTTGGTCGACATTCCGGTTCTGCCCCATCAATTTCGCCGACGCAATGGGCGTTTTAATCTCATGCACCCACATTTCGATATAATCCTGGTATTCCTCTTCTTCACGCTTGTAGAAGTTCACATGCTCATGCATCTGCTTGTATGCATCCTGAAACACATCGTGCACAATTTTCCCTTCTAAAAAAGAAGGCCGCTTAATTAACTCAGGCAACAGGTATTTCTTATCGAGAGACGCCTGCGCTTCAGCGAGCTCCTGGTAATACGTTCTCTTCTTAAGATAGTCGATCGCATACGAGAGCAGTAAAGGAACAAACCAAGCAAGACCCACAACAGCAATAAGACCAGGGCTCACGCGAATTTTCCAAAGAATGATACAAAAAACAGCGAAAAGAAAGAGATTCGTGACCAGGAAGACAAGCTTTTCCTTTATGTACGATTGAATATTCATGTTAGAACGTACCCCAGTCCTCTTCTCGTTTCAATTGGATTTCTCATACCAATCTGTTCGATCTTCTTCCGTAGGCGCGTCATATTAACCGACAGCGTATTATCATCTACAAAAATTTCAGATGACCATAAATACTCCATCAGCTGTTCTCTTGAAACAATGGTCCCCTTGTTCTCCATCATATAATGCAAGATTTGCAGTTCATTCTTCGTCAGGATCTGCTCTAGTCCTTGATAGCGAATAATCCCTTTGGCGACATCAAGCTCCATCCCTTCGTTCTGAAGCGTATGCGAACTCTGATTGGCATAGGCACGTTTCAACACGGCCTCGATTCGGGCCATAAGAATTTGCAGATTGTACGGCTTCGTCACGAAATCATCCGCTCCAAGATTCATACTCATTAACTCGTCCATTTCATTATCACGACTCGTGACGATAATGATCGGGACGTTTGATTGCTTTCGAATCTCCCGGCTAAGTGTATATCCATCAATGTATGGAAGATTAATATCTAGCAAAATCAGATCCGGATTGGCCTCTTGCACAGAAGGAAGGACACGCTGGAAGTCCGTGACTGCATCTACACGGTACCCCATATTGCCCACGTACTCCTGAAGCTCTTCTCGGATTCGTACTTCATCTTCTATGATTAAAATGTGATAAGGATTCATCTTCACCACTACCCTATTCCTAAAATTTCTTCTATGTAGAATATATAGAAAATCCGAAACTTACACAAACGTCTTTTATATAGAAAGGAACGTAAGACCTGACCCACTACTAAAAAAAGCACCCTCAGCAGAAGCCAAGGGTACTCCCTCTATTTTAAAATAAAAACATTCCTGCAATGCTTGCAGACAACAAGTTCGCAAGTGTCGCAGCAATAACCGCACGAAGTCCAAGATTGGCTACGTCTTTACGACGGTCTGGCGCCATTCCGCCCAACGCACCGATCTGCACGCCAATTCCTGACAGACTTCCGAAGCCTGTTAGAGCAAAAGTCGTTACGATCTCCGCTTTCGCACTTAGCTCACCCTTCACCTGGGCAAGACTGTCGAAGGCCACGAATTCATTCGTAACAATCTTCTGTCCAATGAAACTAGCAGCACGAGCCGCTTCATCCCACGGCACTCCTATTACAAAGGCAAGAGGTGCGAACACATAGCCTAACAGTTTCTCAAGGGTGATGGTGATCCCAACTACATCACCAGCCCAGCCAAGAATTCCATTTAATAAAGCGAGCAATGCAATAAATGAAAGGAGAATGGCGCCGATATTAACGGCAAGCTTAAGCCCTGTAATAGCACCATTTGCGATCGCATCGAATATGTTCGTCGTGTCACTTTCTTCTGGTGCCACTTCCTCCACTAATTCTTGTTTCGCCTCTGTTTCTGGTACAAATAACTTCGCAAGAACAAGCGCTGCAGGCGCGGCCATAAACGAGGCAGCGAGCAAGTACTCCACCTGAATGCCAAGGAGTGAATACCCTACGAGTGTTGAGCCGGCAATCGACGTGAAACCACCTGTCATCACAGCAAAGAGTTCTGATCTTGAAATCGTTGAGATAAACGGACGTATCAGCAGCGGAGCCTCTGTTTGCCCGACAAAAATATTCCCCGCTGCATTGATACTTTCAACCTTCGTCGTACCAAGTACTTTCGATAAGAATCCACCAATTAGCATAATTAATTTCTGCATAATCCCAAGGTGATACAAGACAGCAATAAGTGAACTAAAGAAGATAATGGTTGGCAATACTTGAAACGCAAACATCATTCCTATTCCCTCATGATTAATAAGAGGTCCGTATAGGAATTCAATTCCTTTTGTTGTATATCCGATTAAGTTATTGACAGCCCCGGACATATGCTGTAATATATTCTGTCCCCAACTTGTTTCGAATACGAGGAAAGCGAACAAGAGTTGAATACCCAGACCACCCAACACGGTCCGCCAATTGATCGCTTTCCGATTCGTAGAAAATAAAATCGCAATTAAGAAGATGGTAAGCATACCACCGATTCCCCAAAGTATGTTGTTCATGATGTTCTTCCCTCTTTCTAATCTTTCAAATGCATAAGTCCAATTTTAAAATCACATTTAAACAAATTACCACCATCCGAATGAGATTTCAAACCCTTTTTAAAACGTGCAATCGCTTACGGTTCCAAGAAGCCACTCGCGGCGCGCATAAAAAAATGCTTCACGGTAAACCGTGAAGCATTTTTTCTTGTTTTATTTAGTTGGGCGTGTTTTCTAATCGTGGTGGTGCGGGATCTAGATGTTGGGCATGCGGTTCTCGACGTCCCAGCGCGGATTCTAGACGTCGGCGGCGCTTTTCTCGACATGCCAGCGCGGATTCTAGACGTCGGCGGTGCTTTTCTCGACGTGCCAGCGCGGATTCTAGACGTCGGCGGTACGGTTCTCGACGTCCCAGCGCGGATTCTAGACGTCGGCGGTGCTTTTCTCGACATGCCAGCGCGGATTCTAGACGTCGGGCTTGCGGTTCTCGACGTGCGAACGAGAATTCTAGACGTCGGCGGTGCTTTTCTCGACGTCAAAACCCGGAATCTAGACGTCATCCCCTAATCTAATTTAAACCGTCTTCCGAAAACGGTAATCCTGATCGAAATAGGCGTTTACTACATCCATTTCTGAATAAGGAACTCGTTCGTCCCCTATAATCTGATAGCCTCCAAAGCCGATTCCGGTTAGAAGTACCAGGTCTCCTGGTTCTGCCAGGTCAAAGGCATGATGGATCGCGTCTTCGCGGTGAAGTTTTGAATGAATAGTAGGTGCATGTGGTTGCTTGAAGCCTTTTAACACATCATTCACGACCTCTTGGCGATCGGCATGGCCAGGCTGATCCACACTTACGATGATCTCATCCCCTATGCCTTCAGCGACCTCCGCCATTTGCGGGCGCTTCTTCGGATCCCTTAGACCTACTCCTGTAATCATTACAATTAACTTTCGGTGCGGAACTTGCTGCACAGTATTCAACACAGTCGCTAGTGCGTCCGGTGTATGAGCGTAATCGAGGACAATCTGGAAAGGCGCCTCATTCTGCACAAGCTGATAACGTCCTTCAGGACAAGTAATGCCCCATACCTCAGATAAAATCTCCTGAAGAGGATAGCCCATCTGGTAACAAGCCGCTATCGCAGCAAGTAAATTAGACACATTATACTCTCCAAAAATAGGTGCATCTACGCGATAATGAAGATCATCAAAGATGAGGGTGAAGGACGTCCCTTCGATTGTCGTGCGTATTTTATCTGCCCGGAAGTCAGCTGCTTCGTGCGTTCCATAGGTCATCAGGGAACCATCGAAACGCTCAATTAAAGAAGGTGACATTACCGGATCGTCGAGGTTTACTACGGCCCTTTTCGCCTGATCAAATAATTTCATTTTCGCTTCTTTATAGGCTTCCATTGTTCCATGAAATTCGAGGTGTTCAGGTGTCAGGTTTGTATGCACGGCTACATTGAAATCAATGCCGGCTAGGCGCTTCTGTTCAATCGCAATAGAAGTCGACTCAATAACCGCGGCTTTCAAATCACGCTGCTTGAAATAATCTAATACACGGTGAATATCCGGTGCTTCAGGAGTCGTTGGCACGGTTTGTTTAAAATCGGTTTTCTGTTGATCATCCCAAATGCCAGCTGTTCCAAGACAGCCTGTTTTACAAGATAGATTATTAAGCAGGGAATGTATAAATGTTGATACCGTCGTCTTCCCATTTGTTCCCGTTACCCCGATGGTGTATAACGATTCTGACGGAGAACCGAAAACAGCAGAGGAAACCTGAGCAAGAGCCAATCGGCTATCTTCCACCTTAATAAAACTAACAGAAGCGTATTTCTCAGAGTATGTACGTAGTCGTTCTAAATCTGTACCAATAATGGTCTTTGCTCCATTATGAATAGCTTGTTCTATAAAAAGGTGCCCATTGTGGTGCTCGCCGGCTATACACACAAACGCATCTTGATTTTGAATTTCGCGTGAATCATAAGTAACAGAGGAAATAACCTGGGATTCAGGGCCCCAAACGGTTCCATTTACTAGGTCCTCAAGCAGGTAATCGTTACTGTTCATGTCATCATCCTTTTACAATTATTTACTTCATCGTACTAAAGTGTTGCTTCTTCTCTCCCATTCCCTATAAAAATCTTGGTAAACATTTCTTAGCCTATTCATGCGGAAAAGAGGTTTATAAGTAGGTATTGAGTGGAAAATAGTGGGATGAAATATGTAATTTGAGAGGAGAGATTTTTCTATGAAACTACAGGATAAAGTAGCTGTTGTAACGGGAGGTTATACGGGAATTGGTGAGGCCGCAGTAAGAGACTTCTGTAAGAATGGAGCGAAAGTCGTCATTGCAGATGTAAATGAATGCGGAGAAGAGCTCGCAGGAGAACTGAACAATGAAGGGTATAAAACACGCTTTATTAAGACGGATGTTACAAAAGAAGAAGACATTAAGAACCTCGTTAACCAAACGGTGGATCAGTTTGGTTCTCTTGATATCTTATTTGCCAATGCCGGAATCGGAGATGCCACACCCGCACACGAATTGTCCTATGATTCATGGAAGAACTTAATGGATGTAAACATGAACGGCGTGTTCTTGGCTAACAAATATGCAATCGATCAAATGCTGAAACAAGAATCCGGAGGAGCGATCATTAATAACGCATCCATCCTTGGTCATGTAGGTCAACCAAACGTCACCTCCTATGCTGCCGCAAAAGGTGGCGTCGTCAACCTGACCCGCTCTCTCGGCGTGACGTACGCCCAAAACAAGATTCGTGTAAACGCCGTATGTCCTGGCTATGTAGAAACAGCCATCCTTGAAAATGCAGATGAAGACATGCGAAAAGGCTTAGTCAGCGCCCACCCAATCGGTCGCCTAGGCCAGCCTGAAGAAATCGCCAAAGCCGTCAGCTTCCTAGCAAGCGACGACGCCTCCTTCATGGTCGGAGCCAACCTCCTTGTAGACGGAGGATACACTGCGCAGTAGTAACAAAAGCGCAAGCCACCCGGGTAGCCCCGTATAGACTGGACCGTACCGCAGTGAGATAAAGGAAACACGGTGAGCCAGCGGCGAATCGATGTTGACTTATCGACCGGCGGTAAGGGAAGTCTACTAGGGGCTGGGTGGCTGGAGCTAGATGTCATCAAAAGCGCAAGCCACCCGGTTAGCCCCGTATAGGCTGGACCGTACCACAGTAAGATAAAGGAAACACGGTGAGCCAGCGGCGAATCGATGTTGACTTATCGACCGGCGGTAAGGGAAGTCTACTAGGGGCTGGGTGGCTGGAGCTAGATGTCATCAAAAGCGCAAGCCACCCGGGTAGCCCCGTATAGACTGGATCGTACCGCAGTGAGATAAAGGAAACTACAAAAAGGTCCGCCTCCCAATTCAGGAGACGGACCTTTTTTACTATGATCAAATCGTTAGCTAAAGAAAAAAACTTCCGAAATGGTTCCTTTCTTATGTATACATTCAGGAATACTCAGGATCTTCACTAGATGTATATGTCCATACAGCAAGCCCAATAAAGCCAAATAGAATATATAGATCGGCTATGTTAAAAATCCCTGACCGACCTTCAATATGAATAAAATCTATAACATGACCTAAAAACAAGCGATCTATGAAATTTCCAATACCTCCACTTAACACGAGAATGAAAGCTGCGTTTCGAAGGAGTCTCTTTGAATGATGAGGCACACTCCACCAAAGGAAAATACAGCTGATGATGATGACTTGCATCGGAATAATCACCCAGGAAACAGAACGTAATCGTCCACCTGATATGCCTTCATTGTATAGAAGATTCCATTCCAGCCATCCAGGAATAACCTGAATGACTTCATCAAGGTCTAACCGAGCATCCATCCACCGCTTAACACCAATGTCTAGCGCAACAAGCATCAGTATTACCACTATTCGCTTCACAATACACATTCTCCTCTATAACACTTCACCGTACGAACGCGTGTCAGACACGCGTCAGCTCTTTACATCACTAAAGGGTGTCTGGCACGCGTTTATACTTTACACTATTAAAGCTTGGTTTCTCAAGGAAAAGGGAGCTGATTAGGAATTTCCCTATCCATACAAAACCCTAAGCGGATCCGCTTAGGGTTTTGTATGGGCTACTCTTTATGAACAACATAACCAGCCGCTTTATCGGTAAGAGAAAATCCCTTCTGCAACTTCCGAAGAAAGCCTTGTTTCTCTAACGACTTCAGCGCCTTCATCGCATCTTTCTCTTGCCACTCGTTCATCGCTCCAAATTGCAGAGCCTCATCTAACTTTTCAGAACGGATCTTGTTCGTGGCCTTGCCAATTAGAACCTGGGTAATGGTATGAGCGGGATAGATGCCGCTGTAGTCATGCACAAATTGGAGCACCTGCTCCACCTCGCCCCAGTAAAGGGGATGTTTATTCACTCTGGTGAACTCTTCCTCCTGCGTCATCTCGTTCTCCTCAAGGAAAGCTCGTAACGATTCTTTAAGGCGCTCAAGTTCTCTTCGAACATCCTTCCTGAGGAGCTCCTCCCACTCTTCTACCCGTTTCAGCATCGAGATAGAAGGAAGGTTTACATAGGAGAGCCAAACAAGGTCTGAGGAATGTTCACCCTCAGGCATGTGCGTCGCTTCTATCGCCTCAAATAGGTCAATCCAAGGGCTATCAGGCTGCCCCTCTTTCTTTATAGGCAGTGACTCCACTTTTTGGAGCAGGACCTTTAAGTTTTGCCATTCTTCTAAGTAAAGATAAGCTTTTTGACGGATTTTGCCGAGTCGTTGAATCTTATCTATCACAAGCTCATTATTCGCTGTAATGTCATTGAATTGGCGTTCGATGGTGTGGATGCGCTTCTTCGCTTTCTCGAGGTCAAACTCTTCTTCTAGTCGCAATACGTCCTCTTTTAGGTAGACGTGGTAATCGCACACTTCACAATAGAGCTCCAACTCTTCCTTTTCAGAATGGATGTAAAGATCTTTCTCATGGTGACAGGATGCCCCTTCAGACCAGAGCCATTCGGATGGGATTGAACGGAATGGTCTCATCACAATTTCCACACGGTGGCGCCAGAAAGAAATATCTTCAGGGTACTTTAGCTGAGATAAGAGGTTCGATCGGTTCATCGCTTCCACGGCCTTGAGTTCCTCTTTTTTCCCGTGAGCAAATTGAACAAGGGAATGCTCTTCAAACCGCTCTTCTAGTGTATGAACCCATTCCGCTTCTGTCTTCCAAGACAAGTGAGCGCAATAGAGGTATTGTTGAAATAAACGTTCGACATGCGCCTCTAGCTGTTGATTCGACATCATCGAAATCTTTGTCTCAAATAGGTACTCTTTATGGATCGGGATGCCGTGCTCTTTAGGGAAGGTGCGAAACAGAAACAATTCTGGTTTCACGACCCCACCAAGATACAAGTCCCCTTCTTTATCAAGCAGAACAGGCAACACGCCTTGTCCCTCTGTTTGTAAAAATTGCCTGAGGTGTTTGATCTCCTCTTTTGATCGGCCCTCTACGATCTTCTCTACCATCGTATGAATCCGAGAGAGAGATTCTTTTCGAACTTTATTCGGAATCGATCGCACTCCTTTATTCTTCTTCCCACCAGGGAAAAACACCAGATACGGAAAATCCTCGTGCGTATAAGCAAGGTCTCGTAGCGCCATCAGTCATCACCCAACTCATTTAATGTAGTGAACCGCTCTAATCGAACGATTATTACTGAACACTTTACAACAAAAATGGGGCGAACAAAAGTTTGAAACAGTCGATCTCTTTCATCTTCTTCGTGAAGGGCACCAAAAAAAGCCCCCAGCAAGGAGGCTTTTACGATCTGATTATGATTTCCACGTCTGTGTGAACGTCAACTTCACTCGCTTAGATTTTAAGAAATAAGGAATCCAGATACATGCACCAATAATGGCGCCAAATAGTTGAGGGTAAAGTTGCCCATAGGCTATTTGACCGAATTCTGACTCCTGCAGGATAGCGAATGCAACCGTATTATCAATGACAATCAGAACCAGAGCAATTATATAAAAATAGATCATCAGCTTCGGTACTAACCGATGCTTCTTGAAGAACATCACAGCCAAGAAGATGGTAAAGCCGAGCAACAGAATCTGGACGATTGATTCTACGATAATGGTTGTGCCAAGAAACGGCGCATATAGATCTGTTCCTTTGGTTGTAATTTCGCTCCATGTTTCCTCTTCAAATAAAGGCAGGAATGTCGTAAAGATCTTGATGACATTGCCAACAATCGAAAATATAAGACCCATTGCAACGAGAATGAGCCAGCCATTAATATGATCATATTCTTCTAAAGTAGTATCTGGAGTCGTATTTGTATCCATTTGTCGATCCTCCTATGTAGTTAGCCCTTCACTATTTCTTCGATCCGCTTTTTAAGATGATGATCACCCGTGTAAAGCAAATAGTTCTGTTCCGTGGTCTTCAACAGGTACCTTTCCGTTGTCGCGTAAGGAAACCCCATCCTAAGAGCTTGAACATCTTTGCCTCCGTAGGTCTCATCACTCACCACTTCTAAAATGTGAGCCTTTGGAATCTTCACTTCACTTAGCATCCATTTTAAAACGACCATTCCATCTTTCTCTTTCACCCTGAGACCGATCATCATGACTCCTCCGTTTCATATTTCCCTTATAATAATTTTACGATCAAGTATAGGGTGACGTTTCACTTTTTCGGTATTTTTACCACTAAAATCCATGTAGTTTTATATAGAAAAGGAAGTGAATGAAGGACATAAAAAACCAACCCTTATTTCTCATAATACAGAAATAAAGGTTGGTCATCTCAACTCCCAACAATCTACATATCCATCGGCGACAATGTTCTTCCCATCTCAAGATACGTCTTCAAATTACTCAAAATTGCAGGCCAGCCGTTATTCAGTCCATAAAACGTATCCTCTTGTTCACTAATGTCCGTACTCAAAAGATTTTCATGGGTTAGCGTTAATTTAACCGTATCATTGACTTCTTTCATCTTAAACGTTACGACTAATGGTACTTCTCTTTCCATGTCTTCAACGTGGTGCCATGTATACGAAAGCTTTTCAAAGGGATCGCACGTTTTAATAACCCCTTCCACATCCAGCTCCCCGTCACTTCTGTAATAGGTAATGGAAGCTCCTTCCTGCCAGTCTGCATGTACTGCACAGCCGAAGAAATATTGCTTCGTATGCTCTGCATTCGTCAAAGCTTCCCAAAGTTTCTCTTTCGTTGTCAGTATATATGTTGTGTAAATAAAAGAGTTCTGGTTTTGCATATTACATCCTCCCTGATCTAGTGGATTTATTGAACCATTCCTTTCTACCTTCTTACTTCAATAAACACAAGATTGAATCCTTCTATAGAAAAACGCCTAGCTACACGCTAGACGTTTTAATCATTTATTTTCTTTTCTTTCCTTCAATCTTCCCAATCCCAAGCTCTTTCCCTTCCTGATACACCGTCTTCACGAAGCTAAATGACATCAGGAGCATGATGACGGAAAATGGCAAGGCTGCAATAATCATTGTGTTCTGTAACGCTTGAAGGCCACCTGTGTATAAAAGGGCAAGAGCGGTTACAGCGAGCAAGACACCCCATGTTAATTTCACGAACTGGCTCGGGTCGCCCTTACCGCCTGTTGTCATCAGGCCTAGCACGAACGTTCCTGAATCTGCAGATGTGATAAAGAAGGTACTAATGAGCAAGATTGCTACAATCGATGCGACCATGCTAAGCGGGAAGTTCTCGAATACTCCAAATAAAGACTTCTCAGTAGCAAGTTCTGAAATCGCTGCTATACCGTTATGCTCGAGTGAAATGGCCGTTCCGCCAAATGAAGCAAACCATAAGAACCCGATTAAAGACGGCAGTAACAACACAAAGAATACAAACTCCCTGATACTACGCCCCCTTGAAACGCGGGCAATAAAGATTCCTACAAATGGGGACCAGGCAATCCACCAGGCCCAGTAAAAAATGGTCCATGAATTAATCCAGCCTCTGATGTCTTCATTAAGAGGCGCAATACGGAAGCTCATCTCAGGCAGATGCTGAATGTAAGCTCCAAGTGAATTGGTAAATAAGTTCAGCTGGAACAATGTCGGCCCAAGGATAAACATCAGAAGGAATAAGATAAAAGCAAGAATCATGTTGGCATTACTTAAATACTTAATCCCTTTCCCAAGCCCTGACCAGGCTGAAATCATAAATAACACCGTTACAATCGCGATAATAATCAGTTGCACAAAGAAGTTACTTGGAATATCAAAGAGATAGGAAAGCCCTCCATTAATTTGAACAGCTCCAAATCCAAGTGTTGTGGCAACTCCGATTACGGTTGCGATCACAGAGAAAATATCGATTAAGCGGCCTGTATTTCCGTTCGCTTTATCTCCGATAATCGGCTCTAACGTGGCACTAATAAGACCAGGCTTACCTCTTCTGAAGCTAAAGTACGCAAGCACCAGTGCGACAATGCCATAAATAGCCCAGGCATGAATCCCCCAGTGAAAATAAGTAAACCGCATCGCATCTTTAATCGCTTGATCGGTCCCTACTTCTCCTGTCGGTGAGCTAACTGCATAATGACTAATCGGCTCAGCCGTCCCCCAGAAGACTAGCCCAATTCCCATACCGGCACTAAATAACATGGCGACCCACGTAGGCCTTGTGAACTCCGGTTTCTCATCTTGTTTTCCAAGACGGATTTTCCCAAGTGGCGTAATAAGAAAGACTAACGCCACAATCGTGAAGAACGTCACAACAATTAAATAATACCATCCTAATCGATTCGCAATGAACGCTTTAACATTTGCCGTGATGGTCTCTAACCAATCAGGTGCGATAATCCCAACAAGGGATAACAGAATCATCACAGCAGCTGATATTTTAAAAACGGGATTTAATTTTTGAAGCATAACAACGACTCCTTTCTAAGGCACTTTTCGGTACCTGACTCCTGCTTATTCTTTTCTATTCTGAGGATTGCTATTCGATAGGAAAGCACCCTTTTTAGTGGAACATGCCAGACTTCCGCGACTTCTCCATTAAACTTCTTGTCCCTTTATGCAAAGGCCCTTTCAAGAAGGCCCCAATTACGATGAAAAGCACCCAGAATCCAGTGAGAAATAAAAGGTCCGTTTTCACACGGGCATCTACAATACCTCCGACCGCTTCCCTCAACAAATCCACCGCATAGGAGAATGGAAGAAACGGATGTATGGTTTGAAAGAACTCCGGAAGAAGGGCAACCGGGTAGGTTCCACCAGAACCTGCAATTTGCAGCACAAGGATAACGATCGCTGCCGCCTTCCCTACATCTCCGAGCACCGAAACGAGCGTGTAGACGATCGTCATAAAGACAACGCTCACGACCATGCCAAAAAGGATGAAATAGAGAGGATCGGCAATATCAATACGCAATAGATATAAGTTCCCAAGGGTGACAACGAGTGTCTGTAATATTCCGATGCTTACAAAGGTCGCAAGCTTCCCGAAGTAGCGCTCATAGATTCGGTACTCCTCCCCGTGGACCGGGTCTGTCGTGAGGAGGGAGACGAGTAATAAAGCTCCGACCCATAAGGATAAAACGGTGTAAAACGGCGTCATGCCTGTCCCGTAGTTCTCGATTGGGAAAAGTGCATTTTTCCTCAGCATAATCGGATCCTCAAAGAAACTCTGTTCCGCTTTCGGATCATTCTTAAGAAGCTCAATCAGCTTATTGATATCCGTTTCGCCCTGAATCTCTCGAATGCGGTCAGCTAAGCGATTCACCTTCTCGTTTACATACGGGTACTCATTTAACATGTACTCAAGGATCCCTTGACCTTCATCGATATCCTTCTCTGTATTGTTCAGGATGCGATCCACCCTCGGGATCGTTGATTGGGCCTCTGATAAGATCGACCGCGCCTCAGCCAGCGTATCCTTGGCGCTAGCTACTTCACTTATCACAGTAGGTTCAATCGATTCGTTGTATTCTTTTAAAAAATCGCCTATCCGGTTCGATGTAGACTCAGATGTTTCTTGAAGATCTGCCAGTGTTGCCTCAATCGACTTTTGCTTGTCTATCAGGAATGTTTCAATCTTCCCATTTGTTTCTTGCAAGGCCTTAAGTCCCTGCGTTATGGTGTCGAGGTCAGCTAGCGCGTTTGAGATTGCTTCATTGTTCGTGCTTGTTTCCCCATTCGCCTGTTCTCCTTCTGGTGGCTCTTCTTGAACTTGCTTGAGGATCTGTTGTACATTCTGAACTTGGCTGATCGAGTCAGCGAGCTGTGAGTCGATTTTCTTTTGAATCTCTTGGCCTTTACTTAAATCGATATCGGTTGACTGAATCTCTTTCAGAAAAGCGTTAACCTCGTCAGCTGTTTCCTGGGCGGTCTTTAAGTCTTCTTTCACCTTAGGAGCCAACTCATTCAAGCGCTCTTCGGCCTTGCTTAAAAAGGAGGTGGTTTCGTCAATCGACGTTAAGCCTTGCTCCGTCACATTTTGTGCTTGCGGAATCAGAGCCTGCACGTCATTGATGACGCCTTCCGCTTCCTTAGAATCGCTGTACGCTCCTGAGATCAGGTCGTGAATCTTTGGCAGGTTCTCCTCTAGCTTGAAGACATATTCCTCAAACCTCTTAATGTCAGGAAGGTCTTTCTCAAGCTCTACTCCGAGTTGATTAAAGAGTTCCGCTACTCTCCCATTCACCTCCGAGATAAAGCTGCTCGTAATCTGATCCACAATGACAGAAGCCCCTTTATTCGTAATCTTCGGAGCAATGGCATTGATCTTCTCATTCACATAGTAAGCTACTTCTGCTTTCTCCGGACGGTCCTGAACGACCGTGGCTAATTTCTGGGAAAAGTTCTCCGGAATGACAATCACCGCATAGTAATCTCCGTACTCCAACTTCTCCATCGCGTCTGGTTGGTCCGTAAAGTGCCAGTCAAACTTCTTATTCTCTTTCAACGTGTCCACTAGCCTCTCTCCAACATCAATCTGTTGATCACGGACGGTTGCTCCCTTGTCCTCATTCACAATCCCTACAGGGAGCTGATCCGTTTGGCTATACGGATCCCAAGAAGCATCTATGTTAAACCAGGCGTATAAAGAAGGAAGGATGATGAGACCACCTATTAAGACCATCGCGACCCAGTTCGTTGCAATACTCTTCCAGTCTCTAGTGAAACTATTCCAGACAGCTTTCATGTGAGGATCTCCTTTATGTTCGTTCACAAGATTTCCTATTAGAATGCGCGGAACGAGGGGGCTATATTCTTAAGGAGAGGCGATTCTGAACAATCTATATTCCATTTTCAACCTACTTTTATTACAAAATTAAACAAATTATGAGACTTTTCGACAAAAGAAGCGTAAAATGGATAACGAAAGATAGAGAGGAGAGAAAGCATGAAACTAGAAAACAAAGTAGCCATTGTCACAGGTGGGGTAACAGGAATCGGGGAAGCAACGGTAAGAGACTTTTGCGAGCAAGGGGCGAAAGTGGTTATTGCTGATGTAAATGAAAACGGCGAAGCCTTCGCACAAGAGTTACGAGATCAAGGATTTGAAACGCTTTTCGTTAAAACAGATGTTACGAGCGAAGAGGACATTAAGAATTTGATTCATCAGGCAGTCCATACATACGGTTCTCTTGATGTTCTGTTTGCGAACGCAGGAATTGGAGACGTCACACCGGCTCATGAATTAACATATGACGCTTGGAAGAAGCTTATTGATGTCAATTTAAACGGGGTATTCCTTTCCAACAAATATGCAATCGAACAAATGCTGACTCAAGAATCAGGCGGTTCGATCATTAACAATGCCTCTGCCCTTGGTCATGTCGGTCAACCGAATATGACATCTTACCCTGCTGCAAAAGGCGGCGTGGTAAACATGACGCGTACGCTAGCGATTACATATGCGAAGAAAAACATCCGCGTCAATTCTGTGTGCCCAGGATACGTGGACACAGCCATTATGAAAGACGCAGATGAAGCTGCACGTGAACGCCTGACAAGCCTTCACCCTATCGGTCGCTTAGGCCAGCCATCTGAGATCGCGAAAGCCGTTACGTTCCTAGCAAGCGATGATGCATCTTTCGTAGTTGGTTCAAGCATTTTGGTTGATGGCGGGTATACTGCTCATTAATTCAACATAACGAAACGGATATGAGGCAGATGATGCTTCATGTCCGTTTTTATAGAGAACAATTCTGATGCTTTAGTTGAAAGTAAGGAGGGCCTTTTATAAAAAAACGCCACTCTCAGCTCAGACCCCAGTATTTACTGTAAGCTCGCTCGAATCTCGTTCATTTTCTGAAGGACTAGCGGATAGAAATTCTGCTCAGCACTCGCCGTGGAATTTCCACCGAAGAAACCAGTGCCCGGGCATGATTTAACAGCGTGCCCTGCCCCGTGGTCTAGCACGCGCTCTCCTGTATTAATATCCCACCAGTGGTGATAGGTGACGCTATCTACCGAAGGAGTCAGCCCATACTTTATCATTAACAAGGCTGTCACAGTTAGAATCGTTTCCCGTTGTTCAGCCGTCATTTGATTGTCCCCCTTATCAAAGCTCCCTAAATTCTCGATCGCTAAGGCATTGTCTTCAATCCGTTTCATAGCCGCTTCATTTTGAAGACCAAACGATCCTTCAGGAGGGGTGTTGAATGACCTGCCAACAGCCACAGTACCATCTGGGAAAGTCGTTAACTGCTGACTAATGTCGCTCCACTTCATCCCATTCACGTGGTACTCCTTCATCCCTTTTAGTAAAGCAAAATGGTTCGATCCATTAAAACTCTGGTAATTCGGCTGATATGTGTGGTGCTGTTGAATTAGATTGACCTTACGGCTGAACTTGTGATTAAAGATCCAATCCTTAAACTCCTCTCTTGTCATGAGAACAAACTGCCCTTCCATTTGAAGCTTCTTCGGAGGTATTCTGATTACTTGACCTACGTATAGCAAATTGGATTGGAGTTTATTCGCTGCTTTAATCGAAGATATAGTTGAATTGAACGACTGAGATAAAAGCCAAAGCGTATCGCCTGGCTGTATTTCATACATAACCGGGACCCGAATTTTCTGCCCTACAAATAACAAGTCAGACTGCAATCCGTTTATTCGCTTCAGGTCTGAAGCAGAGGTTTGATAGGTTGCTGCGATCTTCCATAGCGCATCGCCTGATTTCACCTCATAGATATTTCGTGGGTTATTTGTAGCATGGGCGTGAGACAGGGACAGTTGCATGATGACAAACAAACTCATGATAGCGATGAGGATATTTTTCATAATTGGATTCCTTTCCAACAGCTAGGATGTTTTCCTTTAGTTTGTTGATCATCAGTTAGATTATACGGAAGGAGCGTTATGGTTTGGGAAAAGGAGGCGTACCGAGAAATAACTTGCTTCAACTGTGAATAAAAGAACACAAAAAAGACATGAGAATTTGTACCTCATGCCCCTCTGCCTAAACTGTTCTCCTACAAAAAATACTGCGATTGTCATTTAAACGGTCATATGTTCGAGATTTCTTAGCTTGTTTATAATGTGCTCTTCTTGATCTTCTCCTAAAGCAATTGTTTCATCCGAAAAAGGTGTGAGAGAATCAAGATCCCCAATTTGGATGGCGTGTGCAGCGTGTTCGAACATAGTAATATCATTCGCGTCATTCCCGAATGCGATATATTCCCCTTCCTTCACGCCGATCTGCTGCAAAGCTGACCACTTATGAATGCCTTTAGGATTAATATCGATCAGGTCCTCTTTATGATGGCGGTGGATCACCACATCCAAATTCTCGACTCTTTCTGTTAACTCTTCCATGTGAGAAGCCGTTAAGATCAGAACCTTCACAATAGTAGGTAACTCCCCAACTGGCACATGCGATGCTAACCGGTAAGGATCAAGGTTGTTTAAAATAGGATGGTCATCCGGGCCTGTATAAGCATAATCCCATTCACTATCGATTAAATACGTGGCTTGGTAGGTTTCAATCAGCTCTTGTAGCGCGTTCACGCTTTCAGGTTGAAATGACGTTTCAGAAACGAGCTTCCCTTCCCTATAGACCATAGACCCATTCCCGCCAATTAACGTGCCATTATGGAATTGTTCATCAAGAACGGGGATCATATCACGGACGGGCCGGGCAGAGGCAAAGATCACGTCAAACCCTTTATGCTGCAACTCCGCAATCGCGGATGCAATCCCCTCAGAAAGAGGTTCCCCTTTAAAAATAATGGTGCCGTCTAAATCAAATACTAGTTTCATAGATCGCTCCTTTATGTAACCTTCTTCCCACATCTATTAGCTTACAAACACTGATGCGCCCCTTCAACTAAAACGTGTTCGTCTTGCACCACTAAATGAATTGCCGATTTTTACCCTAAAGAGTCCATTGAAAACCTCACCGATATGGTTTAATATGGAAATGTTGTTTAGGGATCGTTCAGGTAAGAGGAACCACTCTTCCTAAAAATCATTTAAGTAATAGGGTGATGTTGTGAAAAAATACGTATTGTTAGCCGTGCCCATCTTTCTTTATGGCCAAGGCGTCCTGTTTTACTTCCAGTCCAATAGTAGTTTGTTTGGGCAAAGTCTAGTAAACCTCGTAACGATAATCATTTTGTTGAGTCTTCTATTAAAACAGACACACTTCCATCATGTACTCGACTGGATCGTCGGAACCGCATTCGTCTTATACTTTTGCGTTTTGTATCACCAAACGGTTGAATTCGAGTGGTATTTCTCGAACATCCATTATTCACCGGAAGATATAAGCTATGTCTTCAATTTTGTGAACCTCATGCCCCTCACTGGAATTCTTGAGGTGTTACGCTACAATCCGAATGCAACTTTTCAAATTCTAGGGAATCTGATGATGCTTGCACCACTCGCTTTTGCTATGCTTTACTTCAAGTGGACAACGAGCTATAAACGAGTCGTCTTGTATGCGTTTCTATGCTCAGTAGGAATTGAAGTGTTCCAGTTCTTCCAAACCATAATTTCAACTGTATTCTCATTAGGGATAGGAAGAAGCACAGATATAGATGACATCATTCTAAATACGTTGGGTGCGGGTATAGGAATCGGAGTTTATCACCTTTGGACAATGATCGTAAAAGTTTATCGCCAGAAGAGAGAGAAGTCTCATCTGACTGCTTAAGTAAGAGGCATACATAAGAAAATGAAAGGCCAGCCCTATTATAGGGCTGGCCTTTCATTAGTTGTAAGCAACATGAAGCAATTCTATTACTCCTCTCTAATTATAGAACGAATCAAGAAGACCCCCGCTGCTACATCCAATAGATTATAAAGATCTGGTATATAGAACATTTTTATGAAGAAGGGATTTCCCCAACCGAGCCAGGAGATCCATTGGAACATGGGAATAAAACTAAAACCGGTTAAGAGCAGTGCAGGCACTACCAACCAACTGATCCTAACTTTTCCCCTGAGTAAGTTCTTTAACCCTCTCCATTCCAACAGAACTCCAAACAAAAACGCCCACAAGCTCATCTGTAAACTTAGCGATATGGAAAGGATATTTTCCTTTGCATCCTCTTCCATTGCCGCATAGGTAGAAACCATTAGATAGAGAAGAATGAGAAACCCAGTGCATATTGCTACTGAGAACAAGATCTTTTTTGTGATCGTATCCCTCCTAACTGGCGGGACGAGGGGACAGGTTCATTGTCCCGCTTTTTCTACTTTTTAGAGTAGTCTAAAAGATAAACTCCACTAAGTTTAAACGTCCATTGTTCGCCGCTCTTCACCTCTGCCCCACCTATTTTGAAATGATAGGATTGTTCGTAAGGCGCGTCACTATCTCCACCCCCATAAGCAATGTCAGCTGTTTCACCTTTTTCATTGACCACTTCATATTCTAAATCTCTTGAATACGACTGGTCGGAGTTCAATCGAAATAAACTCACCATCGTTCCGTTTGATTTCAATTCACTATCTAAACCGAACTCGACCACGTAGCGATCTTCCCTCTTCTCCACTTTGATAAGGTATACTTCAGTATCATAGACGGTGTCTAAAAGTCTTGGTTCTTCCACTCCTTCAACAATTTCATCTGTTGTTAAAGTGAACGCCATCCCTTCTTCAAAAGGTTCGGTGCTAGCACTATAATCATCTAAGTGATGCCGAATGAAAATGATGTCCTTATCATTGTTTAGGTTACAAGCATTCATGGTAAGGGCCAATAAAATAATTAAACTAAACATGAAATACCAGTTTAGTCGTCGTTTCACTGTCTACACCTCCATCATCTAAAAGTCGCCATTTAGATCCGCGCTCTGACCAACTCTAACAACCTACCCGATTGAGTAGGCACATCTGCCTCCAATGCGATCCATCCATATTCTTCATCGATCATCTTCAATATTTTCTTACCTGCTTCATGGTGAGCGGACGGCGTTATCTGCTCATAAATCTCAAGAAGCTGATCTTTTTTCGATTGCGGTAAATCCTTATGTATAGCTTTCATACCTAGCTGTGCCCGATCATTCGCATATCGGTAAAGAAGTAACCGACTCATAGATCGCATCACTTCCCGAAGCATTTCCGTTGCCCACAAATCATTCCCTCTGTCTTTGGCTTTCGTATACTGAAACAAAAACCAAACGACGGTTTCGGCGCGATCCCTAGCTTCTTCAGTCGTTAAGGTCAGGTTTTGAGTCAACTGATAATCCTTCATTACCTCATCACGATCGTAAAGAACCTTAAAATAATCTTTTTCCTGGATCGTCTTCTTCGTTACCGTAAACAAATCTATGTGTAGGCCATCCTCATAAACTCCAATGACCTGAGGAGCAATGATAAAAATAGATTCATAGTACAATAGATCCTTATAAGCCCTTAGGTGATCAAGCCTTCGTGTCAGAAAAGACGCTTCCCCGTCCTCGTCCACCAGACAATACAAATCAATATCTGAGTGCTCGTCATGTTCATTTCTTCCCATTGAACCTTTCACGAACAAGCTTTGCACACATGGCTCTTGCTTCAGGCTCTCAACTACTTTCTCAAGCGCTATATCTTGACGCATACTCTTACCTCTTTTCTATTGAAAGATAAATATTACGTCAGATTACTATAATATAGAAATAATATCAAATAATTTACACCTTAATGAACTGCCCATTTTTACGGTCCAATCAAAGCCGCTAAGACAGGAAGTGAAAGTAAGACAATAACACTTTGGACAAAAGAGATGATCCCGTCCTTTTTCCAAGCATTCTTTTTAGGATAGCGGTTAAAGATCCTTCCAAATATCAGGAAAAGAAACCACCAAAAGGTGAAAGCGTATAGAGCAGAGCTAACGCTTCCGTATAAGTCACTAAACAAAGGTATCCCCCCTTATTTCGCCAAATATTAGAGCCGGTACCGAGACGAGGGGACAGGTCCCTGGTCCCACGGGACAATGAACCTGTCCCTTTGTCCCGAAGCCACCTCACGCTTTGATAAACCCTTTTTTGAAAAAGCTATACCACTCTTCCAACTCTTCATCCTTTAACACACCTAGCCGTTTCAAAATATCTCTTGAGAACTCAAGAGCTGCACTCCCATTCGCGGTAATCAAATTTCTATCAAGCACCGATTGTTCCTCTATGTAATGCCCTTCTCCCTGATAAGTAGGTGCTCCTTCTTTTAAATACGATAACGAATTTCCTGTATGGGCGTGGTGATCCAGAAATCCATGCATTCCTAAAAACGTCGTAGCATCACAAATGGCTGCCACCGGAATCTCTTTTTGAAAACAAGTGGCTACAAGTTCCTTTGCCTGCTGGTTCTTATCCTCTCTCCACCCTGTTCCACCAGGCAAGATCAACATCGCGAGATCAGAGGCATCTCGGACATCTTGCAACCTGTAATCCGGAAGAACCGTGAGTCCACCCATCGAGACTTTGGGATCTCGGTCAATTCCTACTGTCTTCACTTGAAGGCCTGTATCTGGCTTATTCAACTCCGGTGTAACATAACTGGCTTCCCAATCCGCAAACCCATCTGTTAGAAATACGAGCACCTTTTTCATATCAATTCTCTCCTTTATTTATTCGTATTTAAAGAGATAAAAACAACAATACTTTAAATGATTGATCTTTGGATAGCGGTTCGTGATTTGTTGGAAGGCGAGAAAAATAGTCCACCAAAATAATAAAGCGTACATAATTGAACAGACATTCCTATATACGTCTGTACACAAAACAACCGCCCCATTATTTTCCAAACATTAGTATTAGGATACCATACAACACCTCATTATGTGCTTACGAATAAAATCTCAAGGACAATGAACCTGTTTCCTTGCCCCTCCTCCAATTGGATATTAATGTTAAAATAGAAGGATCGAAACAACTAGAAAGCTATAAATGGAAACTTTTAAAAGGAGGGGAGAGAATGATGAGAAACATATTAGTGGTGACCAGCATCATTTTGTTCATTCTTTCAGGATGCCAATCAAATGGCTTTGAAGGTACGCAAGACACTACAAATAGCGATGCACCGGAGTATGTCCAATCACCAGAAGATATCGTTGATTCACACAGAGATATGACTAACGTAGAAACGTTCTATGCCTTTATAGAACATGTGAATGAAGGGGGTGAAGATGAAATCCGGGTAGTAAGGTACACGACCGAGGGTGATCCGATTCTCCACGATCTTAAATATGATGGTGACGTTATTCATTCCACCATTGATTCCAGGAGAGATGCCTACGGGGCCGGTAGCGTAAGCGAGGCCACCTGCAAATCGATTGATGTTGATGAAAGTAAAGAGAGAACGGATTATGATTTAACAGGTTGTGACGGGGAAAGTGCGCAGCGTAGTATTTTAGTGGTTTGGAAATAGTTATAGGCTCATTGGTTAAAAACAAAACGTGCCCCATAGAGACAGAAAACAAACTCCATAATAGAAAGTGGTAAATATGATTAGATTAATAGGTTTAGTCACTTTAGGACTGGTCTTACTCTTATTAAATGGACTGATAGATACACTATACACTGATGGTACATTTAACTTATTTATTAAAGTATTAAGTTTTGTTACTTTCACTTGGTTAATAGGTAAAATTTTTAATTTAATAATGAAAGAAGAAAAAAGAAAAGACTAAAAATCTATCTTCTCAGATATACTTAAAAACTCTTCCAATTTTTATTGGAAGAGTTTTTTTATTACTATCCTGCGGGACAAGGGGACTGGTCCGTGGTCCCGTGGGACAAGGAACCTGTCCCTCCATCCCACCACCATCTCCATCTCATTTCCTACGAATCCCAATCGTTCTCCCAGCCTGCTTCGGGCGATCGATCTGAGCATCCCTTTCAGCCATTTCAGTAAGCTTGTCCGCTACCTCATTAGGGAAAGCAGCGCCGCGTCCTTCTTTACGGTCAATGCCCATCAGCATTTCCTCTAAGGTTGCGACCGCTTCGCCTTGTTCATTTTCCATCATTAGAAACAGGTGAATGCGCTTTGCGTCTACATCAAAGATCTGGCCTTTAACCGTAAAGGCAGAGCCTTCATGCATTTCCTGCAGGTAGCAAATATGCGTCTCTAAGGTGTAGATTGTGTAGTCATACACTTCACGGGTGCGTTCATCAAGGCCGATGTGGTCAATAAAGGCGTCCGTTGCTTGGCTGAACGCTTTATTGTACTCGGCGTCATTCATATGACCGTTATAGTCCACCCACTCATGAAGAACGGTTCCCTGATAAGAAAAGGATTGTTCCATATTCGACTCTCCTTTACACATTCGTTTTCGTTGTTTCTTGTGGCCAGTATTCCTGCACAAGGTCATAAAGCTTAATTAAGAATTCGTTTCGGTTCTGGTCAAGCTCACTCATCGTCATGCCGCTTGATTGTTCTTCGCATCCGGAAACGACTTTCTCATACAGTTCATCCGTTAATTCAGGTGCTTCAAGCTTCGTCCATGGTTTCTTAAGCGCAGGTCCGAACTGCTTCAGCATGTGACGCATGCCGCCTTCGCCTCCTGCTAGGTGGAATGTTAAGAATGGACCATATTGCGCGTAGCGAAGACCTGCACCGTGAGTGAACGCTTTGTCCACTTCTTCTGTTGTGGCAATGCCTTCGTTAACAATATGAAGAGACTCGCGCCAGATCGCTTCTAATAGACGGTCCGCGATGTGACCTTCAATTTCATGGCGAACAATGAGTACGCTCATGTTGATGCCTTCATAGAAGTCTTTCGCTTTCTGAACAAATTCCTTGGTCGTCTGCTTTCCTGGTACAACCTCAACAAGCGGCAGGATGTAAACCGGGTGGAACGGGTGAGCAACAACTACACGTTCAGGGTGATCTAAGTTCGCTTGTAGTTCTGAAGGCATAATGCCAGAAGTACTTGAGCCGATCAAGGCATCCGGCTTAGCGTGTTGATCGATATTTTTAAGAACCGTTTGCTTTAACTCTTCGATCTCCGGTACGTTTTCCTGAATGAAATCCGCATCCTTCACCGCTTCAGAAAGATCTGCTTCAAACGTTAGGCGGTCCTTTGAAGCTCCTTCCGCAAGGCCAAGTGCTTCAACGTGAGGCCACGCATGGTCAACCGCGCGGCGCATGCGCTCTTCTGCACCTTCTGCTGGGTCTGTTGCGACAACGTCATACCCTTGAGCAAGCATGCGTGCGATCCAGCCATTTCCGATAACTCCTGTTCCGACTACTGCAATTTTTGTCATGATTATTTCCCTCCATGTGGATTTCGTAGATTAAGATATTCGCGGGCTTCTTGTGGTGTCATTGGCTCTAAATCTAGTCCACCAAGCATGTTCACAGCCTTCTCAACAAGCTGTTCGTTCGTTGCTGGTACACCTTTTGATAGATAAATGTTGTCTTCTAGTCCAACGCGGATATTTCCGCCTAGCTGTGCTGTTTGAGAAGCGATTGGCATTTGCATACGTCCAATGCCAAATGCAGACCAGTGCGCGTTCTCAGGAATGCGATTCTTCATATAAAGCATTGTCTCCGCATCTGCTGCCGCTCCCCAAGGAATCCCTAAGCAGAACTGATACATTGGATCGCCGTCGATTAACCCTTCCTTCACCAATTGATTGGCAAAACGGATATGACCGGTATCGAAGCACTCAAGCTCTGGCTTCACACCGCTCTCCTGGATCATCTTCGCCTGATCGCGAAGCCAGTCGGTCGGGCTCATGTAGATCATGTTGCCGAAGTTTGTGCTTCCGCAATCTAATGTACACATTTCAGGAAGCAATTCTCCTACCGGCTCGTGGCGTTCAGCTGGTGTTTGAATATCCGTGCCGTCTCCACCAGCAGCTGGTGTTTGCAGGCTCGGGATGAAATCGCCCCCGCCCCCGGATGTGATATTAATGATGACATCTGTTTCAGACTCACGAATGCGATCGACAATTTCACGATAATGATCGACGTCGTGACTGATGCCCCCAGTTTTCGGATCGCGAGCGTGAACATGAGCAACCGTTGCCCCCGCCTTCGCTGATTCAATCGCAGACTCAGCAATTTCCTTTGGTGTTACTGGAACATTCGGGTTTTTCTTTATCGTATCTCCTGCCCCTGTTACGGCAGAAGTTAATAGTACTTTATTGTTCATTCAAAAGTTCCTCCTCTTGAATTCGTTTTTTGTTTTGTTGTGATCAACTAGTCAAAACTATACCATCTGGACTGTTTAGTTTCAAACCGTTTTTTATCAAAATGACTCCCTTAACCTTCTGAAAACCGCTACATAACAGCATTTAAAGTTTAAATAAAATTTTTATGATGTACAAAACAAACTGTATAATCAGTGAATTGCACATAAATTTTACGAAAATCAGTTAAAATTTGCCCTGAGTATCTAAAAATCTCTTTCATTCTTTTAAATCCTCTTATTTAATACCCAATCTCCCTTTTGAAAGGTTTACCGTCTGGATAGTACAGTTTTCAATGGCAAACAACCGAATAACAACTTATTGAAATATGAGGAGGAATTATTGTGACGAATAGATTAATGGATTGGAAAACCTTTTGGGGTGCCTTATCATTACTGATCTTTGTGTCGGTACCGCTGATGGTCTTTCCTAAAGAAGGGAAGAAACTTGTGCTAGCGGCAAACGATGTCGTAACACAAAACTTAGGGTTCCTATTCTTAACGGTAGGATTATTGATGCTTATGTTCTTACTCTTTGTAGGGATCAGCCGCTACGGAGATATCAAACTAGGCGATGTGGATACAAAGCCTGAATTTAAAACAAGCTCCTGGGCAGCGATGCTCTTCACGAGTGGAATTGGGACAGGCATTCTTTACTGGGGTGTCATTGAGTGGGCTTACTATTATCAAGGACCTCCGTTTGGTCTTGAGCCAGGCTCAAAAGAAGCGGTTCAGTGGGCTTCTACTTATGGATTCTTCCACTGGGGACCGATTGCCTGGGCGATGTTCGCCATCCCTGCCCTGCCGATCGGCTACATGTTCTTTGTTCGTAAAACGAATGTATTCAAAATCAGTGAAGCGTGTCGCCCCGTATTAGGGAAACACACGGACGGGTTCCTTGGACGACTCGTAGATATTCTATTTATGTTCGGACTATTAGGCGGTGGCGGTACAGGTCTTGCCCTGTCTGCACCGATTATTTCAGAAGGATTAAACCACCTTATTGGACTTCCGAACAATATTATGACGAAATCGATTATCTTATTTGGGTGTACATTAATCTTTGGACTAAGCGCTTATTCTGGACTCCAAAAAGGAATTCGCGTCTTAAGTGACATTAACTTATGGTTAGCTTTTGCCCTATTAATCTTTATCTTTTCTGTTGGACCGACCACGTTTATGACCGAATCAACGGTTACATCCCTTGGACGCATGATGGACAACTTCTTCAGCATGAGTACATGGGCAGAACCATTTAATGACTTAGGATTATTCGAACGAACCGGTTTCCCTGAAGGCTGGACGGTCTTCTACTGGGCATGGTGGATTGTATACGCGCCATTCGTTGGCTTATTCATCGCCCGCATTTCAAAAGGACGTACCATTCGCCAGGTTGTATTCGGCACGGTCCTGTTTGGAAGTCTTGGAACGGTTCTATTCTTCGGAATCCTAGGAAACTACTCCATGTACCTTGAATTAAGTGGACAGTATCCGGTGATCGAAACGTTAAACAACCAGGGAGCACCAGCTGCCATTATCGGGACGCTCACACAGCTACCCCTTTCAACATTTGCGATTATAGTCTTTGTTGTGCTTGCGATTATCTTCCTATCCACAACTTACGACTCCGGTTCTTACGTCATCGCCTCTGTTGTACAGAAGCACGTTGAGGGAGAACCACTTCGCTGGAACCGTCTATTCTGGGCCCTTGCCCTTTCCGTTCTGCCAATGATCTTCATGTATTTAGGCGGACTGAAGACGCTCCAGACCATCAGCATCATCGGAGGATTCCCGCTACTTGTGATCCTGCCGATCTTAGGATGGTCGTTCATTAAGATGGCCAATGAGGATAAAGAAAAGAGACTGAAGAAGGAAAAAGACGAAGCTGCATAAAAGGAGACAACACATCATGACGACACGCTATCAAAAAGGATTAGAAGCCTTAAACTCATACACCGATCAGGAAAAAGGAACAAGCCACTTTGACTTAATGAAGGACTTAGATTCCATTGCTCCTGATATCGGAAAATATATTGTAGAATTCGCCTACGGAGACATCTACAACCGTAGCCACTTAGACCAGAAGCAACGTGCCCTAACGGTACTCTCAAGCCTGATCACCCAAGGCGAAGGAAGCTTACCGCAGCTTGAATTACACATTAATACAGCCTTAAACGCTGGCTTGTCAGAAGAAGAGATCGTTGAAGCGATGATTCAGCTCATCCCGTATCTTGGTTTCCCTTCTGTGATTAATGCAGTCAAGCAAGCTAAGCGTGTATTTGCTGAGCGTTCAGAAGAGAAAGTATTTGCTTAGAACTAGGAAAGAAATTGTTCCCTTTTACTTGAATAGAGTGTAAGGTGGGCCTGGAAACCACTCGCTTTCCTGTGGGGAGTTGGTAAGCCTCCTCGACCAGCAGAGCTGGTCTGCGGGGTCTTACCTAGACTCTTCTTCCCACGGGAGTCTCGCAGTTTCCAGGCCCACCTTTACCGTAATGAGAGGAACGGGAACGTGCCAATTGGAGATAGGTAAAGTCTATATAAGGACACTTATATGGGACAGATTAAAATCCTCACTTCAACAGAACCTAAAACAAAAAAGTCACCAGTTCTACTAAAGAGCTGGTGACTTTTTTTGATTTATTTTTTATACGTCTGGTTCTTCAACCGCTCGAGGACTCGTCCTCGGAGCTCGGGGTCTAGTGGCGCTAGGCCAAAGATCTCAGAAAGCCACAGGCCATCAATTGCAAGACGGGTGATCGTTGCATCGACTTCATCTAACCCATCATGTTCCATGTGATCCTGCCAGTCGGCATATGTATCCTGCAGGGGTTTCATAAGCTCAGGGTTGATCCCCTGCGCGGCCAACATTCCGGCACTAATGGTGCGGTTCTCTTCACTCTTATCACGCATAACTTCGATAAAAGCACGCGCCCATTTCCCCGCTTCCTCTGGATCGTTCTCTACCAGTCCCTCGACGTTCTCACGATAAAGGTCATTCATATGTTGAACAAGCCCCTTCACTAGGGCCTCTTTCGTCGAAAAGTGATAAAGCAATCCGCCTTTACTCACTTCCGCTTTCTTCGCTGCGGCATCCAACGTCAAAGCATCACTACCCTGCTCCTTCACAATCAGCGCAGCCGCTTCTAAAATCTTATCCCGCTTCGACTCTCTTGGCATTTTCTTCCCTCATTTGTTTTAGTGCTTGGTTTTTGCTTGTTTTTATAGTATCAGTCTTTTGTGGGGGATTCAATTTTTGAAAATAAATAAAACCTTTAATTATTTACATCGCTATCTATCCTTCTTATTTTGGGCTTATCTAATAGTTAAATCCATATATTGTTGTGGTCCATTAGAGTTAGGATATCTGTAATTAAATTTGTAATGAAATTTTTACCTAATTTACTTTTCTTTGTATTAAATTCTTTGCTAAACTGTGTTTACACAAAAGGAATGACCTTAAATAGACGAATTACAGTAGTGGCTATATCTTGAAAGGATGTAAATATGACGATTTTTAGATTCCCCTTTTTCAGGACAGTAGTATATTGCTTGTTGATTTTAGTGTTATTATTTTCTGATTCTTTAAACTATCTTAACTTTTTTGCTATTAGTGCACTATATGCTTTGATCCAAAGGTTAACTCTAAGGTATAAATTTAACCGATTTACTAACAATAAACTTATTGATTTTGGTTGGTTGCCTATTCTTATTGTTACCATGTTGACGGTTGTGGTGACAATATAAAAGCATAAAATGCTAAGTAGTTCGGTTCAGAGGTAGAAAAATGAAAATAACAAGGCTTTTAACATGCGAATTCACATAGGAATTCGCATGTTTCTTTTTATTGATATGATAGGATTTATTATGGTTTTACGTCTAAAATAACAACGGTTTTAGCACAAGGATTAGCAACTGGACAATAGCTATTATTCGCAAGTTAAAATGGTGCTAAAACCATGGTCAAAACCAATGTTATTTAGTATAGTTAATTGTAATATTTTGTATGGATGAAACGCTTTATGCTTAACTAAATATGTAGGAGGGTGTATTTTGAAGAAACTTTTTATTCTGTTCATCGTAATAGGTTTGGCATTAGTTGGTTGCCAAAATAAAGATGAGAGCGGAAAAACCAATGAACCGAACGAAAGTGATTCTGAAACGACTCAAGCTACAGATCATGCGGGTAGTTCTAAAAATGTGGAATTCGAACCATATAGTGGAAAGGCTTTAAAAATTGCTGTAGTTGGAGCTTCTCCAGAAGTTAGAGAAGAAAACGTTCGTTTTAATGAACTTTCATTTAAAAAATTGCGGGAAGAAGATTTGACTCTTTATGATGCCGTCTTTGTTATGAAAGAGAATCTTTCCGAAGCTTCACAGAGTCAGTATGTTGATGTTTATAAGAGGCATGAAATCCCATTCTTTTTTATTTCTGCCAGAAACTCCATCCCTTTTTTCGAAAATCTGAAGAGTATAGTGAGTTTTGGGAGTGGACACCTGGACTGATGTACGCTCCAGGAGTGGAATATGAGTCAAAAGAATTTGACTCCTTTAGACCTATGGGTGTTTACTTGCCAAATAACGAGGAAACAGAAGAAAACCTAAAAAGAATGTATTCTTTAGTCTTTAATTTAATAGAAGAAACGAATCTGTAAATTAAAAAAAACATCGGAGAAAAGGAGCCCGTATGAATAATAATATATATATCGTGATAAAAAATCATATAAGTAATTATCCAAATCCGATTAAACTGACTAAAGGACAATCTGTTATTGTCGGAGAAGCGTACATGGGAGAGGAAAATTGGGATAATTGGATATATTGCCATACAGAAGATTTAAAGCTAGAGGGATGGGTTCCTGAACAAATAATAGATACCTGCGGAAAGGTATTAGAAGATTACGTAGCAAAAGAATTAAACGTGCATATCGGAGAACTGCTTTTCAAACAAAAAGAATTAAATGGGTGGTTTTGGGCTCAAAAACTTAATTCTTTTAATGAGGGATGGATCCCAAATGAAAATGTACAAGTTTATCAGCAAGATTAAATTTTCGTTTAGCTAACGGATGCAAGAGTTTAACAAGGAGTTGTCGAGAGGCATCTCCTTTTTTTAAGAGGCAGTTTATTGGAAGAACGATTTTTTGAATATTGAGATGTACGTTACGACTTTTCTAGAGGAGGAATTCAAATGTCTTACTTATTCATGAAGGCTATCATTACCGTTAGTTTAATAAGCATTTCTTTGATATTTCAAAAGAATGACTCCAAGTTACACTATATCATTTCACCACTATTCATAGTGTTAAGTATTGTTTTATTACTGATCAGTTTCTTTGTGGGAGGATGGGAAGGAATAGGGTTAGGGGCTATAAGCTTTTCAATTATGATTGCCTCAGTCATCTCTTCTATCGTAATGGGGACCTCAGCTTTATTGAAAGGCTGTGTTAAATTTTAATGTTGATATTTATACCAAAATAGAGGAAACCCGAAAATATTAGGGTTTCCTCTATTTTTATTTAATTTTCAAACGGTACGTTCGTTTCTACTCTGTTTTGAACAATAACTACGTTCTCTATACCTTTGGATACTTCTTTATCAATTTGGATTACAAATGTTCTTGGTGTTGCATCAGAAGTACAAGCTCCGTCTGGTTCCGATAAAGGCACTGTCATAGTATTGTTGTCAGAGCTTAATTCAACATTTTTTACCTTGTAGGGACAACTGCCAGACTCATGAACTCCAATAAAAAAAACATCTTTTTCGTGAAAGCTAACGTTTGGTATTTTATCTTCAAATCCATATAAGTTCCATGTTTGCTCAAATTCTGATTGATTAACAGCTTTTCTTATCAAAAATTGAAATAAAGGTGTTGTTTCTCTTTCAAATGCAACCTCATGAAAATTTGAAGGCAATGTTTTTTCACTTGCTATAACACCACTATCATTTGTGTCATTACTGCAACCGAATAAAAGTAACAACAAAAATAAAGTGAGAGCAAGTAACGATTTATTGATTGTCATAGTTTTTCACTCCTTTTCTATATAATTTAGACGACAATTATTTATAAAAGTTTCTCATATAAAAGTTTACAAGCTCAATTTTAATAGACGTAAACTATCATAGGTATCTGTCATTTCAAATACAAATCATGTAAGTAGAAATTCTTTAATATTGTGTTTGGTGTTTTCTACTTCACAACTGAACTACTTAATAAAATGCGGCTCTTTTATTATTCATATATAGCTACCGTTTTTGTCTCGAATACTTTAGATTGAGGAATACCTCCACCGTCAGCTAGTGGGTCTAACTCGTATTTCCATTTATAAGTTACTTTAAATCTTTCAACTCCTAGGTACGAGTAGTATTGATCGATATAATAATTAGCCGCAGTCAATGCATCTGAAGCCCACACAAGCGTTCCTACGTAAGGGATAGCCCTTTTACCTGCTGCTGCTTCCAAAGCAAAGTTAATACCTGCGGTTGTTGCGCCCACAGCTGTCAAATGAACAGGTGTCATATATGAAGGATATAAAACTACAAAAGTGATAGATTATTAGCATAGAAAGAATAAGGAGGTCCAATATGAGTAACAAAAAGTATGGTTTTGATAGTTTAAATAAGGAACTAAATAAGATTCAAAAAAACGGTAGAGAATTAGATGGGGAAAATAATGTCCCACTAAATGAACTGTTTGAGTCAAATTTCATGACAACGTTCACCCATTTTAATAACTTCGATGAGATGTTAAGAAGATCACAGTTTAACATCAATTCGCTAGAGGATTTTGAAGCCATTCCTAGTAGTGAGTGGGAAACATTTATTAAAGAAAAGACTTCCTTTATAAATTGGGATGAGATGTATTCTAAAGCTGTAGAAATTTGGACTCTTAAAAGCTTGGGCCTAATGTAGAGTGGGCTTTCCTAAATCCTTCTTTTCCTAATGTATATAACTATCAATGTTATTAGGAGGGGAAGTGAACACTCTTTTATGAAGTTCCCCTCCTTCATAGTTGCCCCGATGCAAAAAGAAGAGACCGGTCCCCCCAGTCTCTTCTTCCTCACTTCAATTTAATCTGCACCGGCTGACTCTCTTGCGTCCGCACGGTTTTCCTATCGTTCTTATCCAAAGCAGTCCTTTTCATTGAGCTTGTTACTTCATGGATCATATCGCCCACATCGTGTGCGGATTCGATTAAAGGATCGACGGCTTCCATCTTTCCTTTAACATCAACCGAAATTTGGTTGGCTTCATGAATCAGTTCTTCTGCTTCCTCCGTAATCCCTGTTACGGATTTACGGACGTCAGACAGCGTCTCTTCTGTTTCCGCCAGTGTTGCCATGACTTTTCGTAATGTTAGAACCAAATAAGCGACAAGTACGATAAACCCGATCGCTGCGATTAAAACACTCCACTCAAGCATTCAGACCACCTCCCTCCTACCCTCTAAGTCTATGAGAGTAAGGGGGCGGACATTCCTTCGTTGCTAGATTCAGAAGTGATTTAAGGACAGGTTCATTGTACTTTTAGGGAACTACACCTTTTTCAAATAGTCCATATCCTCTTCACTAATCTTAAAGTCTACCTCTGTATTCGTCTTCATACGCTCAGGAGTGACGGTTTTAGGTAGTGGAAGAAGTCCGAGCTGTAAATCGAATCGAATACTTAATTGAGCTACGGAAACCCCGTATTTCTCTGCGATCTCTTCAAGTTCTTCGTTTTTGAGCAAGTCGCCATGGGCCAGAGGAGAATAAGCTTCAACAAGGATGCCTTGGTCTTGCGTATACTGGATCAAATCCAATGGAGTATGCGTGATATTCGCTAAGATTTGATTGGCCATTGGTTTCACGTTGCACTCATTTAAAATGTTCTCAAGGTCCACTTGCTGGAAGTTAGAAACACCAATCGCACGTACTTTCCCGGCTTCGTATGCTTCTTCTAGCGCTCTCCATACGTTACGGTTTTCTTCCAAGTATCGATTGTCACTACCGAACTCATTCCACGGTTGCGGACAGTGAATGAGCATAAGGTCAATGAATTCAAGACCCAGTCTCTCTAACGACTGATCGATCGATGCTACAGCTTCATCGTATGACTTTATTTCAGCAGCGACTTTTGAGGTAATAAACAGCTCGTCTCTTTTCACACTAGAGGCAAGAATGCCTTCCCCGACACCTCTCTCATTTTCATAAGCCTGTGCTGTATCAATGTGACGATACCCAGCGTTTATAGCCTCTCTTACCGTCTGTGCCACATCGTCATTATCAATCTTCCAAGTTCCAAGACCTAGTTTAGGAATCTCTACCCCATTTGATAGAGTATACTTTTGATTTAAAATCATTGTGAATGTCCCCCTTTTGTTTTTATTTGACTTATATCTTCGCACCTTGCAAAATATGGTACAGTAAAAGCGGTTTCATGTCGATTAATAAGGGCTAGAGGGACAGTTCGATACAAACTTACATCCTTCTTGTTACATACATCACGCACTGGTTTATTCATCATCAACACTTACTTCAAGTACCTCATCTCCATCTTGCAGCTTAACGCTCCACATGTCTTTTTCCTCTATGAAATCGATTGCTTCCACCATTTTTAATCGATGTTCCATGTTGCTTAACGCTTTTCTCAACGCTTCTGATTTCGATAGAGTAGCTCCTTCAGGTTTCTCTTCAGAAAGGATTTCAACTTCTCCGAACTTACCTTGTGGAGGGTAGGATTCCATGACGCTACCTTCCACCTTGATGTCGACTCGGTCACCTATTGATACACCTTCAATATCACCAGAACCCCATATGGCATCGTAACCCCCATTGTTATTGACGTCTTTTGGGTTTGATTTAACCACAAGTATTTTAGAGTCGTTCTTATCCATTACATACCATGCACTAGATGGTTTCTCCATATCTTGATTAACAGAGTCATCTGAGGAATGACAACCAGCAATTAATAGACTCATTAACAATAAGCAGCACATTAGAAATAGTCCTTTTCTCATTTTGGAACCCCCTTTGTTTAACCCATTCGTCGCATAGATCTTTTCAAAAGTTACACTCCCACTTGGACCAGGTATTTTCGTTCTCCCCCTCAGTAAACAAGCAAACTCAAAATCCGAACAAAACAAAACAAAAATTACACAAAGTTCGATTTTAGTTAAATAAATGGTTGTAAATCTTTCTATCATAAAATACAATGACAAAAAGACGAACTTTATTAAGTGTATCGCTTCAATCGTTCGTTTCAACTTAGAAAAAGAGGTGCTAACATGAAACAACATTACTTACTCAAACCGCTACTAGGGATTGTGTTGTTGATCCTACTGCTCGCAGGATGTTCACAGCAACAAAATGAGTCAAAGGCTGCAGAGAAGAAAGATGAAGAACGGGTTGGTATTATTGGACCAATGGAAGTAGAAATAGATTTATTACGTTCTCATATGGAAGTTGATAACAAGGAAGAAATCGGTGACCTTACATATTATGAAGGAGTACTAAACGGACAACAGATTGTACTTGTCCAATCAGGCATCGGGAAAGTGAACGCAACCATTGCAGCTCAAACGCTAATAAGTGAATTTGATGTTGATACGTTAATTAATTCAGGCGTGGCCGGGGGTCTGCATCCCGACCTAGGACTAGGAGATATCGTCATATCTACAGAAACCGTCCATCATGATATGGATGAGACTGCTAAAGGCTTCAAGCCAGGTCAAATCCCAGGTATGGATACTCGCTTTTTCAAAGCTGATGAGGACTTAATTCAATTAGCTAAAGAGGGTACGAAAGGATTGCCTGATTACGTAGATGTGTTTGAGGCACGTATTGCTACGGGAGATCAATTTATTGCAAGTGAAGAGAAAACAGAGTGGATTTACAATACATTCAATGCATACGTAGTAGAAATGGAAGGAGCTGCTGTTGGGCAAGTAGCTCAGTTAAACAACATTCCATATGTCGTCATTCGTTCGGCTTCTGACGATGCTGGCGAAGAGGCTGCCTCGATCCAGGAGAACTTCGTTGAAGAAGCTGCTAAGAACTCTAGTCATGTTATTGAAGAAATTTTAAAGAATATGGGGAGCTAAAGCACAAGGGGACAGGCTCCTCGCCCCGTGGGGCAATGGACCTGGTCCCTTGCCCCACATTAGCTACTTGTAATACTCGGAAAAAAATATCTTATTCAAGATTAATGTCAAAATGAACCCAATGAATACAAAGCCAGGAAAAAGGACCAAACCAGATCCATCATGACCAAAGACAAGACTTAGATTCATAGATATATAAACATTAGCTACGAACTCTAACAAAAAAATAAAAAGAATCCAAACAAAGTGTAACGTTGTCATACGGTTATAAAATGCACTTACTCCTACTAAAACCAAAACGACTATCCCCACTACAACAGCTTCCGGCATCATGCTCCTCCAAATATTTAGTTTCAACCTATCAACGTATAGTTCATTATTAACCCTACAAAGAAGGTATCCAGGATTTTAATCCAGAAATCGTATATTACGGAGTAAGATCCTAAAGATGCTCCTCATAATTACAATACAGTAAAAGAAAGAAGCATTATGACAAGGAATAAACTAACGGAAACAAGAAAGGATGGTGTAATCATGACCACAACGTCTTCAAAGAACACAAGAAACCAAACGACCAACGGAGTGTTAAACCCTAGAAGTACCGGCTTTAACATGGCAATCATATACGGGCTTTTATTTGTCCCATTAATGCTTGTTATGGATAAAGAAATTACGGTTGATCTATTAGCAATCCCTGCCTTACTCTTATATGTACTTGTTCAATTGATTGAATCCTTTATAACGAAAGGCAAGAAAGCAACCGTCCCCCAATGGCTAATAGTCGGCTCCTTTGTGGTTTCAGTACTAACAGCGGTCATTATGGCCATTGTTTCAAGTTGACTTTTTAGGTTTATAAGTGATCAGGGGCATCACTATCTTTTTTATCGTAGCGATAAGAAAAGTTCTTCTCTTGATGTCTTCTCCCTCATAACTTCTTAATCTTATAACCTTCAAGAATATTATGAACCACCCACGCTGCTAGAATAGGAATGAAGAAAAGGAATTCTAACTCTACATTTTGCAAGTCTTTCAAAAACAAACACAATGTCGACACGATGCCAATGATCCCCATCCCCAGCATTCCATCCACTCTTTGCTGCTTCCATTCCTCCTCCCCTACTCGCTCTTTATCAAGTTCTACCATCAGACGAGCCGTTTTAGTTCCGATTATTTTTCCTGTTTTAAACATATATAAAGAATGGACGGCAATGCTCCACGAAAACAAACTAAACACAAAGACAAGTACAAAAGCTGACCCTACCTGCCTTGCATAGAGAAACAAGAGTCCATAAATGATAAAGCCAATGAGAAATTGTATATTATTCTGGAGTAATCGCCTCTTCTTCAAGCGCTTCACAATCTGTTGATCCACATCTTTACCAGCCATCCTCCCCCTCCTTCTCTCTTAATCAAATCACTACCTACTCTGAAGCTCTTCAAGAAGAGGCATAAATGATTGATAAACCTCCACAAATTGAACAACCATGTAACCTACGACAATTGCAGCCACTCCCCCGTAAAGGAACATACCTATTTTTAAGAAGCGCGTTTTCCGCAGGGATAAATAGACCATCCAAAGAACACTAAACAAAACTGAACTTAATGCAAAAAGCAATTCTATAAGGTTACGACTTTGCCCTATTTCCACCATGACCTTTATAGCAAGTCTATTATCTTCTTCCTTCTCGAGCACGTAGGTTTCATCTTCATTAAAAATATGCTCCACCGTCACCGACCCTTTGGAAGCTGAAAACGTATATGGAGGGAAATGAATATCCAGTAAATTAAAAATGATTAATGGAATGAGGATTAGAATGAAAAACCCCGCCATGACCATTTTCATTTTTCTATTCATTTAGCACTCTCCTTTCAGAAGCTCAGGCCCTTTAAGACTGAAAGAAAGAGTCCCAAAGCTCGTTATCGATTCTCGTTATATTGCCAATCGGCTGGCTCGATCATTTCACTTTCAAAGGCTTTAAACATCAGGCTAATTTCATGAATCTTTAGGTCATCGTATTGAAGTTCTGACATCTTAGTCGACAGATAAGTACTCTCCCTTTTTAACTCCCCGCTGATTTCAGGCGGTAGATTCTCTGATTGATACGATGCTGCATCTCGAAGGGTTTTCGAGATCGCATTTAATTTATCAGACGCGCTGTCCAACCCCAGGTTATATCGATCTTCAGATAATCCAGACTCAATTAGATGATTGAATTGATCAAGTAGATCACTTTCAATTCGTTGCAGCTTCCAACTGGCTACAATGAGTTCTTCTTCCGTCATCCTACCTTCCGAAGCTTTAGATAAAAGCTCCCCATACCGATCAATCGATTCAAAGTTTTTCTCAACTTCCTCCGTATAACTTTTTTGCAACAATTCATGGTATGAAAAAAGCCGGTTAACTAAGAACCCGAGACCTATTAGAATAAGACTTGTTAAAACAACATAGACGAAACGTTTCTTGTTTTTACTCACCCAATCCCTCCAAACCAAAAGAAAATGACACCTCAGAGCTTCCTTACTCCACCACTTCAATCTTCTCTAATTCCGACTGGGGAGGATAAGACTCAGCGGATCCGCCTTTCGCCCACACGCGAACCCTTTGGCCAACCTCATACTGTTTAAAGGACTCAAACATATGCTCCTCCTTAAATGTATGCGCCTCATATTTCTTATCTGTTTGCTCAGTAAGGTCTCCAAAGCTTTTATTTATCGCTTGTTCTTTTGTAATTCCGCTTACTACAAGAATTTCGTGATCCTCCACTTTTACAAGGTACCCTTCAATCGTAGGTGATCCTGTAACTCCTTGATCGTCTCCACTACATCCAGCCAACGTAAACAGAATTAATAGAATCAAGATTCGTAGACTCTTAATCATCTCATCATCCTTGTGGATTTAGACTGTTTGAATTCCTAAAACTTCCTATTCGTTAATGCCAATTATTTCAAAATAAATAGCAACCTGCAAGCTACTATGGTTTAAACCTATACACATAAAAGGCTATCTACGGGAAAGTAGAATAGTAGAAAACAACATGGATTGGGATAAGAATAGGATTTAACTAATTTTACAATAAATGTTAAAATGTGAGTTGGTTTCTAACAACTATGGAGGTGAGGACGATCCTAAAAAAGATAATAATTGGGGTTCTTGTAATGGCACCTATTCTTTCTTTTGTTTTATATAAAATAAATCATCATCCTAGTGATGAAGTTTATGTATTACCTGAAGAATTTGAGGGGTGTGTAGGTATTTTTTATAACTTTGAAAATGAGAAATCTCTTACTGAGGAAGGTAACATCATTACTTATAATATCCCTAAAGATGGCATAGTAAAAACGTCATCACCTAACGATTTTGGTTGGGGTTATGAAGATCGTTCTGGTCTTAGGAATGTTACCTATTACTATGTGGATGATCGTGGAGACAGGAAAGAAGTGAATGAAGAAAACATGATTCATAATAAAGGTATGGCCATGGTAGAAACTACTTTACCAAATGGCAATGATAAGAGCGTTACTTTCACCCATTTCTATGTAGGAGAAGAAGATCAAATCCCAAAAGAAAAGTGTTTTCAATCTCAGGAAAAAATTAATGAAATTATAAATAAATAAATAAACCGTGTTACATCCATACCCTAACTCGTACTCTAAATTGGTCAGAGGGGACAGGTTCCTCGTCCCACGGGACAATGAACCTGTCCCCTTTTCCCATGTATAAACTCCACCCCTTTCAACTCATACTATCCCTAAAACCAAGTGACCGATCTCTGGAGGGCTTAATGTTTATGTGGAAGAAGAAGCCAACTCACGTCAGATCGCACGAACCCCTTGATACCACCTACTCTACAATTAAAGGGCTTCTGGACGATCTTATTGAATCCGATGACTTTATATCCTATCGCTATGGACCAGATGAAGCGTATCGTCTCTCTTATTTTCAGCCTCTAATCGATGCAGCTCAATTAGAGCGCCATGTGCTGCCGAGTATAGCTCAGAAAGTTGAGCCATTAGAGAAACTTAAAGAAACCATCTCGATCCAAAATTGTCAGGTTCACCACCAAGTCAAAGAAGTGCAAAACAAAGTAATGCAGGGGTTTGGCATGATTACGAACAAAGACAATCCTACTCAAGCTCTCCTTATCCCTTTAGTTCGCTCGGAAGGACGTGCCGTCTCACAGCCTGAAGTGGAATTTAGTGTACTCGGTCCAAAGGAAGCTTTTGTAGAATCCATTGACACTAACCTTTTGCTAATAAGAAAAAGACTGCCTATTCCACAGGTGAAAATAAAAGAAATTCGGGTCGGTTCGCTTACAAAGACGCGCGTTACCGTTATGTATATTGACGGGATCGCTGATGAGGAAAATGTAAATACGGTCACACAGCGGATCAAAGACATCCATTACGATGAAATAGTTGATAGTTCTTATTTGATTCAAATGATCTCAGATAATCCAAAGTCCATCTTTCCTCAACTTGTCTCATCTGAAAGGCCTGATCGAATTACAGGCGAATTGGGTGAAGGGAAAGTCATTGTGCTTGTGGATGGATCTCCCAATGTCATTTCTGGTCCGACCACATTAATTGAATTCTTCTCTGC
This sequence comes from Pontibacillus sp. HN14, assembly GCF_021129245.1. NCBI lineage: Bacteria > Bacillati > Bacillota > Bacilli > Caryophanales > Bacillaceae > Pontibacillus > Pontibacillus sp. HN14. The sequence goes on along the minus strand of NZ_JAJOLR010000001.1, from coordinate 84,956 downwards.
TTTTGAAGATTATTTTATGAACTGGACCATTGCCTCAGCGATGCGTTTAATCCGGTTATTTGCTGTTTTCTTTTCTGTTTTATCATCTCCACTATATGTGGCCATCTTAACGTATCATTATGAACTTATTCCGATGGACTTACTTGCCACGCTGATTTCCTCCAGGCGGGATATCCCGTTCCCTCCTATCTTAGAGGCAATTATTTTAGAGCTAGCTATTGAACTGCTCAGGGAAGCTGGCGCGCGTTTACCGACTAAAGTTGGCCAAACAATCGGGATTGTAGGAGGTATCGTAATAGGGACCGCTGCTGTTGAAGCAGGGATCACGAGTAATGTCCTTCTGATCGTCGTTGCCCTATCTGCCCTTGCATCATTTACGACGCCGATCTATGAAATGAGTAACACCATTCGTCTCGTTCGTTTTCCGTTTCTTCTTATGGCACAATTCCTTGGGTTACTTGGGGTTTTCATAAGCGGGATCTTCGTGTTAGGGCATTTATTACGTTTAACATCTTTAGGACGACCCTATTTGGCCCCTGTTTTCCCGTTTCGTTTTAAGGAATTAAAAGATACCTTCATTCGGCTATCCTTCCGCTACCAGCAGAGCCGCCCTGTACAAATGAGACCAGAAGATTCTGTCCGATCTCAACCCACTCCATCTAAAAAAGGAGACGATTAATCGATGTCAAACGTCAGCCAAAATCAACAAATCTCTCCTTTTCTGGTATTCTTCCTTATCCACTCAATGCAGATCGGGGTGGGTGTCCTCTCATTTGAACGGGTCATTTCTGAGAAAGCGGGACATGATGCATGGATGAGCATTATCCTAGCCGCTCTCTTTTCCCATATCCTTTTATGGATGATCTATTCTGTTGTAACGAAACACGATCAAGATATCATTTCCATTCACCAATCTCTTCTCGGAAAGTGGATAGGTAATGTACTCTCATTAGCTTTACTAAGCTATTTTGCCTTAATTGTATTACAAGTACTCCGGGTTTATATTGATGTGATCCGGGCTTGGATTTTTCCAGAGACCCCCGTGTGGTTGCTAGCTCTTCTCTTTTTATTGTTGAGCTACTACTTTGTATTAGGAGACTTTCGAGTGGTCGCTGGCATTTGTTTTTTTGGCGTCCTATTGCCTCTCCCACTGCTTTTGTTGAAGATTTACCCAATCCAGGATGGTCATGTAACGAACCTAATTCCTTTTTTCGAAGCAGACGCCGTTTCTCTCTTGAAAGCGTCTAAAGAAATGACCTTTAGCTACGTCGGAATTGAATTTCTCCTTCTTTATTATCCTTTTATTAAAAGAGGGAAAACATCAGCTCGTTATGCACACTTCGGCTTACTGTTGACGTCATTCATTTATCTGTTTAGTGCGCTCGTTACGTTTATGTACTTTTCCCAAGGACAGTTGCAACACGTCGTTTGGCCCACTCTTGACTTATGGAAGACGGTTGATTTCCCATTTATAGAACGATTCGAATATGTCGGTATCGCCATCTGGCTTCTTGTGATCTTGCCTCAAATGGCTTTAGGACTGTGGTGTATCTTGCGCGGCGTGAACCAGATGATCACCCTTCACACCCGATTGATTGGCTACGGAATTGTTCTTACCCTTGTCGTCGCAGCTTCGCTTATTCAAGGACGTGATGCCGTTCAAATGCTCAATACCACCACCAATCAAACGTCCTTTATTGTACTTGCCTGTTACATTCCTTGTTTGTTTCTTCTTTCCAAAATCAGAAGGAGGCAAGGGCAATGAAGAAAATTTCTATGCTACTTCTCTCAAGTTTCCTATTCATCAATGGTTGTTCGGAAAAGTCTATCATTGAAGATATTCAAATCGTTCAAACGATGGGCTATGACTATGTAGATGAGGAATCTATACAAGGCACCGCTGCTTTATCGGTATATGGTCAATCTGAAGCAGAATCGACTGTTAAAAATGTGAGCATCTCCACAACTGCTCATTCTGTAAATGATATGAAAAACAAGCTCCAGGAAACGAGCTCACAACCGATTCGAAACGGGAAAATAGAAACCATCTTATACAACAAGAAATTAGCTGAAAGAGGCGTTTATGAGTTTATTGATTACTTCAGCCGTGATTCGAGTATTGGCAGAAATGTGCAACTACTCATTGTAGACGGGAATGCTGAATCTTTATTATCTGCTTCCTATGAAATCGCCCCAACCGTATCGATGTACTTGCGAGACCTTATCAAACAGAACCTAGAGCAAAACTTGCCTACTGTCAATTTTCATGAATTCTTATACAGCTATTACGGAGAGGGAATGGACCCTTTCATGCCTCTTGTTCAAAAGGAAAACGGCGAAATCAATCTTAGCGGCCTTGCTTTATTCGAAGATGACCGCCTCGTTGATCAAATTGGAATGGACGACCTCTTCATCTTTAAAATGCTGTATGAAAGCGTTCAGAATGGAATTTATGAGTTCACCATTCAAGAAGGTGGAGAGAGCTCATCAGAACCCAATAGCAACTACATTGTGACAGAGGCGATCGGATCGAATGTGCACTATGAGATTACCGATGCGACAGATGCTCCTGAAATTACAATTCATGTGAAGCTAGAAGGGAAAATTAACGAAGCTGTTTCCTTAAAGAAGAAGGAAAACTCAAGACGATTGATTGATCATGTTGAAACCCATATGGAAGAAGAATTGCAGGAAAAAGGGCTTCAATTGCTCCAGAGAATTCAAGAGAAAAAGATCGATCCCCTTCGCATTGGTGACCGTACAAGAGCTGTCACAAGAGGGTGGAAGGAAGAAGATTGGAAGAAGATTTATCCTAAAGCCACTTTTAATTTGAACATCGACGTCCACATTACTCAGACCGGAATTTCTAAATAAGCTTTGTGATGAAGACATAAAAAAATGAAGCAAGAGAGAAGAGCTCTTGCTTCATTCCATTAATACCTGTTAAACCAATTGATGAAAAACTTCAAGTTACAAGTATTACTCAGACGAAAGCTCAATCATTTCTTCTTGATCATCCCATTCAATAATCATTTGAAATTCTTGTGATTCTCTCGCTATGTTACAGCCAGAACATTGTGAAGGACTCCCTTTATATGTCCCCTCGTCCAAACTCACATTTCCGTTATGCTCATCACCGAGCTCGAAGTGAATGTCTTCCGGTGGAGTGTCATCACCAGTATATCTAATCTCTAAGTTTGAAGATTGACTATTTTCACCTTTAGTCTTCACATGGTAAGTAACATCCCAATGATCGCCCTCTCCTGTAAAATCAATACGATTTTGGTTGCAAGCGACTAAAAGGATCGATAGCAGAAACAGCATTAGAATCTTTTTCATGAAAAGCCCCCTATTTTACTCAGGATCCCAGTAAACTTTTACAATCAGAGATCGATCTTTTCCTATATACCAGAAACACCTATGCTCAAGCATTTAAAAATCAATGCAAAATGGTTGAGAAGCGTCGTCTAAGCAATATTCAATTCGTTCTCGGAAATTGCTCACCTCTACCATCTCAAGCGCCTTGTCAATCGGATAAAACCCAACTTCAAGACTCTCTGAAGATGTGGTGCACTCCCCACCAATTGGCTTAGCCAAAAACAATGTATTACAGATCGATCGGTTCACATTTTGAAAGATCCCGCAAAATTTTAGAATTTCAACCTCAATCCCTGATTCTTCTTTTGTTTCTCTAATGGCCGCTTCCTTTAAAGACTCCCCTTCTTCTACTTGACCTCCAGGCATTTCCCAACCTCTCTTCGGTCCCTTAATCAGCAAAATCTCATTTTTCTCATTAAGTACAATCGTTGCAGCTGAAACGATATGTTTGGGTGGTGTGTATACATTTGGACTACTTTTTGTCATAAGGATCTCCCTTTTTCAAACGGTTTGATTTCCATACGGTTAAAGCGATCGCCGTTGTCGATAAGCTCCACATCAAGAACTCCCATCTTCTAGTAAGAAGGGAAAGGAATCCTAACAACAGTGGACTACCTATTAGAATCATGAATGAGATCTTTTGAGAACGATTGATTGAAATACCTCCTATGTATGCGAAAAGCTCCCACTATTATTGTTTTACCTTCGGGCGTAAATTCTTCTCTAGCTTTAATGACAAAATACTTTGTAAACTTTTGTAAATTAGTTTACCTTATTATTCTATAATTGCAAATAGTAAGATAATTCTTATCGTATAAATTTCCTTAAGCCTGTTCACCTTTTTATCCATCATCAAAGTCGATGCGGCGATGGATAAAAAGATGAAAGAGTTAGCTCAAGAGGTAGACGGTAAATTAATGTCTCGATTTTATAAAATAATGATATAAGCTTACCAATCCTATAACAATTAGGACAGTCATAGCGACACCATAAAATATGGACTTAGAAGTGTAACCAATCGAATCCATACTACTTACCGCAGCAGAACCTAAAACAAAAAATAATACGACTACTAGCAATAATCGATTCTTCATATATATGTACGCTCCAACCATAAAAACGCCTTATCAAATCCTACTTAAACGTAGATAATGATAGCTATAATGGCGATAGACGCAATAAAGTATACATAGTCAATTTGTCTTCTTAACAGAAAAGATAGTATCCCTTTACTTAGATATACAATGGATAGCGCTACACCGAAGTAAATCATCACTACATTATTTGGCGAATCAAACACTAAAATGATCAACGGAAGAGCTACCATAAATAAAGCAAGGAGCAGGTAGGTGAATCGTTCAAGCTTTTTTAAGTTCATGGTGGACATCCCTTTCGTATTATGGAAAAACCTTGTTTCATTCATATTTGGTTAATGAGATTAGGAGAATCCAAATGCTTTCTCTTGTTAAGATTATACAAATCGTCAGAATCCTTTTCAATAATATGAAAAAAATTGAAACCACTTGGAAGTAAATGATAACCTAGCAAAAGATTAGATAGAAATGACGCGTACCTTTAAATAATCTCTAAGTAACCACACCATCTTCAAAATAACGATGCTTCGCTTTGTCATAAATCATTAGTATTTCTTCAGTGATACCCCGAGCTTCCTTCCTATTAGGAGCTTCATCTAATTCTACTTTTAATGCAGCTACTTGCTCTTCTTCCCTATGGTTCAATATATCTTTAACCCGCACTACTTCCCTTTCCATTACATCACCAGCTTTCCAAAAATAGTTGCCCACCCTTATTCTAATTTGACAGAATTCACTCTTTTCATAATCGATTGGAAAGCTCCACGATACTCTCCATAACACCTTCCACTTCATCAGGGTCTTGAATAACAAAAAGGTGGTCCGCTTCCCCTTCTTTCGGATCGGTCACACCTTCATAAGAAGACTCCGCTTGCTGACGCTCAAGAATCTCATCAAAATTCGAATAATCACCCCTGAAGATCGTGGTCTTTCGTTCACTACGCTTCACTCGCGCGCGGAGGAGGTCATCCTGTAGATCAAAGTGAACCACTATTCGAACAAATTCGTCCGGAGGATAGATGTTTTTAAGCAACTCCTGTCTTCCTGCTTTAGTGCGATTCGCACTACTGGCGATGATGTGAAGGTTCGTATGTTCTTTAGCATAATTCACGATTAACTTAGAAATCGAGTGCTTGAGCGTATTGGGGCCGTCTTCTGGTTGGAGCTTTTGGTAATATGCATTTATAAATTCAGCATGGTTATCTTGGTCCATCACAAAAGAATGATCAAGCTCCCTTTCTAAAGCTCTGGCGAATGTGCTCTTCCCTGAGTGGGTTTTCCCTACGGTTAGAATGGCTAGTCGTTTCATTTCTCCTCTCCTTTGTTATGGATTTAATCCTTCTGCTTTTTAATGCTTATTCCTATTCAACTTTATGTTGTGGATAATATCTAACAGATAATATCCAGACAATAATAGAAAGGTAAGTAAATAAGAATGATGAAAGTAGTCGTTTTCTGTTACATTAATCAGTTTCATGACCACCACAGTACCTAAATGTACAAAAGCTAAGATTAGGAAAACTTTACTCCAACTACGTAAACTCATGGTCGAATTTCTCCTTACGTCATTCCAACAATCATGATTTGCTTACATTTCCGTGACTCCTGCTTATTCAAAAAAACAAACTTGCAATCTATTCCCATCTGGATCGTAAAAGTCAAAATAGTGATTGAATCCATCTTCATGTAGAGAATCCACCTGCACCCCTTGCTCTTCTAATGACTTATGTAGTTGCTCAATAGTGTTAGAGAAGAATATCGGATAGCTTCCATTCGTGTGCCCCTCACTTTTTCCTTCTTCAATCGTTAAAGGCACGCCGCCCTCTCCAACATTTAACACAACATAACCTTTATCCTTAAACGCTACACGAAACCCCAATACATCCTGATACCACTTACTAGATTTCTCAACGTCTCTAACCTTCAGACAGATCGTATCAATGCGTTCAATCATGCAATCCCTCCATCAACATAAAAAAGAAAAGGATATCCCTCCGTCGGTGATATCCTCTTCTTTCTACTATTCGTTATGAAAGCACACAAACCTGCTCAACCACCTTATTTTTCCAAGACGAAGGGAGGGGACAAGGGGCCTGCCCCCCCTTATCCCTACTAAGGTCCAAACAAAAACGTCCCCCATAGTTGAGACAATGGCGGAAAGAATAAAACGATAATCGCTAAATTGCCGTAGAATCCTGTTTTTCCGATCCTTTTTGTCTTCACAGAAACGCTATTAAACCGTAGGAGGACCCATCCCATAAATCCAACCATTAACCCAATAAAACTGATTCCGTAAAAGATTAAGAAAGGCGAACCAAATACTGAAAAATCGAAAAAGCCCATTGAAAGGGATAAGAGTAAAAGAATGAATCCGATCCAGTTGCATGTCTTCACAAAGATCTTCTCGATAAGAATTCCTCCCTAACCTTCAGTGTTCTCTTCTTTATCTACGATGAAAAAGAGCGTTTGTTTCACCCAATTTGGCAAAAATAAAGAAGCCCTTCCTAAGCTTGTTCAAGCTAAGAATACGCTTCTTTTACTAGACGAAATGTCAACTGCTTTCATTTGTTTTCATAATATTCCGTATAATAGGAACCAACAAATAAGCGAATATTTCAAAAATCATAGCCGCAGTAACGAGTACTCCTAACAGTGCTGCAAATTCTACACTAGTAATCATAGCGAACAGATAAGCTATAGGGAGTGCGAAACTGACGACAAGACAGGTGACAATCTTCCTCTTCTCATAACGCGAAAACATGCGAAAGGCGATCACACCTAAAATGGCCGCTATAGAGAATAAACCCAACAAGATCAATCCATCATTCATTGAAAACACCCCAATATGTAAAAGTTCTTCCAGTTTATATTAACATATTTAACCAAAACACAGAAGAGCGCCTTCCTTTTAACCTCGTAAAATCTTCTCCATCTTCTTCCCCTTTGCTAGTTCATCAATCAGCTTATCCAAATAGCGAATTTCTCTCATTGTTGGTTCCTCGATTTCTTCTACTCGTACCCCACAAATAACGCCTTTGATAAGGGTCCTTGATGGGTTGAGGTGAGGAGCTTTCTCAAAAAAGGTTTCAAAATCTGTTCCATCCTCCAAAATTTGCGCCAGCTCTTCCTGACTGTACCCTGTTAACCAACGGATAATTTCATCCACTTCTTCCTTCGTACGCCCCTTCTTTTCCGCTTTCTTTACATAATGGGGATATACATTTGCGACACTCATTTTATAAACTTTATGTGGAGCCATCATCTTCCTCCTTTTTTGTTTGTCTTTTATTATATCATGATGCTCATTCTTTTGAAGAAGACTTCTTCACCACTACAGGTTCTCCAACTCTAATCAAAGATTTCTCCTCCAATTCAGGATGAAGATCGACTTGAGCCTTCTCGAATAAAAGAACTACCGTTGATCCAAAGGAGAAATACCCGATCTCTTCCCCTTTTTCAACTTGGGAGCCGGGGTGGGTTAATTCGATGGTGTTGATCCACATTGCTCCTACTTTCACAACCGCAAAACGAGTTCCATCTTTCTGCTTTAAATCGGATACGATCCTATAGTTTGTCGATAGAGGTGACTCTCCTAAGGTTAGGCCTAGTTTGTTTACCGGTGAGGACTTTCCTCCAAGCTCATGCTGCTTTGTCACAACGGCATCGGCTGGTGAGTGAATGCGATGATAATCTGACGGGCTTAGGTAGAGAACGATAAATAAACCATCCTTGTAGCGCGTACTCATCTCTTCATCGCTCAATAAATCTTCTATAGAGTAAGAAAGACCTTTCACCTCGATATGACTTTTATTCATCCGCCCAAATCGCTCCACCCGAGCATCGACCGGACTGACTAATACGTTCTCATCACTGTGGATTGGCCTGGCTCCATCTTTTAATTCCCGTATAAAGAAATCTTCTAAAGAGGTATAGGCTTTCCGCTCCTTGTAAGCCTCGTCTTCTATTATATGAAACAGCTTTACGTAGGTTGGAATGAGCCATCTGCTCAATGAAGATTGACTGATTCTCTGCAATCCACGACCAATCAAAGGGTTGTTCAATAGGCCTATCAAACCACGGTACACCTGTTTTTTCATACGATCCCTCTTTCCTAGAACCCGTTCTTCTTTTATAGATAGACTTCCCTAAAACGTTTCTTGATAAAAGGAGGGGGCTCCCTCATTCAAAAACCCCGGGCACATGTTTGGGCCCAGGGTTTAAGATCAGGCTTTATTCTTCCATTTCAAAGAGAGCTCTTTCACATGCTCAGGGGTCGTTCGGCAGCAGCCTCCGATCACCCGGGCCCCTGCTTTATACCATGCCTCAGATTGTGCGGGGAAGCTCTCGCAACTCTCTGAACCATGCCAGGTTTTCGTATCAGGGTCATAGCTCTCACCCGAGTTTGGGTAGACGATAATCGGCTTTGTAGTATAGTTATGCAGGTTCTCCACTGCATCTGTGACAACTTCTAGCGGAGCGCAATTCACGCCGATTGCTGCTAATTGACTATTTCCTTCAAATTCATTGGCGACATCTTTAAGTAACGTGCCGTCGCTGATCGTTCTTCCATCTGTAAGCGTGAAGGACAGCCAAGCATAGACCTCAGGGGTTTCTTTTAAAATCGAAGCAAGAATACGGGCTTCCCGAAACGAAGGGATGGTCTCGATCGCTAAGAGGTCTGCACCCGCTTCGATAAGAGCTTCCATACGCGGTTTATGAAAAGCATACAGTTCCTCATCAGTAATGCTATACTGTCCGACGTACTCTGAACCATCCGCAAGATAGGCACCGTATGGACCAACAGACGCTGCTACGAGCGGTCTCTCCCGGTCGGGGTCTTCTTCTAGTACTTTATCGCGGGCTTCTGTAGCCAGCGTAACCGTTTTTCGAATCAGCGACAGGGCTTCCTCTTTTGTGAAACCTCTTCCCCCGAAGCCGTCCACCGTTGCCTGGTAGCTTGCCGTAATGGAACAATCCGCACCTGCACGGTAATAATCAGCGTGTACTTGCTTAATCGCCTCAGGCTGTTCGAGCAATACACGAGCCGACCACAATGGATCATCCAAGTCACAGCCGTACCGTTCTAATTCCGTCGCCAAGGCTCCATCGAGCACTAGGACATCCTGACGGCTTAATAAGGATTCAATGGGATTTAATCGATTGAGAGGTTTTGACATGATTTATTCTCCTTTTCTTCATAAATTGGTTCACATAATAACTTCCATAGCATAAGGCAATAAACGGGATGCCACAGTAAAGGGCAATTCGCTGCGTCGGATCAAAGGCAATCCCTACACATGAAGCCAAGCACAGAGTAAATGCCGCAATCGGAACTACTGGATAAAATGGCGCTTTGTAGGCTAAGTCAGTTTCTTTATGCCCTGCTTTTCGATACGCTCTTCTGAACTGGAAATGCGAGGCGCTGATACTCATCCACACCACTACAACAGCCAGGCCTGATATCGATACCAGAACAATATACACCGTGTCCGGCGCAATCACACTAGACAACAACGCAAGGCCCCCGCCGATCATACTAAAGGTCATCGCGATCAGAGGTACTCCCCTACTTGATAACTTAGCAAAGACAGGCGAGATTGTTTCTTTATCCGCAAGTGACCAAAGCATGCGCGCAGATGCGTAGAGCCCTGAGTTCGCAGCGGATAATATTGCTGTTAAGATCACGAAATTCATCACATCCGCTGCATACGGGATGCCGATCCGGTCAAGAACCGCAACAAACGGACTTTCTACCACACCAGCCACATCCGTTGGTAGCAGCGCCGAGAGGACAACGATCGTCCCGATAAAAAAGAGAATTAAACGGACAAGTGTTGTGCGGATCGCTAGCGGAATCGTTTTGGACGGATTAACCGTTTCTCCTGCTGCAATTCCAATTAATTCTGTTCCGGAAAAGGCAAAGTTTACCGCTAGCATGGTCATCAATATGGCGGTCACCCCGTTAGGAAAGAGCCCCTGACTTGTAAAGTTTGATAACACAGAAGTGGGTTCGCTATTCGTCACCGTGACCCACCCAAACATCGCTCCAAATCCAATAAGGATAAACAGAACAATGGCTACAACTTTTACAGAAGAGAACCAAAACTCAGCCTCTGCAAAAAACTTCACGCTAAAAGCATTCAAACTGAAAATTAAAGCAGCAAAAAAAGCACTCCATATCCAGACGCTAACATCCGGAAACCACCGCTGCATTAATAAGCCAGCTGCTGTAAACTCAGAGCCTAATGCAACAGTCCAGGTCAGCCAGTACAGCCAAGCAACGGTAAACCCGGTTCCTGGTCCTATGTAGTTGTGGGCATATGTATGAAAGGCGCCCGTCTCCGGATTTTGAACCGATAGCTCCCCGAGGCAGAGCATAACCAAATACACTACAAGAGCTCCAATACCATAAGCGAGAATCGTTCCAAGGGGCCCAGCTTGGTGAATCGTATAGCCAGAACTTAGGAACAACCCTGTTCCAATTACACCCCCAAGGGAGAGCATAACCAAATGCCTTGTTTTCATTTCCCGTTTAAACTGATGTTCCAATTTTCATTCCCCCTAACTTTAGTAGGGTGAACATACAAAAAACGCACTCTCATGCGAGTGCGTTTAACTGACAATAACGAAAGCTCTTATCGATCAGGATGGTTCACCCGCTGGAATTAGCACAGTGTCATCTTCGACCTGTTGCTGAGGCTTCAAAGGGCCAGTCCCTCCACCTCTCTGGATAAGAATATTTTTTTATTACTCTACTAGTCTTTGATTTAATTGTCAATATAGTTGTAATTTTCCTGATCTTTTTGCATTTACGTCTTTATTAATATTTTTAAAGTCGACTCAATGAAGTGCATAAAGATGGAAATCTTTTTAAATCCTTTATTTTCTTTTATTGACTGTAAATACCACTAGTTGTAATATGAAGTTAGCTTCACATGAAATAAACTTCACATCCTATGTAGGTGATCACTTTTTGAAAAACCATATTAGAAGCCTTCGAAAAGAGGCGAACATTACCCAACAAGAATTAGCAGACATCGTTTCTGTCTCGTCAAGAACCATCATTTCATTAGAAAAGGGGCGATATAATCCATCTGTTCTTCTGGCCTACAAGATTGCCAGAGTCTTAAATGTTCACATTGAAGATCTATTTATATTTGAAGAGGATGATGAAAATGAACACTAAGCATGTACGGAATTTAATTCTAACGATTGTATTAGCAGGAATCGGGATCGGTACCTTTATCACAGGAATCGTGAATGACGACCTTCCTTTTGGAGTAGCGGGACTAGGCTTTGCATTAGCGGGCCTCTCCATTGAAATGTACATACGAAGCAGAAAAGATACAACAACAGCAAGTGGTGAAAAGCGTAGTGAGATTGAGAAGAATGATGAGCGGAATATCCTGATTAATGCTAAGTCTGGTGAGGCGGTTAATTGGATTATGGATGGCATGATTGCAGTTGCCTTTGTCCTTTCTGTCTCCCTCGATGCTTCAACAATTGGGCAAACGCTTCTCTTTTCTTTATTGATGGTACGAATCATCATTCGTCCTATTGTGAAACGATTTTACGAACTCAAAATGTAAGGGAGGGCTTACGTAATCGGTGAAGAAGAAACGAGATCAAATGACAACGAAGTCTCTGTGTTACCCGGTTTGGTCCTAACCCCATTTAGATTTGTAAAGGCGATCGTGAAGTATTTCTTGAAATTATGGACCAGCATATAAAAGAAATGATTAAAGAGATGTTTCAACCAAAAATTCAGCGGGAAGGCTATAAATGTACAACGAATTCCAACAGAAAGGATGAGATCAATGTATAAGAGATCACAATACCAGCCTGTCGGAGGAGAGAACGATACATCAGCGGCGAAAGAAGTAATCTATTCTAAAGAATTTAAGAAAGCCGACATCGCTGGCGGGTACCGCAAACCAAAATTACAAGAAGCAAAAAATAGTAACCCTCAGTTACCGTAAAGGGGATTACATGAGAAAAAGCAGCCTGTGATCAGGCTGCTTTTATTCTTGTTATCTATCATTTCTATATAGCACCTTACACTCCATCAAAATCATCAGCAAAACGACTTCCCTTTAGGATTTCTTCTGGTCCCATTTTGGTCCACTCTTCTACCGTTACATCGGGGTTATTCTTTATAAAATCCTGAATGATCATAAGGCCTATTTTATAATTCGCCCATTTTGGAATCCTCTCATTGCCGTCTCTGAACTCTACTAAATCCTCACCTTCATAGGTATACCTTCTTTCGTTCACCCAGTTTATGACTTCCGTCTCTTCTTCTTTCGTCAATTCTCTCGTCCAAGGAAACTCAGCTTCGGGGTAAATCCCTTCTGCAAAGGCATCGGCTTCCCCTTCTACAAGGGCTTCCTCGACCAAATCAACTGGTCTTTCTGGATGCATTTCGTAATAGGCTAGATGATGGTATTCATGGGCCATTGTGTAAGAGAGGGCTTCCTCTGTATAATGTTCAGGATCGATCTCGAACCAAACCAGTGCATCCGTAGTATGAGCTAAGACACCGTCCATTTCATCTATAAGAGAAAGCTGATCGGGATTAAAGGGGAACACATAGATCTTTGTAGGACGATCGAGTTGAAAGCGTTCCACAGACTTCTCTAAAGATTCTTCAATGTAATGGACGATCTCTTCATAACTCGAGTCCAACTTTTGCACTGACTTCCTGAGTGCATCAATATTCTTCGGAGGTCGCACGTCCCCTCCCCGTGTATCACCAAACTCCTCTTGACGAAAAGGGTTAACGACCTTTGACGCGTAAGCTTCTGTTTTACTCTCTAATGGGTTCTCTTCCATAAACTCAATATAATCAAGCGTTGAATCAAAAGCAGGCACAACCTCAAACTCTTGATCTCTTATCGTTATGTAAGTCGGCTCGGTATGTTTCAGTGTGTACCCTTCTGTTTCCTTTACGTGCCCCTCATCCTCAGGTGCTTCTGGTGTTGTAGGAGAAGTCACCTTTTGCGTCTCTTCTCCCTGACAACCAGCCAGAACGAGGAGCCCCAATAAAATGATTAACACGATACGGTTCATCTCGTTCGCCTCATTTCTATAATAAATTAACTTTTACTCTACTTTATTACTTCGAATGAACTGCCCTAACGTTGTTCCTACTCCCGCTCCGATAAGAGGAAGAAAATCATGGAAGGCGTTCATCCTAATACCGCTCCAATCTACTACAAATAAACAAACCGTGAAGACTAGACTTACGACAATAAGGATGGTCGTCTCTATTTTCTTTTTACCCATCCACTCTTTCTCCCCTATACGATCTCGTTCAAAAGATTCGCTATACCTTTTATCCTTTGTGCCAATGATCTTTCCTGTCCTGAGCGTGTATAACGATCCACCTGCAAACGCAGTCATTATAACGCAGAAGGAAGCAAGAAGGACGAAAGCTCCATTCTCATAATGGAACCCATAAATCATAGAACCTATGATGAACGCCCAAAAAATAAGAGAAATTTGAATGGATGATCTTCTTTGTGATCGCTTTACTTTATCCAGGTCCCAAACTTGTTCCATAATCTAAACTCCTCACCTCACTATCTCCTAGTCTCGTATTCTTATATACGGATCACTTACCAATCCGTTTCACCATATCCAGTATTATACATATTTCCTTAACAGCGTCCTAGAAACATGTTTCGCGCCTTGCCCGAATAAACTAACAGAACAATGACAGAAATGGGGAATGCCATTGTGATACAAGTTGCAGGAACTCAAATACAATCCCTTTCTTCCTTAAACGTTTCAGGAGTGGATCTTGAAATCCTCGAGGGGATGAGGGATGCGGGGGAGCTCTTTTCTTTTCCGTCTATGGATCAATTATGGTTTGCCCTTAGACTTCGCAAGAATATGACCCTTAGTGCGAAAGAAATGAGTGAAGGAGAATCCACGTTTCGTGGCTTCAGTGCCGCTACGTGTAATCCTGAATACTGGTACTTAACACCGGCTGGAGGATTTCTTCAGAAGCCGAACGTCTATCCAACTAGTGGGATCTCAGATATCTTTACAAACAGTTCTTTATATGCGTTTGAATGCGCAACGGCTTGCGTCATAAATATGTATCACGCGATGAGTAAAAGTATGGAACAAACTACGTTCAACACCGCTTTTCAAAATATTTATCTCTACAGCTGGAATACAGACCCTGAACTTCGTCTTTACACGTTTCATGCGAACTTTTACCTGCCAGGGGATGTGGTTTATTTCAATAATCCGGATTACGACCGAAGCAATGCCAATTATAGAGGAGAAAATGCTGTGGCAATGGGCGGTGGGAAGTTCTTCGGCCATGGATTTGGAATCGTAACAGCTGAGGAGATGATTGAAGCCCTAAACAAGAAGCGTTTTCCAAACAGCAACCGCTCTGCTTACTTAACGTCTTTAGTCACCCGCTTCTCACCTGAGGTTCATTCCGGACTGTACAGAGATCATAGAGTACCGCCGGTGACGATTCACCATAATAAAATCTCCATCTCGTTTTATCAGTATATCCGTTACCTTTACAAAGGCAGATAAAGCCGGGACACGAACCCATTTTGGAAGGAGACGGGCTCGAAACGGAGCTAGGTGCGTATACTGTAGTGACAAATAACTAGTCTGAAAGGAAGAATGAATATGTACGCAAATGTTAATGCTCCTGCAAATGTTAACGCACCTGCGAACGTTGCTCCTTCTTACGTATCACCTGCTTACGGGATGATGCCTTGCCGCAATGACAACACGTTTGTCCTAATTGTGGTTCTGTTCATCCTCTTGATCATCGTTGGGGCTTGCTGCTATTACAACTGCTAGTCTATAAAGCCATCTGTTAGAAAAAAACAGACATGAGGAGTCTTTTCCTTGTGTCTGTTTTTGTGTGGCTTCACGCCTTCTGTGGTTCTGTTTCTCCATTCCTTTACTCTTCGTCTAAGAATCCCCGTTTCTCTATCGCTCCCGTATTGCCTAAACCTTTTAGAAGCTTCCCCATCAACGCGTTAGCTTCTTGAAGTTCCTTCTCATTAAGCTGATCGCTAACCTTTTCGTGGATTTGATCTTCAACGAGAGTGACGCGTTCTGATTTCTCACGGCCTATCTCTGTTAATTGCAGAATCGTCGACCGGCTATCATTTGGATTAGGCGTTCGTTCGATCAAATCTTCTTCCACCAAACGCTGAATTAACCTCGAAGGACTCCCCGTTTCACAGATCAGAAGACTTCCGAGCTGTTTAAGGGATAATGGTCCATTTTGTTGTAATACACTTAGTACCTCCGCTTTTGATGAGGTTAAGCCTAATTCGGATAAGGATTCATTGTAGATTCGATTCCCCTGCCTCTGGGCAGCAAGAATGAAATAGCGTAAACGCTCCGCTTCCTTTTTCCCGGTCATTCTTACACCAACCTCCCTTCTCGTACATCTGCATCATGGTTCGCGAGCACTGCATAACAATCCTCTCGTTTAGAGAATGTTTTCACCCAGTCCAGTGAAGCAACAGCTGCTTCGTGATCGACCATCAAACCAGGTAAGTGACCTTCCTCCCATGATTTCACCGCATATCCAACATCACTTGCTAGTAACACCCATCCTTTTACCGTCTGCACCAACACAGACCACTGCCCCCGGCTATGTCCTGGTGTGTGCACAAGATAGACGGTTCCATCATTAAATAAATCAATACCCTTGCAAAATGGACCGTATGGAATCACTTCAAGTGGCAAGGGGTCTACAGCTACTCCCTCCCACATGGACTTTCGGTAGCCGATTTCTTTATGCGCTGCCTTCCATTCTTCTTCTGAAACGATAATTCTCCTGGCTTTTTCTACATGCTTCAGCCCACTTACATGGTCTGCATGCATATGGGTCAGAACAACCGTATGTAACGAGTTCAGGTCCTTCCCTTGCTCTCGTAACCGTTCACCCACCGACTGTCCAAGAGGCAGATCTCCTTGAAACATCGAATGAGAGAGCAACCCTAAATGGCGTCTTTGATGAGTTCTGATATCTTCATGCCACCCTGTATCCACTAACACATCCCCTTTTGGATGTTCGATTAAATAAACAGACACGGGCACCCACCGCTTCTTTTTCCTTCCCCTTAACCACCCTGAATATGGCATCGGGTGAAGCGTCTTCTCTTGAAAAGCTAGTGATTGATCAATTCGAACAGAACCCGTATGCCAAACATGAACTTTCGTCTCCAAATCATTCTCCCCCTAAATACATGGCGTGTCATCTATTTTTCAGTATGAATGACATGTCATGTATTTACAAGAATTTACTTCCCCTTTCATATTTCCATAGATTCGCCCATATAATCTATCAAACAGAAAGGGGAGTCTATCATGACCGCTCAAGTTGAACGTGAAGCAACCATCTTTTCACATAAAGGAAACCGCATCATTACGGAGGACCGCACGATCTCTGTTATCTCAAAAGTAGAAGAGCCTCTTATTGTAGTGCTAGATAACGTGGCAAGTGAGAAGGAATGCGATCGCATCATTACTACAAGCCAGGACCGGTTAGAGCGCTCTAGGATCGGACAAGCAAGGGAAACAAATGAAATGAGAACAAGCAGCGGGATGTTTTTTGAAGAAAATGAGAACACACTGATCCACCGCATGGAACGACGCCTCTCCGCAATTATGAATGTTCCCATTGAGCACGCCGAGGGACTGCAGGTCTTGCGGTATCAGCCTGGCCAAGAGTATAAGCCTCATCATGATTACTTTAAGCAGTCAGATAACAACCGGATCTCGACGATTGTGTTATATCTAAACGACGTCGAAGAAGGTGGCGAAACGCTTTTCCCACACCTCGGACTATCTGTAACGCCTAAAAAAGGGATGGCCGTGTATTTTGAGTACTTTTATCAGGACGCGTTGCTTAATGAAAAGACACTCCATAGCGGCAATCCTGTGGTTCAAGGAGAGAAATGGGTCGCAACCCAGTGGATGAGACGGAAGCCTGTGCGATAGAAAAGACTCGGTAAGGATGAACCTCCCCTCATGAGTAGTTCGGTTGTGGAACAAGACACACGAAAGCACATAGAAAAACGCAGTGGTCCAACCCCTGCGTTTTTCTATGCTTTATTGACTTCTTACTTATGAAAGACCTTTCCCACCTTTTGTTTTTAAGGTGCTGATTCTTTCCATTCCAGTAATAATGGGTTTTGCACGTTCTATTAGTGTTTTTGTAGCTTCAAGAGTTAGAGACGCTTGATGAGCATTTTCGTCACTCCAAACTTCATACACATAAACAGAATTTGGTTCACTTTCTGAAATATTTACAAGGTAGATCTCACAATCCTCAAGATGTTTCATTGATTCTGCTGCTTCTAGCAATAGATCTACCATTGTGTCACGTTTGCCTTCTTGTACCATGAATTTTCCAAACAAACTGAATTTGTTCATTAGGTGCTTCCTCTCGTATTTATTAACCCGTTAAATGTTTCTACATCCGATCACTATATTATTTCCACGAAAAATAATTGAGCCTACCAAACTAACCTGCTCTGTTAATAAAAGAAGCTTTATTCTGCAATCGCACTATATACTAGAAGCGTTGAAATTAAGAGATCTGGTTTAATTTTCGTTAATTAGACCAAAAACATAATGATCTACATATGTGTCGTACAATAATTCTGATTTTTCTAGACATCCTTCTTTTGTAAAGCCTAATCTGTATGGGATGGCTAAACTTTTTTCATTCCCCGTTGCTACTCGTATTTCTATACGCTTAAGCCCAAGCTCATTAAAGCAATAGTTTATGACTTCTTGACACGACTTTGTCATTAACCCTTTTCCTTGAAAAGAATCCCCAAGCCAATACCCTATGGAAGTAGATTTATTTGACCAATTAATCGTATGTAACCCTACGATCCCTGCTAACTCTCCTTTATACCAGATCCCCGCCTGGAAGCCATCATTGTTACAGAATTGCTTTAATGTCCCCTCAATAAATCCCTTAGAGTTCTCTACTGTCTTTGTATGATCAATCCATGGTAACCATTTGCGGAGATTATTTCTTGAAGCATCAGTGAGTTGAAATAATTCTTCAGCGTGCCGTACTTCTAGTAAACGAAGCTCCGTGTCATCGTTAATTTTATATTTAAACATGTATTATTCCCCTTTCGTTTTTACAGCATAGAGGGAGATTCTCTTCTTGGATAATCGCACTCAGCACTCATTAAAACAATACAAAAGTTACCTATTAATTTTGTTCTTATCAAATTTAATCCAGCCAAAAAATATAATTAAAGTAGTCATAGGAAGAAAAGATGGTATCCAATGCTGTTTTATTGGCAAAAGAATAAATAGCATAGCTGATAGTAAGATTAAAGGAAGCACCCAAATAAAAAACAATCTTACATATTTATTTTTAAAGCTCAGCTCGAATTCCTCCATTATTTCCCCCCCTTACTCTTGAATACGAAGATCCCTAGGTTGCCTATTAATAGACCTTGCTAGTTTCATTTTTTATACCTCTGAACCACAATCCTCCTATTTGTTTCTCATTATGTAGGACGATTAAGACGCGTAACATTATACGAAGGTTTTAGCACTTTTTCTTTCAAATGTCCCTTCAGTCTTTCATGGAGGCACTTGTTTCATTTAGCTCCCCAAGCTCGATCCGGTTCCCATCTGGGTCTGTTAACACGGCAATGGTTCCCCAATCAAAAACCAGTCTCTTGTCTTTAAAGGCAGCCCCTCTCTCCTCTAGCTGTCTCACTTCTTTATCTAAATCCTCTACATCAAAGCGAATAACGGTTGGGTTTTGGTGCCTTGCCTTTTCCTGATCATTTCCAGCGCCACCCTTTTCGACCATTAAATATCCATGTGGAAGATCAAAAGATACAAGGGTAGGTTTTACATTTCTTACAGGTAGGTTTAGCGTATCTCGGTAAAAGGAAACGCAAGACTCGTAGTTTTCCGTGAATAGAATCAGTCCAAATTCTTGAAAATTCATAAGGTTTCTACCTCCTTAATTAAAGCTTAATCCAGAAACGCTTCACTACGCTTCCATCTTCTTCAACGTGATCCGTATCCTGTATGCCTCCGTTAAAAGGTTGGAAGTTCGGAACACCTATTACACAATCTTCATGCTAAGCCATGAAAATACAGATATGTTAATCCATTTCCGATTGGTCCTCTAAAAGGTAAATAGTTGAGAAGTTACTTTCCGAGGATGCTGTGAGCACGTTCTTTCTCTTCACTCTTATCCAAGTACTCAAAAAAACCAAGTTGATTTCCCCATGGATCCGAGAACGTGCCCCATTTCACTGGCACTTCAGACCTTGAGTGAATATCAAAACGATCAATATGTAAATGCTCCACAAGCCGATCTCTTTCAGATTCAATGTCTGTAACCCCTAAGCGCAAAGGTCCATTTCCTTCTGTAAGCGTTCCTTCAGCTACTTGCAACCAGCAACCGGGGATCAGCTCCCACTCTGCAAACCCCTCGTGTGGAATAAAATCTGGCTTCTTATTGAGAAGCGTTTCATACCACTCTTGCCCTTCCTTCATATCAGAAACCCGAAACTGTGTCGTCATTTCTAAAATCATTCCCCATCCCTCCACTGTTTGTTAGTCACTCCATTCATCATACCATAATTTAACAGAAAACTTCATTGAGAAGTATGGGTTAAGCTATGTAAAGACTCTCCTTTTGTTAGAACGTCTTTTGATGAAACAGCCACTTAATGACACACTTTGCTTGTCTTCTCCATGTTCAAACCCATAGCTGTGTATACCTTCTGACGTTTCCACGGATAATAAAAGACGAATTCAACTACAGAGGAGGGGTACGATGAAGCCAAATCAACAACCTAAAAAGAATTCGAACTCTACAATGAACAAAGGCGTAAAAGGGACGGATCCTCAGAAAGTGAAACAGGATATTCAGAAGGATTTAGACGCAGGGATTGGAGATATGACATCTCGCGAGGCTGGGTCGATGAGGGATTAAATTTTAGTGGAGCATAATGTCTTCTATGTATTATAAAAACAGGGATGGTGGTCCATCCTTGCCATGCTATATGGTATGAGTCAAAAAAAGGTAAAGAGCCTAAGCTCTTTACCTTTTAATCTTCCCCTATTATCTTCACTTCTGTTTCGAGGTCTACTCCAAACTTTCCTTTAACGGTTTCTTGAACGTGCTTAATTAAGTTGACGTAGTCTGTGGCCGTTCCGCCGCCAACGTTAACCATAAATCCAGCGTGTTTCTTAGAAACCTGAACGCCACCAATTTGAACACCTTGTAATTCACTATCTTGAATGAGTTTTCCAGCAAAATAGCCCGGTGGTCGTTTAAAGACACTGCCACAAGACGGATACTCAAGAGGCTGCTTCGACTCACGTTTGAACGTTAAATCGTCCATCTTTTCCTTAATCACATCATATTCCCCTGGCTCGAGAGCGAATGTGGCTTCTAAGACAAGAAGGTTCTTCTCTGCGATGTTACTTGTTCTGTAACCTAAATCAAGCTCCTCTGCGCGTACAGCAAGAAGTTCTCCTTTGTCCGTCACGACAACGGCACTTTCAAGTACATCGGATACCTCACCGCCATAGGCGCCTGCATTCATATAAAGGGCTCCACCTACTGTCCCAGGAATGCCACAAGCAAACTCTAACCCAGTCAGTGTTTGGTCTAGCGCATATCTTGAGGTATCAATAATCTTCGCGCCTGCTTGAGCTGTAATCTTGTTGCCTGAATGACTGATGTCATCCATCTTACCTAAGAATAGGGTAACCCCTCTGATTCCGCCATCTTTCACGATCATGTTTGACCCATTTCCAAGAATGGTTACGGGTACTTCATTTTCATAACAGTAGGATAGCACGTCGCCTGCTTCTCTGTTACTTTGAGGAGAAACTAAGACGTCTGCTTCTCCGCCTGTATGTGTGAAGGTATACGTTTTTAACGGTTCATCTTTTTTCACGTTGTCCTTCTTTACTAATGTTGATAGATCGTCGTACCACTTTTGTTTAGTCATGTATATTCAATCCTTTATCACCATAATCTGTTTTATCATATGACCCAGCTTTTTCTTTGGTTCATCGTCAAGCCCAAAGGTCCGTTACGATAAAAAGAGCTTGGGCTGTCTTGCGGACCACTCGCTTTCCTGCGGGAAGCTGGGAAGCCTCCTCGTTCGCTTTCGCTCTCTGTGGGGTCTCCCCTAGGCTTCTTCCCCGCGGGAGTCTCGCAGTCCGCCAGCCAGCCCTGACATTATTGAAATGAACGGACCCTTAAACCCTTTTTTCCGTAACGTCCTGAGGTCATATATTTCGTGTTTCCCTACCTATATACAACTGCTAACAGAAAAATATCAATATAAAACTTTTCGAATTATAACTTTAACCACCTATAAGTATAAACCTCATACCTCTTTTATGGAAACTCCTTCAGAAAAAAGCGTCTTAAGGCTTATTTTTGGTTAGAAGATTCTTTATGTACCGCTGATTTTAAGCCTAATCTAAAGAAAGATATTCATTTTTTGAAAGGAGGATGGGTTTTTTAAAAAAGATCTTTTTTTAGCTTACCATATAATGAGGATTCAAGGGAGGGTGCGGGTGGGGTTGTTTATTTTCAATTCGTAAGGCACGTGGTAATATGTTACATATTGAATACATGGATTAGGAGGAGATTATGTTACATCAATCGTTACGCCTTTTGTTTTTATTCATGTCCGTTACGGTCATTCTCCTTTCCGGTTGTAATGAAACGGAGAAAGAAGTAGTTCATCATTATTATATGCCCCTTGATGGGGAGAGTGAGCACTGGGTGTTAAGTGATTTTGAGGTAGTTATGACGCCGGAGGCTTTGAAGGTTGGGAATGGGAAGTTAATGATGAAACAGGTGGAGGAATATGAATCCAGTTCGATGAGTTTTGATACTCACCTTGTTGTGAATGGTGAGGATTCTATTGTTCATTCGGGTGCTGTTTCTGGTAATGGGATTGATATCGCTGAGGAGTCTACAGGAGCTATTGAAGGTGGGCCTGAGCTTACGGATGAGGGGGACCCGATTCGTCTTAAAGATGTGAGTCGTATTTACATGACGGTAAAGTGGCGCGATACGGATAAGAAGGAAACGATGGAAGAGAGAATTGATTTGTACGATCAGGGTTTGAAAGAAGATAGCTTTTTGGATGAGGAAGGGTACTAATCAATAAGGTCCAGATAATCTTTACATAAGTCATGAATACAGTTGAGTTTCACCTCTGAAATGAATATACTTTTTATAAAAGCTAGTATTCTAAATTTTAGGAGGTTTCTATGGTTGGTCATTTAAGAAGACATATTGGAGGGGCTATTCTTAGTTCGGTCTATTTTATTGGGGTTTATTTCTTTTACGGCATGGCTTTGGATGGAGAGCTAGGGATTGTCTTTTCGATTCCTTTTGCGTTTATAGCCACTTTACCGATCTACTTACTGATTGCGAATCCTCTTACGATGTTGTTTACTTACTTATTGAAAAAAGCCACCACGTACTACCTTCCTTTCCTAACGCTCATCATGACCGTGCTCTCATTTCTATTTCAATACTTCTTCATCGCAGCTCCGGATCGATTTTCAGTCGCGGGTAGCGGGTATGTTTTCATTATCCTATGGTGCTTTCTTACTGCTCTTCCTTCCGTTCTTGGGGTTGAGTTTTCGGATGAGCGATAGCTGAAACTTGCCGTTCTACTGACTACCAAGAGGAGTTACGGATAATTACCAAACACATCCTCATGCGTGTAAAACTCCCCTTTTTTATATTCTTTTCTTTCTTTTCTAATAACAGCAAAAACGGACATGATTCAGCCGTTCCTCATGTCCGTTTTCACCTATTCGTTAGTAAAGGATTGATTCGATTATCTAGGGATCACTCCTATCTCACTGTTTTTATTTTACACCTACCTCCGTCTCTTTCCCTTCCACAATCATCTCAAAATAAGCTAACGACTTCCGCTCTAAATCAAGCTCTCCCTTCTTCCAAGTCTTCTGCAAGAACACTTCAGCAATGGCTTTTTTGCGTGGTCCTCCTTTGACTGCATCTTCAAGGGCCACCACGCTCTCGTAGATCGCGGCCATTTTTTCAGCGAGGTGCTTGGCGTAGAACGTTTGCTCTTCTTCACTGAAAGAGGCGAGTTTTGCAATCTCTTGTTCTAGTTCATCCGTCTTCTCATAAATGAGAGACGACAATGGTTGCAGATCCTCTGGTAACGCATCTAAGGAAGCCTTCATTTCTTCCATGAAAAGGGTGTGAACCTGGAATTTCTTTATCAGCTTCAATACCTCAAGGCCAAGAATATTGGCTGTCCCTTCCCAAACGGTTAGCACTTGTGCGTCTCTTAATAAACGAGGCATAACGAAGTCTTCAATATACCCATTTCCACCGTGCATCTCAATGCTTTCATGACAGAAATGAATAGCTTGTTCGGCCGTTTCTTTTTTCAAAATCGCTATAAGCAGGCGTTGTAAGGCAACATCCCGCTTTGAGGCTGATGCTTGATCATTAGAAATCTTGTCAAAAAGGGAAATGAGCTTGAATACACTGCTCGTTTCGACTTCTTGCTTCGCTTTTAACGAAACAAGGGTATCCTGAACCATCGGGAAATCTTTCAGTGCGCTGCCGAATGTAACCCGGTCGTAGGCGTATTGCTTTGCTTCAAGATAGGCTCGCTGCATGATCCCGATCGATGCCACAGCATTACACACCCTCGATAGATTGAGAGCTTCCATCATGTAGTAGATGCCGCGCTCTGATTCTCCAACGAGATAAGCCTTTGCACCGTCAAACTCCACCTCTGCAGACGGAACTGCCCGGACACCGAGTTTATCTTTTAACCGACGAATGGATATCCCTTCTGCCGTATGGGATCCATCCTTCCAGGGGACAAGGAACAAACTCAATCCCCGGGAACCGCCTCCGGCTCCTTCGATCCTCGCAAGGACCATCGCTACCCCGCACATCCCCGCGTTACTGGCAAAATACTTCTCTCCATAAAGGCGATAGGAATCACCATCCGGAATAGCTTTTGTCTCATTCGCTCCGACATCTGAGCCGCCTTGCCGTTCAGTTAGAAACGTTGCACCTTCATACAACTCTACGTCCCCAGTAGCTAAGACGTGAGGCAAGTACGTTTCTTTTAACGCATCATTGGCGTAATGATCGATTAAGTAGGCGGTCGCCATCGTTAACGTCACCGGGCAGTAGAACCCAGGTTCTGTATGGGAAAGAAGATAGCCTTGGGCATAGGAATAAATATAATCTCCCTTTCGTCCAAGCTCAGGGATCGGCTTATGCACATACCCGACAATTCCTCTATCATACGTTTGCTGAAGGGTCTTTTTATACCCATCATTCACCCACACATAGGAAATGTCGTTGCCCATTTTGTCGTACTTGATTAGCTTCGGCTGCCCTTCCCGGTCGGTGTGAGCAGCGCGCTCATCGATTTCAGACGCACATAACTCTCCGTACTCATCAAGCTCCCGCTTTGCCCATTCTGCAAAATCATCGTCTAGATACTGGTCTAAAATAAAGGACAGATTCGGATCTTCACGAAAATAATTCATTCTTATACCTCCTTCATTTCAGAGTGTCGCAGCTGATGCTTCAACAATTTACCCGTCGCATTTCTTGGGAGTGACCCCAACACTTCATAGACTCTAGGAATTTTATAATCGGCTATTTTCCCTTTCAGGAACGAGGACAGTTCTTCTGATAAAAGCTCTTCAACATTTTGCGGAACGACAAACGCCTTCACCGTCTCTCCCCAGTCGGGATGCGGGATGCCGACGACAGCCACATCAGCAATCGAAGGATGGGACAAGAGCGCTTCTTCAATTTCTTTTGGGAAAATGTTTACGCCTCCTGAAATGATGAGGTCTTTCTTCCGATCGATCACCCAAAAGAAACCATCCTGATCCCGCTTTCCGACATCTCCCGTATACAGCCAGCCATCCTTTAGAACTTCTTGGGTCTTTATAGGGTCTTTGTAGTAGCCCTTCATCACCCCTTCTCCTCTAAGGACAATCTCGCCTATTTGACCAGGTGGAACGGGATCTCCGTTTTCATCGACAATGTCAATTTCACTATTTAAAGCTGGACGTCTGCCAATACTTCCAGCTTTCCCGTCGTGTTCCTCTGGTAAGAGAAGCGTACCGTTTGGACCGGCTTCTGTGAGTCCATACACACACATGAGGCGTTCTGTCTGAAACTGTTCTTTCACAAACTTCACTTCTTCTGTCCCAAGCGGTGCACCGCCGTAGACCCAGTATTGCATGGTGCTTAAGTCATATTCTTTTACACTTTTATGTTTGGCGGTTAACAAATAGGCAACGGGCGCGCCGAAGAAATGCGTGACGTGTTCTTTTGAAACAAGCTCAAGGAGTAGTTCTGGGGTGAAGGTTGGTGCTAGGATATGAGTGCCACCAACGTACGTCGTGGACATCATAAATAAGTGAAGTGGGGCAGAGTGGCTAAGTGGCATCATATGGAGCACGCGGCTTCCGGGCTCCATTTTCATCTCAATCGCCATCATCGTGGCAACGGTTTGAATATTACGGTTCGTAAACAATACCCCTTTAGGCTTTCCTGTGGTGCCTGATGTATAAAGGAGTGCAACCTCGTCATCTTCTGTTGTCGTCGAAGCACGAGGTGTATCAGGAGAGGCTTTGATCAGCGCATCGAGTGAGCGCCATCCGTCATCAGCGCCTCCAGTTTTGACACAAAGCAAGTCCGAATCAGCGAGCGGTGCGACTTGAGGGAATAATAAGTCATGGGTGAAGAACGCCTTCGCATCACTATGCTCGACGATATAAAGAATTTCATCATACACAAGCTTCGCGTTAATGGGAACGATTATGGCATCAAGTCGCTGCGTGGCGAAATACGTATACAGAAATTCTTCAGTGTTCGGCATATGGAGAATAACCTTGTCCCCTTTGCCTACACCCAATGAAGCCAGTCCATTGGCTAATCGGTTCACCGTCTGATCCCATTCCTCGTACGTCACTCGTTTCCCATTTGAGACAATCGCTTCGTGGTGAGGGCTTCTACGTGCTTGCATGGCTAACAGCTGTGATCCATTCATTTCGTATCCTCCTTTTAATTGTGTAACTTCCTACGAAACTGATCCAACATCCCTTCCATTTCACAACGCATGTCCGTTAACTCTTCGATTCGCTCGGTCACCTCCCTGATCTTCTCCTCTCCATATTGAATCGTCCGCTCCAGTTGCCTGGCTCCGGACGGATCCTGATCAAACAGCTGGACCATCTCTCGAATTTCCTCGAGTTTAAATCCAAACTTCTTCCCGCGAAAAATAAGCACAAGACGGGTCTTCTCTTTCTTCCCATAAACCCGCTGACCCGATTCAGTTCTCTCCGGCTCAAGCATCCCAAGCTGTTCATAGTACCTGATGGTTCGCGTACTCACGCCAAATGTGTTCGCTAGCTCAGAAATGGTGTACGTTGTCACAATCTCACCCTCATTTGTCTAAACTTTCTGATTGTTTATAGTTTACCATTTACGTTAACGTCAACTTCAATTCCTTTTTTTGTGGGGAAATATTTTTAATGAAGAGAAATTTCTTATCAAATCGATGTAACTTTCTTTTGCCATATAAAAAAGACCTGAAGCAAATAGGCTTCAGGTCTCGCAATCTATTTTGTATACATTTCAGATGGCAGGATGACAACTTTAGCATTCCCGATCGATACGCGCATGCCTTCTACGCTTTCAAGCTGCCTCATAAGTCCATTCATATCGTCCATAGCTAGTTCTTCTAATTCTTCTTTCCCCATGGTATCTTTCCCAAACTGAAGAGCTTCAGGTAATGGGTTATCTTGAGATACGATTTTCACATCGGAGTTTCCGATTTGGGTCATTGTCTGAGTTCGTTTCATTTGCACTCGTTCCACTTTTGATTCCTGAACAGTGCCATTAACGTACACTTGATCTCCAACGGAGACATTAACGGACGACTCAACATAAAGCCCTTCTGATGTAATTTCGTTCCGGTCCTTCTCCCCCTCCATATAGAAGCCTTTTCCATCGAGGTACGTAACGATTCCACTAATCGCTTCAACTTCCTTACCTTCATACGGAGAAGTCATTTCCTCTCCTTGAACATCGTGAATAAAGAGGTGACGCTCAACATCTTCTGCTTTGTCGATATAAAGGGTTTGGTAGTCACCGTTATTTCTATAAATAGCTGTTACATCCACACGTTCTCCAGCTTCTAGTTCCGGAAGTGCTGAATCCCCGTTAACGGGAATGGTAGAGCCGGATGCATCGTTAAGGATGGTCCGATCATATTCATCTTTTTCACCCACCGTCAGATTATACAAATGAACACGTTCCCCGGCTAATGAGGGAGAGAGTTTATCAAAATTATAAATCGCTGCAGGTTCCGGAAGTGGGTTGTCCTTTGATTCAATGGAAGACGTGTAGTTGTAAATATTCGGATACCCATAACTATCTATTCTTCCTTCTACTCGCACATAATCTCCTACCGACACATCATAACCGCCCAGTTGACCTTCTAGTAAAATACCACCCGTCTTATCTTGAATAAACGTCATCCCATTGGTGGTCGTAATGACTCCTTCAATTGTCACCAGGTTATAATACCCTTCTTCTCTCGCTTGTTCAATCGTATCTTCAGCCGGTGCGTCTTCTGCTATTACGTGATGGCGACCTAGATTATCATAATAGTTGTACCAATAAGGCACCCATTCTGCTGATAGGTCAAATGCATCGGTCGGGTCCGTATCACCTTTTAAAATGGTCCGATCCCGGTAAACGTGTTTCGTATCCCACCCCTGTTCATTTCCGATCTGACCAAAACTATCGACCACTTCATCCCCATGCTTTAACACGAATGTATCATTCCCATCATGAGTTAACACTTCAGAAGTGTAGAGCGCATTACGCGCCACCTCTCCGTCGCTTGGGTTGGCAATCGCTGCTGCTCGTCCATCTTCTAGCGTATCGTCAAGAGGAATCACATCCGTCGCCACTTCGCTGCCATCCTTATAAATCTCAAGGGAATAGTCCCCTAGATCAACATCGCTTCCTGTTCCATTAAATAATTCAATCGCTTTAGCATTCCCATCCCCATTTAAGTATTCCGAGATTAAAAGATCTTCTGTATGTACTTCTTCCGCCGATACGATTTGCTGTGGCACGGATGCAAACACGCTTCCTAATAAAACCGTTGCTGTCATAATTGGAGCAAGCTTTTTACGCTTCATCACCATTTCCTCCCTCTCATCAATTGACTATATATCCAGAATTTTCTTTAATACAACCATTGTAAATAGATTATCTTTCAGATGAATATAGTCCTTTCTAGGGAGGTGGCTTAATGGTAGGGATTGGAAAGGAGAATTAGAGGCTAAAGGCTTAAGTATTGTAGAATTCATCAAAATGATACGGATGTAACGTGCCAAACGATAGGGATGAATCTAGTAAAGTCACTAAGGAGGAGTAAGGATTAATACTTTGGTCGCAGCTATCTCTACTGCCTATATGGTGTTTTTTTAGCCTAGTAGAGCAAGGAGGGGTGGGGAAAATGCGAGACTCCCGCGGAAAAACGGGCTTCCGAGATCCCACAGAGAGCGCAGCGAACGAGGAAGCTCGGGAGTTCGTCCGCAGGAAAGGGAGTTTTTTCCCCACCCCTCCATCCTCTCATCAACAGTAAAAAAACACGCCACGTAACGTGGCGTGTTTCACCGTCTTTATTCACTAATCTTGCAATACTTTCCTTGATAATACCCTAGTGGAACCCCGTCCTTAACACTTAGGTTCTTCACTTCACCGATATAAATCGTGTGGTCACCTGCTTCGTGGCTACCATAAAGGCTACAAGCGATGTTTACGATAGAGTCTTTAATCGCCGGCTGTTCTTCAAAGCGGTCAAACGTAAGCTCCCATTTTTCTTTTACCATGCCAGCGAAGTAGTTCGACATATCTTCTTGTTCATTTGATAAGATATTTACAACAAACTGGCCTGATTCTTTAATATATTCGTGCATTCTAGCTTTCTTCGCGACAGATACAGCGATTAATTTCGGTTCCATGGAAACAGACATAAACGCGTTAGCTGTCATGCCACGCACTTCGTTATCCGTTTCTGTCGTTACAACCGTAACCCCTGTTGCGAATTTACTCATTGCGGTTTTAAACATGCGATCGTCCATATACAACACCTCATTTGTTTTTATTAATAATGATAAGTTTCATCTCTGTCATTTCGTCAATTGAGTAGCGAATTCCTTCCCGTCCGGTACCACTTTCTTTCACTCCGCCATACGGCATATGATCCACCCGGTAAGTTGGAATGTCATTAATCAGGACTCCCCCAACTTGAAGTTGATCTGCTGCCTCAAAGGCGTGGCCGATATTTGGAGTGAATATACCGGCTTGCAGGCCGTAACGAGAATCATTCACTGCTTCAATCCCTTCTTCTATGGATTGAATCCGGTTAATCACAACGACTGGAGCGAACACCTCTTTACATGAAACCTTCATCGTTCGACTGGCATTCGTGATCACCGTTGGACGCATGACATTCCCTTCTATCATACCACCTGTTTCAAGTACCGCTCCACCTTCAATTGCTTCTTCGACCCATGATAAGGCTCGTTCTGTATCTTCTTTCGTGATAAGAGAGGAAACATCCGTCTCTGGATCAAGAGGATCTCCCGTCTTCAACTTCTCTGTTTCTGCAACAAAAGCGCGAAGGAAAGCTTGATAGACGGCATCGTGAACATAAATCCGTTGCAGGGATATACAAACCTGCCCCTGATAAGCAAAAGCTCCTGTAACGGCACGCTTTGCAACTTCTGCAAGATCCACACCTTCGTCTACAATAAGCGCTGCATTTGAACCAAGTTCAAGCGTCACCCGCTTCAGTCCTGCCTGGTTCCGGATCCCTACACCCGTTTCAGCACTTCCCGTAAACGTAATCATCTTCACTCTAGAATCCTTCACAAGACGGTCACCTACAACGCGACCACTACCTGTTACCACATTGCAAGCACCCTTAGGTAGTCCTGCTTCTTCTAAAAGCTCAGCCAAGAAAAACGCAGAAAGAGGAGTACCAGACGCTGGCTTCAGCACAACCGCATTACCAGCAGCAATAGCCGGCCCGATTTTATGAGCTACAAGATTCATAGGAAAATTAAATGGTGTAATCGCCCCAATTACTCCAAGAGGCTCTCTTACCGTATAACCCACCCGATTCTCCCCGCCAGGCGCTGCATCCATAGGAATGGTCTCTCCGTACCGATTGCGCGCTTCCATCGCCGCAAATGTATACGTCTGAACCGTCCGTTTCACTTCAACCCGAGCTGCCTTAATCGGCTTCGCGGCTTCATTCGCAATGATCATAGCCGCTTCCTCTTGGCGTTCCTCTAGTAAACCAGCAAGACGTTCCAAAATCCCCGCTCTCTCATGAGAAGGCAGAGCGCGCATCAACTGAGCCGCAACCTCCGCCGCCCCAATCGCCCGGTCCACATCCTCCTCTGTTCCTTGAGGAATATCGGCAAGTTTTTTGCCGTTATAAGGAGAAAAAAGGGGCGCATAACGCTCCCCTTCCATCCACTCGCCACCTATATACAACTGTTTCTTCTCAACCGTATTCAACATCCCCACATCCCATTCCCCCTTACGTCATTTTCTGTTTCCGTTAACTTTAGCATGAGCGTAAGGTGGGCCGGGAAACGGAAACCTTCAATATATGGTAGATAGTGCCTTTTGATTCTATAGTGGTCCGTTCACTTCCTTTAGGCCAGGGCTGGCTGGGGGACTGCGAGACTCCCGCGGGGTAAGGAGCCTAGGGGAGACCCCGGAGATCGCGTAGCGATTGAGGAGGCTTCCCAGCTCCCCGCAGGAAAGCGAGTTGTCCCCCAGCCAGCCCAAGCACTATTAAGGCAACGGACCCACTCTAGATAAAGCCTAGATTATGAAGGTTGGTTTCTTTTTCTTCAGGGTGGGCTCTTGGAGTGGGAGCGTCTTACCTGTGTAGACGTTCTGCACCAGAGAAGCCTCATTAAACCAACGATCAGGCGCTTCGTGCCCCCAGAACGTCTGCCGCATTGGATCATTAATATCCCAGCGAATTGGCTTAAAGTCCGGGTCACTTGTTAAATAATCTCCATTGTACAACTCAATCCGGTGACCATCAGGATCCCTCAAATATAGGAAGAAAGCATTCGACAATCCGTGTCGTCCAGGTCCTCGTTCGATGCTGTCGACGTATCCCATGGAAGCGAGCACGTCACAGGCATGAATCAGACTTAGCTGATCACTAAGCCAGAACCCGATGTGATGAAGACGTGGGCCGTCGCCGTTCATGAAGGCAACGTCATGCACACTTGGTTTACGGTGCAGCCAAGCGGCCCAGATCGCTTCGTCATCTGAAGAGGTGTACTCCGAGCACTTAAAGCCAAGCTCTTCTGTATAGAAGTCATAGGCTTTTTGTACATCTGACACCATACAGTTAAAGTGATCGATGCGCTGCACACGGGCTCCGCGGTACTGGTCATAGCGCTGGAGCATGCGGTCCACTGTGTCCATTTTAGAGAAGAATTCAACCGGAATCCCGGAAACATCCTGAACACGGAAGGAGCGTCCGATTGCTTTTTGAGCGCCTGCTTCCACCCACTTGACCTTGTAGCCTTTCCTGTCAAACAAGCTTGCCAGCTGGTCGAGGTCAGCTTCTGACATCACTTTGTAGCTGATGACTTCAACAGAGGCTTCGTCGCCTTTTTTCAAAAGCAGGCTGTGGTGATTGTGTTCTTCTAGACCTCTGTAGTAAATGTGCTCGTCATCTGATTCTGTCTCGACAAAACCAAGTGCTTCGTAAAAGGTGCGAGAAGCGTCTAAATCTTTCACATGGAGCACGGCACGGGCTGAACGAATAATATTAAACGTCATCAAGAATCCCTCCTATACACTCGTAACATTCGGCTTTTTCGAACCGCTTTTATTAAGGAAATCCTGTACAAAGTCTTTGTACGGATCTTTGTCGTACTGATCGAAATAGGTCATGCCCATCTTAATCGGATCGCCGAAGAAATAGTACTCATAGTGAGCCTGACGTGATCCGAAGGCACTAAGTGTAGCATCCCAGGCTAAACGGAACAGTTGAACACGCTCATAGCCATCAAGGTTCTTCCCTTGCATCGCACGGTTAATAATCGGTCCGATCTCCTCGTGCTGGAAGTCTGCCTCTGTCGGAATTCCCATCAATCCTGATGCGCCGAGGATTCTTAAAATTTCTGTGATACGAGGGTAAACACGCGGGTACCAGTTGCGGGCTGCATTTAACGCTTCAAAGTCTGGCGTCATCGTCCCCCATTTATCCAGTTTTGCATTGTGTTCTGCTTTATAAAGATGGGACTTCATCGTCTCAAGGGTCAGCATCACTTCTGTCCCCTTGTCCTTCACGTGCTGGAACTGATCAATGCCGATCGCATCCATTACCTGCAGGATAATGCCAAGAAGAAATTCTGTTTTCACAACATTCTTCGAGACAACTTGGTGAGACATATGAACCACGGCGCCTGTCTCAGCGAATGTACGGTTACAGATCGACGAGTTCTCACAAACGAATACGCGCTCCCACGGAACGAAAACGTTTTCAAAAGAAACGATCGCGTCTCCTTCTTCAAAGCGTGAGGATAATGGGTGGTCCCACTCGTTTTTGCCGTAATCAAACGACTCACGGCTAATGAATTTCAAGCCTTCTGTGTTATTAGGAACGGCAAATGCTAAGGAATACGGATCATCGAGCTCGCCAGATTTCTTCACAGTCGACGGGAAGACGAGAATTTCGTCTGTGATGCCGCCTTGAGTCGCGAGTAAGCGAATGCCATCGACAATAATGCCGTCTTCACGCTTCTCGACAAGGTGAAGGGCGTTATTGGCATCCTTCTGCTCGTGCTGGGCTTTCGCACGGTTTACCTGCGGATGAATGAGCGTGTGGGTCAGGCTAATATCATTTTCACGGCAGTACTCGTAATAGTTACGGGCATTCTCCGCAAACATCGGATCCGCTTCAGCGAATAAGTCTGAAGCTGTCCCCATTGCCATCACTTCCGCATTCAAGTAATCTGGTGAGCGTCCCATCATGCCACCTGTCGCTTTGGCCCATTCTGTGATCGCTTCACGGCGTTTAATCAGATCCTCAATCGTTTCAGGACGCATGAACGTCATGCCGACCTTATCTCCTGAGGTTGGAGAGGTGTACAGCATTTTATCTGCTTTTTCGTGCTGAAGGTCGTACAAGCCCGCCATCGATTTGACGACGTTTTTGAAAGAAGGATGGGTCGTTGGATCCTCGACCCGTTCCCCTCCGATATAGATATTGTTCTTCGCTTTTTTAATTCGTTCCATATACTGATCGCCTGTTTTAGCTGGCATCGTATCTCCCCCTTATTTCTTTTTCCCAAACTGCGGAATATGATGGTCTCCAAGTGCTACGTGAATGACTTGTTGCTCTGTATAAAATTCAAACGCATAATAGCCACCTTCACGACCAATTCCACTATGCTTCGAACCGCCAAACGGTGTGCGCAGGTCGCGGACGTTTTGTGAATTCACCCAAAGCATGCCAGCATCGACT
Organism: Pontibacillus sp. HN14; assembly: GCF_021129245.1. Lineage (NCBI taxonomy): Bacteria > Bacillati > Bacillota > Bacilli > Caryophanales > Bacillaceae > Pontibacillus > Pontibacillus sp. HN14. The sequence continues at coordinate 50,842 of NZ_JAJOLR010000001.1, read as the reverse complement.
GCCTGGGCGACGCGGTGTCCTCGCTTAATGTCTTTTGTCCACACATAACCAGCTAGGCCGTAGCGGATATCGTTGGCTTTTTCAATGACTTCTTCTTCGTCCTTAAACGGAATAACCGTCATGACAGGACCGAATATTTCTTCCTGGGCAATCCTCATTTTATTATCTGCTCCTAATAGGAGCGTTGGTGCTACGTAGTTGCCGCTCTTGTAACTTTCAGGAACGGTTCCGCTGTAGACGTCACAGCCTTCTTCTTTCGCGATATCAAGGTAACTTAAGACCCTGTTGTAGTGCGTCTTATGAGCCAGTGGACCGATCTGGGTTCCCTCATCAAGAGGATCGCCGACGATAATGTTGTCGACTCGTTCTTTCAGAGCTGCGACGAACTTATCATAGATCGCTTCATGGATAAAAAGTCGTGAGTTCGCAGTACAACGCTCTCCATTAAAGGAGAAAATGCCCCACGTACATGCATCTAAGGCTCGGTCAAAATCGGCATCATCAAAAACAATAATTGGCGACTTCCCGCCAAGCTCCATGGAAAAGCGCTTAAGCGTATCGGCGCCGTTTCGCATAATTTCAGATCCTGTCGTCGTTTCCCCTGTAAAAGAAATAAGTTGCACATCCGGGTGAGCGACGAGTGACGCGCCTGCTGTTTCCCCGAATCCGTGCACAACATTGAACACGCCATCTGGCAGTCCAGCCTGGTCAATGATCTCCGCTAATCGGTTTGCCGTAAGCGGTGACCACTCAGCAGGTTTTAAGATGACGGTGTTCCCTGTCGCGAGTGCCGGAGCAATCTTCCACGTTTCAAGCATGAACGGCGCATTCCAGGGCGTAATGAGCCCGGCGACACCGACTGGCTTGTGAATGGTATAGTTCAAGAATTCATCGTCAACGGGATACGCATCTCCCACAAGGCGAGCGGATACCATTTCAGCATAAAACCGGAAGTTCTGAGCAGCACGAGCAACCATCTTCTTCGTCTGGCTGATCGGAAGCCCTGTATCATAAGACTCAAGCGGGGCAATCTCATGAATATGCTCATCAATCAAGTCGGCAATCTTGTAAATGTAGGCCAGACGCTCTTTCACTTTCATCTGACCCCATTCCCCTTTAAACGCCGCCTTCGCAGCTCTTACCGCTTCATCGATATCGGCCGTATCCCCTTCTGCCACCTGGTTGATCGTTTCGTTTGTAAAGGGATTCAAATTCTCAAATGCTTTCCCACTCGTCGCCTCAACGAACGAACCATTGATATATAACTTCACATCCTGAACGTTTTCCAGGATGTCTTTTACCATTTCTGTTTTGTCCTGCAACTGATTACTCAACGTTTAGACCTCCTTTTTGTAAACGCTTTCTTAACCTAGTAAAAATTTTTACTTTAACCCAATTCCATCAGCGATCTCGACATAGTCAGCCAATACGGAACGAATCTCATCCTGAAGGGTTCCTGTTGGCAGGTCCATCGGCAGACGAAGATCAGGATTGATTTTGCCCATCATTCCAAGTGCTGCTTTCAGTGGAGCCGGGTTCGTATCTTTAAAGAGAACATCATTTAACGGCATCAGATCATAGTGAAGATCCTGCGCTCGTTTCACATCCCCTTCTACCCACGCATCATAGATTTCAGCGACTTTATCCGGTACAACATTCGCCGTCGCGCTAATATGGCCAGCTCCCCCTATCGCAAGCATCGGGTAGCAAAGCAGTTCAATACCTGAATACAGAAGGAAATCACGACCGCAGTTCAGTAAAACACGGTTAATATGCTCAAAGTCTTTATTTGATTCTTTCACTCCGATAATGTTCTCACAGTCACGGCTAAGCTTCGCAAGGGTTTCAACATGCAAGTTCGTCGCCGTACGTCCAGGAATGTTGTACACGATAATCGGAATATCCACAGCGTCTGCAACCGTCTTAAAATGTTTATAAAGCGCATGCTGAGAAGGCTTATTGTAATAAGGAACAATAACGAGCGCGGCATCCGCTCCAATCTCTTGAGCTTTCTTCGTCAGATACATCGTCTCCTGGTGATTCGTTGATCCTGTCCCGGGCACAAATGGCACTCGCCCGTTAATGGCTGTATGTGCTTCTTTCATCACATCTACTCGTTCTTCCACCGTCAATGAACTCGGCTCCCCTGTCGTTCCCGTAACCGAAATTCCGTGCGTCCCACTTGCAATATGCCAGTGAATGAGCTTCCTGAATGCTTCAAAATCAATTGAATGATCTTTCTTAAAAGGAGTGACAATCGGCGCGATTGACCCTCTTAGTCGCTGTTTCGCTTCTTGAATATTCATGAAAAAACTCCTCTCTTGCTCCGAAAAAGATTTATATTTTTCTGAAATATTTGTCATTTTAACGATAGCATGTGCTACGATAGATTTAAAATATCTAAAAAGTCTAACTTTCATAGGGAAAAAATATAGCGAATAGGAGTTGGAACGATGGACATTCGTCAGCTGCGCTACTTTTATGTCATCGCCCAGGAACGACAGATTACCCGTGCGGCCAAACGTCTTCATATTGCTCAGCCTCCACTGAGCCAGCAGTTAAAACAATTGGAAGCTGAGCTTGAAGTGAGTCTTGTCGAGCGAAACGGCCGAACCCTTGAACTAACAGAGGCTGGACGCGTGCTGTATCAACGAGCCGAAAAAATTCTCCACGAAATGGACGACCTTGTCACAGAAGTGAAAGAAACCGGTGAAGGCATTCGAGGAACCCTTTCACTCGGATCTGTGAAATCATGTTTCTCCTACCTCCCGCCAAGATTAAAAACCTTCCGTGACGAACACCCCAAGCTCCGTTACAAGCTCCAGGAAGGAGACACATCATTCTTATCTGACAGTTTACGAAACCGGGAAATTGAGCTTGCCATCGTTCGGCTTCCTGTCGATAGTGAGGATTTCTCTATTCTTCACCTGCCTCCTGAACCTTACGTCCTGGTCGTTCCAGAGAGCTGGTCCCACTTTGCACCTGGAGTGGAAAGTGTCTCGATGGGCGCTTTAGAAGAGCTCCCCCTCCTTTTGCTACATAGGTTGAGTGGAATTGGCCAATACGAGATCATATTAGAAGAATGCCGGCACCACGGATTCGAGGCAGACGTAATCTGCGAATGCCCCGATGTCACGATGCTCCTTTCCCTCGTATCTTCAGGGGTTGGAGCAACCATCGTGCCGGAAGCTTCGCTGAAAGATCGATACGATCCCGGCATCCGCGTGATCGGCATTCATGATGCGACCATTCAGGCAGAACCAGCGATTGTATGGATGAAAGATCGGTTCCTATCTGTCGCTGCCAGAAAGTTTATTGAACAATTTGAACCGGTAAAAAATCTTCAGTAGAAAAGATTTGAATTTTTAGAATCTTTATGTTTATGATAGACGTGATTCGAATCTGGTTTAGAGGAGGAAATCCTGATGAAGAAAGCAATGGTTCAGTTAAGCGGTGTTCCGCAGGCTAAAGAAATGATGGTTGACCCTGCAAAAGGAACGCTCTCTGACGGAGAGGAAGCCCTGCGTTTAGACTTCCCTCTATCTGGAAATGTGTACGGGACAGCGATGAACTACAAAGGGAATCTAGATGAGTTTGGCCTATCCCTCCACGAAGATCCATACAAAAAACCACCAGAAGCACCGGTCTTATATATGAAGCCTCGTAATACATTTACAGGCCCAGAAACAAACATCGCCATACCAGATGGTGAAACAGAAGTCGAAATTGGAGCGAGCCTTGCGATTGTGTTCGGCCGTACCACGAGTAAAGTACAAGAGAAAAATGCACTCGATTATGTAAGCGGATACACAATTGTAAACGATATTTCGATTCCACACGAAAGCATTCATCGCCCTGCTATAAAAGAGAAATCAAGAGATGGCTTCTGTGCAGCAGGCCCCTGGATTGTATCGAAAGATGACGTCATAAACCCAGATGACCTCGGCATTCGGATTTATGTAAACGGCGCCCTACGTCAGGAACACTCTACATCTGAATTGGTCCGCCCTGTCGGTAAATTGATTGCGGACGTGTCCTCCTTTATGACTTTCTCTAAAGGGGATGTATTACTAGTCGGCCTTCCACCCGGCGCCCCTCGCGTTCAATCCGGGGATGAGGTGCGCATTCAAATTGATGAGATCGGCGCACTGACGAATCATTTTGTTTCTGAGCATTCGTATGTAAAGGAGGGCAATCGATGAAGAAAGCACGTGTAAGCTATAAAGGAAATGTATGTGAGGCAGTCGTAGAAGGCGATCAACTCGTTTTAGAAACCGGTCAAACAGCACAAGAGTCAGAAGTGGTCTGGCTCCCACCAGTTGATGCCGGAACGATCTTCGCCCTTGGCCTAAATTTCGCCGATCACGCGTCAGAACTCGCTTTTAACGCCCCAGACGAACCACTTGTTTTCTTAAAAGGACCCAATACACTCGTCGGTCACCAAGGGGAAACCCCTCGCCCGACTGACGTGACCCACATGCACTACGAGTGTGAACTGGCTGTCGTCATCGGACGGCAAGGGAAGCATATTACGAAAGAAGAAGCGTACGATTATGTCGCTGGCTATACCATCGCAAACGACTACGCCTTCCGCGATTATTTGGAAAATTACTATCGTCCTAACTTCCGGGTCAAAAACCGGGACAACTGTACGCCAATCGGGCCATGGATCGTCGACCGAGATGATATCGGTGACCCTATGAACCTCGCCCTTCGCACGTATGTGAATGGAGAGCTCGAGCAAGTCGGCAGCACAAAAGATATGATCTTCTCCGTCCCTTATTTAATTGAGTATTTAAGCAGCTTCATGACCTTAAATGAAGGAGACATCATTCTAACAGGCACGCCTAAAGGCCCGACGAAGGTCAATGTTGGCGATAAAGTCGTCACTGAAATTGAAGGCATCGGACGCTTAACCAATACGATTATCGAAGAGCATCCTGCTCCCGTATCCTAAAGGAGGAATGACCCATTGCCTCATATCATAGTGGAATACACCGATAACTTAGCCGATCTAAACTTCCGTTCCTTGCTGAAATCACTAAATCACGTCCTCGTAGAAAGCGACCATTTCCCAACGGGCGGGATCCGCTCAAGAGCTGTGAAGCTAACCGACTATGTGGTCGCCGACGGAACGGAAGATGACGCCTTCGTCCATATTGAGCTAAAAGTAGGCGCCGGACGAAGTGAAGAAGTATTGAAAGCAACGAGCGAGTCCCTATTTGAAGCCGCCAAAACCTTCTTGGACGACTGCTTCAAAGACCGCTACCTCGCTCTTTCCTTAGAAGTGACCGAGTTTCGCTTCCCTACTCAGAAAAAGAACAATATTCATAACCGGTATACAGGCTGAGTGCATCAGCCTGTTTTTTTGTGGGTTTGGAAGTTGGGGTTGTGGGCGGTTTTAGTGTGGTGGAGTGGGTGGGCTTGAGCCAGTTTTCGCTAGCTTGAGCCGCTACCTCGGACTCGAGCCGCTTTTCGCCAGCTTGAGTCGGGTCGTTCGCTTCTCGTGTCGCTTTTCTTGTACTCGAGTCAGTTCGTTCTTTACTTGAGCTTATTTTTTTGATGAGTGAGTCAATTTTCTCTTTTCTTGAGCCAGTTGAGACCTCTCTTGAGTCGATTTTTCTCTACTTGAGCCGCTACCCCGGACTCGAGCCTCTTTTCGCCAGCTTGAGCCGCTACGTCCGCTTCTTGTGTCGCTTTTCTTGTACTCGAGTCAGTTCGTTCTTTTCTTGAGCTTATTTTTTTGATGCTTGAGTCGGTTTTCTCTTTTCTTGAGCCAGTTGAGGCCTCTCTTGAGTCGCTTTTTCTCTACTTGAGCCGCTACCCCGGACTCGAGCCTCTTTTCGAAAGCTTGAGCCGCTACGTCCGCTTCTCGTGTCGCTTTTCTTGTACTCGAGTCAGCTCGCTCTTTTCTTGAGCTTATTTTTTTGATGCTTGAGTCGGTTTTCTCTTTTCTTGAGCCAGCAGGGGCCTCACTTGAGTAGCTTTCTCTCTACTTGAGCCTCGGCCCCCGGACCTCGAGCCTCTTATCGCCAGCTTGAGCCGCTACCCTGCTCTCGAGCCGCTACCCCGCCACTCGAGCCACCCCCCACTCAAACAAAAAAAACTGCCCAAACCAAGTCTGGGCAGTCCACAAAAATCTAGTTTATCAACGACTGAAGAGGAGCAGGAATGCGACCGCCGCGATTCACGAAGCCTTCGCTGCTGTATGGATTAACGCCCATAACAGGAGCGCGGCCTAGTAATCCGCCGAATTCGACCATTTCGCCTTCTTCTTTTCCTGGTACCGGAATGACACGTACGGCTGTTGTTTTCTTATTAATCATGCCGATTGCTGCTTCGTCGGCGATGATGCCGGATAACGTTGCAGGGGAAGCGTCACCAGTAAGTGCGATCATATCAAGGCCTACGGAGCAGACGCATGTCATCGCTTCAAGTTTTGATAGGGAAAGGGATCCTTCCATTACTCCTTCGATCATCCCTTCGTCTTCACTAACCGGGATGAAGGCTCCGCTTAATCCACCTACATAAGAGCTTGCCATGGCGCCACCTTTTTTCACGGCGTCGTTCATAAGAGCAAGGGCTGCGATTGTTCCGTGGGTTCCGACGCGTTCGACACCGATTTCTTCTAGAATGCGAGCAACACTGTCGTTCAGCGCGTTCGTAGGAGCAAGGGATAGGTCGAGAATGCCGAATGGAACGCCGATTCGTTCGGCTACTTGGCGACCAACGAGTTCACCGGCACGAGTAATTTTGAAGACAGTATTCTTAATGACTTCTGATACTTCACCAAGATCCGCTTCCGGGTAACGTTTCAGCGCACTCAGTACAACTCCAGGTCCACTTACGCCAACGTTTAAGACTGCTTCGCCTTCCCCAGTTCCGTGGAAAGCGCCGGCCATAAACGGATTGTCCTCAACTGGGTTACTGAACACAACAAGTTTCGCGCAGGCAATTCCGTTTTGATCCTTCGTGCGTTCTGCTGCTTCACTAATCACGTGGCCCATTTGTTTTACAACGTCCATATTGATGCCAGTTCGAGTCGTCGCAACGGATACGGAACCACAAACGCGTTCTGTGACGCTTAACGCTTCAGGAAGAGAATCGATTAGCGTTTGGTCGCCTTTTGTGACCCCTTTATGAGTGAGAGCGGAATAGCCTCCGATGAAATCAACGCCGAGGTCTTTGGCTGCCTGGTCTAAGGTTTTTGCAACTTCTACGGCTTCAGAAACGGTTGCTTTCCCAAGGATTTCTGAAACGGGTGTGATTGAGATTCGTTTGTTAATAATCGGTACGCCGTATTCTTTTTCGACTTGTTCTGCGACGGTTGTTAAGTCTTTTGCGTATGTCGTAATTTTGTTGTAGACATTTTCTTTTAGCTTCTCAATATCTGAGTCAGCACAGTCACGGAGACTGATTCCGATTGTAACGGTGCGGATATCAAGATTCTCCATTTGGACCATGCGGATGGTTTCTGTTATTTCATTAAATGCAATATTCACGGGGAGACCTCCTTAAATGCGGTGCATAGACTGGAAGACTTCTTCTAGCTGCAGACTAATTTGCACGCCTAAGTTCTCGCCAGTTTCTTGTAGTACTTTTCGGATCGCATCTAAATCATGCGCTTCTTTCACATCGATAATCATGATCATCGTGAAGTATTCTTCAACGATCGTTTGGCTGATATCAAGCACGTTCAATTTATATTCTGCGAGCACGTTTGTCACGTTCGCGATAATTCCGACCTGGTCTTTTCCGATGACGCTTACTACTGCTTTACGTTTTTCCATGATGATCCACCTCTACCTATATTTTCTGTGAACAAAAAAAGAGATCAGCTCTCGCCGATCTCAGACAAACGTACCCATACATGTATTCTGTATGTAAGTTCGTTCCTGTCCGGTTGCCTGAGATCATGAACCCTTCGGCGCCGCTTTACGCGATCTCTCCAGGATTGGCTCCAGTTATAGTGTTACCCATAACCTTCACGGCCACTATTCTTTTGAATAAATGTAATGGTACCAATATGCGTATCGTTGGTCAAGGACTATGTTTCTCTCACCCTGTTAACACGTCTTCTTTTGGATATTTTACCCGGTCCGTACGGTGCCTCGCGAAAGCAAAAGCGAACGTAAGCGGCCCTAATTTCCCTATAAGCATCGTGAGGATGATGGTTACCTTGCCAATAGTCGTCAGGCTGCCCGTTAGACCCATCGATAACCCTACGGTCCCAAAGGCCGAGACGCCTTCAAACACGATGTCCAAAAACGGTGCGTCTTCTGTTAAATTTAAAATAAAAATCGCAACAAGAACGACAACCACACTTCCCATCGCAAGGGACAGAGCTCGTAAAATTAACGGATAAGGAAGACTGCGTTTAAACGTAACCACTTCCTCGCGCTGCTTATAAAACGTGAACGTAGCGAGCACGATTAAGAGGGCTGTTGTAAGCTTGATCCCCCCGGCCGTTGACGCACTTCCTCCTCCTATAAACATAAGGATAATCATATAAAAGAGGGAGGCGTGTTCCATTGAACCGATATCAAGCGTGTTAAACCCAGCTGTTCTTGGCGTCACCGCTTGGAAATACGATGCTTGGATCTGATCCGGAGTCGACATAGATGCGAGCGTGTTTGGGTTGTTGTACTCCAGCACAAAGATCATGAAAAAGCTGATCACGTTAATCCCAATGGTCCCAAGAATCATAAGCTTTGAATGAAGGGAGAGCTGGCTGAAGTCTTTGCTTTTCCACATGTCAAACACAACCGTAAACCCAATCCCACCGATGATAAATAAAATCGTGATAACAAGGTTCACAACCGGGTCTCCGACGTAGCCAGATAAACTATCGGACCAGATTGAGAAGCCTGCATTGTTAAAAGCCGAGATCGCATGAAAGACACTCGCATAAAGCGCTCTTCCCCAGCCTAAATCCGCCCCCCATTCAAGAGTCAAGAAGACAACTGCCATCGCCTCAACGACCAAACTAAAAATTAGCAACCTCTTCGCAAGAGCAATGACTCCCCCAAGCGTATTCTGATTCAGGGCTTGTTTAATTAACAAACGCTCCCGGATGCCAATCTTTCTCCCAAGAGCGAGATAGATAAATACAGCAAATGTCATAATCCCGAGCCCGCCAAGCTGGATTAAAGCCATAATGACGATTTCTCCGAAGGTTGTAAAAGCTGTTCCTGTATCGACCACCACAAGCCCCGTAACCGTCATGGCAGACGTTGAAGTAAATAGAGCATCGACAAAGGAGATCCCCTCCGTAGTTGAGATCGGTAATAAAAGAATAAATGTACCAACTAAAATAAGTGCAAGAAACGTACTAATCAAAATCTGGGGTGGATTCCACTCCATCTGCTTGTCTCTCTTTTTCACCCTAACCCTCCCCCTTCAGGCAACACTTCCAAATAATCTCTATATACTACCCTATTTAACTCCTCCTCACCCCAAAAAGCAACCCTTATTTTAAGACTTCTCATTAGCGCACTAAAGGACTAATGCGTGCCAGACACCCGGTGCTGCGTTAAAGCACTGACGCGTGTCTGACACGCTTCACTGCTCTAACGCAATGGTGTGTGTCTGACACGCTTCACTTCACTAAAGCAAAGAAGCAGAAAAAACGTGAGCGCTTTTACTTTGCGCTCACGTTTCTTATCATATGCATCGTTTGGAAACAATTAGGATTTCGTACTTGTAAAGCCACCGTCGATGCGAATAACGTCTCCGTTAATATATTGAGCTTTAGACGTTAATAAGAAGGCTACGGTTTCAGCGACTTCTTCTGGTGTGCCTAAGCGTTTTTGTGGAATGCCGTTTTCTGCACTTTCTTTCATGTTTGGATTGTTTTCAAAGAACTCTTTAACCATTGGAGTTTCTGTTGGGCCTGGAGCAATCGCGTTCACGCGTAGTCCGTCTTTTGCATATTCAGCTACAAGACTCTTCGTTAACCCGACCATAGCATGTTTTGTTGCGGAATAAGTCACTACGGAATCTTGACCGATTACACCTGCACTTGAAGATGTATTCACAATCGCGCCTCCGCCATTTTTGACCATCACTTCAGCCACATAACGTACGCCATATAAGGCGCCCATTAAGTTGATTCCTACTATCTTTTCGATTTCACTTACTTCTGTATCAAGGAAATAGCCGCCACTGCCTGAAATTCCAGCGTTATTGAAGAAATAATCGATTGTACCAAAATGATTAACCGTCTCATCTACATAGTTTTTCACTTCATCAGGTTTTGAGACATCCGCTTTGATGAAGATCGCATCAACACCTGCTTCTTTTAATTGCTTAACGGTTTCATTTCCGCCTTCTTCATCAATATCTACAACAGAAATATTCACGTTATCTTCTGCAAGGCGCAACGCTGTAGAGCGGCCTAACCCACTACCAGCACCTGTAATAACTGCAACTTTACTCATCTCAAAAACCTCCTTAAGTAGTATCACACCATTACAATTTCCCAAAATGCTTCACACTATAAACCTGGAAACATCCCCCATCCTTTGACGCTGTAAAGAGCAGACGCGTGTCAGACACCCTTTATCGCTCTAAAGCACTACTACGTGCCTGACACCCTTTCACACTCTAAAGCACGACCAGGTGTCTGGCACGCTCCATCGCTCTAAAGCAAAAAAGCAAGCACCTCATAAGGGTGCTTGCTTGATTTTTTTAATGATGTTTTACAACTTCTTGGCCTTTTACGTTCCATGTGAAGGCGAAGAGGATGACGGCTAGTACACAGGAGCCTGTTAGAAGCATGAATCCTGCATCCCAGCTTGCGAATTGTACAATGTAACCAAGTAAAGCATTTGCCATAACAGCACCACCAAGGTAACCGAATAATCCAGTCAGGCCAGCTGCTGTTCCTGCAGCTTTTTTCGGTACATAGTCTAGTGCTTGTAATCCAATTAGCATAACCGGTCCATAGATCAGGAAGCCGATTGCAATTAGCGCTGCATTATCAATCATTGGATTTCCGGCTGGATTTAACCAGTACACAACAACTGCGACAAGAACACCTAGCATAAACACCACGCCTGCTGGTCCGCGGCGCCCTTTAAATACTTTGTCCGATATATACCCACAGAGTAATGTTCCTGGGATTCCCGCCCATTCATAAAGGAAATAAGCCAAACTTGATTCTTCCATATTAAATCCTTTTTCTTCACTTAAGTATGTTGGCGCCCAGTCCAGCACACCATAACGTACGAAGTAGACGAAGACGTTCGCAATCGCAATCGTCCAAACCCATTTATTGTTCAAAACGTACTTAAATAAAATCTCTTTCGTCGTCAGTTCTGTTTCGAATGTCTTCTTCGATTTAGAAGGATAGTCATTACGGTATTCCTCAATTGGAGGCAACCCGACAGATTGCGGAGTATCTCGCATAAGAAGAAAAGCGACCAATGCCACAACAATAGCAACGAGGGCTGGTAAGATGAAGATCCCTTCATATCCAGCAAAACTTGCCCCAAAATAGGTGGTTACAATCGACACACCCGCAATCGCAAGAGGAGCCATTAAGCCTCCACCTACATTGTGTGCTACGTTCCATATGGCAGTTTTCCCTCCACGTTCACTAACACTGAACCAGTGAACAAGCGTACGCCCGGACGGTGGCCAGCCCATACCTTGCACCCACCCATTTAAGAATAGCATGACAAACATAATAGCTATAGACGAGGTGAAAAATGGGATAAAACCTATACTCAAATTAATAATCGCGGATAAGATCAAACCGGTAGCTAAGAAATACCTGGCGTTACTCCTATCCGAGACGGTCCCCATCACAAACTTACTTATTCCGTACGCAATCGAGATCGCAGAAAGAGCCAACCCAAGCTCTCCCTTTGAAAATCCTTCTTCTGTTAAATAAGGAATTGCCAATGAGAAGTTCTTGCGAATTAAATAGTAACCCGCATAACCTATGAAAATTCCTAAGAAAACCTGAAGCCTGAGCTTCTTATATTCAGCATCTACTTGTTCATCTGGTAATCTCTCTTTAGCAGAAGCTGGTTTGAAAAAATCAAACATGAAAACCCTCCTAATTTATTAGCTTGTTGGTTTCATAGAATCTCTATGAACCTTCTAACCGTCCCACCAAGTTAAATCCATGGAACGTTTAGATCCTCCTTTCTAATAAATTTCATCCAAGGTGAAAACAAAAAAGCCCACACTCCTCCAGAACTTTATCATCCGATAAAGCCCCAAAATAGTGTGAGTCTCCGTGTTCTCCGTTCAAAGTATTAACTTGTATGGCACAAGTTTACCCTCCTTTGAAAACGCTGTCAACAAAATATTGAAAATATTTCCCTATATTTCATCCTAATCCGACATTTTCCTACATTTGCTTTCTCCCTATAAAGCAATGACGCGTGTCAAACACCCTTTACTGCTTTAATAAACTACCAGGTGTCAGACACCCTTCATCGCTCTAAAGCACTACTACGTGCCTGACACCCTTTCACACTCTAAAGCGCGACCAGGTGTCTGGCACGCTCCATCGCTCTAAATCAAAAAAGCAAGCACCTCATCAGGGTGCTTGCTTTTTGGGTTATTGTTGGTGGTAGACAACCGCTTCGTAGGGGCGGAGTTTCATACCGTCTTTCGATGCGTCTGGGGCATCGTTGTAGTTGTGGATCATGACAAGGGCTTCTTCAAAGTTTACGTCTTCTGGCCACGGACGCTCGATTGTTTCGCCTGTCCAGTTGGTTACAACGACTAGCTTTTGCCCTTCATGTTCACGCTTATACGCATACACTTCTTCATCTTCAGGCCAAATAAGGGTGTGATCCCCATTTACGATGACCTCATGTTGTTTCCGAAGAGCAATCAGCTTCTTATAGTAATGAAAGATCGAATCAGGGTTCTCTCGCTCTTTCTCAACATTGATCTGATCGTAATTCGGATTCACTTTCAGCCATGGAGTACCTGAAGTGAAGCCTGCATTCTCAGATGAATCCCACTGCATCGGCGTACGGGCGTTGTCACGGCCTTTTTCATGAATCGCTTTTAGAATTTTATCTGGATCATGGCCTTTCTCAACAACCATATCCTGCCAAAGATTTCGGATCTCAACATCCTCATAATCGTCAATCGACGGGAAGTGCACGTTCGTCATCCCGATCTCCTGACCCTGGTAAACGTAAGGTGTGCCCTGCATCATATGGAGCCAGGTTGCAAGCATCTTCGCGCTCACGTCATGATACTCCCCGTCATCACCGAAGCGAGAAACGGAACGTGGCTGGTCATGGTTTTCAAGATAAAGAGAGTTCCATCCCTTATTAAAGAGCTCCACCTGCCAGGTCGACATAATCTCTTTTAGTTCTGTTAATTTCCAATCCTTCTCTTCCCATTTCCCCATTTGACCACCAGGCTGGGCGTCGACATCCATGTGCTGGAACTGGAATAACATCGACAACACGCCTGAATCTTCATTCGTAAACTGTTTGCCTTCCTCAGGCGTAACAAATCCGGTCTCCCCAACCGTTAAGATATCGTAATGGTCAAGCACTTCTTCTTTCATCTCCTGCATAAATTCCATGAAGCGAGGGCCGTTGGCGAAGTAATCGCTGCCCCACTGGAACTCGTCATCAGGTTTTGTCACAGGGGCATCCGGGAGTCCTTCTACTTTTGAAATTAAGTTGATCACGTCCATGCGGAAGCCGTCTACACCACGGTCTAGCCACCAGCGCATCATATCGTACACTTTATGACGGACTTCGGGGTTCTCCCAGTTTAAGTCGGGCTGCTTTTTCGTAAATAAATGAAGAAAGTACTCACCCGTCGGCTCATGGTATTCCCATGCTGAACCGCTGAAGAAAGAAAGCCAGTTGTTCGGCTCCTTCCCGTCTTCATTTGGCGGGCGCCAGATGTAAAAGTCTCGATACGGATTGTCTTTTGACTTCTTCGCTTCTTGGAACCACGGATGCTCATCAGACGTGTGATTGACAACCAGGTCCATAACAAGTTTTAACCCTTTCTCATGCATTGTCGAAATTAAGCGATCCCACGTCTCTAAATCACCGAACTCTGTCATGATGTCCTGATAATCACTAATATCATAGCCATTATCATCATTTGGGGACTTGTAGATCGGAGAGAGCCAGATGACGTCAATTCCAAGCTCAACAAGGTAATCGAGCTTTTCGATAATGCCTTCTAGATCACCGATGCCATCACCGTTACTGTCATTGAAGCTTCTCGGATAAATTTGATAGACGACCGAGTTTTTCCACCATTGTGTTGATTGTCCCATGTTCTAAATCCCCCTCATTTATTCTTTTACAGCACCTGAAGTCAGACCAGAAACAATGCGGCGTTGGAATACGAGCACCATTATAACGAGTGGAACAGTTACAATAACCGTTGCCGCTGTTACTTCTCCCCAAGGAATCGTGTACTGACCCTGGAACATTCCAATTCCGACCGGAACCGTCTTGTGACTTTCCGCTGTATTAATCGTTAAAGCAAATAGAAACTCATTCCACGCTGCAATAAACACCAGGATCGCTGTTGTAAAAATCCCTGGTACAGCCAGTGGCAAAATGATTCTGAAATACGTCTGCATCATAGAAGCTCCGTCCATCTTGGCGGACTCTTCTAAATCGAACGGGATCTTACGGAAAAACGTAACGAGCAACCAGATCGATAAAGGTAATGCAAAGGTGGTATATGGAATAATTAACCCGAGGTAACTATTCGTTAAACCCAAGTTCTTCATAAAAATATAAATCGGCGAAATCGTAGCAATCTGCGGGAACATCGACACCGATAGCACAAGACCTAAGATGACCGTTTTACCCGGAAATTCAAGACGGGCAATCGCATACGCTGCAAAAGCGGCTACGAAAACGGTATAAACTGTTGTAATCGTTGCGACGACCGTACTGTTCCACAAGTAATTCAAGAACGGATAATTCACAAAGACTGATACATAATTCTCTACTGTCGGATTGTTTGTAAACCAATTAAATGCTTCATCACCAAACAATTCAGCTACCGGTTTGACGGAGCTCAATAAGATCCACAGAAACGGGAACATGATGATGAAAATAAATATCGCTAAGAATAGGTAGAAGCCTACCCCTGCTTTTTTCTGCATCCTGATCACTCCTTATTTTTTCGCTCCGTCTCCAAGTAAGTCTGAGCCTAAGAATTTAATGTAGATCATCGAGATAATCGCTACACACACAAACACAATGACCGCAAGTGCCGACCCTTCTCCAAAGTTCGTCTGACCGAACATGACTTTATACGAGAAGAGCGAGATCGTTTCCGTTGCGTTCGCTGGTCCTCCGCCTGTTAAAACGAAAATTAAGTCAAAGACACGGAAGGCATCGAGCGTACGGAACAGCAATGCGACAAGAAGACTTGATTTTAGGAGTGGAAGAGTAATTTGCGTAAATTGCTTCCACTTACTCGCCCCGTCAATCGAGGACGCCTCATACAAAGAGCTCGGAATCGTTTGAAGCCCGGCTAGTAAAAGAAGGGCCATATACGGCGTTGTCTTCCATACGTCTGTTAATATAACCGCGGCCATGGAGCCAACCGGCGTTGTAAGAAGCGTACTCATATGATCAATAATTCCGATCTCCGAGAAGAATTTAGCGATGATCCCGTTTTGACCATCATATAAGAAGCTCCACATCTTAGCGGAGACCGCTGTTGGAATGGCCCAAGGAATCAAAATCGCTGCCCGTACCATCCCGCGCCCGAAGAACGCTTTATTAATAAGAAGCGCGATGGCCATACCAAAGACAAGCTCAAGCCCTACAGAGATCACGGTGAAAATCCCTGTATTCATTAGAGAAACCCACATCCGCTTTTCGGTTAAACTATTTTTATAGTGTTCAAGTCCGATAAAATTCGACTCCACCACTGTTTTCAGTAAGGCATTCGAAAGACCGGTGAGCTTCTCACCTTGCTCAAGAACGCCTTCATCCTGGAGCGTATTCAGTTCTTTATTAATCGAAGCGAACTCTTCATCAAACTCTTGACCAAATGATCGATCGATTTCAACAAACTTCAGATCCTCACTAGGAACTTCAAAGTTGAACAGAAGTTCATCCACCTCTTCATAAGGACCCGCCACTCCGTCCTGGGCTTTTAACTTCTCATCAAACTCTGTCAGTTCACCTTTGATTTCCTGGAGCTGATCTTGAACATCTGGCGGGGCATCATCGATCTCTTGATCGAGCGCCGTGACTAAGAACGGCTGATTGTTTAAGTACCGCTCGAGATCCAGGGTATAATCCAAATGAATGCTAGACTTCGTTGGTTCATTTAACCTGTAATCAAATAAACTAAAATAAAAAGATT
Source organism: Pontibacillus sp. HN14 (assembly GCF_021129245.1). NCBI lineage: Bacteria > Bacillati > Bacillota > Bacilli > Caryophanales > Bacillaceae > Pontibacillus > Pontibacillus sp. HN14. The sequence goes on along the minus strand of NZ_JAJOLR010000001.1, from coordinate 34,501 downwards.
GCAAAACAGGCCAAATTGCAATAATTAAGATGAGGATTAACGATGGAGCAACTAAAAGAAAACCTGTCCTTCTCTCTTTCTTCTTTGCATCATTTACCTTCGTGGTGACGTCCTGCTTGGAACTTTTCAGCCGAGTCGACACGACAACCTCCTCCTTTATTCCCCTAAAGGGTCAAAAGAGTAGAAAAGGGCACTCCTCCCCCCGACAATATAAACGGATGTCATTTATAAAGTTGGAAGGATGAGTCGCCCTCACCTTACTCTCTGAATGGACTTACTGCATAACTTTTTGTAACTCTTCCTCCATCTTCGCGGCTGCTTCTTCTGGAGTCATCTCACCAGCGATCGCTTTTGAGATGTTGATTTGAATAATCTCTGAAACTTCTGGATAGTTTGGCGCTACAGGACGTGAAACAGCTGCTTCAAGCCCTTCTTGGAAACCTTCTTGTTTAAAGAATGGGTTCGCTTCAAGAATTTCTTCGTCTTCAAATAGGGCCGGAAGCGTTGGCGCTAAGCCACCGTGAATCGCAGAGATCTTCTGACCTTCTGGGCCTGTCATGAATTTAACGAACTCCCATGCTTCCTGTGGATGCTCAGAGTATTTGTTAATCGCTGTCATCCAACCACCAAGGGCTGCTGCAGAACCTGCGTCACCTGCTGGAAGTGGTGCAACACCAATGTTTCCAACGATATTTGATTCGTTCTCGTCATTTGCTAGGTTCCACTGGTAAGGCCAGTTACGAATGAATGGAGACTGTCCTTCGATAAAGGCTGTGTGCGATTCCACTTCCGTAAAGGTTGTAATGTTACCAGGTACGAAATCAGATGTTGCGACTTCAACCATTTTGGAGATCCCTTTGACTGTTTCCGGGCTGTTTACAACGACCTCTCCATCTTCGTTCAGAATGGCACCACCGTAAGAAGCGATGTATTCAATGGCGTTCGTAACTAATCCTTCGTACTGTTTTGCTTGCATTAAGTAACCAAATTCAGTACCTTCTGCGCCTTTATTTTCTTTAGCAGAGGCAATCAGCTCATCCCAAGTCTGTGGAACTTGGTCTTCTGAGATAATATCCGTTCGATAGAATAATAGTCCTGTATCAATAAACTTCGGCATAGCCCACTGTTTTCCGTTGAAGGTAGCAGCAGAAAGGGCTCCCTGGTTGTAGTCATCTGTGTTGATGCCGTCTTTTTGAAGGAAACGATCAAGCGGTAATACGTAACCAGCTTGAGCAAACTCAGCCGGCCAGATTACGTCTAAGTCCATCACATCAATTTCAGAGGACTCAGCGTTTAGCATCGTTACATATTGGTCATGCTGTTGACCTGAGTCAGAAGGCATTTCACGAAATTCAACCTGAATGTTCGGATGCTCTTCATTGAAAGCTTCTACAATCTTAGCCGTGCCTTCTGTGGAGTCTTGCCCACGTGCATAAACAAGTTTGACCACTTCATCAGATCCTTCAGCTTCTTCTCCGCCATTATCTGATGATGTATCTGTTTCTTCCGTTGTAGAATCATCTTCGTTATCCGTAGACGATGTTGTATCATCATCTCCGCTACAAGCTGCAAGGGCAAATACAAACACCAACACCAACATAAGCGACAACAACCAGTGCTTCATTTTCATTAAAAAGACCTCCCCTTATTTTTGAACACGCTTTCATTTAAGCGATTTATTCAACAGCCCGGATTGGACTGACTGTTGACTCTCTAATAATTAACTCTAGTGGATACTCATAGACTTCCTTCTCTTTCCCTTTGTGATGAATCCTGTCTAACATCACTTCAACCGCCCGTTTCGCTAAAAAAGGGATGGGCTGTTCGACTGTTGAGATCTTCGGGTCCATCACCTTCGTGATCACCTGGTTATCAAACCCGATTACCGCAAGGGATTCAGGAACCTTCACCCCGTATTCCTTCGCTCCTGTAATGATTCCGGCTGCGACTTCATCACTTCCCGTAAAGACGGCAGTAGGTGGATCAGGCATTTGATGAATGTGTTTGAAAATACGGATGCCATCTTCAATCGAGAACGCATCATAGAATCCATATCGCTCATCAAAATTGAGATTGAATTCCTCGAAAGCAAGATCAAAGCCTCTTCTCCGGTGCTGACCTACGTTACTCTTCTGCCCGCCCGTGCAATAAGCGATTTTCTTATGTCCTTGTCTGATTAAATGTTTGGTAGCCACATAGCCTCCGTGCACCTGGTCAAACTTTACGGTCGGAATCGTAGCCTCTTCTTCAAACTCATTACAGAGAATCATCGGACCGTAGGATAAGTATTCTTTCACAACATCCCAGTCATTCTCGAGCGACGTTAAGATCATCCCATCAACTTGCCTCATTTTCAAAAGCTCGAGGTGCTTGAGTTCCGTTTCCGTTGAGTACATCGTCTGGCAGATCAGTAGCTGATAGCCATGCTTCGCTGCCTGGATTTCCATTGATTCAGCTAACTGTCCGAAGAACGGGTTCATAATGCGCGGCACGAGCACCGCAATCATCTTCGTCTTCTTATTCCGAAGACTCCTCGCAGATGAATTCGGCACATACCCAAGCTCCTTCATCGCCTCAAACACTTTCTCTTTCTTCTTAATGGAGACGTGGGGATAATCGTTGATTACTCTTGAAACCGTCGATTTCGATAACCCAGCCCGCTTCGCCACATCATCAATCGTTACCATAACCACCCTCCTTTCGAGGAAAAAGATTTTTGAAACCGATTTCAAAATTTCATAGAATAAAAGTTTCAAAAGACCACTGAGTCGGACTCAACTCCTTTTGAAACCGTTTTCAATTTGTTGACTCGATTATATATCAGCCCAAACTGCACCGCAACCATAACCGTACGACGGATTTTGACAAATTCCGACACAACCTTTAATGCATTACCACAGTGCCGGGTGTCAGACACCCTTTAGTGCATTAGCGTGACGCTGCGTGTCTGACACCCTTCATCCCTTTAGTGTGCTAACGCGCGTTTCTTTCGCTTGTATATGCGCGATCTTTTGATAGGATAATAGGTACCCAATACCTTCCAAGTCGTATAGATGGAAGCGAGAGGAGAATTCTCTTAATGAACACCTTACAAGATAGAATGGAACGTAGACTTCATCAAATAAACGCTTCTGCCTCGATCCTCATCACAGCAGGAGACTCGCCCCTCTTTTCCCGCGATGAAGACACATCCCTTCGTGCGGCAAGCGTCATTAAAGTTCCCATCATGATGGAAGCCTTTCGTCAGCATCAGGCGGGAACCCTCAATTTAGATAACGTCCAAAACATCCATCCCACTGAAACCGTTGGGGGTGCTGGAGTGATTCACTATTTATCCGGGAAACAAGACTATACTCTGCGGCAGCTGATCGAACTGATGATTATCGTATCGGATAACACCGCTGCAAACTTAGTATTAGAAGCAGTCGGTATGGAAAACGTGAATGCCCTATTGAAGCAGCTCGGCTGTGAGCATTCGGTGATCGAGCGTTTCTTTATGGATTCAGAAGCGATTGAAAACGGTTTAGAAAATTGGACAACAGCCAGAGATATGGTTACCTGTTTGCAGGCGATATATGAACACCATCCCCTTTTTATAAAAGAAGATCAAATGAAAATGAAAAAAGTCTTACAAAACCAGCAGTTCAAAGACCTGCTCGGTTCGTTTACTTCTTCTGAAGAGATTATGACCTATCATAAAACCGGTGAGCTCGAAGGTGCTGAACATGATGCGGGGATTTTTGAATATAGAGGTAAAACCATTTATGCGGCTGTTTTAACGGATGGTCTTAGTAGAAATCAGGAAGGCCGTGAGATGATTGCCTCTGTTGGGCAATGGATTGCGGAGGAGATCGCGAAGGATTAGGTGTCATCTTATATGAGGGAGGGGGGTTTTAGACGTCCTGGCCAGGAATTTAGACGTAGCGTCTGATATTTAGACGTTCTGACAAAGAATCTAGACGTCGTTTCTTTCTTTTTAGCCGTGGGCGCTCTTTTCTCGTCGTCCTATCTAGCTTTCTAGCCGTGGCGATCCGCTTACTCGTCATCCCCTCCTCTTTTCTAGACGTAACAAAACGTTTTCTCGACCTCGCGTATCTCTTTTTAGCCGCGCAAAGCCACTTTCTCGACCTCGCATCCCCCACCTTCATCCCAAAACCTAAAAAAAGCCCGGCTACTATAAAAGCAGCCAGGCCTTTCCCTTATTCATGCATCGATTTCATATCATAAACCTCTAAAGACTCAATCTTCACAGTTCCTCCGTAAGAATAGATCGACAGGCCATCGCTACCTTCAGTCGGGAAGATCTGATTGGTTAACACTTTCTGCCCATTATTTCCGAATACCTCTACAGAAGATTCATCGACATAAATGTGAAGCTTAATCGTATACCCATTCATCGCCTCCATCGGGGCGCGGTAGACGCCGCCGAATTCCGGGTGGAAATCGGTTTTACCGGAGTTGTTCCGGTCTGTGAAGAGGTAGTTATTCCGGTCGTCATAGCCGACGATCGTCTCTTCACCTTCACCTTCTGCCACTTTAAAGCCGAACTCATTCGCCTCATCGACTCGGAACGTGGCCACGATTTCATAGCTACTCTGATCAAACTCAGGCATCGCCATGGTTCCGTTAAGCGTTCGGTTCTCCATCTCCATCAATTTCTCACCGCGCAGGTTCTGTAATTCTTCGATAGGCTGCTGGGTGAGAAGCATTTCGCCTCTGTCGTTTGTCGTCAAACTCACTTCACGAGGAATACTCATCGCACCGCGCCACGGGGAGGTCGGGATATCAGCCGCATACTGCCAATTACTCATCCAGGCAATCCAAACGACACGGTCCATATTGTTAAAGGCTTGGGTGGCATAAAAGTCTTTCCCGTAATCGGTCCATTTCGTCTCGGTTTGATCGGGGTCCAGTTTAAATTCTTTTCCATCGAAATCACCGATAAAATACTGGCTTCCAGATCCACCAGCGATGCTTCCTGGGTTCATGTCCACCTGAAGCACCCATTTCTTATTGTCAGAATCACCATCGACTGCAAGTTCAAACAGTTCAGGCGTTTCCCAAACACCTCCGTGAGCCCCGTGTTCAGCACCAAACTCACTACTATAAGACCAATCCACAAGATTCTCCGATTCATAAAACATTACCTTGTCTCCCGCAACGAGAAGCATCACCCACTTCTCTGTTTCCTCATGCCACATTACGACGGGGTCGCGGAAGTCTTTTATCCCTGGATTCGGTACAACGGGATTCCCTTCCTCATACTTCGTCCACGTCTTCCCTTCGTCTGTACTATATGCCAGGCGCTGGTCCTGAACATCACCCGCATTTGTATAATAAGCAATCAGACCGCCCTCGTCCTCTGGGAAAAGACCGCTCGTATTATCATCATCAACGACGACACTTCCTGAGAAAATCATCCCGTTCTCATCTGGTGTCATGGCTACGTCGAGCTCTTTCCAATGGACAAGGTCCTCACTTACCGCATGGCCCCAGCTCATATGACCAAACTGGTCGCCTTTTGGATTGTGCTGATAGAACAGATGGTACTTTCCTTTATAGTACACCATTCCATTAGGATCGTTCATCCAATTCTCTGCTGGTGTGTAGTGAAATTGCGGGCGCCATGGCTCGTCATAAGAAGCATTCGTTGCCTTACTCGTTTCCTCGATCGTATCTGGTTCGTCTTTTTGCAGGACGTACCAGATGGAAACGGCCACGATTAGCACCAAAATAACCACACCGCTAATCAGCAATTGTTTCATTTTCGTCATGTCATTCACCTCTATAAAAGGAAGCTAGCCTACTAGACTAGCTCCCCTGTGTTTCTTTCTCTACTTGTACCAGTCGTGCTCATTCTTTAAGAACGGAAAAAGGTTATTTATTTTTCCCTTTTGCTTTCCCGTTATTTTTTGATTCGAATAACTGGCCTTGTTCAAGTGTGCCTTCAATCGAAGTCTCCATACCATCTACATCAAGCTGTAGCGTTGGAGCTAATGTTCCGCCAAAGTGGCTGAACTGATATTCTTCAGATTGAGCGCCAAGATCGCCAATCTCAAGACCGTTTAAGTTATCGAAGTTCGCGAAGCTTAATACGTTCATGTTCGGTATAACCATCCAAGAATACGCCTGGAATGGATCTTCTTCAGGGTTCGCGATCACAAGACCACTTTCGTTTAGAGGCTTATAGTCCCCTTTAAGAGAGTCTGCGTTGAAACCATAAAGACCGTCCTCACCAGCAAGTCCTGGACCGAATTTATGCTTATGCGTATTCGTGAACAGGTAGTACTCGCCATCTTCTACCACAATGTGCGGGCGCTCTAACTCCTGGTTCACACGCTCTGCTTCAAGAAGAGGTTCTTGTGCTTCAAACTCCGTATAGTCATCGTTCATCGCTTTTGCAATACCGATCGAACCGTTAAAAATGGTTGCGAATTCATTTGGCTTGTGATTTTCACGAGCACGCTCAAGTGGTGTACCTGGTGTGTTCGCTTCAAACAAGATGTACTCTTCGTTTGTTTGTGGATCTTGGAAGAACCATGGATCACGGAACGTGTACGCAATGTCGCCTGCTTCAGACTGCTCTTGTGTCTGGTACAGCTCACCTTCTGGCTCTAAAATTACTTGATGCTCTGACCAGTCTTTGAACGTTACACCATTTTGACCTGTCATCTTAGCAGAAGCTGTCGCTAAACGCTGCTCGTAAGAAAGGTTTTCTTCTCCCTTACGACCTGTTGCTGTGTAGAACATGTGAATCTCGTTGTTCTCAACCATCGCAGATCCTGCCCACTGACGAGAACCGAGCGCGTCGTCACCTTCAAATACTTCCCCAGCAAGCTCCCAATTCTGACCGTCTTTAGACGTGAAATAGCGAATTTCTGCAATGTCATGACGCTTCCCTGGTAGTACGTCTGATGGAGCCGTCAGAGAGAATAGAACGTATTGTCCTTTTACTTTTGCAATTGAACCGTCCTTGTTACGTAAAGGCCACGTATCCCATACATGGTAGTCTTCAGTCATCTGATCTAATTCTTTTACATCAAAATTCGGCGCTGTAGTCTCTTCTGTAAGTTTGTATTCTTCTAGAGCGTCAGCACTCCAAGCAGGTGTTGTGTCCTCTTCTGTTTCTGGATACTCAATTTCACCCTCATTAAGAACGCCTGTGATTTCAGAGTTCTCACCATCAAGGTTGATCTCAAGAGTCGGTGCGAACTGACCACCTTTAATCGCTTCTCCGTTATCCGTAAATTCGTTAATGAAGCTGATCACGTTCTCGTTCGGAAGGACCGCCCAAGAATAAGTCTGGAATGGATCACTTTCAGGGTTCGCTACTACAAGGCCGTTGTCGTTCATTGGTTTGTAGTCGCCGCGAAGGGAATCGTTCACGAAACCATACAATCCGTCAATCCCATCATCAAGACCTGGAGCAAACGTGAACTGGTGACTGATCGTAAATAAATGATAGTTTCCATCTTTCACGACAATATGCGGTCGCTCTAACTGTTGGTTCACACCGTCTGCTTCAAGTAGTGGCGGAAGAAGTTCGAAGTTATCTAAACTTTTATCCGTCGCTTTTGCAATCCCGATGTTTCCATTAAAGTCTTCAGACCCTTCAGGAACGTCATGTGTAGCACGGAACTCCTCATCTCCAATGTTACTTGGGTCTAATGATTTTTCGTACCCAGCTGTATTTCCTTCGAAAAGAATGTACTCTTCACCAGTAGCCGGGTCCTGGAAGAACCATGGGTCACGGAAAGAATAAATAATACTTCCTGTCTTCTGATCTTGCGTTTCGTAATATGTACCATCTGCTTCAGCCAGGATTTGGTGTTCTCCAGTGTTTTCTACTGAGAACTCCCCGTTGTCTTCAAACATGTAAAGCTCTGTTTTCGCTAATCGCTGTTCAAAGTGGTTCTGAGCTGTTTCGTTTTCCTTACGACCTGAAGCTGTGTAAAATAATGTGACTTTACCGGAATCGTCCATCATCGCAGAACCAGCCCACTGACGAGAACCGTATGCTTTCTCTGGGTCATACGCTACGCCGCCGACTTCCCAGTTCTCTCCATCTTCAGAGATGAAATAACGGATAACCGCGTGGTCGTGACGTCCACCCCACGTGTAATCCTTTGAAGCTGTTAGTGCGAATTGAACTTTGTAACCATTAATCTCTGCTAAAGATCCATCACGGTTTCGTAAAGGCCACGTGTCCCAGATCCATAAGTCCTCGGCAACTACTTTAAAGTCAGCGTCGATTTCTGGAGCTGTGTTCTCGCTCGTACGCTCAAAATTCTGCGCCATCTGACGCGTCCATTCTGCAGTGACCGTGTTTGATGTGGTTTCTGCTTTTACAGACTGCATAGGTGAAGTGGCAAATAAACTACTAATAAGGGCAGTTGTCAACGCCAGTCTTGTAAAAGTCGATTTCTTTTTACTCAAGATGAATCCCTCCGTTTTTTGGTTGTTTTTGCGGTGCGTCTTAACGGTATGCTACGAAAACCCCACTCGTCAAAGCTTTTTAAAAGAAGCAAGAAGCCTTACAAGAATTGGTTCTAATGGCTTAATCGACTGATAAGACCGTCAATGTAAACGGTACTAAAAATAAGCGCAACCGATTGCCCTTTTCAAGAAAAATAAATACAAATGGACTAGACTAACCTACCTTTCCAGTGAGCACCCTTACCTATCGTCAAAGGGTCCAAAAGGCGGTTTTCATTAGAAAATTTTTCTATGCGCTTACAAAAGGAAATCAATCCACTTAAATGGAGAATTTTAGGTTGTGGAAAGGATTCCATATAACCATATACCTACAAAATCACTGATCTTTATGCCCATAACCTCCTCAAAAGAGTAAGAATTGCCAAGATGTACATACTATAAAAAATCCTTTAAGGAGGTTTTTAGTCATGACAACCGAACAAGCTTCTCCTTATCTTTGTCCGAGTTGCAAAACAAACAAAACACGCTTCAATCTAATTGAACAGGTCGTAACCCCTGTGAAGAAGAATCCCCAAACGGGTGAAATCGTCGAAGAATACGAAGATCTCTCCAATCAGCCCATGCACATGCCTTACCGCGGAGCTCAGTACCGTGTACAATGTGCAGCCTGTGGTGTAATCGAGGAAGAAATATCGTTTATTAAACGAGCAGAATACAATAAAAGTTCGTAAATAAAGGAGAACCGAGGCATATACAAGCTTCAGGTTCTCCTTTTTCTCTTTATTTCCGAACTTTTAATGAGTAATGTCTTTGACAAACTTTAGAAAATGCGTTATATTACATATTGTACGAACGATAATGTTTAACCGAATTTTAATGTTCGGTTTTTGGGAGTGTATACAATGGAAAATGTATTTGATTATGAAGATGTTCAACTAATCCCGGCTAAATGTGTCGTAAACAGCCGCTCTGAATGTGATACAAAAGTAACGTTAGGCAACCATACATTTGAATTACCAGTCGTTCCTGCCAACATGCAGACGATCATAGATGAAACAATCGCAACCTTCTTAGCAGAAAAAGGGTACTTCTACGTGATGCACCGCTTCGAACCAGCTACGCGCCGTGCCTTCATCCAGGATATGAAAACACGCGGACTAATCTCTTCGATTAGTGTTGGCGTGAAGGAAGAAGAATACGGATTTATTGAGGAGCTTGCAGCTGAAGGCATTGTTCCCGATTACATCACAATCGACATTGCCCACGGCCATTCCAACGCCGTAATCCAAATGATCCAACATATCAAAAATCACCTTCCTTCCACATTCGTCATCGCAGGAAACGTCGGAACACCAGAAGCCGTACGCGAGTTAGAAAACGCAGGCGCTGACGCAACCAAGGTCGGCATCGGCCCGGGGAAAGTATGTATCACCAAAATCAAAACCGGCTTCGGCACAGGAGGCTGGCAGCTAGCGGCCCTTCGCTGGTGTGCAAAAGCCGCTTCAAAACCTATCATTGCTGACGGCGGCATCCGCACCCACGGAGACATCGCAAAATCCGTCCGCTTCGGAGCAACAATGGTTATGATCGGTTCCCTATTCGCCGGCCACGAAGAGTCCCCTGGCGAAACAGTCGAACGCGAAGGAAAGCTTTATAAAGAATACTTCGGCTCTGCCTCTGAGTTCCAAAAAGGCGAAAAGAAAAACGTCGAGGGCAAGAAAATGTTCGTTGAACACAAAGGCTCCCTTGAGGACACCCTTACCGAAATGCAACAAGACCTCCAATCCGCCATCTCCTACGCAGGCGGCACGGACCTTGATGCCATTAAGCACGTAGACTATGTTGTTGTGAAGAACTCGATCTTTAATGGAGATAAAGTCTATTAATCTTGTGAAAACGAGCCCTTTGGGGCTCGTTTTTTTGTTTGGGAGAGGTTATGTGCGTGGGTGGGGAGGGGCGGCTTTCTTCAGTGCGCACTCTCTTTCGACAGAACGGTTTGGTTTTCAACAATCTAATCTAGCTTTCTTCACTCCGCCGCCTGTTTGCACATTCCGATCCTACTTTAGACACTGCGGAGGCTCTTTCTTCACTGCTCGGTAATCTTTCTTCATTGCTCTATTTGCTTTCGACAGTGCGTTCTGGCTTTAGACAGTGGAGGGCGGCTTTCTTCAGTGCCATCCGCCTTTTAACACTCAACCCTCTCTTTCTACAGTCAAACCCTTCTATATACATTCCAAACCTCTTTTCTACACTGCACACCAACCTTTCTTCACTGCTCGGTAACCTTTCTTCATAGCTCTATCCGCTTTCTACACTGCGCTGCTCTTTTCGACAGAACGGTTTGGCTTTCAACAATGTAATCTATCTTTCTTCACTCCGCCGCCTGTTTGCACATTCCGATCTTACTTTAGACACTGCGGAGGCTCTTTCTTCACTGCTCGGTAATCTTTCTTCATTGCTCTATCCGCTTTAGACAGTGCGCTCTGGCTTTAGACAGTGGAGGGCGGCTTTCGGCAGTCCGACCCCGCTTTCTTCACTCAACCCTTTCTTTCTACAGTCAAACCCGTCTATCTACATTCCAAACCCTTTATCTACACTGCACACCAACCTTTCTTCACTGCTCACAAACCTTTCTACAGACCGACCTAGCTTTCAACAATGTAATCCATCTTTCTTCACTCCGCCGCCCGTTTCAACATTCCGATCCTGCTTTAGACACAGCAGAGGCTCTTTCTTTACTGCTCGGTAATCTTTCTTCATTGCTCTTCTCTCTTTCTTCAGTGCGCTCTGGCTTTAGACAGTGGAGGGTGGCTTTCTACAGACCGCACCTCCATTCAACACTGCAAACCCGCTTTCTACACTCCGCCGCACCGCGCTCCCCACCATCTCTACAACCAGACAAAAAAAGCGGAACCCCATAGGTTCCGCTTTTCATCATCATAATCATTACCCAGCCCAAACATCTTTTGCATAAATGCCTTTTTGCTGTAAACCATCTAACCACTCGGCTGCTTCTTCTCGTGTGGCAGATTGAATTTTTTCGTAGCTTTCCATTAATACTTCTTCGACGGCCGGGGCCATTTGGCTGCCGTCGCCGCATACGTACAAGCGGGCGCCTTTGTTTAATAGACCCATCACTTGTTCGGCATCTTCGCGCAGTAAGTCTTGCACATAAGTTTTCTCCGCGCCTTCTAAACGGGAGAAAGCCGTGTGCAGCTTGACGAGTCCGTTTTCCTGGAAGGATTCGAACTCTTCCTGGTAAAGGTAATCCTGTTCAGGATGGCGGCAGCCGAAGTAAAGATGGGCTTCGCCTAGTTCGTGGCCTGCTTCACGCAGTGCTTGACGCGCTTGCAAGAAGCCGCGATACGGAGCCACTCCTGTTCCTGGGCCAATCAGAATCATCGGCGTTTCGCTGGATTCAGGAAGCTGGAAGTTCGATTGAGGTGTGTTAATGAAACATGCGACCTCATCTCCAGGTTCTAAGGATGCAAGATAGTTACTCGCTACTCCTTTATACTCTCCGTCACCGCTCCAGGATGGTCCGCGAACGATACTGACTGTAATGCTTGGTTTTCCTTCTTGCACACTCGGTGAGCTCGAGATGGAATAATAGCGAGCTTTTAGTGGTGGCAATAGGGCAACGAAGCGATCAAATGGAAGCTCACATGCCATGTATTTCTCAAGCAGCTGAAGCATGGTTGTGCGTTTGCCTAGCACTTCCGTTTTGTAAACCTCATCTTGTAAAAGATCTTCAAGCTCTACTTTGTGAGGCGGGCAAGTTGTGTTTGCTGCGAGTTCACGAATTTGAGCTCGTGTTGCAGGTTCTTGAAGTTCTACATAATGGGTCATTAAATCTTTAATGCTCACCGGATGGTCAAGTGGAAGGTGAGCCGTTTTGCCGCTGCTTCCGCTTAACACCATAAAGCGTTCGCCGTCTAATGAGAAACGGCGCAGGACGCGGTCGACAAGGTCCTGGTTATTTTGTGGAATAATGCCTAAGTGATCTCCTTCTTTATAGGAAACACCTGATGGCAGTGTGATATCTAAATGACGGGTGCTTCGTTCACTTGTTTGCCCTTGCAGTTCAGCACTCTCAGCAACACGCGCTGTGAAGGCTTTATGATCCTTCGCAAGGGGTGTACTTGTTACACCGTCTACAAATTCAACCGTCAGCGCATTAGCGGTTTGTCCAGTATCTCCCTCAAGGTTCAGGTCGAACGTTTCAGCGAGTTTACTCCAGAGTCCTTCTTCCCATGTTTCATATTGGCCTTCAAAGTCGTCGCTCGCGTCGCCTTCTCCACGTTCAGCAAAAGGAGTGGCACCTTTTTTCGCCATTTCTTCGTCAATCCACTTCGGAACGCTTTGATAGGTATTGGCCCAGTTGCGGTCGCCGCAGCCGAATACAGAATACTGAACGCCTGTTAACTCATTCTCACCTGCTGCATCAAGCCAAGCCACAAATTCGTGAGCATTATCAGGTGGATTTCCGTTATAGGATGCGGAGACAATGACAACCGCTCCCTCAAGCGGCATCAGGCCTGCATACTCATCAAGGGAAGCAATGTGCGCACTGAACCCTTTTGCCTCGCCAATCTCAGCAAGTTCACGGGCTACGCCTTTAGCTGTTCCGAGGTTTGAACCATATAAAAGAAGTAGAGGCGTGCCGTGTTTAGGAACGGATGCTTCTTTTTTGCTTTCTTTTTGGTCCTCCTCTTTCTTAGGAGCCGTCATTTGAAAAGCCATCTGAGCGCGACGGGGCTTCACTTGCATCGTGAGGCCTTCTGGTTTTAGCGTTAGTGTTTCTTTTACATCTAATTGGTAGTTTGTGTGATCAATAAACTTGAAGTTTTGCAACAGCATGCCTAACACAAGCGTTGCTTCGTGCATCGCAAATTGCTGGCCGATACACGCACGCTGTCCATTGCCGAATGGTTTAAAGGCGTGCTGTGGGATGGATTTCATATCTTCAAAACGCTCTGGCTTGAACGCTTCGACATCGTCTCCCCATACGGATTTATCACGGTGTAATTGCGGCAGCAAGACCATAACCGTTTCGCCTTGCTCGATCGGAATATCTCCTCCGATGACGGTATCTTCTTTTGCATGAAGACCAAAGGCAGGCGCTGTTGGCCATAGGCGCAAGGCTTCATTTAAGATCATGCGCACGTATTTTAGCTGTTTCGTTTGTTTATAAGTAGGGACGCCGCTGTCGCCTAGCACTTCGTCCACTTCCGCGTAGGCTTTCTCTAACACCTCTGGATTCTTCATCAGATAATGTAGCGCAAACGAAAGCAGGCCACTTGTTGTTTCGTGTCCGGCGATTAAGAACGTGATGATCTGGAAGCGAATGTTTTCATCACTTAATTTCTCACCTGTTTCAGGATCATGACCTTTTAGCATATGAGAAAGAAGGTCATCTTCCCCCTGGTCTCCCTGGTCTTTACGGTCTTGAATGAGCTGGTCCACAAGAGTGAACATGCCTTGTATGTCTTGCTGGAACTGACGTTTCTTCTTCAGCATTAATTTATCTTGCAGGCCAAGACGCTGCAGCTGACTCATCGCTTCATCTAGTCCACGAACCATATTCTGAACAAACGGGTGCAGTTCTTCGCGGTAGAAACTATTAAAACGATAGTTAAAGCCGCATAGCCCGATCGTATCAAGCGTGAGACGTGTCATATCGTCGGTTACGTGAATGCTTTCCTGGTCGTTCAGACGGGACCATTTCTGCACAAGCTGAACAGCGATATCGGCCATTTTGTCATGGTACCCTTTCATCGCCTGCTGGCTGAAGCTTGGGAGTAGGATGTTGTGGGCTTTCTTCCAGTTTGGCTCTGACGTTTCACTTGTGAATAATCCGTCCCCGCCAAAAGCTTTTACATTTTGTAAAGCAGGCCCTACCGTTTTATCAAAACGTGACTCATCGCTTACTTCTTTAATGAGTTCATGGTTTGAAATAATCGTACTAAGTCGACCCGGAAACTGAAATTGAAAAATCGGGCCGTATTCATCGGCTAATTTCATTAAGGATTGCATCATTTTATCTTTATCAATTAGAGGTAGACTCCCGAGCGGACCATACGTCTTCGGGGATGGAATCTGTCTAGCATTTGCCATACTCGATCATTCCTTTTTGTATAATGTAATAGGAAACGCGGCGGAAGAGATGTATGGGGGCTTGTTGTTCTGACCGGAATGAATATTCATTCCGCTTATACCATAATGCAATATAGAGCTTTTAGTGAGCTCTAACTGCATCCCAGCAACTTTCTTCATAGTCTCGTAACAACTGTGGGGTTTCATCCACCGCACCTTCTCTTACAAGTTGATGAAGTTGAATAAAGGCACCGAAAACAATCGCAATCAGCGCATTTGCTGGCATCTTTCGGATCTCTCCAGTCTTTTTCCCGGCTTCAAAATAGTCACGAGTAAAGTCCAGCAGCTCTTGATATAAAGCCACACTTTCTTCGTCTAATACACGAGGACGATTGTGGGTCTTAATAAAGTAAAGAGCATGCTCGTTATCGAGTGTGAAACGAACCATACTGTTAAATATATGGCTGAACTGTTGTCTACATGTACCCTCATTCGGGTAACCGGTTCGCAATGTTTCAAGGAACAGGGTTACATATTCCCTGAATAACTGGTTCATTAACGTTTCTTTGTTAACAAAATAACGGTAAATCGTTCCCGCTCCTACGTTTGCTTTTGAGGCAATCATAGGAATGGTCGTTGCATCATAGCCACGCTCGGCAAAAAGCATAAGCCCCGCTTCTAAAATATCTTTTCGTTTATTCGTCGCTGTTTCCATCAAGGTACCCTCCATTACATCCGGAGCGGAATGAACATTCATTCCCCTCTATGCTAAGTATAAAAATAGTGAGGTTTCATC
The DNA here is from genome assembly GCF_021129245.1 of Pontibacillus sp. HN14. Taxonomy (NCBI): domain Bacteria; kingdom Bacillati; phylum Bacillota; class Bacilli; order Caryophanales; family Bacillaceae; genus Pontibacillus; species Pontibacillus sp. HN14. The sequence continues at coordinate 19,173 of NZ_JAJOLR010000001.1, read as the reverse complement.
GTCAATTTATTGTGGGGCAACAGGCTATAAAATCCACCTATAGCACTAGTAAACCCGGGACTAATAGCCCCGGGTTTTTCCTAATTAGTTGGTTTCTGCTACTTCTTTCATTTGTTCAAGGTGGCGAAGCTCATGCCAACCGATAAACTCAGCCCACTGATCCAGTGACATTTCACCGAATACGGGATGTGGGAACGAATAGCTTTGAAGCGTTTCTTCGTCTTTGTTATGAAGAAGGAACAACGTCGCTTCTCTAGAGCGCTTCAAACCTTCAAGAGCATCCTGAATCGATTTGAAGTCTCCCTTTGGCTTTAAGCCTTCTGGGGCATCGACCTTGTGTGAACGATCAGGTGTATGATGAATCGGTTTCTTTGACGTCTCTACACGCTCCCCACCACGGATGGTTTTATCGATCTTCTGGATGATAAACCCTTCCATTAAATAAAGGTGCTCCGCGACTTCGAGTACAGACCATGTATCTTCATCTGGTTTCTTAGAAGCTTGTTCATCTGATAGGCTATTTAAATAATCCAACACTTGCTGACGTTTCTCTTCTAAACCGTACATCCAATCATCCTTTCCTCTTTTCCCTCTCACTGTACCACATACCCATCCCTCAATCACGCAAAAACCCACCCACTATCTCGAACTTAAGACAATCCCACCTAAATGTGTATGAATTACCAAACAATGTAGAAGCTAGTAAGAAAAGCGCAGGCGGCCCGTTTATCCCCGTCAAGCTTAAGACAAACCTCGAAGTGGCGACTTTGCCACGTAGAGGGTTGACTTAAGCTCAAGGGGATGGCCGCCGGAGCTAGATCAAGAAAAGCGCAAGCGCCCCGGGAGATTCGACACGCATAAGACAGAACACGGCGTGGCGGTCTTTGCCACAGAGTGGTCTGACTTATGTCGCGAGAATCTGGGCGCTGGAGCTAGACATGAAAAGCGCAAGCGGCCGTTTATCCCCGTCAAGCTTAAGACAAACCTCGAAGTGGCGACTTTGCCACGTAGAGGGTTGACTTAAGCTCAAGGGGATGGCCGCCGGAGCTAGATCAAGAAAAGCGCAAGCGCCTTGGGAGATTCCACACGCACTTCAACAGACTAAAGCGTGTCTGACACCCTTTAACCTTTTAAAGCACCACATGGTGTCTGACACGCTTCTATACTTTACTACAGGAAAGTGATTGATACGTCGGCTTTTTATGAGGGATGGTTATGAAAAAGTTATTTCGTTTATTTACGAAAAAAGAGAATAGTCAGCAGACGGAAGAAGAGTATCCAACACCGATCGATCCTGATCTTCCTAAGAACCTCACGTTTATTAAGCATTCCTTAGGAGAGAGTACGGACATTGTGATACGTAAGTTCAAGATCGGAGAAAAGCGTACCGTGAAAATAGCGGTCGTGTATACAGATGGTCTTGTGAATGAACATACAGTCCATGAATCACTCCTTGAAACGTTGATGTCTGATATTCGTCAAACGAGATTAAGCCAGCAAGCTTCAGAGAAAGGCATGTATTACACCATACGGGATCATGTCTTAACTGCTGGAGAGATGGATGAGCTTGATACGTTAGACGATATACTCCTTCACGTCCTTTCAGGGGATACGGTGATTTTCTTAGAAGGTGAAACGAAAGCTCTTTGTGTTAGTACTCGTGGCTGGCAAGACCGAGGCGTGGAAGAGCCGAGTACTCAAGCCGTTGTTCGAGGGCCTAAAGACGGTTTTACAGAAACCTTAAGAACAAACACAGCTCTACTCCGACGTAAAATTAAAGACCCTAACCTTTGGATTTCCACACAATCCATTGGTAAGAAGACGAAAACCGATGTAGCCGTCGCTTATATGAACGGCATAGCGAACGATAAAGTCGTAAAAGAGGTCCATAAACGCTTAAACCAGATCGACATTGACTCCATTTTAGATAGCGGATATATAGAAGAACTGATACAAGATGAAACGTATACACCGTTTCCCACGGTTTATAACTCGGAACGGCCTGACAGTATCGCTGCCGGATTGTTAGAAGGACGCATCGCGATTATCGTGGACGGTTCACCTTTTGTCTTACTGGTCCCTGCCCTCTTTATGCAGTTCTTCCAGTCACCAGAAGACTATTACCAGCGATCAGACTTCTCGACACTCGTCCGTATGATCCGCTTCTTGTCGTTCTTTCTTGCTTTGCTCACTCCTTCTGTATACGTCGCACTCACGACCTATCATCAGGAAATGATTCCTACGTCTCTCTTAATCAACTTATCTTCACAGCGAGAAGGCGTTCCATTCCCTGCGTTAGTCGAGGCTCTTATTATGGAAGTAACGTTCGAGATCCTACGTGAGGCTGGGGTCAGACTCCCTAAAGCAGTTGGTTCTGCGATCTCAATTGTCGGGGCCCTTGTTTTAGGGCAGGCGGCTGTAGAAGCCGGTCTTGTCTCAAGCGCGATGATTATCGTTGTGAGTCTGACCGCGATTTCAAGTTTCGTATCGCCAAGCTTTAATTTCGCGATCTCAATCCGCATGCTGCGCTTTCTATTTATGTTCTTAGCGGCAACCTTTGGATTATTCGGCATTTTACTAGGACTGATTGCACTCGCTTTACACCTGGCAAGTCTACGTTCTTTTGGTGTTCCGTATTTAAGTCCAATCGCACCTTATATCACAAGCGACCAAAAGGACACGATACTCAGATTCCCGCGCTGGGGGCTACTGTCACGCCAGCGTTTAATTAACCAAAAGAATATAAATCGAGAAAACATGCACAAGCCAAGTCCTACATCACGACCACCAAAAAAGGGTGATTCATCATGAAGAAACGACTTCTTTTATGCATTACGCTACTCTTTTTACTCACGAGTTTAACGGGGTGCTGGAGTAAACGCGAACTGGACGAACTCGCCATTGCGACCGGCTTGGGTCTTGATAAAACAGAAAATGGCTACAAGTTCACAGTCCAAATCATTAACCCAGCTGAAGTAGCGGCTAAGACCATTTCCACACGAACCGCTGTGACCACCTATACGAGCGAAGGACGCTCCATGTTTGAAGCTTTGAGGGGCTTAACAGACAAAGCTCCCCGGAAAGTGTATTTATCTCATATCAGGAAAGTTGTCTTCGGGGAGGAGCTGGCCCGCTCAGGGATTAGCGAAACCCTTGATTTCCTTACCAGGGACCACGAGCTTCGGACAGATTTTCACATGGCTGTGGCAAAAGGAATGGAAGCTCATGACCTGCTCACAATCTTAACCCCAATGGAGAAAATCCCAGCAAGTAAAATGTATTTTTCCATGCAAACATCTAGGGATTACTGGGCCCCTTCGATCGTTGTTAAAATTCAGCAACTCATTACACAGATCCTCAGCGATGGACAAGAACCCGTGTTAAGCGGAGTGTACAACGTAGGAGACTTAGAAAAAGGAAGCAGGCTTGAAAATGTAGAAGACGTGGGCGCTCCAACAGATGTACGCGTCGACTCCGTTGGTGTTTTCAAAGGGGATCGATTAATTGGGTGGATGGATCAGGCTCAGAGTAAAGGCTTTAACTATATACAAGGCAATGTGAGGAATACCGCTGAATATTTCACATGCAAAGATGATGGAAGCATTACGTTAGAGGTCATGAAAGCCAAAAGCGACAAAACAGTGTCGATTCAAAACGGCGAACCTCACTTTAATGTGAAGGTAATGGTGGAAGGGAATATTGCAGATGTTGAATGCGAAGTGGACCTGATGAAAGTAGATGCCATTAAAGAACTAGAGCAAAGCTTTAGCAAACAGCTCACCATTCTACTTAACGAAACCGTTAAAGATGTTCAAGAGGATTACCAGAGTGATATCTTCGGTTTTGGTGATCTACTCCACCGAAAAGACCCTGCCTATTGGAAAACTGTCAAACAAGAATGGGACAGCACTTTTCCTGAGGTCGATATTTCGGTAGATGCCACTGTTGAAATTAACCGAACCGGAACCATCTCAAACCCTTATAAACTGGATAAGGAGAAATAGACTATGTGGTTTCTACTCTATCTGCTAATTCTCATCATTAGCTGGGTCCAGATCAAATCCTTGTTACGTGATTCGTCGAAGAAAAAAGATCTATTTTTATATGTCACTTTAATAGGCATCAGTTTATCTATATTGATCTTGTCCCAGGTCGGGATATCCATACCTAGTCCACTTGAGGGGATCTCCATCGTCTATGATCCCGTCCATCGATTTTTCAAGTGATGATCTTAATTGTTCAGAAAGGAGAGAGGGCATATGGATGGCAGAGAAAAAATCAACGTCAGGCAATTTTTGCTGTTCTTATTCTTGTTCGTCATCGGAACATCCATCTTACTCTCTCCTTCTAATCTGGCTAGCACAGCGAAAGAAGATGCCTGGATTAGTGTAGGGGTAGCCATGGCTATCGGAACGGGGGTTATCCTATTCTACCTCTTAATCAGCATATGGTATCCTGAGCATAACATGGTGGATTTGAATAAGGTATTGTTCGGGAAGTGGGTCGGAACCCTCTTTTCTCTTTTGTTTATGTTATATGCCCTCATTACTGCAGCAACGGTATTATGGACAATCGGTCATTTTATGGTCACCCAAATGCTCCACGAAACGCCTCAGCCGTTTATCCATTTTCTATTCATGTTTGTCGTCATCTACGCCGTCTATCTTGGTATTGAAACGCTCGCGAGAACAGGAGAACTCTTCTTCCCGTGGGTGCTCATCTTGTTGCTCGTCATTTTTGTGTTCAGCATCCCTAGCATTAACCTGGATTATGTAGAACCTTTGTTAAGCAGCGGGGCGAGTCCAATCGTGAAAAGCGCTTGGTTCGACCTTACTGTTTCGACCTTCCCTCTTATTGTTTTATTTATGGTCTATCCTAAGCTCGTCCAAGATAAGAAACACATGGCCAGAAAAGTCATTATAGCTTACCTCCTTGGTATGTTAATGATTATGACTGCGACGTTTATTACCACCTCCGTGCTCGGAGTGGAATATACGGCCCACCATATCTATCCGACTTATGTACTCGCGAAAACGTTAAATGTAGAAGGGTTAATTCAGAGGGTGGAAGTTATCATTGCGATCTCCTGGATCTTAACGATATTTTTCAAGCTATCCTTATATTTTTACGCGGCTGTCACTGCTTTTTCTCAGATTTTCGGGGCTAAAAATTACCGCTCCCTCACGTTTCCTTTTGGCCTTTTAGTCATCGCTTTATCTCTCATCGTATATCCTAGCAGCATTTATGCGGCAGAATGGAACCAGACGACATGGTTGTATTACTCCACGACGTTTGGAGTTCTCTATCCGATTCTTATCACTATCACAACACTCGTGAAGAAAGTGTTCAAACGTTCTCTGAAAGGGGCTTCCCGATGAAAGAGTCCATTACTCGTTATCAGTTCATTTCCCTTATCATCCTCTTCGAATTTGGGAGCTCGATTATTGTAGGATTAGGATTTGAAGCAAAGCAAAACGCATGGCTCTTTATCTTGTTAAGTATGGCAGGTGGACTCATCCTTTATGGACTATTCACTCGATTCGTGTCCTTTTATCCGGACACCCCATTCCCCCAAGTCATACAAATACTCGCTGGTCCGGTCATCGGCTACATTTTGGTCTGGGGGTATATTCTCTATTTCTTATACATCTCAGCACGCGTCTTACGGGACTTTACCATATTAATTTCCCAGACGATCTTACACGAGACGCCTCTCTTCGCTGTTTCATTGTTGTTTATGATTGTAGTGGGCTTCGCCTGTTATCTTGGCATAGAGGTGATTGCCAGATCAGGAGAGCTTTTTCTCCCTTACGTATTGTTAATGGGAGGACTATTCCTCATGTTTGTCTTTATCATGGATCTGCCGAAAATCGAACGACTTGAGCCGTTTTTCAATATAGGGGTGAAAGAGTTACTCTCTCTCGTTTTCCCACGCGGGGTGTCGTTCCCGTTCGGAGAACTGATTGTGTTTGCCGTGATCTTCCCTCACTTGGAGCATCCCTTAAATAGCTTCCGATATGGCGTTATCGGTATTCTCATAAGCGGGATCATTTTACTGATTATAAGTGTGACGATTCTTATGGTTCTTGGCCCGACCATTGCGATGAATTCAACGGTCCCGCTTCTTGACACCATCTCCCTAGTAAATATCCAGGGAATCATTCAACGCATGGACCCGATCGTCATCATCATTATGGTGGTCACCGGCTTCTTTAAAATTACGATTTTCTTCTACGGTGGAGTGACAATGCTTCAGTATTTATTCAAGCTCCCAAGGAGAAAAAGCAAGGGGTTAATCGGATTTATAGGCCTCCTTGTCATGACCGTGTCGATGTTAATTAGTGAAAATATCGCCGAACATTTGAAAGAAGGATTAGAGATCGTTCCTCTTTATGTCCACGTCCCTATGCAAATGATCGTTCCAAGCTTGTTGCTACTCCTTCTCTTTATTCGTAAAAGAAAGATCCAAAAAAAATAGGGGGAAAGGCACGATTTACTATCTCAACAGTAAACCGTTCCTTTCCCCCTATTCCCTGACCTTTACACAACCTTCTTAAGAAGGCGACCGATCATTCTTGGAATGAACGTTACGATGGCTACAATCTTGTCGATTAATTTGTGTAACATGTGAACTCCTCCTTTGGTTTGTTAGTTGTTCTTTTCACCCATCGTGGTGCTATTAAACACTTCAGGAGGAATATGAGTCATAGGTTACACGTTTTGGGTATTCCCCAGGAAATATTTCTACAACGATAGACACGTTTCGATTCATAAAATGGGAGAATGTTTCCGTTTGCGTTAGCTTAAACAAAAAAAGGAGTCACCCCATATCGAGATAACTCCTTTTATCAACCATTCTTCTTCAGTTCAAATTCTTTCTGAACCTCTTGCAAGGATTCTTCGTTCGTTAGTAATTCAAGGCCAGTTAAGGCAAGTGCTTTTGATCCACGAAGAAGGGCTAAGTCGCCACGTTTTGAAATGGCTGCTTCTCTGAATGCGTCGGTGTGGGGGACGAGGTCAGAGGAGCCGATTTTGATATAGGGGTGGATGGTTGGTACGACTTGGCTGATGTTTCCTGCATCGGTTGAACCGATCCCCTCGCGGCCTTCTTCGATATAGTTCTCTCCAAGGGCTATGATGTGCTCTTTGAAGATTTCATCAAATCGAGTATTCAAAACGAGGTTATCGACGCCGTTTTGAATGGGTGTGACTTTTACAGAAGCTCCGGTTGTTAAGGCTGCTCCTTCTGCGATGCGTTTTACTTTTGCTGTCACTTCGTTACACGCCTCGCGGGTAGCGGCTCTTACAAAGAAGCGTGCTCTTGCGTAGTCAGGAACAATGTTTGGAGCGACGCCTCCATCTAGAATGACACCGTGAAGACGTACGTCATCTGTGACGTGTTGGCGAATGGCGTTGACTCCGTTAAAGAGCTGAATGACACCATCTAGCGCATTTATCCCGTACTCTGGCTTCGCTGCGGCATGGGCTGATTGACCATAGAATTCAAAATCTAGCGGATCAACAGCCAAGGAGTCAGATGTTCCGTTCGTCTGATTGGATGGATGAACCATCATGCACGCATCAAGGTCCTGAACAAGACCGTGTCTGACAAATGTCCCTTTCGCACTTCCATTCGGTCCCCCTTCTTCAGCCGGGGTTCCGAGGACGACCACCTCTCCTCCAGTCTGGTCGAGAACTTTACTAAGGGAGATCGCAGCAAGTGTGCTCGTTGTTCCAATAATATTGTGCCCACAAGCATGCCCAAGTCCAGGTAAAGCATCGTATTCTGCGAGAAAGCCAATTTTCGGTCCTTTCGCGCTCCCTTTTTTCCGAGCGATAAAAGCTGTCTCATGTTCCGGGATGCCTCTTGTAACCTCGAATCCTTCTCCTTCTAACAGCTTACACAACGTTTCACTGGCAAAATATTCTTCATTCCCGATCTCTGGATTCTGATGGATGCGGTGACTCACATCTAAGTAGACTTCCTCGCGGTCATCCACATAGCCCGTCACGACTCCTTCAAGCGTTTTCTCTACTGTACTCATGCCGTTCACTCCTTTTACTGGCGATTACCAGCCAATTTTCTCTAATGATACGAACGTCGGGATTAAAGAATCGTTATACGTTTCACGAATGTGTTCAGCTGTTTCTTCTGTTTGATAGATCTCTACAATTTTTTGATACGCTTCTTTATCTGCTTCATCAGCTCGTGCTGCAATAATATTAATATAAGGGGTCGCTGTGTCTCCTTCAATAAATACCGCATCCTCAACAGGGACAAATCCTGCTTCAACAGCTACACCGTTGTTAATCACACTTGCAGCTACATCTGGTAACACGCGAGGTGTCTGCGCAGCTACAACTGGAGTTAATTCTAAATTCTTTGGATTCTCTTCGACTTTCTCTAATGATCCGTTCCCATCAAAGTCTTCCGGAAGTCCAATCAAGCCAGCTTTCTCAAGAAGAAGTAGTGCCCGGCCCATGTTCGTTGCTTCTTTAGGTAACGCAATCGCGCTTCCTTCTGGGATGTTACTTAGGTCTTCATACTTTTCTGAGTAAACGCCCATTGGTGCAATAAGCGTCGTTCCAATCGGCTCAAGATCGAGGTCGTGTTCTTCAATGAACGCATCGAAATAGGAAACCGTCTGGAATGCGTTTAAATCAATATCTCCATCGGCAAGGGCAAGGTTCGGTCGAACGTAATCGGCAAACTCGACAAGCTCAATATCAATCCCTTCTTCTGCTGCACGTTCTTTAATCGGATCCCACAAAGGTACTCCAGAACCACTGACTCCAATTTTAACGGTTTTGGTCTCCCCTTCTGCTTCCGTACTGCCGCACCCTGCAAGGGCCGCTCCTAATGTTGTTAATACTGCGATGAATACAATCCACTTTTTCATATGTAATTTCCTCCTTTTATCGTCTACGAACTGCTTTTGATACGTAATTTCCTAATGTTTGAACGGTTTGAACAATGATGACCAACAGGATCACCGTTATGATCATGACGTTTGTCTCAAAGCGCTGGTACCCATAGGCAATCGCTAAATCTCCAAGACCACCGCCTCCTACAAAACCTGCCATCGCCGATGCTCCGACAAGGCCGATTGTTGCGATCGTGATGTTTAACACGAGAGAGCTTAATGCTTCTGGCAAAAATACGCGTAGAATGATTTGCCAGGGTGTGGCTCCCATCGATTCTGCTGCTTCTACAACCCCTGGATTCACTTCTAGCAAACTACTCTCAACGAGCCTTGCAATATAAGGCGCTGAGAAGAATACAAGGGGCACCACGGCTGCCGCTGTCCCAATTGAAGTACCGACAATAAATCGAGTGATCGGTAGAATAGCAACAAGCAAGATAATGAACGGAATTGAACGGAAGAAGTTCACCACGCCGTTTAATACAGTAAATAGAGGGCCATTCTCTAGCAGTCCATTCTTCCTCGTTACAACGAGAGAAATCCCAAGGGGTAATCCAATTACGACCGCAAACAGTAAAGCGATGCCTACCATAACGACAGTCTCTTGTGTTGCCTCTAAAATCTTTGGCCAAAATGTAGCTAATTCAACTTGCATTTCTTGTCACCTCTTTCAATGTAACGGATTGCCCGATTGTATGAAGGGCCTTAAAAATTTCTTTCTCTCCTCCAATAAATTCGACAATCAGACTTCCAAATGGTTCACCTTGCAATTCAGTTATTTGCCCGTATAACACATTCACTTCAACATTGTGCTGAGCCGCAGCTCTATAGAGAATGGGCTCAGATGCTTTTTCCCGTAAGAACGTAATCCGGTACACATGGCGGGTACTGTCTAGAGCCTCTAGAATCGAATCCGGAATCTTATCGTTCATCACCGAACTCACAAAGTTCTTTGTCGTCTGATGCTTGGGACTAGAGAAAATATCAAAGACCGATCCTTCTTCGATCACCTTTCCTCCCTCCATTACAGCAACCCGGTCACAGATCTCACGAATGACTCCCATCTCATGGGTAATCATTAAAATCGTAATCTTATACTGATCGCGAATTTCCTTTAACAAATCAAGAATCGCATCCGTCGTCTGAGGATCAAGCGCCGAAGTCGCCTCATCACACAAGAGGACTTCAGGAGACCGGACAAGGGCGCGCGCAATACCTACACGCTGTTTCTGACCGCCGGAGAGTTCATCTGGATATTTCCCTGCTTGATCAGCTAAGCCAACAAAATCGAGAAGCTCTTTCACTTTAGCTTCCACATGTTTCCCTTTTTGTCCGTCAAGAAGTAAGGGGAAAGCAACGTTTTGATAGACGGTTTTCGATTCTAGCAAATTAAAATGTTGAAAGATCATGCCAATACGCCGCCTGACTTTCCTTAGTTTTGCCTTTGGCAACTTGGTCAGGTCCTCCCCGTCTAACTTCACCTCTCCAGATGTAGGGCGCTCAATGAGATTGACGCAACGAAGGAGTGTACTTTTCCCCGCCCCGCTAAATCCAATTACGCCGTAAATAGCTCCCTTATCAATTGATAGGTCCACTCCATCGACTGCTCGAATGATTTGTTCATCCTTATGGTACACTTTCTCAATATTGTGTAACTCGATCATGCTGCCTGCCTCCTTTAATACTGATAAAACAGATATGATAACTTGGTTTTATAGCTAAATCCGGTCCATTTCACTCCCTTATGGACAATAAAAAATCCCCTCTTCTTAAAAAAATAAGAAGAGGGGATTTACGTATATGTAGATCCGTCTCTTCTCATCTTTCAAGCGTATGCTTGAAGGAATTGGCACGGTGCCCTGTTAATCAGGATCCGTTGCCGAGGTTTCAAAGGGCCATTCCCTCCACCTCTCTGGATAAGAAGATTGTATGCATATGTGTTTTTCGTTAATCCATATGTTACAAGTGTATCATAAAAATGTCAAAGGATTTTTCAAACTTTTTAGTTAAAAATTTTAATAATCGTTAAGTGAGCTATGAAACGACTGCGACTCTGACAATTACGGATTTCTTTTCACAGGTTATCCCCAGATAAACATTAAATAGCCATTAAAGGCTGCTAATGCAACACTTAGTACAAGGGTTAAAATCGGAATGATTCTCCCCTTTCCGTTTTCTTGTAAGACACCTGCAACCCCGACGATCAGACCGATAATCGCTGTGTAGCGTGTAAGATGTGAGAAGGTGACAATCGTTAGAAGTCCTTCTATGGAGCCGACAATTAAAAGCGCGAGTAATTGCCCGACGAAGATCGCTAACATAAATAAGGCCAATTTCCCAGATAATGCTTTTGGCATGGTTCTTCTCTCCTTTTTTTAATTATGTAAAGGGAATACCCTTCTCTTGAAGAAGCTATGCCACAAAATTGCATATTGTTAAAAAAAGGTTCTAAAAGACTCTCAGTACACAGGACCCTTTTCAACTATCAAGAGTCCACTGTCTTGCCTTCAAGTATGATAATCGATACAATATGAATTATGAAAATACCTTATCATCCACCAATTGAAAGCGTAACGTTTACAAAAGTTTTGCAGGCCCTGAGTGAACCGAACCGAGCTAAGATTATCCGGTGTCTTCGGGACACGCATGAGAATAACTGTACCCATTACACGCTTCAACTTCAATTACCGAAATCAACCGTATCTCATCATATAAAAGTATTACGAGAAGCCGGGCTTATCCAGGCCAGAATTGTAGGAAAGGAGCATTTTTACTCCATACGGACAGAAGAAATTGAAGGAAAGTTCCCTGGATTACTCGACGCGATCGGAAAAGTAAATGAAGAAGATTTATAGCGTGTTCGGAGAACCACCATTTTTTGGTGGTTCTTTTTTTGTTTGCATTCCACTTAATAGGGTGCTATAGTTTAAAACAGTTCGATGGTTTTCGAACAATAAAACTATATGATAAAGGATGTTTAAGATGAACAATATTCTAGTTATAAATGGACACGAACCATACCCAATTGCTGAGGGACGTTTGAATAAGACGCTTTATGATGAAATTGTAACCAAGCTCTCTTCAAAATATGAAGTCAAAACAACAGTTGTAAGTGAAGGCTACGATGTAAAAGAAGAACAAGAAAAATTCAAATGGGCTGATACCATCGTTGTTCAAACACCGATGTACTGGTTCAGCCTTCCTGGTGCAACAAAGACTTATATGGATTCAGTTTATGAACCAGGTATTTTCTTCGGCGGTGGAGGTAAGTACGGAGAAGGTGGCCTGATGACCGGAAGAAAGTACATGTTCTCTACAACATGGAACGCTCCAAAAGATGCGTTCAGTAAAGACGAAGAATTCTTTAAAGGCCAAGATCTCGAAGGAGCAATTGATCATCTTCATAACATGCAGAAATACGTCGGTATGGAACCACTGAAGAGCTTTGGCGCATTTGATGTAATCAAAAACCCTGATATCGATACGTATATGACAGAACTTCGTCAGCATCTTGCTGAAGTGTTTAATGTATAATAACGGATACACAAAAGGAGAGAGGCTCCTGCCTCTCTCCTATTATATATTCCCCATGTCATTTCTTCTGAAATTTTTCCGTCAACCCATCCACTTTCTTCTCCACACGTTCCAACCGATCGCCGACATTTTTTTGAAACGTTCTCCTAAGGAAATACGTAAAGGATACTAGGAACAAAACGATGAGCCCAACAATCAAAAGGAGCCACACCACACCTAAAAGCCCAATACCAGACAACAGCCAACCTCCTCTCTTCCTTATTATATAGTAGAACACCCGAGAGCATTTAACAAAAAACGGAAAAAGATGATCGTGTCAGACACCCTGCGGTGCTTTACAACACGAAAGGGTGTCTGGCACGCTTCACTTGGCTAAAGTAGAATTTATAGTTTAGAAGGTTGAGAATTGGTGAGTATAAAGGAGGATACCGAGGACAGGCTTTTTTAATTTACTATTTATGTAAAAAATAACCTTTGATATTATATTAAATGCATGTTAACTTTTTGTAAGGTCGAAGGCATTAAAGAGTGACATTTCTATGAATAAAGTCTATTTTTATAGGAATATTGGCTAATTTTAGTAGTGTTCCCATTGACCTTTTCAAAAATCGTTCTATAATGAAATTCTAAAGAATTTGTAAATGTAGGATCTCAAGTACTTTGACTATACAGATAAAAAGCACGATATCCTCAATCACAATCAATCATGGAACCAGGCGATCAAAGGAGGATCACACATGAATAAAAGAGTAGACCGATTGCTACAGAATGGACTATTCTTCTTCCTCATAGCGACAGTTTTGCTATGGGCCAAATCGTACTTAGCATTCAGATTTTCTTTTAACCTAGATTTAGAAAACACAACGCAAGAATATATCTTGGCTCTTACACCACTAGGGTCGATTTTATTTTTCTTAGGACTTAGTTTTATCTTTCCAAAAGCGAAACGGATTAAAGCGTTTCTAACCTTATACTTCATTATGTCGTTTGTGTTATTTGCAAACGTCGTGTATTACCGATTCTTTAACGACTTCATTACCATCCCGGTATTGATGCAGTACAAGAACTTCGCTCAGCTTGGCGGAAGTGCTAAGTCATTAATGAGCTTTACAGACTTACTGTTCTGGGTTGACGTAGTCGCATTAATGGTTTGGGCACGCATGAAGAAAGGTACGCTCACACTCAGCGTGAAAAAGCGTACAATGGGCGCTTTATTTGCTACCGCGCTTCTAGCCATTTCATTAAACCTGAACATGGCGAACGACGAACGTTCTGAGTTATTAACACGTACATTCGACCGTGCGATGTTCGTAAAACTTATGGGTGTGTATAACTTCCACCTATACGATTCTATTATGACAGCGAACACCCAGAGTCACCGCGTTTTCGCTGAAAGTGATGAGTTAACAGAAGTACGCAGTTACTTATCCAGTCAGAAAGACCCGAAAAGCGAAAACTTCGGAGAACTTGAAGGCAAAAACGTTGTTCTGATCTCAATGGAATCCTTGCAGAACTTTATTATTGATTACAAAGTAAACGGCAAGGAAGTTACTCCATTCTTAAACGATTTAGTAAGAGACAAAAATACGCTTTACTTTAATAACTTCTACCACAACACAGGTCAAGGAAAGACATCAGACGCTGAGTTCACAATTGCGAACTCCCTTTATCCACTTCCTCGTGGAGCCGTCTTTACGACCAATGCTGGTAACGAGTTCAATGCAACACCTGAAATTCTAAAAGAAAAAGGCTACACATCTGCCGTATTCCACGGAAACAACGATAGTTTCTGGAACCGCGATGTGATGTACCCAGCCTTAGGTTATGATCGTTTCTTCTCGAAGAAAGATTATAATGTTACAACGGAGAACTCTGTTAACTATGGCTTAAAGGACATTCCGTTCTTTAAACAATCCATGTCTAAGATTAAAGGCTTAGAGAAACCATATTATACGAAGTTCATTACGCTTACGCACCACTATCCTTTCGTTCTTAACGACGAAGAGGATGTCATGATCGACCGCACGAACACTGGAGACGGCACAGTAGACCGTTACTTCCAAACTGCGCGTTATATGGATAAATCTTTAGAGACATTCATGGAAGACATGAAGAAAGCCGGCGAGTATGAAGATACCGTATTCGTATTCTACGGTGACCACTACGGAATCTCTGAAAACCATAACCGTGCGATGGCTGAAATTACAGGAACTGAAATCCGACCATTTGAGCACACGCAATTGCAGCGTGTTCCATTCATCATCCACTCCCCTGGTCTTGAAGGGAAAACAATGGATACAGTCGGAAGTCAAATTGACGTGAAGCCAACGATCCTAAACTTACTAGGAGTTGAAACGGAAGACGATATTCAGTTTGGTACAGACCTACTTGCTAAAGATCGCGAAGACTTAGCGATTCTACGTGATGGATCCGTTATTACTGACAAATACGTCTACGACGGTGAATCCGAGAAGTGCTACGATAAAGCGACAGGGCAAGAACTAGAAGGTTCTGAATGTGATACCATTGTCCAAAAAGCTCAAACAGAATTGAACCTGTCTGATAAGCTTGTATACGGGGATTTACTTCGATTCTTAGATGATGAGGAAGAGGACAAACCGTTAACGGACTCTCCTAATGAAGAGAAATAATAAGACGAGCCGCGCAAACGTAACTGTTTGCGCGGCTTTTTTATTGGGCTTTAGTTGAGTTTAAGGTGGGCCTGGAAACTACTCGCTTTCCTGTGGGGAGCTGATGAGCCTCCTCAACCGCCTTTGCCGGCCTCCGGGGTCTCACCTAGTTTAAAAGTGCAGGCGTGGTGCTTAGGACCGTACGGATAAGACAGCTTTTTGGAAAAGGCGGTTTGCCTTTGTAAAAAAGATGACTTATCACGCTAGGTCCTCCACGCCGGAGCTGGATAGGCTCACGTTGCCGCAGGAGTCTCGCACTTTCCCGAACCACCTTTACCAAGTATAGAAGAGACGGAAACGTGCTGAATTAGATAACAAGGGCTTAAATAGCTTACTGAAAATGAGCAAATCTTCAAGCTCGCCTCATGGAACTTATAACACCTGATTCTTCCATATATAAGGAAATAAAATACAATTCAGATCATACTTATGATATACTAAAAATATAAAGCTACAAAAGTAAATCAGGTTAAGGTAGGAAAGGAGATGCCGCTATGCCTATGTGGCTGTTTTTGCTGATCATTATGGGAGCGCTCCTTGTTCTTGGTTTTGTGATTGATATGATTGCGAAGAAAAGAAAGTTAAATATTGATCCTGAAGAAGGGGTCAAAAACGTTAGTGATTCGACTCAGGTTTATACAGAAACGTCATTAGACCAGGCCAGACATCGACATGATGGGAATAATTTTCAATAACATACAAAGCTCTAGTACGCACCTCCGATGGGGGTGCGTTTTTATTTAGTTAGATCCATATTTTCTGTAAAATATTGAAAGCGATTTCTCCCTCTATCTCCTCTAAAACTATTTTACAATAGAATGTTTCACCCTTCCCAAATCAGGTTATACACACTAGATAGCATGCATCCAAGATTCTCCATCACGAATTACATATAAAGGAGAAGAAACATGTTAAAAACGAAAAGCCCTTATTTGCTTACGAAAGAGGATTTTGACAAGTCTGATCACCTGCCTGAGTGGCTTGTGAATGAATATCAAACGTTTAGTGAAATTGTGACGGATCCAACGTTTCCTTGTTTTTTTGGTATGAAGGCTCAAAAAATAGGCGAGCTTCGTTATTCCTATATAAGTCATGATAAGTGGGACCACCTACCTGAAGCCGTTGAAAGTTTCTTAAGTTTGTTCAAGGAACCGAATGCGCCGCGGCACGGGTTGTTTATCTTTGTGGAACCCGAAAAAGAGGAAAAATCAGTGGATTATTACCGCTCGTATTTTTGGGAGATTTTACAGTATTTACACAATCAGGATCGCTTCCCTTGGCCAGAAGGTGCACCAAAGGATCCTGAGCATTATTTATGGGATTTTCACTTTGGGGGCGAGCCGATTTTCACCTTCGGAAATGCCCCTGCCTATAAACAACGGAAGACGAGAAATCTCGGGAACAGCTTAATTTTGGGGTTCCAGCCTCGGGTGATTTTTCAAGGTTTAGAGGGAACTGAAAAAGGAGGAATCATGTCTCGGGAGAAGGTGAGAGCCCGCGTTGAGAAATGGGACCAGCTCCCTACTCATCCTGACATCAGCCATTTTGGCGATCCTACGCATAATGAGTGGAAACAGTCTTTTATAGGAGACGACATTAAGCCAATTGAAGGCAAGTGTCCATTCCATCATAAATAACGTTAAAAATCAGTAGAAAGAGGTTACAAGCATGAAGAGTTTAGAAACAGACAACCGCATCCAATGTAGATCAGAATACGATACCTTACACAAAGTCCTCGTCGTGAAACCTTCTTTTATGGAAATTACTGAAGTGATCAACGAAACACAGAAACATTATCAGAATCAAAATATAAATATCCCTCTCGCTCAAGAACAGCATGAACAATTTGTGCGCGTGTTGCAAGACCAGCACGTGGAAGTAGAAGAGCTTTCACCTGATCCCGCCCTACCTGAGCAAGTTTTCACAAGGGATATAGGATTTGCGCTTCATGATGAACTGTACGTTGCCTCTATGAGTGAAACGATTAGACAGCCAGAGTCAGAAACTTTAAAAAGATGGCTTGAAGCCAACGAAATCCCCTATCACAATGAATTCCCTTCTTCTATCGAAGGAGGCGATGTAATTGTGCATGGAACGACTATATTTGTTGGACAAAGTGGGCGAACTTCTATGGAAGCCATAGAGGCGTTGCAAGATCGCCTGCCTTCTTATAAGGTCGTGGCCCTGCCCCTTCATGAGTCCATCCTCCACCTTGATTGTGTATTTAATATCGTGGATGAGGAAACAGCTCTAGTGTACCCTTCTGCGTTCACCCCTGAAGGACTGGGGCGAATCTCTTCGATGTTCAATCTCATTCGAGTAACACGTGACGAACAGTTCCAAATGGGCCCAAACGTTTTATCCATTGGGGACAAAATGATCATTAGTCTGCCTCAGAACGACCGAATGAATCGAATTCTTGAGGAAAAAGGCTTTCATGTGATCCCTGTTGATTTCTCTGAGATTATTAAATCAGGCGGTTCGTTCAGGTGTTGTACCTTGCCGCTTAGACGGGGGTAGCTCTTTTTAAAATTGGATCGATCTTAAGTGAAACACCAAATGGCGTGCCTATCAGTTAGATTGGCACGCCATTTGGTTATAGAATCCACACGCTTTAAGTTGTCGATATTAACGTTCCCGCTTAGCAGCTAACTGCTTAGCCTCTTCCATAAATTGCTCATGCGTCAGTTCATCGTTCAAACTTTTTCGCACAAGCTCGTCATGCTCCTTCGTTACGTTGAACCCTTCAAGTTCAATAGATGCTTTCGCTTTCTTCATAGCCGCTTCTATGGATAAGTTCTTACACATACAATCACCTGCTTATCTTCGATTATCCCCCTGCTGCCGCTCCCGGCTGTCGTTGCCCTAACTCCTGGTCGATCACTAACAGGGCCGATGGGTTGTCAGCTGCAATCTTTAACCTTTGAACGATCGTGAGAGATTGAGCCTCTTCGTCAATCTGCTCTCTTAAGAAGTCTTGCACAATGACAGCGGTCTGAGGGTCGATCGGAAGGATATATTCATAGGCTTGGCGATAGGCGTTTGTAACGAATTGTTCGTGCTCGAGTACTTTCTGAAACGTTTCAAGAGGTGTCCCAAAATCACTCGGTTGCGCCGGCACTTCCCCCAGTTTCACCACGCCATCTTTCCCAGCTAAATAATCAATTAATGATAACATATGCGTCCGTTCTTCTTCCGACTGTAACCGTAACCACTTCGCCATTCCCGTATAATCCTGACGATCTAAATAGGCAGACATCGCTAAATAAAGGGTCGTTGAGACATGCTCGATTTCAATCAGGTAATTCACTAACTGCTGTACTTCTTCTTTTACCATCCTTCACACTCCTTACTAGGCTACTTCCTTATAAGGTATGAGAGGAGCTTGAACATGTTGTTTATGAAAAACTGGATCGTTGAGGACCTTCTTTATTCGCTCGGCCAGATCCCTCCCCCCTCCACACATCTCCCATTACCTGCATAGACTATACCAACAACCACTCGATGGAAGGAGACGAATCATTATGGCACAATCTATATTTTCCTTTTTACCTCTTGGAAATAAGGAGAGATCATTGGAACAGGACGCGTTTTGGAACGGCTATCCGTTTCGGACCTTTCCATTTGGAGCGTCAGCTGATGTTTTCTGGGGAGTATACGACGGCTTATTCTTTTACCCTCCCTTTTACTCCCAAACCTTCCCCTACTCAGCCAAATGCCCAGGGCCATACCCTTATGGATATCCCCTTAACGACGGCAAAGGACCAGCTTTCATTATCGGCGAACCACCCATCCCACCAATTCTAATTAATCCTGAACTATAAGAATCTAGTTGTATTCGGTACTTTAATTGAATGAGAGAATCGTTTCCGTTACCTATAATCGTGAAAAGGTGGACCTCAGAAATCACTCGCTTTCCTGCGGACGGACTCCCGAGCCTCCTCGGGCAAAAGCTGAAGTGCCCCCCTATCTTAGGACAAAAATAGGGGGATCATTTATGGGAAGATTTACTCCCACCGAAAAGC